>CAVXJC010000005.1:0-221006 GCA_963762075.1 uncultured Actinomycetes bacterium
CGGCGATCTCCCAGCGTCCGACGATCGTGTTCCCGTCGTCGCTGAAGGTCCCGGTGAAGCGTTGGGCGAACGGCTCGCCTTCACGCCAGAGCTTCCATCCGCCGTCGCCGATGCTCATCTCGTAGACGCGGCAGACGCCGCGCTCATCGGAGTACAGCTGGAAATAGGTCCCGTTGGCCGCGTCGCAGCCGATGATCGAGACGTTGTCGGGCGCCTCCGGAAGCTCGACCGTCCCACGCTGGATCAGGTGCGCCCCGGAGTCGTGCCACTCGACGGTGACCCGTCCGCCGCCGGGCCACGTCTCTCCGTTGGGCCACGTCGCCTCGAAGGTCCACTCGCCGACCAGCGGCTCGAGCCGGCGCAGCGCGTCCTCAGCGGTTGGTTGGTCCATCGATCCGCTCCTTCGCTCGATGTCACACCGTCGCGGGCAGGCATAGCATCGGGTCCGTGGCGTACGACGAGCAACTCGCCGACCGTATCCGAGCGCTACTCGAAGGAGAAGCCGGCCTGACCGAGAAGAAGATGTTCGGCGGGCTCGCGTTCCTCATCGGCGGGAACATGGCCGTCGCCGCCAGCGGTCAGGGCGGCCTGTTGGTGCGCGCCGACCCGGAGAGCTCCGACGACCTGCTCAGGTCGACGGGCGTACGGCTCATGGAGATGCGCGGCCGCCAGATGCAGGGCTGGCTGCGGGTGGACACCGAGGCCGTCCGCACGAAGCGTCAGCTCGAGAAGTGGGTGCGCCTCGGCGTGGGGTACGCACGGTCGCTGCCGGCGAAACGGTAGCCAGCTCCTTCAGTTCCCTCACCGATGCATCCGACGATCACTGCATGAAGCGAGCGGTGCCCGCGATCGTCGCGTTGCTGGCCCTGTCCACGGTCGCCGAGGCGAGCCCTTCGCCGCCCCCGCTCTCGCGACCTCCGACGGGCGCCGCCGTGGATGCGTCGGCTTGGCACCAACTCGGCCCGATCGTCTTCACCCGCATCGGTGACGGCGGTGCCGACCTGTGGTCGGTCCGAGCGGATGGGTCGAGGCTCGAGCGGATCACGTCCAGCCGCAAGGACGACACCGAACCTGCCTGGGTCCCCCGAGGTGCCTCGATCGTGTTCGTCAGGTCCGGCCCCGGCGGCTCGGACCTGTACACGTTGAACCTCAAGCGGGGCCGCCCGGAGCTGTTCCTCGAGAACGGCTCGGCTCCAGCGTGGGCGCCCGCCGGCGACAGGATCGCCTTCACGCGGACGGTCGGCGGCAATAGCGACCTCTACACGGCCGACGCGCAGGGCACCGACGTCGTCCGCGTCACCACCGATCCGGGGGTGGACACCGATCCGGCCTGGGGACCGGCTGGCAGCCGGCTGACGTTCGCCAGCGATCGGGACGGCGACTTCGACATCTATTCGGCGGACCCCGACGGCTCCGATGTTCGAGCACTCACCGACGACGGCGTCGATCAACGCAACCCGTGGGATCTCTGGACCTGGCGCGACATCGGCTACGACCAAGGGGCCGAGGGCGATCCCACATGGTGCTGGCAGACGATCGGTGTGCCAGAAGCGGTGCCGGGAACCGCGACGTCGTGCGCGGACCCGGGCAGTCACACCTACGCGGTCGGCACCTGGGGACCGTTCACGCGCCTCGAGCCCAGCCCGAACGGGGCCTCGCACCTGTGGGCTTGGGCCGATGGGGACGACCTGCAGCTCACATCCGGCAGAAGGTCAGACGCCGATCCCGCGGTCCGGCCGGCGACCAGGGCCGTGGTCACCGGGCTCACCCGCGCAGCGGGCGACCTGGACAGCGGGCTCTTCGGCGCGCAGGCGTGGGTGGACGCCAACGGTTCCGGCACCGGGGCCGACGAGAGCCCGACCGGTCTGATCGTGGAGGCGCCGTCGCTCTGTTTGGTGGACGCCGACCAGCGGTCGAGGTCGACCGCGACGGCGTGTGACGCGGGCGCGGGCCTCGGCTCGACGAGCGTGTACGCCGACGACGACGAGATCTCCCTCGCCCGGGATACGGGCCTTGGGATCTGTCTGTTCACCACCTACCGACGGTTCGCATCGGAGTGGGAAGCCTTGTTCGGCACGACCGACAACGCGTCGGATTGCACCGGCCGGGACGCTCGGTCTGCGACTTCCTCCGGCTGGTAGCGCATCTCGCACGCTTACGTCTATACGGTGATGACGATCTTCCCTCCCGCGTGGCCCTGTTCCAGATAGCGGATCGCGTCGGGGGCGTCGATCAACGGGTACGTCCGGTCGATCACCGGTGTGACGGTGCCCGCCTCGACGAGCTCCGCGACGGTGACCAGGTCCTCCTGCTTGATCTTCGTGGCCAGTCCGCGGAGCCGCTGACTCACGAACAGCGACACCACGGGAGCCCGGAGCATGCCGCGGAAGAAGCCTCCGGTCCAACGGCCGCCTCCGTCACCGCCGACGATCACGAGGGTCCCCTTCGGCGTGAGGGCACGGCGGAGCTGTGACAACGGCCGGCGGCCCGCGGTGTCGACGATCACGTCCCAGTGCCGCGACCCATCGGCGAAGTCCTCGCGCGTGTAGTCGATCACGTCGTCGGCGCCGATCGAGCGGACCAGGTCCATCTTCGTCGTGCTGCAGACGCCGGCGACCTTCGCGCCGAGCCCTTTGGCGATCTGCACGGCGAGCGAACCGACGCCGCCCGAGGCGCCGATGACGAGCACGGTGTGGCCGGGCTCCACCTTCCCCTCGTCACGCACGGCACGCAGGGCGGTGATGCCGGAGATCGGCAGAGCCGCGGCCTGCTCGACGCCGAGCGCGGCCGGCTTCAGGACCAGCTTGTCCGCCGGCGTGACCGCGAGCTCGGCGAACGAGCCGTGCTCGGCGGTGCCCATCACATCGTCGCCGGGCTCGAAGCGGGTGACGTTCGCGCCGACCCCCTCGACCGTGCCCGCAACGTCCCAGCCTCGGACCGCGATCTTCGGTCGACGCAATCCGATCGCGAGACGGGCCATGTACGGCATGCCGGTCATCAGATGCCAGACGTCGGGCCCGCAGCCGGCGGCGTGCACGCGCACGAGCACATCGTTCTCGCCGACCACGGGTTCCTCGATGTCTCGGAACTCGAGCACGTCGGCGGAGCCGTACCGATCCTGCGCGATGGCCTTCATCGGTCGTTTCCTCCTTCTTCCGATCAGACGGTGATGACGACCTTGCCGCGGGCGCGACCTTCCACGACGTACCGGATCGCCTCGGGGGCCTCGATCAGTGGATAGGTGCGGTCGATCACCGGTGTGACCTTCCCGGCCTCGATGAGCTCCCGCAACGCATCGAAGTCCTCGCCGCGCTCCTTCGACGCCAGCATGGTCAAGCGCTGCGAGACGAACATGGAGGCCAGGCCCGACCGCAGGTTGCGGTCGAAGCCACCGAACCAGTTCCCGCCGCCTTCGCCGCCGATGATCACGAGCGTTCCCTCGGGGGTGAGTGCGCGTCGCAGATCCGACAGCGAACGACGTCCCCCGGTATCGATGATCAGGTCCCAGTGCCGCGTTCCGTCCGCGAAGTCCTGGTGGGTGTAATCGATCACGTCGACCGCGCCGAGCGACAGGACGAAGTCCATCTTCGCCGTGCTGGACACACCGGTGACCTCCGCACCCAACGCCGTGGCGATCTGCACCGCGAACGAGCCCACGCCGCCCGACGCGCCGACGACCAGGACCTTCTGCCCGGGCTGCACGTTCCCCTTGCGGAGGCCCTGGAGCGCGGTGCCCCCGGAGATCGGGACGACGGCCGCCTGCTCGAACGTGAGGTTCGCCGGCTTCAGCGCGAGCCGTTCTTGTGGCGCGGACGCGTACTCCGCGAAGGAGCCGTCGGCGGTGCCGAACACCTCGTCGCCCGGCTCGAAGCGGGTCACGTTCTTCCCGACCGCCTCGACGACACCGGCGACGTCGCGTCCTCGCACGAGGACCTTGGGCCTGCGCAGCCCGAAGCCCATGATGCGGAGCAGGTACGGCTTGCCGGCCATGAGGTGCCATGTGCCGATCTCGACGCCGGCCGCCTTGACCTCGACCAGCACGTCGCTCTCCCCGATCTTCGGGGCCTCGACGTCCATGAACTCCAGGACGTCGGTTGAGCCGTAGGTGTCCTGTGTGATCGCCTTCATCCGGATCCCCTCCACTTCCGTCGATCGGTGACGCACGTTTGTGTACGCCGTACACTTGACGGGAAGAGTACGTGTACGGCGTACACTTGTCAACCGGAACGTGGGAAGGTGAACGGATGAGCACCGAGATCGACGCCGGCGCCCAGACACGGGTGCCGCTGACCAGGGAGCGGGTGCTGGACACGGCCGTGGCCCTGGCCGACGAGGGGGGCATCGAGTCGCTCAGCATGCGGAAGCTTGCGCAGGCCCTCGACGTCGTGCCGATGGCCCTCTACCGCCACGTGGCCAACAAGGACGAACTGCTCGACGGCCTGGTCGACGTGGTCATCGGCGAGATCGATCCGCCCCGTCGCGACACCGACTGGAAGACCGCGATGCGGGAACGCATCTTGTCGGCACGCCGCGCGCTCCTCCGCCACCCCTGGGCGTCGACGGTGATGGAGTCGCGCGCCACCCCCACCCCGGTCGTGTTGGGCTACATGGACTCGATGATCGGGCTGCTCCGCACCGGGGGCTTCTCGCTCGACCTGACCCACCACGCGCTGCACGCGATGGGCAGCCGGATGTTCGGGTTCACCCAGGAACTGTTCAACGACACGTCGGACTCCGACCCGGAGATCGATGCGGAGATGTGGGGCGCGATGGCCGGCACCTACCCGTACATCTACGAGATCTTCACGACGATCTCCCACGACGACGCATCGGTGGTGGGTGCGGGGTGCGACGACCAATTCGAGTTCGAGTTCGCGCTCGACCTGATGCTCGACGGCATCGAGCGGCTCAAGGGCCGATCATGATGCCCGCGGCTCAGAGCCCCATCTCGTGGGTCGGCGATGTGCCACCCCACAGATCGGTGCTCAGGTACTTCATGCCTGAGTCCGCCAGGACGATGACGATCGTCTTGCCTGCCTGCGGGCCGGCGAGCAGACGCTCGGCGGCGTTCACGACCGCACCGGACGAGAAACCGGCGAAGATCCCTTCCTCGCGGGCGAGGCGCCGAGCTGCGTCGATCGCGTCGGTGTCGGGAACCTGGATGTAGCCGTCGACCAACGCCCCATCGAGCAGCGGAAGAGAGGGCATCGAGTAACCGCCACCCTGGATGCGGTGTCCCGGCTCGGTCACCGGCTCGCTTGCGAGGACCGCCGCACCTTCGGGCTCGACGGCGTAGCAGGCGATCGACGGATCCTGCGCCTTGAAGAACCTGCCCATGCCGGCGAACGTGCCGCCTGTGCCGACGAACTCGCAGAAGGCGTGGACCTCGCCGCCGGTCTGCTCCCAGATCTCCGCCGCCGTGTCCTCGTGCGCGGCGGGATTCCCGTCGAGATGGAACTGGTCGGCGCGGTAGGCGCCTCGGTCCTGCGCGGTGCGCGCGGCCACCTGTTCGACGAGCGCGAGGTCCTCGCCCGAGACATGGCCGTCCTTCGAGCCTTCCTGCTGGTCGACGAGGATGACCTCAGCGCCGAGCGCTCGCATCATCTGTGCGCGCTCTTCGGAGTTGCCGGCACTCATCACCGCGACGAACGGGTGGCCCGTCACCGCGCAGACGATCGCCAGCCCCGTGCCGGTGTTTCCACTCGTGAGCTCCACGACCGCCTGACCCGGCGAGAGATCGCCGCTCGCCTCGGCGTCGCGGATCATGCGCAGCGCGATGCGGTCCTTCTTGGACCCGCCGGGGTTCAGGTAGTCGAGCTTGGCGAGCACCCTGCCGTCGAGGTCGCGGGTGATGCGCGACAGCTCGACGAGCGGCGTCTTCCCGATCGCATCGAGCACGGACGAGCCGAGGGTGGGACTCGCGTCAGCGCTGTCGGACATGTCCTCGCCCCGATCTGGAGGGCGAATCGTAGACCCGCCGGTCGGCCACCTCGAAACGTCGCGGTCGATCAAGCGCCTTCGGGCATCGGTGCATCGAGGAACCGTGTGATGATCGGAAGCAGCAGATCGGCCCGAGACACGATGGACACGTGCGACGTGCCCGGCAGCACCGCCAGTTGCGACGCCGGGAGCCCGGGCGGCATGTCGCCGAACACTCCTCCGCCGAGCAACCTGAACATCTCCACCGCATGCTCGGGTCGAACGAGGTCGGAGTCCCCGATGATCAGCAGCGTCGGCGCCTTGACCTTCTGGATGTCCTCGGCCTGCAGGTCGTTCATCTGACGGTCCATCTGCGTCTTCTTGGCGAACAGTTGGGCGAAGTCTTCGGGATGCGGGGCGATGCGCAGGTATTCGTCGTGCCACGCGGAGCCGTGCATCATCTCCGGCGTCATCTCACCCAACCCATCCATCAAGCCGGGGTGGACGCCGCTCAGGGCGTAGGTCGCCGACATGAACACGAGCTTGCGCACGACGTGCGGGGAGCGGATGGCAGCATTCAGCGCCACGAACGCGCCCATGCTGTAGCCGAAGATGTCGGCCGGCCCCAGACCGAGTCGTTCGATCGCGGCCACCACGTCGCCGGCCATCGCGTCGTAACTCAGCGGGCGGTCGATGTCAGCCGTGTGCCCGTGCCCCTGGAGCTCGAACGCGACGACCTTACGGTGCTCGGCGAGTCCGGGGAGGAGCTCGCCGAACGAGGTGCCGATGGCCGAGAACGCGCCATGCAGCAGCACGAGCGGCTGCCCTTCGCCGTGGACCTCGTAGTACATCTCGAGGCCATTCACCGGCACCGTGCCGGTCTCGGCAATCGTCGACATCACCAGCCTCCTCTCGATCGGACGTGTCCACTCTATGGACCCGAACGGCCGGTGAGGGGGCGCCTCTTGGACGTTTGTCGGTGCCTGCCCCTAAGGTCGAGCGATGACGAATGCACCGATCATCCTGGTTCCCGGATTCTGGCTGGGCGCGTGGGCATGGGACGAGGTCGCCGAGATGCTGCGTGCCGACGGGCACCACGTCACCCCGCTGACGCTGCCCGGCCTCGAGTCGGTCGATGCCGACCGATCGTCGATCACCCTGAACGATCACGTCGATGCGATCTGCGACGCGGTCAAGGCGGCGGGAGCTCCCGTCGTGCTGGCCGTGCACAGTGGTGCCGCGGTTCCCGGCTACGGCGCGACCGACCGTGTGCCCGAGCTGATCGCGCACATGGTCTACGTCGACACCGGTCCCGCGACCGCCGCGTTGGACGCCGACATCGAGGGTGACGAGCACCCCCTGCCGTCGGCGGAGGATCTCTCGGCCAACGAGAACCTCGACGGGCTCAGCGAGGAGCAGCTGGCAACCTTCCGCACGCGCGCAGTGCCCGAGCCGGCAGGCGCGCTTCGCGACGCGCCCGAGCTCACGAACGACGCGCGGCTCGACGTACCGAGCACCCTCATCGCCTCGGCGTACACGTCCGCCGACTACCGCGATGCCGCCGCCGAAGGCCAGACCTGGCTGGGTGGTCTCACCGAGCTGCGCCACCTCGCCTACGTCGACCTACCGACGAGCCATTGGCCGATGTGGTCGCGTCCTCAGGAACTCGCCGAGATCATCGGCGGGATCGCGAAAGGCGAACGCCCGTAGCGGCCGATGGGCCTTCATGCTTCCCAGGCATAGCCGAAGTAGTCGCCGGGCTGCCGCGTGACGGTCGCGACGACCATGCCGCCTCCTCGCGGGGTATCTTCGGGACATGTCGGAGGATCGGTCCTACATCGACGAGAACTCCCGAGAGTGCGAGCGCCTCCGCGCGCTGGTCGAACGCCTGAGCGAAGACGAGCTCCGCGCTCAGGTGAACGAGTACTGGACGGTCGCCGCCGTGTTCGGCCACATCGCGTTCTGGGATGCCCGTGTGCTCTCGCTCGCCGACAAGATGGAGCGCGGCGAACCGTTCTCGGCCTCCGACGCCGAGCCGGAGGACGTGGACTGGATCAACGATGCCTCGCGCCCGCTGATCCACGCCGTGCCACCGCTCGAGCTCGCCCAGTTGTCGCTGCGGATCGCTGAGGACACCGACGCCCGGGTGGCGAACCTGCCCGTCGATCGCCTCTGGCCGAGTGACCCGGACAGTCCGCTCTACGCGCTGCGCGCATCGCACCGAGGCGAGCACCTCGACGACGTCGAGGCAGCGCTCAGAGCCCGCTGACCGCTGCCGAACTCAGTCACTCGAGGAAGGCTTGGACCGTCTTCTCCACTACGGCAGGATCGTCGAGCCAGACCAGGTGGCCGCCGTCGTCGATGAGCTCGAGCTTGCCGTTCGCCATGCCTGCCACGAAGCGCTCCCATGGCCCGGTGCGGCCGACGGGGTCTGCGGTGCCGTAGACCATGAGAATCGGCGCCTCGAGCGCCGCGATCTCGGCCTCACTCGGCACGAGTCCGGGCACGAACCCCCGACGGCCCACGATGCTCCTCACCATGTCGCGCTCATGACGACTCCAGGAGGTGAATCGCGTGAGCGCCCCGAGCCAGTCAACGAAGGCTTCCGGTATGCGACCGGCCTCGATGCTCACACTGTGGCCCATGCCCTCGAGCTGCTTGCGGAACATGCCCGGCCGTTCGGGCACACGCACGATGATGTTCCCGACGGGCGAGCGCAAGAGCTTGATGAACGGTGGAACCGTGATCTCCGGTGAGATCGGGCCACCACCCAGCAGCACGATCCGCTCCACACGTGACGGCTCGGCCATCGCGAAACGCAAGGCCCAGAGATCACCGATCGATGCGCCGACCACGTGAGCGCGCTCGACCTCGAGCGCATCGAGCGTGTCGCGTAGCACCTCGGACACGATCACTCCGTAAGGGCGACCGGAGTAGTCGATCGGCTCGCTCATGGCCCAACCGGGGCGATCGATCACGAGGCAGCGGAACCCGGCCAACTCCGCGACAAGGGGCGCGAAGTACGCCCCGGAACCCCCGGTGCCGTGCACGAACAGGATCGGGTCGCCGGTCCCCACTTCCTGGACCCGGAGCGCCGACCTCGAGCGGCCAACCGTCAACGTGTGCGAGGTGGGTGCGAGCCCATGGTGACTCCACAGCGCCGCCTCGGCGGCGAGGTACCGGTCGCGCGCCTGCCTGCCATTCCTGTCGACTTCCATATCAGCAACCTCCGGTGATCGGATGCTCCTATCGTGCGTCCGTAGACTCGCACTCGTGAAGGACGAAAAGTGGACTAGCAAGGCACGCCGGTGCGAGTGACACTCCGTGGATGCGGACCTACGGCCAATACTGCCCGATCGCGAGGGCGTCGGAGATCCTCGCCGAGCGCTGGACCCCGATCATCCTGCGGAACCTGCTGCACGGCTCCACCACCTTCACCGAGATCGCCGAAGGAGCGCCGGGCATCCCGCGCACCATCCTGACGAAACGCCTCCGTGAGCTCGAGCGCGTCGGCGTGATCGAGGCGACGCCCAATCCGAGCGGTCGCGGCTTCATCTATCGGCCGAGCGAGGCGGGCCACGACCTCGCCGACGTCATGGCGGCGATGGGTACGTGGGGTGAGCGATGGATCGAGCTCGCGCCCGAGCACCTCGACCCGGGCATGGTGCTGCACGCCTGGGTGCACTGGTACCTCGCGCTCGACCGACTGCCGACGCGACGCGTGGTGGTTCGCTTCGACTTCCGGGCGATGCGCGGCACGGGTTCGAGCCTCTGGATCATCTTCGACGCCGAGCGCTGAGGTCTGTTCCGTGGGGCTCGACCCTGGCGCTCGAGCTCTATCGCCGCCGTCCCGACCTGCCCCGCACCCTGATCCTCACCGCGGCGTACGCCGGGTGGGCGGGCTCGCTCCCGGCCGCGACCGTCGCCGAGCGTCTCTCGTCGTCGTTGCACGACCTCGAGACGATGGCGCCCGAGGGATTCGTCCGGACATGGGTGCCGTCACTGTTCGGCAGACCGGGCGAGCCACCGAGGTGATCGAGGACTACGTCGCCGTGATGGCCGGCTTCCACCCGCGTGGCAGTGCAGCAGATGCTGCTCGCGATCGCCGAGGCCGATCTGCGCGATGTGCTCCCGACGATCGAGGTACCGACCCTGTTGCTGTACGGGGAGGAAGACGCACGATCGCCGCTGCCCGTCGCCGAGGCGATGCATCGCGCCATTCCCGGGTCCGAGCTAGTGGTACTGCCCGAGGTCGGACACATGAGCAACCTCGAGGCGCCAGAGCGATTCAACCGAGCCGTTCGCCGCTTCCTGGAAGAGGCCACCCGGCCCGACGCTCGACGTCACGATCCGTCGCCGTAAGGCCGGTCCGATCCGGCCGACGAACGCGTCAGCTCTCGTTCGTGCGAGTATCGGCGGGTGCCCGATCGCGACTCACACGACGGGGGCGCACGACCGCTCGCGCCACTCGCTTGGACCCGCCGACGGTTCCTCGCGACCGGCTTCGTCGCGGCCGGCGCCGTGGCACTCCCTCGAGTCGGAGCTGCCCCTGCTCGTCCTCGTCTCCGTCCAGCTCGGAATCGGCGAGACCTCGACCGGCAGATCGCCGACCTCATGGCCCTCGGCAATCTACCGGGGGTGTCGGCCGCGATCGTCCGGGGTGATGAGGTCGTCTGGGCACGCGGATACGGGCAGGCGAACCTCTGGCGGAGACGAACCAGTTCGCCCGAGCACGCTGTTCATGCTGGCATCGATCTCGAAGACCGTGATCGCGACGGCCGTCATGCAGGGAGTGGAACGGGCGTCGTTCGGCCTCGACGACGACGTGAACGACATCCTGCCGTTCGCCGGTGCGAACGCCGGAGCACCCGAGACGGGTCATCACCGTCAGGCAGCTGCTGACGCATACGTCGAGCATCCGCGATCGGTGGCCGGTCTGGGACGACCTGTACGTCAAGGGCGACTCCACGATCCCCCTCGGCATGTTCCTCGAGGGCTACCTCGTGCCCGGCGGAGAGGACTATCGACGCACGAACTTCTACGACACGAAGCCGGGCTCGAGGTACCGCTACTCGAACGTCGGCGCGGCGCTGGCCGCGTTCCTCGTGGAAGCGGCCAGCGGTGCCGGCTTCGACGCCTGGTGCGAGACGAACATCTTCCGGCCGCTCGGCATGGATCGCGCCGGATGGCACCTGGCCGACGTGCCCGAGGCCGACGTCGCGATGCCGTATCGGTGGTCGGCCGACCGACAACCGCTACCTGGCTTACGGCCAGTATGGCTATCCCGACTATCCCGACGGGGCCTTGCGCACGACCGCCCCGCAGATCGCGCGCCACCTCGGCATGATGATGAACGGCGGCGTGTGGAACGGCACGCGCGTGCTGGAGCGAGACACGGTGAGGGAGATGCTGCGCTCCCAGATCCCTGACACCACTTACGGGCAGGGACTGCTCTGGTATCGGACCCGCTCACGTGGGCGAGCCTTGATCGGTCACAACGGCGGCGACAGCGGGGTGGCGACGGTCGCGTTCTATGACCCGTACGACGAAGTCGGTGTCGTCGTGCTCGCGAACGGTAACTGGCGCAAGGTCGGCGCTCGCTGGCCGCTCCAGCAGATCATGCACTTGCTGTTCGACCGATCTCCGGGCTGACCGATCGCGAGCGTGCTCAGCGAGCCCGCAGGGGGTGAAGATCGGTGAGATCAGTCCGCCAAGCCGACGATCTCCCACGCTTCGACCGGTCGCACCGCTCCCTTCACCGTGAGCGCGCCACGCTCCTCTGCCTCGACGCGGTCCTTCACCAGCGCGTACGTGCGGAAGCCGCAGAGGATCGAACCGGGATCGGCGGCGGTCTGCAACCGAGCCGCGACGTTGACCGCGAAGCCCACCGCCATGTACGCGCGCATGACCTCGCTGCCGAACACGCCCACGGTGCAGTGCGCGGTGTTGATGCCGACCCTGATGTTCAGGTCGGCGGGGATGCCGCGCTCTCGGAGCGAGGTCCCCAGCTCGCGGCAGCGACGCTGCATCTCCATCGCCGCCTGCACGGCCGCCCACGCCTGCTCGGCTTCGGGCATCTCCTTCGGCGCGCCGAAGACGGCCATGACCCCATCGCCGATCAGGTTGTCGACCGATCCTCCGCACGCGATGACCGCCGCCGTCATCTCGCGCAGAGTAGCCGTTCAGCACCTCCGCGAGCTCCTCGGGCTCCAGGCTCTCCGCGAGATCGGTGAACCCGACCATGTCGGCGAACAGCACGGTGATGCGTGCGACGCTCGAACGATTCCTCCTCGGCGCGAAGCTCGCCTCGCCGAGCAGACCCTCGGCCACCTGGCGCGGCAGGAAGCGCGCGAGCTCGCCGGTGCGCACGAGCTCGGCCATCTGCTCGTCGACGCGCGCCTCCAGTCGGCGGCGTGTCTGCTCGAGCTCGGTGACGTCGTGGTACAGGATGTAGAAGCCGCTCGGCTCGTCCTTCTGCTGCTCACGGATCGCGAGGATCTCGACGTCGACAAGCGACCCGTCCTTGCGGGTGCGCCGGCCGATGCGTCGGAACGACTCGGTCCCCCACGCCTCGTTGCTCCACGCGGTCGCTTCGGCGTGGATCTCCGGATCCTTCGCGACGAGCTCGTCGAGGTTCGCGCCGATCGCCTCGTCAGCCGAGTAGCCGAAGAGGCGCTCGGCAGCCGGGTTCCACAGCGTGACCTCGACGTCGCGGTTCACCATGATGATCGCGGTGGGGCTCGTCTCAACGAGCGACTCGAAGAACCGTCGTTGGCGAACCAGCTCGCCGACGTCCTCGTACAGCGCGAATGCGCCGACGAGGCGGCCGTCGATCGTGATCGGCACGGAACGGATCGCGACGTCGACGAGGCTCCCGTCCTTCCTGGAGCGGCGGGTCACGACCTCGACCGGCCCCTCGAGGACCCTGTCGTTCAACGCCGCCGCCTCGTCCCTGATGGCGTCGTGGCGACCCACCAGGTCGTCGATGTGGCGTCCCACCGCCTCCGCCCGTGCGTAACCGAACAAGCGCTCGGCGGCAGGGTTCCACGACGTCACGATGAACTGCGGATCGCATGCGACGATCGCCGTCGGACTCGCCTCGACCAAGGTCTCGTAGTAGCGCCGCTGGTCCTCGGGACTCGCGTCGGCCGTTTCCGACGTTGTGGACATCGCCGCGAAGCGTAGAGCCTCGAGTGGGTGAGGCGCCAGGTGGGATCTCGCGCATCGCGACGCGCGGGGGCACGAGATGTGCCCGCAGGATCCGAGTGGCTACTTCTTGACGTTCACCCGAGACCGCCGAGGGAAGTTGACCACGAACGGCTCAGTCCGGGCGTGCGATCCGGTACGTCGAATCGACGAACTGCCCGACACGCTCGACCGCCACCAACCTCAGGTCCGAGGCGAGCAAGCGCCTCGGCAGCAGCGGTGCGCCGGCGCCGAGCATCACCGGCGCGACGCTGAGCTGGATCTCGTCGAGCAGACCCTCGTCGGCGAACTGTCCGACGAGCTCCCCGCCTCCGACGAGCCAGATGTTCTCGCCGCCGGCGGCCTCGACCATGAGCGCGTGGATCGGTCCTACGTCGCCGTGCACGAACCGCAGGTCGGCCCCTTCGATGACCGGCAGCTCTCGATGCGAGAACACCCAGCACGGCGTGTCGCCGTAGTATCCGCGCCACTTCTCGGGGTGCTCGAGGAGCCGATCGTGTTCGACGACCCATTCGTATGTCGTGGACCCCATCGCCATCGCACCGACGCCCCGGAAGAAGCGAGCGAATCGCTCCTCGTGTCCCTCGGCATCGTCGCCTGCGGGAACCTGGAAGAGCCAGTCGAGAGAGTCATGGTCGTCGGCGATGAACCCGTCGATGCTGGTGGCGGTGTAGTAGAGGGTCACGCCCATCGAGTAAGACTGGCATACACCGAAGGAGAGCCGCCATGGCCAAGCTCGGCGAGCGCCGATTCCACAACGGTGTGATGCATCTGCAATACCGGGTCTTGAGGAAGGAGGAACGAACGTGACGAATCAGGCCATCCCCATGCTGTCCTACGAGGACGTGGCCGGCGCCGTCGACTGGCTGAGCAAGGCATTCGGCTTCCGGGAGGTAGGCGAGCGATACACCGACGACAGCGGCGTGGTCAGTCATGCCGAGCTCGAGTTGGACGGCGCCCTGGTGTACCTGGGGTGGCCGGGCGACGAGTACATGAGCCCGGCGCACCATGCCCAGGAGTGCGAACACGCGCGGCGATGGTCGCAGGTGCCGTTCGTCGTGAACGGGGTGCACGTCACGGTCGACGATGTCGACGCCCACTGCGAGCGGGCGCGTTCCGCTGGGGCCACGATCCTGCGGGAACCGGCGACCGAGCCCTACGGACGCCTCTACAACGCCGCTGACCTCGAAGGGCACCGCTGGATGTTCATGGAGCAGCCGGGGTGAGCTGGCGCCTCCACCGGATCCCCTCGTTGACGAGACGGGGTCAGCGCTCGATTCGGCCCGTTTCGTAGGCCCAGATCGCGATCTCGACGCGGTTCCGGGCGCCGAGCTTGGCCATGAGGCTGGCGAGGTGGGTCTTGGTGGTGCTGAGGCTGATGTGGAGTTCGTCGGCGATCTCGGCGTTGGTTCGACCCTCGGCCACCGTGATCAGGACCTCTTCTTCGCGCTCGGTCAGCGGCTCGATCGGCTGAGCGGGAGGCGCCCCGATGCGTGTGTCCGAGAATGCGGCGAGGAGTCGAGCCGTCACGCTCGGGGCGATGAGGGCGTCACCGTTGGCGGCGGCGTGGATCGCCTGGACCAAGAGTTCGGGTCCGGCGTCTTTGAGCAGGAAGCCTCGGGCGCCCGCCTTGAGGGCGCCGTGCACGTACTCGTCGAGGTCGAAGGTGGTGATGACGACGATGGCGAGCGGGTCATCGACGTCGGGTCCGGCGAGCTGGTCGGGTGGCCTCGATGCCGTCCAGGTCGGGCATGCGGATGTCGAACAGGCACACGTCCGGGCGCAGTTCGCGGGCGAGGGACACCGCTTCGCGCCCGTCGGCAGCCTCTCCGATCACCTCGATGTCGGGCTGGGCGTCGAGGATCATCGTGAGCCCGGTGCGGATGATGTGCTGATCATCAGCGACGATCACGCGGATGCGTCATGGGGCGGTGCCGTTCCTGGGCAGCACGGCATCGACGGTCCATCCGCGGCCCAGGCTCGGACCGGCCTCGAGGGTGCCGCCGAGGAGCTTGGCTCGCTCAGTCATGCCCGCGAGTCCGTAGCCCGACGACGAGCCGGCGCTGAACGAGCTGGACTCGCCATCGTCGCTGACGGTCAGGCGCACGCATCGGTCGTCGCCGACGACCGAGACCTTGACGCGGGTCACGTGACGGGCATGTCGCATCGCGTTCGTGATCGACTCCTGTGCGAGTCGATAGATCGCGGCCTCGACCGATGACGGGAGATGGTCGAGGTCTCCCGACAGCTCCACCTCCACATGCGGGGCGTCCCCGACGCTGTGGGCGAGCCGCTCGATGTCGGCCACGCCCCGTTGCGGGGCGAGGTCGGGCTCCTCGCCCTGGCGGAGGGCGCCGACCATGGTGCGCATCTCGGCGAGCGTGCGCGATGCCTCCTGCTCGATGACCTCGAGGGCGTCCACGGCAGCGTCGGGGTCGGATGCAGCGAGGGTGCGCCCGGCCTGAGCCCGGATGACGATGGCCGAGACGTGGTGAGCGACGGTGTCGTGCAGCTCGCGCGCCAGCTGCTCGCGCTCGAGGAGCT
Organism: uncultured Actinomycetes bacterium; assembly: GCA_963762075.1. Taxonomy (GTDB): domain Bacteria; phylum Actinomycetota; class UBA4738; order UBA4738; family HRBIN12; genus JAOUEA01. Next base: position 15,670 of record CAVXJC010000005.1, read on the forward strand.
TGACCTGGTCGATCTCCCGGAGCCGGGAGGCAGCGCGGTAGCGGACCGAAGCGCCGAGGGCCGCAGGGAACAACAAGACCAGGCCGCCCACCACCGCATCGACCGCGCCGGTGTAGTTCACCGGCGATCCCGAGGCCACCGGCGACCAGGATGATCGCCAGTCCGATCACGGCCTCACGACCGCTCCCCCAGCGGAAGAGCGAATAGGGGAGCAGAAGCACGTACGCATTGGTGTCCAGCCCCACGGGCCCGGCGTCACCGAGGAGCGCGGCGACATCGACCACGATGATGGCGCCGAATGCAGCGGCGACCGCGGCGAGAGGGTTCCGTGCGTCGCCACATGAGCGGGATGAGCAGCCCGAGCGCGAGCACGATCGCGACAGGTCGCCACACCACGTCATCGCGGAGGAGCCCTTCGAGCACCGCCGACGGCACCAGGACGGCGACGAGCACCCAGTCCCGCCACACCCGCGTGGGCGGATCCGGCACGCGGGGCTCGTCCCACAGCGAGAGAACAGCGTTCCGCAGCACGACTCCAACGTAGAGAAGCCGAGCGCGCGACGTATCGACCGAAAGTACGGCCGACGCCTCAGCCGAAACGCCAGCTCATGTCTGACCGCGTAGCCGATGGGGCAACCGCTGAGTCCCGTCACGATGAGCACGAAGGATCGCCGAGTCGAGGAGGAGGACAACGTGTCGCATGCTCTGTACCGATCGGGTCGGTTCGCCGCCCGTCGTCCGTGGGTGGTCATCGGCGCCTGGCTCGTCGTCTCCGTGGTCGTGATCACAGCGTCCGGCGCCTTCGGTCGCGAGCTCGAGGCCGAAGGCACGGTGCCGGGGCTCGATTCTCAGGAAGCGGTCGACCTGCTGTCGGCGGCCGAGTCGGAGACGGCCGGACTGACCGCACAGCTGGTCATGACGCCGCTCGACGACGGCGTGACCTTCTTCGAGTCGGCGGACGCACGGGCTGCCCTGTCCGAGGTTCAGGCTGGGGTGGCCACCCTGCCCAATGTGTTGGGCACGAGCGATCCGGCTGGTGCGCTGGCCGCAGGGTCCTGAGGCGGCCGCGAGGAGCGGCTCGGTGTCGGCCGACGGTCGGATCGCCCTCATCCGCGTCCAGTACCCGGTGATGGAGGAACTGAGCCTGGGCGACCTGGACAACCTCAAGGCGTTCGGTGTCGAGGCCCGAGAGGGCTCGCCCCTGCAGATAGAGATGGGCGGCGACCTGTTCTCTTCGTTCGAGGAGGCGTCGACGGGAAGCGAGATGATCGGGTTGATCGCCGCGATCTTCATCCTGCTCTTGGCGTTCGGATCGCTCATCGCCATGGGCCTTCCCCTCGGGATGGCGCTCTTCGGCCTGGCCCTCGGCATCAGCTCGATGTCGCTCATCACCTACCTGGTCGACATCCCCAGCTTCGCCCCTCAGATGGCCAGCATGATCGGCCTCGCCGTCGGTATCGATTACGCCCTGTTCGTCGTCACCCGATATCGCGAGTACCTGGCACGCGGGCTGACCATCGAAGAATCGGTCGGCCGCGCTGTCTCGACCGCCGGTCAGGCCGTGGTCTTCGCGGGCGCCACCGTCGTCATCGCGATCCTCGGTCTGGCGGTCGCCGGCATCCCGTTCATGACCGCGGCCGGCATCGCCACATCGGTCATCGTCCTGATCATGGTGGTCGCCTCGGTCACCTTGCTTCCCGCGTTCCTCGGTCTTGCCGGGCACTGGATCAACCGCCTCGGGATCCGACGGAACCAGGCGAGGGACGGTCGCACAGTGGGCTCGGGCTGGCAGCGCTGGGGTGAGCACGTGTCCACGAACGCCTGGCCCTACGCCATCGGGGTCACGATCTTCCTCCTGGCGTTGACGGCGCCGGTCCTTGGCCTTCGCCTGGGCTTCCCCGACGCGGGCACGCTGCCCGATACGCGAACCGAGCGCCGCGCCTACGACATGGTGGCCGAGGGCTTCGGTCCCGGTATCAATGGCCCGCTGGTCGTCGCCGTCGATATCTCCAGCGATGCCGAGCGTCGTCGAACCCTTGCTCGACGCCATCACGGCCGACGAAGGTATCGCCGCCGTTTCACCCCCTGACGTGAACGCCGAAGCCGGCGTGGCGACGCTGCTTGCGTTTCCCACCACAGCACCGCAGGACGATGCCACGCTCGACACGATCGAACGTCTGCGCGCCGACGTGTTCCCTCGGGTGTTGCACGAGAGTCCGGCTCGGGCGCATGTCGGCGGCTCGACCGCGAGCTTCGCCGACATCGGCGACCAGGTGAAGGATCGATTGCCGCTCTTCATCGCCGCGGTGATCCTGTTGTCGTTCCTGCTCTTGACCTTGGTGTTTCGGTCGGTTCTGGTCCCGCTGAAGGCTGCGCTGCTGAACCTCTTGAGCATCGGCGCCGCCTACGGCGTGCTGGTCATGGTGTTCCAGTGGGGGTGGGGCATCGGCATCGTCGGTCTGGACTCGACCGTGCCGATCGTCTCGTTCATCCCCTTGTTCATGTTCGCGGTGCTCTTCGGCCTCTCAATGGACTACGAGGTGTTCCTGCTCTCCCGGGTGCGAGAGGAATACCTGGTGACGGGAGACAACGACTCCTCGGTGATCCACGGCATCGCCAGCTCGGCGCGGGTGATCACGTCGGCCGCTCTCATCATGATCTCGGTCTTCCTTGGCTTCGTTCTCGGTGAAGACCCGGCGATCAAGATGGTGGGACTCGGCCTTGCCACGGCCATCTTCGTCGATGCCACGATCGTGAGGATGGTGCTGGTCCCGGCGGCGATGAAGCTGATGGGCGATGCCAACTGGTGGATCCCGGGCTGGCTCGATCGCCTCCTGCCAACCATCAGCTTCGACGCCGAGACCGGGACACCGGAACCGGAGGCGGAAGCCGATCCGATCGCGGCTGGTCGAAGCACCCGTCGGCCTGTTCTGCTCCGCGATTGACGGCAAGAGCACGTCGACGGTGTCTGCATCGTCGTGCATTCCGTTCAAGGCATGCGGACGCTAAGGTTCGCGAACGAGGAGATCCGATGCCTGGGGATGCCCGGCATAGACTCGCCGGACACGTCGAGGCCGTCGGCACGACGGGTCCTACGGGAGACATCTGCACCGATGACAGCAGCAGCCATCATGGTGGTCGTCTTCCTCCTCGCGATCATCGCGTTCCAGCTGGCCCTGGCACTCGGAGCTCCATTTGGTGAGGCGGCCTGGGGCGGCCAGCACCGGGGTGTGCTCCCGACGCGATTGCGGATCGCGAGTGGTATCGCCGGAACGGTGCTCTACCCACTGATCATCGTGGTGGTTCTGTCGTCGGCCGGCGTGATCGAGGCGGATCGATTTCCTGTGCAGGGCCCTGCGGCGATGTGGGCGCTCACGGCCTTGTTCGCCATCGGAGCGCTCGCGAACCTCGTGTCGCGGTCGAAGAAGGAACGCTACTGGGGTCCCGTGGTCGCGATCATCGCCGTCGGTTGCGCCATCGTGGCCGGCACCAGCTGAGGCTCGGTTCGTGCGTCGTCGCGGGGACGAACATCAGCTCGCTTCGCGACACGATACGGTCGGCTTCATGAAACCGCTCGGAGATGCTGTCGACGCGATCGCCGAACGAACCGCGTTCTCCGGTGTCGTACGCGTAGACCGCTCGGACAGCACCGAGTTCGTGAAGGCTTACGGTCTCGCGGATCGTGCCCATCAGATCGCCAACACGATCGACACGCGGTTCGCGATCGCGAGCGGCACGAAGGGTTTCACGGCGCTCACGGTCATGAGCCTCGCCCGCGATGGCTCGCTCGACCTCGGCACCACCGCCCGATCGGTGCTCGGTGACGATCTCCCGTCGATCGATGACGGGGTAACGGTCGAACACCTGCTTGCGCACCGATCGGGTATCGGTGATTACCTCGACGAAGACAAGATCGGCGACATCTCCGACTATCTGATGCCGGTTCCCGCGCAAGAGCTCGCAGTGACCGAACAGTACCTCGCGGTCCTCGATGGATACGAAACCGTCTCCGAGCCGGGCGAGCGGTTCGCATACAACAACGGCGGCTACGTCGTGCTCGCGTTGATCGCCGAGCGCACGAGTGGAGTCCCGTTCCACGAACTCGTGCATCAACGCGTATCGGAACCGGCCGGCATGACCGACACCGAGTTCCTACGCTCTGACGAGCTCCCGGGCCGCGCAGCGATCGGGTATCTCACCGTCGACGGACCACGAACGAACGTCTTCCACGTGCCCGTTCGCGGCACCGGTGACGGCGGCGCCTACTCGACCGTGGCCGACATGGATCTCTTCTGGAAGGCGTTGTTCGCCGGGCAGATCCTGTCGACGGATCTCGTGGCCGAGATGGTGCGGCCTCGCAGCCAGGAGCCCGACGGCTCGAAACGGTACGGCCTCGGTTTCTGGCTCCACAAGACGACCGATCTCGTGTGGCTGGAGGGCTACGATGCCGGCGTGTCGTTCTGCAGCACGCACGATCCCACGACGACGATCACTCACACGGTCATGTCGAACTCGTCCGAGGGAGCGTGGCCGATCCTGCAGCTTCTCGACGAACGGCTGGGCACCTGACCAGGCAGGTTCCTACCTCGCCACGGGCGGTTGTGCTCGTCGAAGGTGTCAGTGACCAGCACGCGCTCGAAGCGCTCGCTCGGCGCCGCGGTCGAGATCTCGAGGCGGAAGGCGTCTCGATCGTGTCGATCGGCGGCTCGAAGAACGCCGGCCGCTTCCTTGAACGATTCGGTCCTCGGGGATCGAACGTCACGTTGGCCGGGCTCTGCGACGCCCCGGAGGAGGGCGACTTCCGGCGAGGTCTCGAACGGGCCGGTCTCGGTTCGGACCTCACCCGCACAGACATGGAGGCCCTCGGCTTCTACGTGTGCGATGCCGACCTGGAGGACGAGCTGATCCGTTCCCTCGGGGCGCAGGCCGTGGAGATCGTGATACAGACGCAGCGGGAACTCTCCTCGTTCCGCATCTTCCAGCGGCAGCCCGCGCAGCGGGGGCGACCGATCGAGCACCAGCTCAGGCGTTTCATGGGCACACGGAGCGGTCGGAAGGCACGGTACGCCGCGCTGCTCGTTGGGGCTCTTGAGCTCGACCGGATGCCTCGCCCTCTGGACGGCGTCCTCGCTCACGTCTGAGACCGATGAGTTTCGGCGACGACTATCGTCTGGTAGATAGGGACGACGAGCGAAGGGAGAGGTCATGAACCTGAACAGCATCCTGATCGGGTCGGAGGACCCGCAACGTTTGGCGGACTACTACACCAAGCTCTTCGGCGAGCCCGGTTGGAACGAGGACGGCTACATCGGCTGGCAGATCGGTTCGGGCGGATTCACGGTCGGCCCGCACGACCAGGTGCGAGGCAAGAACCCCCAGCCGGGCAGATTGATCTGGAACATCGAGACGCCCGACGTGAAGGGCGAGTTCGATCGCCTCGTCGCTGCCGGCGCCACGGTGATCCAGGAGCCGTACGACCCCGGCGCGCCGGACGGGCGTGACTTCTCGATCTGCACGTTCGCCGACCCCGACGACAACTATTTCCAGCTCATGAGCCCGATGAGCTGAGGGCTGCTCACCGCGAGCGTGGCGTCGACCGACGAGGCTTCCGCCCCGGACCCTGGCCGGGCACTCCGTAGGTAGCCGTCCACTCTTCCCATGACGGGACCTGTTCCTTCACGACGTAGAGGAAGTAGTACGCGCCCGTGTTGCCCAGGAACTTGAATCGGCGCACGAGGTCGGATTGCAGTGCGTCATACGTCGGGAACGATCGCAGGTACTTCTTGAACGAGCCATGCTGCTGGGCGAGCTCGAGCATCGTGGCGGCGTTCTGCGACGTGGCTTCGATCTTGCGCCGGTTGCGGATCACGCGGGCGTCCCGAGCGAGTTCGTCGATCTCGTCAGGCGTGAGGTCCGCGACGTGCTCGGGTTCGAAGTCCGCGAACGCCTCACGGGTGCCCGGCCATTTCGCCTCGACGACCTTCCAGCTGATCCCCGACTGGAACACCGCCTTCGTCAGCACATCGAGGTAGCCGGAGAGGGTCTTCGTCGTGATCTGCTGCGGCGCTTCCACCGGCATGTCTCGGCTCCTCGCGTGTGGTCTCGACCATACGACGAACGAGACCGTCTGTTTCGCGACAGGGCTCAAGCACCCTCGGGAAGACAGCGCAGATGGTGGCGAGCATGGACCATGACAGCGGCGGGTAACGTCGGTGACGATGGAGCCAACCGGTCGAGAGCTCGAATGGTTGCGGGAACATCGCTCCGCGGCCATGATCACGATCGGTGACGACGGCTTCCCGAAGGTCGCGAGGGTCGGCGTGGCGCTCGTGGGGAACGAGCTCTGGAGCAGCGGCACCCAGGACCGCGTGCGGACCACGCGGCTACGGCGTGATCCCCGGTGCACGCTCTTCGTCTTCGACCCCCGATTCGAGTGGATGGGACTGGAAACAACGGTCACGATCCTCGACGGACCCGACGCGCCGGCTCTGAACCTCGAGCTCTTCCGCGTGATGCAGGGCAAACCCACAGGCCCGTTGCGCTGGTTCGGGGGCGAGCTCGACGAAGATGCATTCCTGCAAGCGATGGCCGACGAACAGCGCCTCATCTACCGTTTCGACGTGCTCCGCAGCTACGGCCTCTCCGACGCGCCATAGCGCTTTCCATGTATTCCTCACGGCGAGACGTGCCGAGCCACAGGGGCATGTGTTGACATCATCTCGACCGTGTTCTATAACTTACTTGTTCTAGAAGAAAGAGGTTATAGATGGTGGTCGCAGAGATCAAGCTCGATGCGGTGTTCGGAGCCCTTGCCGATCCCACGCGCCGCGCGATCCTGACACGCCTCGCCGAGGGAGAAGCGACCGTGGCTCAGCTCACGGCCCCCTTCTCTGTGTCCCAGCCGGCCATCTCCCGGCACCTCAAGGTGCTCGAGCAGGCGGGACTGATCTCACGGACGCGCAGGGCCACCGCCCGCCTGAGCCACCTCGAGGCGGAGCCATTGAAGGAGGCGACCGTGTGGCTCGCCGGATATCGGAACTTCTGGGAAGAAAGCTACGAGCGACTCGACGAGCTGCTCGTCGCGCTGCAACAGGAAGTGACAGACCGATCGCTGATCCCCGACCCTGGGAGCGATCCGACAGGAAGGAGCACGTCATGACCGAGATGAAGGTCACCGCGGAGCCCGGCGTTCCGCAGATCCTGACCGAGCGGGAGTTCGACGCTCCGCGCGAGCTCCTCTACCGCGCCTTCACCGAGCCGGACCTGCTGACCCAATGGCTCGGACCGCGTCAATACACGATGAAGGTCGACCGATTCGACGTGCGTGATGGGGGCACCTATCGCTACGTGCATGTCGGCGACGACGGCACCGAGCACGGCTTCCACGGTGTCTTCCACGGGGAACCGTCGCTGGACGGCATCGTGCAGACCTTCGAGTACGAGGGTGTTCCGGGACACGTCTCGATGGACACCCTCATCTTCGAGGAGCGCGACGGCAAGACCGTGGTCCGCACGAACTCGGTCTTCCAGTCGATCGAGGACCGCGACGGCATGTACCAGTCGGGCATGGCCGACGGCATGAACGAGGGGTACGACCGGCTCGAGGAGCTGCTGGCGAAGCAGATCGCGAACTCCTGACCTCATCGATCCAAGCACCGACGAGCACGAGGAGGGCACACCGATGCAGAAGATCAGTCCGTTCCTGTGGTTCGACAACCAGGCAGAGGAAGCCGCGGGCTTCTACGTTTCACTGTTCGATGACGCCGAGGTCACGAACGTCGCACGCTACCCCGAGGGAATACCCGATCTCGCCGGCCAGGTGATGACGGTCAGCTTCACGCTCGAGGGGCAGGAGTACACCGCGTTGAACGGCGGGCCCGAGTTCACGTTCACCGAGGCGGTTTCGTTCTTCGTGCGCTGCAAGGACCAGGATGAGGTCGACCGCTTCTGGGCGCAGCTCACCGACGGCGGCGAGCCGGGCCAGTGCGGCTGGCTCAAGGATCGGTACGGGCTGAGCTGGCAGATCGTTCCCGATAGGCTGGGCGAGCTGCTGGGTGACCCTGACCCGGCACGTTCGCAGGCGGCGATGCAGGCGATGCTGCAGATGAGCAAGATCGAGATCAAGATGCTGGAAGACGCGGCTGACGCCGCTTGACCGTCGAGAGAGGGCGCCGACCGATGGACCTGAAGCTGGAGCTGCTCCCCGTGCCCGTCACCGACGTGGATCGCGCGAAGGCGTTCTACGCCGACCAGCTCGGGTTCGTGGTCGACGTCGATGACTCGCCGATGGAAGACATCCGGGTCGTGCAGTTGACGCCGCCGGGTTCGGCCTGCTCGATCATGGTCGGCACGGGCATCACGAGGTCCGAGCCCGGCTCGCTACAAGGACCGCAACTCGTCGTGGAGGACATCGAGGCGGCACGGGAGGAGCTCGCGGGTCGTGGCGTCGACCTCGGCCCCGTGCAGCACTTCGAGGAGAGCGGTTTGGTCGATGGCAAGGGTGGGCCGTGGAACTCCTTCGTCTTCTTCAACGACCCCGACGGCAACGGCTGGGTCTTGCAGGAGCGCCCGAGGGTCGAGGAAGGGTAGAACTCTCTTTCGCCCGCGGGGGGTGCTCAATCCTCGAAGAACTCCATGAGGACGGGAGCCATGACGTCCGGGGAGACGTCGTGGGTCTGACCTTCGAGCATGCGGACCTGGCCATCGGCCAGGGTCCCGGCGAGCGCGCGTGCCGTCTCGATCATCCATGGGAAGCTCGCCGTTCCCGCCATCACCATCGCAGGAGCCTTCACTGAGGCCGCCCGTTCCGTCGGCAAGGAATAGTCACCCATGATGGTCGCGTCGTACGCGAGCGTGTGGGCCAGGGCCTCCTGCTGCGGCCAGAAGGGCGCGCTCCGGGCCTGTGCCACGAACTCGTCGGGGAGACCGACCACCTTCGACATGAAGTACTCGACAGCGTCGCCTCGGCGGCCGGACTCGACCAACTCGGTGTAGGTCTTCGCCGTATCTGCCGGCGGCCGGGGACCGCCCTCGGGCACGTACGGCGGCTCCCAGAGCGCCAGCTTCGTCACGTCGAGCCCGCTCGCCGCGGCCTCGAGCGCGAGGGCAGCACCCGACGATGTGCCGTAGAGACACGCAGCCCCTGCCGCCGCGCCGATGACGGCGCCGATGTCTTCGACCTCACGATCCACGGCATACGGCTGCGTGTCGCCGCTGTCGCCCCTGCCTCGACGGTCGTAGTTGAAGACCGTGAACGTGTCGGCGAGGAGCGCTGCGAGAGGTGCGTTCGACATGCGGTCGACGGAACCGCCGCACACGAGCACGACCGGAGGGCCGTCCCCGAGCCGGTCGAACCCGATCTCCGTTCCGTCGTGCGACTTGACGGTTTCCATGGTGAGAACCCCTTTCAGGAGTCGCTGTCGTGGCGCGCCTTGAGCTCGTCGGAGACGTGCTCGGCCAGGCGCTCGAAGAAGATCAGCGAGCCGCGCATCGCGCGGGAGTACTCGTCGGCCGGAAGGTTTCCCCCGCGTTGCGTGAACGTCATCTCGGTCCTGCCATCGCCAAGATCACGGAGCTCTGCGGTCAAGACCTCGACGTTCCCGCTGGCCGGATCCTCCGGGTCGACCAGCGTCATGACCACGCGCTCGGGTTCCACGACCTCGCGGAACTCGCCGGCGAACGGGATCTCGATGCGATCGGGGCCGTGGAGCATCACGGCGCTCCAGGCGCCGCCCGGTCGAGCGTCCATCGAGATCCTCTCGAGCGGGATCGACGAACCATGCTCGCCGAACCAAGCGGCGAACCTCTCGGGCTCGGTCCACGCCTTGAACACGAGCTCGCGCGGCGCGTCGAAGACGCGGACGATCACGATCCCTTCGGCGTCGGATGCGGCCGAGACCACACCCTCGGGTTGTTGCGCGTCAGCCACGGTTGGCCCCCTTCTCTGCATCGGTGTCGTGCCTGGCTTTGAGCTCCTTGGAGACGACCGTCTTGAGCGTGTCGAGGTAGTCCGGCCATCCGCCGCCGCTCCTACCGAGGAAGTCGTCTTTGTCCTCTTCGCGCTGGAAGCCTGTCTGCACCATCGTGAGCAGCGTCTTGCCTCTTACGTCCTCGAAGGTGACGGTCATCTCGGTCTCGATGGTGCGCCCCCAACCGGCGATGTCCATCGAGTGGTGGAAAACCAGTCGACGTGGTCGTTCGACCACGGAGTAGACACGTGTCTCCGTGTCGGGGTCTTGTCCCTCGGGACCCATGACGTAGACGGATCTGCCGCCGACCTTCACGTCGGTGTGACATCGGTGCACGACCCAGTCGGGTCGGTCTCCGCCGTGCAGCTCTCGTTGCGTGGCCGGGTCGACGAAGGCGTCGAAGACCGCTTCGGGAGACGCATCGAACGATCGTTCCAATCGCAGTTCGTAGCTCATCTGTCCTTCTCCCGGTCCTCGAGGATCGCTTCGAGCCGGTCGAACCGGCGATCCCATTCTTGCCGGCGTGCCTCGATCCACGTCGTCACGTCGTCCATGGGCTCGGCGTCGAGTCGGCACTCGCGTGTGCGTCCCCGCTTCAGGGTTGTCACGAGGTGTGCCTGCTCGAGGATGCGCACGTGCTTCATCATCCCCGGAAGCGAGATGCCCGCGGGTCGGGCAAGCTCGCTGATCGACGCGGGCCCGCCGGACAGACGCTCAAGGATGTCGCGGCGGGTCGCGTCCGAGAGCGCAAAGAACGTCCGATCGAGCGCCTGAGACTGAACCATACGGTTAAGTATGCGAAAGAAGGCCGGCGGACGTCAACCTTCACGTGTGCATCGCGGCGACGCCATCAGGAGTCGAGCCGGTCGGGTAGCCCGAAGAGTGGGAACAGGTGGCCTGTGTCGAGGAAGAACGTGATGCCGTCGATGCGATCGCCCGAGAGCTCGAGCACCTGCAAAGCCCACGGTTCGTGCCCACCGTCCTCGCTCGGCTTGTACTGCGCGAACGCGGGCGACCCGTTGGCCTCGACGGCGACCAGCCGCGAGCCCTTGCAGCCGATGCCCGGACCGAGGCACCAGGTCGTGATGTCGCTGTGAGTCTGCATCCAGAGTCGGTACGGCGGCATCGACCAGGTCGCGTCTTCCCGCAGCAGTGACGTGAGTGAGTCCATGTCGTAGCGCTCGAAGGCGTCGACGTAGCGCTCGAGCAGCGATCGCTGCTCGGCGTCGTCCGCGCGCAGGGGCTCCGCATCTGAGATGTCAACTTCCTCCAGCGTTGCGTGCGCCCGTTGCAGGGCGCTGTTGACCGATGCCACCGATGTGTCGAGCAGCGTGGCGACCTCCGAAGCTTTCCAGCGGAGCACGTCGCGCAGGAGAAGCACTGCCCGCTGCTTCGGCGGCAGATGTTGCAGGGCGGCGATGAACGCGAGGCGGATCGACTCGCGCGCCTCGGCGATCTCGGCCGGGTCGCCGCCCCCGGTCACGACCGTGACGTCGGGCACCGGAAGGATCCAGGTCGCCTCGCCAAGCGGTTCTCCCATCAACGAGACGTCGGCTCGTTGCGCGGGTCCGAGATCCATGGGGCGGGCCCGGCGCTCCTTCCCGCTCAGCATGTCGAGGCAGACGTTCGTCGTGATGCGATACAGCCACGACCGCAGCGCCGAGCGCCCCTCGAACCGGTCATAGCTGCGCCACGCGCGAAGCATCGTTTCCTGCACGGCGTCCTCAGCCTCGAACGCCGAGCCGAGCATGCGGTAGGAGTACCCGGTGAGCTCGCGGCGGTGCTCTTCCAGCCGCCGATCCAGATCTTCGGGTGCGCGGACCATGCGTGGCACCCTACGACGGAACCCGGGGAATGAACCCTCCGGACGATGAGTTCGGGTAACTGCCTCCGTCTCATCAGCGAGACACTGACCACACGACCGGAGGAAAGGAAAGCGATGTCGTTCGAGAGGCGGACCGAGACCCCACCACAGGCAACGCGGCGAGAGTGGGTGGGGCTCGGCGTTCTCACGCTCGCGTGCCTGCTGTACGCGATGGACCTGACGGTGCTGCACCTCGCGGTGCCGTCGCTCAGCGCCGACCTCGAGCCCAGCAGCGCGCAGCTCCTCTGGATCGTCGACATCTACGGGTTCATGGTGGCGGGCTTCCTCGTCACGATGGGAACGCTCGGCGATCGCATCGGCCGACGACGACTGCTGTTGATCGGGGGTGCTGCGTTCGCCGCCGTCTCTGTGCTCGCCGCGTTCTCGACGAGCCCCGAGATGCTGATCGCGAGCCGAGCGCTGCAGGGCATCGCCGGCGCGACGATCGCGCCCTCGACGCTCTCACTGATCTTCAACATGTTCCTCGACCCTCGACAGCGCACGATGGCGATCGGCGTGTGGATCGCGGGATTCTCCGCCGGTGGCGCCGTGGGACCCGTGTTCGGCGGCGTGCTGCTCGAGAACTTCTGGTGGGGCTCGGTGTTCCTGATGGCCCTGCCCGTCATGGCGTTGCTGCTCATCCTGGGGCCTCAGCTGCTGCCCGAGTTCCGCGATCCGGATGCCGGCCGGCTCGACCTCGTGAGCGCGGCACTCTCCCTCATCGCGATCCTGGCGGTCATCTTCGGGCTGAAGCAGATCGCGCAGGATGGCTTCGGGTGGGTCCCGGTCGCCTCGATCCTCGCCGGGATCGCGATCGGTGTCGGGTTCGTGCAGCGCCAGCGGTCGCTCGACGACCCGATGATCGACCTCGCCTTGTTCCGGCACCGTGCGTTCAACGCAGCCCTCGCGACCAATGTGCTCGCAGTCTTCATCGCGTTCGGCTACTTCCTCTTCGTCGCGCAGTACCTACAGCTCGTGCTCGGCCTCTCGCCGCTCGAAGCGGGGCTGTGGTCACTGCCATCGGCAGTCGGATTCATCGTGGGATCGCAGACCGCGCCGCGACTGCTCCGTCGATTCAGGCCCGCGTACGTGATCGGTGCGGGCCTGGCGATGAGCGCCGTCGGCCTCGCGATGCTGACGCAGCTCGATGGATCCCCTGGACTTACGGTCCTCGTCGGCGCCTCGGTGATCATCTCGCTCGGCCTCGCGCCCGTATTCACGGCAACCACCGATCTGATCGTCGGATCCGCCCCCCCGGAACGGGCGGGCGCCGCCTCCGGCATCTCCGAAACCGGCGCAGAGCTCGGCGGTGCCGTCGGCATCGCGATCCTCGGAAGCATCGGAACCGCCGTCTACCGGCGCGAGCTGGCCGACCTCTTGCCGGCCGGGGTACCGGCCGAGGCGGCGGCCGCGACGAGGGACACGCTCGGGGCGGCGGCCGGCGTGGCGGGCGAATTGCCGCGTTCCGTGGGTAACGAGCTGCTCGACGCTGCCCGGGAAGCGTTCATACGAGGCATGCGGGTGAGCACCTTCGTGGCGACCGTCGTGGCGGTCGGGATCTCAGCCCTCGCAGTGACGATGCTCCGGCATGTAGGTTCGGGCGCCTCCCAGGAAACCGACAGAGAAGCGGTGGGGTCGAGCGAGGTCCTGGAACGCGTGGCCGCGGTCGAATGACGACGAGCGTGATCGATCCTTCCAGCGAGGTGTCGAGGAGCGGGAGCCCCGTTCGTCGTTGAGGTAGATGCGCGGACACGGAGCGCCGCGCGAGAGGAGGGGAACATGAGTGACTTCGTGCTGCTCTACCAAGGCGGGTCGATGCCCGAGACCGAGCAAGAGCAGAAGCAGGCCATGGATGCGTGGACCGCGTGGTTCACGAACCTCGGATCCGCGGTGAAGGACCAGGGCAACCCGTTCTCGGGCGCGTCGAAGTCGATCGCCGGCGATGGCGCCGTGTCTGATGGCGGCGGGGGTACGGCGTCGGGGTACTCGATCCTTTCTGCCGACTCGCTCGACGACGCGGTCGCCCTGGCGAAGGACTGTCCGGTGCTGCAGGGTGGAGCGGGCATCACCATCTACGAGACGATCGAGGTGATGTGAAGCCGTTCCGATGTGACACGAGGCCCGGAGGGTATCGACCTCCGGGCCTCGTCGAGATCTACCCGCGGCCGCAGGCGGGGGGCGGTTCGTGGACGAACACGTCGGCGCGATCGCTCTGATCGTTGCCCAACGAGGTTCGATGCCGTCGACTCCCCGCGAGGTCGCCCGCGAACGTTCGCCCGCGCCTCATGGTCCGGATGAGCACGTAGGGTCTGTTCGAGGCGATGGAACAGCGACTGACGATCGTCACGCTCGGCGTGGCCGACGTATCCGCGGCCAGGAGCTTCTACGAACGCATGGGCTGGCGTGCCGACCTCGAGGTCGAGGAGACCGTGTTCTTCCGCGTCGGTGGCATGTTCCTCATCTTGTGGAGCCGCGAGAAGCTGGCCGACGATAGCGGTGTCAGCGATGGGGGCGGGTGGGGAGGAGTCACGCTCGCACACAACGTCCGCTCGACCGACGAGGTCGACGCGGTGATCGAGCAGGCCCGCGACGCCGGCGCCCGCATCAGCGTGGAGCCGCGCGAGACCTTCTACGGGGGCTACGCCGGCGTCTTCATCGACCCCGACGGACACCCGTGGGAGATCGCATTCAACCCGGGACTGGTGCTCGACGATCACGGCGCGATCGGCTTCCCGGCGACGGGAGATCGGTGACAGATCGGGTGAGACGACCCGACTCCGTGTCCTGCGGCGATGGCCTACGTGAGGGAGGCGGCGGGCACCTGCTTCTTCGGATCGACGAACGGGATCGCGGCGGTCGTGCCGACGAGATGGCCGTGCTGTGACTCGACGTCGAGCTGCGTCCCGGGTTCCGACAGCTCGATCGGCACCCAGACGTAGCCGATGTTCCGCTCGAGCCGAGGCGACCACACCGCATCGGTGACCTTGCCGACTTCCTTGCCGTCATGGAACGCGGGCCAGAAGTCGGCCGGATCGATGTCGAATCCACCGTCGGCCTCGAATTCGATACCGACGAGCTTGTCTTTCACGCCGTCGAGACGGATCTGCTCGAGCGCCTTCTTCCCGATGTAGTCCTGCGGCTGATCCTCGACGAGACGCTCGAGACCCATGAGCTGGAACGGGTTGTTGTCGATCGTCATGTCGGAGCCGTAGTTCATCATGCCGGCTTCGATGCGCTTGGCCATGCTCGGCGCGGCGACGCTGATGTCGAATTCGTCGCCCGCCTCGAGCACTGCCTTCCAGAGTGCGTCGCCATGGGCGAACTCGAGGCAGTTCACCTCGAACCCAGGAGCGGCGGTGAAGCCGGTGCGGCTGATCACGACCGGCATGCCCTTGATCTCGAAACGACCGCACCAGTAGTACTTCAGATCGTAGATCGTCGGGCCTACGAGCTTCTCGAGCGTCTTCGCTGACGACGGGCCCTGCACCTGCATCGGGTAGACCTCGGGGTGGAACACGCTGACGTCGAGTCCGAGTCCGGTCGCGATGCCGAGCGCATACAGACCTGCGTCGGAATCGGCGAGCTGCATCCACCACTGGTCTTCGTCGACGTGCAGCAACACGGGGTCGTTCACGATGCCGCCGTCTCGCGCGGTCACGAGCATGTATTTCGCCTGGCCCACAGCGCATCTCGTCAGGTCACGGCACGTGATCATGTCGATCAGGCGATCAGCATCGGGGCCGCTGATCTCGATCGTCCACTCTGCGCCGACGTCCCACAGCACTACACCGTTGAGCAGCCGTTCGTATTCCTTGTTGGGATCGTCGTAGTAGCCGGGCAGCATCGTGTGGTTGTAGACGTCCCACTGCTTGCACCCGGCTCGTACGGTGGCCTCGAAGTACGGCGACCGCCGGTACCACGGCCCCGTGTAGAACGTCGCTTCGGTCAGGTATCGCTCGGCGTCCGCCATACCCCGGTGCCTCCTCTCGGACTAGAATGAGATTCTAGAATGGGTGTCCAAGCGAACGCAAGCGGCAGCTCCCGGAGTCGCGCGCGTCGAGAGCGCGTCATGGAAGCCGCACTCGGCGTCATCGCCGACCGGGGCCTCGCATCGACACGCATCTCCGACATCGCCGCTCGGGCAGACATGAGCGCGGGCCACGTCATGTACTACTTCCGGAGTAAGGACCTCGTGCTGATGGAGGCCCTGAAGTACGTCGAGGACCGCATGCACGAGGAAGTCGGCGCCGAGCTCGAGTCGATCACACCGGGTCCGAGGAGGCTGCGACGGTTGCTCGAGCTGAACATGCCCGACGGAACCGCCGACCCAGGGTGGGCGCTGTGGCTGGAAGCCTGGACCCTCGCGCCTCACGACGAGCTCGTACGTCAGTTGGTCGCGGAGCTCGAGGCCCGATGGGTCGCCCTGCTCGGCGAGGTTGTCCGCTCGGGCGTCGAGGCCGGAGCGTTCAGGTGCCGTGCTGTCGAGGCTGCGGTCACACACATCTACGCGACCGTCAACGGCTTGGCCGTGCAGGTCGTGACCGGAGCCGGCGGTATGACGTTCGAGGATGCCATCCGCGTGTGTATGCGGGCGGCACGATCCGAGCTCGGTTTCAGGGGCGGGCGAACCCCGAAGCGGACCGGTGGTAACGCGTAGGGGCAAGGCTGACACCCGCACGATGATCGAGGTGATGCGGATCCGGCTCGTGGGCGTTTGACCGTGGCGTAACGAACGCCGCTGCTCCATCGTTCATGTCGCGATGGTGATGGAGGATCCGTCGTGAACCCCGGGACCTGACACATCGACCAACGGCATGACGTGCCGCGTGGTGATGACCGAGGATCTGCCGGATCGTCTAGATCAGTGCGAAGCCACCGGAAGCGAGACGATGACGGTGGTTCCCTGTGCGTCGCCCTCCGCCGCATCCGTGGCCGAGGTCGCGAAGATGAGGCCTCCGTGCGCTTCGACGAGGCTCCGAGCGATCGCCAAGCCGAGGCCGCTTCCGCCGGAATCGGCGCTCTTGACGAAGCGGTCGAACACGTGGGGCAGCAGTTCGTCGGGGATACCCGTTCCCGTGTCGGTCACGCGGAACGAGAGCGCCGGCGACCCGTCGAGGGAGGCCCGAGCCGCCGCAACCTCGATGCGTCCGCCCCGTGGGGTATGACGAAGCGCATTCTGCAAGAGGTTCGCGAGCACCTCGCCGATGCGAACGGGGTCGACCTCGATCGTCGGCAAGCCCTCGGCGACATCTGATGCGAGCGTGACTTCCCGTTCCTCGGCCGGCGTCGTGAACGCAGACACCACATCGTCGACGAGCGCGCGAGGTGTCACTGGCTCCCGATGCAGGACGAGGGCACCGGCCTCGGCCGTCGAAAGGGTGCGGAGGTCGTCCAAGAGCCTTGCGAGCACGTCGGTCTCGTCGAGCAGGGTGCGCAAGTGCTGGGGATCGGCCGGATACAGACCGTCGAGCATCGCCTCGGCGTTGCCCCGGATCACGGCGAGCGGCGTCCGCAGCTCGTGGGCGAGATCGGCCAGCAGATCGCGGCGGCGCGTCTCGTCGGTCTCCAGTCGCTCGGCCATGCGGTTGAACGCGTGCGCGAGCCGCCGGTCGTCACCCCCGCCCCGCGCCTCGACCCGAGCTGTCAGGTCGCCGTCGGCGACGCGGCCGACGGCCTCCATCACATCGCCGACCGGGCCCGCCGCTCGTCGCACGCCTCGCATCACGATCAGGAACAATCCGACGAGGCCGGCAACCAGGAAGAGTGGGAACGGGAAGAACCCCCGAGGGCCGTTCCCCGGCCCTCGGTCCCATCCGCCGCCGAACACGGCGCCGAGCACCCATCCCGACACGATCATCAGCAGGATCAGCGCCCCGACGCCGAAAAGCATCCGCCTGAGGAAGCGCTTGCGCATGCCGCCCCACGCTTCCCAACCGCCCTCCGGTGGGAACGGCTCCCCCTGCGGCCACCAGGGCGGACGGCCACCACGCCAAGGCGGACCTGGTCGGGCTCTGCTCCGAGGCGGAGTCGGTTCAGGCATCGGCGAACCGATAGCCGACACCGTGGACGGTGAGAACGAAGCGCGGCTTCCTCGTGTCGGGCTCGATCTTGCGACGCAAGTTCTTCACGTGCGCGTCGATGGCACGCTCGTACGACTCGATCGCGACGCCATGGATGGCGTCGAGCAACTGCCCGCGCGTGAACACACGTCCCGGCTCGCGCGCGAGCGTCACCAGGAGGTCGAACTCGGTCGGCGTGAGATCGATCACCCTGCCCGCCACCTCGACCCGCATGCGCACGAGATCGACTTCGAGATCGCCCACGCGCAGCTGCTCGGCCTTCGCTCCGGACACAGGGTCGGTACGGCGGAGCACCGCGCGCACGCGAGCCACGAGCTCTCTCGGGCTGAAGGGCTTCACCACGTAGTCGTCGGCGCCGAGCTCCAGACCGACGATGCGATCGGATTCCTCACCCCGAGCCGTCAGCATCACGATCGGCACGGCCGAGGTGCGGCGCAGCTCCCGCGCCACGTCGAGCCCGTCGAGCCCCGGAAGCCCGAGATCGAGCACCACGAGATCCGGTCTCGCCCCTCGCGCGGAGGCAAGCGCCGCCGCGCCGTCGGCAGCCACCGTGACGCGGAACCCGGCATCCTCGAGGTAGTCGCGCAGCAAGCGCGAGATCTTCATCTCATCGTCGACGACCAGTATGTGGCGGGGCACGGCGTCGGCCCTCCTGTGGGAACACGCGCTCAGTCTGACAGCGGACGCGGGACGGGAGCGGAGGTGCATTCGGCCTCCGCTCCCGGGATCCCTCGTCGTCCGGCTCGTTGGTGACGGGTCCCGTTGTCAGGCGGGTGCTGGCGGGGTCTCGGCTTCCGGTTCCGATGCACGGTCACCGGACTCGTGCATCTCCCGATGCCAGGCTTCTGCCCTCGAGCGCCATTCCTCGCCCGGGCCGCCGCGCCCCCAGCCACCTGGGCCGTGGCCCTCACCGGAAGGTCCCCACCCGCGACCGGGC
Organism: uncultured Actinomycetes bacterium; assembly: GCA_963762075.1. Lineage (GTDB taxonomy): Bacteria > Actinomycetota > UBA4738 > UBA4738 > HRBIN12 > JAOUEA01. The sequence goes on from CAVXJC010000005.1 coordinate 34,519, forward strand.
CCCCAACCCCCGCCTCGCCACGCAAGCGAACGTACCAGCAGGATCACGCCGATCACGAACAGGGGAAAGATCAGCAGGCCGAACGGGAAGAACCCGCCATGCCCCGGGCCCCAGCCTCCATGCGCATATCCGTGGAGGTAGTCCGGACCTACCACCCGCACGACCTCCGAACCGCTGGGTGCCGTCGACTGGAGCGTTTGGATCTGCTGCGCGACACCATGAGCTTCGCCGGCGTTGTACGCGCCGACCGCGATACCGATCCCGGCCAGCACGATCAGCACCGCTGCCAAGATCACCGTTCCTCGTCGCATGTTCCGACCTCCTCCGCGGACCGTTGGGTGTGTGCCTGCCCGCAGCTTCGATGCTGGCGCCGGCGTGTGAAGCTGCCGTGAAGACGGTGAGGAGGAACCGCGAGCAGAGAGCGGGAGCAGGAGAAGCGTCAGGTCTTCGGGGTCGCCCCGCGTGGCGGACCAGCGATCACAGGCTCAGGCTCGGACGGCGTCGAGATGTTGCAGCAGCTCGTGGGCCGCCAGCTCGATCTCCTTGTGTCGCCATTCGGCCGCACGGTACTGGCACGCGATGAGCCCCATCCTGTGCACCCTGCGGAAGTCACCGTAGACGAACGCGTACCTGCCCTTCGTCTCCTCGGATGCGCCATCCGTGAGTGCGAGGTGCCATGCCGCGAACTCATCCCACGAGTGCGTTTCGAGGAACGAGTTCTCGTCGTCCGCGCTCGGCTGCACGTCACCCCACGCGCTTTCCAGCACGTATCGGTGAGCATCGATCAGTCGCCGAGCTTGGGTCACACCTGCTTCATTGACCGAGTACGAGGCCATGCTTCCGACCTTCCCATCCCGCAGGGATCGGCAAACGCGTGGTCAGAGCACCACCGTCATCCGTGTCACTCCGCCGGAGGGTCATCCCCTATCTGCGACACGGCGATCTCCTCTTCATGCCGCACACGGTCACGGATGTCGGAGAACTTCGTCGCCTCGAAGACGATGAGCGCGATCAAGACGGCGGCCACGAGCGCGAGCGCAGCGAGTGCGGGGATCTGCGTCGCCGCGGGGATCAGAGCGATCAGCAGCACGGCGATCACCACCCGCTGGACGTTCACGCTGCGCACGTTCCGGTAACGGAACGCGACGTGCGCCAGCAAGTACATCGCGACCCCACCGAACATCGCCACGAGCGGCAGCCACTCGAGCGCCTCGCTCAATTCGTGATGAGTGGAATCGGCCACGTACTCCATGACCTTCTTGAGGCCCAGAGCCAGCACGATGACCCCGGCGATCATGGGAAGGTGGAGGTAGCTGTATGAGTCGCGAGCCATGCGAGCGCGTTCTTCTCCTTCGGCCCTGCGCAGCACACGCTCGGCCACGAGCGCGACGACATCGAAGTACGCCCACCAGATGCACCCGGCGACCGTGAGTCCGAGCACGGCCGCAGCGATCACCGGCCACGAGATCGGTTCTTGGCTGACCCCGACTCCGATCGCCACGATCGACTCGCCGAGCGCAACGATCAGGATCAAGCCGTGGCGCTCGGCGAAGTGACTCGCGGAATTCAACCGCCAACCGGACGCACCCGCGAGGATCGTGCCGACGTAGTCGACGATGACGACCGCGAGCCAGGCGAGCGTCTGAGCCCTGCCATCGAGCTGAGAGGCCGCGAGCAGCAGCGCTGTGCTGCCGAGAACCGACGGAGCGAACCTGAGTAGCTGGCCTCGCAGTGCGTAGTCGTGTCCGGCGCCGGCAGCAAGCCAGAAGATCGTGAGATGCAGCAGCCGCACCGCCAAGTACGCGAACGCGATCACGACCGGACCTTCGAGTCCCCCTTCGATGTCGTCGAACGCTTCGGGCACCGTGAGCGCCATGACGAACATGGCGGCCATGGCGCCGAACATCGCCACACGACCGACGCCTTCATCGGCCTGCACGATGTTGCCCAGCCATGCGTAGCCCACCCAGCACCACCACAGCAGGGCGAGGACGAGCAGGCCCCGCACCATGCCCCGCACAGAGAGGTCGCCGGCCATGAGCGCGGTGACCTGCGTCAGCGAGAACACGAAGACGAGATCGAAGAAGAGCTCGATCGGCGTGACCTTGGCCTCTTCGACGACCGACCGGATGCGCGGATGCCTCGGTGCGGTGCTCACGAGCCGAATCGTCTCACGGGTTCCGCGCAGCGAGTCGTTCGATGATGCCGGCCCGCAGACGGTCGGTTGCCTCGATCGTGAATCCGGCGGCGAGCACGTGCGTGATCGGGCGCCGCGTCAACTCGTTGTCACTCCGTGACGGTGCGAGCTCCATCAGTCGCTGGATCCAGTAGATCGGCGTCACGCTGCTGCGTACGTGGTCGACCAGGATCAGCAGCCCCCCGGGTTTGAGGACCCGTCTCATCTCCAGGATAGTGCGACGCTCGTCGGGAACGCTGCACATGGCGTACGTGGAGACGACGGTGTCGAATGCATCATCCGGGAACGGGAGTGCCTGCGCGTCCCCCTCGCAGAGCCTGACCGGCACGCCGAGATCGATCGCCCGTTCCCGCGCACGCGCAAGCATCTCCGGCGTGAGGTCGAGTCCAGTGAGCCGTACATCGGGCGCGTAGTTCGGCAGGTTCAAGCCTGTGCCGATCGCGACTTCGAGGGTGTCACCGCTCGCGCGAGAGCATGCCCAGCCGCGGTGCTCGGCACCGAAGAGCCATCGCTCGGTGCGATCGGCCTCGCGGTCGTATGTCGGCGCTTCCTTGGCGTACTGCCGTCGTCGCCGTTCGTTGGCGCTCACACCGTCGGGAGACGAGACGTCGTTCGCCATCGGCCCTTCTCGCGCGGATGCCCCCGATTCAGACGTTCTCCCAGAGGCCGAGCACGTTGCCCTCGGTGTCCTTGAAGTACGCGAACGCGCCCATGCCCGGGATCTCGGTCCGCGGCGTCACGACGGTGCCGCCGGCGGCTTCCACCCGCTTCATGGAATCGTCGATGGAATCGACGCCGACCGTGAGCACGGGCGACGGCGTGTCGGCGGATCGTTTCATCATGCCGCCATTGATCGCGCCGGGCTCCGTCGGCAGCTGGGTCTGCTCGTCGACCGCGGTGGTCATGGCGATCGTGTAGTCCATGTCGTCGATCGTCTGCAGCTGCCACCCGAAGATCGAGCCGTAGAACTCTTTGGCTCGAGCGAGATCGTCGGTCGGGATCTCGAAATGCACGACCTTGTCCATGTGCGCTCACTCCTTCCTGAGGGGTTACCCCGTCGTCGACGCTTCCTCTACCGTGATCGCGTTCTCGGGACAATCGGCTTCGGCAAGCCGGACCTGCGGTTCGAGCTCGGTGCCTACCTCGCGCAACCTCACGACGGCGTAGCCGTACTCGTCGGACTCGAATACCTCGGGGCACGCGACCACACATCGATTGTGGCCCTGACAGCGTTCCCCGTCGACCTCGACCAGTACCGACGTCACGCTCCGCCATGCCTTTCGAGCACGAGGGGAAGTGCGTCGATGCCGTGCCACACGGGGTCCGACCCGGGCGCGAACGAGAAGTCGGGGTAGCGGATCAGGAACTCTTCCAGGGCGACCCGCAGCTCTCGCCGTGCCAGGTTGGAGCCCATGCACCGATGGATGCCGGCGCCGAACGCTACGTGCGGGTTCGGCTGTCGGTCGATCACGATGCGATCCCCGTCGGAGAACTTCGACTCGTCCCGGTTCCCCGCCCCGAACACCAGGAGCACACGGTCGCCCTCACTGAGCGACTGACCGCCGAGATCGACGTCGCGCGTGACGGTGCGCGCCATGCCCTGCACCGATGACAGGCACCGCAGGAACTCCTCCACCGCCGTGGCGACGAGCTCGGGCCGCTCGCGAAGCTTCGCTCGGTCCTCGGGGTGTTGCGCGAGGTACCAAAGGCCGCTGCGAAGCACCCACGCCGTGGTGTCGAGCCCGGCCACGACCAGGATGAAGCCATAATCCGCGAGCTCTTCGTCGGTGAGACGCCGGCCGTCGATCTCGGCGGTGAGGAGGCGCCCGAACAGGTCGTCTCGCGGCGGCTGCCCTTTCCGTTCTCTGAGGACCGTCATGATGTAGGCGGTGAGCTCGGCTGCGGCGCGCAGCGTGGAGTCGTAATCGTGCGTGCGCACGTAGAAGATGCGGTTGATCCAATCTTCGAGCCTCGTGGACTCGTTGGTGGGCAGGCCGGCCAGCTCGCAGAACACCACCATCGGGAACGGCACGGCGTAGCGCGCAGCGACGTCGACAACATGCTCGGCGGGGAACGAATCGAGCAGTTCTCCCGCGTGACGGCGCACCATCGGCTCGAGACGGTCGATCTGCTGCGGACTGAACGCCGGAAGCATCACCTTGCGGTACTTGCCGTGCATCGGAGGGTCGATGTCGATCGGCACGCCCGGACGCTCGTTGCCCATGGGCGGCAGCAGCATGCCGGGCGACACGGCGAACGTCTCTGGATCTTGCTCGACCCGATGGATATCGTCGAACCGGGTGACGAACCAGAACCCGCCGTAATGCTCACTGAACCCGACAGGGCATCCTTCTCGCAGCTCGCGGTACACGTCGAAGGCGACATCGAGACCCTCGTCGTGATGCCGGAAGTCGCGCGCGAGCGCCTGAACCCGGTCGTCGATCATGCGGGCGGCGAGCGTAGCTCGCAGCCCCCGAGCGGAGCAACCGCCTTGTCGGTCAGCTCGTCACGAGACCGGGCACGTTGCCGACGGGTCCGCCGCGCAGGGCTACCCTGAAGGGGTGGAGGACTTCCCGCAGTGTCCTTGTTTCGGGTATCGCGAGTGCCCGATGTGTCACGACATCCGGCCGTGCGGCCACTTCGGCAAGAGTCGTTGGTGTCCGCCGTGCCAGCGGCTTCGCAAGCAAGGCATGCGCCCGCGCACACAGCGTCGCGCCACGATGCCGGCAGGTCGCACCTGCGCGGGTGAGTCCTGCTCGACGCGCCTGAGCGTGTACAACAACGGCGACCTCTGCGCGGTCTGCATGCGCCGGGTGGAGCGTGGCGCCACCGCTCCCACGGGCTCAGTGCGATCGGAGTAGCTGCCGGATCGCGTCGAGCACTTGCTCCACCTCGCCTTCTGCCGACACGTGCGTGTGTCCGGGAAGCGAGAGGAACGCCGCGTTCGGGATCTCCTGGGCGGCCCGCCTCGCGGCATCGTGCATCTCATCGTCGGAACCGGCGTAGATCAGACACGGAACTCGCCATGCCGAGAGGTCGTCGGCGATCGGGCCCTCGGCTGAGACCGATCTCCATGCGGCCAGGATCGCCTGCGGATCGTTCTCGAGCTCGAGGGTGCGAGTGGGCTCGGGGAAACGAACCCCGAGCCCCGTCTCGAACACCTCGATCAATCCCGGCATGCCCTCGGTGGCCGAAGCCTCGACTCCCGCCGCGATAGCCTTCGCGACCGGCGTCGACAGATCCCACTCGTACGGCTGGTTCCCGCAGAGCACGAGCGACCGAACCCGGTCGGGTGCGCGTTCCCCGATCGCGAAGCCGAGGCGAGCACCCCACGAAACCCCGATCACATGCGCCCGATCGACGCCGACCTCGTCGAGCACGGCGATGTGATCGGCCACACGGGTGGGCAATCGGTACTCCTCGGGCTCATGTGGCTTGTCGCTCTTTCCGTGGCCTCGATGGTCGGCGAAGATCAGCCGGAACTCGTCCTGAAGCGCACCGGTGATCCCCCATGCCTGTGCGACCTGCAGCGGGTCGAGGAAGCCCGTGTAGAGCACAACGGGCGGACCAAAGCCTCCGCGGTCCTCGAAGTAGATCCGGAGTCCGTCGATGGGGTTGGTCGCGTAGGGCATGACGCGGATCCTTCGGGTCGTCGCCGCAGCCTACGCCTCGGTCGGAGGCTCGCGGCTAGTGTGGCGCCGATGACCGATCGATCCGACGCGCAGGCCGTGCTGTTCATCGGCGTCTACGGCAGCGGCAAGACGTCGCTGGTCGAAGAGATCGCCGACATCATGGAGGAGCACGGCGTGCGATACGGCGCGATCGACCTCGACTGGCTGGGGTGGTTCGACCCGGGCTTCGGCGACCACGACGCCGGCAGACCGGTCATGATGCGCAACGTCGATGCGGTCGTCGGCAACTAGCGGGTCGCCGCGACCCGACACGGTGCGCGCCGAAGTGTTCCGACTCCTGGGTTCCTTCGCAGAGCACACGACGCATGTGGCGCAGCGCTCGACCGAGGACGCCGTGGAGTTCGAGATCGCGACCGGCACGACGGCCGCCGAAAGCCCATACCTCCCCCACGGCCACCTCGTTCGGGTACGCGTGACCCACCCACATTGAGCCCGCGCTGTCTGGGCGGAGGAGGCCCTCCTCACGGTCGGTCAGGTCGTGAATCGGGCGGCCGAGTGATGCTCTTGCGCCAGGCGACGCAGCGCGGTCAACACCGCCTCGAACACGACGGTGCCCACGACCGCGTTCTCCGCGGCACGCTCTCGATCGGAACCGCCGGGGTTCTGGCTGAGCTCCCACTTCGCGACCTTGTCGGCCGCCTGCGCGTATCTCGTGAACACCTGAGGACCGACCCTCCACCCGAGGCACCGAAGCGTCTCGAGCGCCGATGCAAGCTCATCGCGATCTGGAGCATCCGCGTTGATCGTCCATCCGAGATCGGCGAGGAAGGCGTCGACCTCGATGCGCGCCTGTGCGAGCTCGGGGGAGCCTGCGTTCCTGGCTCCGCGTTGCGCAAGGGCATAGTGGGCCACACCGAGCGCCTCGTGCAGTGGTACCGAATCGTCGTCGATCGCGTCGAGGATGCTCGCGATCGTCGAGAGCGGGAGATCGCCGACCTGGGCCAGCGCCCTGATGAGTCGCGCGCGGCGAACGTGCGACTCACCGTACTCGGCCGGTCCTGAGTTCGACGCGTCGCCCGGCGCCAGCAGCCCTTCGCGCAAGTAGTACTTGATCGTCGGCACCGGGAGCCCGGTCTCGAGGCTGAGCTCGGACAATCGCACCCGCAACCTCCCTCCTGTCTGTCGGGTTGACAGACGACGTGGATAGTAGCACTATCCAGGATGGGATACCCATGCTATCCACATGATGCCGACCCGGAAGGAGAAGCGGCTTGGACGCCACGCTCACGCTCTCGGATCCTGCACGCCTCACGGCGGGCATCCTCCTGCTCTCGATCGTCACGATCGAGTTCGGAGGCACGTATCTCCTCCGCATCGTGCGGGGGGCCGTGCCCGCCACCCCCTTCCAGCTCGCGTTCGCTCGCGCGGGCCACGCGCACGCCGGCGTGCTCGTGATCTTCGCGCTCGTCTGCCAGCTCTACGTCGACGCGATCGACATCGACGGCATCGCCTCCTTGCTGGCCCGCAGCGGGGTGGCACTCGCGGCCATCCTGATGTCGGCCGGCTTCTTCCTGTCGTCGGCAGGCAAGGAGCGCTCCGAGCCGAGCGGCATGATCGCGCTCGTGTACTTCGGCGCCGCGTCGTTGGCGGCGAGCACGCTCACACTCGGTTATGCGTTGGTCACCTCATGAGGCGAGAGGAGCTGACGCCCCCCGCCGGGGTCGCTGGCCGATCCGGTAGCCACCTTCCTGGTGGGCGGTCAGCCCCTCGGGGATGAAAGCGTCCTTCGAGCGACCTGCGCACGAACCGCCGGGGCAACCTCGGTGCCGAGCAGCTCGATCGAGCGCAGCAGCTTGTCGTGAGGCAATGACCCGACGCTGAACTGCACGAGGAAGCGGTCGTGATCGAAGATCTCCTGCTGGAAGAGGATCTTCTCGATGACTTGCTGCGGCGACCCGACGAAGTTGGCTCCGCGCAGCGTCGCGCCGGCCTCGTACTGCTCGCGCGTCATCGGCTGCCACCCCCGCTCTCGGCCGATCGTGTTCATCATCGCCGCCGCGTACGGGAACGATTCCTCGATCGCCTGCTGCGAGGTCTCCGCGATGTAGCCGTGGGAGTTGATGCTCAGCGCCGGAAGTGGGTCGTGACCCGCCTGGTGCGCCGCGTCGCGGTGGAGCTCCGCGAAAGGCGCGAACCGCTCGGGCATGCCGCCGATGATGGCGAGGGCCATGGGCAGACCCAGCGAACCGGCGCGGAACGCCGACTCGGGCGCGCCTCCCACGGCGACCCAGATCGGCAGCGGTTCCTGCACGGGACGCGGGTACACGCCGACTCGTCCGTCGAGCGGCGCGCGGTGCTTTCCCGACCACTGCACGCGGTCGCTCTCGCGAAGCGCGATCAGCATCTTGAGCTTCTCCTCGAACAGGTCGTCGTAGTCCTCGAGGTCGAAGCCGAACAGCGGAAACGACTCGGTGAACGACCCGCGGCCGGCCATGATCTCGGCTCGTCCTCCCGAGAGAAGGTCGACCGTTGCGAAGTCCTGGAAGACGCGCACCGGGTCGTCGGAGCTGAGCACGGTGACGGCGCTCGTCAGCCGGATGCGCTCGGTGCGAGCCGCGGCGGCTGCCAACGCGACCGCCGGCGCCGAGACGATCAGATCGGGCCGATGATGCTCCCCGATGCCGAAGACGTCGAGCCCGAGCTGGTCGGCGAGCTCGACCTCTTCCATGAGGTTCCGCATGCGTTGCTCAGGGCTGATCAGCGCACCGGTGCGCGGGTCGGGATACAGCTCAGCGAAGGTATAGAGGCCGATCTCCATGATCGAGGCTTAACCCTGTCACGGCGCCGGTTGTTCCGTCAGGCGCACGAGCCTCGCCTAGTGGCCAGGTGACCCGGTGCGACGTACCGAGATGTCGGGCCGTCACTCGTCTCCGGATCCGCCGTCCTCGCTCTCGCCCGAACCCTCGCCTGATTCCGAGTCCGCCCCACTGCCGATGATCCCGAAGTTCTCATCGAGCTGCACTTCGACGACGCTGCCGTCCTCGAGCAGCACGCCGACCTCGTAGGCCCCGCTTCCTTCCCCTGCCTCGCTCTCGACGACCGTGCCGCCGCCGGTGTGCGCCAGGGCGGCCTCGCTAGCCCGCTCGAGCTCGGATCCTTCGAGCGGCGTATCGCTGCTCCCGGTCGCCATGCTCACGGTCGCCGCGCCTCCGGCGACCACGAGCGCCGCGATCGCCGCGATCAAGACCTTCGCCTTGGTACGCATGGTGATGCCTCCTCATTCGATGTGGCTCGGAGAGGTGACCGCTCATGTGGGATCTCGCCCCGGATCGTGGCGGATGGGCCCTGACCGTACGCTGAACCGCGCGCGGGGTTCGGCACCTTTCGTCGTGGCGTCCGGGAATCGAAGCTCAACCTTGGCGCCGCCTCGCGGACCCTCGACGACAGACACCTCGCCGCCGTGCGCCTCGACGACCGCTCGGACGATCGAGAGGCCGAGCCCGGCACCTCCACCCTCACGGGCTCTCGCATCGTCGAGCCGCACGAAGCGGTCGAAGACCCGGTCGCGATCGGCCGGTGGGATGCCCGGTCCGTCGTCGTCAACGGTGAGCAGCGTATGCGTGCCCGTGTCGCTCACGGCCAGCGCGACCACCCGCTCGGCGTGGCGGGCGGCATTGTCGGCCAGATTGCGCACCACCCGTTCGAGCTCGGCGGGACGCCCGAGCACCCTGCCCGCACCCACCCCGGTGGTGTCGACCTCGAGCGGCGTGGTCCCCCGCAGACGCGCGGCCTCCGCGAGCACGAGATCGTCGAGATCGACCTGTACCTCGCCTTGGCGTCCGCCCTCGTCGAGCCGGGCGAGGAGCAACAGGTCGTCGACCAGCTGCTCCACTCGGAGGTTCTCGCGATGCACGATCCCGGCGAGATCATCGACGTGAGTGTTCTCGGGACGGGCCAGAGCGACCTCCGCGTGTTGTCGGATCGAGGCCACCGGCGAGCGCAGCTCATGTGCGGCATCCGAGACGAACCGTCGCTGTCGCGCCTGCGCCGACTCGAGACGCGCGAGCATGCGGTTCATCGTGGTGGCCAACCTCGCGATCTCGTCGCCGGTCGACGGTTCAGGCACCCTCCGATCCAGCCCGGCAGCCGAGATCTCTTCCACTTCGGCGCGGATGGACTCGACGGGTCGAAGTGCTCGGCCGGTGATCCACCACGTCACCGCAGCCACCACGAGCACGAGGAGTGGAACACCCCCGGCGAGTATCGGGATCGCCGCGCCCCTGGCTTCGGCGATATCGTCGAGGCTGCGTCCCACGACCACGATCCGCGAACCCGCGGGGACGGTCGCCTCCGACGACACGACGAGGAAAACCTCGATCTCGAACGGAACCGCCTCGAGCCGGGCCGATTCTTCGGGCTGCAGTTGCGCGAGCGCCTCCTCGCCCGCCACGTTCCGGCTCGACGCCACGACCCGGCCGGCGTCGTCGAGGATCTGAACGAACTCGTCCTCGGGCTCGCCCCCGAGGCCGACGGTGTCCCCCTGCTCGATCGACATCGCGATCGTGCTCGCACGGGTCTCTGCCTTGTCCTGAACGTCGGCGGTGAGCGCCCGCCCCAAGAGCACGACCAGGGCGACCGATGCGAGCACGAGCGCGAGACCGACCACGGTAGCGGCCGCAACCGTCGTGCGGACCCGAACGGAACGCCAGCGGCCAAGGACCGAGGCCACGCTTCATCCCCCGTCCGCGGCCAGGCGGTACCCGGCGCCCCGGACCGTCTCGATCGAATCGCATCCGAACGGACGGTCGAGCTTGTTCCGAAGGTGCCGCACGTACACCTCGACGATGTTGAGATCGCCATCGAACCGATCGTCCCATACGTGATCCAAGATCTCGGTCTTCGACACGACCTCCCCGTTGCGGCGCAACAAGAACTCAAGCAGCGACGCTTCCCTTGCGGTCAGACGAACCTCGGTTTCGCCACGCCACGCGCGGCGCGCGCCGGGGTCGAACCGGAGGTTCCCAGCCTCGAGCACATGCGGTCGCTCGGCGGCGCCACGCCGGATCAACGCATGCAGCCTGGCCACCAAAGCCACGTACGAGAATGGCTTCGTGACGTAGTCATCGGCACCGGTGTCGAGCGCTTCGGCTTCGTCGTACTCGCCGTCTTTCGCGGTGAGCATCAGGATCGGTGTCCACACCTCGGCCTCGCGGAGCGCGGCGCAGACACGGAAGCCGTTGAGTCCGGGCAACATGATGTCGAGCACGATCACGTCGTATTCGTGCTCGAGCGCCATGGAGAGACCGTCGGTGCCATCATGTGCGACGTCGGTTGCGAACCCCTCGGCCTCGAGCCCCCTGCGGATGCCTTCCGCCAGCACAACCTCGTCCTCGACGACTAGAACCCGCATGCCCACGCACCTTTCGCGACGCGTCATCATCGCTCGTTGAGCTGAATCGTGGCTGAATATCGCCCTGCCGCCCGGGGAGTTTCCGCTCCTCAGTATTGCTTCCAGGGTATTGCGTTCTCCAGCTATTCCTGACTAAGGTTCGCCCACATCCTGATGTAGGGAGACCGGGGGAGGGCCGTTCGGGTGTCAGTGAAGTCGCTCGCTGCAGCCCTCCTCGTTTCATCGGTGCTCGCCACCTCCTGCACCGGCTCGGAGGAGCTGGCGGTCCCCCCCGAAGCTGTGGCGGCGGAGGCGCCCCCTTCGCAACCCGGGTCGACAGCAACACAGCCGCCACTGAAGGCCAAGGATTTCAGTCCCACCATGTTCGGCGAGGACTCGACCACGATCGACAATCGGTGGTTGCCGATGGTTCCAGGGACGCAGCTCTCGTTCCGCGGATCGACCAAGCAGGGCAAGGAGCGGATCGCACACGAAGTGGTCTTCACGGTCACGGACTTGACGAAGGAGATCCTCGGTGTACGCAACCGGCTCATCTGGGAGCTCGACTACACCGAGGGTGTGCTGGTCGAGGCGGAGCTGGCGCTGTTCGCTCAGGACTTGGAGGGGAACATCTGGCATTTCGGCCAGTACCCCGAGGAGTACGAGGATGGCAAGTTGGTTGACGCGCCGGCATGGATCGCCGGCATCGCCGGGGCCAGGCCCGGCATCACGATGAAGGCCGAACCCTCGCTCAACGCTCCCAGCTACTCGCAGGGGTACGCGCCGCCACCCATCAACTGGATCGATCGCGCGAGGGTGTATGGGCAGGACCAGAGGACATGCGTGCCGGTCGACTGTTACGACGACGTCCTGATCACCGAGGAGTTCGAGGTCGATAAGCCGGGCGCGTGGCAGCTCAAGTACTACGCCCCGGGCGTTGGCAATGTCCGCGTGGGATGGCGAGGCAGGAACGAGGAGGAACGCGAGACGCTTGTGTTGATCGAGGCTCGACAGCTCAACCCCTCACAGATGGAGAAGGCCCACGCGCAGATCCTCGAGCTCGAGGCTCACGCATACGAGATCAGCAAAGAGGTGTACGGCGGCACGCCGCCGGCAGCGCCTATCGCATGAGCCGAGGAACGGTAGCGATCGGCCTCGCGCTGGCGCTCGTGTCGGCCTGCTCCCGCGGGCCCGAGGTCGGCGACGCGGCCTTCGACAACCTGATGGACATCGGTGTCTGCGACCCGCGTTCCGGGAGGTTCACGACCGAGATCGACAACCCATACTTTCCGCTGCCGGTTGGATATCGGATCGTGCTCGAGGGCGGCGGGTGGTTCAGTGATCTGCTGGTCCGGATCACCGTGCTCGACGAAACACAGACGGTGGCCGGGGTCGAGACCCGCGTGGTCGAGGAGTACGAAGCTGAGGACGGCCGGGTGCTCGAGATCTCCAAGAACTACTTCGCGCAGACGAAGAGCGGCACGGTGTGCTACTTCGGCGAGGAAGTCGACATCTACGACGGCGACGGCAACATCGTGTCCAACGCTGGAGCGTGGCTGGCCGATGGACAGACGAACGCGCCAGGCATCTTCATGCCGGCCTCACCCGAAGTTGGGCAAGCCTTCCAACAGGAGATAGCGCCGGGCATCGCCGAGGACGAGGCCACGATCGTCGAGAGAGGCGAGACGACCGAGGTGCCCGCCGGGACATTCACCGACACGCTCACGATCGTGGACCGCAACCCGCTCGACGGCGACCAGGGCGCGAAGGTGTACGCGCGCGGCGTGGGACTGATCATCGACGGTTCGGCCGAGCTCACGGCAGTCTCACTGCCCGACTCGTGACCCCGCTTCGATCATCCGCCGGCTGATGCGAACTCGTCCCAGATCGGGTCGGTCTCCGCGTCGTTCTCGGACATGCCCCACACCTCGGTGACCTTGCCGTCGGCGATGTGGAACACGTTCACGAAGTTGTACTCGACGCTCTTGCCGCTCGGCGCCGTGACGGCCGCCGTGCCGAGCACGACCGTGTGATCATCGTTGGCGATGATGTCATGAGCCTGAACCTTCATCGTGTCGGGCGACGCCGCGGCGCTCATCAGCTCCCGCACCTCGTCCTTCCCCCGGCGGACACCGGCGGCGCGACTATTGCCACCCGTGTGCCACACGATGTCGTCGGCGGTGCGTTCTTCCAACCACTGCACGTCGCCTCGCTCCATCGCGGCGAACATCTCGCGGACGAACGCGACGTTCGGGTGCTCCTCCATGCTTTGCCCCTTCCTGATCGAGACGTGGGCGGCCTCGCCCTACGGACGGACACCGTCATCGAGCGTCGCACGGGAGCTCGGTCAAGCGCAAGTCCCCAACGACACCAGCGCAACACGAATCAGGCGAGCGCCGCGACGCCCGAGTCCCACGCCGCGTCGAGATCCGCGTGTGCCGGGAATCGGCCGTCGAGCTCGAGGATCGTCATGCCGTGCGCGAACGCCCACGTTGCACGAGCCTTCGCCTCGGTGCCCGCCACCCGCACGAGCGGCTCAGCGGTCCATGCCTCGAGGCCTTCCGGCAACCGTTCTCGAGGCAGGGGCCCCTCGGTCGCGAGGCGGTACAGGTGAGGATGCGCGAGTGCCCAGGCCCGGTAGGCACGGGCGAGCGACGTGAGCGCGGACCTACGTCCGACCCGTCGGGGAAGCCCGTCGACCGCCGCGTGCAGCTGGGTTCCCATCTCGAGCAGGGCCACGACGATCAACAGCACCTCGAGCTCGTCCTTGTCGGCAACATGCTTGTAGAGCGAGGGGGCTCGCATGCCCAGACGCTCTCCGAGCCGACGCATCGTGAGCCGTTCGGGCCCGTCGGCTTCGAGCAGCTCGCGGGCTGCGTCGACGATCTCTTCCACGCGATCCGACGAACGGACGAACGTCCGATCGCTCACGCGTGGCTCGAACGGAGCTCGCCGACCCGGCGGGCGATCGCCTCGTTCACCGCGTGGAACGTGGCGACGTGTCGACCTCGATCATCTTCCGAAGGAACGGCACGAGCAGCCCACGGAACCGTTCCTCCTGTATGAAGGTCACCCACCCCGGCTCAGATGCCTCGATCGAGAAGCGGTGTTCTCCATCGAACACGCCCGGGGCGCCGAGTCGGCCGAGCCATCGCAACTCGCGGCCGGGCTCGGAAACCGTCACCGTGGGGCGCATGGTCATCGCGCGGCCACCGGTGCGCGTGAACGTGATCGAGAGCCTGGTGCCCACCACCGCGTGTCCATCGACCCGATCCATGCCGGGGTTCCACTCGCCGTACGAGCCGAAGTCGGTCAGCACGGCCCAGACCTCGTCGGCGGAGCCCTCGATGACCGCTTCCGTGTGGATCTCGTTCCTGAACATGGTGCCTTCCTCCTTCGGGTCGGTCTGGCTAACAGCGTTAGCCCAACCCTAGGCTAACGCTGTTAGCTTGTCAACACCGAGGAGTGGGAAGTCGTCAGGCGATGTCGCGTCCGGCCAACGCCCTCGCTCCCGCCCCCAGGGAGAGCGCCGCCCATCCTGCGAGCAGGCCCGCGCTTGCGATCGGGGCTAGCAGGACCGCGTCGCCGGCCGACATGCCGAGCACCGATGTCGCAGCGTGTGACGGCAGGTACTGGGCGACCTTCGGGGCGACCACCTCGACGAGACCCTCACCGACCAGCAGCCAGAGCAGCGACCCGACGATCGCTGCCACCTGGTGCGAAACGATGAGACCCACACCGAGGCCGATCGCCGCCCACGCAAGGCCGATCGCAACGGCCTTGGCCGCGAGTGTCGCGAGCGCCGCTGCCCCGAACGTGAGGGTGACTCCCCCGGCGGCGGCGAACCATGCGACCGAGATTCCGGCCGCCAGTGCCGTCGCCGCGAGCGCGAATACAGCCGCTGCGCCACCGATCACCACGAGCTTGGCGACGACGACGCGCGGCCGATGGGGGCTCGCCAGCAGTGTCGGCACGATCGAGCCATGCCTCGCCTCGTCCGTGTACGCGCGGATGCCCAGCACCAACACGAACACGGGGACGATCACCATCAACTCGATGAAGACCGGCACGCTGGTCAGTGCGACCACCGCTCCGGTGTCGATGTTCGCGAGGATGCCCCACGTCGCAAGGCCCGTGAGCGCCAACAAGCCGGCGAGCAAGCCCCACACGCTACGTGTCGTACGCAGCTTCCGGAACTCGGATCTGATCTGGTCCTTCATCGGTGCACTCCTTCCGTCATCTCGAGGAACGCATCCTCGAGGGTCGACTCTCGCACGGCCAGTTCGCTCAACACGACGCCGGCGCGCAGTGCGATCTCGCCAACGCGCTCGGCCGTGACGTCGATCAGCACGTAGCTGCGACCGTCGGCGTGAGGCTGGAGCCCGGCCGCGATCAACGCCCGGCCTAGCGCTTCGTGTTCGGTCGAGGCCACGCGCAGCGACGCCGTGTCGGCCGTCATCGCATCGATCGTGCCCTGACGGATGAGCCGGCCGCGGTCGATCACGATCACCTCGTCGGCCAACTGCGTCATCTCCGAGAGCAGGTGGCTCGACACCAGCACGGCGTTGCCGCTGGCGGCGAACCGCCGCAGGAACTCCCGCAGCCACCTGATGCCCTGCGGATCGAGCCCGTTCGCCGGCTCATCGAGGATCAGGATGCGAGGGCTGCCGAGCAGCGCGCCGGCAAGCCCCAGCCGTTGTCGCATACCGAGCGAGTAACCCCCCGCCTTGCGTCCGCCCGCGTCGGTGAGGCCGACCTGTTCGAGCACCTCTTCGACCCGAGAGTCGGGAAGCCCCGACGCCGCGGCGAGCACCCGCAGATGGTTCCGCCCGGTCCGCAGCGGATGGAAGCTCTGCACCTCGAGCAGCGCACCGACCACCGAACCCGGGCGGTCGAGGCTCGCGTACGGCATGCCCATGATCGCCGCCGAGCCCGTCGTCGGGTGCACGAGGCCGAGGAGCATGCGCATCGTGGTGCTCTTGCCGGCCCCGTTCGGTCCGAGGAAGCCGGTCACCTGCCCGGGCCGCACCTCGAAGCTGAGGTCGTCAACCGCCGTGATCGAGCCGTAACGCTTGGTGAGCTGTCGCGCCACGATCGCCGGCGAACCCAGGTCGCCTGCACCCTCGGGCGCGTCGACCGGTGTTGTCGTGATCATCGTCGTTCCCTCCTTCTCGTCGTCCTCCATCGAGGACCACGCTAGGAAGGCGCGACCGCGACGGCGTCAACCACAGGTACCGTTCGCACGTCCTCCCGTGGGATGAGACGACCGGATCGAGGGCGTTCCGAGTGGTCAGGCGCCCGGCCGCACCAAGCCGGACTCGTACGCCAGCACGACGGCTTGGGCGCGATCTCGCAGACCCATCTTGTGCAGCACGCGGCCCACGTGAGTCTTCACGGTCGTCTCGGCCACGAACAACGAGCGCGCGATCTCGGCGTTCGACAGTCCTCGAGCCATGAGCACGAGCACCTCACGCTCCCGGTCGGTCAGCTCCTCCAACGACGTGGGTGCAATCGGCGTGTGCGGCCGGCGTGCGAACTCCTCGATGAGGCGGCGGGTCACGCTCGGCGCGAGTAGGGCATCGCCCGCAGCCACCACCCGCACCGCGTCGACGAGCTCCTCGGGCGGGCGATCCTTCAACAGGAAGCCGCTCGCCCCCGCCCGCAGAGCCTCGTAGACGTACTCGTCGAGGTCGAACGTCGTCAGCATGAGAACCTTGGCCGCAGGCTCGATCTCGGTGATGCGCCGGGTGGCCTCGATGCCGTCCATCGTCGGCATGCGCACGTCCATGACGATCACGTCCGGGCGCAGACGCTCGAATCCGCGCACTGCATCGGCGCCGTCGATCGCTTCGCCGAGGACCTCGATGTCGGCCTCGGCATCGAGGATCATGCGGAACCCGCCGCGCATGAGCGCCTGGTCGTCGGCGATCAGAACACCGATCGATCCGACCAGGGGTTCAGTCACTGGCTGAACGTTCCATCGATCGGAAGGAGCGCGCGCACCAGGAAACCGCCCCCAGGCCTCGGGCCCGTCTCGAGCGAGCCGCCGTAGAGCACGACACGCTCACGCATACCGATGAGGCCGTGGCCTGTTCGATCATGCCCTGGCGGATCGGGCGCTGCGGTGGCGCCCCTGCCGTCGTCGCCCACTTCGATCTCGAGGGCATCGTCGCTCCAGCGCATCACGACCCTCGCGCTCGTGGGTCCGGCGTGCTTGATCACGTTGGTCAGAGCTTCCTGCACGACGCGGTAGGCGCTGAGATCCACGCCCGGAGAGACCTGGCTCGGCACGCCGTACGTCACGGTCTCGACCGGTACCCCGGCGCCACGCAC
The DNA here is from genome assembly GCA_963762075.1 of uncultured Actinomycetes bacterium. Classification (GTDB taxonomy): domain Bacteria; phylum Actinomycetota; class UBA4738; order UBA4738; family HRBIN12; genus JAOUEA01. The sequence continues at coordinate 52,070 of CAVXJC010000005.1, forward strand.
GCTGTCGAGCAACGCTTCGAGCTGGGCGAGTCCCGGCTGCGGTGCCAGATCGGCGCTCGTGTCCTCTTGCTTCAGGATGCCGATCAGGCGGCGCATCTCGGTCATGCCCCCCCGGCCCGTCTCTTCGATGCGAGCGAGCGCGGCTTTCGCGGCCTCGGTGTCGTGGTCGACCACGGAGCGAGCGGCGCCGGCCTGCACGACCATCACGCCCATCGCGTGCGCGACAACGTCGTGGAGCTCCCGGGCGATGCGGGCGCGCTCGGCTGCCACGGCGTCGCGTGATGCGCGCTCACGTTCGCCGGCGATCCGGCGACGGCGATTGAACCCGACGCGACCGAAGATCATCGGCAACCCCACGACGAACGTGGAGTTCACCAGTACCTCCACCCAGTTCGTGCGTGGGTAGGCGAACGTGGAGGTCACCGCCGCCGATGCGACCGCGATCGGCACGACCTGCCGCTGGAACCGCTCGCGGTCGGTGTGAGCTGCGGCACTGAACGACGCCACGACCAGCGCGAGGACGAGATCGACGCTGTCAGCCCGCATCGCAAGCGCGGATGCGGCGATACCGACGAGGGTCAGCACCGCGATCGGGCGACGACGACGGAGCGCGAGGGGTGCGCAGCCGAGCACGAGCAGCACATAGACCTCCACGCCGGGCGATCCCCGGCCGATAGGTCCGCGGGCGGGGTCAGCGGGCGCGTTGCCGCCGAGGGTCGTCCCGAGGATCGACGCGCCGAGGACGGCGAACGCCAACAGGCTGTCCCAGATCAATGGATCGACTCGCCTCAGTCGCTCCCAGGATGTTGGATCCTTCATGGAACGACGGTAGCCCGGTAGGCGCCGGTTCGCCGTCATCCCCAGGGATGATGCACGCGGGCGAGCGAGGTGTTTCGAGGCGTGAGACGGTAGGCGCGTGGAAACCTGGGATGCGATCCGCTCGCGGCGGAACGTACGAGCCTTCTCCGATGCGCCGATCGAGTTGCGGGACGTCGATCGCATCCTCGAGGCAGCCCGGCGCACGCCTTCGTCGAAGAATCAGCAAGCCTGGGACTTCGTGGTGGTGATCAGTCGTGAAGCTCTCGTGGATCTGTCTCGCGTATGGCGGTACGCGGATCACGTCGCGAGCTCGGCTGCGACGATCGCGCTCATCGCGCCAGCGGCGAGCGCCACCGAACAGCGCGAGACGATCCAATTCGATCTAGGACAAGTGTCGATGAGCATCATGCTCGCCGCAGCCGATCTCGGCATCGGCACCTGTCACGCCGCGATCGGCGATCAGCCGCTCGCCCGCGATCTTCTCGGGCTGCCCGAGGGTCGCGAGTGCATGTGGCTCATCTCTCTCGGGTGGCCGTCTCGACCGCTCACGCCGATCGCGCATCCAAACCGGCGAGCGTTCGACGACGTGGTGCATCGCGGCCGCTGGTAGCGGCGGATCAGCTTCCGAGGGGCAAAGGCTTGTCCATGAAGGGATCGAGCTCGTCGGCTGGCATGGGATGGGCGAACCAGAATCCCTGCGCGAGCCGGCACCCGTTCGAACGCAGGAAGACGTACTCGCCCTCGGTCTCGACACCTTCGGCGAGAGGCACCATGTCGAGTGACTGGGCCACCTGGATCATCGCCCTCACCATGCCGGCCAGACGCACATCCCTGTCGACGTTGCGGATGAACTCCCGGTCGATCTTCAGCACGTCGACGGGCATGTTCTTCAGGCGCGAGAGCGACGAGTAGCCGGTCCCGAAGTCGTCGAGTGCCAGTTGCAGTCCCCAGGCATGCAGCTCACGGAGGGTGCGCTGGGTTCGATCCGGGTCGGCCATGGCGGTCGATTCGGTGATCTCGGCCTGCACGGTCGACGGGTCGACGCCGGCCGCGCGCAGCTTCGCGAGCAGCCGATCGGCCAGGCGCGGGGTCCACAGCTGGCGCGGGGAAAGGTTGAACGACACCTCGAGATCGAGACCGGCGTCTCGCCATGCTCGTTGCTGTCCGGCCACCTGGTCGATCACCCAGTCGCCGATCGCCTCGATCAGACCCAGCTCCTCGGCGAGCGGGATGAACTCGCCGGGAGGAACGATGCCGTGGAAGTCCTTCCAGCGGATCAGGGCCTCGACGCCCACGACACGGCGGTCGGCGAGGTCGACGACCGGCTGGTAGTGCAACACCCAGCTCTGTTGCTCGACCGCCCCACGGAGACGCTGCTCGAACGTGAGGCGGCCCGTTGCGTCTTCCCCCTCGTTGGCGAAGAACCTGTGGCCGCCCGGCTCCAGGCGCTTGGCCCGGTACATCGCGATGTCGGCATTCTTGAGCAGGGTCTCCGCGTCAAGCGCATCGCGCGGGAAGAGACTGATACCGATCGAGCCCCGAGCGTGGAAGTCCGTGCCGAGCAGCTCGAACGGCGCCGAAAGTGCGTCGGTCACGCGATCGGCGACCCTGACCGCTGCGGCCTCGATCGCTTCGTGATCGAGGTCGGCGAGCAGCATGAGGAACTCGTCGCCACCCTGGCGGGCGACCAGATCGGTCTCGCGAGTGCAGGTCCTCAACCGTTGCGCGAGCTCGGTCAGCAACCGATCGCCGGCATGGTGACCGAGTGAGTCGTTGACCAGCTTGAAGTTGTCGAGGTCGAGGAAGACCACCGCGACAGCCTTGTCGTCGCGTTTGGCGCGCTCAACGGCGAGGGTCAACGTCTCTTCGAACAGCTGCCGGTTCGCCAGAGAGGTGAGGCCGTCGTGATAGGCCATGTGCGCCACACGCGCCTCCGCTTCCTTCAGCTCCGTGACGTCGAACATGATGCCGTGTTCGAACACGGCTCTGCCATCGTCGTCGCGGTGGGCATAGGCGCGATCGCGGATCCATGTGATCCGCCCATCAGGACGCACCATGCGGTAATCGTCGAGATCGGCGCCCTGACCGGCGATGAACGCATCGCTCTGCAACTTCACTCGCTCACGATCGTCCGGGTGCACCATACGGAGCCACATGTCCGGGTCGGCCTGGTAGGCGGCAGGCGAGACTCCGAGGATCTGTTCGATCTGGGGGTTCACGTAGCTCGTGACCTCGCCGTCGTCGGCATAGACGACCGCGGGGATCTGTTCGACGAGGCTCCGATAGCGGGCCTCGGCCTCGACGAGCGCGACCGAGGCCTCACGTCCGGCGATCAGCTCGCGAGCATCGCGCACCGACGCCACCGACCAGCCGTCGTCGAACGGCCGCACCCGGGTCTCGACCGCCAGCCGGCCGCCGTCGGGACAGACGAGCTCCGCCTCGAACGTTGCGGCGTCGGCCGCTCCGTCTCCCCAATCGGGGATGATCTCTCGCACGTGCGCACCCGTCGGATCTAAGCCGAGCAGCTCGACGAACCGATCGTTGACGGCCTCGATGCGACCCGAGCGCAGCACGAATTGCGCCTCGGGGGAAGCTTGGAACAGGCGTTCCACCTCGAGACCGACGTCGAGCGGGGTCGAACCCTCGTGCAACACGATGATGAGAGCATCGGCTGCATGCCGTGACGACCTGAGTCCGGCGCTGCACTTGACCGATCGGCAACACCGGTCATCCCTCGATGAGGGGCGTCAGCGCATCAGCTGTTCGAGGGTGCAGCTTCGGGGATCGCGATCGGGGAGCCAACGCACGAACGTCACCGCGCTGCGGAACCGGGACCCGCTGAGTCGATCGAAGCGCACCTCGCAGACGAGCGCAGGGGGCACGTCGACCCACGCCGACCGCACGGCTGAGAGGGTCACGGCAACCGGGGCGACCGTTCCGAGTGCCCCGACCATCTCGCGGCGGACCGGAGCCTGGCGGATCGCGGCCGTTCGGCCCACGTCGACCAGAACGTCTCCGTCGAACATGCCGAGCCGCACCGCCCCGAGCTCGCCCGATGCGGTGCGCCGGAACCCGGTCACGACGCAGGCAGCGTTGCGAGAGCGGCGCACGCGGACGCAGCGCCTTCCATCGGCGTGGCGCGCGATCACCCCGTCGCGCCCGGTCGAGTCCCGGTCGTGCAACCACGCGCGCGCGACGCGGCCATCGAAGGTTTGCGGCGTCAGCAGGATGGACGGACCAGGAGGCATGCGACGGAGTCGCGAGGGCGCGATCTCGATGCCCATCTCCGAGGCGAGGCGCTCGAGCTGGCCGCGCCGCTCATCGATCGGCGCCGCTCGGGCGTCGACGCTTCCCCGTGTGAGGAGGTCGGTGAGCACGAGCGTTGCGGGCGTCGTGATCGCGAGTGATGCGACCCTCGCCTTCGCCGGATGCAGGCGGAGGCGGACTGTCTGGTGGTCCATGCCCGCGCTCGAGACGACCACCAGTGATCCGCGGACGACCGCTTCATCGCCGGGCATGGACCGGATCTGATCGATCAGCTCGGGGAAGTATCGGTCGAACGTCCGCCCGCGATCGGAGACCAGCCGGTCGGATCCGGGCCGCAGCTCGTCGACCTCGTGACCGAGCCGGACGATCACGCCGAGGCCGTCCCAATCGGGCTCGAACCGCCAATCGATCCCCGTCGGAAGGCGATCGACCACCTCGACCAACGACTGGGCCTCGCCAAGAGATACGACGTCGCGCGAGATGTCGACGATCGCTTCCCTCCGCTCGCGCCTCATGTACCGACATTCGCACCGGGGCGGTCACACCGCATCGGGAACTTGACGGAGATGTACTAGGCCGAACGGCGGAACTTCGCTCCCGCGACCGGTGTCACCTCGTCCGGGGGCGGAGGCGGGCCAGCTCCGCATCGAGTGCGGCACCGGGCACATGAGCCCAGAGGTCGAACTCGTGTTCCCCTGAGTCGCTCACCTCCCAGACGCCCGCAACGCGACCACCGAGCAGGACCACCTTGCTGATCCAGCCGGCAGCACGGGATACCTGCGCCTTGTGGTCGGCCGGCACGAATGCGGCCGATCCTCTGCCAGGCGCGAGCACGTACTGGTCGAAGTTGCCGAGCAACCGGACGGCGTCGCTCGGCTCGGCGCGTTCCAGACTCGAGACGTCTCGGGCAAGGGCCCACGAGGCCGTCCCTTCGACTTCCACCGGCGCCACCTCATCGCCGAGTCGCTCGAACCACGGCCGGACCTTGCTCGCGGGCTGACGTGCCCACCAATCGGCGACGTCTTGTGCGGTCGCGGGGCCGAACGCCGCGAGGTATGAGCGCAGGACCGACGCACCGGCCTCGTCGCGGTCGGGCGCCGACCATCCGTCGACCCAGGCGTCGGCTCGAACGAACGTCACGGACGAACCCCTCGGCGGTCCCTGGAGCAACGTGCCGGCCCACGCCGCGGGCTTCAGCAGCTCGCCCCACCCCGACGACAGCCGGTCACGCGCCGCACGAGACCGCAGATGACCTGCGAGCGAGGCGACGAGTTCCTCTCTCGTGAGCGGTTCCGCGCCCAGGACCTCACTCAGGGCATCGCGAACACTCTCCACGTCGGTCGCGCTCACGCCGTGGTAACGCTCCCACGCCTTCGATCGCCAGGGGGTCAGACCGGCCATCGTGGCGAGGTATGCCGGCGCCTCATCGGACGGCAGCACGTGCAGCGTGCCGCGCATGGCCCACGTCTTCACGAGCGAACGACCCTCGATCGCGCGGCTGATGGAAGCGGCGCCGCTCCTTCGCCTGGTCGCCACCCCGAACTCGGCCGCCGATGCCACCTGTGCCTGCACGCCGCAGAGCCGGCGAACGATCTCGACCGCGCTCTTCGAGGTACGAGGCTCGAGATGCTGACGCGCCAGTCGGAACGCGAAGACCTGGTCCCACGTCAGGCGCGCGACAGGAACCGGGGCGGTTCCTCGCGTCACCCGATCCACCCTCCGATCAGGGAGTCGGCGACAGGGTTGCCGTGGGAGAGGTCGTCGGCGACACGGTCGTCGTCGGAGTGGGAAGCGCGCTCGGCGCGATCGACGGCGAGAGCGTCGGGCTCGCCGTCGGCAGCGTCTCCGCGATCAGCACGTCGCTCGGCGTCGATGGCACGAAGCGCACCACGCCGGCACCGAGCGGCGGAACCGACACGATCGTGCAGCCCGCGCCGGACGGCCCCGCCGGCGAGCAGCTGCTCGCCGATCGACCGCCCACGGAGACCAGCACGCTCATGTAGCGAGCACCGCGATCGAGCGCCACGGCTTCGCTCACGAGCACCTGCCCGGCCGAATCGCCCGTCGCGGTGACACGGCCGATGAGCACGCCCTGCGCCCCTTCGGCCGAGTATTGGCGCATCTCGACCGTTACGAGGTCATCGGTGGCGATGTCGTTCCCGTCGAGTTGCACGGTGGCCGTGACGACCCGGCTTCCCGCAGCGAACGTGACGATCGGAGCGGGCACGGGCGGCTCGGCGTCGAGCACCGGCGGCACGATCGCCGAAGCGAGCGCGATCGTGAAGATGCCGGCGGAGATCATCGCCGAGACCGAGAACAGTTGCATGCGGCTCGCGTAGTAACGGCGCAGCACGAACGTGTCGTTGGCGTTGCCTTCGGCGTCGCTTCGTCCGAACAGGCTGATCAGACCGATCGCGAACGCCGCGATCGCCATGGTCACCGCGAAGCCCAGCCAGCCCGGCGTCTCGCGCACGGCCTGCGCGAGGGCGCCGGAGGCCCATGCCAGGCCTGCGAGGGCGACCGCGATCACCAGCTCGGCGATGAGAGCGAAACGCAGGCGCCGTTCGGCGCGCCAGCTCGGCGTGGGAGGCGCGAGGTCGACGATCGCTGCGTCCTCGAGCGCGAGGTCCCAGCCGACGGCGGGGGTGCCGAGCACCTCCGCGGGCTCATGATCGCCGAGCCCGGTGAATACCACGCGGTGCTGCACGGGTGGGTCGCCGAGCGGGGTCGGACATTCGATCACCACGCGCCACGGACCGGTGCGCTCGGCCGCCGACGCCCCCATCGCCGGCGCCGTGCGGATCGCCTCGATGATGGCATCCTCGTCGGGATCGGCGTCGGCGATGCGAGACGCGAGCTCCATGACGGGGAAGACCCCTTGCGGCAGCATCCTGGCCTGCTGCACCCGATCGAGCTGCGTCGCGGTCATGGTCTCGGAGGCTGTCGACGTCTCGCCCACGACCGGGCCGGGCTCGGCGTCGGTGAGCACGACCACGTCGTCGACGCCGGGGCCGGCGTCGCGGCGCCGGTCGAGCAGGCTCGCGATCGAGGGGTCGCTCCGCCGCAGCTCGTCCATCTCGTAGAGCCCCGGCACACGGTCGCGGGTCTCGCGCCCACCTGTGTCACGCCCGGCTGAAGGCGCTGCGAGCACCACCGGCGCGTCGATGGGCGCGGTGGTGCCGGACAAGATGCGTCGCACCTGCGACACGCGCTCGAGCGGATCGTCGGTGCGAAGGGCCAGGACCCGCGCGATCACCTCGTCGGTCGAGGCCAGATAGGAAGACTCTCGCGGCAGGAACTCGCGCTCGAGGCGGACCTGGGCGGTGACGTCGACCGCCTGGGCCCGGCCCTTGCGCTCGTGACCGGGGTGGGCGCAAAGGTATCGGGTCATGGAAACCTCTCTCGTTGTGTGCCGTGGTACTCGATCGGGCGATATGGCCCGCCGCCCACGGGAACCGGGTCAGCCGTACGCTACACGGGGCATAGGGCTAAGGAACAGCCCCAACTCGTGCGTGGCGGGCAAGATCGAGACTTTCGGCCTAGGAGCGCGTTCTACCCTTCATGGTTGCGAGATGCGAGCTTGGCCGTACATGCGCTGTAGTCTCCGCGCCGACATGGAACCCGATCGAGACCTGCTCGAACGCATCAACGAATATCTCGACGCCGCACCCAGGACCGGTGCACAGGCCGAGACCATCGGGCCCTTCACGCTCTTCCTGAACGAGGGCCACGGCTGGCGCTACTACGCGAGACCCACGCCCGGCGCCGATGGCTTCGACGTGGAAGCATTGCGGGCGGTCCGAGAGCGCCAGCGCGCCCTCGGTCAGCCCGAGGCGTTCGAATGGATCGACGAGCTCGCACCAGAGGTCGGCGCGACCGCCGAAGCCGACGGCATGCAGGTCGTGCATCACCCCTTGTTGGTGCTGATCCCCGACGATCTCCAGACGCCCGCGCCATCCGACGACATCGATGTCGCGATCGTCGATCCCGACGAAGACCTCGCAGCGTTCAGTGCGGTGGCCGAGGTGGGATTCGCCACCCGTGGAACGGGCGTGGGCGATGCAGGCGCGGCCGAAGCGGCCGCAGCAGCCAAGACGCAGAACCCCGACACGATCGCCTTCCAGCGGGGACGCATGTTCGCCGGCCTCACGGTCCTCGCTGCGGCTCGCGTGTCTGGAGTCGCCGCCGCGGTGGGCTCCCATCAGCCCCTCGACGGTTCCAGCGAGGTGGTCGGGGTGGCGACGCTTCCTTCGTTCCGCCGCCGCGGACTCGGATCGGCGGTCACGGCGACGCTCGTCGCCGACGCGTTGGAACGGGGCGTGGGCACGGTGTTCCTCTCCGCCGACGACGACGACGTCGCGCGGGTCTACGAACGCGTGGGATTCCGCCGCGTGGGCACCGCCGGCGCGGCCTCGGTCGCGGCGCCTTCGCCGAGCTGAGTCAATCGCGCACGATCACCGCGCGCCACGCGCGCACCTCACCGGCGTCGAGGTTCGTCTCGAACCCTGCCGGAACGATCTCCCGCACCTTCCACCCGACCGAGAACGTGCTCCGCAACTCTTCCTCGGTGACCCGGCGGGGGCCCCAACCCGGCGGCTCGGCATCGCTGAAGCAGAGCAAGTGCAGCACGCCGCCGGGCTCGAGCGCATCGTGCACGCTCGCCGCATAGACCGGCCGTTCATGGTCGTCGAGCACGTGGAAGAGTCCACAGTCCAGCGCCGACCCGAACCGCCGGCCGAGCCCTGCGACATCGAAGACATCGGCGACCAGGAAGACGGCGGAGACGAGGTCGCGGTCCCGCGCCTTGTCCATGGCCTTGCCGATCGCCCGCGGCGACGCGTCGATGCCGAGGAGGTCGTGCCCACGCTCGGCCAGGGCGAGCGCATTCTCACCCGTGCCGCACCCCAGATCGACGATCGCCGACCGGAACGATCCCGCCTCGGCGAGCGCCAGCACCTCGCGCTGCGGCCGTCCGATGTCCCATGTCGGCACGCCGATGTAGGCATCGTCGAACCCCATCGCGTTGGGCGTGCCGTACGGTTCCATCCGTGGCTGCTGGTTCATGGGGCGCCAACCCTATCCCCTCACCCAACATCGGGCGATACGGCTGACGCCCGGTCGCACGCAGAACCATCGAGATGAGTGGAAGGGAGAGGATCACAGATGCCGGTGATCGAAGATCTCCTCATTGCCTCGGTGGGCGGAATCGACGTCGGCTGGGTCCGGACTTCCTCGACTGGGGCTGAGCAGCACTATCCTGGGTGTATGAGCTTGCTCCTTCTGCGTGACGAGCTGCCGACGCTTCGTGCGCCCGTGCTCATCGGGGCATTCGACGGCTGGATCGATGCAGGAGGCGCGGCTTCCGCGGCAGCCACGATCTTGGCCGGAGATGCCCAGGAGCTCGCGGCGGGAGACTCCGACGCGCTGTTCGACTATCGGTCGCGGCGTCCGGTGCTCGACGTGGTCGACGGCACTCTCTCCGAGCTCGATTGGCCGGCGCTGACGATCGTGCGCCGAGCAGAGGGGGCCCGCGACCTGCTCGTGTTGCACGGGCCCGAGCCCGACTTCCGCTGGAAGGAGCTCGCCGAGCAGGTCATGGAGGCTGCCGTGCGCCTCGGCGTCGTGCAGTGGGTGAGCCTGGGGGCGATCCCGGCGGCCATGCCCCACACACGACCCGTGCACGTGTTCGGCACGGCATCGCAGACCGGACTGCTGCACGACGATGTCGAGCAGGGCCCGCAGGGCTTGCTGCGGGTGCCGGCGGCGTGCCTGTCGGTGATCGAGATGGCGGTGGCGGGCGCGGGCATCCCGACCGTGGGCTTCTACGCGCAGGTGCCGCACTACGTGGGCGGATCCTTCGCCGCGGCCACGATCGCCCTGCTCGAACAGACGGGACGCCACCTCGGCGTGGACCTGCCGCTCGGGGATCTGCCCGACGAGGCGCTCGCCCAACGGCAGCGACTCGACACGGCCGTCGGCGGCGATGACGACGCCCGCCAGTACCTGGAGCGCTTGGAATCGATCGCCGGCGAGGAACACGTTCCGTCGGGTGACGAGCTCGCGTCGGAGATCGAGCGGTTCTTGCAAGGGGAAGCCGGGGGCGGCGAACAGCGACTGTAGGCAGGCTCGCCGGCAACGCTCAGCGTTCGACGAACACCACGACGCCGGCGAGCATCACCGAGATCTCGACGAGCTGGTTCGCGGCGCCGAGCTGGTCGCCGTTGATACCACCTACCTTCCGGCGGACGATCACGATCGCCCCGAACGTGGCGAGTGCGGTCGCCGCCAGCGGAAGCCAGGCGTGGAACCCGAACGCGGCGAGGGAGAGCGCGCTCGTGAGCGCGGCGAACGCCCAGCCCGCCGGTGACGGTGGACCGGCGAGCGTCACCAGCGTCTCGGGCGCCGGGGGGATCGCGCGCATCATGACGAGCGATGACGCCCGGGCGAGCACCATCGCCGGCACCAGGGTCCTCGCGAACGCGTCGAGGGCCATCGGCGCGAGGGCTGCGAACTTCGTGGCGAACAGCAGCACGAGCGCCACCGTTCCGTAGGTGCCGAGCCGGCTGTCGCGCATGATGCGGAGTCGCTCGTCCGGCGTGCGTCCGCCCCAGAGACCGTCGGCCGCGTCGGCGAAGCCGTCCTCGTGGAAGGCGCCTGTCGAGAACACCATCGTCGCGAGGGCGGCGATCGTTGCGAGCGATGTCCCGAGCGGCTCCTGCAAGGCCCATCGCACGCCGATGCCGATCGCGGCCACCGCCACGCCCACGAGCGGGAACGCGCCCATGGCTCGCTGGAGGTCACCCTGCTCGAAACGAACACGAAGCGGCAGGCGCGTGAGGAACTGGGTCGCGACGCCGATGAGGCGCATCCACTCGCGGGGGCCGCCGATCGCGCGCCGAGTGCTCACACCGGTCCCCACTCCTCGAACGTCGCCACGTCGGTCACGGCTGCGGCCGCCAGGCGCACGATCGGCACGGCCACGAGCGCTCCGCTGGCCTCTCCGAGGCGCAAGCTCAGATCGACGAGCGGATCGAGGCCGAGCCGCTGGAGCAGCAGGGCATGGCCCGCTTCCGCCGATCGATGCCCCGCGAGACAGTGGTCGAGCGCACCGGGGCGGGCGACGTGCAGCGGCGCCACCGCTGCGCAGACCACGAAGCCGTCGAGCACCACGGGCAGCGACCGACGGCGGGCCTCGGCGACGGCGGCCGCGATCGCGACGAGTTCGGCTCCGCCGACCTGGCGGAGCGCCTCAACAGGTGAGAGCCGGGCAGCTCGACCACGGGCCTGCTCGACCACGGCGATCTTGTGAGTGAGGCCATCATCGGTGATGCCGGTACCACGCCCGGTCCAGTTGGCGCGGGTCGCCTCCGAATATCGAAGCGCAGACGGCCGAGGCCGCCGTGGTGTTGCCGATGCCCATCTCGCCGAGCACGAGCAGATCTGCGCCCTCCCCGGCCGCGCGTGACACGGCATCTGTGCCCGCCTCCACACATCGCTCGAACCGCTGCGGCGTCAGCGCCGGCTCGACCCTGATGTCGCCGGTCGGCTCGCCGACGCCGACGTCGATCGTTCGGATCCGGGCGCCGAGCAGCCGAGACATCACCGATGCGGTCGCGACGCCGGCATCGAGCGCCGCCAGCATGGTCTTCGTGACCTCGGCGGGGTAGGCGCTCACGCCTGCCGACGCCACGCCGTGGTCGGCGACGAAGATGACCGTCGAGACGTTCTCGACCGTGGGGCGGCCCGTCCGATGCCATCCCGCGAGCCAGACGGCGATCTCGTCGAGCCGGGCAAGTGCGCCTTGCGGGCGCAGCACCGAGCCCGCCCGGGAACGCACGGCGGCCATCGCCTCGGCGTCGGGCTCGGGAAGGTCTGCGAGCAGTCGGTCGAGCGCGTTCACGCCTGCCGCTCCTCGTGGCCTGCGAGGAAGTCCGCGGGAACCACCGGGGTGAGTGACATGGCGCGTCCGGCCACGACCAGCAAGGCTCGCTCGGCCCTGTCCGCGAACGCGGCGTTCACCCGCCCGAGCACGTCGCGATAGGTGCGAGCGAGCTCGTTCATCGGCACGATGCCCCACCCGACCTCGTTCGTGACGACGACGGTCGGCGCCGGTCGCGCTGCAGCGATGCCGGCCGCGGCGCGACCGAGCTCGACCACGCGGTCGGAGGCGTCGCCCGCGCCCAACCGGTTCGACGTCCAGAGCGTCAGGCAGTCGACGATCGCGAACGCATCGGGCGCGGCCGCACCGAGCGCCCCCTCGAGATCGAGCGGCTCCTCGATGACGCGCCACTCGACCGGACGTTCGACCCGATGCCGTTCGATGCGCGCCCGCATCTCGTCGTCGAGCGCCTCGGCGGTCACGATCACGTCGACCGGACCCTTCCACGCCCGACGCGAGCTGAGCAGCCAGACGAGACTTGCCGCTCGCCACCGGGCCCGTCAGGAGCGTGAGCGCCATCGCGTCATCGCCGCCATCAGAAGTCGATGCCCCGCTTCGCGACGAGACCCGCCTCGAACGCGTGCTTCACGTTGCGCATCTCCGTGACCGTGTCGGCGACCTCGATGAGGGCGGGCGGCGCATCGCGACCGGTGGCCACCACGCTCACGCGCTCGTCGCGGCCGGCGATCGTGGCCACGACGGCGTCGGTGTCGATCCAACCCCACGTCATGGGGTAGGTGACCTCGTCGAGCACGACGACCTCGTGCGTGCCCCCGGCGAGCGCCGCCTCTGCGGCGGACCAGGCCTCCCGAGCAAGCCCGGCGCTCGCCTCCAGATCGTCGGAGTCCCAACTGAACCCGTCGCCGATCGCGCGCCAGTCGACTCCGAGCCGCTGCAGCATCTCTTGCTCGCCCGATCGCCAATCGCCGGACTTGACGAACTGCACGACGAGGACGCGCCACCCTCGGGCGAGCGCGCGGAGCGCCACCCCCATCGCCGCGGTGCTCTTGCCCTTTCCCTCTCCGGTGTGCACGAGCACGAGCGACCGCGCATGGCCGAGTGATGCGGTCTCGGGCGCCGACCTCGGCGGCTCCATCGTCACGTCGGCTCTACCCCCTCGGCCGAGAGCACTGCCGGCTGCTCGTCGCCGGCGCTCACGGCGCGACGAACCGGCACCAGCACGTGCCCCGATCCGTCGACGGGCACGAGTCGCACCGACGCGCCGAAGAACTCGCGCACGACCTGCTCGGTGAGCACTTCGCTCGGAACGCCCTCGGCGACCTGGTTCCCCTCGTGCAGCAGCAGCAGGCGATCGGCGAACTGCCCCGCGAGCGACAGGTCGTGCAGCGCGGTCACGACCGTGACCCCCCGATCGCGGCGGAGATCCTCGAGGAGCTCGAGCACGTCCTGCTGACGGCCGACGTCGAGCGATGTCGTGGGCTCGTCGAGCAGCAGGAGCGAGGGTTCCTGGGCGAGGGCCCTCGCCACGAAGACCCGCTGGGCCTCCCCACCCGAGAGGGACGTGACCGGTCGCGACACGACGTCCGCGATGTCGAGCGCAGCAAGCACCTCGGCGACGACCTCTCGATCGCGCCGGCCGATCGAACCGAAGTAGCGGATGTGCGGAGTGCGCCCGAGCGAGACGTAGTCGAGCACCGTCGCGCCCTCGGGCACCGTCGGCCGCTGGGCCACCACCGCGATGCGCACCGCAAGCTCTCGTCGTCGCAACTCGGCGGTGTCGCGCCCGCTCAACCGCACCCGGCCTCGGTGCACTGTCAAGCCGGCGATCGCTCGCAGCAGCGTGGACTTGCCGGCGCCGTTTGGCCCGAGCACTCCGAGCCATCCGCCGGGCGGCAGGTCGAACGAGACATGGCGCACGACGTCGCGACCGGCGAGCTCGACACCAACGTCCCGTAGCTCGAGCTCGACACCCCGTCGGGCATCGCGACCTCGTCGCCGCCTCCACGCATCCGTATCTCGACGCCGGCATCGCGGCTCCCGAGTTTCATACCGGCTTCCCGGAACGGCGCAGGAGCAACGCGAAGAACGGCGCGCCGATCACCGCCGTGACCACACCGATCGGCAGCTCGGCGGGTGCGACGACCGTGCGAGCGGCCATGATCGGCCAGCACGAGGAACGCCGCCCCCGCCAGCGCCGACAACGGCACGATCCAGCGGTTCGAGGCGCCGACGATCATGCGCACGGCATGCGGCACGATGATGCCGACGAACCCGATCAACCCTGCCACCGCCACGGCCGCGGCCGTGGCGAGCGACGCTGCGACGACGACGGGCAGCCGAACCCGAGTCGGCCTGCAGCCCGAGGCTCTCTGCCTCGTCGTCGCCGAGCCCGAGCACATCCAGGAGTCGGCCGTGCAGCAAGAGCACAGCGATGCTCACAGCCGCATAGGGAAGGATCAGCACGACGTCGCTCCAGCCGGCCGTCGTGAGCCGGCCCAGGATCCAGGTGTAGACCTCCCGCAGGGTGTCGGAGTTCTGCTGTTGCACGAAGGTCTGCACCGCGGTGAGGAATGACGCGACGGCGACACCCGCGAGCACGAGCCCGGTCGTGGTTCGTCCGCCCATCGATCCTCCGACAGCGTAGGCGATCGCGACCCGGCGAGCGCGCCCACGAACGACGCGAGCGGAAGCAGCGGGGTGCCGGCGCCGAAGGACCCCGCCACCCCGTAGACGAAGGCGATGGTCGCGCCGAGTCCGGCGCCCGCCGCCGCGCCGAGCAGATAGGGGTCGGCGAGCGGATTGCGGAACGCTCCTTGGTAGGCCGCGCCCGACACCGCGAGGCATGCGCCGACCACGCACGCGAGGGCGACCCGCGGGGCGCGGAGCTGCCACAGGATCGTGACCTGCTCGCTGGTCGAGGTCACCGTCGCCGATGAGCGGAACCAGCCGAAGAGCTCACGGAGGACCCCGAAGGGTCAGGTGCACGGGCCCGACGAGCAGGGCGCCCGCCGCGAGGGCGACGAGCGCGAGCGTGGCGGCAACGAACCGACGATGGGGCACCACCGGCGGTCCTCGCTGCTCACTCGCGAACGTCGTCATCCGGCCGTCTCACCGCCAGCCCCTCCCCCACCGCGCGCATGAACTCCACGACGCGCGGACCCCAACGCGACGCGACGTCGTCGCCGATCTCGATCACCGAACCCTCGGCACAGCCGTGAGACCGACCACCCGGGCCGATCGGCCACGTTCGCCGCGCGTGACTGTCCGCAGCACTCGCCGTCGGCGAGCACGATCAGCGCCGGGTCGGGATCCACGATGTACTCCGACGAGAGCTGCGGATATCCCGAGCCCGCCCCCTTCGCCTCGTCGGCGATGTTGGCGAGGCCGAACATCTCGTAGACCTGGCCGATGAAGGTGTCGGTGGTGACGCTGTAGTACGTGTCGTCCAGCTCGTGGTAGACGGTCATGGCCCCTCGGCGGGCGGCACCGAAGCGACGATCGCGTCGATCTCGGTCACGCACGTCCGCTGCGACCTCGGCGGCTTCCTCGGCGTGGCCGGTCACGATGCCGAGCTGCTCGATCTGCGCATAGGTCTCGTCGAGCGTCTCGGCCGCCGGAAGCAGACGACGGGCACGTCCAGACCCGCCAGGCCATTCACGACGTCGCCGGCGTCGGTATCCAATATCACAGATCCGGGTCGTAGGACACGATCGCCTCGATGTTCGGCTCGAAGCCCGACAGGTCGGTGTCGGGGCTCGTCGGGGAAGGTCGAGTACTCGTCGACCGCTATCGACCTGATCGCCCGCGCCCACCGCGAAGAGCATCTCGGTCGACCGTGGGCGAGAACGACACGATCGCGTGGGTCTGCGCGTCGATCGCGAACCGGATCCGTTGCCCGCCTCGACGGTGACCGGGAACGGGTCGGACGATGAGGAGGGCGCGGCCCGGTTTCGTCCGTTGCTCGGAGCCGCACGCGGTGAGCTGGACGACACCACCACCACCACGGCGACCAAGGAAAGGATCTTCCTCATGACACATCCTCCCTTCCGGAGGATGAGGGATACGCTCGGCGCGGGCGCCGAACGGACCGCTCCTCATCGCGAGAACGATTCCGCCGACACGGGTCAGGCGACCTGGCTCGTCCTCCACGAAGGAGGCTTCACAGCTGCGCGACAGCGCCGGATTCGCACCGGACTTCGCTGAGCACCGTGCCACCCGGACATGACGTCCCGGGCGAGCGCACGATAGCACCCGCCGGCGCTCAAGGGCGAGGGGCCGGTGGGCGCGGTCGTCCCGGGTAGCATCCGCCATGTCGGAGGCCCCCAGCGAGCGCACCCGAGTGCATCGCCACCCGGAGCGATGCCGACTACGAGCCGCACGACGATCCAGAGGTGCTCGACGAGGCGCTATTTGCACGGTCTCGTGGGTCGAGCACGGACGCCCTCGTGCGCTTCCCACGATCCAGGCTCGGATCGGCGACACCCTTTACCTGCACGGCTCGCGCGGCGCTCGAGCGTGGAAAGCGGTCTCGGGCGGCGCGGAGGTCTGCGTCGTGGCGACGGTCGTGGACGAGCTCGTGCTGGCCAGGACCTCGCCCGCGCATTCGATGAACTACCGCAGCGTGGTGGTGTTCGGCCATGGTCGCGAGGTCACCGAAGCCGACGAGTTGTACGCCGCGGCGGCGGCGATCACGCACCACGTGCTGCCGGGCCGGGAAAGCGACGCCGCTCGTCCCGATGAGGACGACTGGCGGGAGACGTTGATCTTCGCGATGCCGATCGTCGAGGCGAGCGCCAAGGTTCGCACCGGTCCGCCGAAGGACCCCGAAGAGGACCTCGCGCTCGACGTGTGGGCCGGCACGTTGCCCTTGCGTCTCGTGGTCGGCGCACCCAACCCATCGCCGGACCTCTCGCCGGGGATCGCCGAGCCTTCGTACTTCCCGCCCGATGGGATGGAGCTGCCACGACCGTGAGTGCCGGGGCCCCCACCGCTCGCACCAGGGTGCGCAGGCTTCCAGAACTGGGCGTCTATGCGCGCGATCGGGTTCACGCGATCCTGGACGAGGCCTTGTATTGCCACCTCGCATGGGTCGGTGCCGACGGGGACCCGCGTGTGATCCCGACGATCCATGCGCGGATCGGCGACACCTTGTACGTGCACGGCTCTTCTGCTTCCAGCACACTGCGGGCGATCAAGCACGGTCTGCCCGTCGCCGTCGCCGTCACGATCGTCGACGGCATCAGGTTCGCGCGGTCGATGTTCGAGCACTCCATGAACTACCGCACCGTGATCGTGTACGGAACCGTCGAAGAAGTCACCGACCGCGACGAGCTCGCGACGATCTTCGACGTGATCACCGACCACGTGGCGCCGGGACGCAGCTTCGACGCCAGGCGCCCGACCGATGGCGAGCTACGACAGACCACCTTCGTGAAGGTGTCGCTCGAAGAATGCAGCGCCAAGGTGAGCGAGGGCTTCCCCGAGGAGCCCGACGACGACCTCGCCCTCGATGTGTGGGCGGGCATCTTGCCGCTTCGGACGATAGCCGGCGAGCCGGTTCCCGACCCTCTGTTACGGGAGGGCACCGAGACCCCCGGCTACGTCACGGACTGGAAGCGCCCCGGAAGCGCATGAGCCTCGCCCCCGGCGGCACCTCGCGCACCATTCGGTCGGGTGCGCCAAGCGCACTATTCGGCCGGGTGCGCCAAGCGCACTATTCGGTCGGGTGCGCCAAGCGCACCACGAACCGCTCGAGGGCGGCGGCGGTCTCGAGCACGGTGAGCTCACCGGTCGCGGCGACGGCGACGACCGGGATGATCTCGTCGGGTACTGCGTTCAGGTCGAGCCCGTTGCGATTCAAGAAGACGGTCGTGGCCAGCAGTGAGACCCTGGCGTTGGACAGCGCGAACGGGCGCAGACGCAACATCGCAAGCAGCAGCGCCGCTGCCTTGGGCACTACTCCCGGATAGACGTCGGCGCCTTCCTCACGTCTCGAGGGCTCGGCCACGGCGTCGGCGAGACGCTCGTGATCGGGGATCGCATCGTCGCCGAGCTCTGCTCGCGCGATGGTTACCACGTCGTCGGCGCTGAGGAAGCGGGGGGGGTCTACAGCTCCCCCAGCCGGTCGAGGATGTCGCGGAACCGCTCACGAGCGCGATCGGTGAACGCGTTCACCTCCGCTTGCCGCCCCGAGGTCTCGAGGTACCCCCGCACCGCCCGGCGGAGGTGCTCCTCCTCACCGACGCCGGTGACCGTGGCTAGCAGTCGGAGCTGTTGTGTGACCTCGTTCGAGATATGGATCGTTCGCTGCAAGCGGGGAACACCTCCGGGACGGTCGCGAGCTCCATCTTGGTCGGTGAGAGCCTCCAGGTCGAGCACCTTCCGTGGACCCGAGTTGACGGAGGTCGGTCAAGCGAGTAGATATATCGGACCGATATATCGTTCCGTCCTATCCATCCCAGCCTCACCACCGAAAGGAACGACCACACGATGCTCGAGCTCGCGGTCCTCGGCCTCCTGAAGCAGCAACCCATGCACGGCTATCAGCTCTCCCGTGAGCTCGGTGGTTCGCTGGGGGGCTTCTGGCGGGTTTCGTACGGCTCCCTGTATCCGACGCTGCGTCGCCTGGAACGCGATGGGTTCGTTGCGCCAGTGCATGGGCCCGGAGAGAGTACCGGTGGGCGCCGCAAGACCGTCTTCGGCATCACCGAGCAAGGTGAGCGAGCCTTCCTCGAGCTGCTGCAGGAGACACCGAACGACAACTCGACCGAAGACACGCGCTTCCGAGTGCGGCTCGCGTTCTTCCGCTACCTCCCGCCCGAGACCCGGATCAGATTGCTCGAACGCCGGCGGACGTACCTGACCGAGCGTCTGCACACCATCGACGATTCGCTGCGCACCACGCACGAAGGCGCCGACGACTACACGATGTCGCTCATGGAGCACGGACGCAGCGCCACCCGGTCCGACATCGACTGGCTCGACGGATTGATCGACAACGAGCGCACCGCCACGGCAACGAGAGACCTCGAACGAGGCGGCGCCAGGAGCCGTCGTACGGCGGTCCTCAGCAGGAAGGAGCGCACCTCATGAGCACCGTCCGAATCGCGATCGTCGGCGTTGGCAACTGCGCCTCGTCACTCGTACAGGGCTTGACGTACTACCGCGACGCCGATCCGTCCGACGATGTGCCCGGCCTCATGCACGTGGAGCTCGGCGGCTACCACGTGCGCGATGTCGAGGTGGCCGCCGCTTTCGATGTCGACGCGAAGAAGGTCGGCAAGGACGTCGCCGAGGCGATCTTCACCGAGCCCAACAACACGATCCGCTTCAGCGACGTGGCTCCGCTCGGCGTTCACGTCTCGCGCGGCCGAACCCTCGACGGCCTCGGAACCTATTACCGCGAAACGGTGATGGAGTCGGACGAACCCGAGGCCGACGTCGTGCAGGTCTTGCGCGACACCCGAGCCGACGTGCTCGTGAGCTATCTCCCCGTGGGTTCGGAGGAAGCGGACCGCTTCTATGCGCAGTGCGCGATCGATGCAGGCGTGGGCTTCGTCAACGCGTTGCCGGTGTTCATCGCGAGCGACCCCACATGGGCGAAGAAGTTCGCCGACGCGAGCGTGCCCATCGTCGGTGACGACATCAAGAGCCAGGTCGGTGCCACGATCACGCACCGAGTGCTTGCGAAGCTCTTCGAGGACCGCGGCGTCTCGCTCGACCGCACGTATCAGCTCAACTTCGGCGGCAACATGGACTTCAAGAACATGCTCGAGCGTGAACGTCTGATCTCGAAGAAGATCTCGAAGACCCAGTCGGTGCAGAGCCAGCTCGATGAGCCGCTCGCTGCCGACGACATCCACATCGGACCGAGCGACCACGTGCCGTGGCTCGAGGATCGCAAGTGGGCCATGATCCGACTGGAAGGCCGCAACTTCGGCGACGTGCCCCTCACCATCGAGATGAAGCTCGAGGTGTGGGACTCGCCCAACTCCGCGGGGGTGATCATCGACGCGGTTCGCTGCGCGAAGATCGCGAAGGACCGAGGCATCGGCGGACCGATCATCGGGCCGAGCGCCTACTTCATGAAGAGCCCGCCGGTGCAATTCTCCGACGAGATGGCCCGCGAGATGGTCGAGCAATTCATCGTCGGTACCGACGAGGGCGCCGACGCAGACTGGAGCGCCTTCTTCGACGCCACCGGCGCCTGAATCTCACCTAGAACGGCTTGCCTACCCTCGAAGGTCCAGGAGGCGTCTCACAGGTTCGAGGTCGAACGGTGTCTCACCCACGGCACCGAGCCCCACGATGAGGTGCTGCGCGCCGGCTTCGAGGAACGCCTCGACCTGGTCCACCTCATCGGTTTCGATCAGCACCGTGCGCTCGATCTCACCGGGGTTACGTTCGATGCGCTCGCACCACTCGTCGAGCACCGCGCTCTTGGCCGCGTAGGTGGCCGGCGGGCCGAAGCTGTTCCAGGCGTTTGCGTGCTCGGCGACCAGGCGAAGCGTGACCTTCTCGCCGCTTCCGCCGATCAGGATCGGCATCGGCTGACGAACGGGCGGTGGGTCGAGCTTCGCGAGGCGCGCCTCGATGCGCGGAAGCGCGGCCTCGAGCGCACGAAGACGATCGATCGCGGTGCCGAACTCGTAGCCGTACTCGTCATAGTCGCGCTCGAACCACCCTGCCCCGAGGCCGAGGATCAGGCGGCCGCCGCTCACATGATCCACCGTGCGCGCCATATCGGCGAGCAGTTCCGGGTTGCGATAGGAGTTGCAGGTCACCAGCATGCCGAAGTCGGCTCGTTCGGTGTCGCACGCCATCGCGGCAAGGAGCGTCCACCCCTCGAAGTGGTGGCCGTCGGGACCGTCGTAGAGCGGGAAGAAGTGGTCCCACGTCCAGATGGAATCAACGCCCATGGCGTCTGCCTCGCGCCAGCCTCGGCGCAGGTTCAACATCGACGTGAGCTGCGGATGGAACTGGGCGCCAACCTTGAACCGTGCCACGGCACTCTCCAGTCGTGTCGGTGTGTCCTCGTCGCCGGGCCGAAGCCTCGACGCTACCGCAGGCATAGACGTTCCGGAGGCCGAGCTTGACGAGTCAGGCCACCCGGATCGTTGCTGCGACCGACCACCCGGATGCCTGGGCGAGGCCTGGGTCGCGCATGCGAGCTCTGAATCGATACCGGCCCTTCTTGCGGTCGGGCGTGAAGTCGCCCGCGCGAACCGTCACGCCTGTGCGCCAAGAAGTCCAGTTCCGGCCGGGGCGGCGGATCTGCACGTCGTACACATGGTCGCCCGTCGGCACCACGGACGCCCATGTCACGGTGAACCTTCGGTGGATGCCGCCCGAGCTGGGAGTGACCCGCACCGGCACCTGCACGCCCCCGCCCATGCCTGCATGGATCGAACAGACGAACCGGTAGAGGCCAGCACCCTCGAACGTGAACCACGTGCTAGGCCCACCGGGGGCCACCGCCCCGGAGTCGAAGAGCTCGAGCCCTGAACCGTCGGTCGCGGTGTGATCGGTGGATCCTTCGAAGTCGAAGATCACGGTGCCGCCTCGCCCCACCGTTACCGTCGCCGGCTCGAATCGATCGTCGAGAGCCACGACGTGCGCCCCATCGAGGGGCGGTGGAGGCGGTGGAGGCGGTGGCGGTGGCGGCGGGCTCGGGCTCGGGGACGCAGAGGGGCTCGGGCTCGGGGACGCAGAGGGGCTCGGGCTCGGGGAGGCAGAGGGCTCGGGCTCGGGGACGCAGAGGGGCTCGGGCTCGGGGACGCAGAGGGGCTCGGGCTCGGGGATGGAAACGCGACGGGCTGCCAGCTCGGGTTCCGCTCGTCTGCGACGCTCGACGCCAGAGTGGTCACGCTTCCGCTGCTCGGATCCACGATCCGGATCTGCAGATTGGTCGTGCCACCCGCGTCGACCGCAACCGCGATGCGCGAGCCGTCGGGAGACCACGACGGGGTGTACACGGGCTGCTCCGTTGGGTCGTAGACCCGATCAGACCCCGATCCGTCGAGGTTCGAGACGTAGAGGTCGGGTGGCGTCGAGGTCGAAACCCCGGATCCGGTGAAGGCGAAGCGGTCGTTCCCCGGCGCCCACGACGGATCCTTGGCGAAGCTCGTCGGCACCTCTGCGCCGGAGAGCGGCACCACGGTCTCGAAGGCACCCCCCGGCGTCATCGTGTACAGACGGCCGGTGCCATCGCGATCGGAAGCGAACACGACCGAGGCGCCATCGGGCGAGACGTCGGGAACGTAGCTCGCCACGTTCCCTTCATCGGTGAGCTGGGTCGCGTCGCCCCCGGTTGCCGAGATCGACCAGATCTCCTTGGGCTGCAGGCCACCGCCTTCCACCCGGTTGCTCGTGTACAGCAACGTCGTCGCCGAGACCCAGGCGGGCGCCGTGTCCTCGATCGCGTTCGACCATGATGTGAGGGGCGCGGCGCCGGTGCCGTCTGCGTTCATCACCCAGATCGCCTTGCACGCCGTGACGCATGATCCGGTTCGAACGAACGCGATACGCGAGCCGTCGGGTGACCACGCCGGATCGTCATCGCCGGTCGTGTTGTCGGTGAGCTTGACCAACCCCGTGCCGTCGGGAAGGACCGAGAAGATCTCGAAGTCCCCGTCTCGATCCGACGCGAACGCGATGCGGCCGTTCGATGCGCTGACCACGGCGCTGGCGGGCACGCCGCCCCCGGCCAGGAGGAAGCCGGCCAGCAGCGCCAGACCTGGCAACGCCAGCAACGCCCTCCTCATTAGGGGGTTATCGGTCGGCATTGGGGTGGAACTGCAGCGCGGCCCTACGATGACCGCGATGAGCCCACAGACCCTGCCCCGCATCGGCAGTCCCCGCGATGCGTTGCGCCATCACGACTTCCGCTTGCTCTTCGCGATGCGCATGGTGAGCCAGTCGGCCGATGGTCTGATCCAGGCCGCGCTCGTCGCTTCGCTCGTCTTCTCGCCCGAGCGCGCGACCACCGCCAAGAGCTTCGCGCTCGCCTCCGCGATCGTGATCGTGCCCTTCTCGTTGATCGGCCCGTTCGTGGGCGTGTTCATCGACCGCTGGTCGCGTCGGCGCATCATGGTCATCGCACCATTGGTACGGGCGGCGCCGGTCTTCCTCGTGCTCGCGAGCCCGACGCGGCAAGCGGCGCTGTACTACGGCGGCGCGCTCTTCGTGACCTCGGTGAACCGGTTCTTCCTTGCGACCGCGCAGGCGGTGGTTCCACGACTCGTGCCGACCGAGGATCTGCTCGCCGCGAACTCGATCGCGACCGTCGGAGGCACCGTCGCCCTGCTGCTCGGCGTGTTCGCAGGTGGGCTCGTCGCCGATGCGTTCGGAACGCTCGCGATCGTCGCGGCGGCAGCGGCGATGTGGGTCGGCGCGTCGTTCCTTGCGCGCGGCATCACGAGCGACCTACGGCCGCTGCAACTTCCCGACTCGGCCGAGCGGTTGCGCCACCAGATCCGTCATGTCGCCGGCGAGCTCGGTGATGGCATCCGCCACATCGCGCAGACGCCGCGGGCCGTCGGCCCGATCACCTCGATCGGTCTCGACCAGGTCGGACAGGGTCTGATCTTGGTGCTCGCGCTGGTCGTGTTCCGCGAACGATTCGATGAGGGGGTGGGGTCGTTCTCGTGGTTGATCGGCGCCGGCGGGCTCGGGGTGTTCGCCGGCCTGTCCACGATCGGCGCGCTCGACCGGCGGTTCGCACGCGAGCGCATCATCTCGGGCGCCTTCGCCGTCGGCGGCGTGGCTGTGCTGCTGGTGAGCCTGCTCGTCGCTCCGTGGACCCTGCTGCTCGCGAGCTTCGTCGTCGGCCTCACCTTCGCATGGAAGAAGGTGCCGGTCGACACCATGGTGCAGGAAGCCGTGCCCGACGGGCTACGCGGACGCGTGTTCGCCGCATACGACGTCGTCTACAACGTCGCTCGTCTGACCGCCGCGGTGCTCGCCATCCCGTTGCTGCCGGCGCTCGGCGAGCAGGGCTCGGCCGCGCTCGTCGGCATCGCGTTCCTGCTCTGGGTGCCGGTGCTCCCTCGATGGCTCGCGAGGGCGCCGGAGATCTTCCTGCGATTCACTGAAGGCGGGAGGGCCGATGAGTGGCCGCGAGCCGTGGTCTGGGGTGGCGTCGAGGAGCCGGTCGAAGTCGTGCGGACCACTCTCGACGAGCGTGAGGGCGTGCGCACACGACGGTTCCGGTTGTCGCTCGCCGACGGTACGGTGCTCGACGTGAGCTGTGAAGAGCCCGGGGGCGACTGGCGCATCGACCGCGAGGTCACGTGAGCCATGTCGAGCGATCCGCCGTCGAGCGCGGGCACCCCGCTTCCCCTACGGTGAGGTACGTAGCTCTACTTACTTAGCCTGGGGTAGCGAGTTTCCCCGTTCCGAGGGTATCGACCTCGGGGTCCTCTCGGCGCACCATGTGCCTCGCGGCAACGGACCTCGCGGCGCCGGAACCGAGACCGAGCCACTCGGACGGATCTGGAAGGAACGGACGGATGAGCGAACACAAGGATCACGCGGCCGGCACCGACAGCAGCTGCCGGCTCTGCACGAAGATCGCGTACGAGCCCAGCTGGTACGCATCGCTCCTCTTCGCGCAGGTCGGTGTCGCCTTGCGTATCGGCGGAGCTCAGATCGTCAGCACGTAGCCCGGGATCCCCCTCGCGGGCTCACGGAAGGCCGGAGCCGGCCGGGAACGCGCCTCTCGAAGGTGACTCCCGCGCCGCCTCCGGCCTTTACCCTTGCCGGGCGAGAACGGGAACCTCGGCACGGCGCGCCCGAACCGCGAGCAACGCGAGACCGAGACCCCCCGCCACCGCACCGCTGAGCACGAAGCCGACGCGGGGACCGAGATGCTCCCCGATCACACCGGCGATCGGCGCTCCTATCGGCGTCGAGCCAAGGAAGACGATGCCGTACAGGGCCATGACACGTCCGCGCGCCTCGGGACGGGAGTTGAGCTGCAGCATCGTGTTGCCCGTGATCATGAAGGCCATGATGGTGAATCCCATCGGGATCATCGCCGCCCCGGCCAGCCAGAGCGTAGGGGCGAGCCCGGAAAGCACGAGCGAGCCACCGATCGCGACTGACCAGAGCGCCAGGTCGCGCATGCGCGGCACCGGTACGCGGCTCGCCATGACCATCGCCCCCACGAACGAACCCACACCGGCGAGCGCAGAGAGCATCCCGAACGTGCCCGCGTCACCGCCGAACGTCTCCTTGGCGAGCAGGGGCACGAACACCGCGAAGTTGAACGAGACCGTGAACACCACCGCCATCGCGATCAACGGACGTCGCAGCTCGTCGGTCGTCCAGACGTACCGCAGGCCCGCGCTCAGGTGGCCTCGCACACGCGTCGACCGCTTCTGGGCATGCAGTTCCGCCGGACGCATGGCGAACAACGCGACGAGCACCGCCGCGTAGGAGATGCCGTCGATGAGGAAGCACGTCGCGATGCCGACCGTGTGGATCAGCACTCCCGCGATCGCCGGCCCGATCACGCGCGATCCCGTGAACGCTGCGCTGTTCATGCTGACGGCGTTGCGCACGTGCTCCTCGCCGACCATCTCGATGTAGAAGCTCTGTCGCGACGGGTTGTCGATCGCCGTGACGATGCCCGAGGCGATCGAGAGGGCGTAGACCATCCAGAGCTCGACGAGATCGAAGGCCACGAGCGCCCAGAGCGCGACCGCCACCACCCCGTACGAAGCCTGGGTGATCATCAGGATGTGCCGCTTGTCGAAACGGTCGGCCAGCACGCCGCCGTAGGCCCCGAGCAGCAACACGGGAAGGAAGTACAGCGCGATGTTGGCGCCGAGCGCCGTGCCGCTCTCCGTGAGATCGAGCACGAGCCAGGCGCTGGCCGTGAAGTTCATCCACGTGCCGATCGCCGAGACCGTGTTCCCCGTCAAGTAGAGACGGAAGTTGCGCGAGGTTCGCACCGACGAGAACGTACGGCCTATGACCGCGTTGATCCGGGGACTCACGGTTGCTGCTCCGTGACTCGCCCCAAGATCTCGGCCGCCTGTTCGAGGGTGGCAAGCTCCGCTACGTCCAGACGCTTCAGGCGCTCGGCGAGATACCTGTCGGTTCGGCGGCGAACGCTGCGCATCAGCGCGCGCCCTGAAGGCGTGAGCTGCACCCACGAGACCCTGCGGTCGACCGTGTCGGGCGTGCGCTCGGCGAGGCCTTCGGCCACGAGCGCCGCAAGGATGCGCGTCACCGTGGGCTTGCGCACCTGCTCGTGGGAGGCCAGGTCCCCCGCCGTCATCGGTCCGTGCCGCTCGATCGTGGAGAGCGCCGCCAACAGCGTGGGCGAGATGCCGGCTTGACTCTCGCGCCGCAGCGTGCGCGACGCGCGGAACACGGACAACCGCAGGTGCGACGCGAGTCCAGCAAGATCGGTGATGGGGGGAGTGGTCGACATGGCAGCCAGATTAGTTCACATCGCTAACTAACGTCACATCGAGAACCTGGATCCACCCGTTCACGAACCAACCTGAGCGGCATGCAGGCATGGCCGGGATGGCGCGTTCCCCCCAACCGGCTCGGCCGCCGGCGGGGCTACGCTTCCTCCGGTGACTCGCGAATGGGACGCCGATGCGTACGACCGGTTGCCGATCCCCATGACGCGGTGGGGCGAGGCGGTGCTCGGCTGGCTCGAGCTGGCGGGGGATGAACGCGTGCTCGACGCGGGGTGCGGCACCGGCCAGGTCACAGAGAAGCTGCGGGCACGGCTTCCACGGGGCGAGGTCGTGGCGCTCGACGGCTCGGCATCGATGATCGAGCGTGCGCGCGAACGGCTCGGTGAGGACCGCGTGCGCTACGTCGTCGGCGACCTCGAGCGGCCGCTGGCGATCGACGAGCCGGTCGACGCCGTGCTGTCGACCGCCACGTTCCATTGGGTGCTCGACCACGGCGCGTTGTTCCGCAACCTCGCGGCGATCATGCGACCGGGTGCGCAGCTCGCCGCGCAGTGCGGAGGGCAGGGCAACATCGCGTCGATCGAGGTGGCGCTGCGCGACATGGGCGAGGACTTCGTCGGACGCAAGCATTACGCCGGCCCCGAACCGACGCGCGAGCGTCTTCGGGGGGCCGGGTTCATCGACGTGGAAGCGTGGCTGCACGCTGAGCCCTCGCCGATCCCCCCGGGTGACCTCGAGCTGTACCTCGGAACCATCTGCCTCGGCGACCACGTCGAGGGCATGGGCGACGACGCACGCGCGAGCTTCGTTCGCGAGGTCGCGCGACGCATGCCGGCACCGGTGATCGACTACGTGCGGCTGAACATCAGAGCGCGACGGGTCGGCTGACGAACGAGCTGCCAACTCACCCGCCGATCCGCGGATGGCCAAGTAGTCCGTACCAGACTAGTCCGAGCGTGGCAGAGACGGCGATCACGGGGAGCACCTTCCATCTGAGCCGCCACAGACCGACGAAGCCGATGGCGGCGACCGTTGCGGCGAACATGTCGACGCTGGACCAGACCGGATCCGGCACATCGAATCGGCCCAACAGGCGCACCGCTCCGACCTCGTCGAACAAGGCCGTGATCGCGAACGTGACGGCGAGGTTCGCGATCACGCCCACGACGGCGGCGGTCACCGTCTCGAGGGCGGCGGCGAGGCGACGGTTCCCGCGAAGGCTCTCGATGTACGGCGCGCCCAAGAAGATCCAGAGGAAGCAGGGAGCGAAGGTCGCCCACACCGCGACGAGCGCCCCGAGCGTGCCGGCGACGAGCGGATCGAGGCCGGCGGGGTTCTGATAGGCGCCGACGAAACCGACGAACTCGAGCACCATGATGAGAGGACCCGGCGTGCTCTCGGCGAGGCCGAGGCCGACGACCATCTGGCCGGGGAGCAACCACCCGTACGTTTGGACGGCAGCGACGTTCACGTACGCGAGCACTGCGTAGGCACCTCCGAACGTCACGAGCGAGGCGCGTGAGAAGAACCAACCCATGTCTGTGAGTGTGTCTCCGCCGCCGCGCCACCAGGCGATGACGACGATCGGCAGGAGCCAGGCGATGAGGCCGATGCCGAGCGTGCGCGCGGCCCGCGTCTTCGACGGCACGGTGTGCGTCGCGCGAGGCGCGTCATCGCTGAGGGCGATGCGCTCCTGTTCCTCCAGCTCACGCGCGACCCCGATCTCGAACAGATCGGGGCGCATCGAACCCCCGGTGAGCCCGATCAGTGCTGCGGCGAGCACGATGAGCGGGAACGGCACATGCACGACGAAGATGGCGATGAACGAGGCGATCGCGACCGCGAGCATCAGGCCGTTGGCGAGCGCCTTGCTCCCGATGCGGATGGTCGCCGCTGCCACGATCGCGATCACGGCTGGCGCGAGCCCGGCGAAGATCGCGCTGACCCATGTGACGTCACCCTGCGCCGCGAACAGCCACGAGAGCCCGAACATCACGAACACGCTCGGCAGCACGAACGTGACGCCCGCCACGAGCCCGCCCTTCACTCGATGCAGGAGCCACCCGAGGTAGATCGCCAGCTGCTGCGCCTCGGGTCCGGGCAGCAACGTGCAGTAGTTCAGCGCATGGAGGAACCGTCCGTTCGACACCCACCGGCGGCGCTCGACGACCTCGTCGTGCATCAGCGCGATCTGCCCGGCGGGACCTCCGAAGTTGATGAACCCGAGCTTCACCCAGAAGCGCGCGGCCTCACGGAACGACACCCCATGCTGCGGCTCGTCACTCACCGCGCGAGTCTATGGCCCCTGACCACACGCCCCGCCCCGCGAGGCTCAGATGAACAGCGACACCGCAGCGTCGCGCATCTCGGCGAGCGCGGTAGCGGCGCCGATCGGCTCTTCGAGTCCGTCCAGGAGATCTGAAGGGTTCAACCCCAGCAGGTCCATCGTCATCTGACACGGGATCAGCCGCACCCCGAGCTCTTGCGCCGTCGCGATCAGCTCCTCGGGCCTGGCGACCTGTCGGTCGCGGGCGAGCTTCTTGAACATCGCGGGACCGGCGCCGGCGAAGTTGTACTGCGAGAGCTTCGCCTTCTGAGCCGATCCCGGGTTCATGGCGCTCATCATCTTCTGCATCCAGTTGTCGCCGGTGATGCGCACGCCCGGCTTCACGATCGCGAACAGCCCCCAGAACGTGAAGAACACGCTCGACTCCATGCCGCTGGCCGCCGCGGTCGTCGCGAGGATGGTCGTGGGCCAGATGCGATCGAGGTCGCCGCCCCACGCGATGATCGTCAGCTTGTTCTTCTTCTTCACCTCGCCCTGCGATGCGGCTTCGAGGGCCTCGATGCGCTTCAACAGGTCCGCGAAGGACTGGGCATCGATGCCCTCGTCGGTCCCGACCACCTGGACGGCCATGTCAGACCTTCCTCACGAGGAAGCTGAACTCGCCGTCGAGCTCACGCGATTCGACCAGCTCGTTGCCGCTGATCTCGGCCCAGCTCGGAACATCCGAACGTGATCCCGGGTCGGTGGCCACCAGCTCGAGCAGGTCGCCGCGGGCGGCTTCCCGAAGGGCCTTGGCGAGCGAGACGAGCGGCCCTGGGCAGGACTGACCTCTGGCGTCGACGATGAGCGTTGTCTTCGTGGAAATGGTCGAGGACACTGGTGCACCTCCAGGTGCGAGTGATGGGACGAGGAAAGGATGAAGCGCGGCCCTGAGGCCGTCCCTGCTCAGCGCGAACAGCAGATGCGGTCGGGGATCATGGCCCCCACGATGCCGGCTTCGCGCGTGCAGATCATTTGCAGGTGCAACAGCCTAGCCCACGAGGACGTTCCCAACAACGGCCATGTGGGGCTGATCCGACCACGAGCCCTACGGCGTGGGGGGCGTTTCCAGACACCCTTCGGTAAGGCCGACGCGGCGTAGGCCTTCGATGTCTCCGGGACCGAAGTCCGAGACTCCGCCCCCCGATGCGTTCATGAGCTGCCCCGCTTCCTCCACATGATCGAGCCCCATCACATGGCCCCATTCGTGCAGCACGATCGGACCCTGGGCGTCGGGCGAGTCGAATCCAGGGGGGTTGGGGTCGTCTGAGTTGAGGGCGATCCAGCCACTGACGATGACGTCGCTTCCCGGAGGCGTGAAAGGCGAGGCGACGCCCGCCGCGATATCGCCGTGGTTACGGAACGAGACGGACGTCGCGTCGGGATCCACCCAGGTGACGAGCACTGGTGCCCATCGATCGCCGTAGGGATCCTCCTGCACCAAGTCGCGCTCCTTGCGGAGCACCTCGTCCGTGGGTCCGTCGTAGATGAATGTGATGCCGGTTGCCCCGGAGATGCGCCGGACGGATTCCTGCACGTCGGCGAGCGACCCCTCAGGCGCCTCGGCGAGGTTGACCACGTAGTGAACGGGTTCGCAAGGGTTCCATCGGACCGGCTCGCCGCCGGAACCCTCGGCGATGAACGCGTACTCGTCGCGATGCTCCGACGGGTCATACCGCACGACGTACGACGTGACGGCGGCGGCGAGCATCATCGCGATCGTGAGCACCGCGGAACCGATCACCCATCTGGGGAAGCGTCGCCTCGGCGAAGGCTCCATCGGCGCCTGCAACGGCGTCCAGGCATGTGTCGCGAGGTCGGGGCGGGGTGGAACCGGGGGAAGGTCGGCGGCCAGAAGAGGCTCCTTGCGGGTCACGGGTGTGTGCGGGTTACCCATGCATCGTAGGACAGACGCTGCAACTTGAGGCAAGGTCGGCACGACCCACTCGGTAGCATCAGATGGGTGAGGACCTCCCGTCGGACGCGCCGAGCGCCCGTGCTGCTGACGGCGCTGGTGGTCGCCGCGACGACACCCGCGGCGGCCGATGCGGCTCGCCCGCTCACGGTCGACACGCGTGAAGACTCGTTCGACGGCTCGTGCACCGACGGCGATTGTTCGTTGCGTGACGCGGTGAAGAGTGCTCCCACCGGCGAAAGGGTGTCCGTGCCATCAGGGTTCTACCCGCTCTCGATCACCGGCGCAGGCGGTGTCGGCGAGGGCACGATCGAGCTGCGACGCGGCATCGAGATCGTCGGTGAGGGTGAGACAGGCGCGTTCATCGATGCGAGCGCGCTCGGCATGCCGGCCTTCGCAGCAGAGCGCAGTCGCAACCCCGCTGCCCGCCTCTCGCTCGAGCACCTCACCATCTTCGGCGCGCGCGACGCTTCGCTCGCAGGTGGAGCGATCTCGGTGGAAAGCGGCCGCCTCTCCCTGATCGGCGTGACGGTCGTCGGTGGACTCGCCGATCGTGGTGGCGGGATCGCCATCGCCGCCGGAGCGCGGCTGCGCCTCGTCCGATCGCTCGTGATCGAGAATGAGGCCGCGACGACCGGTGGCGGCGTCTGGAACGAGGGGATGCTCACGGCGTTGCGATCCGCCATCGTGGGCAATGTGGCGACCGACGGGGGCGGGCTGTGGACGGGACCGGGGTCAGCCACCTCGATCGCGAACGTGACGGTTGCGGACAACACCGCGACCGGCGACGGGGGCGGGCTCTGGCTCGCAGGTCCGACAGAGATGATCGCCACGACCATCGGCGGTAACATCGCGGGTCGAGGCGGAGGCATCAGCGCAAGGATCGGCTCGATCGGAGCAACGCGAACCATCGTCTCAGCCAACCGAGCCGGTCGTGCCCGAGGATGCGACGGGACGCTTCGAAGCTTCGGCGACAACATCGACCAAGGACATCGGTGCGGATTCGATACGCCGCGGGACCTCGAGGAGGTCGACGCCCGGCTGCGGCCGCTCGGTCCGAACGGAGGCCCAACACCGACCATGGCTCTCACGGCGTCGAGCCCTGCCGTCGGTATCGCCGGCAACTGCGAAGGACGCGACCAGCGAGGGGTGCCGCGAGCTCGCCGGTGCGACGCCGGCGCCTACGAGATCGTGCGATGCCTCGGCCTGATCGTGAACATCGTCGGCACACCGGACGACGAC
This sequence comes from uncultured Actinomycetes bacterium, assembly GCA_963762075.1. GTDB lineage: Bacteria > Actinomycetota > UBA4738 > UBA4738 > HRBIN12 > JAOUEA01. The sequence continues at coordinate 83,977 of CAVXJC010000005.1, forward strand.
GAGCTGAGCGGGGGACGCGGAAACGACGCGTTCCTCGGCATGGGCGGGAATGACGAGTTCCAGGGCTCGGTCGGCGCTGACAGCGCATGCGGAGGGGGCGGTCGCGACCTCCTGATCGCGGGGCCGGGTCGCGACCGCTTCTCGGGGGAAGCCGGCAACGATCGCGTCAAGGGCGAGTCGGGAGACGACCTGCTTTACGGGGGCCCCGGGCGTGACCTGCTCACGGGCGGCCCGGGTCGAGACACGTGTGAGGTTCGTTCGCATGACCGACGCGCGCGCGGGTGCGAGCTCGCTACTTGACCCGACGCCGGCGCTCGGGAGGCCAGTACACGAGCACGACCTTGGCCTTGAGGGCCTCCGCGCGCACCGGGCCGAACTGGCGAGAATCGGTCGAGGAGGGCTCATGGTCACCCTCGACCCACAGCTCGTCGTCACCGAGCACGCGGCCCGAGACGACGTCGCCCGCCACACCGACGAGGCGCTTCACCATCTCGTAGCCGGGCCTGCCCGGATGCTCGACCACGACCACATCGCCGCGCTCGTACCGCGTCGGCGTGACGACCAACGCCCAGTCTCCCGGTGCGAGCGTCGGCGCCATCGATCCACCCTCGATCTCCACCCGTGAGGGCTTGTAGCGCACACACGCCCACGCCAGCCCGGCGGCCACCAGCGCGGTCGCACCGGCGCCGCCCATGCGGTTCCGACCCCGGTGGTAGGTTTCAGCCGAAGCGGAACCGGAGACGGTTCCGGCATCGCCGACATCGGCGGAACGATCCGTTCCATCGGAAGGAGGGGGATCCATGCTCGAAGCATTCCTCAAGCCGCGCCGCGCCGTCCACGCCCATTGCGACGTGCCGTGCGGTGTGTACGACCCCGCGCAGGCCCGCATCGAGGCCGAATCGGTCAAGGCCATCCAAGAGCGTCTGCAAGACCCGGAGGGGAAGAAGTCCGCGACCGAGACCGCCGAGGAGTTCCGCGAGCGCTGCATGTTCATCAAGGAGCAGCGCGCCGACCTCGTGAAGCACCATCTGTGGGTTCTGTGGACCGACTACTTCAAACCCGAGCACCTCGAGAAGTATTCGGACCTGCATGACAAGTTCTGGAACGCGACCAAGCTCGCCGGCGCCTCGAAGAAGTCGAGCGACCCCGCCCAGGGGCAGAAGCTGCTCGACGCGGTCGACGAGATCGGCAAGATCTTCTGGGAAACGAAGAGCTAGCTCCACGACCGATAACCGGACTGCTGGAGAGCCGGCGGGCCGGGGCCGTCGGATCCCCAGCCCGCCGGACGATGCGCCCCTGCGTTGCGCGATCCGCCAGGCCTGGTCGAACCCCCGTCCGGCTCCTTGGCGCATGCGGCGCCAAAGAACGGACCCGGCGGAACGGAGTGGGTCTGGCGGCACTCCGCCCCGCCCGGTCTCCCGATAAGCATCGGTCGCCTCGAGCGTTGCGGCGCATGGGACCAAGGGCGGTTCGTGTGGGGCGAAGGGCCGAAGCACTTCGGCCGCTCACCGGCCGCCGTCATGTGCAACGCGCGCAAAGGCCCGGTGTCGACAGGCCGGATGCAGGCCCCTGCTAGGCTCGCCGACCGTGAAGGACGTGGGTCTGGTCGGGGTTCCGTACAGCGGCAAGTCGACGTTGTTCACGGCCCTCACGCGCGCCGGATCGCACGGCGGACAGGCGAACGTTGCAGTCGTCTCCGTGCCCGACGAACGCCTCGCCGTGCTCACCGAGATGGAGCGGTCGGCCAAGACCGTCGCAGCGCAGGTGCGATTCGTCGACGTGCCCGGTGGCGTGTCGAGCGCGCAAGGTATCGCCAGGCTTCGGGAAGTCGAGGCGCTCGCGATCGTGCTCCGCTGCTTCGGCGCCGACGCGGCTCCCTCCGATGAGCTCGAAAGCGTGCGAGCCGAGATGCTGCTCGCCGACCTGGGCGTGATCGACAGCGCACTCGAGAAGGCCGAGAAGAAGGCGCGCCGCCAGCCTGGGGCCGAGGTCGACGCGCTACGTCGCGCGAAGGAGGCGCTCGAGGCCGAGATCCCGCTCCGCGACGCGACGCTCGAGAGAGACGACGTGGCGTTGCTTCGGGGCATCGCACCACTGACCTTGAAGCCCGAGGTCGTCGTCGCCAACCTCGAGGAAAGCCTCGATGTGCCCCGTGGGATCGCCGATACCGGCGCCGTCGGCGTGTACGCGTCGATCGAGGCCGAGACCGCGGAGATGGACGCCGACGAAGCCCGCGCCCTGCTCGAGGAGTTCGGCGTATCGCAGCCGGGACTCGAGACCGTGATCGAGGCCTGCTACCGAGCGCTCGACCTGATCACGTTCTTGACGACGGGCGACGACGAGACACGAGCATGGGAGGTGCACAGCGGCGCGAAGGCCCCCGAGGCGGCCGGCGTGATCCACACCGACCTCGAGCGCGGCTTCATCAGAGCAGAGGTGATCGGCTATGACGAGCTGGTCGCCGCAGGTTCGATGGAAGCCGCGAAGTCATCAGGCAAGCTCCGCGTCGAAGGCAGGGACTACGAGGTGGTGGAGGGAGACATCCTCCACGTGCGCTTCGCCGTGTAAGGGTCAGGCAGTTCCGATCGCGTTGAAGCGACATGTGATGCCGTCGAGGGCGGGGTAGTTGATCGAGGCGACGGTCTTCCCTTCGCGCTCGACCGTCCAGACGCCGTCCCAGCCGTCGTCTCCATCGACACCGACGGGCGACACGAGCCGATCGGTCGATCGGATCCCCGACACGCGAGCCCTGATGAAGGTCTCCCCTTCCGACACCCTCACCACGCCCGTCGGCTCGCCGAACGCGACCTGAGAGGCGGCCATGTCGGCGCGGCCACCCGTGTAGGCGAGGATCGTGCGAAACATGGGTGCGGCGTGGGCCTCGAAGACGACGCCCAGATCCAACGGCTCGACCTCGCGCGCACGCCGCGATCTCGGATGCATCGCCTCCGGGCTCAGTGGGGCCTCCGTCATCACAGCGTCCATCGCCGACGATAGACGCGTGTGACCGCTCAAAGGTTTACTCGACCTCCGAGCGCGACCGTTTCAGGCTCCGCCGATGCCACCACCGGCGCACGACTCCCTGTGTCGAACCATCGAGGGCCCACGAACACCCACCCGATATGAACTCAACCGATCCCGTGCTCATCGTCGCGCCGGTATCCGTCGACGACTTCTGTGACCCCTATCACCAACGAGCGGCGTCACGCCCTGCCCCACGCCCGGAAGACCGGTAGCCTGCCGACTGATGACCGAGGCGTATCGGATCGGGGAGGCTGCGAAGGCACTCGGGGTTCGGGTCGAGACGCTCCGCCGGTGGGAACGCGATGGCAAGCTGCGCGTCGAGCGCACGCCGGGCGGGCAACGCACTGTGCCCGCACCCGAGGTCGCGCGACTCCTCGCGGAGCGACGGCACGACGAGCCGATCGCGGCCGCGAGTGCCAGGAACCGCTTCCCGGGCGTGATCACCGAGGTCAAGCGCGACAGGCTCGCAGCGACCGTGGAGATCCAGGCCGGTCCCCACCGGGTGCTCGCGTTCATCACCCGTGAAGCCGCCGACCAGCTCGGCCTCGAGCCCGGCATGGAAGCCGTCGCCACCGTGAAGGCGACGAGCGTGATGGTGAACCTTCCTGAGGAATAGCCCCGAAGATCGGGGGGCGTCAGGCAGTTCCGCCTCAGTCCACGCCGATCCAGCCCGCGACGGTGCCTGAGAGCTGGTTCCTGGCGCTGGTTTCATCAGTCCTCACCAGTGTTCGGCCACAGTATCGCCAGTTATCTATTGGTATATATGACCGCGAATCACTATGCTGCGCGTCTCGACCCGAGGAGGTTCCGTGAATCGACTCATCATCGGCCTGTGCGCTCTTTCACTGATGCTCGGCGGGTGCTCATCCGACGACTCGAACGATACGTCGGTCGGTGAGAGCCCGGCGACCGAGCCCATCGAGCTCACGGTATTCGCAGGATCGTCGCTGACGGCCGCGCTTTCCGACGGGATCGGTCCCGATTTCGAGGCGCAGAGCGAAGGCGCCACGATCGTCTTCAACTTCGGGGCATCGGACTCCCTCGCCGGGCAGATCCAGAGCGAAGGTTCGACCGACGTGTTCGCCAGCGCGAGCGGCACCTGGATGGATGCTGTGGCGGAAGACCCCGGCGTGACCGACCGCACCGACTTCGTGCGGAACCGGCTCGTCATCATCACGCCGCCCGACAACCCTGCCGGCATCGTGTCGATCGACGACCTCGCGACCTCTGGGGTGCAGCTCGTGCTGGCCGCCGAAGGCGTCCCCGTCGGCGACTACTCCCGTGAGGCTCTGGGCAACGCCGGCATCCGCGACGAGGCCGAAGCCAACGTCGTGTCGAACGAAGAGGACAACGCGAGCGTGGTGGCCAGGATCGTCGCTGGGGAGGCCGACGCCGGCATCGTGTATGAGTCCGACATCTCAGCCGCGGCTGGCAACGACGTCAACGCCGTCGAGATACCAGAGAGTGTGAACGTCATCGCCACGTACCCGATCGCCGTGGTCACCGGGGCGCCGAACCCGGAGCTGGCGGCAGCGTTCGTCGCCTACGTCACGGGTCCCGATGGCCAGGCAACGCTGATCGAGTACGGGTTCGAAGCGGCGGCCTGACTCACATGATGCGCTGGCGCACTCCGTTGCTCTTCGCGATCCTGGCCGGAATGGGCGCCGTGTTCGTGGCGCTGCCCCTGATCGCCCTGCTGATCAGAGCTCCCTGGGGCGATCTGGTCACCTCGCTCCGCGGCGTCGGCGCGGGCACTGCGCTTCGACTGTCGCTCGCGGTGTCGCTCGTCGCCACCGGGCTTTCGGTGCTGCTCGGCGTCCCGATGGCCTGGGTCCTCGCTCGGGCGCCGATCCCCGGTCGCTCGGTGCTGCGAGCGATCGTCGTTCTGCCGGTCGTGCTCCCTCCGGTGGTGGGGGGTATCGGTTTGCTCGCGGCGCTCGGACGCGGCGGCGTGATCGGCCGCTGGCTGTACGAGGGGCTCGGCATCCAGCTCACGTTCACGATCTGGGGCGCGATCGCCGCCACCACATTCGTCTCGATGCCGCTCATGGTGCTGGCCACCGAGTCGGGTCTGCGCTCGATCGATCGACGCTACGAGCGCGCGGCCGCAGCGCTCGGGGCAAGCCCCCGGTACGCGATCCGTCGTGTCGTGCTGCCGATGCTCGTGCCGCAGCTCGCGGCCGGGGCCGTGCTGGCGTGGGCGCGAGCCCTCGGTGAGTTCGGCGCCACGATCACGTTCGCAGGGAACTTCGAGGGACGGACGCAGACATTGCCGCTCGCGGTCTACCAGGCTCGCAACACAGACCCGGGCGGCGCCATCTTCCTGTCGCTGATCCTGGTGGCGCTGTCGGTCGGTGTGCTCGTTGCGATGCGCGACCGGCTCACACAGGCCCGCTGAATCCTGCGAGGGTGCCGAGATGGGCCTTCGCGCGAACATCGTGGCCCGCCGGGAAGGCTTCCGGGTGGCGGTCACGATCGACGTGGCCGACGGCGAGACACTGGCGCTGCTCGGGCCCAACGGGGCCGGCAAGTCCACGGTCGTCGACGCCCTGACGGGGACGATGGAACTGGCCGAGGGCACCATCGAGCTCGACGGCGAACGGATAGACCACCTCCCGCCCGAACGGCGGCCGATCGGGGTGTGCTTCCAGGCTGACCTGTTGTTCCCGCGCCTCTCGGTCCTGGAGAACGTCGCCTTCCCGCTGCGAGCTCAGAAGGTCACGAAGGGAACCGCTCGCGCACGCGCCGAGGAGCTGATCCACAGGCTCGCACCGGAGGTGGATCCCTTCACGATGCCCGGATCGCTCTCGGGAGGAGAGCGCCAGCGGGTCGCCCTGGCCCGCGCGCTCGCACCCGCGCCACGCCTGTTGCTGCTCGACGAGCCGTTCAGCAACGTCGATGTCTCGGCGAGGGCGGGGCTACGCACGCTCGTTCGAGATGTGGCCCACAGCTTCGGCGGGGCCACCGTGCTGATCGCCCACGAACCTCTCGACGCGCTGACCTTGGCCGACCGCGTCACGCTGCTCGAGGCCGGCCGCCAAACGCAGACCGGCACTCCAGACCAGATCCGTTCGGCGCCGACGTCGACCTACGCGGCCGACCTGGTGGGGGTGAACCTGTTCACCGGTGTGCTCGAGCCGCTCGACGACGGTGCGGCCACATTGCGGTTGGCCGACGGAGCGGTCACGGTGGCGCCCGATGCGTCCGTCACGCGCGGTTCGCGAGCCCTCGCGAGCTTGAAGCCGATCGATGTGTCGCTGCACATGAGCGAGCCCGAGGGCTCCGCTCGCAACGTCTTCCGCGGACCCATCGCTGAGATCGCTGTCGACGGGGAGCGCGCCAGGGTGCGGATCGACAGCCGTCCGCCGCTCACGGCCGAGGTGACGGCGGGGTCGGTGACACGCATGGACCTGCACACCGGCGCCGAGGTCTGGGCAAGCTTCAAGGCGGTGGAGGTCTCGTTGCAGATCGAAACCAGCGCCGACGTCGCCGGACCAGCCGGTACCCTTGGTCGGTGAAAACCACCGAACGCGACACCCTCGAGGCGCCCGAGCCGAAGAAGGACCACCCCAAGAGCCACAAGGGGCACCGCAACCCCCTCGTACAGTTCATCGGCGAGCTTCCGGGGCTGATCATCATGGCGTTCGTGCTGGCGCTGCTGATCAAGACCTTCTTGGTGCAGGCGTTCTTCATCCCGTCGGGCTCGATGGAACCGACGCTGGTGCCGGGCGACCGCGTGCTCGTCTTGAAGGTGCCGTACTACTTCGGTGATCCCGATCGCGGCGACATCATCGTGTTCGAGGATCCCGATCCGGGCAATCAACCCGACCGAGGGGTCGTCGGCGGATTCTTCCACTGGATGTTCGAGGGGCTCGGGGTGCAACGCCCCGACAGCGAGGACTTCATCAAACGGGTCATCGGCACGCCGGGTGATGTGGTCTACGGCCGCGACGGGAGGGTCTTCGTGAACGACGAGCCGATCGACGAGCCGTACCTCACGCAGCCCACCGACCGGTTCGGCAAGTTCAAGGTGCCGCCGGGCGAGCTGTTCGTGATGGGCGACAACCGCAGCAACTCGCTCGACTCGCGGTTCTCGCTCGGCTTCGTCCCGATCGACAACGTGATCGGCAAGGCGGAGGTCGTCATCTGGCCCCCAGGCGACCTGGCCCTGATCTAGTCTCGCTTGGACTACTCGCCCGGGTCGGCTGGTCTGCTCCTGCGCCTGCCGAAGAGCGGATCGCGTGCCCTCGGGCCGACCGGCTGCTCGCCCGGCACGAACAGCCGGGCGAACGACCACACGATCGCTGCGATGCCGAATCCCGCGAGCCACACGATCAAGGGCGGATCGTCGAGCGCGAAGAACGCCTGGCTCGGCCCCCACGACATCGCGACCACGAACAACGCAGCCATCGACCAGATCAACGTGAGCCGTGGTCGCGAAAGCGGTGCGGCAAGGATCGAGAGCACGAGGAACCCGATCCAGGTCAACACCATCAGCGCGGTCGTCTGCGCCTGCACGAGCGTGACGCCCGCCTCCCTGCGGGCGAGGGTATAGGCGAGCAGGGTCGCGACCGCCGCGAGGGTTCCGGTCGGGATCGCGAACCGCAACACTCGTCGCACGAAGCCAGGCCGGAACCTGTCGGCGTTGGGCGCGAGCGCGAGGAAGAACGAGGGGATACCGATCGTGATCGCGCCGATGAGCGTCAGGTGCCGAGGCAGGAACGGGAAGACGAACCCGAGCACGCCCGTCGCGAGCGAGATGAGCATCGCGTAGACGGTCTTGTTCAGGTAGAGCCCGCTCGTGCGCTCGATGTTCCCGAGCACGCGTCGTCCCTCGGCGACCACCGGTGGCAAGGAGTCGAAGGTCGAATCGAGCAACACGAGCTGAGCGACGGCGCGAGTCGCGTCGCTTCCCGAACCCATGGCGATGCCGATGTCGGCGTCTTTCAGGGCCAGCGCGTCGTTCACACCATCGCCGGTCATCGCGACCGTATGCCCGTGGCTCTGCAACGCATGCACCATCGACCGCTTCTGCTGGGGAGTGACCCGCCCGAAGACAGAGTGCGATTCGAGCACGCCGGCTATCTCGTCGACGTCGTCGGGAAGCTCGCGGGCATCGACGGGATCGTCGGAACCCTCGAGTCCGAGCCTCGACGCGATCGCCCCGACCGTGCGGGGGTCGTCGCCAGAGATCACCTTGACCGTGACGTCCTGCTCGGCGAAGTACCCGAGCGTCTCGGCCGCATCGGGACGCTCTCGGTCACCGAGCACGACGAGTCCTGCGGGAGCAAGATCGGCAGGAAGTCGATCACCGTCGATCGACGACGCCGTCGCGACGAGCAACACGCGATGACCCTCGTCGGTGAGTTGGCGCACCCGCTGGGTGATGCCGCTCGCGCCATCGATCGCCGAGAGCATCACGTCGGGCGCTCCCAGGAACCACGCGCCGTGCCCGGCGAAGGTCACGGCACTCCACTTCCTTTCCGAGGAGAACGGCACGACGCCGATCGTGGACCAGTCGGAAACATCGTGGAAGCGCGCCCGGATCGCGTTCGTGGTGGCGTTGGGCGCCGGGTCTGCGGCGGCGAACACGGCGAGCACCCGGCCGAACGCCTGCTCGTCGCCGTCGATCGGCTCGATCTGCTGTACCGCGAGCTTGCCCTCGGTGAGGGTGCCGGTCTTGTCGATACAGAGCATGTCCACCCGCGCGAGCCCCTCGACGGCCGGAAGTTCCTGCACGAGCACCCGCCGCTCGGCGAGGCGTCTCACGGCGACCGCGAACGCCAGCGACGTCAGCAACACGAGACCCTCGGGCACCATCGCGACGGTTCCCGCGACCGCACCGGAGGCCGCCTCGCGCCAGTCGTCGCGCGCGCGAAGCTGGCTGAAGAACAGCAGCCCGGCGGTCGGTACGATCGCGATCGTCACGTATGTGAGGATCGTGTCGATGCCCGAGCGGAGCTCCGAGCGAGTGAGGCTGAACCTGCGGACATCCTCAGCGAGCCGCGCCGCGTACGCCTCGGCCCCGACGTGGGTCGCTCGGTACCGTCCGGCGCCGGCCGCGACGAACGATCCGCTCAACACCTCGTCGCCGGGCGACTTGATGATGGCGTCGGACTCGCCCGTCAAGAGCGATTCGTCGACTTCGAGCCCGGTCGCACTGAGCACCGTACCGTCCACGACTACCTCGGACCCCGCGCCGGCATCGAGCACGTCGTCGAGCACGACATCGCCCACCGCGACCTCTCGCACCTCGCCGTCTCGAACCACTCGAGCCTTCGGCGCGGTCAGTAGCGTGAGCGCGTCGAGCGTGTGTTTGGCGCGCAGCTCCTGCACGATGCCGATGCCGGCGTTGGCGATCAGCACGAGGCCGAACAGCGCGTCCTGAAGCGGCCCCACCACGAGGATGATGGCGAGCATCGCTCCGAGGATCGCGTTGAATCGAGTGAACACGTTGGCACGCACGATCTGGACGGTCGTGCGCGTCGGCGCAGCGGGTACGTCGTTGACCTGTCCTCGCGCGACACGTTCGGCGACCTCAGCCGTCGAGAGGCCTCGTGCCGGATCGACGTGTGACGACTGGGTGGCCGTGGTCGCGGTCATGTCCGCGGAGCGTAACGGGCTACCCTTGCGTCATGCGAGGATTCCTCATCGCGCTCGCCGTCGTCGCGGCGATCTGGGTGATCGCGGTCGCCGCGCTGTGGATCTTCGGCAGGAAGCTCGCCGCCGCTCAGCTCGCACGCGCGATCCCCGATGTGATCGCGCTCTGCCGCGGCCTGATGCGCGACCCTCGGGTGTCGACCGTTTCGAAGGTGCTCCTCGGCGGTGCGCTCGTCTGGGTGCTCTCACCGATCGACCTGGTGCCGGAGTTCATCCCCGTGCTCGGCCCGCTCGACGACGTGATCGTCCTCGGTCTCGTGCTTCGTCATCTCATCAAGCGGGCAGGCGTCGACATCGTGCAGGAACACTGGCGCGGCGACCCACGGGTACTGCGCACGGCGTTGAGACTGGCCGGGCACCGCCTTCCGCCCGAGCCGGCGTCGTGACGGAGCGTTCCGCCGTGACGAAGGCGCGACTGATCCGTCCGGCGCCGATGCGCGACTTCGAAGTCGCCGATCGAAGGAGCACATGGCTCGAGCTCTTCTTCGACCTGTGCTTCGCGGCCGCGATCGCGACGCTCGCCGATGAGCTGCATTCGGACCCGACGGTGCACGGCTTGTTGCTCTTCGCTGCGCTCTTCGTTCCGGTGTGGTGGGTGTGGACCCAGTTCACGTGGTTCGGGACGGCGTGGGACAACGACGACCTGGTGCACCGCTTCGGCATGTTCGCCGCGATGCTGCTCGTGATCGTGCTCGCGGCGAGCATCCCCAGGGTGCTCCTCGGCGATGACCAGGTCTTCGTGCTCGCGTACGTCGGCATGCAATTGCTCCTTGTGGCGATGTTCGCTCGCGTGCTGCGCCACGCGGGGCCCGCACACCGCTTCGCCCTGCACTCCATGCTCGGCACCGCCCTCGGGGCCGTGATCATGGTCTCGTCGCTGTGGGTCGGCGCGCCATCGCGCTATCTGATCTGGGCCTTCGCGTTGCTCGAGCTCATGATGGTTCCGGTCTTCGCGCGGCGCTCGTTCGAGGGACAGCCGTTCGACTCGAGCCATCTCCCGGAGCGCTACGGACTGTTCACCATCATCGTGCTCGGCGAGAGCGTCGTGACGGCCGGCGTCGGTCTCGGCGAGGTCCGATTCGACGGCGGCGCCGTGACCTCGGCCCTGTTGGGGTTCGGCATCGCGGCTGCGATCTGGTGGAGCTACTTCGAAACGGTCTCGTCGACGTCTCTGTCTCGCGATCGCACGTTGGCGTCGTTCGTGTGGGGGTACGGACACTTGTTCGGCTACGCCGGCATCGCAGCGACGACCGTCGGGGTCGAGCTCGCGATCGAGGCGGGCGCTCAGGCCGACCACGGTCTCTCGCTCGCTGCCAGACTCATGCTCTGCGGCGGCGGCGCGGCGTTCCTGCTGTCGCTCGTCGCTGTGCATGCAGCGGAGATCGGCTGGCGAGGGGCCGGCATGGTGCAGCGCTGGGCGACGATCGGCGCGCTCCTCGCGATCGCGTTCATCGCCCGTGGATGGCCGCCGTCGCTCGTCGTGGGCGCCGTCTTCCTCATGCTCGTCATCACGGTGACGTTCGACGTCGTGAACGTGGGAGGTCGCGGGTTGGCGGCAGACCACCTTCCCGACGACGGAGCCTCGCCGGCCCGCGAGTGAATGCCTCTCAGTGCTCGACAGCCCATTCGTCGAGCAGGCGGTAGGCCTCGTCCTCGGCGATGGGGCCGCGATCGAGGCGGAGCTCCATGAGGAACTCGAGCGCTTGGCCGACCTTCGGACCGGGCTCGAGGCCGAGGTGGTCCATGACCTGCTTCCCGTCGAGAGGCGGACGCAGGGCGTCGAGGTTCTCCTGCTCGGCGAGGCGGGCGATGCGCTCTTCGAGATCGTCCTGCAGCGCCTGGAACTTCGCGGCGCGGCGCTCGTTGCGTGTCGTGACGTCGGCGCGCGTGAGCTGGTTCAACTTGTCGAGCAGCGGCCCGGCATCGCGGACGTACCGACGCACGGCGGCGTCGCTCCAGCCGTCGCCGTATCCGTGGAATCGCAGGTGCATCTCGACGAGCTTGCGCACGTCGTCGATCACGTGGTTCGGGTAGCGAAGGTCGCGCAACCTCTTCTCGGCCATGCGCGCGCCAACGACCTCGTGGTGATGGAACTGCACCCCCTCGGGCGTGATCTGGCGCGTGGAGGGCTTTCCGATGTCATGCAGGAGGGCCGCGAGGCGCAGCACCGGGTCGGGTTCACAGGCTTCGACGACCGCGTACGTGTGCGCCAGCACGTCCTTGTGGCGATGCACCGGATCCTGCTCGAGCTCGAGCGCGGCGAGCTCAGGGATGATGGCCTCGGCGAGGCCGGTCGCGACGAGGATCGAGAGTCCCCTCGTTACCTGCTCCCCCACCAGCAGCTTGTCGAGCTCACCCGCGATGCGCTCCGCCGACACGATGTCGAGACGTTCGCGCATCGCTCGCAACGCCGACGTGACGCGACCAGTAGGGACGACGCCGAGCTGCGACACGAATCGGGCGGCTCGCACCATGCGCAGCGGGTCGTCGGTGAACGAGACTTCGGGCTCGAGCGGTGTGTCGAGCACCTTGAGGGCGAGATGACGCATGCCTCCGTACGGGTCGATGAGCTCACCATCGGGGAGACCCACGGCCATGGCGTTGATCGTGAAGTCGCGCCGCGACAGGTCGGTCGTGATGTCGTCGCCGAAGGTGACCGCCGGCTTGCGATGTTCCTGGAAGTACGCCTCCTGGCGGAAGGTCGTGATCTCGAGGAGCTGGCCGTCCCTGAGTGCACCGACCGTTCCGAACTTCACACCCACGAGGTACCGGCGTTCCGCCCAGCCCTGGAGCAAGCGCGTGGTCTGTTCTGGGTGGGCGCTGGTGGCGAAGTCGAGGTCGCGCCCTGCGCGGGCGAGCATCATGTCCCGCACGCTGCCACCCACGAGGTAGAGCTCATGGCCCGCATCCGCGAACCGCAGACCGAGCTCCTTGGCGATCGAAGGAACATCGAGCACGGCGCCCGAAGGGGTCTGATCGGCCATGGCGTGTGCGAGCTTACCCGTCGATGTGCGCGTCGCGGACCCACGACGACCGCGTTACCGTGGAGCCCCCATGCCCACCTGGCTCGGCTTCATCTGGACCTTGCCGAACACCGTGATCGGCATCGTGCTCGGACTGTTCACCTTCCAGTGGCCGACGGTGCGCGACGGGGCGCTGATCTTCGACAAGGCCCCACGGGGACTCACGTGGCTGATGCCGCGCATGCGGCGCTCGGCCATGACGGTGGGGTTCGTGATCTTGTCCGCCGAGCCTGTGACCGGGCGGCTGCTCGCGCACGAGCGGTGGCATATCAAGCAGTTCTGCGCGTGGGGACCGCTGTTCATCCCGGTCTATTTCCTGCTCGCGATCGGGTTCGGATACCGGCGGCATCCCATGGAGGTCCGGGCGCAGATCGCAGCCGGGGAACGCCCCCCGGTGCGCCCCGACGGGGCGGCTCGGCGCTAGAAGGGAAGCCCTCCCTCGCTGCCGCCGGCCGACAGCCGGTCGAGCACGCCGCCCATCTGCAGGTCGAAGTCGTGCGGGTTCGTGGCGGCCCGACGGGCATCCTCCTCCGTGACCAGACCTTCCTTGGCGAGCTGCACGAGCGACTGATCGAAGGTCTGCATGCCGTAGAACTCTCCCTCGGCGATCACGTCGATGATCTGATCGGTGGTGTCGGGATCGACGATGCGGTCGAACACGCGCCCGGTGTTGATCAGCACCTCGACCGCCGGCACACGACCCTTGCCGTCGGCCTTGGAGACCAGCCGCTGCGACACGATCCCCCTGAGCGAACCGGCGAACGACGAGCGCACCTCACGTTGCTGCTGCGGCGGGAAGAGGTCGAGCACGCGATTGATGGTCTCCATGCAGTCGATCGTGTGCAGGGTGGAGATGACGAGGTGGCCTGTCTCCGCCGCCTGGATCGCCGACATCGCCGACTCGCCGTCGCGGATCTCACCGAGGAAGATCACGTCGGGGTCCTGGCGGATCACGTGACGCAGCGCGTTCGCGTACGAGTCGGTGTCGATGCCGATCTCGCGCTGCTGCACGATGGAGAGAACGTCGTCGTGCATCACCTCGATCGGATCCTCGATCGTGACGATGTGCGCCCGCCGGTTGCGATTGATGTGCCCGATCATCGAGGCGATCGTCGTCGTCTTGCCGGTACCGGTCGGCCCCGTCACGAGCACGAGCCCACGGGGCGCATCGGCCAGCGAGGTCATCACCCGGGGCATGCGGAGCTCGTCGAACGTCGGCACATCGCTCCGCACGCGTCTGATCGCAAGTCCGACCAGGCCCCGCTGGCGGAACACGTTCACACGGAAGCGCCCGACCCCGGTGAGCGTGTACCCCAGGTCCGCCTCACTCGTATCGGCGAATTCGTGCTTCTTGTGATCCGACATCAGCGACGACGCAGCAGTCTCCGTGTCGATCGATGACAGCGCGTCGAACTCGCAGGGCACGAGGTGACCATCGATCCGCACGAAGGGCACGTTCCCGACCTTCAGGTGCAAGTCACTCGCGCCCCGCTCGACCGCGTACCGGAGCAGGGCATTGACATCCATCGCCGACGGCGACCTCCGTTCGGCCCGCGACGTTCGCCGACCACGTGATTCCATCGGTCCGAGCACCAGCGCACCTGAGGGCTCGGGCTAGGATTCTCGAGTGACCGACGAGCCCACATCGGACGGGCAGGAACCTCGGAAGCGTCGTCGCCGCAGGCGGCACAAGCCATCGAGCACCACCGCAGCGCCTGCCACCGGAGGCAAGAAGACGGCGCCGGAGAAGAAGAAGCCTTCTGCACGCCGGCGACGCGGGCCGCCGGTGCAGCGAGAGGTCTCGGCCGGGGGTGTCGTCTACCGTCGCGTGGACCACGACATCGAGGTCGTGCTCGCATCGAGGCGCACCAGGCGAGGCGACATCGCGTGGGGGCTCGCGAAGGGCGGCATCGAGGACACTGAATCACTCGAGGACGCGGCCGTGCGCGAGGTGCTGGAGGAAACCGGCTACACCGCGGAGATCGAAGCATCGCTCGGCGACACCCGTTACTTCTACGTCTGGGAAGACACACGCATCAGCAAGACCGTGCACTTCTTCTTGATGCGATGCACCGGTGGCGACCCAGAGAACCGCGACGACGAGATGGAGGAGATCCGCTGGTTCCCTCTGCAGCGCGCACTCAAGCGGGCCGCCTACCGGGGTGAGCGCGAGGTGCTCGCGCGGGCGGCCGAGATGCTGGAGTGAGCACCCTGGTCGCGACCGACCACGTGCTCACGCTGGCCGACGCGCTGCTGGGCATCGTCATCGGGCTCGTGTCGGGCGTGCTCTCGGGACTGTTCGGCGTGGGCGGCGGCATCGTGATGACACCGGGCTTGCAGGTCGTGCTCGGGGCTCCACCGATCGTCGCGCTCGCGACGCCGCTTCCGGTTATCTTGCCCACGGCGCTCACCGGAGCGAACTCCTACCGCCAGGCCGGCGAGCTCGACCACCGCGCAGCCGGGTGGATGATCGGGCCCGGTGTGATCGCAGCGGTGTGCGGCGCCCTGCTGACGAGTTATGTCGACACTCACCTGCTGCTGGTGATCACCGCGCTGCTGCTCGCGTACCAGTCCGTGGCCATCGTGCGGGGCCCCCGTCACCTGCGAGCACCCTCGTTCGTGGCCACCCCCTCGATGTTCATCGGCATCGGGCTCGTGGCGGGGTTCGTCAGCGGGCTGCTCGGCATCGGGGGCGGGCTGGTCATGGTGCCCCTGCTCGTGGGCTGGCTCGGCATGCCATTGAAACGTGCGCTCGGAACGTCGCTGCTGTCGATCGTCGCCCTCGTCATACCCGGCACAGTCACTCATGCGGCTCTCGGTCACATCGATTGGACGTTGTTCCTGGTCGTGACGGTCGGGGCCATCCCCGGCGCACGGCTCGGCGCCCGACTGGCACTGGGGGCGCGGGAACGGACCCTCCGTATCGCAGTGGGCGCCTTCCTGCTCATCGTCTCTGCCGCCTACGGGATCTCCGAGACGATCGAGCTGCTCAGGCGCTGAACCGCCCGGCACTACGATGGGGCTCGCCATGAGCATCTCTCGCGCCGGTGGCGCAATGTTCGCCTTCGTGCTGGTCGCAGCCTCGACCCTGCTCTCCTCGCCAGTGGCGCTGGCTCAGGAGCCGGTTGTCGTGATGACGCTCCAGGCACAGACCCCTTTCACCACAGTCGAAGAGCCCGTGGGCACGATCAAGTTCGTCGCGGAGAACCTCGGCGACACCGCGCTCGAGGATCTATCGGTCGGGCTCAGCATCGGCTCCGCCATCAGGTCTCGGGGAACGTTCGTATCCTCACTCGTCGAAGGGCCCGGTGAGACGCCGATCTCGGTGGTCGCGCGCTCGCAGACCGGTGCGCTCGAGCCAGGCGTGGCCCGTGAGTTCAGCGCCTCGGTCGATATGAGCGAGCTCGACGAAGTGAGCAAGATCGACTCGGCGATCTATCCCGCCCGCGTCGATCTGCGTGCCGGCGGCATCCGCGTCGGCTACGTCGATACGCCGCTGATCAACCTCGTGCGCACTCCCGACGTTCCGATCGACTTCGCCTGGTGGGTCGAGCTCGATGCACCGGTCGCGATGGATCCCCAGGGTCTGCTCATCGACCCGGCGTTCGAGTCAGCGATCGCCCCCGGCGGTGGGCTGGGCCAGCAGATCCAGGCGCTCGAGAGTGCGGTCGCTCCGGACGACGGAGTCGCGACGGTGAACCTCGTGATCGTTCCGGCGGTGATCGACCAGCTCGCTCGCATGGCCGACGGATACGCTCGCTCGGCGGGAGATCCCGTCCCCGCCGACGAGCGCCCCGCCTCCGATGCCGCCGCCCTGCTCGCGAAGCTGCGCGATCTGGTGGAAGACCCCGACGTGCATGTCGTCGTCGCACCGTTCTCCGCGCCGCTGCTTCCGAGCCTTGCCTCGGGCGGGCTGGCTGGTGACGTGGATCGACAACAGGACCTCGGTGAGGCCATCGTCGCCGAGCATCTCGGTCTCGACCCTATCGCGATGACCGCTCGCCCACCGCAAGGTGCGCTCGACGGAGCCAGCCTGCAATGGATCGCTGATCGAGGGTCGACCACGGTTCTCGCTCAGGCCGACACGGTGGACCGCCCTCCTCAGCCGAATGACTTCGCCCCGCTTCCGACAGCGACGGTCGCGACCGATCAGGGTGCCGTCCTGAGTCTGGTGCTGCCCGACCCGGGCCTGCAGGCCCTGCTGAGCGATCCTCTCCTGTTGAGCGACCCTGTTCGCGCGAGCCAGGCGATGCTCGGCGAGCTGGCGGCGGTGTGGCGAGAGCAGCCCGTGCCCGGTCCACAGCTCGACGGCACCGAGACCGTTCGTGGGATCGCCCTCGCACTCCCGGCGACGCTTCCAGCCGAGATGTGGCTCCCGCTCGTTCGGCGGCTAGCGAAAGCGCCGTTCTTGCGCCGCACCGACGCGGTCTCGTTCACCGAGCACGTGCACCCGGTGACAGAAGATGCGGAGATCACCCAGTCACTCGCGCGGTTCCCTCGCGACTACGTCGATGACATCCGCGAACAACGGCGTAACGTCGCCGCCTACCGCTCGATGCTCGTCGGGTCGAGCACGCAGCCGGACAAGCTCGAGCGAAACCTCCTGTATGCGGAAGCCGCCCAGTTCGTGAGTGATCCGCTCGCCGGCAGGGCGTGGTACGACCAGGTGACCGCAGCGACCGATGCGATCTTCGAAGCCGTGCTGCCCGATGTCGAGCAGGAGTTCCTGCTGACCTCGAGTGAGGGCTCGATCCCGTTGCGTATGGGAGATCCTGGTCTGACGCCGCTTACCGTGCAGGTGGTGATGCGCTCGGCGTCGTTCGAGTTTCCCCAAGGTGCGGAGCAGACGGTGAGGCTCGAAGGCCCGAACGAGATCGTGCAGTTCGGCGTGGTCGCCAAAGCGACCGGCCCGCAGACGATAAAGGTGAAGATCAGAGCGCCGTCGGGACGTGATCTCGGAGAGGACCAGAACCTCACGGTGCGCACCACCGCGGTGAACGCTGTGGCGCTGTGGACGACGATCGGGGCCGCCGCGGTGTTGCTGTTGCTGTGGTCGAGGAGGTTGGTCCGACGCCCGAGGCCGTAGAGCGCTACGTGCGCGATACCGCGCTCATGACGGTCGGCACGACGTTGTCGCGCCTCACCGGCTATGTGCGTATCGCCGCCCAGACGGCCGCCCTCGGCGTGACCGTGGGCGCCCTCGGCAATGTGTACGTGCAGGCGAACACAACGCCCAACATCGTCTACGAGCTGATCCTCGGAGGGGTGCTCACCTCTGTGTTCGTGCCGGTGTTCGTGGACCACCGCAGGGCTCACGGGCGCGAGGCAGCCTTCGACCTCGGCCGTCGTGTGATGACGCTCGCGCTGGCGCTGCTGCTGCCGTTGGCGATCCTCGGGGTGGTGTTCGCACCGCAGATCATGCGGTTGTACCTCGTCGCTTCGGACGCGGCCGACCGCGAAGCACAGATCGAGCTCGGGGTGTTCCTGCTCAGGTGGTTCATGCCTCAGGTCGTGTTCTACGGGATCGGCGCGATCGCCGGTGGGCTGCTGAACGCGGAAGGGCGCTTCGGCCCCCCGATGTTCGCTCCGATCCTCAACAACGTCGTGGCCATCGGCGCCTTCGGCGCGTACGCGGTGTTGCACGCGGGCTCCGCTCCCTCGGTCACCGACATCACCGTTGTCGAGAAGACGGTGCTCGGCGCGGGCACGACCCTCGGCGTCGTGGCCATGACCCTCGCGCTCTGGCCCTCGCTTCGCCGCACCGGATTCCGCTTCAGGCTCACAGGGGGGTGGAGGCACCCGGGCATCAGCCGGGTCGTGCGCCTCGCGGGATGGGTGCTGCTCTATGTCGCGGCGAACCAGGCGGCGTATCTGGGGATCATCGTGCTCGCCGGCGGGATCGACGGCGAAGCTCGATTCCAGATCTACGCCACGGCCTTCATCGTTTTCCTGCTTCCTCACTCGATCTTCGCCGTATCGATATTCACGGCGTTGCTGCCCGCCATGGCCGAACGATGGGGGTCGGGCGACGTCGACGGGGTTCGCGAACGGTTCTCGCTCGGGCTGCGTGATACGGTCGTGGTGATCGTGCCGGCGGCACTCGCGTTCGTGGCGCTCGCCGGTCCGATCACCTCGCTGCTGCTCGAGCATGGCGCCGCCGGAGACGCCGACGCGCGTTTGATCGCGCGCACGCTGCAAGGCTTCGCGGTTGGCCTTCCATTCTTCTCGGCCTTCCAGCTCA
Source organism: uncultured Actinomycetes bacterium (assembly GCA_963762075.1). Lineage (GTDB taxonomy): Bacteria > Actinomycetota > UBA4738 > UBA4738 > HRBIN12 > JAOUEA01. Next base: position 102,925 of record CAVXJC010000005.1, read on the forward strand.
TCACGCGAACCTTCTACGCGACCCAGGACAGCCGGACCCCCGCGCTCATCAACATCGGGGCCGCGATCGTCATGGTCGCCGTCGATATCGTGCTCGTGCGCGCGGTCGGATGGGACGTGCCCGGACTCGCACTCGGTCACGCGGCCTCGTACGCCTTCGCCACTGCCGCTGGCCTTCTGCTGCTCCGCTCGAAGCTCGTCAGCCTCGATGCGCGGCGCATCGGGCGCACGCTCGCGCGCACGATACCCTCGGCGGTCATCACGGCGTTCGCTGCATGGGTCGTCGCGGCAGCCGTGAACACAGGCGTCGACACGCACATGGTCGGCTGGCGGCTCCTGCAAGTGGGACTTGCCGTCGTGATCGGGGTTGCGGTCTATCTCGGCACGGCGCTCATGTTGGGCGTGGATGAGGTCGATGACGTGGTTGGCGCGGTGCGCAGGAGGTTCCGCGGGTGATCGAAACGCACAGGTGGCGCGGCCAGCAGGGCATGGTCGGAAAGTCGGCGGTGATCTGGCTCCTGATCGCTGCCCTGATCGTCGTGGCCGGTCTCGACGTGGTCTCGATCGGACGGAGCACCTTCCGGCTGAGCGAGGTCGCGGCGGACGCCGCGAGGAACGGCACCACCGTGTATCGAAGCGAGGGCCGTAGCGTCACCAAGGCGTGCACGGCTGTGTCGGAGACCGTGCACGCACTCGAACCGGCCCTGAAGCTCCGGCGCAACGGTTGCCGAGTGGACCCGGAGTCCGGAGGCGTCACGGTGACCCTCAAGGACACCGCCGACACGATCCTTGCAGGCCGGTTCGGCCTCACCTCCGAGTACGCCGACATCGTCGTGACGGAGACCGCCAGCCCGTCCAACGTGTAGCGTTCGAGGACGTGACCGAGCCCGCGTCCGAGCCCGACGAAGATCTCGTCCGGCGCTTCAAGGCAGGCGACACCGACGCCTTCACGACCCTGGTCCAACGTCACCAGCAGCGTGTCTTCTCGGTGTGCATGCGGATCCTCGGTGACACGGAGGCCGCCGCAGATGTGGCCCAGGACACGTTCATCACCGTGTTGCGGAAGATCGAAGGGTTCCGCGGCGACTCGGCCTTCACCACCTGGCTTCATCGGGTCGCTGTGAACGCCTGTTACGACGAGCTCCGGCGCAAGCGTCGACGGCCGATGCTGCACGTCGTGGCGGAAGGCGACCGCGAGTACGAGCCCGGACCGCCCGTCGTCGATCACGCCGACGATGTTGCCGGCGAAAGAGACGCAGCGTGGGCGCTCGCCCGCATCTCCGAGGAGTTCCGGGTGGCCGTGGTGCTTGCCGACGTGCACGACATGGCCTACGAGCAGATCGCCCAAGTCCTCGAGGTGCCGATCGGCACCGTGAAGTCCAGGGTGCATCGGGGTCGTCTCGCGCTGGCGAACGTCATGGGTCTCGATCCACGTCGCCTCGAGCACGGCCTCGCCGGGGAACCCGGTGGCGAGTCGAGAGCGTCGGAGCTGGAACCGTGACGCATCCCATCGAACTGCTCGCTGGCGCCGCCGACGGCTCCCTCGCACCAGACGACCGCGCGCAGCTCGACGAACACCTGCGAGCGTGCTCGCAGTGCAGCGAGGAGCTCGGGTTGGCAGCCGCAGCTCGCCAGACCCTCAGAACGCTGCCCGAGCCGAGCGCACCCAACCTTGCGGCGGGCTTCACGCCCGATCGCATCGACGCCCTCACAGCGCCGACGTTCGGGATCGCCCTCCCTCACCTCGAAGCTCGTTCCCGCCCTCGCGGCGGCCGCGGTCGTGGCGCTCGTGGCGCTCGTGATCCCGCGTCTCATCACCACGCGGGAGAGCGCGGACAGAGCGGCAGCGCCGGCATCGCAGGAGCTCGTGATCGATGGCCTCGTGCGGCTGCAGGTCGAAGACACCGACTACGACACTCCCACCCTGAAGGAGACGCTGGCCGATCTCACTGCTGCGATGCCCGACTCGCGGCCCGCCGATGCCGCCGCCCCCGCGAGCGCCGCCACCGAGACGGCCGCTGAGGGCGGACCGGACGGCGCAGCGAGCGGCCTGAGGATCGCGCCGGGCAGGACGCGGAAGGCGGCGGCCTGCCTGAAGCGGGCTTTCCCCGGCTACCCAGGGGAGATCGTGCAGGTACGACAAGCGACCTTCGAGGGCGAGCCGGCGTTGCTGGGCGTCGTCCTCGAGAGCGCCCTCGAGGTTCCCCCCGCTGGCGGCCTCTCGATCTGGGTCGCGGCGGTGGAGGACTGCTCCATCCTCACGATCGCGTCGGGCCCCCGCTAGCGGGGGACACGGGCCGGCATGCCCGGGAATGCCCGAGCGTTCAAGGCTGTGGGAGGATTTGCGGACCATGACCACCGACGAACGCGGCGTCATCGTGATCGGATCGGGCCCGGCCGGGTACACGGCGGCCCTGTATGCAGCCCGGGCGAATCTCGCCCCCTTGGTGCTGAAGGGCCTCGACGCGGGCGGGCAGCTCATGCTGACGACCGACGTCGAGAACTACCCCGGCTTCCCCGATGGCCTGCTGGGGCCCGAGATGATGGAGCGATTCGAGAAGCAGGCCGCTCGCTTCGGCGCCGAGATCCTGCCCGTGCACGTGACCCAGGTCGACCTCTCGAGCCGTCCGTTCCTCGTGAAGGCCGGCGATCAGGAGTGGCGAGCGCAGGCCGTGATCGTGGCGACGGGCGCGAGTGCACGGTGGCTCGGTGTGCCGGGCGAGGAACAGCTCCGCGGACGAGGGGTGAGCGCGTGCGCGACCTGCGACGGCTTCTTCTTCCGCGATCGCGAGCTGGTGGTGGTGGGCGGCGGCGATACCGCGATGGAAGAGGCGACCTTCCTCACGAAGTTCGCCTCGAAGGTCACCATCGTGCACCGGCGCGACGAGTTCCGCGCCTCGAAGATCATGCGGGAACGCACGCTCGCCAACCCCAAGATCGAAGTGAGCTGGAACACGGTCGTGAGCGAGATCATCGGCGACGGCGCCGTCACCGGCGTGCGACTCACCGACACCGTCACCGCCGAGGAACGCGAGATGGCGACCGACGGCGTCTTCGTGGCGATCGGACACGATCCGAACACTTCGTTGTTGGCCGGACAGATCGATCTCGACGAGAACGGCTATGCGATCGTGCAGGAACCACGCACGCATACGAACGTGCCAGGCGTGTTCGCGGCCGGCGACGTGACGGACACGATCTACCGGCAGGCCGTGACCGCGGCGGGGCAAGGCTGCAAGGCAGCGATCGACGCAGAACGATTCCTCGAAGAACAGGCGCATGCGAAGAGCTGAAGCCGGGAATCACCCGGGAGTGGCGAACGTTGCACGATCGGGTGTCCCGACCGGGCCACGGACGATCGGCAGGAAGATCGCAACGTTCGAGCGCACCGTTCAGACGACGAGAAGGACGAGGAGAAGATGACGACCATGGCGAACGTGAACAGCGTGACCGACCAGGAGTTCCAGGGCTCGGTGCTCGATTCCGATACCCCTGTGCTCGTGGATTTCTGGGCCGAGTGGTGCGTGCCATGCCACATGGTCTCGCCGGTCGTCGAGGAGATCGGACTCGACAAGGGCGAAGCCCTGAAGGTCGTGAAGCTGAACATCGACGAGAACCCACAGGCCACCCGAACGTACGGCGTGATGAGCATCCCGAGCCTCATCTTGTTCAAGGGCGGCGAAGAGGTCGCACGGGTGGTCGGCGCGAAGCCGAAGGACGCGATCCTGCGCGACATCGAGCCGCACCTCGCCTGACCGGCCAGCGAGGGCCGGCGATGTGGCTCGGTTGCCGCAAGGCGCAGGAGCGGCGCAGACTCGTCGTGTGCGCATCTATCGTCTCGGCGACGAGGGCCGCGAGGTCGGCGACATCCAACAGCGCCTGATCGGGCTCGGACACACGATCGACGACCACGAGCTCGAGGGTCGTTTCGGAGCCTCGACGGACCGAGCGGTGCGAGCCTTCCAGGATCGTCGCAGCCTGCGCGTCGACGGGCTGGTGGGCCCCGACACCTGGGGTCAGCTCGTCGAGGCGGGGTACCGGTTCGGCGATCGCACGCTGTATCTGCACTCCCCCTTCTTCCGCGGCGACGACGTACGGGCCCTTCAGCGCAAGCTGAATGCGCTCGGTTTCGACGCCGGCCGCGAGGATGGCTTGTTCGGCACGGGAACCGATCGCGCGATGCGGGAGTTCCAGCGCAACGTCGGGCAGGAGCCCGACGGCATCGTGGGACCGCACACGATCGAGACGCTGGAGCGGATGCGTCCGCTCGAGTCGGCGCCGAGTCGCGCCATGGTTCGGGAGGCTGAAGAGTTGCGAACGACGCGCCCTGCGATCGAGTCACAAGTGCTCGCGATCGACCCCGGTGATCCCAGCGATGCAGGAGGAGCGTGCGTCTACTCGGTCGCGGAGGTCTTGCGCGATGAGCTCGAGGCGATGGGCGCCAAGCCCTCGCTCGTGCGGGAGCGCGACGAGAGGCTCGGCCCGACCGAACGGGCGCGGGCCGCCAATGAGATGGGCGCGGCGATGTGCGTCTCGATCGGACTCGCGAACGGTTTGCCGCAGGCGTCGGGCCCGACTGTCTCGTATTTCGGCAGCGAGCACACCCATTCGCCGGCGGGCATGCTGTTGGCGGAGCTGATACTCGAGGAAGTCGAAGCAGCGCTCGAGACCCGTGGCCGGCTCCAGCGCCTCGCGGTCTCGATGCTCCGCGAGACGCGCATGCCCGCCGTACGGATCGAGCCTGCTTCCCTCACGAACGCCCGGGAAGCGTCACTCATCAGCGATCCGCTCTTCGCCGATCGCGTGGGCCGCGCGGTGGCAGCGGGCGTCAAGCGCTTCTTCGCCGGCTGACGAGCCGCAGGACAGTACCGAGCACCACGCCGAGCATGGCGGCACGGATCGCGCGCTCACGCTCAGTGGCATGAGGCCGCACGCTGGGCAGCTCTTCATGAGGGCTCGGCATCGCGGGCTATGCTACGCGCCGATGCGCTTCTGCCTGATGCTCGAGGGACAGGAAGGCGTCACCTGGCCCGATTGGCTCGGTGCTGCTCGCACCGCCGAGAGGCTCGGGTTCGAGGCGATCTTCACCTCCGATCACTACCTTTCCGTCATGCGCGACGCGGGTCGCGACTCCCTCATGCGCGACGCGGGTGACCGGGGCTCCTCAGACGCTTGGACGATGCTGTCGGCACTCGCCGCATCGACCGAGACGATCCGCCTCGGCACGATGGTGTCGCCGGTCACCTTCCGCGCTCCCGCCCTGCTCGCCAAGGCTGCGGTGACGGTCGACCGGGTGAGCGGCGGCCGGGTGGAGATCGGCATGGGCGCGGGCTGGTGGGAGGAAGAGCACCGCACACACGGGTTCGACTTCCCCCCCACGTCGACCCGGTTCGACATGCTCGAAGAGCAGCTCGAGATCGTGCACGGCCTGCTCACGAAAGAGCGCTTCTCATTCCAGGGCAAGCATTATCACCTCGACGACGTAGCGTTCTCGCCGAAGGGCGTGCAGACGCCTCATCCACCGATCGTGATCGGGGGCAACGGCGGTCCGCGGGTCGCTGGGCTCGTCTCGCGATGGGCCGACGAGTTCAATACGGTCGGGCCATCGCCCGAACAGGCGCGGGAGCGGTTCGGACCCGTGCGCGATCGGCTCGACGCCGACGGACGACCCCAGCACACACTGACGACCTCGGTGATGACGTGGTGCTACGTGGGCGAGACCGAGTCCGACGCGATGCGCGTGATCGAGAAGGCCAGCGCCAGGGCCATGCGCGCTGCGCGCTTCGAGGAGGAGTTCGATGAGCTGCGGGCACATTGTGTCGTCGGGTCCGTCGACCAAGCAGTCGAGCGCCTGAACGAGTACGCCGAGGCGGGGGTGCAAAGGATCATGCTGAACCACGAGCTCTTCGACGACCTCGAGATGCTCGAAGTCCTCGCAGAGCGAGTCTTCCCGCACGTCCAGTCGGCGGCGTGAGCGGTGAGCGTCACAGGTCCTGCGCGCCGATCGTGAATCGTGCGTGACCGCTGGCTCCTGACCGAATCACGGACCATTCGGAAGTCGCTGCTAGCCTTTGGCTTCTTCATGACCGAGCTCTCGATCGATCGCTTCGTCGAGCTGTACGCACGCCGCACGTCGGGAATGGCAGCCTCAGAGGTGCGGGCACTGTTCGCGGTGGCCTCGCGGCCCGAGGTTGTCTCGCTCGCCGGTGGCATGCCGTTCGTGCAGGCGCTTCCGGCAGAAGACGTGCTCGAGGTCGTGCGAGCCGTGCTCGACGAGCACGGCTCGACGTCGCTGCAATACGGGGGCGGGCAAGGACACCTTTCGCTTCGCACCAGGCTCTCCATGTTGATGGCGGCCGAAGGCGTGGCGGGCGACCCCGAGGACATGATCGTCACGAGCGGCGCGCAGCAAGCGCTCGACCTGATCGGCAAGATCTTCCTCGATGCGGGTGACTTGATCGCGGTCGAAGCTCCTGCATACGTCGGGGCGCTCACCGCATTCGGGGCGTACGAACCTCGATTCCTTCAGATCGACGTCGATGACGACGGGATGGTCGTCGACCAACTCGAGGAGTCGCTCGTTCGGGGTGACCGACCGAAGCTCGTGTATACGTGCCCGAACTTCGGGAATCCCACCGGTATGACGTTATCATACGGAAGGCGGGAACAGCTCGTGGTGCTCTGCCGGGAAGCGGGGATCCCGATCGTCGAGGACAACCCATACGGCATGCTCCGATTCGAGGGCGATCAGCTCCCGGCTTTACGAACCCTCGACCCCGACAACGTCATCTACCTCGGCACAGTTTCGAAGGTCTTCTCCCCCGGCGTGCGCGTGGGGTGGGCACTCGCGGGGCAGTCGGTTGTCCAGCGTCTGGTCCTCGCGAAGGAAGCGGCCGATCTCTGCGGCTCAACATTCACGATGCTCGTCACCGAGCGGTACTTCGCCGACGAGGACCGCTGGAGAACCAACCTCGCGACGCTGAACGGGATCTACCGATCACGACGCGACGTGATGCTCGAAGCCATCGAGGAGCACTTTCCACATGAGGCGTCCTACAGCCACCCCGCGGGCGGCTTCTATGTGTGGGTGACACTCCCCGATTGGGTCGACACGCGGGCGATGCTCGCCGCCGCGGTCGAACGTCGGGTCGCATACGTTCCCGGGACCGCGTTCTACCCCGACGGCCGCGGGGACAACCAGATGCGGCTCGCCTTCTGCTATCCACCGCCCGAGCGCATCCGTGAGGGCGTCGCGAGGCTCGGAACCCTTCTCGGCGACGAGCAGGCCACGTACCGGAGTCTGCGTCCATGAACATCGCGGTCCTCTCCGGCGGCCGGACACCCGAACGCGACGTCTCCCTCCGAGGGGGGCACAGGGTCTTGGGTGCCTTGCTCGAGCTCGGTCATGCCGCCGCACTGATCGACCCGGCGGAGGTGTCTCTGACCGAAGCCGTGCAAGAGCGGGCCCCCGATCTGTGCTATCTCACGTTGCACGGCAAGGAAGGGGAAGACGGCACGATACAACGGCTGCTCGACCTTCTCGGCATCGCGTACACGGGCGCGGCCGCATTCGACTGCGAGGTTGCGTTCGACAAGGTGCTCGCCAAGGACGCCCTCGTCCGGGCGGGTCTCCGGACGCCGGCCTGGGCACCGATCGAGGGGGCGGCCCTGCGAGACCTGGGCGCGGGATCGGCCCTCGGTAGTGTGGCGTCCAGTATCGGCCTGCCTTGCATCGTCAAACCTTCGAGGAGCGGCTCGGCGCTCGGGGTCAGCACGGTGTCGCGCGAGAGCGACCTGCCCGGCGCAGTGATGGCCGCGCTCTCGTTCAGCGGCGCAGCGGTGGTCGAGACTGCGATCGTCGGAACCGAAGTGGCCGTCGGGGTGATCGGTGCTCCCGGCGAGGCTCTTCCGGCCGTCGAGATCGTCCCCAAGGGCGGAAGCTATGACTACGCAGCGCGCTACACGGCCGGGGCGACCGAGTATCACGCGCCGGCCAGGCTCGATGACGCCGCGGCGGCAGGGTGCCGTGACGCTGCGATCACCGCCTGGACGACGCTACATCTTCGGGATGTCACCCGCGTCGACATGATCGTCGATGCCTCGGGCGACCCCTGGGTGCTCGAGGTCAACGTCTCACCCGGCATGACCGAGACGAGCTTGCTCCCGATGGGCGCCGCCGCCGCTGGCATGAGCCTCGCGGATCTGTGTGACGCGATCACGCGCTCGGCGCTGGACCGTCGCGTCTGAGGGCGCAGACACCCTCTTCATTCGGGCGCCAGGCCCGGCCCCGATCCCACGATCTCCGAGACGATCCGGTCGAGATCGTCGACCGAGCCGAACTCGATGATGACCCGGCCCCGCTTCTTGCCGTATCGGATCTGCACACGCGTGGCGAGCTGCTCTGACAAGATCTCCTCGACCTCTGCCATGCCGGTGTCCGTGGGCGGCTCGGCGACATCGACGGCGGGCGGCTTGTCCGGAACCGGTTCGAGGTAGCGCCGTACCAACTCCTCGGTCTCGCGGACCGACAGGTCCTCGGCGGCCACGCGGACCGCCAACGCGTTCATCGCGTCGGCATCGCCCAGTGTCAACAACGCACGAGCGTGCCCCGCTTGGATCTTCTCGTCGGTGAGCAGCTGCTGCGTCTCGAGCGGAAGCTGAAGCAGTCGGATCGTGTTGGCGATGTGTGACCTCGACACACCGACACGTTCTGCAAGGGCCTCTTGCTTGAGCCCGAGATCCTCGAGCAGTTGACGGAATGCCTCAGCGAGCTCGATGGGCCCAAGGTCCTGGCGATGGATGTTCTCGATCAGCGCTTCCCGCAACAGATCAGCGTCGTCGGTATCACGCAGCACGACGGGAACCGTCGCAAGGCCGGCCACTTTGGCCGCGCGAAGTCGGCGCTCTCCCGCGACGAGCTCATAGCCGTCGCCCGAGCGCCGTACTACGATCGGTTGCAGGATCCCGACTTCACGGATCGAATCGGCGAGCGAGCGGATCTCGTCGGAGTCCCAGCGGGTACGGGGCTGTTTCGGATTCGGCGCGACGGCATTCACCGGCACCTCGAGCAGTCCGACCGACCCGTCCCCTGTCTCAGGTGCACCGGGGATGAGGGCCGACAGCCCACGACCGAGACCTCCTCTCTTCGACATCATTCGCCTCCCTTGCGGAACAGTCGCCATCGGCGCTTGTGTGTACCTCCACCCTCACGCAGCGTCGCCCCGATCTCAGCGACGGAATGGGCCTCGGGCGCCCCGGCCTCCGGGTCGCCGCGGCCGGGATCCGGGGGCGCCGGCGAGCGGTCCTCGTTCTCGTCGATGATGACCACCCTGCGTTCGGGGAGATGTCCGGGTGGGGGAGGCTCGGTGGGGGGGCGAACGCGTCGTCGTTGCTCGGATCCCGCCTCCGACCCCTCCCATATGTCGTCATCCTCGATCACCCGCTCGCTTGACGGCGTTGCCGACGAAGCGGGCGCTCGGTCGGTCGGTCGCTCTGGCGGCCGCTCAGCCTCCCGGGCCGGTTCCCGCCCGTCGGGCTGCGGCTCCGCCTTGGGCTCGGGCTTCGGCTCCGCCTTGGGCTCGGGCTGCGGCTCCGCCGGGGGCTCGGGCTGCGGATCGGGCGCCACGAGATCGGCCACGGTGGGGACATCACCGAGCTCCTCCTCATCGGAACGCTGTGGAGGTGGTGCCTCGATCGGCGGCACGACAACGGTCGGGAGGTCGTCGTAGACGGGCATCGGCTCTGACGGGGGAGGCCGCAGCGCGACCTCACGCGCGAGCTCGCGATAGCAGGCCGCGCCCTTGGACTTCGGGTCGTACACCGTGATGGGCTGCCCGAACCCCGGCGCCTCCGAGAGCCGGACGGTACGAGGGATGATGATGTCGTACACGACGTGACCGAAGTATCGACGTACTTCCTCCACCACTTGCTCGGAGAGCTTTGTCCGCGGATCGAACATCGTCATGACGATGCCGGAGAGGCGAAGGCCCGGATTGATGTTGTGCTGCACAAGCGAAACGTTCCGAAGCAACTGACCGAGACCCTCGAGCGCGTAGTACTCGCATTGGATCGGCACGATCAATTCTTCGGCTGCCGTCAGTGCGTTGATGGTGAGAAGACCCAACGATGGAGGGCAATCGAGAAGGATGAAGTCGTACATACCCTCTCTTCACCTCGGCGAGCGCCTTCTTTAGCCGCGTCTCTCTGGAGAACTGACTTACGAGCTCGATCTCGGCTCCAGCCAGGTCGATGGTCGAGGGAAGCGCCGATAGGTGCTTCACGGGCGTCTGCACGATCGCATCCTTCACCGGAGCTTCGGCGACGATGACGTCGTAGACGGTGATATCGCGAGCCTCATGTCTGATACCCATACCCGTCGAGGCGTTGCCCTGAGGGTCGAGATCGATCACGAGAACACGGAAACCCAGGTCTGCGAGCGACGCCCCGAGGCTCACGGCCGTAGTGCTCTTGCCCACACCGCCCTTCTGGTTCGCGATCGCGATGATTCGAGCCACGCCGGGAGTCTCAGGAGGTATAGGTATGGGCCTTTCCTTCTCCGGCACGGGCGCCTGGCGGCCTGGCTTGGCCCTGGATGCAGTGGATGAGCCGCCCGTGGATCTGGAGCGGGTGGATGTGCCCGGGTCGGCGCCGACGCCGGCATGAGCCTTCGTCACGTACGGGTCATGATAACCAGAGGTCCCGACCGTGCAAGTCCCGTGGAGCCGAAAAGCTCCGCGTCGACGCCTTCGGGCACGTCGGTCGTCGTGTCGAAGGAGGCGCCGGCCCAATAGATCAACCGCCCCTTGGTGAGCAATCGCCCGGCTGCCTGCCAGGTCTTCCCCGGCGACGCGAAGGCCCGGGCAGTACAGACTTCGACCGACTCTCGGAAAGTTTCGAGCCTGCGAGGGTGGACTGTCACGTCATCGAGTTCGAGAGCGGTGATCACGTCGTTCAGGAAGGCGGCCCTATTGCGCCGGACCTCGACGAGCACGTATCGGAGGTCCGGGCGGGCGATGCACAGCGCGACCCCGGGCAGGCCGGCTCCCGATCCGAGATCGCAGACGGATCCCGATGGGGGAAGCAGCGGCACAGCGCGGAGGCTGTCGAGTAGGTGACGCTCGCGGATCCGTGGGACATCCGATGCCGCGATCATGCCCATTGGAACGGCACGGGTGCGCAGCATCCGCTCGAAGAGGGTGAGTCGCTCAGCCGCGGTGGCATCGAGCTCCAACCCAAGCGGATGGGCGCCCTTTTCCCAACCCTCATGTTTCACGTGAAACATGGCCCCGGTGGAACAGGGGCGCCAGCGGGAACGACCGCAACGCTAGGGGTCTTGTTCGGACCAGCGTGGTCAGGAGCGACGGATGACCACATAGCGGTCGGGATCGAGTCCCCGCGACTCGGTCTCGATGCCCTCGATGCTCGAGACGGCATCGTGAACCAGCTTCCGTTCGTAGGAATTCATCGGCTCGAGCTCTTCCTCGTCGCCGGCTTGGAGTACCCGCTCGGCGACCTCCTTGGCATGCTCTGCGAGGCGCGCTTCGCGGCGCTTCTTGTAGTCGTCTACGTCGACGATCACCCGTACACGCTGGCCGAGACGTCGCCCCACCACCATGCGCGTGAGCTCCTGGATCGCTTCGAGCGTCTGCCCGTTGTGCCCGATCAACACGGACATGTCCTCGTCGGGGCCGTCGACGATGTCGACGTACATGTGTCGGCTTTGCGGTGCCGGCTCAGCGATCGCGTCGATGTCCATCCGCGAAAGCAGCTCCTCGAGGAAGTCCGCAGCAGCATCGGCTTGCTCCTCGAGCTGGTCCTGGCTCGGTTCGTCGAAGCGCTCAGGTGACATCCTTGCCCCCTGACCCTGGGCGCTTGGGCTTTCGCTGTTGGCCCCCCTTGCTCTGTGGAGAGGGTTTCGCAGACGGCTTCTGGGGTGACGCTGCTCCTCGCGGCCGCCCGCGGCTCTTCCGCTCCTCCTCGGCACGCTCCATCATCGAGGCCATGAAGCCCTTCTTCTGAGGTTTGCCGGCCTGGGCTGCGATCTTGGCTTTCTGCTCCGCCATACGCTTGTCGATGGCGTCGGGGCCGATATGGCCTGCGCGAAGCAGCAACGTTTGCTGACCGATCATGAACAGGTTCGACACGGTCCAGTACAGGACCAATCCCGATGGAAAGGTGAACCCGATGAATCCGAAGAACAACGGCATGATTCGCAGGATCATCTGCTGCTGGGACGACGCCGCTCCCTGTGGACTGGCCCGCTGGGTCTGCAGGGTTTGGAAGAACGCTGTTCCTATCATCAAGCCCAGCAGCAACACGTAGCCGATCTTCGACGTGAGGCCATCGGTTCCACAAGGTAGGATCGGACGGGACTCGAACGAGTCGATCGCCTCGCCGGAATCATCCCGCAGGGGGACGCCCTCCGCCACCACCACCTTGTTGGTGTCACGGATCGTGCTCTTGTCGACGTTGCCCGCTTGGTCAGCGGAGCACTGCAGGTTCAGGCCGATGAAGTTTGTTCCCTCGTGAGTGACGACCGCCGCGAAGAGCTCACTGTCGGTCGGAAGGTGGTTGTCCTTGATGTGATAGGCGACGACCTGGGCTTCGGCTTCGACGACCACCCCTTGAGCATCGACGGGCAGGTAGGTCGGGGGCCTGATGACGGCATACATGGCGATCAGCAACGGGAACTGCGCGAGCACCGGCAGGCAGCCTCCCAGCGGATTGACCCCGGCCTCCTTATAGAGGCGCATCGTTTCCTCTTGCGCCTTAGGCTTGTTGTTCTTGTACTTCTTCTGGATCTCCTTGATCTTCGGCTGCAACGCTTGCATCGACTGCATCGACTTGATCTGCTTCACGCCCAACGGGAACAGCAGAAACCGAAGCAGGAGCGTCAGGAGGATGATGGAGACCCCATAGTCGGAGGTGGCGTCATACAGCCAGGCAAGGACCCAGCCGATGGTGTCGAGCAGACCCTGGAAGATCGGTGAGATGACGGGGATCTCTGCCAGCATCCTACGTGTGCGCCTCTCGCCGACTATGTAGGATGGCATCATACGGAACAGGGGACGCTGTTCTCGATGGCACCAGGTCGATGCCGCCTCTTCCGTATGGATTGCAGCGGGCGACACGCCACACCGTCAGGGATACGCCCTTCACCGCTCCGAGCTCACGGATGGCCTGCTCCGCGTAGTGCGAGCACGACGGATAGAAGCGGCACTGTCCCCCGAGCCATCCCGAGAGCACCGTTCGGTAGAGACTGATGGACACGAGCAGCAACGAACGCGCCGGCGCGCCGAGGTGCCACGCGATCTCGCGCGCGCTCATGCTCGCTCGTTCCCGCGAGGAAGCAGCTCGGTCATCTCGCTCACCAGATCCTGCGTCGTGGCGCCCCGGATCGCCTCGCGGGCCACCAGGACGGCGTCGAAATCACTTGTGACCTGCGGTGACACCTGTCGCCAGGCCTCGCGCAGGATGCGCTTGGCCCGGTTGCGATCGACGGCCCCGCCTACGCGTCGTGCGGCAACGACCGCCCACAGGCCGGAGCCGCTCGCAAGGAACAGTACCACCCGACTTCCGTGGCGAGGTCGCGCCTGATCGAAGACCCGGCGCACGTCTCGAGAACGCACGAGACCCCCGTTCAGGCGCTGAGACGGGCGCGGCCCTTGCGGCGTCGCGCGGCGATGATCGATCGCCCTGCGCGGGTGCGCATGCGCAGACGGAAGCCGTGGCGGCGTGCCCTGCGGCGAACGTTCGGCTGGTAGGTACGCTTGCCTTTGGCCATCGGAACGTCGGTCCTTCGTGCTCAGGGATACGAGGTGGCGCTGCTCGAGCGCGCGACGAGTATACGGGCCTACATCGGCATCGTCGCAGCGCAACGGCCTTGACAGGAGAAAGAGTGTCAAGACCCCCGCCGTATCGGGCGCCGCGCGAGAACGGTGTGCTAACGTGCCGCCGCCTTCCCCCCGACGATCCGGGCCTTCATCGGCGCGGCGTCACGACGAACGTTTCCGTGTTTTCCACCGGTGTGGAAAGGTGCTGTGGATTCGAGATGGCGGTAGCGTCCCCTGAGCACGCAGCCCGCGACACGTGGGCCCATGTGTTGGATCGTGCTCGTGACGAACTGCCCGAGACCACCGTGGTGATGTGGTTCTCCGAAGTGAGGCCGTTGCGCGTCGACGAGCACTCGATCGCGCTCGCCGTGCCGAGCCCGCTCGTACGTGAACGACTGCAGCACAACCATCTCTCTCTGATCGAGCACGCAGCTCACGAAGCCGCCGGCCGTCCGCTGAAGATCGAACTATCGATCGACGAAGGGATGCGAGAACACGTAGCCACGGATTCCACCGACGGAAGCCTCGATGAGCCCGCCGGACGTGGATCCCCCGCTGCGTACGCAGCGATCGGTGCGCCCGCCCAGTCATCCGATGTGGCGGCCGCGCGGTCACCTGCGTCCCCTTCCGCAGCCCAGCCACACCTCGGGGCGCCAGGGTTGCCGTTCCCGAGCTACACGTTCGACGCGTTCGTCCCGGGGCCGAGCAACAGATTCGCGCATGCCGCTGCGATGGCGGTGGCGGAGGCTCCGCCATCCACCGCCTACAACCCACTCTTCATCTACGGGGGAGTGGGGCTCGGCAAGACGCACCTGTTGATCGCGGTCGGCCACCACATGTATCGCTTGGCGCCGGCGTTACGGGTGAAGTACGTCACCTCAGAGCAGTTCGTGACCGAGTTCATCAAGGCGGTGCGAGAGCGGCAGGGCGGCGACGCCTTCCGCCAGCGGTACCGTGAGGTCGATGTGCTGTTGGTCGACGACATCCAGTTCCTCGCCAAGCGTGAGGAGACCCAGACCGAGTTCTTCCATACGTTCAACCACCTCCACGCCGCGGGCAAGCAGATCGTGATCGCGTCGGATCGTCCGCCCCATGAGCTCTCGGGCCTCGAGGAGCGCCTGGTCAATCGCTTCCGGTGGGGACTTTGCGTCGATGTGCAGCCCCCGGACCTCGAGACCCGGATCGCGATCCTGCAGCTCAAGGCCGAGCGCGAGCAGATCACCGTGCCGGCCGACGTGATCGAGTTCGTCGCGTCCAAGTTCGATCAATCGGTTCGTGAGCTCGAGGGGGCCCTCGTGCGTGTCGTCGCGTGGAGCGAGCTCACCGGTCAGCCCATCGACACCGCCCTCGGAGAACGTGCCCTCGAAGACCTGATCCCCCAGACGCAGAACGAGATCCCACCCCCCTTGATCCTCGACGAGACGGCCAAGTACTTCTCGCTCTCGCCGGCCGACCTCATGTCGAAGTCTAGGTCGCGGCCGCTCACGCAGGCGCGCCACATCGCGATGTACCTCACGCGGGAGTGCACCGGGCTGTCACTGCTGAAGATCGGCGAGATCTTCGGCGGGCGCGACCACACGACCGTGCTCCACGGCATCCGCAAGGTCGAGGACGAGATGCGGGCGCGCGACGCGACCTTCCGTCAGGTGCAAGACCTCACCCGCATCATCAGAGGCAGGGTTCGCGCCGCATGACGCTCAGCCCAGCCACGCGGTATACCGGCCGGTGGAAAACTACGTCGGTCACGGTGCAGACCGCGGCGACCCCACGGCAGCTGTGCCGGAGCGACACCTTTTCCCCACGCGTTTCCCACATGTCCCAGCGCACCGCTACGCTGCGACAACGCTCTATGTATCCAGGTTTCCACAGTGCCTACTACCGTAGCTCTTCTTCTTCTCAGATCAGTAGATGCAGGGGGTGGACCGAATGAAGTTCCGGTGTGACCGAGATGCGCTGTCAGAGGCGCTGCAGACGGTGCAGCGCGGCGTGTCATCGAGACCAGGCATCCCTGCGCTCACGGGTGTGCTGATCGAGGCGAGCGAGGGACGGCTCACGCTCACCACGACCGACCTCGAAGTGAGCGCGCGCTTCGCGACCGATGCACAGGTGAACGAGGCGGGCATCGCCCTGGTCCCGGCTCGGCTGCTCGGCGACACGGTCAAGTCGTTGTCCGACGCGCCCGTCGACGTTGAGACCGATCAGTCGCAGGCCCACATCCGTTGCGCCGCTTATGAGGGCACGTTGAGGCTGCTGCCGGCCGAGGACTTTCCCGGTCTGCAGGATCCGAGTGGAACCAAGATCACCGCCGACGCGGGTGCCTTCTCCGAGGCGGTGCATCAGGTCGCGCGCGGGGCCTCACGTGACGAGGCTCGCCCGGTGCTGACCGGCGTGCTGATCGAGGTCAGCCGTGAAGGTGTCGTGATGGTGGCGACCGATTCCTACCGGTTGGCCGTTCGTGAACTCGTGGCCACAGCCGATGGTGAGGGAAAGGCGATCGTGCCTGAGCGGGCACTCAGCGAGGCGGGGCGCGCAGCGTCGGCCGATGAGAAGGCTTCGCTCGAAGTGTTCCTCGATGAGTCGCAGGTGACGTTTCGCATCGGTGAACTCACGCTCACGTCGCGACTGATCGAGGGAGAGTTCCCGAACTATCGTCAGCTGCTTCCCGACCAGCACGAGAGCCGCCTGACCATCTCCCGCCAGCAGCTGCTCGACGCCGTCAGCCGCGTGGGGTTGCTCGCCCGCGACACGACGCCGGTGCGCATGGAGCTGAACGCGCTCGGCGTGAAGCTCTCGTCGTCGAGCCCCGATCTCGGCCAGGCGGTCGAGACGGTCGAGGCACGCTACGAAGGCGACGATCTCACGGTTGCGTTCAACCCGCAGTATCTGGCCGACGGGCTGCGGGCCGCCAACGGCGAGACCATCAGGCTCGACGTGCGCGATGGCTTGAAGCCGGGAGTGGTTCGTGGCGACGGCGACGAGTTCACCTACCTCGTGATGCCCGTTCGCCTACCGGCCGCGGTCTCCTGACCGCTGCAGCCTGGCAGTCCGCTCCGCGATGCGCCTCGCGTGGGTCGAGCTGCGGCAGTTCCGTAACCACGAGCACACGCGGCTGGAAGGCCTCGTCGACGGACTCACGGTGGTCGTCGGTGCCAACGGAGAGGGCAAGACGAATTTGCTCGAGGGCATGTACGTGCTCTACGCGGCAGGATCGCCCCGGGCATCCGCGAGCTCGGCGCTCGTCCGACAGGGCCATGACGCCGCGTACGTGCGTGGGGAGTTCGAGACCCAGGGCGGGAAGGTGCTCGTCGAGGTCGAGATCCCGGGCAAGGGCGCGAGCCGCGTCAAGGTCAATCGCTCCGCGGTGCGCCGCAAACGTGACCTCCGGCGCCAGGTGCGAGCCGTACTGTTCGGGCCGTTCGACCTGCCCGTCGTGATCGGCGACCCGTCGAGGCGACGCGCGTTCCTCGACGAGGCTGTCACCGCGCTCTGGCCGTTGAAGGAGGGCTTGTCCACCGCATACGATCGCGCGCTCAGGCAGCGGAACCGCCTGTTGAAGGAGTGGGATAGGACGGGCACTCCACCGGGTCTCGAGGCATGGAACGAAGAGCTGGTCATCGCGGGCAGCGCAGTCGTCGCAACGCGGCACGAGGCCGTCGAGAGGCTGGCGCCGCATGCAGCCGAAGAGTTCGCCCATCTCGCGGGGTACGAGTTGCGGGTGGGCTACCGGCCGAACATCTGGCACGCGGAAGATCTCGAGGAGGCGTTCCGCTCGCGCCTCGACGAGCGTCGGGGTGACGAGCTCGCCAGGCGCACATCGCTCGTCGGGCCGCACCGCGACGATCTCGATCTCGAGGTGCGCGAGCTCGGCGCTCGCTCGGCCGGCTCTCACGGCGAGACATGGGCGACCGCGCTCTGTCTGCGCGTGGCGCTCGCGTCGGCGGTTGCCGAAGAGCTCGGCGAACCTCCCGTGCTCCTCGTCGACGACCCGTTCAGCGCCCTCGATCCCGCTCGCCGTGATCGGTTCCTCGAGCGCCTTGCCGGCCGGGCGGGGCAGGTGTTCGTGTCGGTGGCCGACGAAGCCGACGTTCCGGCGCTCGCGTCGGCTGTGTGGAACGTGCACGCCGGCGCCGTAGCCCCGAGGGAGGCTCTCTGATGCCCGACGCGAAGGGGTTCGGAGGGCGCACGCGCCCACGGTCCGACGATCTCGCCTCGCTCGGGGAGATCGTCGACGGGCTCATGCGCGAGCAGGTGTTCAGCCGTGGCATGCCTGTGGCTCAGCTCGCGTCGAGATGGCCCGAGATCGTGGGTGGACGGCTGGCCGCCGAGACCGCCCCCGCGGCTCTCGACGATGGCATCTTGACCGTCGAGGTCTCGACCGGGCCGTGGGGGGCACAGGCCACGTTCCTTCACGAGGAGATCAAGCGCAAGGCCGACGAGGCCCTGGGGGGAGGGCGGGTCGAGCACGTACGGATCGTCGTGCGAAATCCCAGGTAGATGGCGGTTTTTGAGACACAGAACAAGGTCGAGGGTCGGCCTGCTGCGGTAAGATGATGGTCGTTCGTGCGACCTTCCCTCGCGCGCTCCCCGTACGCCGCCCGAGTTCTGCGTGGGCGCGTTCCTGAGAGGTCTGAACGCAGCATCGATCGGAGGTCCGTTGGCAGCCAGAGCCAAGAAGAGCACGAGCTACGACGCCGGCGACATCCAGGTGCTCGAGGGGCTCGAGCCGGTCCGCAAGCGGCCCGGCATGTACATCGGTACCACCAGCGCCCGAGGTCTGCATCATCTGGTCTACGAGGTCGTGGACAACGCGATCGACGAAGCCATGGCTGGGCACGCTGACAAGATCGTGGTCACCATCCACGACGACGGCTCCGCGAGCGTCATCGACAACGGCCGCGGCATCCCTGTCAAGCCCATCCCCGGCGCCAAGGATCGTCGGCCCGCGATCGAGGTCGTGCTCACCGTGCTGCATGCCGGGGGAAAGTTCGGCGGCGCCGGGTACGCGATCTCGGGCGGGCTGCACGGTGTCGGCGTGAGCGTGGTCAATGCGCTCAGCGAGAAGCTCGACGTCGAGGTCATGCGCGACGGCTTCTCGTGGTCGCAGTCCTACGAGCGGGGCAAGCGGCTGACGCCGCTGCAGAAGGGCAAAGCCACCAAGAAGACGGGCACCCGCGTGCGATTCTGGCCCGATCCGCTGATCTTCACCGAAACACTCGAGTTCAAGCGCGACACGCTTGCTGAACGGCTGCGTGAGCTCGCGTTCCTCAACAGGGGTGTCGAGATCAGGCTCATCGACGAGCGGCAGACCCCCAGGGCCGAGGAGATGTTCAAGGCCAACGGAGGCCTGGCCGACTTCGTGCGGTACCTCGCGCAGGGCAAGGACACCGTGAACAAGATCGTCTCTATCGAGACCGGCCCGACCGCCGATGGTGAGGTCGAGCTCGCGATGCAGTGGAGCACCGGCTACAACGAATCGTTCTACTCGTTCGCCAACACGATCAACACGCACGAGGGCGGCATGCATGAAGAGGGCCTCAAGAAGGCTCTCACCAACGTGCTCAATCGGTACGCACGCGCGAAGGGCCTGTTGAAGGAGAAGGACGACAAGCTGATCGGCGAGGACGTGCGCGAGGGCCTCATCGCGATCCTTTCGGTGAAGCTTCGCGATCCGCAGTTCGAGGGGCAGACGAAGACCAAGCTCGGCAACGCTTCCATGCGCTCGCTCGTCGAGACCAGCGTGAACGCCGACCTCGCGACCTGGCTCGAGGAGCACCCTGCCGAGGCCAAGCGCATCTTCAACAAGGCCTCGAGCGCGGCGAAGGCGCGGCTGGCCGCTCGTCAGGCTCGCGACCTGACCCGGCGGAAGTCGTTCCTCGAGAGCGGCTCGTTACCGGGCAAGCTCGCCGATTGCCAGCTTTCCGATCCGGCCGTGTGCGAGCTGTACATCGTCGAGGGCGACTCGGCGGGTGGCTCGGCCAAGAGTGCGCGTGATCGTGCCACCCAGGCGATCCTGCCGATCCGGGGAAAGATCTTGAACGTCGAGAAGGCGCGGCTGCACAAGATCCTGGAGAACAACGAGATCCAGGCGCTCATCACCGCCATCGGCACGGGCATCGAGGACGAGTTCGACCTCGACAAGGCCCGATACCACCGCATCGTCCTCATGGCCGACGCCGACGTCGACGGGGCGCATATCCGCACCCTGCTGCTCACGTACTTCTTCCGATACATGCGGCAGCTGATCGAGGCGGGCTACGTCTATCTCGCGCAACCGCCGCTCTACCTGCTGAAGCAGGGCAAGGAAGAGCACTACTTCTACACCGAGCGTCAGTGGGACGAATTCCGCAAGAACGCCAACGGAAGCCAGGGGGGCAAGAAGATCGGTGACCCACAGCGCTTCAAGGGTCTCGGCGAGATGGACGCGATCCAACTCTGGGACACGACGATGGATCCCGAGCACCGCACCCTGCTGCAGGTCACGCTCGAAGACGCCGTCACTGCCGATCGTCTGTTCAGCGTGCTCATGGGCGACGACGTGCCATCGCGCAAGCTCTTCATCGAATCCAACGCCAAGTACGTGCAGAACCTCGACGTCTAGGGAGCTGATCGAACACCGTGGCACGTCGCTCAAGTAACCGAAGGCGTAGCGGATGAGTCAGGAAGGCCTCTTCGCCGGCAACGTCGAGCAGGTCCAGCTCGAAGACGAGATCCAACGCTCGTACCTCGACTACGCGATGTCCGTCATCGTCGGGCGTGCGCTGCCCGACGTGCGCGACGGGCTGAAGCCGGTGCACAAGCGCATCCTGTGGGCGATGCTCGAGGCCGGCTACCGGCCCGACCGTCCGCACCGCAAGTGCGCGGCGGTGATCGGCGACGTGCTGAAGAAGTACCACCCTCACGGCGACCAGTCGGTCTACGACGCCCTCGTGCGCATGGCCCAGGACTGGTCGCTGCGATACCCGCTCGTCGACGGCCACGGCAACTTCGGCTCCGTCGACGGCGACCCGGCCGCCGCATATCGATACACCGAGGCGCGATTGGCGCCGATGGCGATGGAGCTGCTGCGAGACATCGAGTCCGAGACCGTCGAGTTCGTCCCGAACTTCGATGGGTACGAGCAGCAGCCCACGGTGCTGCCGGCGCGCTTCCCGAATCTGCTCGTCAACGGGGCGGGAGGCATCGCGGTCGGCATGGCCACGAACATCCCGCCGCACAACCTCAACGAGGTCATCGACGGTGTCGTGCACTACCTCGACAACCCAGAGGCGACACCGTCGGAGCTCATGAAGTTCATCAAGGCCCCCGACTTCCCCACGGGTGCCACCATCATGGGACGCCAGGGCATCCGCGATGCGTACGAGACGGGGCGCGGCTCGCTCAGGGTCCGTGCAGTGACCGAGATCGAGGAGAGCTCGAACGGCAAGAACAAGATCGTCGTCACCGAGCTTCCGTACCAGGTCAACAAGGCGAGGCTCGCCGAGAAGATCGCCGAGCTGGTGAAGACGCAGAAGATCAAGGACATCGCCGACCTGAAGGACGAGTCCAACCGCGAGGGCATGCGCCTCGTGATCGAGACCAAGCGGGGTGCGAACCCGCACGTGGTGCTGAATCAGCTCTACAAGCACACCCAGCTGCAGGAGAGCTTCGGCATCATCATGCTGGCTCTCGTCGACGGCGTGCCTCGCACGTTGACCCTTGCGGAGATGGTCGGCTACTACGTCGATCACCAGGTCGACGTCGTCACGCGCCGCACTCGCTTCGATCTACGCAAGGCCGAAGAACGCGATCACATCGTGCTCGGCCTGTTGATCGCGCTCGACCACCTCGATGAGGTGATCAAGATCATCCGGGCGTCGGCAGATGCCGACGCAGCTCGCAAGAAGCTGATGAGCACGTTCACGCTCAGCGAGATCCAGGCGAACCACATCCTCGACATGCCGCTGCGCCGGCTCACGAAGCTCGCGCGGACCGAGCTCGAGAAGGAGCACACCGAGCTGCTCGAGCGCATCGCGTACTTCACGTCGTTGCTCGAGGATCCCGTCAAGCTCCGCGAAGTGATCAAGGTCGAGCTGCTCGAGATCAAGAAGAAGCACGGCGATGGTCGCCGTACGACGGTCAAGGCTGACGACGGCGACTTCGACGTCGAGGACCTCATCGCCGAGGAGGACGTGATCATCTCGGTGAGCCGCGCCGGCTACGTGAAGAGGCTTCCTGTCGATTCCTTCAAGAAGCAGAATCGGGGTGGGAAGGGGGTGCGTGGGCAGAACCTCAAGGAGGAAGACGTCGTCAAGCACGTCTTCACGACCACCACGCATCACTGGATGCTCTTCTTCACCACGAAGGGGCGCGTGTATCGCGTGAAGGCACACGAGATCCCTGAGTCAGGTCGTACGGCGCGAGGTGTGTACGCCGCGAACCTTCCCGGAGTCGCGCTCGACGGCGACGAGAAGATCAGCGCGGTGATCGACCTCAAGGAGTACGCCGAGGGGCGGTTCCTGCTGTTCGCCACCCGACACGGCATCGTGAAGAAGACGAAGCTGCCCGAGTACGACTCATCACGCAGCGGCCTCATCGCCGTGAAGCTCAGGGGCGACGACGAGCTGATCGACGTGCGTCTCACCGACGGCGACGACGAGGTGTTCCTCGTGTCTCGCAGTGGGCAAGCGATCCGCTTCAAGGAGTCGCTCGTGCGATCGATGGGCCGAGACGCCGGTGGTGTGATCGGCATGCGTCTCACCGATGGCGACCGCGTGGTCGTGGTCGGCCTGGCCTCCGATGGCGAGGAGATGATCAGCGTCACCGAGCAGGGGTACGGCAAACGGTCGAAGCTTGCCGACTATCCGCTCAAGGGCCGGGGAGGCAAGGGCGTGATCGGGCACCAGCTCACCGAGAAGACCGGCCTGCTCGCCGGCGCCTACGTCGGCACGGAGGAGATCGACATGTTCGTGATCTCCTCGAGCGGCCAGGTCGTGCGGGTCGGCGCAGGAAGCATCCGCCGGGTGGGTCGATCGAGCCAGGGCGTGCGCACGATGCGCGTCGAGGACGACGCGACGGTCGTGGCGCTCGCTCCGGTGATCATCCAGATGGACGACGAGGAATAGCCCTCAGCAGACGGCCGCCAGGTACATGAACGGGTCGACTGCGGCGCCGTCGGCCGGGTGCCACTCGAAGTGGTCGTGCGGGGCCGTCGCGTTGCCCGTCATGCCCACGTAGCCGATCACGTCGCCCGCGGCCACGGTCCCCAGCCTGCCGAGGGCGGAGAGGTGGGCGTTGTACGCGTACCCCCTGACTCCGTAGACCTTGACCTGCATCCCACCCAGATCACTCGAGGAGGCAACCGCGGTGCCGTCGAAAGGAGCCACGATCGGCGTGCCCGTGGGTGCGGCGATGTCGTTGCCCTGGTGCACGTGTCGGGGCGTGCCGGGCATCTCACGGATCGTCCCGAAGTTGTCTGCCACCGAGACGCTTCCGGCGACCGGGCAGCGTTGGAAGGGGAGCGAGTCGATCCACGACGCGAGCTGATTGCGCTGGTTCCGTATCGCGCGCACACGAGCACGCGTCGACCGCACGAGCTGACGTTCCTGCCCACGAAGCTCAGCGATCCGGTCGAGCTGTTGCTTGCGGATCTGACGGAATCTTTCGTTGTCGCCTGTCTGGTTGACGGCCGCGGCGTCGTGGAGTCGCTCCTGTGTCACGCGGATCCGCTGGTGCAAGATCACTCGGCGCGCCCGTCTGGTCTCCTGGATCTCGCTGATCCTGTCGCGCAGATCTCGTTTCTGCCGTAGGGCAACCTGTACAGACGACTCAGCATTGGCGGCGGCGACGAGCCCCGCCAGCGCCAGGCCTGCGACAAGCGTGATCGACACGACTCGACGTGCGTTCATGGAACCCCCGCTCTCCCTCAGCCTCCGTAGTCCTGGTGGGGTATCGGCAGACACCGTGCACGGTCTTGAGCCCGGGGGCGATCGCCTACGTAGTCATTCGGGATGGCGCAGGCTCGGCGCGAAGGTCACGGTTGGGTTCCGGGTACTTGCCCCGACCAGGGCGTACCCTTGGGGCTTCGAGGATGCTCCTGAGGGAGCTCGGAGACGAGCGACGAGGTGTCGATGAACGAGGAGATGACTACGGCCGATCGATCCGCGCGAGGGGACTCGCCCGCGTCGCCACGCGACGATGACTCGGCCTCCACGAGGGGGAGGATCGCGACGGTGGTGGGTTCTCCCCCGTCCGCACCAGCGGGGGGAGCACTCCTCAGCCCCCGCAGGCGACTCCCGGGTCTGATGTTGGAGGTCGCACGGAACGCTCCGCCCCGCCGACCGCGCCGAGAGTGTCGCGGGTGCGGCCTCCGGCGCCACGTCGTACCAGGGTCGTGGTGCGCAAGGTGGGGCCTCTCTCTGTCCTCAAGTTCTCGTTGCTCTTCTACCTCTGCATCATGCTGATCGTGCTGTTCGCACTGGCGATCGTCTACGGCGTTCTCTCGGCTGCGGGCGCCGTCGATTCATTGGAGAGGATCCTGGGGAACCTACGCACCGGCACGACGAGCACGGCAGGCGCCGTGCCCTTCGAGATCGACGGCCGACTGGTGTTCGCCTGGGGTCTCGTCGGCGGACTGATCTCGGTCGTCATCTGGTCGGTGATCAACGTCTTCGTGACGCTGCTGTACAACCTGATCACCGACATCGTCGGCGGGGTTGAGATCACCCTGACCGACAAGCCTCTGCGCTGACTGCTCTTCGAGGCCCTTCATCCGTTAGGTGTTTCGCGCCGTGGCGACGCCGCGTCACGGGTGCGATAGGCTGCTCGGACAAGCCTCAAGCAGCGAAGCGGTAGGCTGCTCGGACAGAAAGAGGGGGCCTGTAGCTCAGCCCGGTTAGAGCGCTTCCCTGATAAGGAAGAGGTCGATGGTTCAAGTCCATCCAGGCCCACTCCCGGAAGGAGGGCTCACCCATGGCAGATGAAGCCATCGTGACGGTCGAGACCGTCGAGGAGAAGAAGGGCGGATTCTTGAAGAAGCTCATGAAGCTTGCAGCAATCGGCGCGATCGTCGCTGCGATCATGGCGTTCGTGAAGCGTCGCCGCGGCGACGACCTCGACGACGTCGAATGGCAGGAGTTGCCGCCGCCCGCCGGCGGTTGATCTGCCAGTAGCGAACGAGACCACCGATACGCCGGCTCGCCGGCGACCGAGACCCAGGTCCGCCGCACGGCGGCAGCCCTCCGCGTGCTTTCCCCAGGCGGGGCCGGCGTGAGAGCGCGTCGATAGACTCCGCCGCGATGAGCGGCTCGGCCTGGCAACTCGCGCACGACGCGGCCGCCGCATGCGGCGTGACGCTGCGAGCGCTCACCACGCTCGAGGACGCCGACGCCATCGTGCGGGTGATGGATGCGACCTGGGGCGAAGAGATCCCGCGTGAGACGATCCGCGCCCTCGCCGGTTCCGGCAACGTGCCCTGGGGGGCGTTCGAGGGTGACGAGCTGATCGGCTACGTGCTCGGCTGGGTCGCGATCGATGCTTCGGACGGACTCCACGAGCATTCCCACATGCTCGCGACGATCCCCGGCCGTCGCCACCGCGGCGTCGGATTCGCGTTGAAGCTCGCTCAGCGTGCCTCATGCCTGGATCGTGGCATCGATCTGGTGCGGTGGACGTTCGACCCGCTGGTCGCCCGCAATGCCCACCTGAACATCAACAAGCTGGGGGCCCGGTGCGACCGGTTCCACCGCGACTACTACGGGCGCATGCCCGACACGATCAACGCGGGCGATCGGAGCGACCGCCTCGTGGTGCGTTGGAGGCTCGAGCAGCCGCTGCGCGCGCCGGCCGTGCCCCGCGATGCGGTGTTCCGAGTACGAAGCGAAGGCCCCTCCGATGCCCCCACGCCAGTTGCCCTGGCAGAGCGAGCCGGCGCGCAGGCGGAGGTCGTGGCGATCCAGGTTCCGAGCGATCACGTGGCACTGCGAGCTTCCGACCCCGCGCTCGGCGCGGCCTGGCGAGAGGCTGTCGGGTCTGCCTTCGAAGAACAGATCGGTGCCAGGCGTTCTGTCGTCGCCTTCGATCCCGACCGCGAGGGCAGGCGGCCCACCTACTATCTGGCTGGGGAAGCCTCGTCGTGAGCACCGTGCGAGTCGTCGAGCTCCGGCTCATCGGGCTACCGCTTGTACGACCGTTCCGCACCAGCTTCGGCACCTCGACGACGAAGGTCTGCGTGCTGGTGCGGCTCGAGACCGACGATGCGGAGGGATGGGGAGAATGCGTCGCCGACATCGAGCCGGGATACAGCGAGGAGTTCAACGACGGGGCCTGGCTCGTGATGCGAGATCATCTCGCGCCGGCACTGATGCAGGCCGGCGATGTCACGATCGACGATCTCGACGATGCATTCGGGCTCGTGCGAGGAAACCCCATGGCCAAGGCAGCGCTGGTCGGTGCTTTCGTCGACGCAGAGCTCCGTGCCCAAGGCGTCGCCCTCGCGACCTGGCTGGGTGCTGTTCGCGACCGGGTCGCGTGCGGGGTCTCCGTCGGCATCGCCGACTCGACCGAGGCGCTGCTCGAGCAGGTGGAGGGCTACCTGAGCGAGGGGTATCAGCGCGTCAAGCTCAAGATCGAGCCGGGCGTCGACCTCGAGCGGGTCGCCGCCGTCCGCGGCGCACACCCCGGCATCGCTCTCAGTGTCGACGCGAACGCCGCATACACGCTCGACGACGTCGAGCTGTTCCGCGAGCTCGACGCGTACAGCCTGCTCATGGTCGAGCAGCCCCTGCACCATGCCGACCTCGTGCGTCACGCGAAGTTGCAGCGGGCGATCTCGACCGATATCTGCCTCGACGAGTCGATCCGGTCGGCAGCCGATGCTTCCGCCGCCATCGAGCTCGGAAGCTGCCGGATCGTCAACATCAAGCAAGGAAGGGTCGGGGGTGTGCTCGAAGCGAAGCGCGTGCACGACGTGTGTGTGGCCGCCGGTGTTCCCGTCTGGTGTGGCGGCATGCTGGAGACCGGGATCGGCCGGGCTCAGAACCTCGCCCTCGCATCGATGCGAGGCTTCACGCTCGCGGGCGACACGAGCGCGAGCGAGCGATACTTCTCCGAGGACCTCACGGAGCCGTTCGTGCTTGCACCCGACGGCACGATGGCGGTTCCCCGCGGCCCGGGCATCGGTGTCACGCCGCGCTCCGATCGGCTGGCCGAGACGACGCTTCGCCTCGAGACGATCGGACCGGCGTTGGGCGCGGGTCTCCGCGCCCAGCGGAAAGAGTGACAAGACCTCGGTCTGAGTTTGACGCGAGTGTTCGATGCCTCGTATGGTTCTTCCCGAGAGACCGTTGGGGCCCCCGGGTTCCGGCGGTCTCTCACTTTCTGCCCTCCACACGCCAGATCGCGAGTCGTGCGACGTGCTTGAGCTGAGCCTCCGCAGGGGCGACCATAGCCGGGCGTGCTCGCCGCTGCTCACGTCAGCGGCTCCATCGGCGTCGGGTCGACCGTCGTGTCGAGCCGCGCGATGTCGGATCTGGGGAGCGAGATGAAGAAGCGAGTCGTGCAGGCCGGGGAGTTCGAGGTCGTCAACGACGAAGGTCACGTGCGCGTGCGCATCGGCCTTTCCAACGATGATGACCCGTTCCTGTCGTTGCTCGCCCCCGACGGGCAGGTGCGCATGCGATTCGGGCTCTCTGCCGACGGCGCGGCCGGCCTCGCGGTCGGTGACGAGAACGGCAAGGTGCGCGCGACGGTGGGGCTCTCGAGCGATGGGAGCGCCAGCCTTGCCTTCGGTGACAAGAACGGACGCATCCGCGCCAAGTTCGGGCTCGCGCCAGAGGCGTCGCCGACCATGGGCATGCAGGTGACCGACGGCGAGCTGTCGCAGGTGTACTCGCTGGCCGAGCAGGGGTCTCCGACGCTCGGGCTCTACGATCATGCCGGGAAGGTCCGAGTGCGACTCGGGCTCGCGGCAGAAGGCTCGCCGGTGCTGCGACTGCTCGACCGCAGCGGGGAGCTCAGGGCGATCGTCGGTCTCGCAGGTGACGGCTCGCCCTTCGTCCAGTTCCTCGACGAAGCGAAGCAGCCGTCCTGGACGATGCGATGACCGGCTGGTGGGCCCTGGCTTTCGTGGTCTTGTGGCTCCTCGTCGCCGTGCTCTGCATCGTGGTGATCGCTCTGGCTCGCCAGGTCGGAACCCTGCACCTGCGGCTCGGCCCGCGCGGCGCCCTCGAGGTCGACGACGAGGGACCTGCACTCGGCGA
Organism: uncultured Actinomycetes bacterium; assembly: GCA_963762075.1. GTDB lineage: Bacteria > Actinomycetota > UBA4738 > UBA4738 > HRBIN12 > JAOUEA01. The sequence goes on from CAVXJC010000005.1 coordinate 130,990, forward strand.
ACCGCTCGGAACCTCCGCCGCCGTCGCGGCCGACGGCACGCGAGTGACCCTCGGAGGTGCCGGCCGTCCGAGGCTCGTGCTCTTCGCGTCGCGGACGTGTGCGGTCTGCCGTGAGGTGTCGCCGGGCCTGCCCGCAGCCGCGGCCGCAGGCAGACTCGACCCGGTGGTGGTGCACGACCCCGAGGCCGAAAACACCTACGCCGTGCCGGGGACTCCCTTCGTGCTCGTGCTCGACGAGCGCGGCATCGTGCGGGCCAAGGGCACCGTGAACAACCTCGAGCAGATCGAGGGCCTCGTCGACACGGCCAACCGACGCATCTCGGAGGACCGCCGGCAGTGGGCAAGCTGACCTCGATCGAACGAGCGGAACGCTCGCTCGCCTCTCGCTCGAGCCGCCGGAGCTTCTTGGGAAGGGTCGGGCGCGGTGTGGTCGCACTCGCGGGCGGTGGCCTCGTCGCGACCGCGCTCGCCCCCGAGCGCGCACTCGCCTACCACATCTGCGGCCACACCTACACGACGGGCTCGTGCCCACATCCCTATGCGCCACTGTCTCGCACCGATCGTTACGGCTTTCCGATGCACCCGGAGTTCGGGTACGCGGTCGACGACGCCGGGGACAAGTACGTCGATGCCTCGAACCAGACGCGCAGCAAGACGTGCGAACAGACCGTTCCCGAGGAGTATCCGTTCGCGGGCTCGCCACGCTACGGCGGCGGCTGGACACGGTGCTGCAAAGGTCGCCTGCGCAACATCCAGGACTGCTGCTCGCGATCCGACATCCGGATCAATGGCGACTACGCGGTGCGGGGCTACTGCCCGCGCCCGCTCAAGGTCTTCTGTATCACCTACCGGGAGCTCAACAAGACGTGCTGAGCGCTTCTCTCGCCGGTTCGCCGATCGCCACGGTGACCGCTTCCTTCGGGGGTGATGCCCTCGCGACGGCGATGCTGCTGACCCTCCTCGCCGCCTCGGCGATCGCGGGATGGTCGGCGCTCTACGGTCCCTGAGGCCTGTCGATGGTCGAAACCATCACTCCCGTCGTGTACGGGGGACGAAGCCGATGGGCCACAGCCCTCGCACTGCACGTCATGGGAGCGACCACGACAGCCGCACTCTTCGGCGCCCTGCTGGGGACGGTGGGCTCATCCTTCGAGGCGCCCTGGAACGCTGCCGGGCATGGTGGCGCTCGCCGCCATCGCCGCCGTGTTCGCGTTCGGCGAGCTTCCTGGCGTGACCGCCACCGTGCCACAGCTGCGACGTCAGGTTCCTGACTGGTGGCGGGGGTTCTTCTCGTGGCCGATCGCTGCCACGCTCTACGGTGCGGGCCTCGGCGTCGGGTTCCTCACCTTCCTCGCCCACGGCACCCTCGTCGTGGTCGCGTTCGCCGCGCTCAGCTCGGGCGACCCTGCCCTCGGCGCCCTGGTCATCGGCACCTTCGGACTGGCTCGTGGCCTGTCGGCGGCTCGTGGGGTAGGGGTGCAGACGCAGGAAGACTCCCAACGCCTGGTCGACCGGCTCGCCGCATCGTCCGAACGCCGCCGGGCGATCGCCAACGGTTCGGTGATGACAGCTGTGGCAGGTCTGGCTCTCGCCCTCGTGCCGCGATCGAACGGTGGGTGGGCCCCGTTCGCGACAGCGGGATTGGCGCTCGCCTTCACATGGGCGGCCGCCTCGAAGGTGGCCGATGTGCGCAGATGGCGCAGCACGCTCGCCGCGCACGGGCTTCCACGCAGACTCGAGGCGACGGTCACGTTCGCGGCGCCGGCAGCGGAGGCCGTGGTCCCGCTGCTCGTCGCCGCGGGACTGCCCCGGGCCGCGGGGCTGTGGGCCCTGGCCCTGTTGACCATGTTCACCGCCGAAGCACTCCGGGCGTGGCGTCGATTCGGTCCCCAGGTTCCGTGCGGCTGTTTCGGTGGACGAGAACCTGTCGTTCCTTCCGCCCTCGTGCTCCGCAACGCCGGGCTCGCGGCCATCGCGCTCGTGGTAGCGCTCCGTTCGCCTCCCGAGCCGGCGCTCCCAGCGGTCGCCTGGCCGACGAACGGTGAGGTATTGCCGATGACGTTAGCCCTGGCCGGGCTCGCTCTGGCAGGCTTCACGGCGTGGGCGGCGCTCCGATGGCTCAGCCGGGGTTCCTCCTCGTGAGAGCCAGCGGATGAGGTCGGTCCCCGTCTCACGCGCTACGGCGACGCGTCGGTCCGCCCTGCCCTTCCTCGTCGCCGGATCGCTCGCGCTCGGCGTGGTCGTGGCGCTCGCCGCTCCGAAGTTCCACAGCGATATCGGCGACCCGAACGACACGAAGGGCGTGCTCGATGTGCAGCGCGTGAGGCTCGACCACGAGGGAGGCACCGAGATCACCGTGATCACGTTCGCCGAGTGGACCCCTGCCTCGATCTGGGATCGTGGCAATGCGTACGTCTTCCTCGACACCGAGGCCGATGGGGCAGCCGAATACTTCGTTCTCGTGCGGAGCACAGGGCCCGACCTGCAGGCGTCCTTGTGGCGTGACCGACGTGACCGTCGCGACGTGCACCTCCGCAACGTCAAGGTTCGCAGGAAGTCTCCCGACGGGGTGTCCGTCGCCGTGCCGATCAAGTCATTGGAGTTCGGCCCCGCCCGCGAGTCCTACTTCTGGTGGGCGACGACGAGCTTCACCGGAAACCGATGTCGTCGGACGTGCCTCGACAGAGCGCCCGACGAAGGGTCCGTTGAGCAATGGCGCCCAGGCATGTCACCGAGCCCGACCTCCGCAGCGAGCGTGTCCGCGTCGTAGGGCTCCCAGGGGGGTCTCGGATCTGCTCGTCGACTCGCAGCCCCTTCCGTTCGTGGTTCCTCGGGAACACTGACACCCGTCGGTAGACTCGATGTCCCATGGATGCTGGAGTGGGAGCACTTCTCCGCCATTCCCTCCATCCCCCAGGGGCGCGGGAGGTAGGACGTGGGGACGTAGCTCAGTTGGTAGAGCGCCGGCTTTGCAAGCCGGAGGTCGCCGGTTCGATCCCGGTCGTCTCCACCAGTTCGAAGGTTGAGGGAAGGATCCTCATGGCTATGATCCGCCGGGTCGTCACGCTCGCATCGATCGCCGCCGCGCTGGCGGTCTGGGCCTCGCCAGCCCGGGCGGGGGCGCCGGAGTACGAGTCGCGCATCACGCCGATCGGGTCCGCCACCCGAGAGCTCATGACGGGGCGGTCGTGGCGCCTCGGCTGTCCTGTCGGATTCGACGACCTTCGGCTCGTGCGCATGACCTACTGGGGGTTCGACCGCGAGGCGCACACCGGGCGCATGGTCGTGCACCGGTGGTACGCCGACGACATGGCACGCGTCTTCCATCGACTGTACGACGACCGGTTCCCCATCAGACGCATGCGGCTCGTCGATCGCTACGGCGCCGACGACATGCGCTCGATGAAGGCGAACAACACCTCGGCCTTCAACTGCCGATGGCGTGCCGGCGTCTGCTGCCGGTGGTCACAGCACGCGTACGGACGTGCGCTCGACCTCAACCCCGTGCAGAACCCCTACGTCTGGAGCGGTGGTGTCTCGCCACCGGAAGGCAGGCGCTTCCTCGACCGGTCAAACCATCGGCGAGGCATGGTGCATCATCGCGATCGGATCTGGTGGGCCTTCCATGCGGTGGGATGGGATTGGGGCGGCGACTGGTCGAACGAGAAGGACTACCAGCACTTCTCGGTCAACGGGAGGTAGTCCACACCAGACTAGACGGCGCACCGAGTCTCTCAGCAGCTGACGCCGAGGTACGGGTGAGGATCGACGGCACTTCCACCGTAGGGGTGCCATTCGAAGTGGTTGTGAGATGTCGTCGCGTCACCTGTCGCGCCGACGTATCCGACCACCGTGCCGGCCCGCACGTAGCCGAGCGTTCCGTACGACGAGAGGTGGGCGTTGTAGACGTAGCCACGTGACCCGGTCACGCGCACCTCGTAACCGCCGAGCTCGCTCGAGCTCGCCGAGGCGTACCCGTCGAACGGCGCCACGATGGGTGTGCCGGCGTAGGCGAGGATGTCGCTTCCCGTGTGCCGATGCACGGGCACGTCGGGCAGTCGTACCGTGATGCCGAAGTTGTCGGCGATCGAGTGCCACCCTTGGACCGGGCAGTACCGGAAGATGCCCCAGGTGGAGAGCCAGGCGTCGATCGAGCGCCGCCGAGCCTGCAACGCTCGCACGCGGCGATCGAGGAAGCGTGCCGAGCGCCGGACCCGCGACTGAGCATCGCGCCGTTCTTGCAGCATGCCCCGCCGAAGTTGCATGAAGCGCTCGGCGTTCGACGTGGCACCGTGGCCGGCTATCTGATGCAAGCGCCTCGTCGCGTCGTCGATCACCGTGCGCAGATCGCGCAGGGCGCGCGCGCGGTCGCGACGGAGACGTTCGATCGTGCGATCGACCTCGGCACGAGCTGCGAGCTGGTCCTCGAGCACCGTTCGACCATGTGCGGGCACGGCTGCGCCCAGCGTGGCAGTCACGAGCGCGACGACCACGGCGACACGGTGGAACGACCGGGGGGATGTCATAGATGTCGCGGTCCTTCGGTGCTGGAGATGGCTCCGACGGGTATCGGAGTGAGGGCTCCGAATCTTGAACCGCGCACGGCTCCGCCACCGTGACGTGCGTCACACCGCAGGGCACATCGCGCGATGTTGAAGGAACACTCGGCGAGGGCCGATGATGCATCCCATGGGGCGGATCAAGCAGGCGTTCGCACGATGGCGCCACATCACGCACCCTCATGAGCCGCGCGCTGCGCGAATCGCGGACGGTTCGGTGGACGAGCAGATCGACCTTCGCGCGGCGTTGACGGAGACGGCGCACGAACGCGACGTCTCCATGGCCAGGGCGTCGGAGGCCGAAGAGCGCGAGCGGCTGGCCCGGGAACGACTGGCGTCTCTCGCTTCCCTGGAGCACCGGGTCGAGGCCGCGGAACGCCGGGCGCTCGACGCCGAACGGCGCCTCGAGGAGATCAGCGACCGCGTGAACGGTCCGCAGGAGATCCTCTCCGAGCCGGATCAGACCGTCGCGCGGCCTGCGGGGGCGACCGCGGGGCTGCGCGCGCGCTTGGCCAGGGCCGCCGAGCGCAAGCGCCCGAGATCTGGATAGCTCACACGGCGAGCGCGTCGACGGCGTAGGTATCGCGCAGCCGCTGTTCCACCTCGTCAGCGGGCAGCAGCCATCGCGGATACACCCCGTGGCGCTCGGCGAGGGCGAGATGCTCGCTGCAGAACGGGATCAGTTCGTCGTGGGGGAACCAGCCGACGTGCTCGGGGGCAGGCCTGCGGGCGCCCGACTTCCAGAAGCAGAACTGACAGAGCAGCCGCAGCCGCTGCGGATAGGCGAACCGCGCCCGGAAGCCCTGCTCGTGCTCGATCACGCGTCCCCAGAGCGCGACCCGTCCCAGTACCGCGGGGCACTTCGTCTTGCGGAGCACCTCGAGGCCGTGGGTTCCGTGCAATCCGCACGTGCAGGCAGGGTCGGGAGCCTCGTGCCACCTCGAGGTGCGGCACGACGCCTCGACGATCTCGCGGGGCTGCCAGGTGCGAGCGCGTCTGGCGACGGGACGAAGGAGCAGGCGCGTGCCGTCGTGGTGCCCGGTGAGCGCCCACGCGCGCCAGGCCACGATCGGTTCGGCCGATGTGTCGGTCGTGAGCCCGTCGAGCGCGAGCGCTGATCGACTCATGAGTGCCGGGTCACGCCGGGCGTCTCACGACCGGCGTTGCTCGGGAGCTCCCGGTGCGGGGACCGGCTCTCGATCGGGCTCGCGGGACGGCTCGGTGTCAGGGACCATCTCACCGGGCACGGGCAGCGACACCGGGGAGATCTCGATGATGCGCTTCGGTTGTCCGATGTCCATCGGCCACCTCTGCCTCAGAGGGTACTCCTGCTCGCTGCCGCGGTCACCCCGCTCTCAGCCGGTATATCGAGCTGGAGTCGCTGAAGTAGATCCTTCCGTTCGGGCCCGCTTCCATGGACAGGATCGAACCGCCGGGCGCGGTGAGCATCGTGACGGGTCCGTTCGTCACGTCGTCGCGCGCAGCGTCGAGCGTGACACGGCGCAGCAGCCCGCCGTCGCAGCATGCACCGAAGAGCAGGTCGCCTTCGCGTCCGGGAAGGCCGCATCCATCGCAGAACGCGGCGCCGGTGATGCCGATCGTGCTCGAGAAGTTGACCTCGGGAAGCCGTCGGGGCGCCGGACCGTCCCGGTTGGTGTTGGGGCAGCTCTCGTTCGGTCCCCACGCGTAATTGTCGCCTCGTCGCACGAGGTTGATCTCGTCGTTGCACGCGGGGCCGTTCTCGGTCTCCCACAGAACGCCTGTCTCGGGGTCGAACGTGAACCCGAACGAGTTGCGGATGCCGAACGCGAAGATGCGACTGCGTCGTCCCCCGATCATCGGGTTCGTGCCGGGCACCGACCCGTCGGGCTTCAGGCGAAGGATCTTGCCGTGGAGGTTCCCGGAGACGTCCTGGGAGTTCGCGGGGTCGGCGCCGTCGCCGATCACCACGTAGAGCTTGCCGTCGGGCCCGAACGCGATGCGCCCTCCGTTGTGATTCCCGGCGGGGCTGGAGGTCGACAGGATCGTGGTGAACCCGACGCCTCGTCCGTTGCGCTCACGGATACGCAGGATCTGGTTGCGGAGATTCCCGTTGATCGAACGCGTGACGTACACGTAGACGAAGGGCTTGCGGGGCCAGTTCGGGTGCAGCGCCACGCCGAGAGCTCCGCGTTCTCCGTCGGATCTCACACCCTGGATGTCGAAGAACCGCCGGTCGAAGTCGGTCTTCGGGTTGCGGAAACGCACCTCGCCCGTGCCGCGCTCGAGGTAGACGATCGTGCCGTTGGGCGTGAAGGTGAAGGCGGCCGAACCGTTGAGTCCGTCGGCGACCTTCACTGCCCTCACGCCCCCGCCCGCCGACGCCGAGCCCACCCCGATCGCCATGATCGATGAAGCAGCGAGGGCGATGCCGGCGAGCCGCGTGATGGAACGGATGTGTCCTCGTGTCATGTCCACGTTCTCCCTCGTTCGTCATGCGGACGCAAGCGGTCGATCCCGCGTCCTCGCTTCGATCCATCCATCTTTCGCCATGGGAGCATGGCCCCGTGACGACGCTTCCTCCTTCGGTGTTCGGCGCTTCGCCCCTGCGCTCCGAGGATCCCCGGTTCCTCACGGGCCGGGCTCGCTACGTCGAGAACCTACAGATCGAAGGAGCGTTGCGGGCCGTCTTCGTTCGCTCCATCATGCCTCATGCCCGCCTGAACGGGGTGGAGACCGCCGCCGCCGAAGCGATGCCCGGCGTGGCTGCCGTGTTCACCGCCACGGATCTCGATCTCGCGCGCATGCCGCCGAGCGGCAATGTCGAAGGCGCGACCGGCACCCTCGAGGGACCGTTCGGACGCGAGGTTCTTGCCCGCGAAGTGGTGCGGTTCGTCGGTGAGCCGATCGCGGTCGTCGTGGCAGACTCGCTCGCCCACGCCGAGGATGCGGCCGAGGTCGTGGCCGGAACATACGAGCCACTCGATGCCGTCATCGACGCGGAAGCTGCGCTCGCCGCGGGCGCGCCGCTGCTCTGGCCCGAGCACGGGTCGAACGTCGCGGCCTCCTCCTCGAGCAGGTGGGACGACGACGTGCTCGCCGGCTCTGACATCGTCGTCCGCGGCCGATCAGTGAACCAGCGGCTCGCCCCGGTGCCCATGGAAGGCAATGCCATCGCGGTCGAACCGCACGCAGACGGCACGTACACGGTGTGGGTGTCGACCCAGATCCCCTTCGATGTGCGTGACGACCTCGCCGACCTGCTCGACGTCGACAAGAACGCCGTCCGCACGATCGCACCCGACGTGGGAGGCGGCTTCGGGGCGAAGCTGCAGGTCTACCCCGAGTACTTGACGGTCGCGGCGGTCGCCGCACGGCTCGGCCGTGCCGTGCGATGGATCGAGTCGCGATCGGAAGGAATGCTCGCCCTCACGCATGGACGAGCGCAGGTGCAGGACGTCACGATCGGCGCTCGCAGCGATGGCACGATCGTGGGCATACGCGCTGACCTGATCGCCGACATGGGCGCCTATCCGATCGGAGCGTTCCTGCCGAACACGACCACGCAGATGCTCTCGGGCGTCTACGCGATCCCCCGCATCGCCTCGCGCACGCGCAGCGTCGTCACGAACGCCACACCGGTGGCTCCGTATCGAGGCGCGGGGAGGCCCGAGGCGACCGCGCTCGTCGAGCGCGCGATCGACAAGGTCGCCGCCGAGCTCGGCCTCGACCCGATCGAGGTTCGGCGCAGGAACCTGATCCCGCCCGAGGCGTTCCCGTATCGCACGGCCCAGGGCACCGTCTACGACACGGGCGAGTACGAGCGGGCGTTGGGCGAGGCGCGACGGATCGCCGGGTACGACGCCCTTCGCGCCGAGCAGGCCGCCCGCCGGGAGCGGGGCGACCACCTCGCGCTCGGCATCGGCGTCGCTTCCTACGTCGAGATCACGTCGTTCAACGCCAAGGAGTTCGCCTCGGTCGAGATTCATGCCGACGGTGGCGTGACCGTGCTGACCGGCACGTCGCCGCACGGTCAGGGGCACGAGACCGCCTTCGCGCAGGTCGCGTCGGGCGTGCTGGGTGTGCCCTTCGATTCGATCCGAGTCGTGCATTCCGACACGGGGTTGGTGAAGCGCGGGGCGGGCACATGGGCGTCGAGGTCGTTGCAGGCAGGTGGATCGTCGGTGTTCGAGCGCTGCGCCGAGGTGCTCGAGAAGGCCAGAGTGCTGGCCGCCCACGTGCTCGAAGCCGATGAGGCCGACGTCGCGCTCGCCGACGGGGGAGGGTTCGAGGTGTCGGGCGCTCCCGAGCGTGCGATCTCGCTCGCCGAGCTCGCGGTGGTGGCCTCGGATGCGTCGCGGCTTCCCCCCGGCACGGAACCCGGGCTGCGCTCCGAGGGCGTCTACCGCGAACCGGGCTCGACGTTCCCGTTCGGGGCGCACATCGCCGTGGTCGAGGTCGATGTCGAGACCGGCGACGTGCGCCTGATGCGGCATGTGGCCGTCGACGACTGCGGCCGCGTGCTGAACCCCCAGCTCGTCGAGGGCCAGGTGCACGGGGGCCTCGCCCAGGGCATCGCGCAGGCTCTCTACGAGCAGGTGCTCTACGACGGCGACGCCAATCCGATCACGTCGACGCTCACGACCTACGCGATGCCGACCGCCGCCGAGCTCCCGCATCTCGAGACCTCGCGGACCGAGACACCGACGCCGGTGAACCCCCTCGGCGCGAAGGGCATCGGAGAGTCGGCCACCATCGGCTCGACACCAGCGGTGCAGAACGCCGTGATCGATGCGCTCTCGCCGTGGGGTGTTCGTCACCTCGATCTGCCCCTGACGCCCGAGCGGGTCTGGCGTGCCCTGCACGAACGTCGAGACGGTGAGTGGGCGTCGCCTCCTGGCGGCGGGCGGGTAGGCTCGCGGTCATGACCGATCACATGCCTGCGTGGGAGCGCCGCTTCCGCGCTCCGAACGTCTCGTTTCCGCACTGGGCTCGGGACTCGCCCGAGCGTCTTGTCTTCTGGAGCACGGAGAGCGGGATCTACCAGGTGCACGTCTGGGACCGCGCGACCGGCGAGCGCCGGCGGGTCACCGATCATCCGGTGGGCGTGCTCTCCGGCGCCCTCACGTCCGACGGCGAGCGCGTGCTCTTCTGGCAGGACGAGACCGGCAGCGAGGCCGGGCAGTGGTACTCGGAGCTGTTCTCGGGGGGCAAGGCCGAACCGTTCCTCGCGGGGGTGCCGCAGGGCTGGAACCAGGGTCTCGCGCAGGCGCCGGGCGTGGTGGCCTGTGGCATCAGCGACGCCGACGGCTTCGCGATCTATGTCTCGGCCGACGGTGAACCCGCGAAGGAGATCTGGCGCAGCACCGAGGCGATCTCGATCGGCGGGGCGGAACTCGGTCGCGACGATATGGCGGGCCTTGCAGCAGACGGATCGATGCTCGCACTCGAGCACGCCGAACACGGCGACAGCCTGCATCCGGCCCTTCGGGTGGTCGATCCGCGAACGGGCTCGGTGATCGCCGAGCAGGTCGACGAGGGCATGGCGCTGCACGCCTCGTGTTGGTCCCCGGTGGCGGGCGATCAGCGGCTCGCCGTGACGCATGAGCGCGAGGGTGAGGAGCGACCCGCGATCTGGGACGTCGCGACCGGGACCTGGACGACCCTCGACCAAGGCCTCGAAGGTCCGGTCGAGGTCGTGTCATGGTGGCCCGACGCGTCGGCGGTGCTCGTCGTGCACAACGACGAAGGACGTGACCGCCTCTACCGATACGACTTCCGATCGGCGTCGCTCTCCCCGATCGATCACGAACCCGGCTCGATCGGGCGCGCTCAGGTGCGTCCCGACGGGGACGTCTGGTACCGGCTCGCGAGCGGGGAACGCCCGGGCGTCACGCTCGACTCCGCCGGCGCCGAAGTCGGTGCGCGCACAAGGTGATCGCGCGCCGGCCGGCAGGCCCTTCCGATCGTGGCACTTCGACAACGGCCAGGGCGACAGGGTGCATGGGTTCTACGTGGCGCCCGAGGGTGACGGACCGTTCCCCGTGATGATGTTCGTGCACGGCGGCCCGACCGACCAGGACATGGACTCATGGGATCCGGAGGTGCTCGCCTACGTCGACATGGGCTTCGCGGTGGGCATGGTGAACTACCGCGGTTCGACGGGGTACGGGCGCGAATGGCGCGACCGACTGATCGGGGACATCGGCGGCCCCGAGCTCGTCGACGTGAACGCCGGGCTCGCCGACCTCGTCGCGCGCGGTGTCGCCGATCCGGCTCGCGCGGTGGTCGGCGGATGGTCCTGGGGCGGCTACATCACGCTCATGGAGCTCTGCAAGCATCCGGACATGTGGCTCGCCGGGGTGGCGGGCGTACCTGTCGGCGACTACGCCCTCGGATACGAGGATCTGTCGCCAGAGCTCCAGGCGTACGATCGCGCGCTGCTCGGCGGCACGCCCGACCAGGTGCCCGAGCTCATGCGCGATCGCAACCCGATCAACTTCACCGACCGGGTCACAGCGCCGGTGATCTTCCTCATCGGGGAGAACGATTCACGTTGTCCGTTCCGTCAGGCCATGTCGTTCGTCGATGCGCTCCGCGAGCGGAGCCACCCGCATGAGGTCGTGGTGTTCGGCACCGGTCACGGTTCGCACGACATCGACGAGGAAGTCGCCCAGATGCGAACGATCCTCGCCTTCCTCGAGAAGCACGTGCCCGGCGTGAGCGTGCCGTAGGCACACGATCGATGCGCATGGGCTTCATGGGTTTCGATCGAGCGACGCACGGATAGCGTCGGGCCTGTGACGATCCTGGTGACCGGCGCCACTGGATCCGTCGGCGCTCGGCTCGTTGACCGCCTGATCGCCGCCGGCGAGAAGCCTCGTGTCGCGTCGCGCACTCCGTCGAAGCTGCACGACCGATGGCCCGGCCTCGACGCGACCGAGCTCGACGTGCTGCGTCCGGCCACGATCGGGCCCGCCCTCGAGGGGGTCAGCGATGCCTACTACCTCGTGCACTCCATGGAGTCGGCCGCCCAAGGTCGGTTCAAGGAGCGGGATGCCGAGGGCGCGATGCTATTCGGAGAAGCGGCCGCCGACGCCGGGGTCTCGCGCCTCATCTACCTGGGCGGCCTCGGTGCCGACGCGGACGGACTCTCCGAGCACCTCGAGAGCCGCCACGAGACCGGGCGCATCCTCGCCGAGACCGGGCCGCCGCTGCTGGAGTTCCGGGCGTCGATGGTGATCGGCGCCGACAGCGCGTCGTTCAGGATGCTCTCCGACCTCGTCGATCGGCTTCCGGCGATGGTGGTGCCACGATGGGTCGACACCCCCTCGCAGCCGATCGCGATCGCCGACCTGCTGGCATATCTCGTGGCCGGACTCGAGACGCCGCTCGACGATCGGCGCACGATCGTCGAGATCGGCGGGCCCGATGTCGTGACCTACCGTCGCATGATCGAGGCACTCGCGGCCGAGCGGGGGCGCGACCCCGTGATCGTGGGGGTCCCGCTGTTCTCCCTCCGCCTCTCCTCGTACTGGGTCGGCCTCGTCACATCGGTTTCCCCTGCGCTCGCGAGGCCATTGATCGAGGGCATGGCGACCCCGATGGTCGTTCGGAACGGCGAGGCCCGACGACGGTTCCCCGACATCGAGCCGATGCCGTTCGTCGAGGCGCTCCGTCATGCGCTCGCGGACGTGTGATTCTCTGCGAGGCAGTCCCTCGACGCCAGCACTGGGGGGTTCCGGTCCAGAGGTCGCCATGTCAGGATGGATCTCGAACCGAGTGATCCGACTGGGGGCGCATACCTCGTGGGCGAGTACGTACGGCGACTCATGGCCGAGGTCACGGCCAAGAACGCGAACGAACCGGAGTTCCTGCAGGCGGTACGCGAAGCGGCGGGCTCGCTCGAGCTCTGCCTCGATCGTCACCCGGAGTATCGCGAGGCCAGGGTGCTCGAGCGGTTCGTGGAACCCGAACGCGTGGTCACGTTCCGCGTCTCGTGGGTCGACGACCGTGGCGAGGTGCGTGTGAACCGCGGCCACCGCGTGGAGATGTCGAGCGCGATCGGTCCGTACAAGGGCGGGCTGCGTTTCCACCCGACGGTCTATCTCGGCATGCTCAAGTTCCTGGCGTTCGAACAGGTCTTCAAGAACGCGCTGACGACGCTTCCGCTCGGCGCCGGCAAGGGAGGCGCCGACTTCGACCCGAAGGGGAAGAGTGAGCAGGAAGTCATGCGCTTCTGCCAGGCGTTCATGACCGAGCTCCACCGCCACATCGGATCGCACACCGACGTGCCGGCCGGTGACATCGGCGTGGGTGGTCGCGAGATCGGCTACCTCTTCGGGCAGTACAAGCGCATCACCAACAAGTTCACCGGCGCGATCACCGGCAAGGGCCTCGAGTGGGGCGGCTCGCTGATCCGGCCCGAAGCGACCGGCTACGGTGCCGTCTACTTCGCGCAGGAGATGCTGGCGACGCGCGACGATTCCCTCGAGCACAAGACCTGCCTCGTGAGCGGCTCCGGAAACGTGGCCCAGTACACTGTCGAGAAGCTGCTGCACCTCGGTGCGAAGCCGGTCACCCTGTCGGACTCCGGCGGATTCGTGCACGACCCCGACGGCATCGACGAGGAGAAACTCGCCTGGGTCATGGACCTGAAGAACACGCAGCGAGGCAGGATCATGTCCTACGCGGAGCGTTTCCCGGCCGCGACGTTCACCCCGGCCGACCCGAGCGACGATCGGAACCCCCTGTGGGAGGTGCCGGCCGAGTGCGCCTTCCCGAGTGCGACGCAGAACGAGATCAACGGCAAGGATGCCGCGAACCTCATCTCCAACGGAGTGTTCCTGGTGAGTGAGGGCGCGAACATGCCGACGGTGCCCGAGGGCATCGATCAGTTCGTGACCGCCGGCGTGCTCTATGGGCCGGGCAAGGCGGCGAACGCCGGTGGCGTGGCGGTGAGCGGGCTCGAGATGTCGCAGAACGCGATGCGCCTGTCGTGGACCCGCGAGGGCGTCGACGAGCGGTTGCGCGAGATCATGCGGCGCATCCATGAGCAGTGTCGCAACACCGCCGAGGAGTACGCAGAGCCGGGGAACTACGTGCACGGGGCCAACATCGCCGGCTTCCGCAAGGTCGCCGACGCGATGCTCGCCCAAGGCGTGATCTAGGGTCGAGAAGTATCCGAGCGCGACCGGCCGTGACCACTGTTAGCGTGGACTCGTGCCTGACTGGTTGCTCGTGATCACCGCGATCTTGGTGGGTGCGCTGATCTGGCGCATCGGCATCGCGTCGTTGCGTGTCTTCTCGCCCGAGCCCGGGGTCGAGCCGGCGCCCGCCGAGCCCGAGGACGTCGAGGCGCTCGAGGTCTACTTCGTCTGTGGCGAATGCGGCACCGAGCTCAAGGTGTCGCGTCTGGGCGAGATGCAGGTTCCTCGCCACTGCGGCGAGAAGATGCAGGTCCTCCGACGCCCTGCGGCCAGCTGATCCGGGACGTTATCCACACTCATTCGTCCCTTGCCCAATCGTTATCCACCGGTTGTCCACACGGATCCCCTGTGAGTGTGAACGAATGGGAACATCGAACGAAGAGCCAGGAAGTTGTCCACATGGTGGAGAACGGCTGTGGAAGATCACATCGGTGTGATTCGCCCGAAGGGTCAGTACCAGAAGCTGGTGCCCACGAAGCCCGCGCCGAGGATGCCGAGCCCGACCCACAGCCACACCGACGTCGCGGTGCCGTCGGTGCCCGGGATCAGTCCCATGTAGTTCGCCACGATCACGATCACGCCGAGGGCCATGAGCCCCAGGATCAATGGCCCGTACCACCGCGGGCTCGACTTGTGACGTCGCTTCGCCTGCTGGGGCGCGGCTCGATAGCGAGGTGTGGACTTCTTCTGGCGGCCCCTGGACTTCGGCATCAGCCGGAGATGGTACCCGGCACGAGGCGCATCTCGGACACGGTCGCTGCCTCGACCGCCGCGGGCGAGAAGGGCAAGGGATGGGTCTGGCCGGTGAGCCAGAGCCGCGCCTGGTCGTTCCAGTGGGCGCTCGCCGGGTTGCCGCCGTTCCCGGTCGGAAGCACACCGATGCTCCGGTCGAGATCGGCCAGGTCGTAGACCGCTCGCCACGACGGGATCACCGCCGCCGGGAACCCGTGCCGCGCGTCGGCGCCTGTCTGCATCACCGTCTGTTCGTCGCCACCGACGCCGGCCTCGAGCGCGACGAAGAGGGACTCGAATCCCGGTATGGAAGCGAGTGGATGCGCCAGCATGACCCGATGCAGATCACCCCAGCGCCAGCCGGTCATGTCTGCGCCGAGCGTCGCCTGACACTCCTCGATCGCGGCGTCGAGGGCAGTCTCGAGCGTTGCCTGGTCGAGTTCATCGGTGAGCAGCATCTGCGCGAGCGCGCCGCATTGGAACGGCTCACGCCACGCGTGATAGCGACGGAATAGCTCCTCGCCGAGCCTCGGCGCGAGCGCGAGTCGCGCGATGTGTGCGCACCACACCTGATAGAGGGCGGTCGCTGCGGACCCAGCCGTCATCGCCGCATCCCACGAGCCGAGCAGCGCGAGCGCGGCTTTCCGGTCGGCGCTGTCACCTGCGCCGGTCCGTTCGAGCAGCAGCCCCACGTTCTCGCGAGCCGCGATCGAGACCACGTCGTTCTGCAGGACGGCCATCGAGCCCACGTCGTGGTCGTCGCGAGCGGCGAGCACCTCGGCGATCCGTCTCGCCCGGAACGACGTGTGGAAGTCGCGACCGATCAGGTGCGGGTAGGAGTCGTCGTGCATGCGCTGGTTCGCCGTCACGAGGAAACCTCGTGCCGGGTCGACACCCCACGGCAACTCCTGCGACGACACCCAACCGAGCCATTCGTGCGTGCCCGTCCACCCAGGCGCCGGCACCGTGCCATCACCGCCGCGGCGTACCGGATACCGGCCCGTGCATGCGTAGCCGATGCTGCCGCCGACATCGGCGTAGACCACGTTCTGGCCGGGGGAAGCGAGGCCGTCGAGGGCTGCTTCCCGGAACGCTTCGAACGAAGACGCCTCGGCAACGTCGAGCACGAGCGACGGGCGCATGCCTCGATCGATCCCGACCCACGACAGGGAGTAGACCGGCTCCTCGGGAAGCGCGGTGTGCTCGGGATGCAGCAGTCCCGACACGAACGTGTCCAGCAAGGGCCCGTGGCGCGATTCCCGCACCTCGACCACGCGAGGCGCGTCCTCGCCGCGGACCACGATCTCCTCACGGCGGACGGTGAGCGGCTCCCACCGCCCGTCGTACCGGGCGGCGGATCGATCCCGGTCCAAGTGTTCGACGAAGAGGTCCTGCACGTCGCCGCTGACGTTGGTGACGCCCCACGCGTGGTCCGCGGAACATCCGAGCAGCACACCGGGCGAGAACGTCAGCCCGACCCCGCGAGCCCGGTAGCCGGGGGCCGAGAGGTGACATTCGAGCCACACTCCAGGTTGGGTCACCAGCAGGTGCGGATCGTTCGCGAGCAGCGGTGCGCCCGTCGACGTGCGCGACCCCGCGACCACCCATGCGTTCGAGCCCTGGCCCTTCACACGTGACGTGGCATCGAACAGGGCCCCCGCCATCGCTCCCGGCACGATGTCGGGTGGATCCGCGGGAAGCGGGGGCAACAGGCGCGCGACGAGCTCGTCGTCGCCCGCCTCGGCGATCCAGGCACGCAGGAGCTCGGTGTCCCAGTTGCCGGACAGACCCCATGCCAGCAGCACGAACGCCGCCGCCCAGGTGGCCTCGTCGTCGGGAACCCACGGCCTCGTGTCGAGCAGCGTGTACTCGAGGGGTGCGGCTGGCATCGCGTCGACCCAGGCTCGCACGCCCGCCCGGAACCGCTCGTGCATGCGTTTCGAACGCTCGTCCCAACCGGCCGCGATGCGAGCCCCTGCCCGATGGAAGCCGACCGTGCGGGCGAGCCGGTCGTCGTCGAGCGTGCGTTCGCCGAACAGCTCTGACAGGCGCCCGTTCGCGGCACGCAAGGTGAGCTCGAGCTGGAACAGCCGTTCGCCCGCCGTGATCACGCCGTGCGCGAACCACAGATCGTCGAGCGATGCCGCCTCGATGTACGGCACACCCCAGGCATCGCGTCGCACCGCGACCGGTTCCACCAACCCATCGAGCGCGAGCTCCCCCTCGGTCGGGAAGAGCGCAGCCGCGGCCATCGCTCGCAGTCCGACGAGTGGATCGTCCGCGTCGGTCACACCCTGTCGTCCTCGAGCTGGGTATTGCCGAGCCAGCTCCCGTACAGCCCGGCGTACACACCTGAAAGCGCGACGAGCTCGTGGTGCGTGCCTCGTTCCACGATCTCGCCGTGGTCGAAGACCAGCACGTGATCGGCGTGCTCGGCGGTGCTCAGGCGATGTGCGATCGTCACCGTCGTGCGCCCGGCGCTCAGCCGTCGAAGCGCTTCGGTGATGCGTGCCTCGGTGGCCGGATCGACCGCGCTCGTCGCCTCGTCGAGGATCAGCAGCCCGGGGTCGGCGATCTGGGCTCGCACGAGCGCGATGAGCTGGCGCTCGCCGACCGACAGTTGCTCGCCACGCTCGCCGGCTCGCGTGTCCAGCCCGTCCTGCAAGGAGCGGACCCACTCGCCGAGCCCGAGCTCCTCGAAGGCGGTCTCGACCTCGCGGTCGGTCGCTCCGTCGCGACCGACCCTCACGTTCTCGCGGACGGTCCAGTCGAAGAGGAAGCCGTCCTGGGGCACCATGCGGATCGCAACCCGGCGCGACGCCGGCTCGACCGCTCGCAGGTCGACGCCGCCGACGGTGATCGCGCCTTGGGCGGGGTCGGCGAGACGCGTCAGCAGCTTCGCGAACGTGGTCTTACCGCTTCCGGTTGCACCGACGATCGCCACGTGCGTCCCAGCCGCGATCCGCACATCGATGTCGCGCAACACTGCGGGCCCGTCGCGGTAGCCGAACGTGAGGTCGCTCACCGCCACGTCGAGCGCTCCGTGCGCCGGCAGCACCACGCCCTCCGACGGCTCCTCGATCTCGACCGGAAGGTCGAGCACAGCCAGGATCTTCCGCCATCCCGCGATCGCGGTCTGCGTCTCGGAGTAGATCTCCGGAAGGTCCTCGAACACGCTCAGGAACACGTCTCCCAAGAAGAGGAACGCGGTGGCGGTGCCGAACCCGAGCCCCCACTCGGGGCCGAACATGGCGCCGACGACGATCACGACCGAGAGCGTGAGGGCGTAGAACACGCTCGACATCGGCCAGAGCGTCGCCGCGCGCAGGTGGGCCAGCACCTCGGCGTCGTAGCGGCGCCCGATCGCGCCCGTCACCCGGGCATGGGTCGTGTCGTCGAGCCCGTAGGCGCGAACGACGGCGGCGCCCATGACGCTCTCGCTCACCTCGCTCAGCATCTCGCCGACGCGGGTGCGCGCCGCGTCGAAGGCGGCCGACAGCCGCGCCTGCATCGAGCCCATGATCACGACGAGGGGCACCATGAGCAGCACGATCACGATCGAAAGCTGCCAGCTGTAAGCGAGCATCAGTCCGAGCGCGGCGAACGCCTGCACGAACGAGATGAGCCACGCGATGCCGCCCCACTCGGTGAAGTGCTGCAGCGAGTCGGCGTCGGCGGTGACGCGGGCCACGAACACGCCCCGCTTCTCTTCGCTCTGCTCGGCGATCGACAGTCGGTGGATGTGCGCGAAGGTGCGCACCCGCAGGTTCATGAGAGCTTCCTCCGAGGCGATCACGAGCCTGCGACCAGCCGAACGAGCTGCGAGGAACGCCACGATCACCAGCGCGAAGGCCAACGCACAGATGCCGAACACGAACCGTGGCTTGAACGCAGGCGTGAAGCCGTGGTCGAACACCTGTTGCACGAGGACCGGCGTGACGAGTGAGACCACCGTGATGCCGAGCGAGACGATCAGCGTGAATCCGAGTCCCTTGCGCAGCTCCGGGCTCTCTCGCACGCCGCGGCGCAGCACCGCGAACGAGCCCTTGAGCTCCTCGGGCACGGGCAGCTCGCCGTCGTCTCCGCGCAGCCGCGCGAGCTCGGCGCTCATCGCTCACCTCGCTCGTAGGCCTTGATGATGGCCCCGTATCCGGGCCGGGTCGCGAGCAGTTCCTCATGCGGCCCTGTCGCCTCGACCCGTCCGCCTCGAAGGAAGATCACCCGGTCGGCGAGCCGTATCGTCGACAACCGGTAGGCCACGACCACGAGGGTGGTCGACAGCTCCTTGCGGAGCGCGCCCAGGATCTCTGCCTCGATCGACGGGTCGACCGCGCTCGTCGCGTCATCGAGGATGAGCAGGCGGGGCTTGCGCACGAGTGCGCGCGCGAGCGCCACGCGCTGGCGTTCGCCGCCCGAGAGCGTGAGTCCGCGCTCGCCCACGATCGTGTCGTAGCCGCGCGGCAGCGCTCTGATGAACCGGTCGCACGACGCGATCTCGGCGGCGCGCACGACCTCGTCGTCGGTCGCGCCCGAATCGAGCGCGATGTTCGAGCGCACGCTCTCGGCGAACAGGAAGCTCTCCTGGAAGACGACCGCGACCGATGAGCGCAGCGATGCCACGCCGACCTCGCGCAGGTCGACGCCCCCGATCTCGACATGGCCCTCGTCGGGGTCGACGAGCCGCACCATGAGCTGGGTGAGCGAGCTCTTGCCCACCCCGGTCGGGCCGACGATCGCGACCGACTCGCCGGGCGCGACCTCGAAGGTGACGCCCTCGAGCACAGGTGACTGCTGCTCGTAGAGCAGGTGCAGGTCGTGCACGTGCAGTCCGAGCGGTCCGTCGGGAAGCGGCATGCCCTGGCGTGGCGGGGTCACGGTGACCGGCTCGGCGAAGACCTCCTCGAGCCGGTCGTAGCCCACCACCGCCCGTGGCAGCTCGGCGAGGATCCATCCGATGAACCGCATCGGCCACGACAGGAGCTGGAACAGCGCAACGAACCCGATGAGGTCGCCGAGCGTGATCGCACCGCTCGAGACGCGCCACGCTCCCACCGCGAGCAGCAGCGCGATCGCCATCGTCGGCAGGGCGTCGAGCGCGGCCTCGAACGAGGCGCGCACCACACCGCCGCGCACGCGCTCGTCGCGCAACGCGCGCGCCTTCTCGTGCAGGCGCCGGGTCTCGGCGTCCTCGCGACCGAGGGTCTTCACGACCAGGGCGCCGTCGATCGACTCGTGTGCGACCGCGCTCACCTCACCGATGCGCTGCTGGGCCAGACGCATCGGCTCTTCGATGCGCCGGGCGAAGATGCGGTTCATCAGCGCGAGCGAAGGGAACACGACGAGCCCCACGAGCGCGAGCACCGGGTCGGTCACGACCAGCGCCACGAGCGCGAGCAGCGTCAGCACGATCACGCCCACGGCGAAGGGCACCGGCCAGAACACATCCACCGCGGCCTTCACGTCGACCTCCATGTGGGCGAGCAGCTCGCCGGTCGGTGTCTCGCGATGAAACCGCAGCGACAGCTCGCGGTAGCGTTCGGCCACCCGGGTGCGCAGCGTCGCCATCACACGCTCGCCCGCCACCCCCGAGTAGTAGCGGCGCAGCATGATGCCGAGCGCCCGTCCGACGCCGCCGAGCATGAGCGCGCCGATCGCGAGCCACACGTCGCGAGTCTCGACGTCGCCCCCGAACGCGGGGCGCAGCACGTCATCGGTGGCGCGCCCCAACGCCTCGGTGAGCCAGAGTGAGGCGAACGCGAAGAGCACGGCCCCGGCCACCGAGGCAGCGAACGGTTTCGGATGCATGCGCACGTACGACGCGACGAGTCGCATGCCGCGACGGAAGATCGCGCGGTCGACCGTGGGCGTCGTTGTCGTCGTCACGTGCATGGAGATGCCTTTCAGGGAGCGAAGGCCGGACGCGTGAGACATGCTTCCGGCCCTGCATCGTACGGAGTCGGAACCTCGGTAGGGCGCGTGGGGGGGCACGTGCGCGATCCGAGTCGGGTGGAGCGGTTCCCGCGGCGAAGGCCGCGGCCTCAGATCCCTTGCGGGAAGAGGGTCAGGTCACCGGACCTGTCACCACCGTGGCCGAGGCGAGGGGGTTGCCGCTGGAGCCTCCGGTATCGCCGACGATCGCCGGCGAACCGAGTCGTGCCTTCTCGTTCATCGCAGCCTCCCCTCGGGTGGTGCCGTGAGGGAACCATCGTCGCACCGGAAGGGTGGTGGTCGCAACCCACGGTTGCAGCCAACTCCAGCCGCGGGGATGATGCGCCCCATGACCAACCACCAGGCCTGGTTCACCGCCTACCCGCCCGACGTGCCGCATTCGCTGGCGCCGTACCCGAAGGAGCCGGTCTTCGCGCTGCTGCGCAACGCCGCGGCGGGTTTCCCGGACAGGCCGGCGCTCGCCTTCTTCGGCGCGCACATGACCTACTCGAAGCTGCTCTCCGAGGTCGAGCGCTTCTCCGCGGCGCTCGCGGGCCTCGGGGTGCGCCGCGGCGACCGTGTCGGCATGATCCTGCCGAACTGCCCGGAGTACGTGATCGCGTTCTTCGCGTGTCAGCGCCTCGGCGCCGTCGCGGTCGGCAACAATCCGCTCTACACCGAGCGCGAGCTGCGGCATCAGATCATCGACTCGGGCGCGAAGGTCATGATCGTGCTCGACCAGGTCTACCACCGGTTCGGCGAGGTCCGAGACGACTCCGGCGTACAGGAGGTCATCGCGGTCAAGCTGAACCACTACATGCCGGCGCCGATCAAGTGGCTGGCGCCGTTGAAGTTCAAGAGCGACGCCCGAAAGCACGGCACACCGCTACCCTTCGTGCCGGCCGGCCATCGCGTGCGCTGGTGGGCCGACGTGTTGAAGCATGCCGGGCCGACCCCGCCGGAGGCCTCGATCGACGACCCCGCCACCGAGGTCGCTGCGCTCGTCTATACGGGTGGCACGACCGGACTTTCGAAGGGCGCGATGCTCTCGCACTCGAACCTCGTGGCGAACGCGCGTCAGGCCTCGGCGTGGCTGAACGTGGTGCGGCAGGGCGAGGACGGCATCGTGGCGGCGCTGCCCTTCTTCCACTCGTTCGGCACGCTCGTGATGGACTTCGCGATCACGAAGGCGGCGAAGCTGATCCTGCTTCCCCGGTTCGAGATCGACATGGCGCTGAAGGCGATGTCGAAAGAGAAGCCGTCGCTGTTCCCCGGCGTGCCTCGCATGTACATCGCGTTGAACCAGGACCCGCGGACGCCGAAGCACGACCTCGCATCGTTGAAGGCCTGCATCTCGGGGGCGGCGCCGCTTCCCATGGCGGTGGCGCAGCGGTTCGAGCAGATCACCGGCGGCGCGCGGGTCGTCGAGGGCTATGGTCTCACGGAGTGCTCGCCGGTCACGCACGCGAACCCGCTCGTGGGCGAGCGCAAGGAAGGGTCGATCGGCTTGCCGCTTCCCGACACCGACGTGAAGCTCGTCGATCTCGACGAGCCCGACCGCGAGGTTGCCCGGGGCGAGCGGGGTGAGATGTGCATCAAAGGCCCACAGGTCATGCTCGGCTACTGGAACCGCCCCGACGAGAGCGCACTGGTGATCCGCGACGGCTGGCTGCATACGGGCGACGTCGCGATCATGGACGAGCAGGGCTACTTCTCGATCGTCGATCGCATCAAGGACATGATCCTGGTCTCGGGGTTCAACGTGTATCCGACCGAGGTCGAGGCGGTGCTGTACCAGCATCCGCAGATCCTGAAGTGCGCGGTGGTGGGCCTTCCCGACGACACCACCGGGGAGCGCGTGAAGGCGTTCGTGGTGCTGAAGGCGGGCGAGACGACGACCCCCGACGAGATCGTCGCATGGTGCCGGGCTCCGGGGCAGGGACTCACGGGTTACCGCGTGCCGAAGGAGGTCGAACTGCGCGACGAGCTGCCCGAGACGCTGATCGGCAAGGTGCTCCGTCGTGTGTTGCAGGAAGAGGAGCGCGTGAGCCGTGAAGCCGCCGGCGCGTCGTGAGTGCGGCCGACCCGCTGCCGATCGACCTCGGCGACGGCGCGAAGGTGCGGCGGTACACGATCGTCGACCTCGATGCGATCTGGGCGGCCGCGTCTGGTGAGCGTGCGCGTCTGGGCGAATGGATGCCCTGGGTCGAGCACACGACCTCGATCGACGTGCAGCGTCAATGGCTCGAGAAGGTCATCGGCGATCCGGACACGCTCGATGGTTGCGGCATCTTCGTCGGTGGCGAGCTCGCGGGTGGCATCGGCCTCTCGTGGGACCCATTCCTCATAGCCGGTGAGATCGGCTACTGGATCCGGGCGGTGTTCGAAGGACGCGGCCTCATCACGCGATCGGCTCGGGAGTTCACCCGCCTGGCGTTCGAGCACGTAGGACTCCATCGAGTGGTGATCAGGGCGGGCGTCGAGAACGTGCGCAGCCGGGCCGTGCCCGAACGCCTCGGCTACACGCGGGAAGGTATCGAGCGAGGAAGCGGCCGAGGTCTCGGGGGTTACTACGACATCGTCGTCTACGCGATGCTTGCAGAGGAGTGGCGATCGCCAGTCGAATGATGGAGGTCCACCCTTACTAGTCTGAGCAAGACTAGAGCGTGTATCGCGGGCTCACGTCGCGCCGACGATCTCGACCCGTCCTCGATACCGGCGGCGGTGCAGCAACGCCGCCACGCCACCGGCCGGAAGCGGCAGCCAGAACGAGACCAGCCGATAGGCGAGCACCGAGAGCACCGCGTCGCCGGCCGAGACACCGGCGAGCGTGAGCAGTCCGGTGAGACCGGCCTCCACGAACCCGAGGCCGCCGGGGGTGATCGGGATCATCGCGAGCACCATCGAGGCCGAGTACGCGAGCAGCACGAGGGTGGGACGCGGCTTGGCACCCACGGCCGTGATCGCCGCCAGCAGCGCGAGGTAGTCGAAGAGCCAGTTCCCGAGGGCGAAGAGCAGGGCCTTCCACCAGGCGCTGCCGAGCCGGCTCACGATGGCGTCGCGCTGTACCACGAGTCTGTCCGGCAGATCGGTGACGACCGGCTTGCCTCGCGCCAGGCGGTTGCGCAGCCGCTGCACGCCTCCCGCGAACGACCGCAGTACATCGTCGCGAGTGATCAGAAGATATCCGACCAGGAACCCGACCATGAACACGATGCCGCCGAGCCATGCGGCCTGCGCGAGTCCCCCTGGCACGGGCTGGCCGAGCAATGCGGCGGGCAGGGTGAGCAGCGGCAGAATGAACAGGGTCCCCGCGCTGATCAGCGACGCTGCCGTCAGACCGGTGCCCACCTGGGCGCCGTCGGCGCCCGAATCGGTCAGCATGCGCCACTGCAGCGCACCCCCGGCGGCGGCCCCCCCGGGTACCACGCGGCTGAACGCGTTCGAGGCGAGCTGCGCGGTCGCGACGCCGAACCAACGAGGGGTGCGAAGCGCGATGCGCTGCAACCCCCAGATGCAGCCGAAGCTCAAGGTCTCGAGGGCGAGCATGACCGCGAACCACGCAGGGTTGAGGTCGAGCAGGTCGGGCCACGTCTCGAACACCGTGAGGAGGCTCGGCCACAGGATGTAGAGCGCGATCACCGTCGCGATCAGCAGTGTCGCTCTCAACCAGATCGCGGCGCGCCTGGACGCCACCGCCACCTGCACCTGCCCGATGGCCTCCTGTGCGGTATGCACGCGCGCAGGCGGCACGGGCGCGACATTAGGTGTATGCGGATGACGATGTCGGGGTTCCACGGTTGTCGAGCCTACGACGCACCATGCGTGAGTTGCGCGTATCGAGCGTGGACAGTTCTGCGCCCGTTTTTCGCATCATGGCCGGCCTATCGCAGGAGGGGAATGGTCGATGCCCGGCGAAGACAACGAGGCTCGAGCTCCTCGGCGCCGATGCCGCACACGCCGCGACGCAAGAAGCGGTGGCCGCGATCGATCAGGCGGCCGAGATCAACGACGACCCGGCTGTTGCCAAGGTGCTCACGAAGGCCGCTGTCAAAGGGGATCAGGCCGGCTCCAGGGTGAGCTGGCTCCGCGCCCTGATCCGTCGCCGGTTCGCGTCATATCGGGCCCGGTGAGCCCGCCCGCTCGCCGTCGATCGAGGGCCCACCGGGGATCAGCCGGGCGTATTCCTCGTTCACCCTGGCGTAGCACTCGCAGGCCTGCTCGGCGAGACCGTCGTGGTCGAGCACTGCCGTTCCTCCGCGACGCGTGTTGACGAGACCGAGGCCCTGAAGCTCCCCGAGGGCCACCGTCACCGACGCGCGCCGCACGTGCAAGATATGGGCAAGGAACTCGTGGGTGAGCTGCACGTCGCTGCTGGCGACCCGGTCGCTCGTCTGCAGCAGCCAGCGAGCGAGCCGTTCCCTCACCGAGTGGGCGGCGCCGCATGCCACGCTCTGTGAGATCTGCACGATCAGGGCTCGAAGGTACGCCCCGATCGCGGCGGCGAGCATCGGATCACGCCGGAGCTGGTGGCGGAACACCGCGGCGTCCACCCGCAGCAACCGCCCCGCCATCTGGATCACCGCGCGTCCGTTCGGGTTGCGGTCATCACCCAGCGCTTGGAACGAGCCCACCATGCCTTCGCGCCCGATCGTCGCCGTCTCGATGGCCGAACCGTCGCCGAGCACGGTGACGATCGACACGACGCACGTGAGGGGGAAGAACACCCATGGGGACGCACTTCCTGGCTCGTAGAGAACGTCGCCCGGGCTGACCTCGAGCGTCAGTGCCTGCGCGAACAGGTGATCTTGTCCATCGGGCGAGAGGGCGGCCAGCATGCGGTTCGCCTCGGCGCCGGCGAGCTGCGGCGCAACGGCCGCGACGGTCGTCGACATGACACGCAAGCCTACTCATTCGGGAAGAGGGCGGAAACAGGGAGCGATGGAACGTTTGGATGAACGGGCGGGTGGAGATAGCCCCAACGTCACATTATGTGCGCGATGTCGCGCGCTGGACACCGAGGGAGGGAACCATGCTGCAAACCGGACTCGCGCTCCTCGCGCAGAACGGCGGCAAGGAGGGCACCACCGACACGATCCTGTGGATCATCGCGGCGGTGTTGGTGATCGCGGGCATCTTCGCGATCGTGAGAGGGGCGCTGCTGTGGGGCATCGTGCTCATCATCGGTGGCCTGCTGGTCGGGCCGGGCGGTGTCAGCGTGCTCGACTAGCGCTCGATGGATCCAACCGTCTCGATTCATCAGGAAGTCGGCCAAGGATCTCTGGCCGAGGATCTCTGGAGGGATGATGCTCGCACAAGTTGACATCGAAGGAGGGCTCGAGGAGGCCTGGGCAGACGTGGTCACGTTCGCCCCGAAGTTGCTCGGCTTCTTCGTGATCCTGCTCATCGGATTCTTCATCGCGAAGGCCCTGTCGAGGCTCGCGAACGCTCTGCTCGAACGGGTGGGTTTCAATGCCCTCGTCGAGCGGGGCACCATGCGTCAGGCTTTCGAGCGAAGCAAGACCGACCCGTCAGACGTGATCGGCGTGGTCATCTTCTGGCTCGTGTTCCTGGTCGCGTTGCAGCTCGCATTCGGCATCTGGGGACCCAATCCGATCAGCGACCTGCTCGAGGGTCTGATCACCTACCTGCCAAACGTGATCGTCGCGGTCGTGATCCTCGTGATCGCGGCCGTGCTCGCGAAAGCCCTCACCGATGTGCTCGAGCCGACCCTCGGGGGCGTTCGTGGCGGATCGGTCATCGCCAAGGGTGCGGGTGTCGCGATCCTGATCGTCGGGATCTTCGCGGCGCTCGATCAGCTGCAAGTGGCGCCCAACATCGTCAACGGCCTGTTCTACGCCTTGCTCGTGATGGTCGTCGGCTCAGCGGTCGTCGCCTTCGGCGTCGGCGGCATCCCGATCGCGCGCAGGTACCTGGAGCGCTGGACGGCGAGCGCCGAGAGCACGGTGAAGGACGTGAAGGACAACGCTGACCCCGAGGCCGGCCGGCGTGCAGCCCAGCAACAGATGGATGAGCAACGCGCTGCAACGCAGCCGATGCCATCGACCGAAGGGAGCATGTGATGGGCGAGAAGCTCGACAAGGCAAAGGGAACGGTCAAGGAGAACGTCGGCGATGCGACCGACAATGAGGACCTCGAGCGAGAGGGCAGGATGGATCGCAAGGGCGCTGAGGTCAAGGAGACGGTTGGCGACACGGTCGACAAGGTGAAGGACAAGCTCAACGACTGACCCGATGTCCGCGATCCGACTCGACGAGGAGGCACACCATGTCTGACAGCGTGGATGACGACCGTCGCGTTCTCGATGCCGAACACGAGACCGGTCTCGAAGCGGCGCGTTCCCGGTTCGGTGGCTTCGACTTCCCTGCGAGTCTTGCAGGCATGTTGGTGGCGCTCGCGTCGACGCTCATCCTCGCGGGACTGGCGTCGGCGGTGGTCGGGGCCCTCGCGTTCCAGACGGGGGTCACCCTCAACGAGGAGGAGATCTCGCTCGGCGCGCTGATCACTGCTGGTGCCGTCATCTTCCTGTCGTTCCTCTTCGGGGGATGGGCGGCCGGCCGCATGGCCCGCTACAACGGGGCGTTGAACGGATTCATGGTGGCCGTGTGGTTCCTGGTACTGCTGGTGGTGCTCGCGGTCCTCGGGGCCGTCGCCGGAGACGTCTACAATCTCTTCGGAGATCTCCAGGTGGCGAAGGCTTCGCTGCCCAACTGGTTCTCGGCCGATGACGTGACCACGGGCGCGATCATCAGTTCGGTCGCGTTCGCGTTGCTGATGGGCATCGGAGCTGTGCTCGGCGGCATATGGGGAACACGCATGCACCGGAAGGCCGATCGAGAGATCGCCGCACCCACCCACGATGATGCCGTCGTCCGACGTCGCACCGTCGTCGACAGGAGTGATGCCTGATGAATCGAACATGGAAGCTCTGGCTCCCGTTGTTGGGTCTGCTCGCAGCGTGTGAAGACGAAGGGAATGCTGGAAACGACTCGCTCTTGACGGGCGGGTCGCTCGTGCTCGTCGTCATCGTTGTGATCGTGATCTTCCTCGTCGTTCGCCGCGGCAGGTAGTTCGCGACATCCCTTGAACCTGCCAACATCCCCCGGCGGGTTCTCGAAGGCCCGCCCGGCGCCCGCGCCGGGCGGGCCTTCACAATCCCGATCGGATCGGAGGCACGAGATGCAGTCCACGACAACGCACACCGAAACGCCGGGCACCGGCGACAGGCCCGAGGAACTGCCGGAGAACGAGCGGCCCGAGGAGTTTCCGCAGACCGGTGATCAGCCACACGAGACGCCCGAGGTGGAACCGGGCAACGTGCAGCCGGACGAGGTGGAGCCTCTGCGTGAGCCGGACAGTCCAGAGATCGGGCAGCCGGCACCCGGTCCGGGGCCAGATCAGCCCGAGGCCTGAGCCGAGCAACCCGAGGCAAGTCTCTTGCGGGCATGAGAGAGCCCCGGCGCATGGGCGCCGGGGCTCTCGTGTTCGCTAGCGCTCCTCCGGTCAGATGTCGGAGCTGCTGCTCGGGTTGTTCTGCGCCTTGTTGGTCAGCGACTTCACCTTGTCCATGATCTGGTCATAGCGTTCGCGTCCGGCCCGGGTTCCGAGGAAGTACGCGCCGCCG
Organism: uncultured Actinomycetes bacterium; assembly: GCA_963762075.1. Classification (GTDB taxonomy): domain Bacteria; phylum Actinomycetota; class UBA4738; order UBA4738; family HRBIN12; genus JAOUEA01. Next base: position 159,042 of record CAVXJC010000005.1, read on the forward strand.
CCGATCACCACTGTGCGGATGAAGCGCCCGCGCCGAGGCTTGGTCTTCACGGTGACGGTCTCGCGCTTGTTCAGCGCCCCGAGCGCCTGCTCCAACGAGTTGCGCTCTTCGTGGAGATCGTCGCGGAGGAGCTTGACCTCACTCTTCAACCGGTCGTTCTCGCGGTCGATCTTGTCGAGACGGGATTCGTTCATGCGTTCCCGGGCACGCTCGCTCAGGTCGCTCACTCTGTCAGCCATACGGCTCGCCATGTGGTCCCTCCCCTTCGTCGTGGGCCGGTGCGCAGGGCATTGACCCTCTCCGGCGGATGCCTGTCAGGTCTTTGATGTTACCCACGTACCTGGGCGTCTACACGTCGGCGACGCGACCGGCAGTGGCGAGCGCGACCACGTCGCCCACGACCAGGGTGGCGGGCGGACCGATCTTCCCGGCAACCGCAAGGATCGCCAGGTCGGCCAGCGTGCCGGTGATGGTCCGTTGATCGTGGGTCCATGCCCATTGCACGATCGCCGCGGGCGTCGACGCCGGGCGCCCGGCGTCGACGAGGGTGGCGCACGTCTCGGCCAGCTTGCCCGCGGCCATGAGCACGACGAGCGTGTCGGTGGCCGTGGCCATACGAGCGATATCGACGGTGTCCTCGGCGTGCGCGGTCGACGCGGTGACGACGGCGAACGATCGCGCGACACCCCGATGCGTGAGGGGGATGCCGGCGGCGGATGGGGCAGCGACCGCGCTCGTCACGCCGGGCACGATCTCGACAGCGACTCCGCCCTCGGCGCACGCGAGTAACTCCTCGCCACCGCGACCGAAGACGAACGGATCGCCGCCCTTCAGGCGCACGACCGTTCGCCCGTCGCGCGCCTCACCGACGATGAGCGCGTCGATCTCGTGCTGCCGCATCGCCTCGCGGCCTGGTTCCTTGCCCACGTAGACGCGCTCGGCCTCAGCCGGTACGAGCTCGAGCAGCGCCGGTGATGCCAGCCGGTCGTAGACGACCACGTCCGCCTCGCCGAGCGCCTTCGCGCCTTTGACCGTGATCAGCTCGGGATCGCCGGGACCGGCGCCCACGAGGACGACCCGTCCGCTCATAGCGCCTTCGCGACCGGCTCGTCGAGCGCGGTGTTCTCGGCCAGAAGACGCGTCCGCAGCCGTCGCGCGAGCTCGTCGCTTCGGCCATCACGGACGAGCGATGCTGCCTCGTCGAGGTCGAGGGCGACGCTCCAGCGCCGGGCCCGCGTGGCGAAGTCGGGCAGGGCAGGCATCGTCGCTTCGCGGACCGAGCGCAGCACGGCGAGCACCTCGGACCATTCCTCGCCCACCTCGCTCGCGAGTCGCATGCGCAGTTTCTTGGCGAGCGCAGGGGAGGCGCCGCCCGTGGCGATCGAGACGACGAGCTCCCCGCGGCGCACGATGCTCGGCGTGGACCAATCGCAGTTGGCGATATCGTCCATGACGTTCACGAGCGCGCGCCTGGCGCGTGCCTCTCGGGCGATCGCATCGCGCTCTCCGGCGTCGCGGCTCGCCGCCACGACGAGGAAGGCGCCGTTGAGGTCTGCGGCGTGCCAGGGCCGGCGCGCCACCGTCAGTCCAGCGATGCCGTCGAGCTGGTCGAGCCGCGTGACCGGTCCGCACGCGACGACCAGCACGTCGTCGGCTCCTGCGGCGAGCAGGGCTTCGACCTTCCTGTCGCGAACGGCATCGTCGCCGATCACCACGCAGCGGCGACCAGCCAGTTCCAGCATCACTGGGTAGGCGAATGGCATCAGCGGGCCTCCTGCGGAGCTTCGGCGAACGCCTTCTCCCGGTCGCTCGCAGACCCCGCGAGCTCGACGCTGCAGTGGATGCCGCATTCTTTGGCCGTGTCCTGCTCCCACCACCAACGCCCCGCGCGCTCGGGTTCGCCCGGCTGAACCGGTCGGGTGCACGGCGCGCAGCCGATCGATGTGTACCCATGGTCGAAGAGCTCGTGGTAGGGCACCTCGTGCTTTCGCACGTAGTCCCAGACGTCGTCGAGGCTCCAGTCGGCAAGCGGGTTCAGCTTCACGATGCCGCCGTGGTCGCGATCGAGCTCGACCTTTGCGATGTTGCGCCGTGACGCCCACTGTTCCCGACGGAGTCCTGCGATCCAGGCATCGAGCGTGGCGAGCTTGCGCCGGAGCGGCTCGACCTTGCGCACGGCGCAGCACGCGAGCCGCAGGTCGACGCCCCGGTACATCAGGTTGGGGCCTTCGCGGTTCACGAGCGAGGCCACCGATGTCGTGTCGGGGTACTCGAACTCCACCGCGATGCCGTAGCGCTCGCGCACCTCCTCGAAGAGGGTGTACGTCTCGGGCGGAAGCCGTCCGGTATCGAGGGTGAACACTCGCACGTCCGGGTTCATCCGCCAAGCCATGTCGATCAGCACCATGCCGTCGACGCCGCCCGCAGCGCTGATCGCCAGCTTGGGGTGGAAGCTGTCTAGGGCCCACCCGAGCAGCTCCTCGGCGTGGGTGTGCTCGAAGCGCTCGGCCGCCTCATGCACCCAAACGGCTTCCTCGTCGAGCACCGGCATCGCCGGTTCATGCCAGGGTGCCCTCGGGTCGGCGTCGGCCATCAGCTCACACCACCAACCGTGATCGCCGTGAGTTCGAATCCGCGTTCGCACGACTCGCATCGCCAGGCCGACGGGCTGGCGTCATCGGGACGGATCTGCTGCTCGCCGCAGAAGGGGCAGTAGAACGGCACCGCTCGAGTCGCGCTCATCAGCGCGCACCTCTGATAGCGCTCATCAGCGCGCACCTCTGATAGCGCTCATCAGCGCGCACCTCTGATAGCGCTCATCAGCGCGCACCTCTGATAGTCATCGAAGCTCTCCGTGCGTGCGTGACGGCTCGGCGAACCGGGCGAGCTCGTCGGCGTCGAGTGCGTTCACGAACGACGAGAACGAGTCGCCGTCTTCGCGTTGCCGCTCATATCGTCTGAGCAACAGTTCGAGGTAGTCGGCGGTGTCCTCGGCATAGACCTTCACACCTCGTACCTTGCGACCGAATGCCGCGCCCTCGCCCAACGTGCCGCCCAGGTGCACGAGGAACGCGTCGCTCTTCGTGCCGTCTGGACGCACCCGCAGCGCCGACATCAGCCCGATGTCGGCGACCTGGAACCGCGCGCACGAGTTCGGGCAGCCGTTCACATGGATTCGTACGTTCTCCTCGAACCGTGGAAGCCGGGTTTCCAGTTCGCTCGTGAGCCACGCCGCTCGTCCCTTCGTCTCGCCGATCGCGAGCTTGCAGAACTCGATGCCCGTGCACGCCATGGTCGAGCGCCGGAACGAGCTTCCGCGCGCCCGCAGGTCGAGCCCATCGAGCTCTGCGATAAGGTCGTCGGCGAGCGAAGGATCGACATCGACGATCACGAGCTTCTGCTGCGCGGTGGCGCGCACCTCCCCGCCTGCGAACCGATCGGCGAGGTCGGCGACGAGCCGGAGTTGATGGCCGGCGACGCGTCCGGCCCGCGGAGCGAACCCCACCGACACCTTGCCGTCCCGCTGCGGCATGATTCCCAGGTGCTCACGGGCGCTCATGGGCATCGGCGACGGCGCAGGACCGTCGGGGAGCGCTCCTTCTTCGAGGAACTCCTTCTCGAGGACCTCGCGCACCCGCACTGGGCCCCAGTCCTTCACCAGGAACTTGAACCTGGCATGGTTCCGCGAACGCCTGTACCCGTACTCGCGGTAGAGGCTCGTGACGCCGGCCCACACCTCCGGCACGCGCTCACGAGGCACGAACGTGCCGAGACGCTGGGCAAGCATGGGATTGGTCGACAATCCTCCCCCGACCTGAAGGTCGTACCCGAGCTCTCCGTCCGAGTCGGCCACGCCGACGAACGAGACGTCGTTGATCTCCTGATTCGTGCAGCCGGCGAAGCACGCGCTGATCGAGGTCTTGTACTTGCGTGGAAGGTTCGAGAATGCCGGGTCGCCGATGAATCGGTCGACCACCGCACGAACGTCGAGCGTCGCGTCGAAGAGCTCGTCGGCCGTCACGCCCGCGATCGGGCACCCGAGGATCACGCGGGGCGTATCGCCGCAGGCTTCCTGCGTGGAGAGTCCAACGGATTCGATGCGCTCCCAGATCGCGGGCACGTCCTCGATGCGGATCCAATGCAGCTGCACGTTCTGGCGGTCCGTGATGTCGGCGACGTCGCGCCCGTGCCGCTCGCTCGCCCATGCGATCGCTCGGAGCTGCTCGGAGGTCATCGCACCGCCGTCGATGCGGATGCGCATCATGAAGAACTCGTCTTCGAGGTCCTCGGGCTCGGCGCTGCCGGTGCGCTCGCCGGGCACGCCTTGCTTGCGCTGTGTGTAGAGGCCCCACCACCGCATGCGGCTGCGCAGATCCTGCTTGCCGATCGAGCGGAAGCCGCCCGGCGCGAAGATGCTCTCGATGCGGGCTCGTACGTTCAGCCCGTCGTCTTCCTTCTTGATCTGCTCCGCCGTGTTCAACGGCTCGTGATATCCAAGGCCCCACTGCCCCTCGCCGCGATGGCGGGGGGTGCTGGGTGCCGGGGTGGTGGTGTCGGTCATGAGCCTGGAGCCTTGCGGTTGCGGGTCCGGGAACGACGAAAGGCCGCCGATCGCGGCGGCCCGGGTGATGCGAGACGGGGGAAGTGGTCAGGTCCGCGCGCGCGCGCCGGCGCATGAGGCGCCGGTTGCAACGGGCATGCCGCACAGGCGCGAGGGGATCATGGCCCCCACCAGCCCGGCGGTTCGCGTACGGATCACGGTGATTCGTACCCCCCTGATCGGATTTGCAGGTGCAAACCGTATCGGGGCCACCCGAAGCGGTGTCAAATGTCGGCGTCGTTTGTTCGCCCCGCGCTCGGGGAACGGCTCAGGCAGACGCAGCGAGGAGGGACCGATGCCACAGAGGGCGTGGAGCGCCAAACGAGAACGGCAGTACGAGCACATCAAGGAAGGCCTGAAGGATCGTGGCCGCTCCGAGGACGCCGCCGAGGAGATCGCTGCACGCACCGTGAACAAGGAGCGCGCGCGTGCCGGCGAGGCAAGGAAAGCTCCCGCGCGTCGCGCGAGGACATCTCGAGTGGTCGGCGGGGCGGGCTCCGCTCGCACCCGGCGCGCAGGGCCGTACCCGCGACCAGCTCTACGAGGAGGCCAAGGATCTCCGCATCGAGGGACGATCGCCGCATGAACAAGCAGCAGCTCCTGCGAGCGGTGAACCGACGCAGCGGTCGCAAGGGCCGATAGACACCCGATGTCCGAAAGACGGAAGGGGACGGGCATCTCGACGCGACCCGATGCCGAGCCGATCGACCCGCTCCGTCAGCGCACGTACCGCTCGGAGGCTCGGCCTCGGTGTGATTGGGCTGCTCGTGCTCGCCGGTCTCGGCAACGTCGTCGGGATGCGCATCGGCACGGTCTCGGCCAGCGCGCGCACGGTGTGACCCTCGAGGTCACGTACGCAGAGGTGACCCGGTCTGGGCTGGAGACGCCGTGGAAGGTTGCGGTCATCGCGCCGGGCGGCTTCGACGGGCCGGTCACGATCACGACCACGGCCGAGTACTTCGAGCGGTTCGACTTCAACCAGTGGTATCCCGAACCCTCGGGCACGACGCTTCGCGACGACCTGCTCGTCATGACCTTCGACCGTCCTCAAGGCGATGTTCTGCTCGTGCGGTTCGACGGTCGCGCCTCTCCGACGTTCGGTCTCGGCTCCGGAGCGACCACCTCGCTCGACACCGAGGGCTTGTCGCCATTGTCGGTTTCACTATCGAACCTTGGTGATGCCCTGATGGAGATCGTGCTCCGCGCCGCCGTGATCTTCGCCTTCCTGTGGATCGTGACTCGGGTCGTCGGCAAGAAGGAGCTGGCCGAGATGTCAGCGTTCGAGTCTCGTGCTGATCGTGACCATCGGCGACCTCGTGCAACAAGGCGTCACGCAGGAAGACATGTCGGTCACCGGCGCGATGCTCGCGGTCGCCACGATCGCGGTGCTGGTCGTCGCCATGTCGTACGTCGGTTTCCGCTGGCCGGGGTCGAAGCGGGTGATCGAGGGAGTGTCGGTGATCGTCATCGACGACGGGAAGCTCGTCGATGAGGTCATCGCGATCGAGCGGCTCACGCGCGCGGAGGTCATCTCGGCCGCGCGCGAGCAGGGCATCGCCGACATCGCCGACGTTCGCTTCGCGGTGCTCGAGCCCGATGGCGCATTCGCCTTCGTACGGTACGACCGCGAAGAACACGCGGAACCGCACGAGCGCCACTCGTAGCGGTCCGCTTGACGAGCGCTACAGGGCGCCCAGGTCGCGGGCCAGCCCGAGCACGGCTTCGCGCTCGGCGTCGGTGAGCGTTCTGAGTGGAGGGCGGACGTCGCCCGTGACCAGCACGTCGCGTGCCATCAGCACCAGCTTCAGGGCAGCCGGGAACGGCATGCCGTGCATCTGATCGCGGAGCAGGCTCACCTGGTCGTGGGCGGCCACGCTCCGATCGTGCACGAGCTCGGCGACGATCTCCGGGAAGGCGGCCGCGAGACCGCTGACGCTCCCGACCGCGCCGGCGGCAAGTCCTTCGAGCGCGAGCGGCTCCGAGCCCACGAACAGATCCAGCCCGAGCTCGAGATACGGCTCGACCGCACTGAACGGCGAGTCGGAGACCTTCATGCCCGCGAGGTTCGGAGCTTGGGTGCGCACCCGGTCGACGACTGCGGGTGGGATGGCGTACCCGCTGCGGGCAGCGAACTCATACACGTAGAACGGCAAGGGGTCGGCGGCATCGGCCGCGCTCACGAGATGTCGTGTGAGCTCCTCGTCGTCGAGCGCGAAGTAGGGGGGCGCGATCACGGCGACCGCGTGTGCGCCGGCGTCGCGGGCGTGCGCCGCGAGCGCGATCGTGTCGGCCGAGGTCTGCGCTCCTGCGTGCACCGCGATGGTGAACCCGGCCGGCGCGCACGCCACGAAGGCTTCGGCCACGGCCCGACGTTCGTGGATCCCCAGAAGCACGCCCTCGCCCGTGGTGCCGCACGTGAGCACACCGTCGATCCCGCCGGCGGCCAGGAATCGAACCAGCTCCGCGATCGCAGGGAGGTCCACCGTGCGCCCGCCGTCGCGCATCGGCGTCACGCTTGCCGCGATCGCTCCGTGCAGACGTGTCATGGACCAGAGCGCGACGAGTGCTCGACCGTGAGCAGGTTCCGCAGGGCCAGCAGGGTGTTCTCGACCGGCTTCTCCGCGAGCCGTCGCATGAACCACGGGTACCACGAGGGGCCGTACGAGATCAACGTCCGCACCACGTACCCCTGTGCTGTCAGTCGCCGCTGCTCGTCGGTCCTGATGCCGTAGAGCATGGCGACCTCGAAACGATCGTGGCCGCCGACCTCGGCCGAGATCCGCTCGATCAGATCGGTGTCATGTGAGCCGAGAGCGACTCGCTTCGCTCCTCCGTTCACCAGATGCAGCGTGAGCCGCAGGAAGCTCTCGTCGATCGCGTCCTTCGAGGTGAAGACGAGCGCCTTGGGCTCTCGGTAGGCGCCCTTGACGAGTCGCACGGTCGGCGTGAGCGGTTGCAAGCGTTCGACGTCGTCGTAGGTGCGGCGAAGATAGGCCTGCAGGCAGATGCCGACTTGGGGCGAGCGACCAAGCTCGACCTCGTATAGATCGAGCGTGCGGTCGACGTACTCGCTCGCTTCCATGTCGATCCAACAGGTGCGGCCGAGTTCAGCGGAGCGATCGACGAGTCGTTCGATGTGCGTGGCGGTGACCTCCGGATCCTGATCGATGCCGAGCTGCGTGAGCTTGACCGAGATCTCCGCATCGAGCGAGAGCTCCTCGATGCGATCGAGGAGCCTCAGGTAATCACCGGTGGCTTCGGCTGCCTGTGCGAGGTCGGCGGTGTTCTCGCCGAGCCTCGTGAACGTGGCAGGGATGCCGGGGTCCTGCGCCGCCATGCGCACCGCCGCCTCGATCGCCTCCTCGGCTGATTCCCCTGGCATGAAGCGCGCGACAGATCGCTTGACGAACCGCATGCGAGGAAGCTGCTCGCGCATCGTCGGGTTCTGCGATGCCCACAGCAGCATTCGCTTGACCGGGTTCATCGCCCAGGCATCGTACCGTCGGGGGCGCCGGAACCGGCGACGGTGCGGGGGTGGGCTGGGGTGCAGGCGTCGGCCCGGGTTCGGGAACGGGGCCGGGGGAAGGATCGGGTGCAGGACCGGGGATCGGATCGGGCGTCGGGGCCGGAGGCACGGGTGGCGCCGGCGGCCGGGTCGGGGGCGCCGGATCGTGCCCCCGAACCCGACTCGGCGCATGCGGCAGGGGGGGCCGCCGCACTCCCTGGTAGGCGAACGATCCAGGTCGAACGAGCCATGTCATCTGGTGGACTCCAGGTGGGATCTAGGCGACTCGGGCGTCGCGACGGCGCTTGCGAGGCGCTTGCAACACGTAGGCGTGTGGCTGCTCGTGCTGCCAACACCATCCGGTCGCATTGTAGATCGAGAGGACGGTAGAACATGTGGCGTCCTCGCAGATCCTGCCGGTCTCGTGCACGGTGTTGATCCTCACGTCGCCCGGCGCCATGCGCCCTCGAAGACTGTTCTCAGCGTTGGTCTCCATGATCGGGGGCCCTCCCTGGCGTGCCGCTCTGAGGAAGCGTCAGGCATCCGGATACCCGAGGGGACCGCGTTCGAAACGCGAGCGATGCAAGAGATTCAGTCCGGCAGGTCGCCGATGGTGCCGTCGATCTGGAACGCCGCGTCGAGGCCCGTGAGCGCGATCACCTTGGCAGGAGAGCCCTGGATGCCGACGAGTCGCACGTCGCCTCCACGCTCGCGGGCGCGTTTCATGTACGCGATCAGCACGCCCAGGCTGCTCGAGTCCATGAACGTGACGTCGGTGAGATCGACCGCGATCTGCGGCGTGGTGTCTCCGAAGCCGTCGTCGAGAGCGGACTTGAGAGCCTCGGATGTCGAGAGGTCGAGTTCACCGTTCACGGTGATCACGGTCCATGATCCGCTCGTGCTCGTTTCGAACGATGGCTCCACGGACAACACTCCCCTGAGGCGCCTCGCGCCGTGCCGGTGAGGATAGGGTGAGGGCCGGCATCGCTCGGCCCCCGCGCCGGAGCGCGCGGTCATTATAGGAAGGAAACCGTGGACGGAACTCGTGAGTTGGTGAATCTGGGCCTCCCCGCCGATCCGGCGTCTATCGCGCTAGTGCGCACGGTGGTGGCCGGGGTTGCCTCGAAGCTGGCGCTCCCGTACGACGCGGTCGACGATCTACGGATCGCCGCCGCCGAAGCATCGGCCTTGTTACTCACGGCCCGCCCCGATGGTTCGCGGCTACGGGTCGATCTGATGCCCAGCACCGCCGATCTTCGCCTCACGATCTGGGTGGAAGGACCGGGGGCGGCAGCCGACCTCGGTGCCCGCGACGGCCTGGCGTGGCGCGTGATCGAGGGTCTCGCCGACGAAGTCGCGGTGACCGAGGTCGATGGTGATCCAGCCATCGAGCTGCGCGTGCGGACCGTTTCGGCGTGAGTCGGGTTGCCGGCAGCGCTTCGGAGGGGTCGGGCCGAGGGCGGCCCGACGACGCCGAGGTCGAGGCGCTGTTCGCCCGGCTTCCGGATCAGGGGGCCCGGGCCGAGATCGCGGCGTTGTTCCTGCCGTTCGCGGAGTATCTCGCTCGCCGGTTCTCGGGAAGAGGTGAGGCGGTCGAGGATCTGACGCAGGTGGCCAACATCGGCCTGCTCAACGCGATCGACCGGTTCGACCCGGCACGCGAGGTGCAGTTCTCGACGTACGCTGCTGCGACGATCGTCGGTGAGCTCAAGCGGCATTTCCGCGACAAGGGGTGGGCCCTGCGGGTTCCGCGCCGGCTCCAGGAGCTGGCGATCCGCATCAACAGGTCGCTGCCCGAGCTCACGCAGGAGCTCGGCCGGTCGCCCACGATCCCGGAGCTGGCAAAGCAGCTCGACGTGAGCACCGACGAGATCGCCGACGCCATGGACGCGGTGCAGGCATATTCCACGACTTCGCTCGACGCGCCGGCCGGTGATGACGCCCCGGCGCCGGTCGACTCACTGGGGAGCGATGACCCCTCGATCGAGCTGATCGACGAGTGGTCGTCGATCGCGCCGGCCGTCGCGAAGTTGTCGGTGCGCGATCGTCGCGTGCTGTACCTGCGGTTCTTCCGCGGGCTCACGCAGAGCGAGATCGCTGAGGATGTCGGCGTGAGCCAGATGCACGTGTCGCGCATCCTGACCCAAACCCTCGAGCGGTTGCGCGAGGCAGCCGAGGCGTAGGGCGATCGCGCATCGGATGAGCCGTCGAACCGGCTCAGCCGATGCGAGGAAGCACGTACCAGGCGAGGAAGGCCAGGATCGCCAAGACGATCACGACGATCGCCGCGTACTTGATCGCTGCGTAGCCAACGAGACCGTTGCCCGGCTCCTTGGGGGCTACCGGCTGATGAGTATGTCCTTCGTCGTCGTGCATCGTCATCGGTCTCCTCCTTGCGTTCGGGTTCCGCCCGGTTCGCGGTTGTCCATGACGCGGGTGGGTGTTCCCTGATCGGGCCCTTCGTTCCGCGAGGTGGTGCTCGGCGAGGTCGACACGTCCTCGAGTGTCTCGCCCAGCGTGCGCTTCGAGGCGAGCGCGAGCGCGACGTCACCCAGCGACACGATGCCGACGAGGGCACCGTCCTTGGTCACCGGCAGACGTCGGATCTTGTGGTCGGCCATCATCTGGTTCGCGTCGGCGATCTCCGTGTCGGGTGTCACCTCCACGGTGATCTGGGTCGCGATGTCGCCGAGCGAGACCTTCGTTGGGTCGTCGCGGTTCGCGACGACCCTGACCACGATGTCGCGATCGGTCACGATACCGGCGAGCTCGCCGTCGTCACCGAGCACCGGGATCGAGCCGACGTCGTAGTTCGCCATCATCCCCGCCGCATCTGCCGCCGACATCGACGTGGAGAGGGTCTTGGGTTCTGCCGTCATGATGTGTCGCACGAGCGTAGCCATCGGTTCCTTCTCCTTCGCGGTGGTGATGCCTGAGATGGGTTACCGCGAGCGTGACCTCACCAAACCTCTCCGCCGGACTCCGACGGCATCCCCGATGCAGCGGAACCGTTTGCGCACAGGCGACTTGGGGCATATCGCGAGCGTGTCACGCCTGCACAAGGTCGATCCGACGTCTCCGGGCATCGCACGTCGCAGGCGTGGCTCGGGATTCTCCTACGAGGACGCCCGGGGTCGCGCGATCCGAGACCCCGACGTACTCGAACGCATCAGCGATCTCGCCGTGCCGCCGGCATGGACCGACGTCTGGATCTGTCCGGATCCAGATGGACATCTGCAGGCCCTGGGCACCGACGCGGCCGGGCGGCGCCAGCCGATCTATCACGAGGCATGGCGTCGCCGCCAAGACTCCAGGAAGTTCCGGCGCGTTGAGTCGTTCGCCCGCGCTCTTCCTGATATGCGCCCGATCGTCGAGCGCGACCTCGCGCTCGATGGAGTGCCGAAGGAGCGCGTGATGGCCGGGGCCACACGACTGCTCGACCGAGGCACGTTCCGGATCGGATCCGAGTCATATGCCGACATCAACGGATCCTTCGGGCTCGCCACGATGCGCAAGAGTCATGTGCAGATCGAAGGATCGAGGATCCTGTTCGACTATGTGGCCAAGGGCGGAGCGCGGAGAAGGCATGAGATCGAAGACCCCGTGCTCGTTCCGTTGCTCGAGCAGCTGAAGCGGCGCCGGTCCGGTGGCATCGAACTGCTCGCCTACCGAGAGCAACGGCGATGGCGGAACCTGAGGTCGGCTGAGATCAACACCTACATCAAGCTGCTGCTCGGAGAGGAACATTCGGCGAAGGACTTCCGGACGTGGCATGCGACCGTGCTCGCAGCCGTCGACATCGCGGGCTCGCGCGAGGTGCAAGGGGTGACATCGCAGAAGCGAGCGATCGCAGCCACGATCCGAAACGTGGCCGAGCACCTCGGAAACACCCCTGCCGTCGCTCGCACCTCCTACATCGACCCGCGCGTGTTCGAACGGTTCCGAAGCGGTCGTACGGTGGCACCGGCGCTCGCCGACATCGGAGCCACGGCCGAGCCCGAGGAAGCGCTGGAGCTCGTCGAACGAGCGGTGCTCGATCTGCTCGGCGCTGACCCGTCGATGGTTGCCGCCTGACGTAGCCCTAACCGGCCTCGCCTGGATCGACCGTTTCGTCCGAGGTTCGACGTTCCACGTCGAGCCGTTCCTCGTCGGCCGAGTCCAGGCGTGATCCTGTCACGCGGTGCCCGCACGAGTAGACGACCTCTTCGCTGCTCTCCGAGCCTTGGACAGGTTCTTGGCGCGTCGCGTTCGTGTCGTAGACGATGTCGGCAACCGTGCCGATCCCGCAGATCGGGCACGGGTCAGCGCGTCGTTCATGTTCGACGCTCATCACTCGACGATGCGCTCGTCGGGCTGATGCTGGCCGCCGTGGGCCGATGGCGGCAGGGAGTCGTCGTTCTCTTCTCGCACGAGATCCGGGCGATCGACGACCGGGCGCTGGGTGTCGGAAGGCTCCCTGCCGGGGTCCGGTGATTCAAGGCTCGAGTATCCGCCCAACAACAGGGCGAGCAATGTGCCGGCCACCGCCCCTCCGAGCAACACCATGATCGCGCCACCGCCCCAGCTCTCGAACGCGACCGCGGCGACGAGGGCGCCCACCGCAAGGCCGACGAGTGGTCCGACGAATAGGGCAACGGTCATACGCCCACGCAACCTCGACCCGATCCGTCGTGCGCCTGGATCGCTCATCGCTCGGCTCCGGTCGATGATCCTGCGTTCGACATCGTGCGAGATCCTCCGTTTCGACGAGACCAAGGTTCCCACGGCGCCCGTGAGCCAAACCGACGCTGATCAGGGCGTGTGGAAGCGAGTGGGCCGGGGTATGGCGTCGCCGATGCGATTCGGTATCAAGCTCTGTTCAGAGGAACGTTCGGCGTCCGAGCTCGTCACCGATGCACAGAGGGCCGAGGAGGCCGGCTTCGACCTCGCCGCGATCTCCGACCATTTCCATCCGTGGATCTCGGTCCAGGGCGAGAGCTCGTTCGTCTGGTCGGTGCTGGGTGGGGTCGCTGCCGTCACCGACGAGATCGAGGTTGGCACCGCGGTCACCTGCCCCACCATGCGCATGCATCCAGCGATCGTCGCGCAGGCTGCCGCCACCGCGGCGTCGATGCTTCCCTCGAGGTTCTTCTTCGGCGTCGGCACCGGTGAGTGGCTCAACGAGCACGTGACCGGTGGGCGATGGCCCCGACCCGGCGAGCGACGGGAGATGCTGCGTGAGGCCGTCGACATCATGCGCACCCTCTGGTCGGGAGAGATGGTGACGCATCGCGGTGAACACTTCACGGTCGAGGGCGCACGGTTGCATTCGCTGTCCGACGAGCCGATCCCCGTCTTCGTGGCGGCCGGTGGTGAGGCGGCGGCGACACTCGCCGGAGAGATCGGCCACGGACTGATCGGCACGGCGCCCGACGAGAACATCGTGTCGACCTTCCGCGGCGGAGCCGGCGCCGACGCCCACGCCTACGCCGAGATCACGGTGTGCTGGGGCGACGATGCGGAGCAGGGACTCCGCACCGCCCTCGAGCGGTGGCCGAACGCAGGGCTCCCGGGCGCGCTGAACTCGGAGCTGGCCCTTCCGGAACATTTCGAGCAGGCGGCCACGCTCGTCCGGATCGACGACCTTCGTGGTTCGATCGTGACCGGAGCCGAGCTGGGGCCCTACGTCGAGATGGTACGTCGGTACGAGAGCGCCGGCTACGACGGGGTCTGGTTCCACCAGATCGGTACCGACCAAGAGGGATTCGCAGCCTTCGCGCAGAAGGAGCTGTTGCCTGTGCTCAGGTCTTCCTGATCACGAACACCGCCACGTCGTCATCGAGCGTGGTCGTCTGTACGAGGTCGCGTTCGATGCGAGCCTTGATCTCGCTCGCGGAGAGTTCGGTGCACGTCGAAAGCAGTTCCGCCAGCGCCCGCTGACCCTCGTCGATGCCGTCATCGCGCCGCTCGACCAGTCCGTCGGTGAAGGCGACGAGGGCGTCACCCGGACCGAGATCGAGAACGACATCATGCAGCGCCAGATCGCGGAAGCTGCCCAGCAACGTGCCCGGCTCGCCGACCTGCTCGATCGCACCATTGGCGCGAAGCACCATCGGCAAGGGGTGGCCGGCGGAGCACAGCGTGATGCGAAGGTGCCCTGGCTCCACCTTGAGTCGCATCTCGCACGCGGTGCAGAACTGTTCTTCGTTGACTCGCTCCTCGCGCAGCAAGACTTCGTTGAGCGCCGTGAGCACGGCGCTCGGCTTCGACTCGTATCGGGCGAGCGCCCGCACGGTGTGGGCCGCAAGACCCATGATCGCCGCGGCCTTTGGCCCCTTGCCCGAGACATCGCCCACGACGACACCCCAGGTTCCCTCGCCGTGGTGGTAGATGTCGTAGAAGTCGCCCCCGATCGCTTGGTCCGGCGAGAACGGGTGATACAGGGCGGCAAGCTCGACCCCCTCGATCTGGGGCAGGGACGACGGCAACAGGCTTCGCTGCAGCTCTTGCGACATGGCCGAGCGGCTTTCGTACAACGCCGCGCGATCGAGAGCGGCCGCGATGCGGTTCGCGACGAGCTCGGCGACTTCCATGTCGTCGGCTGTGAAGTGTCGCTGCGACCGGGTCGCCACATGGATGACGCCTCGCACCTCCCCCCGATAGACGAGCGGCACGCCCATCAGCGATCGCATCTGCTCGGTGAGCCACGGGCGCTCGACCTCATAGGTCGAGAGGTCGTCAGCCACGATGGGCGTGACCGTGCTCGCGATCTTGCCGGCAACGCCGCGTCCGATGGGGATAGCAACGGTTGCACCGTCGGTCTCGGCGCCGATGGTCGTGTGCTCGATCAACGCCGTGCCCGTCCTGTCGACCAGGAGCAGCGTTGCGGAGTCGGTGTCGAGCACCTGGCGAACCTTCCTCAGCAACTCGCCGGTGAGCTCGTCGACGCCGAGTCCGGCGAGGGCAGCGTCGGTGACCGTCTGGATCTGCGAAAGGCGCTTGCTCGTGCGCGCGAGATCCTCTTCGGTCCTGATGCGCTCGGTCACGTCCTGGAAGCTCGCGATGCCGCCCTCGATCGTGTCACTGCCCGCTCGTCGGATCGGGGCAGCATCGACTTCGACGATCACGGACGAGCCGTCGGCACGCTCGACCCTCATCGTCTCCTGCAGCACGAGCTCCCCGGTCGCCAACGCGCGCGCGAGGGGCACCTCGGCGGGGCTGTAGGCGGTCCCGTTCTCACGAACGGGACGGATCGTGTCTTCGGTCTCGCCGATGTAGTCGTGCAGAGGTTGGCCGATCGGCACCTGGACGCGCAAGATCTCGACGGCCCGGCGATTCGCCATGGTGATCGTGCCCTGAGCGTCGGTCACTATCACGCCGGCGGGCATCTGGTGGAGGATCTGACGCATCGTGTTCCGCTCTGCGGCCACCTCACCTGCGAGACGCTCGATCTCGGACCTTGCAGCGGCCGCCCGCTCGCTCGCCGCATCCTTCTGGGCCAGGGCATAGGCGAGCAAGAACGAGGCTGCACAGAAGAACGCGAGCGCGAGCAGGTTCAGAAGAGCGTTCTCGAGGCCGTCCTCCTGAGGAAGCAGGTGGTTGTAGCTGATGAGGACGGCGGAGGTCACGGTCGCCACCACGCTCGCACTGAGGCGCCCGACCATGGTGGCGGCGACGGTCGCAGCCACGAACGTCAGTCCTGGGAAGATGCTGAAGATCGAAAGATCGGTCGCCATCCACGAGGCGGCCCACGGCAGCACGGCCGCGAGCCCGAGCCCTATGAACAGGTCTCGCGTCTTCGGAGGACGCCATAGCGCGCCGAGCCAGGTCTCGGAGCGCTCGGGTGATATTCGATCCATCCTTCCGCCTGTCGCGCGACGAGTTCGAGGCCGTTTCCCCTACGAGGAAATGGCACGATACGCCGTCCCGGGCAAGGTGAACAGTTCGCTGCCGTACTGTCGGCGCATGATGCGGTTGGTGCCGCTCAGTCTCGGAACTGCTCCTCTTCGGTCGAACCCTTGAGCGCAAGGGTCGAGGAGCTGCCTCCGCTGATGACTTCGGAGACCCGGTCGAAGTAGCCGGTGCCGACCTCGGCCTGGTGTCTCGTTGCGGTGTAGCCCTCGGCTTCCATAGTGATCTCTCGTTCCTGCAACCGCACGTAGGCGGTCATACCCTCGCCGGCGTATCCGCGCGCCAGCTCGAACATGCTCGCGTTCAAGGCATGGAAGCCTGCGAGCGTGATGAACTGGAACCGATAGCCCATCGACGCCAGCTCCTTCTGGAATCGAGCGATCGTGGCGTCGTCGAGGTGTTGCTTCCAGCGGAAGGAGGGGCTGCAGTTGTAGGCGAGCAGCTTCTCGGGGTACATCGAATGCACGCCTTCGGCGAACTCGCGCGCCTCCTCGAGGTCGGGTGTCGAGGTCTCGCACCAGAGCATGTCGGCGAACGGCGCGTAGGCCTGGGCTCGCGCGATCGCGGCTTCCATGCCGTTGGTCACGTGGTAGAAGCCTTCGTGGGTTCGCTCACCGCTCACGAACCGCCGGTCGCGCTCGTCGATGTCGCTCGTGAGCAGCGTGGCAGCGAGCGCGTCGGTGCGGGCGACCACGAGGGTCGGCACGCCGAGCACGTCTGAGGCGAGCCGGGCGGCGGTGAGCGTCCGCACGAACTGGTCGGTCGGCACGAGCACCTTTCCGCCGAGGTGTCCGCACTTCTTCTCCGACGCGAGCTGATCCTCGAAGTGCACCCCGGCCGCGCCGGCCTCGATCATGGCCCGCATCAGCTCGAACGCATTGAGGGCGCCGCCGAAGCCCGCCTCGGCGTCGGCGAGGATGGGCGCCACACAGGAAGCGTCATCACCCTCACTCCAGGCGATCTGGTCGGCGCGCTGCATGGCGTTGTTGAGGCGGCGAACCACGGCGGGCACCGAGTTCGACGGATAGAGCGACTGGTCCGGGTAGGTGTGCCCCGAGAGGTTCGCATCGGCCGCGACCTGCCATCCGCTGAGGTAGATCGCCGGCAGCCCCGCCTTGACCATCTCGACGGCCTGGCCGCCTGTGAGCGCACCCAGAGCATTCACGTACTCGGTCTCGTTGACCAGTTCCCAGAGCCGTTCGGCGCCTCGCTTCGCCAGTGTCTGCTCGATCACGAACGAACCTCGAAGCTTGATCACGTCCTCGGCTGAGTAACGGCGCTCGACGCCCTTCCACCTCGGGCCGGTCTCCCACTCGTGCTCGAGCTCCTCGGCCTGCCGCGCGATGCGCTCCCCGATCGTCTCGCCCACCTGTGACCCCCTTGTTGCGTGATGCCCTTCCCCCGGAAACGAAAGGACCCCCCGTCCGACGAGAGGTCCCCCAGGCGGCGTGGACGCGTAGTCGCGTCCGCGGCGCCCCTACGCGCTCGATACTTCGTCCGTCGCGCGGTGCGCCATGTATTCGTTGAATGTGGATTCAAACATCTGACCGGATTGTGTCACATCGTCCCCCGATGGTGTCAATCCCCAGGTCACGAGGCCAACAGCCTCGCAACCGCGA
The DNA here is from genome assembly GCA_963762075.1 of uncultured Actinomycetes bacterium. Taxonomy (GTDB): domain Bacteria; phylum Actinomycetota; class UBA4738; order UBA4738; family HRBIN12; genus JAOUEA01. The sequence continues at coordinate 176,656 of CAVXJC010000005.1, forward strand.
TACGGCGTCCGCCCCGGTCGAACGCCTCGCCCGCCACCACGATGCGCCCGTTGGCCTGCAGGAGCACGTCGCGGGCGGTGTCGCTGCCCCCGTCGAAGTCAACGACCAGTCTTCCGTCGCCTGAGAAGTTGAGATCGTACGAACCGTTCGGCTTCAGGCGCACGACACCGAAATGATCGTCGTCGGATCGCCTGATGCGCCCGACCACCACGATCCGCCCGTTTCCTTGCACCGCCGACGCCTGCGCGAGCTCGTATTCGGGGCCGAAGCTCAGGATTCGGATGCCGTCGCCGTGGAAGGCATCGTCGAGGCGGCCGTTCGGCCCGTACCGGAGCACGCCCCAATCGGCTTTGCCCCCGTTGGCCACGTGGCCGACCACGATCAGCTCGCCGCCCTGCTGCTCGGAAACCCCGTAGGCCGTGTCGGCGCCGTTGGCGACATCGGTCACCTTCACACCGCGTTTGCCGAAGTCCCGGTCGAGCGAGCCCCCGATGAGGAAGCGAGCGATCGCGACGCGAGGGGAGAGTCCCGCTTCGGCCGATCCGACAGCGACGATCTTGCCGCCTTCCACGATCGTGAGGTCGTTGATCTGCTCGGCGCTCGGTGAGATGTCGACGGTGACCCTCCCGTCTCCGCCGAAGGCTCTGTCCCGCGCTCCGTTCGGCCGGAGCCGGGCGAGCGCCCACCGGCTCGTCTGGCCGTTGCTGGTCGAACCGCCGACGACGATCTTGCCATTGGCGCTCACCGCGACGGCGTTGGCTCCGGCCAGTTCGTTGTCGTAGCCGACGAAGGCGATGCCGTCCCTGGAGAATCCTCGATCGAGCACGCCGCGGGGCCCGTAGACCGCGACCACCATGCGCGAACCCGCCTGGCGGTCACGCTCGCCCGCCACCACGATGCGCCCGTTCGCTGCGAGCGCGATGTCGAATCCGTAGTCGGTGCCGCCGAGATCGGTGCTGACCCGGCCGTCTCCGCCACCGAAGTTCGGATCGAGGTTGCCGTTGGGTTTGAAGCGAGCCAGGGCGAGATCGGTATCGCCGTCGAGCGTGTAGCCCGCGACCAGGATCCGCCCCTTGGCGTCGATCGCCACCCCGAACCCGGTCGCTCCCTTCGGAAACGCGCTCGCCCGGCCGTCGACCGAGAACGAGCCGTCGAGCTTGCCCGGTGCGCCGCGGGCGCTCATTGGGGTAGCCACGGCCGCTGCCAATACGATGACGGCTGCCGTGAGCCCTCGTGCCGCCGCGCGCGCCATGCAATTACCCCCGATGTCTCCAGTGGTTGCCCGGCGAGGGTATGGGCGAGACGGTGTGCAGGTCAAGGGTTCCGGGCCCTGCAGGGGCGTTGCGTCGTCAGACGGGCGATGCCCGCCTGATGCGGACGTCTCCACTGACCGTTGCTGCTCTGATGGAGAACGCGCTCGAGACGCTGTCGTTGAGGTTCTCGTCGGGCTCGAGGTCCGAGACGGTGTCGCCCGATGTCGACGAGAGATCGAACCAGACCCGAAGGCCGCCCGGCACCCCCACCTCGATGTCGCCCGAGACCGATCGCAAGGTCAGATCCGCCGATGCCGATCCGATCTTGATATCACCCGAGGCCGATGTGACCTGCCCGTCACCGCTGACCTGGCCGATCTCGATATCGCCCGATGCGCTGCGTCCGTGCAGTGAACCCCCGATCGACCCTATCTGGACATCGCCCGAGGCAGTCGTCAGCGTCGCGTCGCCCTCGATGGCTCCGACCTGAACGTCGCCGCTGGCCGACTTCAACCGGACCGATCCGTCGATGGCGGCGACGCGGGAGTCGCCCGACCCCGATTGGAACTCCAGCTCTGCGAGTGTGCCCTCGACGGTGAGGTCGCCGGAGCCGGTCACGACCTCAGCGACGGTGCCTCGAGGCACTTCAACGTCTACCTGGATACCCCCGCCTCGGAACCCCCATGCCCCGCCGTCCCTCGGCTGAACCACCCGCAGCCTCGTTCCATCGGCAGAGGGGTCCGTCTCGATCGAGATCTCGTCGGACTTTCGCTCGCCTGTGACATGCACGGTCGCGGTTGTGGAGTCGATCTGGGTGATGCGGAGGTCACCCGACCGGATGCGCATGAGCAGGTGCAAGGTGCCGGTGACCTCGACGGTTCTGGGCTCCATCTGCCTCGTCTCCTTTCGAAGGCTGGTTCAGCCTTGGCCGAATCCTGTCAGGCGGCTGCCGATGACCCGCCGCCCTCGGTGGTCGAGCGCACGTTTGACCGCGGCGACGAGCCACGCGTTGGTTGAGCGCCCCTCCTGGCCCGCCGCGTGTTCGACCTGTGACTTCAGCGACTCGGGCATCCGCAACGTCAGCCGGGCGGTGCCTTCGTCATCCTCCTCCGATGCTGGGGAAGGAGGCACTGGCTCGTCGGAGACGTACACGAGCTCGGCGTCCCGCCCTGCGAGCCGAACCTCGACATGACCCGAGGCCATCTGTTCACTCAGGTCGAGCGCGGCCTGGCCCATCGCGTCGAAGAGCCGGAGCTGAAGCGATGAGCGCAGTGCGCGGGCGAGCCGGCCGGCCACGACCGCCGCATCGTCGTCGCCGCTCGTCAGGGTCTCGAGGTCACCCTCGACGGCATCGAGGAATTGCGCGGTTTCCACGATCAGCGCTCGGAGGGGTCGTGATCGGGGCCGGGTCGGCGCGGGCTCTTCCCGCGACGCCGAGATCGGTGGTGCCCCTCAGCTGCCCGGCGAAGCTGCTCGATTCGGTGTCGCACGAGCTCTGACCGGATCGATGGATCCATCATGGCGTCCTCCCGACGTCGTCCTGGTTTCATGAACGACGTCATTATGACGTCATATCTGACGCTTGTCAACACCGATCTCGCAGAATGGTTGGCCGGTCTGGCGGGTGGTAGACGCGGGTGCCTCGACGGTGCTCCGAAGGGTCAGGGCACGATCTTGGAGATCGGGATCTCGAGTATGTCGGTTGCCCCGGCGGTCTTCAGCTCGGGGATCAACCTGTTCACGCCCCGCTTGTCGACCACCGCCTCGATCGCATACCCGCCGCCCGCCAACGGCGAGACCGTCGGCGCCTTCATCGAGGGCACCACCGCAAGCACCGCGTCGCTGTCATCCTCGGCGACGTTCAGCTTGATCAACACCCTTCCCATCGCGGCGAGCGCGCCGAGCAGCAGCGTGGTGATGTCGTCCATGGCCGCGCGCTTGCCCGGGTCGGCTGCCGCTTCGCGGTTGGCGACGAGCACGGGGTCGGAGATGAGGAGTGTCTCGATGATCTTCATGCCGTGCGCTCGAAGGGTGCTGCCTGTCTCGGTGACGTCGACGATCGCGTCGACGATCTCGGGTACCTTGGCCTCGGTTGCGCCGTAGCTCCACGCCACCCGGACATCGATGCCGAGCTCCTCGAAGTAGCGCTCGGTGATGTGCACGAACTCGGTCGAGATGCGGGTGCCGGACGGCATCTCGCTCGCGCTGTTGGCCGGATGCTCGTTGGGAACCGCGAGCACGATCTTCGTGCCGTGTCCCGTGCCGGTCTTGGCGTAGCTGAGGCTCGTGAGCACCTCGACGTCACTTCCGGTCTCCGCGATCCAATCCTGCCCGGTGATGCCGAGGTCGAACAGGCCCTCGGCCACGTACGTCGGGATCTCCTGGGGCCGCAGCACACTGACGCGCTCGATGCGGTCGTCGTCGACGCTTCCGTGATAGTCGCGGCTCGTCGAGCGGCGCACCTGCAGGTCGGCGGCGTCGAACAGGCGAAGCGTCTGGTCTTCAAGTGAGCCCTTCGGGATGACGAGCTTCAGCACGCGGGAAGTCTAGCGTTCGCGTTTCAACGGTCCGGACTTTGGGAACATCTGCTGAACGGCCTCGTGGGAGGTCGATTCTTGTCTACCCACGAGGCGATGTGACTGGGAGCGTTGAAGATGGCAACACTGGAGGTCGTCGGCGAGCGGGCGGATGGATTCCGCCATGAGGCCCTGCTCTATGAGGGCTCTGTCGATCTTGTCGAGCAGGCCTCGCGGTTCATCGTCGAAGGTCTCGATGCCGGCGAGCCGACATTCGTCGTCATCGACGCGCCAACGATCGGCGAGGTCGGTGCCCGCATCGGCCGGCACCCTCTCCTGACATTCGCCGACATGACCCTGGTCGGGGCCAACCCCGCTCGCATCATCCCTGTGTGGCAGTCGTTCGTGGACGACTTCGCCCCCGGGCGGCGGCTACGGGGGATCGGGCAACCCGTCTGGTCCGGCCGAACTCCCCAGGAGCTGGTGGAGTGTGAGCGGCACGAGTCACTATTGAACCTGGCCTTCTCGGGGTCCGCGAACATGTGGCTCATCTGCCCCTACGACGTCTCATCGCTCGACCGCCCGACGATCCAGGGTGCGGAAAGGACGCACCCTTCGATCTTCGCGCAGCGCGGGCGGTGGGCGAGCGCCGCGTTCGAGGGTATCGATGCGGCGAGATCTTCGTTCGACGTGCCTCTGCCACAGGCTCCTGCGGACGCCACGGCACTGTCGTTCGACGGCGAGGGCCTGTCGCGAGTTCGCACGTGGGCCGCGAGCCGCTGCTTCGCACTCGGTCTGTCATCGGATCGAACGGACGACCTCGTGCTCGCGTTCGGGGAGATCACCGCCAACAGCGTCAGACACGGCGGTGGACGAGGTGTCTTGCGCATGTGGGCCGACGACGGTGCCATCGTGTGTGAGGTGGTCGATGCGGGCTCGATCACCGACCCATTGGCTGGCCGGAAGCGACCGACGACCGATCAAAGGAGCGGCTTCGGTCTGTGGCTCGCCAACCAGCTCTGCGATCTCGTGCAGATCAGGACTTCGCCCGATGGGTCGGTCATCCGTCTGCACATGCGGCTCGACGATGCTCAGCGGTCGGCGCCGTCCGCGAGCGAGCGGTAGAAGCAGCTACGCTCGCCGGTGTGACAGGCGGGACCTTCTTGGTGGATGCGAGCCACGATCGCATCGGCGTCACAATCGATCAGCAGCTCTTGCCAGTGCTGCACGTGACCGCTCGTGTCGCCCTTGCGCCATAGCTCCTGCCTCGAGCGCGACCAGTAGGTCATGCGGCCTTCGGTGAGTGTGCGCTCGAGCGCGTCACGGTTCGCCCATGCCATCATGAGCACCTGGCCGGTATCGGCGTCTTGCGCGATCACCGGGATCAACCCTCGGTCGTCGAATCGCAGGGAATCGAGATCGATCGGCTCGCCGAACCTCGCCTCGCTCACAGCCGCACCTCGACGCCGTGCGCCCCCAGGTACTCCTTGATGTCGCGGATCGTGAGCTGTCCGAAGTGCAGCCGGCTCGCCGCGAGCACCGCATCGGCTCCGCCCTCGATGAGCGCCTCGAGGAAATGACCGAGCTCACCCGCACCACCGCTGGCCACGACCGGCACCCCCACCTCGCCGGCGATCGCCTCCAGCAGGTCGATGTCGTATCCCTCGCCCGTGCCGTCGCGGTCCATCGAGGTCAGGAGCACCTCGCCCGCGCCGCGGTCGGTGGTGGCCTCGACCGCCCACTCGACCGCGTCGCGTCCCGTCGAAGTACGGCCGGCATCGACGACGACTTCCCAGCCGTTGCCGCCGAAGCGACGCTTCGCGTCGATCGCCACGACGACGCATTGGGTGCCGAACCGGTCGGCGGCGCGCTGCAGCAGCGATGGGTCTCGCACCGCGGCCGAGTTGACCGCAACCTTGTCGGCCCCCGCGCGCAGCAGGTCGTGAACATCGTCTTCGGCCCGCACCCCCCCACCGACCGTCAGCGGGATGAACACCTTCTCCGCGGTTCGCGAGATCACATCGAGGGTGGCGGCGCGACCTTCGATGGTGGCCGTGATGTCGAGGAAGATGAGTTCGTCGCCTCCCTCTCGGTCGTACCGTGCCGCAAGCTCCACCGGATCGCCGGCGTCTCGGAGCTCCCGGAACTTCGTGCCCTTCACGACCCGCCCACCTTCGACGTCGAGGCAGGGGACGATGCGCTTGGCGAGCGTCATGCCGGCATCATCCCCTGATGACCTGGACGAGCTTGAGCGTCTTCTCGTACAGGGCCTTGCCCGCGACCACGGCTTCGCACCCGAGATCGCGAAGTGCCCAGACATCGTCGGCGTCGCGGACGCCCCCGCTCGCGATCAGGGGGGTGTCGGTGATGCTCAACACATGTTCGTACAGCTTCACGTCGGGCCCCTTGAGCGTGCCGTCGCGAGCGATCGACGTCACGAGGTAGCGCGGGGCGCCGGCCGCTTCGAGCGCCGGCAAGGCGTCCTCGAGCGAAGGGCCTTCCTCTTTCCAGCCTCGCACCATGACGTGACCGCCTCGCACGTCGATCGCGACGACGATCGAGTCGGCGTGTTCCTCGACCGCGCGCCGCACGAACGAGGGGTCGGCGGCTGCGGCGGTGCCGAGGATGACTCTCGCCGCGCCGGCGGCGAGCAGCTCGCCGATGTCGTCGTGTGTGCGCATGCCACCCCCGACCTGCACCGGCACCTGCACCGCGCGGCATATCGCCTCGACACACTCGCGGTTGTTCCCCTCGCCGAGCGCCGCATCGAGGTCCACCACGTGCAACCGCCGGGCGCCTTCACCTTGGAAGCGCACCGCCACCTCGACCGGGTCTGCCGCATAGGTCGTCTCGGAGTCGGGGTCTCCTTGGAGCAGTCGCACAGCCCGCCCGCCACGCAGATCGATCGCGGGGATGACGATCATGTGAGCGACCTCACGAACCGTTCGTACACGTGCAAGCCTGCGTCTGAGGACTTCTCGGGGTGGAACTGGGTCGCGAAGACGTTGTCGCGTGCGGCCGCGGAGGCGAACGACGTGCCATGCGTCGTCGTCGCTGCTGTCGTCGCCGACGTGGGCGATGCGTAGGAATGCACGAAGTAGAAGCGGGTCTCGTCGGGGAGGCCGTCGAGGTAGGGGTGTGGCGCGGTCCACGTCGCGGTGTTCCAGCCCATGTGCGGCACCTTCACGGCACCCGACAGGCGTTCCACGCGCCCCGGGAAGAGGCCGAGGCCCGGTTCGGCATCCTCCTCGCTTCCCTCGAAGAGCACCTGCATGCCCACGCAGACACCGAAGATCGCCCTGCCGGTGAGACGGAATGCCTCGATCGTCGTGTGCATGCCACGTTGCCTGATCGCACGCATGCACGCGCCGAAGTGGCCGACGCCGGGGATCAACAGAGCATCGGCGTTCGCGATCTCGTCGGCCTCGCTCGTGACGAGCACGCTTCCGCCTACGTGGATGATCGCGCGCGTGACGGAGTGGAGGTTGCCGGAGCCGTAGTCGGCGACGGCGATCGTGTGGGTCATCGAGATCCCCTGGTCAGAGCGTTCCCTTGGTCGATGGAACGCCGGTGCGCCCTGTCAGGACGCATGCGTCGCCGAGCGCCTTGGCTATCGCCTTGAACTCCGCCTCGCAGATGTGATGCGGCGAGCGTCCGTAGCGAAGATGCACGTGGATCGTCATGTTCGCCGCCTGCGCGAACGCGCGAACGAAATCCTCGAGCAGCCCTGTGTCGAATCCGTCGATCGTTTCGTACGGGACGGCCACGTCGTGCACGACGTAGTTCCGCCCTGCGAGGTCGAGGAAGACCTCGACCGCTGCCTCGTCGAGGGGCACAGTGATCGAGGCGAACCGACGGATGCCGGCCTTGTCGCCGAGCGCCTCGGAGAGCGCCGTGCCGATCGCGATCCCACAGTCCTCGACCGTGTGGTGGCCGTCGACCTGCAGGTCACCTTCGCATGTGATGTCGAGATCCCACCCGGCGTGTTTGCCGAGCTGCTGAAGCATGTGGTCGAAGAACGCGATGCCTGTGGCGGCGCTGGACGACCCCGACCCATCGAGGTTCAGCTCCAGCTTGATGGCGGTCTCCTTCGTGATCCGCGCAACGCTCGCGGTGCGGCTCACGTCGACAACACTTCCCGCAGGCTCGTAAGGAACAGGTCGACCTCGTGCTCGGCGCCGGCCGTGACCCGCAGGGCGTTCGGCACCACGGCGGTGAGGTCGCGCACGAGCACGCCTCGATCGAGCAGCTCCTGCCAGACCTGCCGGGCGTCGTGGGGCGAGGGCGGCACGAACAGCACGAAATTGGCGTCGCTCGGAAACACCGTTACGCCGCCGAGAGATCTCAACTCACGCGAGATGCGGTCGCGCTGGGCGCGGATCGGTTCCAGCAGCGACATCGCCTCGCCGGTGTGCCGCAGGGCGACGATGCCGGCGGTCTGCGTGAGCGCAGACACGTGATAGGGAAGGCGCACACGTTGCAGGTCGGCGACGACCTCGGGGCTCGTGAGCACATACCCGAGCCTCGCTCCGGCCATCGCGAACGCCTTGGAGAACGTGCGAACCACCGCGACGTTCGGTTGATCGGCCACGAGCTTCAGCGCGCTCTCGCCTCCGAACTCGATGTAGGCCTCGTCGACGATCACCAGCGCTGCCGTGCGCTCGGCCAGCGAGGCGATCTGCTCGAGCGGCTGCGCGTTGCCGGTCGGATTGTTCGGCGAACAGACGAAGACGACATCGGGTCCGGCGCCGGCCGCTTCGGCGATCGACACGTGGTCCAGCACGTACGGATCCTTCAGTCTCAACTGGACTAGATCGCAGTGGGTGATCCACGAGAGGCGCGAGTGCAGCTGGTACGTGGGTTCGAACACGACCGCCGTCTGCCCGGGACCGCCGTAGGCGAGCAGCAGCTCGGCGAGCACCTCGTTGGATCCGTTCGCGGCCCATGTTCCCTCGAAGCGGTGTCCGTGGTGATCGGCGAGCGCTTCGCGCAAGCGCGTCATCTGCCCGTCGGGGTAGCGGTTGAGCGGCAGTTCGCGTACGGACCGCGCCAGGTCGTCGGAGAACCCATCGGGCAACGGAGTCGGGCACTCGTTCGTGTTGAGTCGAGCCGAGACGTCGAGCTGGGGCGAGACGTAGGGGTCCACCTCGCGCACTCCGGCACGAGGTTCGGCGACCGGCGTCACGGTTGCACGACTTCGGCCGCGCCGGCGCGGGCGTCCATGGCTCGGGCGTGACCGACGAGTCCCTCGGCGTTCGCGATCGCCGAGGCGCCTGGTGCGAAGCGAGCTGCGCTCGCTTTGCCGAGCTCGACCACCGAGCTCACCGTGACGTAGTCGCCTGCGCGCAGCCCGCTCGAGAACCGAGCGGTGCCCGCCGTCGGCAGCACGTGGTTCGACGCGACCCCGTAGTCTCCGAAGGGCACGGCGCTCCAGTGCCCGAGGAAGATCGCGCCGGCGTTGCGCACGCTCGGTAGGAAAGCGCGAGCATCGGGCAGCAGCAACAGCAGATGCTCGGATGCGAGATCGTTCACGACCTCGACGGCGTGATCGAGGTCTCGGACCAGCACGGCCTTGGTGTGGCTGAGGGCTGCATCGACGATCGTGCGACGACCTGCGTCCTCGATCGCCTCGTCGAGCGCTTTCCCCACACGGGTCGCGAGTTCTGGGTCCGGAGTGATGAAGAAGGTGCGTGCTTGCGGGTCGTGCTCGGCCTGCGCGATCAGGTCGAGCGCGGCCAAGTCGATGTCGATGTCACCATCGGCGACGATCGCGAGCTCCGACGGACCGGCCAGCCCGTCGATGCCGACGGTTCCTGCGACCTGGCGCTTGGCCTCGGTCACGTAGGCGTTCCCGGGGCCGACGATGCGATCGACCCTCGGGATCGACTCGGTGCCGTAGGCCATCGCGGCGACCGCCTGGGCGCCACCGGTCTTGGCGATGTAATGGGCGCCGGCCCTTCGTGCGGCGTAGAGCACCGACGCGGGGATCGAGCCGTCGGCCTGCGGGGGAGTGCAGACGACGATCTCGCTCACCTTGGCGACGACGGCGGGCACGACGGTCATGCACACCGACGACGGGTACACGGCACGGCCCCCCGGCACGTAGCAGCCCACAGATCCGAGAGGACGCACGATCTCGCCGAAACGCACGCCGTCGCGCTCGTCCCACCATTCACGCGGTAGCTGCCGGGCCGCAAGATCCTGCAGCCGGTCGATCAGGTCGTCGAGCGCGCGTCGCAGCGATGGATCGATGTCGGCAACCGCGGCGTCGAGCTCCCGATCCGTCACGAGCACACCGCTCATGGCGAGATCGGCGCCGTCGAACCGGTGCGCGAGCTCGATCAGCACTTCGTCGCCCTCGACGAAGACGCGTTGCAAGATGCCGGCGACCGTGTCGGCAACGGTGGGGTCGGTCTCGAGCCTGGTGGCGTCGAGACGCTCGCCCCGCTCTCGCAGGTCGAGGAGCTCCAGCATGTCAGCGCTCCTCTGATACCTCGTGATGTCCCACGGCGCCGGTCGCGACGGGGGTGAGGGAGCCGCGTTGCCGCCGATCGCGAGCGAGCAACACGAAGCCGCTGGCGCCGACCGCGAATGCGGCGACGGCGAGCATGACGATTGCGACGAGCAACACGGTTTCGCGGTCCATGAAGGGGTTCAGGGTACCGAAACCGACCCAGCGTCAGCCCGGCCCAGGCACGGGAAGCGGGCCGGCACCTACGGTGCCGGCCCGCGGTGGTGGGGAGAAGGTGGAGCTGCTTACTTCACACTGCTCTTCAGACGTGCTCCGGCGGTCACCTTGACCGTCGCGCTCGCCGGGATGTTGATCGTGTCGCCTGTGCGCGGGTTGCGACCCGTGCGGGCCGCGCGGTTCACCTTCTGGAACGAGATGAAGCCCGGGATCGAGATCTTGTCGCCCTTGGCGACCTGCGTCTCGATCGTCTCGGTCATGCCCTTGATGACGTCGTCGACCTGCGACTTGGCCATCCCGGTCTTGTCGGCGATGGCGTCGACCAGCTCTGCCTTGTTCATTCGGACACCTCCCCAGGTGTAGTCAGGACGCCGGAAGCGTACCGGGATTCCGCGCGTTCCCGCGGATTTCCGCGAGTTTTCTGCCATCGGGCCAGGTCAGACGGCCTCTTTGCCTTGTTGGCGCGTGCCGTCGAAGGTCTCATCGGCGTGCGGTGCGTCTGGGTCCTCCCGGCCCGCAAGGGTCTCGTCGGCGAGCCGGAACGCCATGGTCGAGACGTCGAGACCTTCGCGATTCGCGAGCACGATCACGGTGGTGTGCTCGGTGGGGAAGCGCACCATCTTCGACTCCCAGCCGGGGAAGTTGCCCCCGTGGCTCACGATCGGCAACCCTCGATGGGTGCGCACCGACAAGCCCCACGCGTAGTGGATGGTCGTGCCGTCATCGAGGCTTCCTCGTGTGGTGAGTCGTTGGGGGAGCCATCCGCCGGTGAGCCGGTCCTCCTCGAAGTTCGCGCTCCAGGCTGCGAGGTCGCGCACCGTCGTCCAGAGTCCGCCGGCGCCGACGCCGTGGAAGCATGCCGGCTCGACGTACACGTTCCCGTCCTCGGCTTCGAAGTGTCCTCGCGCAGCGCGCCCGGGAAGCGGTGTCGGGGAATCGCGGAAGAAGGTGTCGCGCATGCCGAGCGGTTCGAAGATGCGCTCGTGCGCGAAGGTCGCGAGGGTGGCACGCTCCGCCGCGCCGACGACCTGAGCGAGGAGCAGGTATCCCCGGTTCGAGTAGCCGTACCGGGAGCCAGGCTCGAAGTCGAGCTCGGTCGTGTCGCGCAGCGCGCCGAGCAGCTCGGCGTTACCCCAATCGGGCACGCCGCTGACCGGCACGCCCGGACCCTCGCGCGAGCGCTCGCGTACCCCGCCCGTGTGATGCACCAGGTGACGGATGGTGACGCGCTCGCCCCAGGCGGGCAGTCGTGGCACGTACCGCGAGACCGGATCGTCGAGCGCGAGCGCGCCTTCCCGCTCGAGCATCGCGACGCACGCCGCCACGAACTGCTTCGCGAGCGATCCCACGTAGAAGATCGAGTCCTCCGTGAGCGGCTCACCGGTGTCGGCGTTCGCGACGCCCTCGGCCGAGGAGTCGATCTCGGCGCCACCGACGATCGCTGTGACCGCCCCACCGATCATCACGCCTGTCAGCCTTCTCGCGCGGCCTTGCGCTTGTGCTCCGTGCGCCGTTCGGCCTCGAGTCGCTCGAGGTCGACCTCGTCGTAGCTCACGTAGCTGAAGGCCTCGCCGATCGCGGGATGCACCTCGGCGATCAAGTGGTGCATCGTCTGGGCGACCCGGCGGTAGACGGGGTGCCCGGCCGGTTGCGACCGCAGCTCCGTGAGGTGCATCGCCTCCCGCGCGGTCATCTGCATCACGAACCGGATCCGGTATGCCATGGAGACCGCGTACTGAGCCTGCTCCACGAACCCTTCGTCGACGAGCGTGCGCTCGGTCTCGGCGCTCGCTTGCATCACGCGTTCCCAATCGGCTCGGAGGCCGGCGTGGTCGATCTGGGCCGGCGTCTCGTAGCCGTGCTCGGTCGTGAGTCGCTGCCACTCGATCGTGAGCGGACGGTGCCGCTGCAGGTCGCGGAAGGCTCCGTAGTCGCAGAGCACGTCGAACCGGTAGCTCGTTCGTTCCCACGAGCGGCCCGGCTTGTGCCGCCGGTTCGACCGGTCGCCAACGCTCGCGCGCACGATCTCGGCGATCCGTTCGCGTGGCATCGTGTGCGCGATCGCGAGGAGCTGATCGTCGGGCATGTTCGACGACTCGTAGAGCACCGCCGCGGCGATCTTCGCCTCGCCCTCGGGATCGTGATCGACGAGCGTCACCTCATCGCGGTGCTCCGCTTTCGCGCCGCCGTCGCCAAGCACGCGCGCGGTGAGCTTCTCGACGCGTTCGTGGTTCGCCTGCCAGTAGCGCGACCACGCGAGGCCGCGTCCTTCGACGTCGACCCGCTTGAGGAACTCGGGGATGACCTTGCGCAGCTCGATCTTCATGAGCTCGCCGTACGAGCGCATCTCGGCGAGCGGATGCACGGCCAGTCGCATCAGCAGCTGCTCGTAGGACTGCCCGGTCGCGTAGATGCCGACGTTCGATCGCGTTCCCGCAGGAAGCAGCACCCGCAGCGTGTCGCATGTCTTGGCCATGATCGTCTGGCGGTAGACGAAGTCGCTGTCGCCTTCCTGTTGGGGGTAGCGCTCCTTGAACCAGGTTTCCATCGGCTCGTACATGCGCCCGTACGTCGTGAACGCCTCGTCGAGGAACGCCTCGTACCGCCCGCCCGCCGGTGTTCCGTCGAGCTCGGGTGGAAGCGTTGCTCGCCACGCTCCGCCGGGCTTGTCGTCGTAGCGCATGTATCGGGTCGACTGTTCGAGGTAGGCGGCGAGCCTTCCCCATTCGAGGGCCTTCGCGAGGAGCTGCGATGACTGTTCGCATGCAAGGTGCACACCGCCGAGTTGCGCCACGGAATCGTCGCCGTACTCCACGAATACGGAGTCGTACAGGCGTGCGGCACGCTCGCTGCCCGCGGTCGACACGCCAGGTCCGCCGATGGACGTGTCTCCGATGTCACCTGCGAACTCGTCGAGGAACAACCGCCGCAGCGATTTCGTGGAGCGGGAGTAGCGGGCGAACATGGCGCCCTTGACCGCCTCGGGCAGATCGACCAAGGCGAAGACCGGGCCCTCGAGGTTCGTGAAGTGGGGCGCGAGCGCCGCCCGCTCGTCGGGCGTGAAGCTCTCGATCGCGTGGGCGAGCGTCATCGCTTCAGGCTACGCCGCGGGTCAGACGTCGCCACCGCCACCTGGGTAGACCGTCACCACGGTTCCGGCGGGGACCTCCTCGCCTGCGAGCGGATCCTGCCCGACGATCCGGCTGGCGTTGGAACACTCGGGGCTCGACGGCTGCGGCTCGCCGACCTGCGAGTTCGAGGTCGGCGTCGCGGAGGATCTTGTTCGCGCCTCCTCTCGACAGACAGTCCGATGAGACATCGGGAACGATGACCAGTGCCGGTCCGGTGGAGACGTACACGTCCACTTCCGTTCCGGGGTCCACCTCGTCGCCGGACAAGGGGTCGGACCTGGTCACGTCGTCCTCCTCGAACTCGCTGCTCGACTCCGGGATCACCGAGCCGAGCAAGAGGTCGTTCTCCTCGAGCTCAACTTGAGCCTCGGAGACGGTCATGCCCGCGAGATCCGGAACCACCACCTGGGGCGGTGCGATCCCGACCGTGAGTGTGACGCTCCCTTCTCCTCGCGTCAGCTGAGTGCCCGGAGCGGGATCCTGTGCGATCACGCGGCCGATCTTGGTTGGGTCCTCTGTCTGCTCGTTGATGCGCTCCACTCCCAGCTGGAGCGCTTCGATCTCGCCCTGCGCTTCGGAGAAGCGCTTGTCCGCGTAATCGTCGATCGTGACGAGCGGGCTTGGGGCGTTCGGGTCGTCGCCGGTCAGGCTGCTCACGAGCAGGTAGCCGCCTCCGGCGAGCAGTGCGAACAACAACAGTCCGATGAGTACGCCGAGCCACACCTTCCGGCCCGAGCCCTGCGGTTCCTCGGCCGGCGGCAGCACGGCGGTGTGCGACGGGGGGCGGCTGATCACCTGGGTCGCGTCTCCGGCGAGGGCGGGCATCAGCGGCGTTGCCTCGACCTGCTCGCCGGAGATGGCCCGCGCGAGGTCGGCGGAGAACTCGTCGGCGCTCTGGTAGCGGTTCGACGGGTTCTTCGACGAGCGCCTTCATCACGACGGCGTCGAGGCTCGCCGGCACCTCGGGGTTCAGCGAGGAGGGCAGCGCGGGCGTCTCGTTGACCTGCTTGTACGCGACGGCGACCGACGAGTCGCCCGTGAACGGCGGTCGCCCGGTGAGCAGCTCGTAGAGCACGGCGCCGAGCGAGTAGATGTCGGTGCGCGCGTCGACCGGTGTCGCCCTGCGCCTGCTCGGGGGACAGGTACGACGCGGTGCCGAGCACGGCGCTCGTCTGCGGCGCGGTCTCGGGGCCGAGCATGCGCGCGATGCCGAAGTCCATGACCTTGACCGTGCCGTCGCGCGTGACCATGACGTTGCCGGGCTTGATGTCGCGGTGGATCACGCCCTGTGCGTGCGCCGCCGCGATCGCCGCCGCGATCTTCTGCGCGATCTCGGCCGCCTGAACGGGGGTGGGCTTGCGGCCGGTCGACATGAACTCGGCGAGGGTGCGGCCCTCGATGAACTCCATGACGATGTACTGCGTGTCGTCGTCTGCGCCGGTGTCGTACACGCCCACGATGTTCGGCTGGTTCAGGCGCGCGGCCGCCTGCGCCTCACGGCGGAAACGGTCGCACGAAGCTCGTGTCGCGTGCGAACTGGGGCAGGAGCACCTTGATCGCGACCGTGCGGCTCAGCACCGGGTCGAAACCGCGGAAGACCTCGGCCATGCCACCGGCGCCGATGCGCGCCTCGACCTGGTAGCGCTCGCCGAGCTAGACTTCATCGCGTCATGGTCTCCTCAAAGATATGCGTCGATGACCGCCCGCGCGATCGGCGCCGCAACCTGGCCTCCGGTCGCCTCGCTGCCGAGGCTTCCGCCGTCGAGAACGATAACCGCCACGGCGATGTGGGCTTTGGGGCCGGTGGCCGGTGCGAACGCCGTGAACCAGGCGTTCGGCGGTCGGCCCTCGCCGTTGGTCGCCGTGCCGGTCTTACCCGCCACGTCGATCGGGAACCCCGAGAACGCTGCCGACGCCGTGCCGCTCTGGGTGACCGAAAGCATCATCACACGCATCTCCTTCGCGCTCGCGTCGCTGATCGGCTGCCCGTACTGCTCGGGTTCGAACTCGCGCACGATCTTGCCGGTGTGGTCACGGACGGCTGTGATCAGCCGAGGCTGCATCATGGTGCCGTCGTTCGCGATCGCGGCTGCGATCAACGCCATGTGCAACGGGTTGGTGAGCACGTTGTCGAGCCCGATGGCCGAGAACGCCAGCTGCGGCTGTCGCTCGGCGAAGTACGAAGCCTGCGGGAACCGTCCGTTGGCCCAGGGCAGCAGGAACGGGATCGTCGGCGCCTCGCACTCGATGCGCGTCGGCGGGTCGGTCGGGCAGAACCCGTAGGCGCGCGCCTGCTCGCTCATCTGTCTGGCTCCGAGGTCGAGCCCGATCTCGGCGAAGGTCACGTTGCACGATTCCTTGAAGGCCTCGGCCATCGACACCATCGCCGAGCCTCCGTTGCAGTGCGAGTCACCGAAGTTCGCGAGCTCGTTCGTCGTCTGTGGCAGGTCGAGGAACCGAGGGTTCGGCCACCGAACGTCGTTGGGGTCGACCTCGTCCTCGAGTGCCGCCGACGCCGTGACGAGCTTTCCCGTGGAACCCGGCAGGAAGAGTTCGTCCTTGGCGAGCGAGATCAGCGGCTGATCGGGATCGGAGGTGATCGCTTCCCACGCCTCGACGATGTTCGCGTCGGTGCCGGACGAGATCGTGTTGGGATCGTACGAAGGGTTCGCGTACAGGGCGAGCACGTCACCCGTCTCCGGCTCGACCGCGACGACGGCGCCGGGCTGGTCGCCGAGCGCTTGTGCGGCGGCTTCCTGCAGGTCGGTCACGATCGTCGTATCGATCGCCCCGCCCTTTCGGTCGCGCCCGAGGATGAGGTCGGTGAACGTCGAGATCGCGAGGTCGGGAGCGTCGCCGGAGAGGTAGGGGTTGGCCGCCTGCTCGAGCCCGTCACGGCCGAACACGCGCGAGTAGTAGCCGGTGATGCCGGCGTAGAGAGGGCCATCGGTGTACACGCGTTGGAACAGCAGCTCTGCACGCCGCTGCGGGTTGCGCACGCTGCGAGCGAGCACGACGCCGTCGGCCGAAAGGATCGGACCGCGTTCCACCTTGTACTCGGCGATGATCTGGCGACGAGCGTTGGCGGGCTGGGCCTTGATGTCATCGGCGTGGATCACCTGCACGTACGAGAGCTGCGCGAACAGCAGGCCGAACATGCCGACAAGCCCGATGCCGAGCCTGCGGATGCGCCTATCCACGCCTCGGTCTCCTGCCGCCCACCGCGGTCAGCAGCCTCGGCTGGTCGACCCTCGTGAGCGGGCCCGACGACACCCTGACCAGCAGGGCGAGCATGACGAACGTCGCGATACGGCTCGACCCCCCGTAGCTCACGAGCGGCAGCGGCACGCCCGTGAGAGGGATCAGGCGCGTCACGCCCGCCACGATCGCGAACGTCTGCAGGGCAAGGATCGTGGTGAGGCCGGTGGCGAGAAGCTTCCCGAAGGTGTCGGTGCGCTCCATCGCGATGCGCAAGCCGCGCGCGATCAGGACGAGGTAGAGCAGCAGGAGCGCGACGGCGCCGATCATGCCGAGCTCCTCGCCGAACGCGGCGAAGATGAAGTCGCTGCCGACGTAGGGGATCAGCGTCGGCGATCCCTGTCCGAGCCCGGTGCCCACGATCCCGCCGGTGGCCATGGCGAACCACCCCTGCGCGAGCTGTCCATATCCCTCGTCGAAGACCTTCGAGGGATCGAGCGCGTGCAGCCAGGTGTCGACCCGCGTCTGCACGTGCTCGAAGACGACGAAGCCGAACCACGCGCCGAGCCCGAACAAAGCGAGACCGATCCAGAGGAAGGCCGCGCGTCCGCTCGCGATCCACAGCATCACGACGAACACACCGAAGAACAGCAGCGAGGCTCCCATGTCGCGCTCGAGGAAGAGCACCGCGAGCGAGCCTCCCCACGCGAGCAGCAGCGGTCCGAGATCCTTCACGCGGGGCAGACCGAACCTGCCCGAGCCCTCGGCGAGCAGCTCCTGCTTGTCGGTGAGGTAGGCCGCCAGGAAGACGACGATGAAGATCTTCCCGAATTCCGCCGGTTGGAACGAGAGCGGCCCGATCTGAGCCCACAGGCGCGCCCCGTTGATCTCGCGTCCGATGCCAGGCACGACCGGAAGCAGGAGCAGCACCACGCCGACGAGCCCCAGCGTGTACGTATACGCGTTGAGCTGACGGTCGTCGCGAACGAACCACAGGGTCAGGCAGAACGCTGCGAGACCGACCAGCAGCCAGATCGCCTGCTCACGCGCGATGGTCGACTCACCGCGTGCCACCATGATGCGGTAGAGCATCGCGATGCCGAGGCCCGCGAGCGCGGTGGCGGTCGGGAACAGGACCGGGTCGGCTCGCGGGGCGGTCCACCGCACGACCAGCCACCCGGCCACGAAGGCCGAGCACAACACTCCTCCATATACGGCGATGTCCCGCGGCGCCCGTCCGTTGAGCCCGAGGCCCGCCATCGCGTAGGCGACGAGCGAGATCACGAGTGCGACCAGGAGCAGCCCGAGCCCCGTCACGTGGCGGCGGGGCGTGTTCGCGGCGGCGAACGCAGCCTCGCTCACGGTGATCCCCCGCCGCCCCGCTCGCCGGCCGTCTGCTCTGCGAGATCGGCGCGGATCTGCGTCACGCGGGCGAGGGCCTCTTGCTCGCTCTCGACCGTGATGCCCTCGGAGAGATCGCGATAGATCTCGAGCTGGCTGACCTCGTCGGCCGCCAGATCGTCGAACTGGGCTGCCACGCTCGAGAGGGAGATGCCGAACGGGCGGGCGGGGATGCCGTTGAAGACGGCGACCTTTCCGTCGGACTCGCCCACGTACCACTGACGGTCGACGTACGCTCGCACGGCGAAGAGAGCGGCCACGATCACGACGAGTCCCACGAGCACCCCGGTGATGACGCGCTTCACATCGGGGCGCCGCGACGGCGCCGGAAGCTCGCCCGAGGCCGGATCGCCTTCCTCGTTGTGAGCATCGAGGATCACCACGGTGATGTTGTCGATACCCCCGGCGCGGTTCGCTGCCTTCACCAGGCGGTCGGCGGCGCGTTGCGGGTCGGGCTCGGCCTCCAGGATCGCCTGGATCTGGGGCTCGGCGACCATTCCCGTGAGCCCGTCGCTGCAGATCAGCACCCGGTCGTCGTCGAGCAGAGAGATCGTGTCCTCGTCGACCTGCACGGTGGGCTCGGTGCCGAGCGAGCGGGTGACAACGTTGCGATGCGGATGCACGGAGGCCTCCTCACGGGTGATCTCGCCCGCCTTGACCATGCGGGCCACGAGGGTGTGATCGCTCGTGATCTGGCGGAGGTCGCCTGCACGCAGCAGGTAGGCGCGGCTGTCACCCACATGCGCGAGGTGCACAGTGGCGCGCTCGACGACCACCGCCGTGAGGGTCGTGCCCATGCCGCTCACCCGTTGGTCCGACGCGGAACGCTCGTAGACGGCGCGGTTCGCTTCTCGGACCTGCTCGGCGAGCGTGTCGTCGCCCTCCCGCACCAGCGACTCGATGGTCTCGAGGGCGAGCCTCGAGGCCACGTCACCACCGCGATGCCCACCCATGCCGTCGGCGACCGCGTACAGCGGAGCCTCGACGAGGAACGAGTCCTCGTTGACCTCGCGCACCCTGCCGAGGTCGGTGGCGGCGCCCACGTCGATCCTCATCGGCGGAGCTCCATGATCGTCGTCCCGGTGCGGATGCGATCGCCCGGTTGCACCATGGCGGGCGCGCCGAGCCGCTGGTCGTTGACGAACGTGCCGTTCGTCGAACCCAAGTCCTCGACGTACCACGATCCGTTCTTCGCGAACAGTCGGGCGTGCTGCTGGGAGACGAAGGTGTCGTCGAGCGCGAGCTCGCACTCGGCCGCGCGACCGATGACCATGTTGCCTCTCACCGCCACGGTGCGAGGCCGCGCACCTTCGGCGTGGATCACGACCGCCGACGGTCCGGGCGACATCGCCGGCTCTGCGGCCGCACCACCCTTGCGCGAGCGTCGCGAGCGCGGTGCGGCCTCGACGGTGAGCCCGCGCACCGCCCAACGCATCGAACGCCAGATGAACAGCAGCAGAAGCGCGAAGAGGCCGTACTTCAGTCCCGATAGCGCGAACGGCGTCACGCTCTGGGCGAGCAACTCAGCCACTCCGGAACTCGAGCACGGTGGCGCCGATCGTGATGCGGTCGCCGTCGTCGAGCGTCACGGTCTGCACGGTATGCCCGTTGACCTCGGTGCCGTTGGTCGAACCGAGGTCGGTGAGGGTCGCGACACCGTCGGTCAGTCGGATCTGGGCGTGACGCCTCGACGTCCCCTTGTCGGAGAGTGGGACCTCACATTGAGGAAGTCGCCCGATCGTCGTGATCTCGCCCCTCAGCGTGACCGTTCGTTCACGGCCGTTCTCACGGATCACCAGTGCCGGTGCGGGCGACGCCGTGGGCTCGATCCTCTCCCGCCCCTCGACGAGCGTCGCCGCGCAACCGATGTCGCCCTTCTTCAGACGCTCGTCGGTCTCGAACGTCACCTCGGGCGGACCGACGAGCCCCCAGCCGCGCTCGCTCGCGTTCTCGAGCATGACCGAGCCGAGCTCCTTCGCGATCGCGATCTCGGCGTGCGCGAGTCGCTCGTGATCGTCGGCCGAGAGAGAGAACCGGAAGTGGTTCGGGGCCCAGACCTCGTTCACGCCGACGGTGCGGCCGGCGTCCATCTCCTTGATCAAACGCTTCGCGAGCTCGATCGGCTGCACGCCGGAGCGGAACGTCTTCGAGAAAAGGCCCTCGACGAGGCCGCCCAGACGTCGTTCGAAATCACGAAGGTTTGGCATCGGCGCACCGGCGGGGCGGCGGGAGCCCCGTTCCCGGCGACTATGTTACGCCCGAGGCTGTTGCGAACTCGTCTCCGAATGGCGGTCGTGCTCGGCCATCGGGTTCGAGAATCCGAACCTCTCGTCGGGAGGAAGCTTTCCCCACCGCCATTCGCGGATCTTCCAGTACGTGCGTCGAGCGAACACCAGGATCAGCACCGCCAGCAGGAATCGCAAGGTCGCGGTCGGCGAGACGCTCAGGTATCCGCTGAGCACACCGAGCGACGATGTGATGACCCATGTCGTCAGACCCACGAAGCCGACCACCGTCGTCAGCCGCATCATCCCGTCGAGGTCGAACCGTCGGGGGTGTGGATCGATGCGATGCGGCTGGTGGCTCATCCTGAGGCCGATATCGGCTGCTACCCCATTCCGGGTATATGGGCCGAAGGACGGTTCCTGCGGTCGCGCTGGGGGAAGTCCGCGGAAGGTGGGCTTGTTACCATCTGGATCCTGGCTGCACCCTGATCTGCTCACTTGGGCGAGTGGCGGAATTGGCAGACGCGCAGGATTCAGGTTCCTGTGTCCGAAAGGACGTGGGGGTTCAACTCCCCCCTCGCCCACCTAAGATTTCAAGGAGAGGTTTCTCCATGCCGATAGGCGAGCACCACCTGACCCGAAAGGTCTTCGATGGAACCGAAGCCGCCAACAGGATCTGAACCGGTCCGGCCGGACCTCGGGCAGACCGACGACGCCGGTGTGACGACGGCGCCGAGCTCGGCGTCCACGAAGAGGCGCACGGCGTTGATCGCCGCCGCCGCTGTCGTCGTGGCACTCGGTGCAACCGGAGCGGCCGCCGTCAGGCTCATGGCCGGCAGCGACGCCAAGCTGTTGGAGCGCGTGCCTGCCTCGGCCGACCTCGCCTTCACCGTGTACCTCGACCCCGCCGCAGGACAGAAGATGAACCTGATGCGCATGGTCGGGGAATTCCCCGACCTGGGCGGCGAGCAGAAGCTGCGGGGCGAAGTCAACGACGTGCTCGATGAGTCGCTCGCCGAGCTGGGCCTGACGCACGAGGATCTGGAGTGGGTGGGTTCGCAGGTGACGGGCTTCGTCGACTTCGAGCATGGGATCGATGAGCCGCAAGGGGCCGTGCTGGTCGCGGTCGACGACGAGGAAGGCGCGAGGGCTGCGATGGATGCGCTCGTCGAGACTTCCGAAGACCGGGGCGAGCGCGTGACCATCGAAGATCACGACGGCGTCGAGGTCATCATCAGCGGGGCCGGGAGCGGTGGCGCCGTTGCGTTGGTGGACGGCGTGATGATCCTCGCCTCAGGCGAAGGCGTCATCGACGACGTCATGGGCACGGAGGCCGGCGATTCGCTCGCCACGTCGCCCACGTACACCGAAACCATCGCCGAGCTTCCAAGGGATCACTTGGCGGTCGGGTTCGTCGACGTGCCGGGCGTCATGGAGTCCATGGAACAAGCCATGGCGTTGTCCGGTGTCACGCCCGAGCAGATGAATATCCAGGGATTCGAAGGCGCGGCTGCGTCGCTGTCGGCGGAGCCCGACGGCTTCGCGATCGACGCGTTCATGAGCGTCGATGCATCGCAGCTCAGCGACGAGCAGCGCGAGCTGCTCGGCAGTGACCACACGAATGCCTTGATCGATCTCGTCTCGGCCGACGCGTTCGGGTTCGCGGCGCAGACGGGTCTCCACGGGCTCGAGCAGACATTCGAGGATCTGGCAGCGCAGGATCCAACCGCTGCTGCCGAGCTCGAGCGGCTGGGCGTGACCGGCCCCGGCGGCCTCACGTCGATCCTCGGCCCCGACGTTGCCGTCCAGGTGACGCGAGGAACGACTCTGCCGGTCGGCGGCGCCTTCATGGTGACGACCATCGACCCCGAGGCGATGCGTACGTTGATGGATCGATGGGCGAGGCAGCTCGGCGGGGTCCTTCCCGGCGGAGGCACCTGGGCCGAGGCCGAGCATGCAGGCGTGTCGTTCGCGTACCTCGAAGGACCAGCCGAGGTGCCGGTTGCCTATGGCATCGTCGACGACGTCGCGGTCATCGCTGCGTCTCCCGACGAGATGATCGAGATCATCGAGCGCTCGCAGGGCGGGGGCAACTCGATCGCCGACGATCCGTCCTACCTCGACGCCTCCGCCGCGGTTCCCCACGATGACGGGATCTTCTTCTTCAACGTCGCCGCCTTCATGGGTTTCGTGGCTGAGCAGATGGGACCGCAAGCCGCGACCGAGCTCGAGGCGGTCGAGCCGATCACGACCGTCACGGCCGGCTCGTCGTCGGACCTCGAGGGGTCACGCGTGAGGATATTCGTGGAGATCCCCTGAGATCAGAGCCCCAGAACGGTCCTTCGAGTCCGACAAGAACCGCCATCGACCCTCCTGCGACAGCCCATCTGTCTTGGTGTTCGTCCAACACGCCTGATCGGCGCACATCGCCCGATACAGTGGCCGCCATGGCGAGCGTGATCGAGGTCGAGGGTCTCCGCAAGGAGTACCGGCGACTTCGCGGCGGCCGCACGCTCGCGGTCGACGGCCTCGACCTCGAGGTGCCCGAGGGCGGGGTGTTCGGTTTCCTCGGGCCCAACGGGGCGGGCAAGACCACGACGATCCGATGCCTGCTGGGACTCGTCGCGCCGAGCGCCGGACGGGTCCGGCTGCTCGGCGGCGACGTGCCCGGCGGGTTGTCGAGGTCGATACGCCACGTCGGGTCGATCGTCGAGAGTCCGGCGTTGTTCCCGCGGTTCACCGGCAGACGGAACCTCGAGATCCTGGCGCGCATCGATGGCATCGGCCACGCGGCGATCGATGCCTCGCTCGAGCGGGTCGGGCTCGCCGATCGCGCCCGCGACCTCGTGAAGGACTACTCGCTCGGCATGAAGCAACGGTTGGGTATCGCCGCGGCGCTGCTGAAGGATCCGAAGCTGCTCGTGCTCGACGAGCCCGCCAACGGGCTTGACCCGGCTGGCATCGTCGACGTGCGCCGGCTGCTCAGATCACTCGGCGCCGAGGGGCGTACCGTCTTCGTCTCCAGCCACATCCTGTCGGAGATCCAGCAAACAGCCGATCGCGTCGCCATCGTCGCGCGAGGCAGGTTGGTCGCTGCGGGTCCGGTGGGCGAGGTGCTCGCTTCGCGAGGAAGCGAAGGGCTCGTCGTGAAGCTAAGCGATCTGCGGGCGGGACTGGACGTCTTGGTGGCGG
Source organism: uncultured Actinomycetes bacterium (assembly GCA_963762075.1). Taxonomy (GTDB): domain Bacteria; phylum Actinomycetota; class UBA4738; order UBA4738; family HRBIN12; genus JAOUEA01. The sequence continues at coordinate 200,260 of CAVXJC010000005.1, forward strand.
CGGGCATCGAGGCGACGCTGCGCGACGATGCGCTGCGAGTGGCCCTGCCCGCCCGGGAGTCCGAGCGGATCTCGCGCACGCTCGCCCAACACGGCTTGTTCGTGACCGAGCTGCGTCCCGACGAGGTCGACCTCGAGACCGTCTTCCTCGATCTCACTCGCGACGAGCCGGAGACTCCGAAGTGATCGGGCTCTTCTCGTCTGAATGGCTCCGCATGCGGTCACGCCGGCTGGTGAAGGTGCTCGCCGTGCTGACGTTGCTCGGCATCGTCGTCGCAGTGGTGATCGGCGCCGTGCAGTCCCGGCAGCCGAGTGCCGAGGCCATGGCCCAGGCCGAGCGACAGGCCGAGAGCGACTACGCCATGTGTGTTGCCGAAGATGGCTTCGGCGCGGTGGAACCGGGTGGCGACGTCGAGAGGTTCTGCCGGGAAGGGGCCGATCCCTCGTTCTACCTTTCGGAACAGCCGCTTCGACTGTCGGAGCTCCCGGAGATCCTTCGAGGAACCGCCTTCCTGGCGATCTTGATCGGCCTCGTGATCGGCGCGTCTGCCGTCGGCGCCTCGTGGCAGACGGGCACCATGACCACCATCCTCGCCTGGGAGCCTCGGCGCGTGCGAGTGTTCCTCGCACGGGTCACCGTCGTGGCCGGTGGCGTGATCGCACTGGTCGCGGTGCTCTACGGCGTCTTCCTCGCTTTGTTCTGGGGCGCTGCGAGTCTGCGCGGCGTCACGGCGACGCCTGAAGAGTGGACGTCGCAGGTTATTGGAGTCATCGCGAGGATCGCCGCACTCGCGGGCGCGGCATCGATCATCGGTGGAGCGATCGCCATGCTCGGGCGCAATACCGCCGCGGCGCTCGGCGGGGTGTTCGTGTACTTGACCGTGTTCGAGGGGATCGTTCGCGGCCTGCGCCCCACACTCGGTCGCGTCCTCCTGGGCGACAACATCGCAACGTTGGTGATCGGTCGAGACCTCATGGCAGCGGAGGGCGGCGTGTCCCATACACCTGCCCGAGCCACGGTGGTCGTCGCCGTCTATGTCCTCGGACTGCTGGCCGTTGCCACGGCGTCGTTCCGCGTTCGCGACGTGCAGTGAAGCTCCCGGCCAGGCCCGTCGTATAGTGACGATTCCGCGGTTCGCCACCTGCTGCGGGCCCGATCGCCGACTTCCTCGAGGCAGCCATGACCCTGTCCGACAACACCCTCACGTTGATCGCTCTCATCGCGATCGGCCTCTCGGTGCTCGCGATCTTGTTCTCGATCGCCGGTTCTGGCGGGCGACGCACGAAGACACCGGCCGGGCCGATCCAGATGAGCGATGCTTTGCGTGCAGTGCTGACCGACCAGGCCCAACGGATCGAGCGACTCGAGCAGGCGGTCCGCGCGCTGAACGCGACCGACAAGAAGCAGCAGACGCTCCTCGAAGGAAGCGTGCGTCACGTGGCCCTATTGCGGTTCGACGCGTTCGAGGACGTCGGTGGACGCTTGTCGTTCTCGTGCGCCATGCTCGACGACCATGGCACCGGTGTCGTGATCACGTCGATCAACGGACGCCAGGAGACGAGGGTCTACGCCAAGCCCGTCACCGCGCGAGCGAGCTCCTACAACCTCTCCACCGAGGAGGATGAAGCGATCCGCCTGGCCATGGCGCCCGCAGCCGAGCCGGTGCGAGCCCGATGATCTTCAGGCGTGACGACGACGATGCGGACCCCGTGACCGCGACTGCACCGCCCAGCGACGCTGCCGGTTCGAGCCGACGAACACGAGATCATGGAGGCGACATGGCTGAGAACAACGGTGAGGTCACGATCGTCGGCACCGGCGCCCGCCTCGAGGGCAACGTCGTCTCCGCCGGCAACCTGCGCATCGACGGCCAGGTCAAGGGTCAGATCAACGCCGACGGCGACGTAACGCTCTCGCCTCAGAGCCAGGTCGAGGCCGACATAAGGGCCCAGAACGTGAGCGTCGCCGGCAAGTTCAAGGGAAACCTGATCGTCAAGGCCAAGGCGCATCTCGCGCGCGGGGGGCGCATCGACGGCAACATCACGTCGAAGACGCTCGTGGTCGAGGAAGGTGGCATCTTCCACGGCCAAAGCATCATGGATGGGGGAGCCGCGGCTCCCCCATCCCAACAGGGCCAGCCCGGGGCGAAACCCGGCGACCAGCCGCCGGCGGCCAAGCAGTAGGAGCACCGCAATGCTCGACATCAAGGCCATCAGAGACGAGCCCGAACGCTTCCGGATCGCGCTCGCCCGACGGGACATGGCCGAGGCCGTCGACGAGCTGCTCGCCGCCGACGAGCGTCGTCGCGCACTGACGGCGAAGGTCGACGAACTTCGCGCCGAGCAGAACAGGACGTCGAAGGCGATCGGGCGTGCCGAGGGCGACGACAAGCAGCGGCTCATCGCAGATGTGGCGCGTGTCTCGGCTGAGATCGAGCAGATCGAGCCCGACCTCGCCGCTGCCGACGAGGCGTTGAGCTCTCTGCTCGCCTCCACGCCCAACCTCCCCCACGAGAGCTGCCCCGACGGGTTCACCGACGAAGACGCGATCGAGGTGCGCCGTCACCTCGAGCCACCGGCCTTCGACTTCGAGCCTCGCGATCACGTCGAGCTCGGCACGTTGCTCGGCGTGCTCGACGTCGACCGGGGCTCTCGCACGAGCGGCTCACGGTTCGTCTACCTGCTCGGCGACCTCGTGTTCGTGCAGTTCGCGCTGATCCGCCACGCGATGGACATCCTGGCCGACAAGGGGTTCGTGCCGGCCATCCCCCCGGTCATGGTGCGCGAGGAGGCGATGTACGGCACGGGGTTCCTGCCCGCCGACGAGGCGCAGCTCTACACCACCACCGAGGACGAGCTCTACCTCGTGGGCACGGCCGAGGTGCCGCTCGCGGCCTTCCGCATGGGGGAGATCCTCGCCGAGGCCGAGCTGCCACTGCGCTACGCGGGCTACTCGACCTGCTTCCGGCGTGAAGCGGGCACCTACGGCAAGGACATGGGCGGCATGTTCCGGGTGCATCAGTTCGACAAGGTCGAGATGTTCGTATTCACCACGCCAGAGGAGAGCTGGAACGAGCACGAGCACCTCGTGAGCGTCGAGGAAGAGATCATCGGCAACCTCGAGGTGCCCTACCGCGTCGTGAACGTCGCCGCAGGCGATCTCGGTGGCTCTGCCGCGAAGAAATACGACATCGAGGCATGGCTGCCCGGTCAGGGCAAGTACCGTGAGCTCACCAGCTGCTCGAACACGACCGACTACCAAGCGCGACGGTTGCAGGCGCGCGTGCGCCGGGCCGACGGGACTGTCGAGGTGCTGCACACGCTGAACGGCACTGCCACCGCGATCGGGCGAACATTGATCGCGCTGCTCGAGAACCACCAGCAGGCCGATGGCTCGGTCGTGCTGCCCGCGAAGCTGCACCCGTACCTCCCCGAGAGGCTTCGGGAGCTGCGTCCGTCGTCGGCCTGATCGTCAGCTGCGTTCGACGGTCTCACGTGTCGGGAGCGTGAAGGCCGATTCTGCGACATGGCGCGTCACGTCGAGAGAGACACCTTGCCAATGGGCTCGGTCGCCGTCGGCCGTCTTGCGCGCGTGACTCAAGATCCACCTCACCGACCCGTCCCGATGGATCACTCGATAGAGTTCGTCCCACGGCTCACCCGTGCGGTCGCATCGATCGCTCGCCGCTGCCAGGCGCGTGCGGTCGTCGGGATGCACGAGCCGGAAGAAGTGCCCCGGTTCGGTGAGCAGCTCGGAGGGGGGATACCCGAAGATCTCGTGGGTCTGCGGGCCGATGAAGGAGTACCGTCCTTTCCGGGTCGCCGGGTCGACGATCTCGGTCCACGGCACCGCGGGCATCGTCTCCACGACCGATCGGAACGTCGCCTCCGATGCCTCGAGCGCCGCGTGGACCTCCGCTTCCTCGCTCACGTCGAGCAGCACACCCTGGAAGAGCGAAGGCCTCCCTTCGTCGTCTCGCTCGATCGCCTGACCGCGATCGAGCAACCACACGATCCGTCCGTCGCCCGCGATGATGCGGAAGATGTGGTTCCATGGCCCTCCGGTGGTCAGCATGTCGCGAGCGATCGCCGACATCCGTTCCACGTCGTCCGGATGCATCATCGACAACCACTTCTCGAGGTCGCCCTGCCACGACTCGATCGGCAAGCCGAGCAGATCGGCGGCCGACGGGCTGACGTACCTCATGTGCAACGTCGGTGGATCGGCGTGCTCCAGCTCGTACTCGTAGACGATCAGGGGCCCTCGCTCGGAAAGCACTCGGAATCGTTCCTCGGCAACCTCGGCTTTCTCCTGGGCCTCCTTGCGGTCGGTGACATCGAGCATGACCCCTTGGAAGTATCGGGGTAGCCCCACCTCGTCCCGAGTGAGCAGAGTCGCTTGCTCGAGCACCCACACGACACTGCCGTCCTTGGCGAGGTATCGGAACTCCTCGCTGAACGGTGTCCCTTCATCCCGCGACCGTTGGGTCGCCGCGATCACACGATCGCGGTCGTGGGGATGCAGTCTCGTTTCCCAGAAGCGCCCGTCGTCCCCCCACTCCTTCACCGTGAAGCCGAGTAGGTCCTCGATGCGAGGGCTCGTATAGGTGTTGCGTAGCGAGCGTTCGCTTTCGCCGGGGGCGGGCACTCGCCAGGTGTAGACGACACCCGGGATGTACTCGACCAGCGCGCGGAACCGCTCTTCGGTCTGTCGAAGCTTCGTCTCGGCGCGCCTGCGTTCACCGATCTCGAGCGTCATCATCTCGTTGGCGTCCTCGAGCTGCGCGGTGCGTGTGAGCACGCGCATCTCCAGCTCGTCGTTCGCGAGCTGGAGCATGGCTTCAGCTTCCTTCTGTGGTGAGATGTCGAGCATCACGCCGAGCCATCGAGCGCCGTCGTCGCCCGTCACGAGCTCGGCCTGGTCTCGGACCCACACCTGCCGGCCATCGCTCGCGATGAGTCGGTATTCCCGCTGCCACGACTCCCCGGTCTCGTTGTGCAGGTCGTGTGCCGCGAGCTCTTGCTCGCGATCGTCAGGGTGCAGCAGCTCGACCCAGATGTCGGGTTGGTCGAGCCACTCCTGCCGGGGGTAGCCGAGGATCTCCTCGACGTGCGGCGACACGAACAGCGTTCTGCGCTCGTCGTCCGGGCCCATCTCGTACATGATCGCGGGCACCTGCTCCACTAGAGTGCGGTAGCGTCGCTCGGAATCGCGAAGATCCGCTTCGGTCTGTCGGGCGGCGGTCAGGTCCACGATGACGCCTTGCCATGTCTGTTCTCCTGTCGACGGGTCGATCACCATGCTCGCCTCGTCGCGCACCCACACGTCGTGCCCGTCCCGATGCAGGAAGCGGTATTCGACCGTCCAACCCGTGCTGTTGGCCCACCCTTGGGACCATCTCGCGTGGGCCGCGATCCGGTCGTCGGGGTGCAGCATGCGGAACCACTGTGCGGTGTCGGCGATGAACGCTTCGGCCGGAACCCCGAGCAGATCGATCACGTTGGGGCTCACGTACCTGCTGCCCGCCGAAGGTCCGTAGGCGTCCACATAGGCGACCACCGGCAGGTGCTCGATCAGCCTTCGGTAGCGTGCTTCGGAACGGTCGAGCATGACCGCCGCTTCATGCTCCGCCGTGATGTCGAGCAGCACCCCCTGCCAGAAGAGAGGCTCACCTTCCTCGTTCAGCACCGGGATCGAATGATCACGCACCCACACGACGGTGCCGTCGGGCTTGAGGTCGCGATATTCCTCGTGGAAAGGGGACTTCGTCTGGATCGAGTCGGCCCACGTCTCTCGCACGCGTTCGAGATCGTCCGGGTGCATCGAGGAGAACCACAGATCGGAGTCGGCGAGATAGTCTCCCGGCGCATATCCGAGCATCTCGAGTGAGTTCGGGCTCACGTACAGGCTGCGGGGGCGCTGCTCGTCGGAGTCCACGTAGACGACCACAGGCAGCCTCTCGACGAGCGATCGGTAGCGAGCCTCGGAACGTTCCGCCTGGGTGTAGGCGAACCGCTCCGGGGAGATGTCTTCGATGAAGCTCTGCCTGTACTGCACGGAGCCGTCGGATCCGAGCATCGGCGTGGATGTTTCGCGGAACCAACGCCATTCACCGTTGCGGTGCTGGAACCGATAGTCGGCTTCGAACCGGGTCCTGCTCACGACCGACGATGCCCACTTGGCACCGATCGCGGCCCGACCGTCGGGGTGCATGCGCCTGAACCACAGCTCGGGATGTTCGAGCAGCTGGCCGGGCGCGAATCCCGAGATCTCCTCGACCCGAGGGCTCGCGTAGAGCACCCGCGGGTTGGACTCGCTGGTCAGCAGCATGACGGCCGCTGGGGAGTCCTCCACGATGCGTCTGAAGACGAGCTCGTCGTCGGGAAGCCGGGGGGTTTCGGTCATTCCCGGCAGGGTAGCGCGAAGTGGGCGCCGCCGGGAAGCGGGAAGCGTCGGAACCGTCCTCGTCGCGGGTCACGCCGGCACGCGGCGGATCGACGGAACGTACGCGGGAGGCTCGGGCGTGGCCGGCTGGCGGAACAGCCACTCGTACGACTCGAACGGCAGCACGTCGACGGCATAGGCGTCGAGGAGATCTGCCCTCAGGGCAGCAGGCGTGACGTCGATCACGCGGGTTTGCCGACCGTCGGGAACCATGATGCCCGATCGGTGCTCGTCGCAGAGAGGGTAGAGCCGTCCGGCGAACGCATGGATGACTGCAGGATTTCCCGTGCCGGGCTCGAACCACGCGCACATGACGCACACCAGGGCCAGCCGGGAGGGATAGGCGAACTGCGCGCGCCACCCGCGTTCGTGTTCGATCACCGTGCCCCAGAGCGAGACGGTCCCGACGACGGCGGGAGGGGGCCACGCGGGACGCGGCCGGCCGAAGGTCGCGAGGGAACGGCCGGCGTAGATGCCGCATCGGCAGTCAAGCGCGGGAGCGTGGTGCGATCCACGTCCCACCGACAGGAGCGATGGTCTGCCGCACCTCGCTTCGACCGCACCTCGCGGCGGCCAGGCGTCGACGCCCGAGCCCGCCGGAAGCAGCGATGGTTTCGTCAGACTGGCCGAGAGGTTCCAGATGCGCCAGCCCTCGACCGGCTCGCTGCGGGTGTCGACCTGATCGCGATCCATGCACCTATCGTCAGACCAGCCTCCCATCGGCACAAGGCAAGCGCGTCAACGGCTCCAGATCTCGTGCGAGGAACCTACGTCGAGATCCAAAGCGTCCGCGGGTTCGGTTTCCGACTCGAGGCGTCTGCGGGCGTCGCCGCATCGAGCCTCCGACTGGTCACGTAGCGATCCTCCAGCCTGGACGTTGAGCTGGCGCGCGAGGCAGACTTCTCGGCGTGACCGAGCAGACCCGACTGCCGACCGAGGCCGAAGCGGAGCTTGACGAGCTCAGTGGCGTGCTCACGGCCGACCCGCCGAGGTTCGACGATCGCGACGTGAGTGGCTTCGCTCGCACGTCGTTCTGCTTCGAAGGCCAGGTCGAGCGGCGATTCAGCAGTGAGCGTGATCAGAACTTCCTGGTGAGGGCGCCGGACGGCGAGGGCCGCATCCTGAAGATCTCGAACGCCGGAGAACGTGCCGACGTGCTCGACATGGAGGTCGCGGCCGCGCTGCACGCCTTGCGTGCCGATCCTTCGCTGCCGATCGCGGCTCCGCTGCCTGCCGATCCCGAGGTCGGAGGGTACGTCGCGACCGTTCGGGACGAGCGACGCGGCACGAGCCACATGGTCCGCATGTCGGAGCTCATGCCCGGGCGTGGCTCCACCGACGGCATCGACTTGGATCACCAAGCGTTGTGGGCTTACGGCGAGACGCTGGCGAGACTCGGCCGGGCGCTGCGGGGATTCTTCCATCCGGCTGCCGATCGCGTGTTGCTGTGGAACGTCGAGCACTGTCTGGCGCTCCGGCCGATGACCGGATCGATCAGCGACCCAGATCGTCGCGCCCTCGTGCGCCGTGTGTTCGATCGATTCGAGGAACGGGTGACGCCGCGCTGGCCAGGTCTGCGCGCCCAGGTGATACACGGTGACCTCACGCTCGACAACGCGTTGCTCGATGACGAGGGGCGCATCACCGGCATCGTGGACTTCGGGGACATGTCGCACTCCGCGCTTCTCGCCGATCCCATCTCTGCGCTCGACTCGGTGCTGTCGATCCGCACAGGCGACGAGCTCTATCGCGCGGCCGCCGCGCTGCTCGACGGCTACACGTCGGTCACACCACTCGAGCCGGAAGAGCGCGCGCTCGTCGGCGACACGCTCGCGGCGCGCATCGCCCTGACCGTCACCATCTCCGCGTGGCGCGTCGAGCGGTTCCCCGAGAACGCGCGGTACATCCAGAGTTGGGATCGCAATGCGTGGAGCATCCTCCAGCAGTTCGTCGAGAGAGGCTTCGACGATGCGGCTCGGCGGCTCGGTGCACCGTCCGAAATTCCCCCCACCGCGGAGCTCGTCGCGCGTCGTGCCGAAGTCTTCGGAACGGCACTCGCGCCGCTCACGTACTCGACTCCACTACACCTGGCGCGAGGTCAGGGCGCGTGGCTCGAGGATGTGGAGGGTCGCCGCTATCTCGACGCGTACAACAACGTGCCGGTCGTCGGACACGCGCATCCGCGGGTTGTGAACGCCATCGCCGACCAGGCTCGCGTCCTGAACACGAACCTTCGCTATCTGCATCCGAAGGCGATCGAGCTCGCCGAGCGTTTGGTGGCTTCGATGCCTGAAGGCTCCGGTCTCGACACGGTGCTGTTCCTCAATGCCGGGAGTGAAGCCACCGACCTTGCCTGGCGTCTCGCGAGCGTGGCCACAGGCAACGACGGCGGGCTCGTCGACGTCTCACGCCTACCACGGGGTGACCACCGCCGCGACGGCGCTCTCCCCCGAAGAGTGGCGCAGCGCTGTCAGGCCCGATCATGTCGAGCCGTTCGCCCCGCCCGTCGAGGAAGCCGCCGCGGGCGCGGCGCCGGTCCGTGAGGCGATCAGCCAACTGGCTTCGCGAGGCCACCGGCCCGCTGCGCTCTTCCTCGACACGGCGTACACGAGCGACGGCGTACTGGTGCCTGGCACTGCGTATCACGTCCAGGTTGCCGAGGTAGTCCACGAGGCCGGCGCGTTCGTAGTGGCCGACGAGGTCCAGGCGGGCTACGGACGGACGGGCGAGCACCTATGGTCGTTCGTGGCGTGCGGGCTCGTGCCCGACCTCGTCACGTTGGGGAAGCCGATGGGCAACGGCCATCCGATAGCAGCGGTGATCGCTCGGCGCGGCGACGTCGACAGGCTCGCCGGACAGGCGGAGTTCTTCAGCACGTTCGGAGGCAATCCAGTGGCAGCCGCGGCCGGCATCGCGGTGCTCGACGTGATACGCGACGAAGACCTGGTCACGCGCGCGGCGGACGTCGGCTCCTACCTGCACGCGGGCCTGCAGGCAATGGGGGAGCGGCACGCCTCGATCTCGGCTGTGCGGGGTCGGGGCCTCTTGCTCGGCGTGGAGCTCGTGCGTGGCTCCGACCGCGAGCCCGACTCCGGGCTGGCCGCCAAGGTGCTCGACGCCGTGCGGGATCGTGGCGTGCTGATCGGCTCAACCGGCCCGAACGACAACGTGTTGAAGGTGCGCCCACCGCTTGTCGTTCGCCGGGCCGAAGCCGACCTGATCGTGGCCGCGATCGACGACGCGCTCACGGCTCTGACCTGAATCGACCGAGGCGCTTCTCGTGGCCCGCCTTGCGGCTCGACGCGGCAACAGCCAGCGGGGCGAGGTGTCGGAGGTCAGCCATCTGCCTCCGGCACCTCGCCGTCGCACCCTGGCGCGTCGACGCTGCCCCTGCGAGCCCGCGTCGAGGGGTAGCGATCAGGTGGTGAGACAGGGATTAGCCTCGTCCGTGGTCGGTGCGGCGTCGGGTGGCAACCCGACGAACGTAGCGATCAGGACCACGTCGTCGTCGCCGACGTTGAGTGCCTTGTGCACGTGACCAGGCGTCTCGATGAAGACCTCACCTCTCGTGTACACGGCTCGCGTGCAGTCTCCCTCCTCGATGACGGCGACGCGTCCTTGCCTCACGAGGACGAACACGTGTGCCGGATGCGAGTGCCACCCCGTCGTTCCGTTCGGCGCCAGCTCGGCGCGGACGAACAACGCGGTGCTCGGCCCGGGCTTCTGGATCGACAGTGAATCGACCGTCGTGGCCCCGAGAAGCTTGGTGACATAGTCACGACTCGGGGTTGCTACCGCGATGCCTGCCGTGAAGACCACGACCGCTGCGAGCGCGATGATGGTGCGCTTCATGCTGACGTCCTTCCTTCTGTGCGGGCTCGGATCGGGAAGGACGCCGAAGGAGGTCCGCGCGAACACGTCAACCAGGTCACTCGTTCAACGTAGGACAGTGCCTCGACGCGGTCAAACCGAGCTTGAGCCAGGTGATGGATGAGTCGCCCCGCTCATGTCGTCAGGACCCGATGTTGAACCAGACGCCTCCTGGGCCGACCCAGCTGAAGCCTTCGCCCCATACGCCGATCGTCTTCCCTCGGCTCGTGATCGCGATCTCCCCATAGTCCCCATAGAACTCGAGGAACCCGTTGGCATTCTTGTACGCCGCGCCGGAGATCGCGTCAGAGAGGAGAACTGGCGGGCCCAGCTGAATCTCCGCCATCGCTTGAGCTCCGGTAGAAGACGTTCCAACGGTCGGTGTCGTTCTGTTCCACATACCAACTCCGGAAACTGCCGTTCCCGGTCGCGTCGACGACCGGCCCGGTCGTGTGCACTCCCGGTCGCGACAGCGCGACCCGCTCCGACCACGTACGACCGGCGTCCGTGGAGGTCCGCATCCAGGCCCGCTGCGGCCCTCCGCGCTCGACCGCGCCGTCGTAGACGTACACGAGGTCGCCATCCTCATCGGCCGACAAGCCACTGTGGCCGGAGTGGAAGTCGGCGTAGCAGCCGGCCGTGAGGCAGGGTGGGCCGAGCTGGACGCTGTCCATCACGACGTTCTGCCACGTCGCTGCCCCGGTTCCTCGAGATGAACAGGTGCTGCTTGACTGCTCCTTCGGCGGCTCCTCCTGGACCGGTGTAGCTGAAGCTGGAGTTCGTCAGGAGTCGCGGTCCCGTCGTCGAGGACCACCCCGTCATACGCGAAGAAGTAGCGGGGGCCGTCGACGAGCTTCGTCTGCGTCCACGTGGCGCCGAAGTCGTGCGACTGTGCGATCCACGGATCGCCGCCCTGCGGTCCGTTGACGAGACATAGATGTCGCGGCCGTCCGCGCTCGTCGCGAATGTCGGCTTGTCGTTCCAAGAGACGTTGCCGTACGTCTTCACCGGCTCGCTCCACGTCTCCCGTGGTCCTTGGATTTGACGAAGACGACGTTGAAGCCGTTCAGGTAGACCGCGTATATGTGGCCCGTGTCGGCCACAACCTCGATGATCGGGTCGTATTGCCACGACCCCTTGCAGGCACACAGCGGCGTCGGCCTCATCCCACGTCCTGCCGCCGTCATTCGAGATGTGCAGCGATATGTGTGGGATCGGGCAGTTGCCCGGGCATGGCTTCGGGTAGCCGAAGCGGGTCGTCAGGATGTAGACGAACGGATCGACTGGGTCGGCGGCGACCGCCGGCTCCCAGTCATCGCGCACGCCGCTGACCAACGCTTCGCCTGTCCACCCCGGCGCCGGGTCCCCGGCGATCGTCTCTTGGGTGCCGAACGTTCCTGCTGCGATCGCCTCCTCGAGAGCTTGTAGGCGATCAGAGGTCGCCATCGCCTGTTCAAGGCGTTCCGCCCTTCCTGCCGCCAGAGGGTGCACCAGCGACGGTGCGTTCGCGAGCATGAACGAGAACATGAGCAGCGCGACGGCGAGGACGGTCGCGACTCCTGCGGTCAACCTACGGGCCATGTGTGACCCTCCCTGGCACGTGGGGTAGCGGTGCCATCCTAGCCCGAGATAACTAGTTCGCGCCAGGGGTCATCGACCTGGGCGTCTTGACCTACCCCTACCGTGGTCCTCATCGACGACTCACGGTCCTCTCATCGTCCATTGGACACGGTGCAGTGTCCGGATGGGCCGGACGGCTCCACACGACGGACGGAAGCGGATAAAGCCATCAGCGTCGGCTTCTTCAAGACCGGTGGCCGAGGCCCTCAGCCCATGTCGAGCGGAGTCCTTGGCGCCGCCCGGGGCGATTCGCGTTCAGCCGCTCTCTCTGAGGATCCACTTCGCAGGCACGATGCCCTGGTGGGCGAGGAAGTCGTATGCCGGAGCCACCTGAGGAGGGACACCGGGCTCGATGTCCCACCAGGACGCGCACTCTGGGCACCGCCACTCCCTCGGTGCCGAGATGAGCCGCTGCTCCATGGGGGGCTGGCAAGCGTGTAGCTCCTCCACCATGGGTGGAACCCTAGCCTGTCAGCGCGCCTGGCGGGCATCGACCCGTCTGCTCGTCGCAGACGTTCATGAAGCAGTCAGCGGCGGCAGGGGCGATCCCTCACCATCGAGAACCGCCTCCATCGCGGTCACCAGCTGTTCGAGCTCGGTTCGGCTCAAGTGGTTCAGGAAATGCTCCCGCAGGGCTTCCACGTGAACGCTCGTCGCTCTGCGAAGGAGAGCTCGGCCCTTGGCACTGAGCACGGCCACGGAGCCGCGCTTGTCGTCCTCGAAGACGCTCCGCCGCACGAGGCCACGTTGCTCGAGCTGATCGACCGCCCGGGTGACGCCGCTGGGGGAGAGAACCAGCCTTGATGCCAGATCCGACATACGCAAGCCGCGGTTGCCGGCGCGGCGAAGCCGAGTCAGGACCTCGAACTGGTTCAGGCTCAGCCCAAGCGCGCTCGTCAATTCCCGGTCGAGCCTCGGGACGACCGTCGCGTAGGCGTAGATGAACGCCCGCCAGGCGCGAAACTCGAGCGCACCAAGACGCGTGTCGTTCCGGTCCTTCGCCATCCTCTCAGTCTATCGGGAATAGTTGCTTGCGGTTGCAAGTTCCGACAGGTGAGGCACTCCGAAAAGAGCGTTGAGCTCCTTCGAGATCGAGTGCATGTGACACGAGAGGGGAGATGGAGATGAGCATCGTGCGAGAACAGCTTGAGGAGAAGCAGCGAGACGCGATCCTCGTGGAGGACGCCGCTCTGATCCGGATGATGGGTTTCCCGGTCCTGGAGGCGCTGCCTTCCCGGACGGTGCCCTACGAACGGGTGGATCCGTTCATCCTCGTTCATGAAGGACGCATGCGGCTGTCCGACGTGGCGAAGGTCGACACGAAGCATCCCCACCGGGGGTTCGACAACCTTTGGTACGTGATCGAGGGCTCCGCGAGCACGGGCCACAGCACCGGTCCGGACGGAGCGATCGAGCGGGCGCGCCTGTCTGAGGGAGCGCTCCTGGCGCTCAGGACGGGCCGTGGTGCCTGGCATGCCGAAGGGATCGGAGAAGACGAGATCATCGCGGGTCGCGGCGACACCGAGTTCCGCGGCGTGCTCTTCTGGGTGAACCTGGCTCGCAAGGACAAGCAGGTCGAACCGAGCGCGCAGATCCTGCAACCCGACCAGATCCCGGTCCGGCATGAAGGGGACGCGATCGTTCGGACTCTGGTCGGCGAGGGCTCGCCCGTGCGACTCGGGACGCCGGCGTTGATCCTCGACGTCGAGCTCCCCGAAGGTGGCCAGGTCATGACCCCCGTGCCGTCGGGTTTTCAGGGGTTCACCTACCTGCTGGAAGGCGAAGGCGCATTCGGGGCCAACCAGCGAAGCGCGAGGCCTCCGCAGCTCGTCTTGCTGGGTCCGGGTGAGGAGTTGTCGGTGACCGAGGCTGCCCCGGGAACGAGGTACCTGCTGATGGCGGGCCAACCCTACGGGGAGGATCCTGTGTTCAATGGGCCCTTCGTGGACTAGCCGTCGACGGTGCCCGTGGGCACGTTCGGGTTGCGAGGAGACTCCCAAGCTCAGGGCCGTTCGTCAGCGTCCGTCGCGAGGGCGCGTCGCCAGTGGAATGGCCGGATCCCATGAGCCCACCTCCGCCCCTAATTTCGTCGCACATTGCGGCCGCGTCCTTCAGATCTATGCGGGCGCAGATCCAGACGCCGAGCGTGCTGGCGGTGAGCATCCGCGCTCTTCTCGCGATCGATGCGTCATCGACGCCGTCTGGCCATGCCTCGCGCTGCAGGGCTCGCAAGAATGCTCGCTGGAGTCGGTCTGCTGCTGTGCCGACTCAACTTCGGTCACGCCGGGATCCACGTGATCGAAGCTCGTGGGGGCGAAGAGGGCCTCCATACGAGCCTCATGGAACAGCCAGATGTCATCGTCCTCGATCTGATGATGCCGCGGGTCGACGGCATCGAGGTGCTCCGCCGGCTCAAGGCCGAACCTCGGACATCGACCATCCCCGTGGTCGTGATCACCGCGAAGGCGTTCGGAGACGATCAGGACCTGTGCCGTGCTCTCGGGGCCGACCTCGTCATGACGAAGCCACTCACGATGGAGGAGCTCACGAATCGCGTGCTGGATATCGCGGGATCGCGATCCGGCCCCTGAATCCATTCCACGGATTCGTTAGCCCCTACTCCGATCGTGGATGCACGCGGCGAGGCCCACGAACCCATCATCTGCGCTCTGCCTTCCGCGCTCCCGGGCACGGTCTACATAGATGGGGGGAAACCACCCTATCCGGCGCTCTCGCCGGGGAGAGATGATCGTTGCGGGTGCCGGGGCTTTGTCGGATCCAAGCCCGCGGGGTCTCGGCGCCTTCCGATCCGCACCTGGGACAGCCGGGCGTCTCCACACGGGCATCCACTACGGGATTGCCAGGAGTGCACCGCCGCAACCCGAGCTTGAGCGCTTCGCGGTGGCATCGGATCCGCCTGAAGCCAACCATGCGTCCAATGGCATGCTTGATTGATGAGAGCCTCGCAGTAGGGTCTCTACGTGGCCGGCCGCATCGAGACGCTCGGCGTGCGAGGGCTGGTCCTCTTGGCGGCGAGGATGAGCCCAATCCGGCGCCCTGATCACTGGTGGTCGTCCTCGCGCCGGTGTGCGCAGTCCTTGCGCTGACGAATGGCTCACGCCGCGACATCCTCGCGTCCCACGTCCATCTTGACCGCGATCACGGTCGCCATCGGGGGAGCCATCATCACTGGGCTGGTTGCCCTCTGGCCGGGCGACATGGACCTCCCCAAGGAGACCGAACTGCTGCGCCGGGGTGATCTCGTGGAGGCGACGACGATCGCGATCGAGCGCGTGACGTGCGGTGGGGTCACACCGAGCGGAGACCCTGCACCTCAGCCCCCCGGCGGGCCGACTTGTCGGCGCATCACGTTCGTCGTGGAAGAGGGAACCGACCAAGGAATAGAAGCGGTGATCGAGCTGCCCGACACCTCGACGGCTCCCAACGTGCAGGTGGGTGAGCGAGTGGTCTTGGAGAGGCCGGTGCAGGAAATCCCAGGCGTTCCATACGGGTTCTACGATCGTATCCGCAACCCGCAGCTTTTGTGGCTCGCCTCGATCTTCGCAGTGCTGGTCGTCGTTCTCGGCGGACTTCGCGGTTTCGCTGCCCTCACCGGACTTGGCATCTCGATCGCCACACTTCTCGTCTTCGTGTTGCCAGCGATCCTCGACGGTTCGTCGCCTGTGTTGGTCGCATCCGTGGGTGCGGGAGCCATCGCGTTTGTCGTGATCTACGTCGCACATGGGTTTAGGGATCGAACGACCGTCGCGTTGCTCGGCACGCTCGCCGGCGTGGCCGTGACACTGGGTCTCACCGTCCTGTGGACGCCATTGACGCATCTGGTCGGACTCGGCAGCGAAGGCGCGTACATCATCGCGGCGCTTGGCGTCGAGATCGATCTCGCCGGCCTCCTCACGGCGGGGATCGTTATCGGTGCGCTCGGGGCGATCGACGACATCGCGGTCACACAAGCATCGACGGTATGGGAGCTCCGGGCCGCAAACCCTGAGCTCAGCTCAGCCAGGCTGTTCCGGGCAGGGATGCGGGTCGGTCGTGACCACGTCGGATCCATCGTGAACACCTTGGCCCTTGCCTATGCGGGGGCCTCGCTGCCGCTGCTGATCCTCTTCGAGCTCTCGGAGTTGTCCCTCGGACGGCTCACAAGTACCGAGGTCGTCGCGACGGAGATCGTGCGAACACTCGTGGGATCGATCGGGCTCGTTGCTGCCATGCCCGCCACGACTTGGCTCGCCGCATGGACGGCGAGCCACCAACGAGCACCTCGTGCGAGACCCGTACCCGGCTCCATGACCGCAGGACACGTCTAACGGAGCAAGCCCCCCTCGCCCCCTGACTCAAGCTGTGAGGTCTTTGCACGACGGCTCCCTGGAGTCGAGCCGCCATCGCCTCGCGCTGTTCGTGGAGGTCAGCCCGCCGACATAGCTGTAGCTTCGCTCTTGATCTCTCCGGTCACGATGGGGGCTTCAGCGTTTAGATCCGACAAAGGGTTGTCGTCTGCGATCGCAGCTCGTCGATCCCCGGGCATCGCAGTTGGGCACATTCGGGCGGGCCGAGGGAGCTTGGCCAAGTCTTAACCGCCCTTTGACTCGGCGCTCACGCCCTGATCTCTAGCGTGGCGGGTGCGGGAGAGAGATCCGCGTACCACCCACCGGAAGGGAGCACTCATGTCGCGCAAGATGATCATCGTCATCGCGGTCCTCAGCATCATCGCGTTGGCCACAGGCGGCGCGCTCGCCCTGACGAACGACACCGAAACCCCAGGACCGGCCCTCATCGGCTCTGCCTCCGCCAGCCCGGCGTCGGAACCGTCGGAAACGCCGGTCGTGAGCGCGTCGCCGACAGCCGGCGCGTCGCACATTTCAGCGGCGCCGAGCGCGTCCGCGTCGCCCATTTCACCCGCGCCGAGCGCGTCCGCGTCGCCGTCCGTTGACGACGCCGGCGACAACTCCGGGCCCGGCGGTGACGACGACGGCAGCTTCGACGACGACGATTCAGGTCGCGGTGGTGACGAGTCCGACCGTGGCGACGATCCCGGATCGGACGACGATTGATGGCTGGGGATCAGGCGATCCGTCGGAGCACATCAGCACTGGTGTTCGCCGTGCTCCTCGTCGCATGCTCGTCCCCCGGCGACACCGCCCCACCACGTGAAGCCGTCCGGGAGCGTCGCGCTCAGACAACGGACGCCGCCGCGCCCGCGTCGGCAACCGAGGATGGCGAGGCTTCCACTCGTCGCGTCGACGCTCGGAAGGGTGGCCTCGAGGTCGGGTTCGGCGAGTTCGCGATCACGCTCGAAGCCGATGAGATCCGTCCCGGCCCGGTCACGTTCGTGATCCGCAACGGCGGCGCCCTCATCCACGGCTTCGAGATCAAGGGAGAGGAAGAGGGCGACGACGACCACAGCGGATCGGGGAGCGGCGAGCTGGAGCTGGAAGGACCGGAGTTCGGTCCGAGCGACGTATTGAGGATTCAGGCGGATCTTCCACCCGGTATCTACGAGATCGAGTGCTTCGTCGCCGAACACGACGACCGCGGTATGCGGACAACGTTGACGGTCACGGCCGACGCCCCTCTCGTGCGGGAGGAAGGAGGCGACACCGCGCCCGACGAGATCGAGATCGCGGACTTCGCATTCGCACCGCCGGAGATCCACGTGCGAGCCGGCACGGAGGTGACCTGGACGAACACCGATCCCGCGCCGCACACCGTCACGGCCGACGGTGCGTTCGACTCGGGCACCCTCGATCCGAAGGAGGCGTTCTCGCTCAGCTTCGACAGCGCAGGCACGTTCAAGTACGCATGTCTGATCCACCCCACGATGCGCGGCACCGTGCACGTGGCCTGACCGAGGAGGATACGGATGCACCCAACGATCACGAGGAAGCGACTGCTCGGCGTCGTGCTGGTCGCGTCGATGTCGCTCGCCGCATGCGGTGGTGGTGATGGCGATGCGGCGAGCGACCCCGCGAACGGCGGTTCCACCAACACCGGCTCCGCCACGTCGACCGTCACGATGGCCGACAACGGATACGCCCCTGCCGAGCCCGTAATCGCCGCGGGCGACATCGAGCTGGTGAACGAGGGCGAGAGCCCGCACACGTTCACGATCGATGGCGAGGACGTCGACGTAGAGGTCGCCGCAGGCGAGACTGCCACCGCGACGGTCGACCTCGAGGCAGGTACCTACACGTTGTTCTGCCAGTTCCATAGGACCCAGGGGATGGAGACGACCCTCACCGTCGAGTGACGGGGCGCCCGACCGGAGCCGTTCCCCCCACTCGTAGGACATCCTCGCTGCGGTCACACGGCCCTGGAGAGGATCCGTTGGTCCGCCTGGATTCGCATGCACGCCATGGTGCGGCATAGAATCTGGCCGACGATCCACATCGGGGGGATACCGTGGAGACGACGACAGACACACGCTCGAGATCGCTTCAGCAATCAGCCGGAACGTGGTGGTTCTTCCTCGTCACCGGTGCTCTTTGGCTCTTGGTCGCCGTCACCGTGCTTCGCTTCGATCTCACGTCCGTCGCCTCGGTCGGGGTGCTCTTAGGATCCGTTCTCCTGCTCGCGGGCGTGAATGAGTTCATGACGATGTCGATGCGCGGCGCGGGGTGGAAGTGGTTGCACGCCGCTATGGGAGCCCTGTTCGTTCTGGGAGGCATCTGGGCGTTCGTGCATCCGATCGGAGCGTTCTACGAGCTCGCGTCCGTCCTCGGATTCGTGCTGGTGCTCAAGGGCGGCATGGATATCGCGATCGCCGCCGCGACCAAGGACTTGAATGACCTGTGGTGGCTCGGATTGATCGTAGGTCTCCTCGAAGTCCTCTTGGCGTTCTGGGTCTCTCAACAGATGTTCACGCCTCGCGCGATCTTGATCATCACCTGGGTTGGATTCGCGGCGCTGTTCCGTGGCGTCGGTGAGATCGTCTTGGCATTCGAGCTTCGTCGCGTTCGGCCGAGCTCGTCCGCGTAAACCGCCGCCCGCGAGGTGCTCGACCTCCGCCGATGTGCATGGGACGCGACGAGATCGCCGACCTCACGGCCCTATGGGCCATGATGATCGGCGACCTCGATACGAGGCGACCGCTACACGTCGGCGTGCACGATCGCTGAGGGGCTAGATCAGAGGTTCGCGCACTGTTCCCGTCGACGATGTTGCCGCCACCGACGGGCGCGGGGCGGTCTCCTTGCACTGCAGGTTGCCGCTCACGTGTCGTGCCTCGCCTTCAACATCCTGCCCAGAGTCTCGAGATACTCGGACCATCCTTCGATGAACCCGTCGCGATCCTCCTCGAGTTCGAAGCCCGTCTCGACCATGGTGAGGTGGGTGCCGCCGTCGCGATCCTCGAACGTGACCGTCACGTTGGTATCGACCGTGCGGCCCGAGTCCTCGGCGAGCTCCATCGAATACCGAAGCTCCAGGCGATGTGGCCGGTCGACGACGGAGTACACGCGCGTCTCCGTGTCCGGCTCCCGCCCCGGGGGTCCCATCCGGACGATCGATGTGCCTCCGACGCGCACGTCGGTCTCGATCACCTCGACGTTCCAACCTTGCTGTTCACCGTGCAGCACCCCCTGCGCGGTCCCATCGGCGAACGCGTCGAACACGGCTTCAGGCGATGCGTCGAACTGCCGCTCGATCCTCAGCTCGTAACTCATGTCGCGTGCCCCTCTCTCAGATCATCGGCCACCAGGCCGATCCATCTGCACGCCAGATGGCGGCATGCCTCGAGTATGCGGTGAGACCAGTCGTAGCGCGTCAGCGGTGTCCGCGTTCCGGCAGAGCAGGGCGCCCCGCCACACCAGCCCTTCAGATGCAGGACGGCCTCATGCCAGACCGCTCGTCGGTAGCGAAAGGCCCTGGCACTCGGGCGACCCCGGCCTGGCAGCCGTCATCTGCGCCGGTATCTCCGCTCGGGAGGATGGCCGAGCGGACGAAGGCGACGGTCTTGAAAGCCCGCCAGCCGCGATCCCTCAAGTCCCACGTCGCTCCGGCTGCTACCCTCGCCAGCCTAGATGGCAAGCGACTCTCCTTCACAGCTGCGGGTTCTCATCGCCGATGGACGCGAGGGGCGGGCTGAGCGTGTGGCAAGTGTCGTGGCCGGACTTGGTCACGACGTGATAGCGCGCGACACCACCTCTCCGATGTCGGGGAGCACACAGCTGCTGAGCGACCCGACGTTGCGCTCGTGATCCTCGGCGAAAGCTCCCAGCAGGCTCTTGATCAGATCGGTGTCATCGTGAAGGAGGCCGCATGCCCGTGCATCGCTATCCTCGACGTCTCGGATCCCGAGTTCGTGAACGAGGCTGCGAAGCTACGAGGCCGACTTCGACCTCGTCTTCCGCAAGGTCGACTCAGCGTAATCTCCTCAGTCGCAGGCGGCCCAGGCGAGGGGCTGGAGCAGTGGGGCCATCATGACCGGCCGAGGGGCTGCCACAGTCGTCTGAAGGTCGAGTTCGTGCTCACGTCCCGCCCGTCTTCGGAAGGCCGTCACGTATTCCGACGAGGTACCAGGTCTCCATCTCGCCCTTGCCCTTGACCGGGATCGTGCCGCGTGGCTCGCAGACGAACCCGTCCTTCAGCAGGTCGTACGTCGCGCGGGTGATCTGGATCTCGCCCGGCGTGCCGTTCGACTCCATGCGGCTCGCCGTGTTCGCGGCATCCACCAAAGGTCGTAGAGGAAGCGCTTCGTGCCGATCACGCCGGCGGTGACGGGCCCGGAGTTGATGCCGATGCGCAGCTCGAGCTCGTCCTGCCCGCCGATCGCCGACGTCACCGCGGCCCGAATA
>CAVXJC010000006.1:0-578590 GCA_963762075.1 uncultured Actinomycetes bacterium
GCGCCAGGTCATGCAGGCCCGCCGTCCTCAGCTCGCCGAACTCGGCGTGTTCCTGCTGGTCGTGGCGTTGCCGCTGACGTTCACGCCGTTCTCCGCGAGCCCGTTCGGGGACCCGAAGCTGGTCGTGCTCACGGCGGGCACGCTCGCCCTGTGGGCCTCGGGGCTCGCCCTGGATCGCGGGCTCGGGCTGGCAGCTGCGACGTGGGTGGTGGTGACGATCGTCGCCGCGCTCGCCGGGGTCGACCCCACGGTCGGCCTCACCGCCCGGACGGGGGGTTCCGGGGGCGGCGCGATCCTGATCGCATGCACCGGCACCCTCGCCGTGCTCGGCGCGGCACTCTCGACGGAGCTTCGCGAGCGAGCCCGGAGCTGGGTCGCGATATCCGGTGTGGTGGTGGCCGCCCTCGGCCTCGCCGTGCGGGTGTACCCCGGCCTTTCGACGCTCATGCCGTCCGATATCGAGATGATCGGCGCAACGATCGGCAACCAGCTGTTCGCCGCCGCCTTCGTCGCGGTGGCCCTCGCCGCAGCGATCGGCAGCGCGGCCCGTCCCCGCGCTGATCGAGACTCGGGCGATCGTCTCGGACCGAGAGAGATCGGCCTCGTGGGGTTCCTCGCCCTGGGAGCAGCCACGTTCGGGGAACGCAGCTCGATCGTGCTGCCGGCCGTGACGACGGCGGCGGTGCTCTGGCGGGCCAAGCTCGGCACGCGCTCGACGATCGTGATGGCGTGCGCGGTCATCGTGCCGGTGCTCGCATGGCAGCTTCTCGATGCAACCGCCTTCCCCGATACGACCGGCCGCGGGGAGTCCGTCACCGGTATCGCCGCGCAGACGACGGACCTCGAGCGGACGACCGCCTGGCGCACGATGGCACAGGGTGCGCTCGACCGTCCGGTGCTCGGCTGGGGGCCGGGGTCCGCCGGCACGGCGTACCTCGCCACCGCGACCAGCGCCGACATCGAGGCGACGGGGCGCGGCTGGACCGACGCGCACAACCTGTTCATCGAGACGTGGGTCACCTCCGGCGTACTCGGGCTCGCCTCCCTCCTCTGGCTCGTGGCGCTGCTTTCGATCGCTTCGTTCCGAAGTTCCCGTGATCGGGCGTGGTCGTTCGGTGCGGCCGCGGGCCTCGCCGCCTACTCCTTGGTCGAGCCGCTCGGCCTGGTGCTGACCCCTCTGCTCTTCCTGTTCGCGGGCATCACGGCTGGACCTCCGACTGCGCACCGATATGGCGAGTCGGCGACCTACGATGACGGCCGGCCTTCGTCCGGCCCCGCGTGCTCTCGCTCGCGGTCACCGTCGCTCTGTCGGTCGCGACCCTCGTATCGATCCAGATGCTCGTCGCCGCCAGCCTGGAGCGATGGGGAAGGGTCTACGGCGAGACCTGGGCGCTCGAGGGCGCGCTGCGCATCCAGCCGTGGCGCCTCAGCTCCGCCGAGCTCCTGGCGCTCAGTTGGGCGCTCGACGGCCGGGCGGGCGACGAGGCGGCGGGTGAACGAGCACGCGACCTGATCTCCCAGGCGGTGGACGATCATCCGTGGGACAGCCAGGTGCGACTGCGGGCCGCCGATGTCGAGACGCTGCTCCGTGACGAGACGGCGGCACGGGCATGGATCGACGAGCACCTCGAGCGGTTCCCCGCCGACGCAGAGGGTGTCGCAGAGGCGGCGGGATCGGGGGCGAGAACCCGCTTGTAGGTGCGTGAGTCGCCCCATGACGTGACCTATGCTCCAGCCGACGGACCGCGGCGGCCCCGGATCGCGAGAGACGTCATGGAAGAGCAGGTTGGCACGCCCCGGCGAACCGTGTTCAGCCGGCTGGAACACGATGAGGAAGAACCATTGATGACGAGCAGCGAGCACCGCATCTCGGCGTCGCTGCGCAGGTCGATCGACGGACAGCTCGAAGATGGCCTGCGGGCGCTCGAGGAGCAGGCGACCGATCTCATGCGCGAGATCGCCTCGGAGATCTGGCGGGCATCGGGAGGCGACACGCGACCCGAGCAAGAGCGCATCATCTCGCTCCTCTCTCGCGACCAGGCCATCAAGACCCTGATCTCGTCGAACGACGAGCGCTACCAGTCGCTCTCGCTGCGCTCGGCTCGCGTCGAGGACGCCATGAACGAGGTGGCCGAGAACGGGCGATCCTCGCGCCAGGCGGTCGAGTCGTCGCTGGTCGCGATCCGTGAGATCGCGGATTCCCCGACCTTGCACGGTGTCGAAGAGGTGCGGAGCCAGCTCGAACAGGTGGAGCACCACATCGCGTCCGCGCTGGCAACCATGCAAGAACGCGACCGCGCGATCGTCGAGACGGTGGCGCGCAAGGTCGAGGCGCACGGGCAGATGCTCACCGAGGAGACCGCCAAGGTCATCGGCGCGATCGACGCCTACGTGCAGACCGGCGCCGAGGCGATGGGCACCCTGAGCCAGCGCGTCGAGGAACACGCCGAAGCCTTCGCGGTGCACGACGGCACGATCAGCCAGACCGTTGCCGACAGGGTGGCGACCGAGCTCGCGCCCGTGGCCCAGCAGCTCGACATGTTGTCCGAGCAGGCCGGCATCCACGCCCGCGATCGGGAGCAGGTGCGCGCCGCGATCGAGCGGCTGATCGAGGCCCGCGTCATGGGGATCGCGCAGCTCGTGCGCGCCGACTCAGAGGCCCTGCGCCAGCTGATCGAGACCGAAGTCGCGGCGTTGCGCCAGCACGTGTGAGACCGACGCCGGATCGCTCCGAGCGCTCATCGAGGAGCGCACCGAGGTGCAGGTCGACTCGATACGAGAGACGGTCGACTGGCGCATGGCGGCGTTCGCCGAGCGAGTCGACGAGAAGCTCGGGTCGGTTGCCACCGACGTCGCCGCGAAGGTGAGCGAGGCCGTGGCGGGGGCTGTGGGCGAGACGGTCGAGCGCATCGACGCAGGCGTCGGCACGATCGCCGGCGTTGACTCGCTCGTGGCCGAGGGCCAGGCCGTGGCCGAGGAGCGCCTGCGTGCGCACATCGACGATCGCATGACGGCGGTCGCCCGCTTGATCCGATCGGACAACCAGGCGCTCGCCTCGGCCATGCGTGAACGTGAGCCCGTCACGCCGAGCGAGCCGCTCGACGCCGAGCTCGTTCGCCAGACCCTGCGTGCGATCAAGGAGCTGCAGGCGGGTCTCGCCAACGACGTGCAGAGCACCGTCGACACGAAGCTCCGCACGATCAGCGATCAGCTGCATCAGGAGACGCAGTCGACCACCGAGTCGATGGTCAAGGTCGCCGAGGTGCTGGGCGAGAAGATCGATCGGCTGTCGGTTCGCGTCGACGAGGGCGTGGGCAACGACATGCAGGTCGTGATCGACCGGATGACCGACGCGATCCAGGCGATGTCGTCGTCGACACGCCGCTCCGCATAGTCGGGCGCGGCTCGCAGAGCTACGACAAGCGCACCGTCGCCTCGCCGCGCTTGATCGGCCACTCCAGCACGTCGTCACGCTCGCTCGTCACCCAGAGCTCCAGGGTGGCGGTCCGCATCGCTGCGTCGAGCGCGCGAACGCGTCCCCCGGCCACGATCTCCTGGCCCATCGAGACGGTCGCGCGGAACTGAGCCGAGATCGCCGTGATCGTCGACGGGTCACCCGCCCACGTCACCACACAGGCGGCAAGGTGACCCATGGTGAACATGCCGTGCGCGATCACCCCGTCGAAGCCACGAGCGCGAGCGACCACGTCGTCTTGGTGCAGAGGATTGTCATCACCGCCGATGTCGGCGTACGCCTTCACGTCGTCGCGCGTCACGATCCGTCGCAGCTCGGGAAGCTCGTCGCCCACCGACACCAGGTCGTAGCGCCTCGTCACCGGGTGCTCCGCTCGATCATCGTGGACCGGGTTCGAGCGACGGGCTCGCCCTCGTCGTCGAACAGATCCATCGCGATCACGAGGAAGGCGGTGCCGCTTCGCACCTTGATCGAATCGAGGCGCGCTCGCACCGTCAACGTCTCGCCCTCCCGGGCGGGTCGCATCAGCTCGTATTCCTGCGCGCCATGCAGGACCCGCGGGAAGTCGAGTCCCAGCTCGGGGTCGGCGATCACCGTGGGCATCACCTCGAACTCGGCCACGGCCAGGAACGTCGGCGGCATGCCGGCGGTCTGCCCGAAGATCTCCCGGAAGGCGGCCACCCGCTCCGGCTCGACCAAGAAGGCCGCGGCAGGGTACGTCTTGCCTTCCGCCTCTGGGTTCACGGCGCGCACCGTACCGGCGCCGCCGGCCGTCGGCAATCCTCGAGCCCTGCGCGCAACTTCACCCAGGTGCGTGAAACGATTCACCACACGCCCTACGATGCGTGGCGTGCCTGCCCAGGGAACCGATGAGCCGATCACCGTCGTGATCGCCGACGACCACCGCTCCTTCGGGGAAGCGCTCGAGGTGGCGCTCGATCAGGAACAGGACCTTCGTGTGATCGAGGTCGTCACCGACGGCCAAGCTGCGATCGACTCGGCATCGAAGGAGCACCCCGACGTCGTGCTCATGGACCTGCAGATGCCGGGCGTCGACGGCATCGAAGCGACCAGGCGCATCCATGACGAGACAGCGGGCACCGTCGTGATCGTTCTCTCGGGCCAGGAGGACGAGATCTCGCTCGCGCGCGCGATCCAGGCGGGGGCGCGGGGCTACCTGGCGAAGACCGAGGCTGTCGGCGGACTGGCCGATGCGATCCGTCGCGCGTACCGCGGTGAGCCGCTGCACACCAGCGCGGAGGTCGAGGTGTCACTGCGCCGGTTGCGCAGGCGCCGCGCCAACGACGGCAACCTCGCGCAGCGCATCGAGCGGCTCACGCCGCGTGAGCTCGAGATCCTGCAGCGCATGGCCGATGGCAACACGCCCGAGACGATCGCCAGCGAGCTCGGCATGAGCAAGCACACGCTGCGTACGCACACACAGAACGTGCTCACGAAGCTCGGGCTGCACTCGAAGCTC
The DNA here is from genome assembly GCA_963762075.1 of uncultured Actinomycetes bacterium. Taxonomy (GTDB): domain Bacteria; phylum Actinomycetota; class UBA4738; order UBA4738; family HRBIN12; genus JAOUEA01. Next base: position 4,956 of record CAVXJC010000006.1, read on the forward strand.
GACGCCATCGTCGCGGCGATCCGCTACGGCAAGGTGCGCACGGTCAACGTCACAGCCGAGGAGGCCTTCGAGGTGGAACTCGGGGGAAGTGAGGCTTCACCGGACGAGGGCTGACCCTCGAGTCAGCGGGTCTCGCGGTGCACGGTGTGCGACCGGCACCAGCGGCAGTACTTCTTCAGCTCGATGCGGTCGCGGTCGTTCACCTTGTTCTTGACCGTGTTGTAGTTGCGCCGCTTGCAGTCGGTGCATGCGAGCGTGATCTTCGGGCGGTTGTCGGCCTTCGCCATCGGGGGTCCTTATCTAGTCGGTCGAGACTGCTCATCCGTCTGACTCGCCGCGAGACTACTTGACGATCTCGGTGACTCGGCCGGCGCCGACGGTGCGTCCGCCCTCACGGATCGCGAAGCGGAGCCCCTCCTCCATGGCGATGGGGTTGATCAGCTCGACCGTCATCTCGACGTTGTCCCCGGGCATCACCATCTCCACGCCTTCGGGCAGGGCCGCCGAGCCGGTGACGTCGGTGGTGCGGAAGTAGAACTGGGGCCGGTAGCCGTTGAAGAAGGGCGTGTGGCGGCCTCCCTCGTCCTTGCTCAAGATGTAGACCTGGCCCTTGAAGTTCGTGTGGGGGGTGATCGAGCCCGGTGCGGCGAGCACCTGGCCCCGCTCGACGTCTTCCTTGTCGATGCCGCGCAGCAGGATGCCCACGTTGTCCCCGGCCACGACCTCGTCGAGCAGCTTGCGGAACATCTCGAGGTCGGTGGCGGTGGTCTTGCGGGTGTCGCGGATGCCGACGATCTCGATCTCGCTCATCTTGGCGAGGCGGCCCTGCTCGACCCTGCCGGTGACGACCGTGCCTCTGCCCGTGATCGAGAAGACGTCCTCGATCGGCATCAGGAAGGGCTTGTCGGTGTCGCGGGTGGGCTCGGCGATGTAGTCGTCGCAGGCCGCCATCAGCTCGTCGACCTTCTGCTGCCAGGCCTCGTCGCCCTCGAGCGCCTTCAGGGCGGAGACCTGGATCACCGGCACGTCGTCGCCCGGGAACTCATAGCCACTGAGCAGCTCCCTCACCTCGAGCTCCACGAGCTCCAGCAGCTCGGGATCGTCGACCATGTCGCACTTGTTGAGGGCCACCACGACGTAGGGCACCCCCACCTGGCGGGCCAGCAGCACGTGCTCGCGGGTCTGGGGCATGGGGCCGTCGGCCGCACTCACGACCAGGATGGCGCCGTCGACCTGGGCGGCGCCGGTGATCATGTTCTTCACGTAGTCGGCGTGCCCGGGCATGTCGACGTGGGCGTAGTGGCGGTTGTCGGTCTCGTACTCCACGTGGGCGATCGCGATCGTGATGCCGCGCTCGCGCTCCTCGGGAGCCTTGTCGATCTCGTCGAACGGGGTGAACTGGGCCAGGCCCTTGTCGGCCTGGCGCTTGGTGATCGCCGCGGTCAGGGTGGTCTTGCCGTGGTCGATGTGGCCCATCGTGCCGATGTTCACGTGTGGCTTCGTCCGCTCGAACTTCTGCTTCGACATCTCGATTCCTTCCGTCCCGTGGACCGTGATGCGTTGCCCGATGATGGCGATCTACCGGGGATGGTAGCGGCGGGTGGACTCGAACCACCGACACAGCGATTATGAGCCGCTTGCTCTACCTCTGAGCTACGCCGCCCTGCGCGTGCGGGTCGTCAGTTTACCTGCGCCCGTGGGGCTCGGCACGACTTCCACTCGTCAGCGGCGGAGCGTGAGCGCCGCGCCCGCGGTGAGCAGCACGAGCCCCGCGATCCTCGAGGCGGTCACCGGGATGCGCTCGGTGCCGAGCAGCCCGAACGCGTCGATCGCGGCGCCCGCGATGAGCTGGCCGGCGATGATGAGCGCCACGGTCGCGAACGTGCCGATGCGTTGCGGGGCGTACGCGACGGAGAGCACGATGAACGCGCCGAACACCCCGGAGATCCAGAGCCACGGCGGCTGTCGCACGGCGTGCACGATGCCCGGGGCATCGCCCACCGCGAGCGCGAGTCCGACGAGGATCACGGCGGACACCAGCGCCCCGAACGCTGCCGCCTGCAGGCTCCCGATGCGCACGCCCATGGCGCCAGAGACCGACGCCTGCGCGGCGCCGGCGAGGCCGGCGACGAACGCCATCGTGATCGCGATGCGGGTACCGGACATGCGATCCCTCCGAGGGGTCGAGCTGTCGGTGTCCGTGAGCATGCGCCGAGCGCGAGGACTCCGTCGAGCAGGATAGATGTGGCCGGGCGCCCACGTCGACGGCGGCGCCACGGTATCCCTGGACGTGCGACCCGTGCCACACTCCGACCGTGCCGAAGGCGCGAGAGACAGGGCTGCGAGCGGTGCTGTTCACCGACGTCGTGGGTTCGACGGAGCTCGCTCGGGAGATGGGCGACGTGCGGTGGAGCCGACTCCTCGCTGCGCAGCGACGGGTGATCCGCGCGCTACTCCGATCGCATGGCGGGCGCGAGGTCGACACCGCCGGCGATGGCTTCTTCGCGGTCTTCGATCGGCCGGCCGACGCGGTGCGGTGCGCGTTCGCCGCCTGCCGCGACGTCCAAGAGCTCGGCCTCGACATCCGCGGTGGCATCCACTTCGGCGAGGTCGAGCTCGCGGGCAAGGAGGCCCACGGCATTGTCGTCCACACCGGCGCTCGCGTGATGGGCCACGCAGGGGCCTCGGAGGTCCTGGTGACGGCCACGGTGAGAGATCTGGTGGCCGGTTCGACGTTCGACCTGCAGGAGCGGGGCACCGTCGATCTCAAGGGGGTGCCCGGGACCTGGACCCTCTACGACGTGATGTCGGTCGACGAGCAACTTCGGCCTTCGCCGATCGAGGGCGCGAGCGTCGCGAGCGAACGTCGCGATCGTGTGGCCGCCGCGCCCGCCACGGGTGGTCGAGGCAGGCGCTGGATCCTTCCGGTTGCGGCCGGCGCGATCGTCCTCATCGCGGTCGCCGCCTACCTCTTCACGCGGGCGGACCCGACGTACGTTCCGACCGCTGGCACGGTCGCCGCGATCACCCCCGACGGCGCGTTCGCCGAGCCGGTCGTGCTCGCGTCGGAGCCGACGGCGATCGCCTGGGGAGAGGGCCGGATCTGGGTCACCGACCGGCAGGGCCAGATCCACTGGCTGGACCCTGAGACAGGTGAGACGGGCTCGCGCGGCGCCGCGGGGGCCGCCACCGGTATCGCGGTCGGCGACCGGGCCGTCTGGGTCACGAACGGTTTCGGCGTCGGCGACGGCCCAGAAGGCGGTGTCAGTCGGATCGACCCGGTCGACGAGACCATCACGCCGGCGTTCGAGACCCCGATCGGCTCCGAAGCGATCGCGTGGGGCGCCGAGCGGGTCTGGGTCACCGATACCGCAACGGGCGAGCTCCGGATCTACGATCCAGCCACACGGTCCATCGAGTCGGTCGCCCTCCCGCCCGTGTCGGCGACCGAGCCCGCCCGCCCGGAGCACCTCGTGGTCACATCATCCGACGATGCCGCCGTGTGGGTGGGCGACGCCACGGCCGGCCGGGTCTTCCGGGCACCCGCGACGGCGCCGGAGGAGATCGCGACCTTTACCGTCCCCGCACCCGTCACCGGTATCGCGGCGGGCCACGGCGGCGTGTGGGTCACCTCGGGCGACGAGGACACCGTGACGCTCCTCGACGCTCGCACGGGCTCCGTCCTCACTTCGCTCGACGTGGCCAAGAGTGGCTGCGACCAGCCCGACGCCGTCGCGGCCGGCAACGATGCCGTGTGGGTCGCCTGCCGTACGTCCGGAACGCTCGTGCGGATCGATCCCGGCTCGCGCACCGTCACCGCCACGCTCAGCGTCGACGGTACGCCGGTGGCGGTCACCACCGACGACAGCGGCATCGTGTGGCTCGCGGTCGGCGCCGCGTAGCGACTCCCAGCTACGCCGACGCGAGTGTCAGGCGTTGCGCGCGGGCGCCGGGATCCGATCGAGCGCCGGTTGCAGGAAGACCTCGTCCCACGGAAACGGGCCGATCGCCGGCGACGAGAGCCGGAGCGTGCCGAAGTATCCCATCGGCACGGCCGGCATCAGCTGCGTGACGACGTACTGGTCCAGACGCGCCCAGCACGCGGCTTGCCCGGCTCCCAGCTCCTGCTCGCACCGCTCGATCTGGTCGTCCAACGACGGCACGCGGTTGACGTCATAGCCCCAGCGTCGGAGCTCCGACGGGGTCGCGCCCAGCCTGGTCGTCGCCAGCGCACCGTCGGAGGCGAAGAACGCGCCCAGGTACTGTGCGGCGCTCGGGAAGTCGGGCTGCCATCCCATGCCGATGCACATCGCCACGTGCGCCTCCGGATCCAGGCAGTCGTAGGGCGAATCCGACAGCTCGATCTCCGGCTCGATCCCCAGGTCGAGGAGCGCCCGACGGAACTCCCCGAGTCCGGGTTCCATCTCGGCGCGGAGCACGATGCGCACCCCTTCGCACACCGGGTCTGCGCACCGATCGCCGCTCGCGTAGCGCGAGGCACGCATCGCCTCGTGCGCCGCGGTCGGATCGCCGTGCCCACCGGTGCCCGGGATCGCGGACCACGACGCCAGCATCGATGCCTCGAACGTATCGGGACCGAAATGCTGTGCCACGCGCGTGCTGGGGCCGGCGTACATCTCGGCCAGCCCTGCGCGGTCCATCGCGCTGGCCACCGCGCGTCGAACTGCGACATCGTCGAAGGGCGGCATCGCCACGTTGAACGACGCGAAGATCAATCCGACCGAGCCGGTGGGCACCTGGACCAACGGGCGGAGCGTCGGATCGTCCTGATACCCGCTCAGCATCTCGGGAGGAGGGTCGGTGTCGAACACCATGTCGAGCTCGCCCGACTTCATCCGGGGGAACAGCACCTCGGGTGGGCCTCCGATGAGCTCGATCCGGTCCGCGAGGGCAGCGCGGAGCGGATCGTCAGCGGAACGCCACGACGGGTTGCGCACGAGGGTGATCGAACCGTCACCCGTCACCTCCAGGTCGAATTCGCCGGCGGGCCTCACGCCCCACGGCGTGAATCCCGGTGCCGGCGTTCGCTCGGACGTGCTGAGCGTATGGTCGACCTCACCGGCACCCTCGAACATGTACGGCCCCGACGCCACAAGCACCGGTCCGTAGCTCTCGGCACCGCCGAAGGGCTCCGCCTTCGCGTCTGCATAGCCCGTCGCGACGCCGAACGGAGCGTCGGGCTCCGTCGGGTGAGGAGGGATCGGCGCCGTGATCGGGAGCGTCAGCATGTACAGCAGCGTCGCGTCCAGCCGTGTGGTCGTGATCCGGAGCGTGTACGGGTCGGGCGTCTGCAGTCCCACGATCGAGGTCGCCTCGTCGTTCACGTACGCGTCGTACCCCTCGATCATGTCGAGGTACGTCGGCAGTTCCGGGTGCGAGGGATCGAGCGAGTGAGCCGCCCTCGTGATCGCCCTCACGAAGTCGCCCGACGTGATCTCGACATCCTCGAGCGGCGGGGCGTACTGCACACCTTCGCGGAGCCGGAACGTCCACGTGAGCCCGTCGGTCGAGATCTCCGGGGGCGCGGCCGCCAGGTCGGGAACTGGGCGGAGGTCCGGCGAGCCGCCGACGTCGTACGACATCATCGTGCGCACCAGGCAGCAGCGGAACAGCTCCCAGGTGGCCGCGTTCCACTCGTTCAGCGGGTCCATGCCCCAGTAGGAGACGTTCGTCATCCCGAGGCGAAGCGTGCCGCCCACCGGTCCCCGGGAAGGGAGAGGCGCAGGCCTCGTCGTGGCGTCCGACGTGCACGCGACGACCACGAGGACGAGCGCGACCAGCAGCCGACCGGCGCGACGACGTGATGACGACGCCTGCCAGGGAATGTGGTCCCCGTTCGACCTCACAGAGGAAGGATATGCGCATGGACAACGGTCCGGAACAGGCTGAGCACCGCGTTGTGGGTCGATGGGTCGCCGACGACGGCTTCCGCAATATTTCGTGCAGCGTGACACGAACGTGCAGCGGCTCGGCGAGGCCGCCGTCGTGACCCAGCCGCCGACGCGGCGACCGATCAGAGCCCGTAGGCCTCGAGCAACCGGAGCCACACCTCGCTCACCGTCGGGAAGGCCGGCACCGCATGCCACAGCCGATCGAGCGGGACCTCGCCGACGATCGCGATCGTCGCCGCGTGCAGCATCTCCTGCACGTCGGGCCCGGTGAACGTCGCGCCCGACCACGACCCGGCGAGACTCGTCGACCACGATCTGGCTCGTGCCGGCGATGCCGTTGCCGCGGACGTATGCACCCGCAGACGTCACCGGTCCCGGTCCGCACGACGCGCACGTCGATGCCGCGCCTCTCGCGCCTCGGCCTCGGTGGGTCCCACGGCGGCGACCTGAGGATCGGTGAAGGTCACCCGGGGGATCGCGCGATGGTCGGCGACATCGGTCACGTCACGGCCGGCGATCACGTCGCCGACGAGCCGTCCCTGATACTTGCCCATGTGGGTCAGCAGCGCGAGTCCGGTGACGTCGCCCACGCCGTACAGCCATCCGCCGTCCACGCCGGTCGCGCGCAGGCGATCGTCGACGTCGAGGTATCGCCCGGGCTCCAGCCCGACCGAGTCGAGACCGGCGTCGCCGGTGTTCGGTCGCCGTCCGACCGCGACCAGCAGCTCGTCGCCCTCGAGCGTCGCGTCCGTCTTCGAGCGTGACCGACACGACGCCGTCGTCGCGCGCGACCTCGGCGGCACGGGCGTCGGTCAGCACCTCGATGTCCTCGGCGGCGAAGGCGGCGGCGAGCTCCTCGCCCGCGAACGGCTCCTCGCGCGCGAAGCAGCCGGGCCCCGCCCTCGATCACCGTGACCTCGCTCGCGACCCGAGCCTGCGGAACGCCTGGGCCATCTCGACGCCGATCGGTCCCCCGCCGAGCACGAGGAAGCGGCGCGGCACCGCCGTCGCGCTCGTCGCCTCGCCGGTTGTCCCAGGCGCCGACGTCGGCGAGACCCGGCGATCGGCGGCATCGCCGGCGTGGTGCCCGTCGCGAGCACGACGGCCTTCGATGGCGGTGAGCCGGCGCACGCCGTCGTCGGTCGTGACCTCGACGACGCGCTCCCCCGCGAGCCGGCCGTGTCCTCGCACGAGCTCGATGCCCTTCGAGTCGAGCCACGGCACCTGCCCCTCGTCGTTCCAGTCGCTCGTCATGTAGTCGCGTTGGGCGAGCGCGGCGGCGAGATCGATCTCGCCGGTGACCGCCTCGGCGGCGCCCGGCACCCTGCGGGCCGCGGCCACGACGTCGCCCGGACGCAGCAGCGTCTTCGACGGGATGCACCCGAAGAACGAACACTCACCGCCGACCAGCCGCTCCTCGACGATCGCCACGCTGAGGCCGCGCGTCGGCGCACCGGCCTGCGGCGTTCTCTCCGGGGGGCCCCGCCCCGATCACGATGACATCGAACGTCGTCGCTCATGCTGTCTCCGATCCGGTCTGCGTCGGTTCCTAGGTCCAGCTACCGACCGCCACGTTACGCATGGCGTGCGGACGAGCACAGCGCCACGACCGAGGATGTCGATGGGGAGCCGGAGAGGGGAATCGAACCCCTGACCTCCTCCTTACCATGGAGGCGCTCTGCCGACTGAGCTACTCCGGCGCTTGACCTGCGGTTCTCCGTTCTATGTCGTTGGCATTACCGCTTGCACAGCGCATACATAACACCCAGCGGAACGTTGAGCGGCTTCCAAGCACATCACGGGCCGCAGTGTAGCGGCCGCTCGTTCCCTGGTGGCGGGCTCTCGCTCGAGGCGGAGAACGAATCGCCGAATACCTCGACCACCTGCAGGACACCCGTTCGCCGTCAACCGACGGAGACTCTATCGCTGCCTGCGACGCTTCTTGCCTAGGTCGAAGATGAACGGGAGCTCGACGCTCCCCCATGTACCGGATGCGTCCGCCGAAGGAGCAACCGGTCGATGTTCCGAGCACCGGTGTCCTGGCACGGTTGGCCACCTGCGCCGGGAACACTTCGAGGACCGTCGCAGCACCGCGACCATCAGGTGTTCCTTGACGCAAGTCTGCGTCTTTTCCGAGCTCACTGACCTGCAGGAGTCCGTCGGCGCCTGCATGCCCCACTCGGCAGCGTCATCGGCGAAGGAGATCACTACCGCGTCGCGCGGTTCGGCACCGAGGCGGCGAAGGCGATACGTCAGGTTCGTCGTTACCGCGCCTGCTTGGCTCGCCAAGGGCGGTGCCGAGGGCGACCTCAATGGCGTTCGCCGAATGGCGCACCCGAACGATGGTGGATCGCGATGCGGCGAGCACACGTGCCGAGCAGGCTAGTGTCGCTCACCGGCTCTCACCCGGAGATCGATTCTGAACGACTGGATGACGATGGTATGCGGGGCCTCTGATGGGTCGGCCGGGGGCAGCACTCGCACCCGCTCGCCGATCTCGCCCGTGATCCCCATCTTCCCCACGGCGAGCCTTTCGATGTCAAGACCGAACGGGCGGCAGTCGGATGGTGACATGCATGGCGATCAGTGGCGCTGGTCGTTGACTGCCGTCTCGAGGTCGGACGACCATCTGTGCTGGGCCTACGGCGGTGCCTGTACCCTTTCCTCGCTACGGAAGATGATGGTCTAATATGCAACCCGAGCGTCTGGGGTGTGGAAGGGAGAAAACGGTGCGTCGATGGATGAGCTTGATCGGTTCGGTCGCGGTGTTCATATCGGCGATGTCCACGGGAGCGCTCGCGGACACGAGGGCGTTGTGGCACATGGACGACACCGACACGACGATGTCCGATGCATCGCCGTATTCCAACACGGGTCAGCTCACGAATGTCGATGTTGGCCAACCAGCGGTTTTCTCCGGGACGTCATTCGGGTTCGACGCCTCGGACGGCCTGAACTCGTTCGTCATGGTTCCGGACAACGACGACAGCCTTGATCCTGGTGATGCGAACATCACGATCACGGCATGGGTCAGTTTGACGGGGCCGCTCTTCGACGACAGCTATGACCTCGTGCGAAAGGGCCTCGGCGGGACGGCCGGCGGCGACTGGAAGATGGAGGTCAAGAACATCATGAACCAGGGCGCGGTGGGCAAGCTCAAGTGCACGTTCCGAGGCCAGCCCGGCGCCAGGATCATCAAGACTGCCAGGCCCGACATCATCGATGGTCAACCTCACGAGCTGAAGTGCATCAAGACGCCCACCTCGGTGATCGCCATGGTCGATGGCCGAGCGTTCACGAAGTCGGGCGCCGGCAGGCACTATCGCGAACGACTCGAATACGATCTTGGGCTCCAAGGTGGCCGGGGACGACGAGTACAACGGACGTCTGGACGAAGTCACGGTGGAGATCGGGTAGCTGGCAGCCTGAAGGTCCGTGATTAGGCATATCTGGCGCTTGGGCTCGTGCTGGCGTTCGCCGCCGTGCTGAGCGGCGAAGGGTAGGAGCTCGGACAGGGCTCGCGAATCACCGGATCAGTGAAGATCTGAGGCACCCCCGGGCAAGTTTTTCGGCGCTGCGATGATTCTGCCCCACAGCACGTATCGGCGACCGCCCACCGCTCTCGGTCGTCGCGACCTGACATGCCGGGTCAAGGATGCCAGTATCGATGCCGAGACTTCGAGCAATGACCGACGAGCGGTCCGCCTCTGGCATGGAGGTCGATGCGCGGCGCGGGGTGACGGGCGGCGTCTCCCGCGGAGGGTGTGCGGTCGGATGGGAGGGACCCATGAGGAAGCTCTTGAGCGTGTGCGTCGTCGTGGCGGCGACGGCGGTCATGGTGCCGGGGATGGCGCAGGCGGCAGGGACGCCGACGAGCACGGACTCCTTGTTGGAGGCGTCCTCGAGTGATGTCAATCGCTACTGGATCGGCGGTGGACGGGTGCCCGCAGGCATCCCGAATCTCGCCTTCGTTCTCCAGAAGGGCGCCAACCTGGTGCCGAGCGGCCCCCAAGCCGTCAACTACGAGCAATCATTCGCCTTGAACGAGGTCGAGGCTTCCTTCGCTCGCAACCAGCGCTGGCTCGCGCTGACCTGTACCGGCAAAGAGATTCACCCGACGAACATCCCGAGCGCCACGCTCCTGGATCCGACGAATCCCGCAGCGCGAGCGTGGCGCGCAAGCGAGATTGCGAGCGAGACCAATGACCGCGGCTACGATGGTACCTACCTCGATACGCTGCGGTCCTACCATCCAGAGGGCTTCTACGACGGTATTCCGTGCGGCATCACCGATGCTCAATGGCTCGCGGCGTCCGTTGACATGGTGACGCTTGTCAAGGCGCAGACCGATGGCAAGCTCGTGATCGCTAACGGAGCGGGCCTGGGTAGCGGACGCAGGTACTTCCGGACGGACCGCGCCGCTGATCCCATCATCGCGGCGGCCGACGCGGTTCAGATCGAGCACTTCGCTCGGGGCCGCTATTCCGACGACGACTTTCGGTTCATCGATCTGCTCACCGGCCAGGGCAAGCTCGCGTTTGCGAAATGCGATAGCACCCCTGCGACCTGCACCAGCGTCTTCAGCAAGGCGGCACGACCGGAGATGCGGTTCCTGCACATCGACTAGCTGAACGCGCTGCGTATGGCCCCCCGGCTGCCCGTCTACCGGCTGGCTGGGGGGCTCGCCGTCCTCCGGGCACGAGTCATCGCGGCCATCGCCCTCGGCGCGCGCTTCGCGTTCTGCGCGGTGGTCGCGGCCACGATCTCTCTGACGTGAGGTCAGTAGGCGCCGCGCCGGCCCAGCACGGCTGGGATCGTGCGGAGGAGGATCGAGAGGTCCCCTCGCAAGCTCCAGTCGCGGACATACCTCGCTTCGAGTGCGGCTCGCTGTGAGAATGAGAGCTCAGACCGGCCGCTCACTGCCCACAACCCCGTGAGTCCAGGCCGCACGCTCAGCACGAGCGGCAGTTCGGGGCCGAAGAACCATGCCTCGTCTGAAGTCACGGGCCGAGGCCCCACCAGGCTCATCTGTCCGATCAACACGTTCGCGAACTGCGGGATCTCGTCGAGGCTCCATCGCCGGAGGAGCGCTCCCACCTTCGTAAGGCGGGGGTCGTCGACCAGCTTGAACCCGGTCTGCCATTGCTCGTACAGGTCCTGGCGCGTCGCCAGATACGAATCGAGTCGCTCCTCTGCCCTATCTACCATCGTGCGGAGCTTCAGGACCCCGAACGGGATGCCCAGCCGACCGATCCGATCATGAACGAAGAATGGCCATCCCGGCGAGTCCACAACGATGGCAAGAGTCGCGATCATGGTGAACGGAACCAGGACCACCATGGCGATCGCGCTCACCACGATGTCGATCGCACGCTTGCAGCCACGAGCGCACCACGAAGCCGACGCCGGACCTGCGATCGATGGTCGCGCCCGCCGCCGGGCGAGCAGGCCGGTCACGTCGTCCGTGATTCCGGGCTCGACCCACGCTGCACCCTCGATCAAGATCCTTCGCTGCGCCAATGGAAACTCACTCGCGATCCCGCTTCGCCCTGGGGGCCGGAGCCGGCTTGCCAGGTTGGATGCGGGAGCCGCCGCCGGTACAGCCGAGAGTCACCGCCAGCTGAGGGCTGTGTGGGCGCACAGCCGCTCATACCTGATCACTCATGGGTGGCTCCTTCCGTGTCTCCAGCCCCGGCGTCCGGCTCCCCTTGCCTGAAGCTCTCGCGATCGGCCTCCGGACATGGAGTCCCCGCCGCCCGCTCGCGAGATGATCCGTTCGTAGACACGTTGGTACGACTGGTTCATCGCCGCGATACCAAAGCGTTCGTCGACGATGGCCCGACACTTGCGTCCGATCTCGGCTCTTTCATCGGGAGACATCTCCCTCAGCCGCCTGATCTCGCGAGCGATCCCTAGCACGTCAGCTGGGGCGACGAGCCGAACGGCGTCGCTGCCTGCGGCGATCTCGCGATGAAGGGGGATGTCGGAGAGCACGACCGGCCGCCCGCACGTCATCGCTTCGAGCGCTGCTATCGACGGTCCCTCGCCACGCGAGATAGCCACGAACACGCTCGACCGCGCCATCTGCCGATACATCTCGTCGCGATCGACGGCGCCAGTGAACTCGACCCGCGAGCCCAGGCCCAACCGCTCGGCTTCGCGCAGGACACGAGCACGATGTTCGCCGTCACCGACATATCGCAGCTCATCGCCCGCGACGCAAGCCAACCTGAAGGCGCGCAGCGGGGCACACGGGTCCTTGCGCCCGAGACGCCCGACCACGACCCGGAACGTCGGGTCCGGCCCGTCGATGCCATGGATCGCGTTGTCGATACGATCGATGTCGACCACCTTGGGCACGATCGCGACGTTGCCGCCCCGCAGATCTCGCATCCACCGCGGGTAACTCTCCAACGCCGACCGACTGCCGAAGACGATGGTGGGGAACGTTCCGAACAGCGACACGAGGAGCGCCTGGCTTCTCATCGAGACACTCGAGCGGGTATTGGGCACCGACAGCACGGCGTTCGACATCCGCCGTCGATGAGATAGCGCGTGCATCAGGAGCGCGAAGCCGGTCCTCGGAGCGTGGGCGTGCACGATGTCGTGATCTCGCGAGTCGATCGCCCGCGCCAACGCGCGGCGGAATCCGCGTCCAGTGCCGTCGCCCTCGAACAACGTGACCCTCGTCGGCACCTCGAGCGCAGCCGTCGAATAGGAACAGATCGCGACGTCCTCGTGGCCCACCTGCAAGCAGTGTCTTTTCAGCCAGGCATCGGAATCTCCGAGCGTGACGACCAGGTGGAGCACCCGAAGTGGGCTTGGAGGGAACACCGAGGGCGCTGGCGAAGGCAACCCCTCGAGGGATTGCACTCGATCGATCGATTCGTCCGGGGCTTGCAGCATCGATGCTCCAGGGGTCACGATGGTGCCCTCATTGGGGAACCGTCGGACGGTAACAACCAGCTCACCGCAGAGCACACGCGTCGCGCCGTATCTCTCCTACGCTGTCCGCACGACCTCCCGCCGGATTCCCGGAGCCTGTCATGGCGGATCCCGGCGGCCTCCCGTGTTGAGTCGCAGCCTCGCGTCAGGTGCCTCGGAGGTGCATCGGACACCTCTCCACGTGGCGGCGAAGCTGAGCGTGAGAGACACGGTCCGTCGGCCCGTGGCGGTCAAGAGCTTCGCGAACACGGCGGTCGTCTCCTTGCCCTTCGCACCGAAATCCACCTGCTGGAACCCGAACGGCTATCCCGCGGTCGGTGCGGAGCGAAGCAGCCGCGGTCTCTCCGCGAGATACCATGCCAAAGCTTCCTTCCAGTGCCGGGGCCTCGGCAGCCCAAGCGCCATCCCTTTGCTGTCGAGGAGGACAGAGAACGGGGGGCGTCGGACCGGGCCGTTCGGATCCGTCCGTGTGGGCGATAGATCGGCTGGGAGGCCCGCCTGATCCAGCGTCATCCGTGCCAGCTCGTACCACGAGCATTGGCCATCGTTCGTCGCGTGATAGATGCCGGCCGGAACGTGCCCCTCTGCGAGGAGGAGTATGCGTTCGGCGAGATCACGTGTGGAAGTGGGCGAGAAGACCTGATCGTCCACGACCGAGATGGTTTCGTCATTCTCGGCCTTGGCGATGATGGTCTCGACGAAGTTCCCTCCTTTGCCCGAACTGCCAGCGTGTCCGAACAGGCCGGACGTCCGAATCACAAGTGCGTCCGACGCGCTTTCCAACACGGCGCGTTCCCCGGCGACCTTGGAACGACCGTACATGGAGATAGGTGACACTGGGTCGTCCTCCGCGTACGGCAGTCCCGATGTTCCGTCGAACACGTAATCGGTGCTTACGAAGATGCAACGGGCGTCGCCTGTCGCTGCCGCTCGAGCCACATTCCTTGCGCCGGACTCGTTAGTGGCCAACGCCAACGCTGGCTCCGTTTCGCATCGCTCCACCTTGTGAAAGGCGGCGGCGTTCAGGACGATCGATGGTCGTGCGTCCTCTACGGCAGCCATCACATCGTCCATTCGCCGGATGTCTACCTCGTCGTGGTGCGGTCTCACGAGTACGTGTCGGCCTGCAGCAGCGATCGCGAGATCGCAACCGAGCTGTCCCCATCCACCGAAAACGAGGATGCGCATGGATCGCTAGCCGACCAGGTCATTCTGCCGGCCAGGGGTCAGCACCACGACATCCTCGAGCGGTGCTGGGGGTTCCGGCTTGGTCAGGACGTAGCCGAACGTGCGAGTGATCTCTGCGGACTCCTCCAGGAGTTTCATCCAGTCGATGTTGTAGAAGCGGGGATGCGAGAAGTCGGTGTACCGCCATCGCCGAACCTCCTGCACCATGCTACGCACGGATTCCTCGATGGTGACTTGCGGATGGAAACCGAGCACGCGGCGGGTCTTCTCCGAGGACACGCGGTAGTTGCGAATGGTTCGGTAACTGTAATCGGACTCGATAGTCACCGAGATCCCCATGTCTGCCAGTGTCTTCTGGGTGCGCAGAGCGACCTCCGAGATCCTGTAGTTCCCAGCAGAGAGGTTGAAGATCTGCCCACCGACATGCTCCGGATCGGCCTCCATGGCCATCACGTAGGCGCGCGCGATGTCATGCACGTCGATGAGAGGACGCCACATCTCTCCTCCCCAATGGAGGGAGAGTGAACCCCGCGAGAGAGCGTCTTTGACGAAGGAGTTGAGAACCAGGTCATACCGCATCCGTGGCGAGAACCCATGTATGGTCCCTTTCCGCAACGACGTGACGCAGAAGTCATCGTCGGACATCCGGAGGATCGCCTGCTCCCCGTTGTACTTCGAGCTCGCGTAAGCCGTGCGAGGGTTCACTGGCGAATCCTCGTCAAGAACCACATCATTGGTCTCCGAGATCCCCCGATCGTAGATCGAACACGTCGAGGCCATGATCATTCGCGGAACTCCAACGCGCTTGGCCACTTCGGCGATACGTGCGGCCGCGTGGGTGTTCAGCTCCTCGTTGGCCTTCGGGTTGAATTCGGCCGTGGGGTCGTTGGACAAGCCTCCCACGTTGATGACGGCCATGCAGTCCTCGACGAGGCTCTCCTCCACGTCGCGCATATCCTCCTGAATCAATTCCACGCGATCTAAGAGATGCTCGATCGGGGATATCCCAAAAAAGAGCCGATCAAGGACGCGAACCGAATAGCCCTTGTTGAGAAGTTCCTCCACCAGGACACATCCGACGTACCCGGCTCCACCGACGACGAGTACCTTCTTCACGATCCCTCCCACGAGGCCCCGCGGGCCAAAACGTCTGTCGTTTCTCAGCCAAGCCGCGACCGGCCTGGCTACTCGCTAACAAGCGCGCGCGACCGATTTCGGCACACAAGCGCCAACGAACTCATCCCAGGGACAGCGTGACTATCTCTGAACGTCTTCGTGAGGATGCTCGTGGCTTTGAGGGTGGGCCGTCAACCCAGCGAAGCGGTAGATATCGGCAAGTATTATTCTGTAGACACTGCTACCGGGAACCTCGTAGAAAGTTTCTTTGAGGGCCTCCACTCGCGTCCCCTGGGTTGGGAGCCTGCTCGGCGCGGCAAGGTAACCATCGCGATGATCGCGGTCCCCGGCGAGCCCTCCGCATACACAGGTGGATCGATCAGCTGGGTCTTCGAGTCGAGTCTTCGCCCTGGATCGGTGGGATCCGACCCGACGGTAGACAACTCCCATGCACGAGTGCGGTGACCGGCCTCTCGAGGATCATCCGATCGAAGGCGCCCACCGCGGGGCCATCACTGCCTACGGAGGAGCATCCTGAAACGCCTCGACCAGCGAAGGGTTCCCTTGGTCGCGCTCCGAAAGGATAGGGCTGTCGGTCGGCCAGCCGATAGCTCGCATCAGGGTCGTCCCACGCGACGCCGAACTCGTCCTCCCCCGAGAAGTACTGGTCCACCAGGTACTGAAGGGCCACATCGGTTTCGGCGTAGAAGCCATGGGCAACGCCCGGGGGAATGTACAGACCGAATCGCTTCTCGTCGGCCACGATGCGGATCTCGGCCTTCGTCTTCACAGTGTCGGATCCACCTCGAAGGTCATAGAGTCCGATGAAAGCGGTGCCGGAGGTCACACACCAATAGTCGGCCTGCTTTCGATGGAAGTGAAGTCCCCGAAGGACGTTCGCCCGAGAAAGAGACAGATTGGACTGCAGCATCTTGGGGGTCTCCGGCAACCACGAGTGCCGGTACACTTCAGTGAAGGACCCACGTTCATCGCCATGAGGGTCGAGTGGGATCAGGGCGACGCCATCGATTCCAACGTTCTGCGATTCCACCATCGATTGGGCCTCCTTCTGGCAACGGATTGTCACGAAAGGGCGAAGTGTCACCGTAGTATACAGATTCGGAGGTCGGCCGGCTCCCGATTTCGCCACCCCAGAACAGCACATGACGACATTCCCGTAGGCGTGATGCCCTTCCTTGCCGCATGGATCGTTCGGTATGATGCTTGATGGAAAACTCGCTGAGTACTGAAGTGATCCGTGAGAGCAGGAGTCGGCCGTGAACCCACTTGAGAGCAATCGGTTAGACATCTCGCCGGCTTGTCTCTTTGGATCCGTGTCGCAATGGCAACCATGACCGCGAGATTGCCGAATCTTCTGATCGCTGGCGTGCCACGAGGAGGCACCAGCTCACTCTTCGCATACCTGGGCCAGCACCCAGACGTATGTGCTGCGACCACCAAGGAAGTCCGGTTCTTCACACCGCTCATGGATCCGGCCGGAGCGCTTCCATCGATGGAATCGTATGGCCGGTACTTCGCGCACTGTGAGGGGCAAAGGTACGCTCTCGAAGCTACGCCTTCGTACTGCTATGGGGGGAGCCGGGTGCTCAGCGCCATCAACGAGACGCTGCCCGATCCGCGCATCATCATCACCCTTCGAGACCCGGTCGAACGCTTGATTTCGGCGTACCGGTTCCAGCGGGCTCGGGACAACATCCCGACGATCCGTTCGTTCGAGGAGTACGTCGCTGCGTGCCAAGAGGAGCATCGAGCGGGCGGGCGACGCCATCTCAGGGGGACACCTGAAAGGGTTGTCGATCGGGTTCTACGCCGCGTTCGTGCCTCACTGGTTCGAACATTTCGACGACCGAGTCCGATTCGTCTTCTCCGAGCACCTCTACTCGGATCCGCACGCCGTCGTGACGAGCCTATGCCATTGGCTCGAGATCGACTCTCTGACCGCAGGATCCTTCGACTACGCCGTGCGCAACCCGACGGTGAATCCCCGAAGCAGCTCCTTGGCGCGAATGGTGTTTGCCGCCAAGAGGAAGCTCGACGAGGTCTTGCCGCGAGGGACTCCCCTGAGGAAGTCGCTCCGCAGAACCTACGTGAGGGTCAACAGCGGCCGGCCCGAGGAGCAGATCGATCCGAGAACGCGTCTGCGAGTCAGCGATGTGTACCGCGACTCCAATCGACTTGTGGCCGATGCATTGCGTGAGCGCGGTTACGGCGTCTTCCCTGCGTGGCTCTCGGACGACGAAGGTGGAACGGATACTTTCGAGGGTCCAGCGAGCCCCGTCAACTGATCATCTCCGGGCCCGCCCGACGAGGCCTCAGCTTTCGACGCACGCCCGCCAAGATCAATCGGTCGTCGGGACCGATGCCGAGGGCGCTGAGGGCAAGGCAGTAAACGCCGGCGATCGCTACCGTCCCCACAAGGAGCGCGGCGGGCCCGTCGAGGAGATGCCGAACGAGAAGTCCCGCGGTTCCCGCGCACAGACCCGCTGCGGCGCCCTTTGCCAGCCCCCAATCGAGAGGCAACATGTGCATAGTTGCCCAGACAGCCAACACCCTCTCGACGTTGAGCAGCGCGATCGAGGCCGACCACGCGACCCCCGCACCGATGACCCCGTAACGAGGGATGAGGTACAGATTGAAGGCAACGTTCAGCGCGAGCGTCGACAGATTGCTCGCAGTCTGGATCGCGGGCCTACCTGACATCACCAGCATCAGGCCGCACGGCCCCGTCAGCGCATTCACGAACTGTCCCAGCGCCAGCAGGGCGGTGACCGAGGCGCCGTTCTCGAACGACGGACCGAAGAGAGCGAGCAGCTCGCGAGGGAAGACCACCAGGAGGATGACGGCCGGAAGAGCGAGGCGGAAAATCCAGCTCGTGACTAGGGCATACGTGCGCTGAAGGGTGTCGTGCTTGCCGCGCCTGTATAGGTCCGCGATCCGGGGGGCGAATGCCGCGCCGATGGGTGCGATGAATATCGTCACGAACACCGCCAGACGAGTGGCGACATGGTAGAGGGCGACGTCGCTCGGACCCCGGATGAGCCCGAGTATGATGGTGTCCGCCCACAGGAGGCCGCTCGCGGCGAGCTGCGAGGTCCAGCTCGCAAACGAGAACGTGAGGAACTCCCGCGCGTTGTAGGAAGCTCGTCCCGCAGATCGACCCGTTCGCCGGCGAAGCTCCCAGGTCGCCAGGAGCGACGCCATGACGTGCGTGGCCAGCAGTGCCACCATCGCGCCGATCAGCCCGAACCCGAGCCCGAGCGCCCCGATGGTGAGCAGCAACCGCATCGTAGGCTCGAAGAAGAAGTTGACTCTGGCGTAGGCCGCCATCGTCTTGAATCCCTGTGTCGCGGCGAGGGCGCAATCCGTGAACACACTTGCGGGGAGGGCTAGAGCAACCAACCTCAGAGGCACTTCCAGCCGAGGATCGTGAAAGGCTGCGTCGGCCAACCACGGGCTGAAAGCGAAGAGCGCAGCTCCAAGGAAACTCGCGGCACCGACAGCCACCACCAGTCCGAGGCGTAGGGTGCCGCGGAGCGCCGCCTGATCCCCGTCGGCCCGGTGCACCGCGACGAACCTCGTGAGGGATTGGGTGAATCCTCCGGAAGCGAGTACACCCGCCAGCGCGAAGATGGCGAACGCCTGAAAGTACAAGCCAGAATCGACCTGCCCCAGGAAGCGGGCGAGCAGATACGTGATCGCGAAGCTCAGCGCCTGCTTGAAGCCGGCCCCGACGAGGTTGAGTCCTCCCCCTCGAGCAACCCCGCGGACCTCGGCTCGGTGCGCCCGCTCCTCGTGCTCTCCCCGCATCGCATCGGCTGGCTCAACGACCACGGCGCCTCCGAGGCCACGCGTCATAGCCGTAGACGCGCAACAAGGGGAAGGCGATCGCGGTTGACGCAGCGCGGTCGAAGAGGCTCTGGCGGTCGAGCCATTCTGAGTCGTCGGCAAGGCGGACCGCACCCGTCGTAAACCGGATCGGGTTTCCCGACAGGACGTGATTCCGGTCGAGAACCACGGCCCTGTCATCGACGAAGGGCAGCTCCGCACCCTCCTCGCCGACGAAGCGCACGATCGACTCGATCACGGCCCGTGGCCGAGCCACGAAGCTCTCGTAGCGAAGGGTCATCACCCGACGGCCGCCGGCTCGACGAGCAACCGCCCGGGCAGCAAGATTTCGGTATGCCCAGCGCAATGTGCTATGAACGGGACCATGCTGCGCCATGTGTGCGGGGCCGCTCCGCTCGACTATCGACTTCAAGCGTCGCCACGAGTAGGCGACCGCGCGAGGATCTCGTATGAGGTGGATGAAGTACACGTCCAATTCCGGTATCAAGCGCAGGAGGGCAGCGTCGGATGGCCGCTTGGAAGAATCGACGATGATGCGGGCTTCCGTGTGGTCGGCGAGCGATCGGAAGACCGGGGCCACGAGGCCCGAGAAGTCGAGGCGTCCGGCGCTCGGAACATCGCCTGGGTCCCGACGCAGAAGGCGCCAAGTATGCCTGAGCCGGATCGTCCTTCGCTGCCACGAGACGAGCTCTCGCGGGTTGATGTCTTCCTTTTCTTGGTGATCCACGACATCCTCGACAACACGCCTCCAGAGACTGCATTCGCTCACCAGAGCCCCACAGCCGCACTCGCGTGGCTCGAGCATGCTGCGTTTCCACAGCAGTCGGAGCTCCCCTGCCGCGAAGAACCCGTCGAGCTCACCGAGGACATTGGCGAGGATCGTGCTTCCACTACGGGTCATCCCCATGATGAAAAGGACCTTCTGGCGAGTCGAAGAATCGCCCCGAGCTGGTGTGCGTGAAGCCTTGGGCTGAGAGACCTCTACGCTGGACCGACGGCCGGCATCCTTCAAAGCATGATCCGGGCCCACGTTCGGCGCGCCTGCCTCTGGTGCCGCGACGCCCTGCTGGGCACTGTCTTCGGGCGCTCGCACGGAGGCGTCGAACTCACTCACTGTGCGCCTCGACCGAGATCGGCATGAGCGTATTTCCATCGGCGCGAAGGCGACCGAACACGCACGGAGCCATCGCTACCAGCTGGCGGACTCTGGATCGAACGTGATGCGAACGCAGGCTTCCCTCGAATTCCTGGCATCGCTGCTGATGCCAGCCGATGCCGGGAAACGGGGAGTCCTGATCCAGGCCACCGAGACATGGCAACTCGACGAGGAACGTCTGCCAGGCGACGCCGACATCGTTGTCTGGGGGGCTTGGACGGCGCGCGCGGAGCGAGGTATCACCATGAGGGACATATCCACGGTTCTCAAACGAGAACTGGCGCTCCGCACAATCCGACACCGGCTGCGATCGGGATTGGTGAAGACACACGTTCATCGGCTTCCCCGACTGGACCTGCGGCAGCGTCAGAAGCCGGGGCGGGTCAGTGCCGCGATCTTCGGCGGCGCCCTCGTCGAGTTCCAGCGAGCGACGGGTACCACGAGGATCCTGGATGAGCTGACGATGGCCGCTGGCGGGAGCGCCGAAGTAGCACACATATGGCCCGGGGCCGGTGTAAGCGCGTGGGCCCGGGCACGCCGAACAGACGATGTCGACATGTTGCTGAGGATGGGGGCGATCGGAGGGCGGAATGATCCTCAGGGGGCTGCGGAATGCCTCGACCGGCTGGAGGCAGCGGGGGTGGGGCGGGTTCCCCGCCTCATCTCTCGGGGGCGCCGTGATCTCGTGTCCTGGACGGCGGAGTCCATCGTCGCCGGCAAGACGCCGATGCGATTGACCCCGAGCCTGGCCGCCGACGCCGGCCGATTCCTGGCCACGCTGCCCATGTCCCGGGGACACGCCACTGCTCCCAGCGACGACCTTCTCGCGCTCCGCAAGATCTTTCCGTCTCGGGGCCGCGAGATCGAAGCGCTCGTAGCGCGGATCGATCCGCTCACTCGGACGCTTCCAGGAGTCCTTCGCCACGGTGATCTTTGGATCGGAAACCTCCTTGCGGAGCGAGGTTCGTTGACAGGTGTTATCGACTGGGATGCATGGCATCCCGAAGGCGTCCCCGGCGCGGACCTGATGTACCTCGCGGTGAAGGACCGAGCGTGGAAGACGGGGCGCTCGTCGGGGGAGATCTGGAGCGAGGACCCGTGGCGTCTGCCCGCGTTCCGCGCCGCGTCGTTGGCCTACTGGCCGCTGCTGTCTCTCGCCGCCCCCGAAGAGGAGCTGCTCCAAGCCATCGCGATCGCCGGCTGGGCCGCGCAAGTAGCGGCCACGTTGCGTCGCGTTCCGAGCGTCGTCTCGACGCCTCGCTGGGTCAACAGGAATATCGAGTCTTTCCTGGCAGTCTCTCGCTCGTGACACCCCGCTCATGGACGGCTCGCCATCCTCGCTTGCCCGGATGCATGACGACGACGTCGATGGACATCCCAGATGAGGGCGGTCACGTGACGGCGGACGTCCCCGAGTGGCTGCGTGGCATCGACCACATGTAGGAAACCGAGACGTGAAGCCAGCTCCAAGTACTGCTCTCTGCGGCGATCGAGCACGTCGATCGAGTGTTCCGGCTTCCGACGGTGCATGAGATCGCCAGGGGCGTCGAGCAGGACCACCACGTCGGGCCGCGGGCAGGCGTGCGCAACCATCCAGCGACCGGCGCTTCGGAGCCGCCCGATGGGCCGGGCGGACGGGAGCAGGGCGTCGAACGGATAGCGATCGAAGATCACGAGCCGACTTCTCATCACGTGCAGTGCCGCGGAGAGACAGCGCATCCAGTTCACCGGCAGGCGAGCCAACAACGGCACAGGGCGCGACGCTCGACCCCGGGCTGCTCGCAGGTGTATCCCCATATACACGATCCGGACCGGTTGGAAGTAGCGATCCGCTAGCGCGGCCGCAAGCGTCGACTTTCCGGATCCGTCGGGCCCCAGAAAAGCGACGGTCAGCCCTTTGTGCCTGAAAAGGGCGACCTTCGTCAACGCGCGTAAGCCTCGATTGGTGGCGCCCTCGGTCGCGGCGCGCAACCGGTGAGCTCGTTTCAAGTCCTTCGCGAGATGCGGCGCGAGACGCTCCAGACCGAGCCAGTCGCCCTCGCGAACCCCTCGAACGAGGCTTGCAGGGTCCCACCCTACAGGTGCCGCTGGACCGAACAGCGGGCCGTTCGCGTGCTCATCGGTGAGGGCAGAAGCGGCGAGTCGCTGCAGCGGGCAGCGATGACGGTCGGCAACCTCGCCTTCGTCGAGCAGACAATGCAGCAGCAGGGCCCAGAATGCGTCGGTCGGCGAGGGGACGAAGATCTGGCCCACCCGTTGCCTTCTCGCGAGGCACTCGGCTCCGTCGCTCCACCTCATGCTCTGGTAGCGCCCGAACCGCAGATCGTGGACCACATCCAGTCTCGTCCAGGCATCACGCGAACGGTCGTATCCGACGAAGAAGCGGTGAGAGCCGCGGCCGAGCGCTGCCAGCTGGAGGAAACCGCCTTGGACAAGGATGTCGCGAACTCGCTGTCGATGGTGTGCCGCCACCAGCAGATCTACGTCGCCGTCCGGAGCCGCCAGGTCCTCGTCCCTTCCCAATAGGCACCATGAGATGCCTGCTGAGGAAAGCGAGTCGAACACCCATGCCAACGGCGCGGGGACCGGGTCACCCACGGAATCGAGAACCTTGCCACCCTGAGGATCGGATGTCGTCATCGAGCGCTCCTGGTCCCTGCCCTGCTCTCGAGCCCACGACCGCGAAACAGGTCGTTGAACCCGTCCAGCGTTCCGAGCACATGTGCGGGGTCGCGGGTGATCGCGGTCCGGTACACCTGCAACCCGAGCCGCCCGACCATGCTCCAGACGAACGCGACCTCGTTCCTGAATGGACCGCCGAGATGCTTGGAGAAGAACCAGTAGTTGTTGATGATGTGCATGCGCGCCTTCTCGCGAACAGCGATGCGGGCCGTCGGGGTCTTGACATGGAAGAAGCGAGCGTCCGGGATGATCAAGACCCTGTACCGGCGGCTGATGCGGTACGAGAGGTCGATGTCCTCCTTCAGCGCATATCCCACGAGTGATTCGTCGAGCTGGAACTCTTCCAGGACATGTTTGCGAAACCCGGTTGCTGTGAGCCTCACGGCTTCCGACTCGACGGGACGAGCGGGACGAACCGGCATCGTGTAATAACCGGAGCGGAGCAGCTTTCCCGGCGAGCCCTCTGTGTGTTGTGGCAGGAGGAACAGCCCACGGAGCACTCGGAAGGGAGAAGCCCCGAACGTGTCGTTGACCATCGTTCCCTGCACGGCGCCAACCTCGCGCCCGTCGTCCTCGAAGGCTCCGACCATTGCCTTGAGGAAGTCGCGATGGAGCACCACGTCGTCGTCGACGATGATCACGGGGTCACCCCGGGCCTTTCGGATCCCGATATTGAGCTGGCGCGTGCGTCCTCGCTCTGCGGGAACATGTACGAGCCGGATGCCCGTCGCGCGGACGAGTTCTTCGAGCGACGCGCGTTTCGACTCCTCACTCGCGTCGATGACGACGATCTCCTCTGGAAGGAGCGTCTGTTCCACGACGCTTCTCACACAGCTCACAAGCTCACCAGGTCGATTCAGGGTCGTGATCAGCAGCGTCGCTCCCACCCTAAGCACCGCCCCAACCGAGACGTTGTCGGATAGTCGTCAGCACGAGGCGATCTTCGCTGTCGAGGCCGAGCAGGGCCCGCGCGCTCGGGCTCTCGCGGACCTGCGCGCTCACGCGGTCCTCCTCACGCTTCGCTGCTCGTTCACATCAGGCACCTCGCGAGCTATCTCGTCGTAGAGATCAGCGAACGACCGCGACATCGTGTTTGCCGAGAGCTGGCGCCGCGCGTGCTGGCGGGCCGATTCCCCCGTCGCTTCGAGGTCCGAGTCAAGGGCTCGAAGGATCGAGTTCGCGAGCGCCGATGGTTGCCCGGGGGGGACAAGCCATCCCGTCTCTCCCTCCCGAACGATCTCGGGAGTGCCAGCGACGCTGGTCGCCACGACGGGGCGTCCCGCGGCCATCGCCTCGATGATCGCCGTCGGGAGTCCCTCGAATCGGGAGGGAAGGACGAACAGATCTGCGCGCGCCAACAGGTTGGGAACGTCTTCGCGATGTCCAAGGAGGATCACCTTGCCATCGAGGCCCCTCGCCCGGAGCCGCGCTTCTAGATCGGACCTCGACGGTCCCTCTCCGGCCACAACGAAGCGGACTTCCTTCCTCCGGCGGACCACCTCGGCCGCAGCATCGATGAGATCTTCCAACCCCTTCTGGGGATGAAGCCGGGCGACCGTCAAGCAGACCGTGTCCGTTTCGGCGATCGAGTGGGTGGCCAGGTCGGCGGGTGATGCGTTGACCCATCGGTCGAAGGGGATCCCATCCAGGACGACGCGGACACGCTCGTGTGGCAAATGAAACGCAGCGCGCGCGTTGTCTGCCACAGCTGAGGAGTTCGCCACGATCATGCGAGCTGCGCGAGCACTCGCGATCGCAAGGCCCATCACCCCTCGCCCCACGACGGGACCGAGTCGCACGAGACAATCGTCAGGGTACAGGTTGACAACGTTATTGATGACGCTGATACCGGACAGTGCGGCCACGCGGCCGAGCAGATCCGCCCTGATCGTCCTCGTGTGCACGATGTCGGGCCGCGATCTCCTCAGCAACGAGGCGAATCGTCGTACCCCTATCGGATCCGCCATCCATCTCATCTCGAGATTGGCGATCGGCACACCAGAACGTCGCGTCTCCCTGATGAGACGTGAATCCGTCGGGCCGTGCGTTGCGACGAGGATCGGGGAAGCGTCGAACTCGAGAAGGCCTCGTGCCAGCGTGGCCATGACGCTTCCGGGCCCGCCGCCGTCGAGGGTGGAAACGAGCAGGAGGACGCGCCGGGTCACGGAGGGGCTTCCTCGAGCAGTCCGGGATCCGCCCCCCCGTCGGGCACCGTCTGCGACCAAACGTAGGCGATAGCGGCGATCAACCAGAAGTAGAACTGGAACGCTCCCTTTCCGAGATTGTTGCTCGCGAGGCTGACGAGCGCATAGCCGACAGACAACCCCATCAGCGCCCGCGGGAGGTCGCTCCTCCAACGGCCGGAGCGGATCCCCATCCGGATGAGGGAACCGATCAGGAAGAGAAAGGCTATGAATCCGATCACTCCGGCCTCGGTGAGCGACCGGAGGTAGTCGTTATGCGCTGCATGCTCCACTTGGGCTGACACCGACCCCCAGCCCAGGCCGAGTATCGGGTGCGTCTGCCAGAGGGCGAGGTCCCGAGACCAGAGGTCCAGACGCCCGACGAGGGAGTTGCCGGTGTTGCTGCCCTGCAGCAGGTACAGGAAATCTGTTGCCCTGATGAGAAGCCGAGGCATCGCCAAGGCCGCGATCCCCGCGGAAAGAGCTGCAGCAACAAGGAGTCGACGATCTCGCCAGCCGATGACGAGAACGACGATCGTCAAGGCACCCCACGTATTGCGGCTCAAGGTGAGCGCGCTGGAGGCCAGCGCCGCGATGCCGACCGCGTCGACGACGGGCCTGAATCTCGACGAGACCATACCGCGCAGCCCCCAGGCCGCCGCAACGATCGATACGAGGTAGAAGCCGTATGTATTGGGATGATCGAACGTGGACTGGATCCGGAGACCGGCGGGCCGACCGGATCCCCGGCCGATGGACTCGCTGAGCTGCCACCAGCCAACCGCGATCGGGACCACGGCACTGGCGACGATGAGCGCAAGCAGTGTCTTCAGGCGCTCGACGCTCGGTCGCTCGATCACCACGACGATGAACAGGGCGTATGCGGCCGCGAATTTGACGAGATCTCGGGCTCCGATCGCCGGCGCGGTCGAGTACACCAGGCTCGCCACCGCTAACGAGAGTAAGAGCAGCGCCGGGAAGAAGGTGGGGACCTGCCAGATCTGGTCCCCGGCGCGCGCGCGGTCGACCAACCACCAGACCGAACCGGCGAGGAGCGCGATCGTGAGGAGGTCTGGAATGCTCAGCTGGACGCCCAGCGCCCGGATGATGATGTGATCTTGCCATCCCTCCAGCGCGGCTCTGGCGAAGGCGAGCGGAAGCAGCGCACGGAACAGGTCGACGCGGATGACGAGTAACGCGCAACCCACGGCGGCGGCGAGAGCAACTAGCACCGCCGGGAAACGTCGAGCAAGGAGCACGCTCGCCGCCGCGGCGCACCCGGCAGCCACGACGGGGAGGGTCCCGAGCGCTCCCCGCCGAAGCGTCGTACCGACGGCGGCCCTAGTCGACATAGCCGAGCGCGCGGAGATGATCAAGCACTTCGTTCTCTTGTTTCTCCGAGTAGGACTCCTGCGGACCACCGTAGCCGGCTGGCGAGACCAGGCGGGTGCGCTGCGATTGGGGCCCGAGAGGTTTCCCGTCGAGGCCGGGAGCCTCCAGACCAAGGAGGTTCAAGATCGTCGGGGTGATGTCCGGTGCCTGGCCGTCGATCGATCCCGCGATGGCGGGTCCGTTCATCGCCACCACCCCCTCTGCAGCATGGGTTCCCCACACCGATGCATCTCGGGACACCCACGGCTCCCGTGCATGGAGTCCATCGTGTAGATCGACCGATTGGCTTGCCGTTTCACAGAGGAGCTCCGGGGCTCCCGCTGCAAAGGGGCCTCGATACAGCTCCTCCCGGTCTCGCACAGCGGCGAACACTCGAGAGCCGTCCGGATCTCGGAGCCCACGCAGCAGCCGAGTCACCTGATCCCGGATGTCATCGTCCTCGGGGTCGAGGAGTCGCACACCGCATTCGTAGGTAGGAGCCGTCCACGCGCTTCTCGTGGCCTCGTCCCGTGAGGCAGAGAGGCGTGTCGTGCCCCATCGCCGCACTGCCGAAGGCACGAGGTGCGAAGCGCGGCTTCGCCCGACCGCGAGGAGGGACCTCCGCATCATCCGAGGCGGTGTGGCCTGGATGAGGCCAGCCCTCGCGAGCGCCACGTCGAAGAACACGTCGGCGTGCAAGGGGCCGAAGCCGTGATCCGAGCACAGGACCACGGCGGTGGATGGCGGCATTGCAGCGAGCAGGTCGCCGATGGCTTCGTCGAGCGCAGCGAGCGCCGGCGCGGCCGCACGACGCATACGCTCCCCTCTCCGGCTGTCGTACTGGCGGTCTCCAGGAAAGAGGAGCTTCCACCACGGATGACCAAGCCGATCGGGAAGCACGAACACGATCGCGAACAGGTCCCACGGATGCGTCCGCGCGAGCCAAGTCGCGACGCGCCCACGAGCTTCCGTCATCTGACGCAGTCTCCCCAGGGCCCCTACCGGCTCACGCGACCCTTCTCGGACGGCGGTGTCGATGATGTAATCCCTCTCCGAGAGGCTTTCCGCCAGGTCCTGGGGATGGGTGAACGGAACATCGCCGGGCACAGGCATGCCGGACACCAGAACGCCTTCGATCGGCCTGGGCGGATGCGTCATGGGAACGTTCACGACGATCGACCTTCCTCCGGCCGCAGCGACGTAGTCCCAGGTTCGCGGCGCCGCAGCGTTGGTCGCATCGACCGGCCGGCCGGCCCTGTCGGTGAAGCTGAACACGCCGTGCCGATCGGGGTGCATCCCCGTGGTGATGCTCGTCCAGCCGGGCGCGGTATACGGGGGCACCGTCGATCGTAACGAGCCGATGGACGAATCGCGAAGTAGACCGAGGAGGTTCGGCATCGTGCTCTCCACGAGCGGAGACCGAAGGAAGGCAGCGGACAGGCCGTCCAATCCCAACATCAACACGCGTTGATACGGCCCATGCACTCCTTCATTCGACATAGCCGAGGCCCTGGAGACGGTCCCGTATCTCAGCCTCTTCGTCCTCCGTGTAGCCGGTGGTTTCGCCGACATCGATGATGCCGCTCCCGCCCTTCCGCGCCGGAACGGCAGCGACCAACTCCGAGGTCAGCGCATCGGTGAGCACGCGCCCATCCACGTCGGAAGGGATCGGGGCATGCCTCAAGAACAGCACCGTCGGAGCGATATCGGCGATCTGCGCCCCTTCGATCCGTCCGGGTCGGACCCCTGGCCCGAGCAAGCCAACGACCCCGAACTGGTCGTGGCCGCCGTTGAGAACATGGTCACGAGGATCGTCCGGCAGATGCTTCTTCACGAGCGTGAAGGACCGACCGTCGGGTTGGCGCACATCGAGGCAGGTCCCTTCGCCTGCCCACTCGACGATCAGATCGGGGGAGCGATCTACGAACGGTCCCGAATAGGCGTCCTCGCGTCGCATCACCCGCTTGACGAGCGGCTGTCCCGTCGATGCGCACACGCCCGAGCACAACGCCTCGATGACGTCCTGGCGTAGGCGCTCGTAATCGGCCGGCGGGACGATCCCCTGGGATTGCCTTCCCTCGAGGTTGATCCAGATCTCCGGCCTGACCCCGTCCGTGTACGCCTTCGTCCGAGACCAGTCCACGCGACCGAACGTCATCATCACCTCGACCCTGCGGCGCAGAGCCGGGAAGCGACGGGAGAGCTTGTGCTTGAACTCGGGCGCGAGCCGCTTGTCGAGTTGCCGATACATCTTCGACACCGGGGACAGGACGATCGAGGACACCGAGCGACGCTTCTCGCTCGTTCGGTAAGAGAGCAGACCTAGATTCTCCAACCAGCTGGGCAAGGCGCGCGCCAGCCCATCGTCGTAGCGAGCGCCGTGATCGGACACCAACAGGATGAGGGTATCCTCTCCCGCCTTCTCGATCAGCCGCCCGACGACTTGGTCGAGGTGCTCGTACGTTTCGCGGATCGCGTTCTCGTGACGAGGCGGATCGTCGGGTCCCGGATGCTGCATGTGACGCCAGAAGAAGTGCTGGACCACATCGGACTCGGTGAAGACGACCATGAATGCTTCCCAGTCCCGCGTCTCCATAAGGTGCTCGGCGACTGCAGCCCGCTTGTCGATCGACCGATGCAATCGATCCAGGCCTGCATCGATCTCCCCGGAGATCACGAAACCCGCGAGCGCCGGGTGCACGTAGTACTCGCCACCGGCGACCTCCCGTATCTCGTGGCGAAGTTCGTCTGGGTGGGTGAACCCCGGCTCGTCGGCGCTCGGGCTGTCAACGCCCGAGACGAACACACCGTTCACGGGCTCCGCGGGATAGCTGAGCGGCACGTTGAGAACGCCTACACGTTGGCCTTCCTCCGACAGGATGCGCCAGAACGCCTTGCCGTGGCGAAAGGATCCGTTGATGAACCGGTACTCGTAGGTCTCGGGCTTGTCCTCCGTGAACCAGTAGATGCCGTGCTTCCCTGGGTTGAGGCCGGTGACCATGGTGGACCAGGCGGGGCCGCTATGCCTGTTCGGAACCGAGTTCAGTGTCCCCCACGCACCGTCGGCGAGGAAACGACCGATGTTCGGCAGTCGCTCCTCGGCCACCCATTTCTCGACGAGGTGCGGCGTGGCCGCGTCCAGCCCGATGATCAAGACCTTCGATGGCCCGGTCATACGTACCCCAGATCCCTCAAGTGTTCCGTCATCTGTTCCTCTTCCTCCTGTGTGTAGGCCTCGTCTTCCGATCCATCGACGACCCGTGTTCCCGTGCGGCGGGGGTACCTGGCGGCGAACTCGGGCTCGAAGGCCTCCGTGAGCACGCTTCCGTCCATGTCGTCCGGTAGTTCGAGGCCCAGCGCCCAGACGATGGTCGCCGGGACGTCGAGCAGGTGCGCTCTCCCCAGATCGTTCGCTTGCCGCACGGACCCGCCGTTCATGACGAGGATCCCGTCCGGACGATGGCTCGCACTGGAACGCTCTCGGCGACGCGTCGTGATCGTGGAGAGGCTCCGCTTGCCCCCCGCGTGTCCCGCTTCGCGTGACTCGTTCAACTCGAGGACGACGTCGGGGGCCGCCTCGGTGTGGATCCCGGAGTAGAGGTCCTCGCGACGATGCGCCGCGCGGATGACAGGCTCGCCGGTGACGGGGTCTGTGAACTCCTTCGCCGCGTCGATCACCTGCTGGCGGATGGCCTCGAACTGGGCAACCGGGACCGAGCCCAGCCGCTCGCGACCCGCCAGGTTGACGTTGACCCCCAGAACGTGATGGTCGATCGCGACGGCATACGCCCGGGATCTGGACCACTCGATCGAGCGCTCGTTCGCCTGGATCCGTTGCGCAGAGCTTCGTACAGCTTTCGGAGCGTGCTGCCACAGCCAATACTTCTTCGGGAGCACGTCCTTGCCCCACTCGAGGGCAGCTGCAGCGGGTCGGCGCCAAGGACGGCTCCCGGCCGCGACCTGCAGACCGAGCTCTTCGAGCCAGGCGTTCGCGTTGAACCTCAGCGGTGACCGAGGACCAGTGCCGTGGTCCGACATCACGATCACGAGCCCGGGGTCGTCCACGGCTTCCAGCAGCTTTCCGAGCGACTCGTCCGCCCGTTCGTAGAAGTGATCGAGGAGCGTTCCGTCGCCTACCGGATAGGCCTCGAAGCCAGGTGCCGTCGGATCCGAGTATCTCCAGAACTTGTGAGCGACCCAGTCCGTGATGCTGTTGACATAACAGAAGAGATCGAACTCGTTCTCTCGGAGCATCTGCACGAGTGTCTCGGTCGAGCGCTCGAGGTAATGCTCGAAATTGTCGATCTGCGCTTCGACGCTGGCCACCATGCTCTTCAACGGAGCGAGCTTGACCATCGGGGGGAGGCCTTCACCGACCTCTTGCGGCATGGAGAAGTTCGTCTTGGGATCAGGGGTCGGGAAACCGGAGACCATGATCCCATTGACCGGCCACGGCGGATACGACATCGGTACACGAAAGGCGATCACTCTCAGGTCATTGCGAGAGGCGTGATCGAAGATCGTTCTCCCCCGATACGCCCATGAGCCCATGAGTTCCGACCCGAGCGCCCCCCGCGTCATCGAACGGAAGTGGAAGACGCCGTGTTTGCCGGGGTTGACCCCCGTCATGAACGAAACCCATGCCGGCGCCGATAGTGGGGGGACCGTCGAGCGAAGACTCGCCCTCGTGCCCGTTGCCAGGAGGCCGGCCAGCGTGGGAAGCCGGCCTCGCTTCAACAGCGGATCGATGACATCGAACGTCGCACCATCGAGGCCGATGCACATCACCTTGGGGAAGGGGGGTTTCTCCTGTGCCATCCTGATTCCTATATGTAACCGAGGGCGCGCAGACGCTCCTCGATCTCCGCCGCCTCCTGGTCTGTATACGAGACCGATTGGTCGAGACCGTCCGGTCCGCCGGCGGTGTGAGAGATCGACCTTGACGCGTAGGGTTCGGCAAGCGCGTCCCACAGAACCCGCCCGTCCATGTCTTCGGGGATGGGTTCCCCAGCGAGGTGCAGGATGGTGGGTGCCAGATCCTGGAGGGCCGCTCCTTCGATCCGGCGTGCCCCGGCGAACTGAGGTCCTGACATCATCAACACGCCCAGGGGTCGATGCGCTCCGGACAGTCCGTGCATGAACCCCTTCGCGGACTGACGCGACAGCGCCCGCCCGAACCGGCCTTCATAACTGAGACCACCGACCGGTTCGTCGTAACGCCAGTCGATCTGGAGATCCGGCGCCTGATCGCTGTATGGCCCCGAGTAGATCTGCTTCGGCGTCCAGACTTGGTCGACCACCTGGCGCCCCGTCTCCGCATCCACCAACTCCGACAAGACCTCACGCAGCTCCTCCACGAGAGGCTCGTATTCCTCGGGCGACACCGTCCCATGCGGATCGCGGCCTTGAAGGTTGATCCACACACAGCTACGAGTGTTGTCGCCGAATGCGCGCGTGTTCTCCCAGTCGAGACCACCGAAGCGGACCTGGTAGCCGAACCTCCGATAGAGGCTGGGGAGACGACGCTTCAGGAACCCGCGCGCGTTCGGTCCGAGTCGCTTCGCCAGCCGGAGCGTCCGCCATCTCGCCGCCTCACCAGACGATGCTCCGCTGCGAAGATATCCGAGCTGGGCGAGGACGTCGTTCACGTGTTCGGCTGCAGGCTGTCGCCACCCCATGCCGTGGTCCGACATCACGATCACGCCGCAGTCCGGCCCCGCCTGTTCGAGGAACCTCGCAAGGGTGCTGTCCGCGAATTCGTAGACGGGTCGGAGACGCTCCTGCAAGGAGGCCTCCGGATCCCATACATGATGTGCGGCCTGGTCGGTGGACTTGACCATGTACATGAACACGTCCCACTCGCGCGTCGCCATCAGGTGCAGGGCCGCGCGAACCCGGCTCTCCTCGGCCGCGAGCGCCGACTGGACCACACGCTCGTGGTGTCCCCCAGCTGCGTGATGGGCAACCGACGCATGCAAGATGTAGGGGCCGCACTCGCGTTCGAGCTCATCGATCAGCCCATCCGGATGGCTGAACGACATGCTGCGCGTCGAAGGAGCGTCGAATCCCGCGACGAGCACACCGTTGACGTGCTCCGCAGGGTAGGTCATCGGGACGTTGACGATCGCGAGATCGTGACCAGCGTCCGATAGGAGCCGCCAAAGGCTCACGCCATGGCGATCCGCCGCAGTCACGAAGCGCACCTGCCCGGGGTCGTCCCCCTGCTCGGCGAACCAGAACACCCCGTGCTTCCCGGGGTTCTTTCCGGTCATGAACGTCGTCCACGCTGGGGCCGTGTTCATGTTCGGCACCGAACTCAGGTACCCCCACGCACCTTCATCGAGCAGGCGCGCGAAGGCCGGGAGCCGACCTTGCTCGGCCCACGGCAGAAGAAGGTCGAACGTCGCGCCATCCAGCCCGAGGATCATCAGGCGATTCATGGTGTCCGCACGCCCCTGACGTCAGCCCGACCTGTAAAGAGTTCGGTTTGCTCGTTCCGCGAACGCGATGACTGCGCCTCGGCGCGACGTCGACGGGACCACCGTTCGATCCCGAGGATCGTGAGGAAACTCACGATGAGCCCGGCGAGAACGGCGAGGCCGACCGTGGAGATGATGCGTGCGCGAACGGTATCGTCGGGGGCGCTCGGCGGGGAGATCATGATCGACGCTGTCCGCCGCTCCAAATATCGCTGGGTCGCGTCTTCGACCAAGGTTTGGATCGCGTCTCGGTTGCTGACAAGGACGCGGATCTGAGAGCTCGTGAGCGAATGCGCTGCTCGGAGGCGCTTCAGGCGTTCACGCAACTCCTGGATCTCTGCCCTGTCGGCGATCGTAAAGGGCGCGGCCTGAAGACTGACCACACGCTCCCAGTACAAAGCGATCGAGCGCGCGTATTCACGACGATCTGCGCCCAAGGCGACGAGCTCCTGGGTCAGGTCCTGCACGTTCGACTCGACGTCGTCCTCCAGCCGCTGCACCTGCTCCAGGGCCAGCTCGTTCGATCGGTCGATCAGGCTGGTGGATGCCTCCTCCACCGCCCTCTCGGCAACCGACCCAATCGATGCGGTCGCCGTGACGAGGTACACGTCTTCGCTGCGCTGCTGCACCGCCGCAACGGAATGGATCGCGGACGCCTGTGGTCCAAGGGTCGAACGAACCTGTTCCCCGAGGGCCTTGTTCGCGTACGCCCCCAGCTGGATCGCGATCGCGGAGACCTGAGTGGTCTTGGTGGCTACGGGGTCGCTGGCCGGGATGAGCACCTCAGCCTGGCTCACGTATTCGGAGGGAGCGGATAGCGCCAGAGGCAAGGCAACCCCCGCCGACACGACGACTGCAGCGAGTAGCGCCCACCACCTTCTCCGCACCAAGTCGAACACGCTCGAATTCTCGGACCGGCTCGATTTCACGTCACGTCGCCTACCTTTAGCCGAGTCTGCATTCGGCCGTACGTGACGGCTGCGAGCTTGACCCCTCCCAGAGCAAGGGTCTTCATGGTGTTGTTCGACCTGCTTCCTCCGTCTGGCGTCACCGCCAAGGTCGCCCGCATGCCCTCACGCAAGTAGGGCATCCTTCCGAACTCGCGGAGCTCCGCGAAGATCCCGACGTGCTCGTATACCGCGCCGATCCTTCTGTAGCGCCTGACGAGCTCCCGAATCCCCAGCTCGTGAACGTGCAGAACCGAGGCGCCGGGCACGTAGGCGATGTGGCAGCCGCTGTCGAGCAATCGTTTGGCGATACCGACATCCTCGAAGATGGCGAGCTCATCAGGGAATCGAAGTCGCCGCGCAACATCGGTGAGGAAGGCCGAGGTCACGTCAGAGAAGTGAAATGTTCGCAGGCCGAGCTCCCCTATCCGCGCCCTGCTCTTGAGCTCCGGCCGCTCGGGATAGAGATAGTCGTAGGTCGCCTGCCGTTCGGCGTTCGGGCGCGGCGCAACCTGGCGTCCATACGACGCCTGAGCTCGTCCGTCTGCCAGCGGCTCCACCAAGGCCTCGAGCCACGAGTCGCTCGTGGGGTGTGCGTCCGACGACAAGAACGCTACGACCGGCGTGGTCGCGAGGTCGACACCGTGGTTGCGCGTCCGGGCGTGACCGAACGAACGCGGATGCACGGCCTCCCAATGATCGGCAGCCGCCCGAAGGGCACGGCTCGATCTCGATGTGGGGTCGGGACTCGAATCGATGACGATGATCGACAGGCCCGCTCCGTACCGCTGAGATCGAACGATGTCCGCGGTCTCGATCTCCCAGTCTCCGGGGTTCTGGGTCAGGAGAACAACGCTCACATCAGGCCACTCCTGAACCGGCCTCTGCGCCTGGTTCCCGTCGCCGGCGGCCACCACCGCATCAAGCGACACGATGGCTCCGCAGTACGATCGGGAGGGTTTGGGGGAAGATCTGGGGGTCGATCACTTGGAACTGCCGTGTCAGCTCATCCGGCCCGAGACGTTGCGGCGCGCAACTGAGTCGGGAACGTATTCGCGTTTCGAAAGACCCCGTGGACGAGATGTGCACATAACCTCCAGTGTCCAAGGCGTCCACTGCTCGGGCCTTTGACCGACGCCTTGCCAAGTGGCGGAGACGATAGAGAGGGGTTGCCTGCGTCAAATCCGTCGCCTCCTGTAACTTGAGATGGTCAGGGCTACCCACGACCGCCTACGTAGGTATCTGTATGCGTCCGTCCGTCTGGGTCGCTCCGTCGAACAGATGGATGGTGCCGTTCTTCAGCGCGACAGCTTCGAGCTTCGAGTGAACTTCCAGTTTGCGAAGGATGTTCTGGACGTGGGTTTCCACGGTCCGTTCGCTGATCACTAACTCGTTCGCGATCGCGGCGTTTCGCATCCCCTTTGCGAGGAGCGCGAGGATCTCGCGCTCACGCTCGGTCAATCTAGCCGTCCTGCGGACGATCTCCTGCTTCGCTCGCCGCTTCCCGGAAACCCTCTGGATGAGCTTCGGAAGGCTCTGGAAATCGATCAGCTGCTCTCCGGTGGCCGCGACTTCGATCAGCTCGAAGAGCCGTTTGACCCGCTCGGCCTTTGGGACGATTGCGTCGGCGCCAGCTTCGATCGCCTCGAGGAGATGGTCATCACTGATGTTCCCGCTCATGACCATCACCATGGTCGAAGGAGAAAGCGCCTTGATACGACGCGTCGCCTCAGTTGCGCTCGACCGCGAAGCAGCTTGCACGCCCATGAGGACCACGTGAGGCCGATGCTTCTCGCAGATCTCAACGGCTTGACTCGGATCTTCGACCGGGTCGGCGATCAGACGGATGCCATCGGACAGCCTCATGACCGTGGCCAGGGCATCCGAGAGGAGTCCGCTTTCGTCGCAGATCAGGAGCGAGATCTTCTTGTCGTTCATGGCTTCGGTGGCCGAGCTCATGGCCCAGCCTCCCGAGGGTGTTCTCGTCGGCATGGGGCCTGCCAGTTCAGCTCGGGTCGCCATCCATGGGGGAAGGGGAACCTCATGCAGAAAGCTTACCCCAGGGTAGGTAAAAAGTCCTAGGCGATTTTCCGTACTCGTAGTTAGTAGGTGAGAGAGGCAGACCCCTCAAGCGGAGGGTGCCACCCTCGACCATTCCGGGCACCGCCTCTGAGGCCAGCTCCGCGTGGCACCATGGAGTCGATGCGGCGGACCATCCCCCCCCTTTGCGCGGCCCTCCTACTCACGGCCTGCACCGTTGGCGAGACCCACACAGGTGGCCCACGCATGGGAACGGTGACGTTCGCCGGGGGGGCAGCGCTCGACGTGCGCATCGCCGACGACGACGAGGAGCGTCAGCGCGGGCTGATGGGGGTCACGTCGCTCGCAGCCGACGAAGGCATGGCGTTCGAATTCAGCGAGCCCACCGATTCCTCGTTCTGGATGAGGAACACGCTGATCCCCTTGTCGATCGCGTTCATCGGCGAGGACGACCGCGTCGTCACGGTCCTCGAGATGGAGCCGTGCGCCGCGGAGCCGTGCCCCACGTATTCCCCAGCCGGCCCATACGTGCTCGCGGTCGAAGCGAACGCAGGGTGGTTCGATGAACACGGCATCGACGAAGGCGATCGCATGGAGGGATACGTTGGCACAGCGCCCCGGTGACGACTGCATGCTCTGCGACGCTGAACGCGTGACCGACTGGTTGCACGAAGACGATGACTGCTGGGTCGCCGAGTGCCTGGTGTGCCGGACTCCGATGGTGGTCTGGCGCACGCACGGGCTTCCGGACCCGAAGCACGAGGCGCGGTTGCTCGCACACCTCGAGCGGGTGGCCGTCGAGCGTTACGGGGACGAGGGCTATTGGGTCGACCCGGAGCGCCGGCGGATCCCCGACCACTGGCACGCGCACGCGCGGCCCGCCGGTGGCTTCTTCGATCCCGCGAGCGACCTCTACGGCAAGTACTGACCGGCGTGGTCGGGCGAAGCACCGCCACGACTCACGGCGTCGGGCGGACCTCTCCCCCGTAGCGTCGCTCGGCGATCCGGCGTCCGATCTCAGCGGCGAGCACCACGCAGAGCGAGACCACCAGGACGACCGACGACACGGCGAGCAATTGGGGAAGCTGGCTCGGCACGCGGAGCTGTGCGAACAGGTATACGGGCCACGTCGGCGTCTCGCCCGACAGGAATGAGGCGATCGCGTACTCGTCGAACGAGAGCGTGAACGCGATCATGAACGCGGAGATCAACGCGGGCATCAACAGCGGGAACGTGACCCGGCGAAAGGAATGCCACGAGCTCGCACCCAGGTCCTTCGCGGCTTCCTCGAGGCCGACGTTCAACCGCTCGAGCAGGGGGATGATCGTCAGCACCGTATATGGCAGCGACACGACGACGTGCCCGACCACGATCGCGTGCAACCCCAGTCCGATGTACTGGCCGGTCGCCGATGTCAGGAGCTTGTCGACGGCCGTGAAGATCACCAACAGCGAGACGCCGAACACGAGGTAGGGCACGACGAGCGGGGAGAACACCAGCGCGGAGACGGCCGACTTCCCCGCGAACTTGCGGCGCACCAGGGCGATCGCGGCCGAGACTCCGAGCGCGACCGCAACGAGGCTCGACACGCCCGCCACGATCGCGCTCCGCTCGAGCGACCGGAGGATCTTGGGGTTGGCGAAGAATCGCCGGTACCAGTCGAGCGTGAACCCGGCGAGCGGGAAGCTCACGTCTCCGTCGTTGAACGAGAACACTGCGAGGATGACGATCGGCGCGTACAAGAACACCACCAGCA
This sequence comes from uncultured Actinomycetes bacterium, assembly GCA_963762075.1. Classification (GTDB taxonomy): domain Bacteria; phylum Actinomycetota; class UBA4738; order UBA4738; family HRBIN12; genus JAOUEA01. The sequence goes on from CAVXJC010000006.1 coordinate 42,598, forward strand.
ACGCGAAGAAGATGATGAGCCCGCGCCGCGCGCCAGGTGAGGTCGCGATCTCGCTCATCGAGCGACCGCCCGAACGCGCAGGAACCGCCCGAACAGGGCCAACAGCAGCGCAACGGTCGCCAACAGGAACAGAGCGAGGGTCGAGCCCGTCTGCCAGTCGAGGCCCTTCGTGAACAGGTCCTGGATGGAGTTGCCGTACATGTAGCCGCTCGTGCCGCCCACGAGCAACGGTGTGACGAACTCACCGATCGTCGGGATGAACACGAACAGGAATGCCGCGAAGACACCCGAGAGGCTCAGTGGCAGGGTGACCCTCACGAACGTCCGCCATCTGCTGGCGCCAAGGTCGCTCGCCGCCTCGAGCAGGCTGCGGTCGAGGTTGTCGAGGCTCACGAACACCGGCAGCGCCACGAACGGCACGAAGATGTAGGCGAGCACCAATATCACCGTGAACCGGCTGTACAGGAGCCAGGTGATCGGGTCGCCCCCGCTCCGCACACCAGCCCACGAAAGGAACGAATTGATCACTCCCGCGTCGCCGAGGATCACCTTCCAGGCGAGCACCCGGAGCAGGAAGCTCGTGAGGAACGGGGCGATGATCAGCAGCAACAGCACGTACTTGCGCCGTCCGACGCACAGGGCGAGGAAGTAGCCGGTGGGGTACGCGAGCAACACGACGATCGCGGACACCGTGAGCGACATGCGGATCGACTTCCAGAACAGGCCCATGTAGACGGACCCACCCGTGAGCAGGCGCTCCCAACTCGCGAGTGACACGATGCCGGTGTCGCTCGGGAACAGCTCGACGGCCCCGAAGCTGTACGCGGCGACGAACCCGACCGGGATCATGAAGAACAGGAGCAGCCAGAGCAGCGGCCCGGCCAGCAACCCCGCCGTGCCTCGACGTTCGGCACGGCGCCACCCGCGGCCGGCTGTTCGCTCGCTCGCCGCCGTCTCCCGGCTCGCCATCCGCTAGCTCCGGCCGGGAGGCCGGGTCACGCGGCCTGGACCTCGCTCCAGTACTGCTGGTAGATGCTGCGACGTTCGATGTACGTCTCCGGGTGCGAGTTGGGCTCGTCGAGCACCGTCGGATCGTCGAGACCCAGCGCCGTGCGCACGCCCTCGGGCACGACGTCGAGGTCTGCCGTCGTGTTCGTGTGCCCGTAGTAGTAGTAGGCGAGCAGGAACTCCGCCGCTTCCTTGCTCGCCCACGAGTCCACGTACTCATGGGCGTGGTAGTAGTTCTCGGAATCGGCGAACAGACCGAGCCCGCACACCCAGGAGATCCGGCCTTCCTTGGGCTGCATGTACTGGTAGTTCATGCCGGCCGCGTCGGCGTATCCGACGGTATCGGGCCAGGAGTAGCCGGCCCAGACCTCTTCCTTCTTGAAGGCGAGCCAGAAGTCATAGGACTGGTTCCAGTAGAACCGCACCAGTTCTTTCTTGGAGACGAGGAAGTCGCGCACCTCGGCGAGCTCGTCGTCGGTCATGTTCCACGGGTCGGGGATCTCGAGGAAGTAGGCCGCGACGACCATCATGTTGAGGGTGTCGATCCAGGCGATCTTGCCCTTGTAGCGCTCGTCGAACAGCACGCCGAACGTCTCGTCACTGCCGTCGACATGGTCGAGGTTCACGAGCGGGGCGATGAAGCCCCAGTCGAGGGGCACGAAGTACTGCTGGCCGTCGAACTGGCCGGCTTCCATGAGCGTGGGGTTGAGATCGCTGAAGTTCGAGATCAGCGAGGTGTCCCAGGGCTGCATCACCTCGAGGTCGACCCAGTCCTTGTACCGGTAACCGCACGGGTGGGCCACGTCGTACCGGGCGCCGGCGACGACCTTGGTGTAGCCGGTGTCGTCGTTCTCGTAGAGCGCGAACTCGGGCGTGTCGCCGGTCGCCTTCGCGTACTGCCCCCAGAGGAACTTCTTCTCTTCCTTCGGGTAGTAGTCGCCGTTGCCGTATCCCGACCAGTCGAAGACCTGAAGTCCGCCGGGCTCCTGCTCGATCGGAGGCCTGGCGGCTTGTGACGACCCCTGGCTGCCGCTCTGGGGCGTTTCCGCGTCGCGGCACGCGGCCAGCACGCCCGCCATGCTCACCGCCATGCCCGAATACCCGGCATACCGTAGGAAATCGCGCCGAGCGATGTCGCTGCCGAAACGCCGTGCTGCCATGTCCGCGCCCTCCAGTCCTGTCGGGGACCCCTTGGTGGCCCGTATCATGCGGCAGGCAGACGCACGGGGCAAGGCACGTCCGAACGCAAAGGGGTCGGATCTCGTATGGCGGGTATCGCTCGCGTCGTCGGGGTGATCGCGATGGCGCTCGTCGGGTGCGCGAGTAGCCCCCCGATGGCCGGCGCGCCGGGTTCGAGCGCTCCGCCTGCGCCGGTCGCGCTGCCGGTCTCCGCATTGCCCCGCATGACGAGTGACGCATCAACCGTCGATGTCGATCGGCTGGCGAACGAGGTCGTGCACCCCGACGAGCTACGCGCTGTGCTGGATGATGCCGGCTTCTCCACGGGCGCGCAGCGCTCGTTCGGCGCCGGCACGGGCGCGTTCTCGCGGGTGCTGTCGCGAGGTCTCGCGTTCGAGACCGAGGCCGGGGCCGCCGCCTTCGTGACGTGGTTCGGCGACAACGCGGGTGAGGAGGTCATCTCGGCCGACCGGATCTCGCCCAGCAGGGTGCCCGAGGGGGTCGTCGTGTTCCGCCACCTGCCCGACGGCTGCTGCCGCAACGACGTGCCGGTCTACCTGGCGGCCTGGCAACGCGGCCCCTCGGTGCTCTATCTGCACGTCGGCGGGCGCCGGGCGAACACGCGAGCCTTCGTGGAGCTCATCGAGTCGTACGACCGGGAGGTATGACGATGCTCGACCATCTCGAGACCATCGCGACCGGACTCGATCACCCTGAAGGGGTCGCCTGGGGCCCCGATGGCCGCCTCTACGCAGGTGGGGAAGCCGGCCAGGTCTACGCGGTCGACGCCGATGGCCGCGTCGAAGAGATCGCGTCGACCGGCGGGTTCATGTACGGCGTGACGCTCGACGGCGACGGCAACGTCTACGCCTGCGACTTCGGCCGCGCCGAGATCGCGCTCGTGACGCCCGGCGGTTCCGTCTCGTCCTACTCGACAGGAACGACCGAGCACCGGATCCGGGTTCCGAACTTCACGGCCTTCGACGACCAGGGGAACCTCTTCTTGACGGACTCGGGCACGTGGGGCGCCGACGACGGGCTCCTGTTCAAGGTATCGGCCGGCCGGGACCGAGGTATGGTCCACCGCGGTGCCGGGATTCCCGAACGGGTGCTGTCTCTCGACCGCCGGAGACGCCCTGCTCGTGGTCGAGTCGAGCCGGCGTCGGGTCGTGAGCGTGCCGATCCGATCCGACGGCTCGGCGGGCGCGCCCGAGCCGGTGGCCGACCTCACCGGGTCACAGCCCGATGGCATCGCCCTCGCCGCCGACGGCACGATGTTCGTCGGGTGCTACCGGCCCGATCGGGTCTGGCGCATCCCACCCGGCGGCAGGCCGGAGGTTCTGCTCGACGATCCCGACGGGGTGTCGCTGAACCAACCGGCGAACGTCGCGTTCATGGGACCCGAGCTCGACGGTCTGGCGATCTCGAGCCTCGGTGGATGGAGCATCGTCGCCCTCGATGTCGGAGTCGCCGGACTCCCCCTGCGGTACCCGAAGCCTGCCCAGACATGATCGGCCGGGATGCGCAGGGCCCGCTCTTCAGGCGGGCGGTTTGGGGTCGTGCCATCCTCCGTCGCCTGCGATCAGATCGTCGGCTTCGCCCGGGCCCCACGAACCCGGCTCGTAGGCGACGACCGGCGTCGCTCCGTCGAGGATCGGATCGACGACCCGCCACGAGGCCTCCACGATGTCCTGGCGTGAGAACAGCTCGGCATCGCCTTCGAGCGCGTCGGTGAGCAGCCGCTCGTAGGCTTGCATGCCCTCGCCGGGTTGGTGGTGGGCGACGAGGTCGACGTCGTCGCCGACCATGTCATCTCCGGGCACCTTCGTCCGGGCGGCGAGGGTGATCCCCACGTCGGGCCCGAGCCGGAAGACGACGTGGTTCGGGTGACCCGCTCGCGGTTCGCCGAACACGTCGCGCGGTGGTCGCTTCAGCTCCACGAGCACCTCCGTCGCCGTGAGCGGCAACCGTTTCCCCGCCCTGATGTAGAAGGGCACTCCCGCCCATCGCCAGCTCTCGACTTCGAGGCGCAGGGCGACATACGTCTCGGTCTGCGAACCCGTCGCTACTCCGTCGGCATCTCGATAGCCCGCGAACTGCCCGCGCACGACATCGCTGGGCTCAAGGGGGCGGATCGCTTCCAGCAACCTGACACGTTCTCCCAGGAAGACCTCACGGTCCGATCCGGAGGGAGGGTCCATCGCGACCAGCGCCATGACCTGCAGCAGGTGGTTCTGCACCACGTCGCGGATTGCACCGACGTTGTCGTAGAAGCGTTCCCGGCCACCCAAGCCGAAGCTCTCCGCCATGGTGATCTGCACGCTGTCGACGTAATGGCGGTTCCAGAATGGCTCGAGGAACGTGTTCGCGAACCGGAAATAGACGAGGTTCTGCACCGGTTCCTTGCCGAGGAAGTGATCGATGCGGAAGATCGATCGCTCCGGGAACACGGCGGTGACTGCCTCGTTCAATCGCTGCGCCGAGGCGAGGTCGCGACCGAACGGCTTCTCGACCACGACGCTTCCATCGGCGCATCCGACGCGCGCGAGGTGTTGGATCACGATCTCGAACATCGATGGCGGGATCGCGAGGTAGTGCAGAGGCCTTCGATGGTCTCCCAGGGCAGCCTTCAACCGGTCGAACGTGTCGGGATCGGTGTAGTCGCCGTCGACGTAGCGAAGTCTCGATGCGAGATGGCCGAACGACGCCTCGTCGAAGTCTGGCCTGCCTTCGAGGGCGGCGCGCATGTGCGTCTGGAACTTCTCGAGGTCCCAGCCCGACCGCGCGACGCCGACGATCGGAACGTCGAGGTTCCCGCGGCGGACCATCGCCTGGAGGGCGGGGATGATCTTCTGCTCCGCGAGGTCACCCGTGATGCCGAAGATCACGAGCGCGTCGGATCGCCGCGCGGTCACCACCTCAGGGTCGTCCCGAGTCGGCCTGCAGCTCCTGGAGCCATCCCTTGAGGCGCGGAAGGTGCTCGCGGTAGTGATCCGGGCCGGACTTGCGGATCCAGCGGGAGGCGACATCGTCCTGCGCCACGACCTCGTTCCATGCTCGGAGCATCCTCGACCGTGCTGCATTCGCTTGTGATGTCACGTCCTTCAGCGATATGTCCCGCATGGCGTCGAGGAACCGTTCGTTCATCTCATCGATCTCATCGGTTCGCAGCTCGACGTATGTTCCCGAGTGGAGCTGCTCGAGCGCCACTCCCGCTTCCGCGAGCCACGTGCCGATGTGTGCGAGTGCGTCCTTCGCCGACCACCCCTCGTCGAAGTAGCCGCGTGCGAGCGCCTGCTCCGGGGTGAACGAGGCCATCGTCGCGCGCAGCTCGTGCCAGAGCTTGTCCTCGTCGGCCATGAGCGTTGCGTCGAGGTGAGCCATCGGTCGCTCCCTACGCCGGGGCTCGCTCGCCGTCAGACCTGATGCCTCCGGGCGTGTCGGGGCCGTAGCGCTGCTTCTCGCGTTCGAGGTCGAGCCGGCCGATGCGTTTGCGCGCCGCCAGCGCGTCGTCGTCGAGCCGTTCGGCGGGAACGATCCACGCGATCTCGAACTCGAGCCCGTCGGGATCGGCCCCGTAGAGGCTCTTCGTCGTTCCGTGGTCGCTCGAGCCTCCGAGAGAGCCATCGGCGGCCAACACGCCCGCCAGCCGCTCGAGCTCGGCGAGCGTGTCGACTTCCCACGCAAGGTGGTACAGGCCGACCGTCGAACGGCCGGCCCCCGAGGCTCCGACCTCGGATCCCACCTCGAAGAGCCCGAGGTCATGGTCGTTGATCGAGCCGGGCGCCTGCAAGAAGGCTGCACCCGTGAACCCTTCCGGCGTCATCGGGATGACTCGGAACCCGAGGATGTCGGTGTAGAAGCGCACGCTGGCCGCAAGGTCGCGAACGTAGAGCACGGCGTGATTCAGTCGGGTGATGGGCATGGCTGCCTCCCTGGTCTCTCTTCAGGCAGTGAACCAGACTTGGACGTTTGCGTGAACAGTTCGCGACTCGACTGGTGTTGGCTACCGACGTGTCGCTACCTTGTCGGTGTGGTCTTCCCCCTTGACCCACAGGGCACCGATTGGATGCGAGCCCTCGCGGATCACTACGAAGCGGTCCGCGGCGACTTTCCCGACCATGAGCTGTGCGTCGTCTTCGATATCGACGGCACCATCCTGGATCTTCGACATCTCGTGGTCCACGCGTTGTTGATGTTCGACCGCGTCCGTGAGACCGAGATCTTCCACGGTCTGGTGGCCGAGGACGTCGTGGTATCTGAGAATCAGATCGATGCGCTGCTCGACAGCCTCGAGGTGGCGCCGAGGCAGCGAGACGATGTCGCGGCGTTCTATCTCGCGCACCTTTGGGACGAGAGCGGAGTGATCGCGGCGAGCGCCCCGTATCGCGGCGTGCTGGGTGTGATCCGCTGGTTCCAGATGCAGGCCGGTACCCACGTCGCGTTGAACACGGGCCGGGCAGAGTCCATGCGCCGCATCACCCTCGACTCTTTGAACGCCGTCGGTGAAGCCGCACGCGTACGCTTCGAGCCCGAACTGCTCTTCATGCGGAGCGGCGAGATGACCGTGTCGCAAGCGAAATCTGCGGCCTTGAACGAGCTGTGCGCTCGGGGCTTCCGCATCGTCGCGGTCGTCGACAACGAGCCGGAGAACCTCGCCGCGATGGCAGAGTCGCACGACGCGCAGGGGATGATGTTCCTTCACGCCGACACGATCTTCGAGTCACAACGCTCTGAGGGGCTGACCGCGGTGACCGGCACGGCGTACGAGCTCGGAGGACTCATCGGCGAAGATCGCCTCAAGGAGCACGTCGAGCTCGTCTGGCACGGCGTCAACGACGAGGAGAACCTGCGGCACTATCTGGACTCGGGCATCACGTGGGCCGAGATCGACGTTCGTCGCGACCCAGTGGGGCGACTCGTTCTGCGCCACGATGGCTTCGACGAACGCGCATGGAACCGCGACGAACGCTCGATGCCGGCAGAGCCGACCATCGACGCGCTCGCTACTGCGGGCCGATCGATCAAGCTCGACGTCAAGGAGAACGGCGGCACGCTCCAAGCCGCCCTTGACCTGATCCGCGAGCTCGAGATCAGCGCCGAGCGCGTGTGGTTCAACGCCGAGATCCAGGTCGTCGGCGCCTCGGGCTTCGAGACCTTCGGCAGCCGGTACCCGGGTTCCACCGCATCGTGCCCGATCGACTTCCTCGTTCCGCTGCTCGAGGTTGCGCCCGACGAGGCCGACATGGTCCTGGAGCGCCTGCGTTCATGGGGCCTGAACCGTCTCTCGGTGAAGTGGGGAAGCCGAGTGCGGCACATCATCGGCGAGCTCGAGCGGCGCGGCTGGGAGACGAACATCTACGCCGTGCCCGACCTGCAATCGTTCCTGGAAGCCGCCGTGTTGCTGCCGACGTCGGTGACCGCGGACTTCAACTTTCCGGCCTGGCGCTACTACGGTCGAGGCTCAGGCCAGCATGGCGTACTGCATCGGTACGAGTCCCACGCTCTGCTCGGGTGACTCGAAGGGCTCAAGTGTGGCAGCGATCCACCCGGTGACCGGCAACTCGTCGGTGCGGCTACATTGCATGCGATGACCGGGACCGGCGCGGTGCCGGGTCAGCGACCCTTGGAGGTGGAGGCCTGGAGACCGCGACGCAGACGCTGCACCGTCTCACGTCATACGAGCCTGGCCGTGACTGGGACGAACCCATAGACGACCCTCGCGTCTTGCAGGATCTCGAGGTCAACGACCTGGCCCGCTTCCCGTGGTTCTACAAGCGGTACGAGCAGTCGTTGCCTCGTGTGCCACTCCCCCGCCGACCTGCCGCCAACCAGAGCCCCGGCCGTCGCCGTGCTCGCAGGCACTGCCGCGGTCGCCCACACCGAGCTGGACCTGCCGCACCTCTCTCGGTTGCTCCACTTGTCCTCCGGGGTCGTGAGAACGATGGAGCGGCCGTATGCGACGTGGCTGTTCCGCGCCGCCGGGTCCGCGGGAGGCCGTTTCCCTCTCGAGGTGTACGTCTCCGTTCCGGACGGCATCGGGCTGCCGGCAGGGGTGCACTGGTACGACCCGCGCGATCACGCCCTCGTCAAGGTCGGACCGCCTCCGCGCGGAGGCGCGCCCGCCGTCGTCGTCACCGGCGTCCCGTGGCGTACCGGCTGGCGCTACCGCGAGCGTGGCTACCGGCACGTCTACTGGGATGCCGGCACCATGCTCGCCCAGCTGCTCACGGGGGCCGACTCAGCGGGGATCACGGCGCGGCTGTACACCCGCTTCCCTGACGCGGCGGTCGCTGCGCTCGTCGGCGCCGACGGGGTGCACGAATGGCCCGTGGCCGTCGTCGCGCTCGGCGATGGCGTGCCTGCGATCGACGGCGACCGATGCAGCCGCCGTGGGGGACGTCGACGCGGCTCCGGTCGAGTTCCCGCTCGTCACGATCGCGCAGCAGGCGGGTGCACGCGACACGCTCGGGCGACCGTGGAACCGCGGCGCCCCGGTCGATGTGCCTGCGCAAGGAGGTGATCCGGTCGAGACGGTCGTGCTCGCGCGCGGGTCGCAGCGCCGCATGGACCCGACCCGCGGCCTGCCGGCGAGCGTACTGCGAACATCGCTCGACGCGGCGCTTCGTGACGTCACGCTCCCCCACTTCGTCGTGGTCCACGACGTCGAGGCGCACACGCCGGGTGTCTACCGCCATCCGAACCTTGCGGATCCGGTGCGGGCAGGTGCGATGCGATCTCAGCTCTACCGGGTGTGCCTCGAGCAGGGGCTCGCTCGAGACGCGGCGTTCGTCGTGATCGGCGCGACCGACGTCGGCGCCCTCGACGACCGGGAGTACCGCGAGGCGCAGCTCGCCGCCGGTCTGGTCGAAGGCAGGCTGCACCTGCTGGCCTACGCGCTCGGCGCGAGCGCCTCCGGGATGACGTTCATCGACAGCGAGGTGCCGGCGCTGATCGGCGAGCGGCTGGACGCGCTGCTCTTCACTTGCGTCGGCGTGCCGGAATACACGTCGGCGGTCGGCGGCTCGCCCGGCGTGCCGACCGCCGTACGCAAGGTGAGCAGAGCGATGACGTCACGCTGAGAAGGTTCGAGGACCACCGGTTCCGTGACGAGGTCGAGGAATCGGTCGCAGATGCCGATACGCCCGGTATGCGCAAGACGGCGTGCTGCCTCGCCATCATCCTGCTGGCCGGCGTTCTTGGTGCCGTGCCGGCGTTCGCGACGTTCGGTGCGATCGTCGAGCTCCCCGCGGATGCGATCTACTCCCCCTACGGGGGTCCGGCGACCGTGACGTTCACGTTCGAGCCTGAGGACGCAGCTGCGATCTTCACCGCGCGGATCCGACGGCCGGGACACGGCGAGATCAAGACGAAGGACTACCTGGTCGACCCCGACACCCAGACCTCACCGCACGCCGTTACGTTCTCGTGGGCGAAGCTGTCTGTCGCTGCCCCCACCGACTACGTGGTCGACGTCCGCCGTCAGGGAGAAGGCTCGGTGATCACGAGTGAGACCTTCACGTTGCTCCCGAAGCTGGTCTCCGAGCTCTCGGCGCAGCCGTCGCCCTTCTACCCCCTGGTCCAGGACGGATACAAGGACCGCACCACGATCGGCTTCTCGCTGGCGGCCGATACCGTCGAGACGGTCGTTCGGATCTTCGAAGATGACGCGTTCGGTCGATGCTGCGGTGCGGAGATCCGCTCCGAAAGCTTGGGCCCGCTCGCGGCGGGCGGGCAAGGCTGGATCTGGGACGGTGCCATGGACGACGCATCGATCGCCCGGAAGGGCACCTACTTCGCACGGGTCAGCGCGACCGACACGGACGGGGTGTCGATGGTCTCGAAGGCTCAGAAGTTGAAGATCACGAAGGGTCTGATCCGCAGGACGGCCACGAAGCAGAAGAACGGGAGCGCGTACGCGCGCACTGCACACGAGCAGGAAACCGCGTACGCGGGCGACTGCCGGGTATCGCGCGTCGCGGCGACGCACGAGGCCGACATCCTCTGCGTCAACGCGAAGATCTCGGTCTACTGGCGATGGGGTCTGAGGCCGGGGGAACGGATCGAGTCGATCTCGTTCGTGATCCAGCGGGGCATCTACGGATGTCACCGGGCTCAGGGCCACACGGACACGCAGTCGTTCGTGCGCGTGCATTCGCCGCCGACCTCGTCGTGCTCCGTCGTCTCGGCCACGATCAAGTACAGCTACCCCGTGCAGGCCTGAGGTTCCCGCTGAACAAGGTGCCTGGTACGCACACCGACGATGCAGCAGGGTGATGGTCATGACTGGCGTCGTGACGAGCACATCACGTCAGTCGCCCCAGCGGGTGACGATCTGCCCTCGGATCCCGGGCAGCGGCAAGGACTCGGCCTCCGTCTCGACCGCTTCTCGTGCCGCGCTCGAGAGACGGCGCCACGTCTGGATCGCCACCACTTCGTGCGCACGTCGCCACGTTCCCACGATCTCGCCACGCACGAGCAGGCCACCCGGCCACACGCGAGGGGTCCAGAGCATGCGGCGGCGCTCGGCGTCGGGGACCAGGAGTTGGCGATCGGCTCCCTGGAGGAGGAAGTAGGCATCGCCGCTCGGCAGGAGCCGTGCGGGCGCCACGGGACCCGGAGCGGCCAGGAAGGTCGGCTCGTCGCGGGTGAGGATCCACGCGTCGCCGACCGGCGTTCGCACAGGGGTCAGCGACCTGCGGAGCGCATCGAACGCCTGGCGCCCTCGCGGCCCGCCGATCCCCGCCCAATCCGCGAACGCCTCTGGCGTGGTGGGACCGAAGATGTGCAGGTATCGGCGCGCGAGCTCGAGGCGAGCGTCGCGCGGGTCGACCTCGGGTGGCGGCACCGTCCAGACGGTCGGCAGCCGGGCGCCGTCCCACCTGATCACGACCGTTCCGGTCGGTGCGGCGTAGCGGAGCCGATTGGGGGGTTCCCCGAGCGCTCTTCCCGCCTCGCCGTAGGTGATCGACTCACCACCGAGGAGCGCGTGCAGACGGGCGGCGAGATCCTCCGCGACCCGCCGGCCTCTTGCATCGTCCGGAAGCCTCCCGAGGGAGAAGACCGCGAGGTCGCGTGCCGCGACGACGTACGCGTTGAACCGCGGCCCCCACAGCTGGACGAGCGATGGGTCCTCCCAGGTGGACGATCGGGTCCCCTCGACGCGCGCGTTGATCGAGAGGAGCGCGGCTCTGGGCATGCTGTCCTGCAGGCCGGCCCACGCGGCACGTCGGAGCGAGCGTCGTCCGGGTGGGAGCCGCTCGTCGAGCGCGCCGACGTGCCGTCGGAACGCGAGGATCTGCGCTCGCGTGAGAGCGAGTCGAGGCGTCGTCGTCACACGCGCACCACGGACGTCGGGGCAGCCACGGCTACGACGGATCTCTCGGATCGGGCCGATCCAGATCCCAGTGCCGGACCATCGAACACATCCACGCTGCCTCGCCGGTCGGTGCGAACGCGACCCGCGTGACCGCGCGCTGGCCACCTTCATGATCGGAATACAGCAGCTCCACGGCGAACAGCCGCCGCGCCCGGAACGCCTCGACGAGGGCGGGATACTCGGGGTCGTCGTGATCGCGGAGCGCCCCTTGCCAGAAGCCGATGTCGCTCCCCGCGATGTACAGGTCGCGGAGCTGCCGCCGGAAATCCTCAGGCTCAGCGTGCGGATGCGGGTCAAGGAGCTCCGTCCCGACGAGGTGCCATCCGTGCAACACCGCGATCCCCGAACCGGAGTTGCGAAGTGACATCGCCATGAGGATGTCGCCATCGATCTCCTCCACGCTCGCGCCGGCGCCGGGAAGTTGGATCCAATGCTCGTCCGGCCACATGACCTTCTGAACGGGATCCTCCAGTCGCGATGGGACGAGGAGTGGACGGATCCCGATCTGCATCGAGTACTCGGCGATGCGGGCGGCGCGGTTCGCGGCCCGGACCGCCACGAACGTGGCGAGCGCGAGGACGAGCGTGCCTACCGCGGTCGCGAGCGAGGCGACGGTCGACCAATCGGTCATCGCATCAGCGTATAGGGAGGGTAGGCGCCTCTGCGGCGCGATCCTGAGCTCGTCCGCTTCCCCGATGCCGGCCAGCGTCAGCCTTCCATGCGGTCGATCGACGACCCTCCGATCACGTTCGTCTGCTACCGGGCAGTGCTCCACCCACACGTGACAATTACATGCGGCTGGGATAGACGGGTCATTCAGCCACCGCCCGCGGCTCGAGGACGACGACCGCAGTCTCCTGTGGACGTCGCGCGGCGTATCCGTCGAGGTTGTCGTCTATCTCGCGCCAGCGCTGCCACAGCTGTTCACGCTCTTGGCCAACCGCGGCCCTGCCCACCACCTCGCGCCGGATCCCACCCGCGAGCTCGACGACTGCCTCGGGATGAGCCTGCAGGTTCAGCCACCAGGCGGGCTCGGCCGCTCCCCAGCCGTTCATGGCCATCGAGACCAGGTTGGGACCGTCCTCGTAGTAGCCGACGATCACGCTCCGGGACTCGCCGCTGCGCCGGCCCAGCGTGGTGAGCCGCGCGGCGCCCCATTTCCCCGATCGCGGAGGCCACAGCCCCCTGCGGCTCCCTGTGGCGCGCACGATCAGCCGGTGCACATGCCAGGCGGTCACGACGAACCATCGCGGTGGGAGACGCGGCTTTCCTCCGGCCATATCGAGTCCCTCCCTCGAGGACAGACCTCACCCCTGTTCACGTGTGTCACCGGCCGATGGCCTGGGAGGCCGCAGGTCCACGTGCTGCTCTCGATGCCGTCGCCGCCGATATCCTAGTGCTCCGCCTCAACGACCTCCGGCCGGCGGTGCTCGATGTGACCGGAAAGGAGACGAGGATGGCTCAGCGCCCACTCCTGTTCGTGACCCGGACATCGGTCACGTCGAAGGCCCCGCCCGAGGCAGTGTTCGACGTCATCACCGATCTCGATGCGCACTTGGAGTGGTCTGGCGAGCGGGCGGCAGACAACACCTTCAAGCTGCTGACCCTCGAGGCATCGGAGCGCGCGGCATCCGTCGGTACCACGTTCACCTCGACCGGAGCCAACTTCAACGGCACTTTCCATGATCGGTCGGTCGTCACGGAATCGGCGAGACCGAACCTGTTCACCATCGAGACCGATGCCCGTCTGGATCGCAAGCGGGGCAAGACCTGGGAGGTGCACTTCCAGCATCGCTACGACGTCCAGCCGAACGGCGAGGGGTCGCGAATCGTCTACACGGAGACGATCCAACGCGTGAACTACGTTCCATACTGGTTGAAGCCGGGGGTGCGTTCCATCTTCCGACCCCTGGTCAACGGGGCCGATAGGAAGCAACTGTCGAACCTCGCTCGGCTTGCCGAGGAGCGTTCAGGCATCTGACCCGGGAAGCTCGAGTCGAGTCGGTGGGTGTTCTCAGAACTCTCTAAACCAACGGGAATCGCAGCCTCTCCCGAGGAGTACCCGCAGTCAAGGAGGCAGGGGTCACCTCCCGGCACGCCTGTCGCGCTCCTGCCTACCTTGGCGGCGATCCCCGAGTTCGCGGGCATTCCTGGTGGGTCAACTCGCTCACTTGACCCGTTCGCCGGCGTGCGCATAGGGTTGCGCTCAGGTCGGCTGCCCGCCGAGAGGGAGCCATGCCGCGATATCTCGTTCAGCGAAACTTCGGCAATATCGACGATGAGCATCTTGAGCTGCGTGCGCGCAAGAGCAAGTTGCTCACCGAGACCGACTTCACCCAGATCACGTGGGAGCACAGCCACGTCGTCGGAAGCCCCGACGGGGCCGTCCGTACCTTCTGTATCTACTTCGCACCGGATGAAGCTATCGTGCGTGATCACGCCGACGCGATGGGCGGACACCAGATAGAAGTGATCTACGAGATCGGCGGAGACGTGGCGCCATCCGACTTCACGAACTAGCGGGGTCCACTCGCGCCGCGCGCCGAAGGGTCTCCTCGTCCATCTGCGAGTGCTCGTATCGCGACCAAGCGACGCTGCGACGAAGACCGATCGAGCGGCGCCGGCCCTCCTCGTCCTTCGGGATCAGCGAGAGCGCCTCCTCGAATAGGGCCACCGCCTCGGCGTTCGCCCAGGCGCGCTCGGCACGCTCGGCCGCCGAGAGCAGGTAGCTCACTGCTCGCTGCGGGTCGCCTCCTTCCTTCCAGTGGTGGGCGAGGATTGCGGCGATGCTGTCGGCTTCCGGCACCGTCTGCTCGAAGTACTGGGCCACCGCCTGGTGCCGGTCGCGCCGGTCGCTCTTCGTGAGCGTCGAGTACGCGACGTCACGGATCAGTATGTGGCGGAACGCGTACTCGCGGTCGCCCTCGACCTTCGAGGAGGGCTCCGTCCGGATGAGGTCGCGCGATTCCAGCGAGTCCAATGCGTCGTCCAGCGCATCGCCGCTGGTGCCGAGTCCGCCCAGCACACCATGCCAGAAGACCTTGCCCACCACGGCCGCGTCGTTCAGCACCGATCTCTCGTGCCTGGGTAGGGCATCGAGTCGCGCCGCGATCATCGCCTTCACCGTGGTGGGGAGGACCGCGCGGTCACCGCCCTCAGCGACCCACGACGACAGCTCCTCGATGAACAGCGGGTTCCCGCCCGCCGTCGCCTCGATCTGCGCCGCGACCTCGACAGCCAGCGTTGGCGTGAGCTGCGCCGCCAGGGCTTGTGATTCCTCGGTCCCCAACGGCTCGAGACGGATCGTGAACGAGGAGAGCTGGCCGCCGCCCCACATCGGCCGGATGTCGAGCAGCTGGGGTCGGGCGAGGCACAGGAGCAGGATCGGCGTGTCCTTCATCCGGGCCGCCAGCGAGTCGATCAGGTCGAGCATGCTGGGGTGGGCCCAGTGGATGTCGTCGAACACGAGGAGCGTGGGCTGATCGTGCGCGAGCGCCTCCACGAACCGGCGGGCGGCGTCGAAGACCTCGCGTCGATCCTCGGCGGAGGCCTCGGCTGTCCCTACGAAGACGGCCAGCCGTTGCGAGACTTCAGGGTCATCAACCCCTAGCCCTGCGAGGGAGCGCTCCAGCTTCTCGGTTATCACTGCATCGACGTCGAGCTCGAAGACCCCCGCGACCTCCTTCACGAGCTGCCCGAAGGCCTCGTAGCCGACGCTCTGGGTGTAGGGAAGCTCTCGCACCAGCAGGGATCGGCCGCCGGTGCGCTCCATGTGGTTCGCCAGCTCCGCCGCGATGCGGCTCTTGCCGATGCCCGGCTCGCCGAGGATCGTGACCAGGTGCGCCCGCCGCCCGGTCACCACGCGTTGCCAAACATCGTCGAGCAGGCCGAGCTCGCTCCCGCGACCGAGGAACGGCGTCTCGCTGGGGCGCTGCCCGAAGTCGGTGAGGGGCTCGACGGCGAGCCAGGTGGGGACCGGGTCTCGCTTGTTCTTGGCGATGACGGGCTCGACGTTCTCGTAACGGATCGATCGGTGCGTGGCGCGGTGGGTCTCCTCGCCCACGAGCACGCGTCCCGCCGGCGCAGCGGATTGGAGCCGCGACGCGGTGTTCACCATGTCGCCCACCACGAGCGCTGTACTCTCCGACGTGGGATCGAGCTCTACGACTGCCTCGCCGGTGTTCACCCCCACGCGCACCCTGAGCTCGGCATCGGGCAGTTCTTCGTTCAGAGCGGCGACGGCGACCGGGATCTGGAGGGCGGCGCGAACGGCGCGCTCGGCGTCGTCACCCCGGGCCACGGGGGCGCCGAACACGGCCATCACGGCGTCGCCGATAAACTTCTCGACGGTGCCGCCGAAGCGCTCGATCTCCACGCTCACGCGCCGGTAGTAGTGCTCGAGCAGCTCGCGCACGTCCTCCGCGTCGGTGGACTCCGACCGCGAGGTGTAGCCCACAAGGTCGGCGAAGACCACCGAGATAACCTTCCGCTGTCGCTCCGCGTCCTCGGACCTCGCCCGGGTTCCGCATGCCGGGCAGAACCGTGCGTCCTCGGGGCCGTTCGCTCCGCAATGGCTGCAAACCCATCCCACACCCGCCCCACACGTCGCACAGAAACGAGACTCATCCGGGTTCGCTGCGCCGCAACTCGTGCACACCCTCACGCGAAAAGGATATCCGGGTGAGCCCGGCGACCAGCGGCCCGATAGCAGCAACCAGGGGACCGAACTGCGGAGGTCAGGATGATCGCTCCCTCATCTCACCCGTCATCATCGCGAGCCTCGGTAAGACGATTGGCAGCCGCCAGGTGCTGCGCCGGGTCGAGGAGGAGCAATCGGTCTCGAGGATTCGGCAGCCGAACATCTCCCTCGCGAGCTCCACGGCTACGACGCGAACCGCGTCAGGATCCAAGAGATGCTCGGGATCAGCGGGCATCGACCACCCTTGGACCTCATCGAGGACGTAGTCGGGTGCGTGGATCCCCATTTCTCATCCTCTCGCGCAGGCTGCGGGGTTCGCAGCTATACGGATGCGGTCCTCGACACCGATACCGGGTCATCGGATCCCAAGCCTCACCCTGGTCTCGAGTGACACCGGCGTTGAGGACCGTGCTGCCGCCGCCGTCAACCATCAACAGGAGGACGCCAGCGCCCTCGAATGAGGCCTGACTTCAGCGGTAAGCCCCTCACCGCGTGGGTCTCAGGGTTCTCCACCGGCGCATCTTCACCCGCGACCTCCGAAGCAGCGCCCCACGTCACGCCCTTCGGCCGCGTAAGCGAGCGCGAACAGCGTCTAAGACGACGCGATCGTCGGCGTCGATCCCGAGAAGCGTCGTGGCCGTCACGTAGACAACGACGGTCGCCGCAGTGCCAACCAGGAGCGATGCGAATCCGCCTCCCATCAGGGCGCGGATCGAGAGGGCGACGCCGCCCGCGATCACGCCCGCGGCCAGGCCTTTCACGAGACCTAGGTTGAAGGCAAACATCTTCAGGAACACCCATACCTGCGTCATGCGTGCGATGGTCAACAGGGCGATCGTCGACGCCCAAGCGATCGCCGCGCCGGACATCCCCAATCGAGGAATCAGCACGATGTTCAGTCCGACGTTCAACACCACCGCGGCGAGGTAGTTCGCCATCTGAACGACGGGCCGCCCGGACATCGTGAGCATGTATCCGCAGGGGCCGCTCGCGGCACTGAACAGCCAGGCGACGGTCATGATCTGCGTTACCACGACGCCCGATTCGAACGCCGGCCCGAAGATGGCGAGCAGCTCACGCGGGAAAACCAGGAGGACGACGAACCCGGGCAGTGACAGCCGGACGACCCAGCTCGTGATGAGGGCGAAGGTCCTCTTGAGGAGCTCGTACCGGCCTCGCCGATAGAGGTCGGCGATCCGCGGCGCGAACGAGTTCGTCACCGGCGCAACGAATATGGTCGCCAACAGCGTGAGGCGCGTCGCGACCTGATACACGCCCACGTCGGCCGCGGAGCTGTAGATGCCGAGCAGGATCGTATCGGCCCACAGCAGGCCGTTGCTGGCGATGTTCGACAGCCAGCTCGGCGCTGAGAACGTTAGGAGCTCGCGCACGTAGTAGCGAGGGCGTGCCTCGATCCGACCGACCAGGCGTTTCAACGCGATAGAGGCCAGGACGGCGGACGTCGTGTTCGTCACGACGAGGGCGATCATGACGCCCGTCAACCCCCATCCGGCCCAGATCATCGACAGCGTGAGGACGATGCGGAAGGCCGGCTCGAACACGAGGTTGATGAGCGCGTACGGCTTCATCGTCTTGAAGCCCCGAGTCGCGCCGAGCGCCGCGTCCGTGTAGGCGGTCGCCGGCAGCGCGACCGCGACGAACCGCAGAACCGAGATCAGCCGCAGTTCGTCGTGGAACGCATGCACGGCGAGCCAGGGCGCGAGCGCAAAGAGCGCGATGCCCATGATGGCTGCGATCGCGACCGTCGTCGTGAGGCCGAGCCGGATCGTCCCACGCAGCGCAGCATCGTCGCCATCGGCCCTGTGCACGACCACGTACCGCGTCAGCGTGTCGGTGGCAGCAGCAGATGCGACGAGGCTCAGGAACGCGAGGATCGCGAACGACTGGAAATACAGACCGGCGACATCGGCCCCGAGCAGCCGCGCGATGACCAGCGTGATCGCGAAACGCAGCGCCTGATTGAAGAGGGCGCCGCCGAAGTTGGTGCCGCCTTGGCGCGCCATCCCCAAGACCTCTGCTCGACGACCGTCGTCGCCGAGACGATCCCCCCGCTGGTCGCCCGGCGCGCTGGCCACGGGTCCTTCGACCTCGGGGTCCTCTTTGCCCGACACGCCTCAGGCGCCGCGCTCGAACGCCGAACGATCGGCGCGGCGATGCCCTCGGCACAGGCGGTGATCGCCGAGACGGAGCCGATGGTCGCTCATCGACAGACGGGCGCCGCGGCGCGGTAGAGGGCGTCGAGCGGCACCGGATAGGGGTGGACGATCTCGTGGGAGGGCTTCTCCGAGAGCGCCTCCGACAGCAGCCGTGCCTCGAGCTCCTGAGCGCCCTCGAGGAGATCGCTCGAGCGATCCGGGAATGCGAACCGGAACCATTGGTACGCATCGAGGAGCTTGCGTCGTTCGTACGTCAGCGACGCAACCATGCGCCGTGCGATCAGCTCCGGATCGGCGGGAAGCACTGCAACGCCGTCGCCGCCCACCGTTGCCAGGAAGACGTGATCGAGAGCGACGTTGTCGTGACGGACTGCTTCGCCGAACAGGTCCTCGGGCGACACCCGGACCTGCCCGAGCAATGAGACGCCGCCTTCAAGACTGAGCTGATGGAGCGCGCTCGCGATGACGCCGCGCGGAGTCCGTCCATCGGCGAGGGAGTTGTACACCCGTCGATACCAGCGAAGCAGGAGCAGCCGCTGGCGAGCGCTCCGCGACACCCCGCTCCAGTATCTCGGCAGGGATCGGAGATGCCAGTCCCAGACATGGACGACGCCGCCGAGGCCGAGGAGTTCGCCTCCATCTGCCCGCACGATCGTCCACTCGTTCGCGACGTAGGCGGCGCCCTCGGCCATGAAGGCGAGAAGCATCTCGGTCTTCCCGCCCTTCTCCCACCCGGCGACCAGGACCCCCTTGCCTTCATAGACGAAGGCGGAGGAATGAAGGAGCACATATCCTCTTCGCAGGAGACGCATCGCGATTATGGGCGTGAGCAGCGGGAGCGAGGTGACGCCGCGCTCACAGACGATCTCGCAGCGGTCCCCGAGCACCTCGAGGTCGATCCGGATCCGGTGACCGACCGGATCCAGCAGGTAGAAATGCTCGTCGTCGTAAGCCGCATCGTTCGAACCCAGGAACCGTAGGCGACCCTCTGTCGGGAGGGAGTCGGTGAATCGGATTGAGATATCGGGCTCGGCTCCCGTCTCGCCGGTCGAAGGTCCGAGGCGACGGCGTAGCTGCCTCCGCATGGCGCGAGGAGCGGGCCGCATGCTGATCTTCACGAGCCCGTGCACGTTGTGGACCAGCGTGCCGTGTGGGGGTCGGAAAGGCTGATGCGTCATGCCGCGGCCCCGTGGTACTCGCTTATCAGCCCGCCCAGCACCTTCTGACGTCTGGTCCGCCCCATCGGAACGGGGATCGGGAAGACGCCCACCGTGTCCCGCGGGGCCAGATCGATCCCACGGTGCGCTCGGTGCGCGTCGTAATGGCGCTCGCAGACCTGAAGCAACCTGAGCAGGTGTCTTCGCCCTAACATGACCAACTTCCGTGGGTAGGCCGCCGGGCGAAGGCGGCGAGGAGCATCCGGTCACAACGACGAAGCTTAGGCCGACCGGCGTTTCGCTTCATCACCGCCAGCTGATGGCGAAGCACAAGGATCTCGGCCTCACGCTCGCGAGCATCGCCCTCAGGCGGGACGTGAAGGACAAGACGAAGGATGAGGTAGAGAACCGCGAGAAGCACCGCGCGATGCTACTTCGTCGCACCTCCAGATAGCGAATCGGGAGTTTGCCACCCCTACAGTCGACGCGGACGGCACCACCCGCGAAGTCACCCGCGACCACGACCTCATCCGCAGGGGGTGACAGCACCGCCGGAGGTGACTCAAGATGGAAATCGGGAGCCCGGCAGGATATTTGCCTGTTTCTAGCCTCAACGGCAGCGTGAGGAGGGGAGCCGATCTGAGCCAGCCGACCATCCGACGGGCGGAGGCACACGATCCGAAGCGAGAACATCGCACCAAGAGCCATCGTTCGCGTGGACTTCTTGGCGTGGAGGACGGGTGTCCCCGGATCGATATCCAACGCCGCGGATCTCACCATCGAAGCCGGGACAGTCTCGACCCGCGTCAGCGACGATGGATAGACTCGAGGCATGGAGGAGTTCAGCGTGACCGTCGGCTGAGCGGTCCCATGCTCCGTCATTTCCCCCGACTCGAAACCCCCCGATGACCGACCGCCGCATCGATGAGCCGTCGATCTTTCCGTTCTTCGTGGGCGCCGGTCGTTCGGGTACCACGCTCGTGCGTGCGATCTTCGACGCTCATCCGGACATGGCCGTGCCGGATGAGTCCAATTTCGTGCCGGTCCTGGCGCGCCTGCGCGGCCGGTACGAGGGATCCGACAGCTTCGCCGCTCCGCTTCTCCTGGACGATCTCCTCGAGCAGAGACGATTTCGACGGTGGCGGCTCTCGAGGGACGAGGTCCAGATGGCGTTCGACGACGCCCCGCCCGCGGACTACGCGGAGGCAGTCCGGCTGTTGTTCGCGCTCTACGCGCAGCGCCACGGGAAGACTCGCTACGGCGACAAGACACCGAGCTACGTGCTGCACATCCCTCTCCTCGCCGACCTGTTTCCGGAGTCTCGATTCGTCCACGTCATCAGGGACGGGCGCGACGTTGCGCTATCGCTCCTCGATGTGGACTTCGGTCCGAGAAGCGTCGGGGCGGCGGCACAGCTGTGGAAGGCGCACGTAACGGCTGGGCGCGATGCCGGGCGTCGACTGGGTGCTGGCCGGTATCGAGAGGTTCGCTACGAGGATCTCCTGGACGACCCCGAGACCGCGGTCAAGTCGATCTGCATGTTCATCGACCTGCCCTTCGAGCCCGAGATGCTTCGATACTTCGAACGGGCCGCGAACATCACATCGCCGAGCGCGTGGAGTCGTCGGCACATCGTCCTTCCCCCGACGAAGGGCCTACGCGACTGGAGACGCCAGATGCCGAAGAAGGAGGTCGCCCTCTTCGAGGAGCTCGCCGGCGATCTCCTGATGGAGGTCGGCTACGAGAGAGAGATGGGTGCACCCCCGGCCTCGGTGCGATTGAGGGCACGTACCGCCGAATGGAGCAGGCGCATGCGGCGCCTGGCTCTGAAGTCGAGAAGGTCGCGAAAGGGAGGCGCGCGGGCGAAGAAGCCAGGGCCTCCGTCTTTCCTCCTCCTCAACTCGCCGCATGACCGCCAGGAGGTGATGTCCTTTCTCATCGCCAAGGAGGCGGCGAACGAACCGGATGTGGCGGCATTTCGAGAGCGCAGCCTAGGAAATCAGCTTCTCACGCTCGGTGAGGTCGCGACCTGGATGTCGAAGCAAGACATGGTTGATGGAGAGGGGCCACGAGCGGACATCCTTGAGTACATGGGTACGGATCCTTGGCCGCTGCGGCACCCAGCTACGGAGGGGGGAGTGCTCGACGCCCTGCGCTCGCTGAGCTTGAGGCTCGCACGCATCTACGGGTGGCAGCCCTTTCAGGCAAGCACGTTCGTTCTCACCGGCTTCCCGCCCTTGATCGCAGCGATTCGATCGCAGGCCGTCGGCGGGATTCCCTTGAGCTCCACGACCCGGATCGTGCTGGACGTCGACCCGGCCGCGACTCCGCGCGACGTGATGCAGCAGTACAGTCGCGTTCGGGACCGCCTCACCGCTGCGAGATCTCAAGCCCGTCAGCGAGAAGGACCTCAAGCTCGCGGAGTTCGTCGCGGTGCGTTCCACCATGGATCGGCACCACTTGATCGGGTTGTGGAACGATCAGTACCCGGACTGGGTGTATGACGATCCAGACGCGTTTCACCACGACGCAGTGCTCGCGCGTCGACGAATATTGGATCCTTGGTAGCACCACGGATCCGGAATCCCGCTCAGTGCAATGCTGGGCAGCTTCGCAGCGCTCACGAAGCAAGGAGCCCCGGCCGCTTCCTCCTGTCACCTCTCGCGCGGCAGCCTCTAGGGACCGATCTGCACGGTGATCTCGTCCAGATCGCCATGGAAGACGTCGTCGGTCGTTGTCTTCGCGCCCACCATGGCCCCAGCGCTGTTGTCGATGGTCCCGGCGATCGCCGTCTTCTCTGAACTGGCGCCCGTCCACCACCGCGATCACCTGGGTGGGCGTCTTGATGCATTGCAGCCGGTGAGCCGCGCCGTCCATGATGTCGGGCTTGGCGGTCTTCGAGACCGAGGCGACGTCTCCTCTGAAGGTGCACTTCAGCTTTCCTACGGCACCAAGTCTCTTGAAGTTCTTGATTTCCATTTTCCAATCGCCGCCGGCCGATGAGCCGAGACCCTTTCGCACGACGTCGTAGCTGTCGTCTTGGATCGGCCCCACGAGCCTGACCCAGGCTGTGACGGTGATGTCCTGGTCGAAGGGATCGAGGCTGTCGTTATCGGTGGGAACCGTGACGTTGGAGTCGATCCCGTTGAAGCCATATGCCGTGCCGGACGCGATCCCTGGTTTGCCGAGCGTCACCGTTGAGCTGATCTGGCCGTGGTTTCCGTGACCCGATGTGTCCGTCATGGTCGAGCCGGAGGTCTCGTCCATGTGCCACTCTGCCCGCAGATCCGCCAGCGCTCCCGTCGCGGTCGCGACAACGAACAGCACAAGCGGAATGCCCAGTCCAAGTGTCCGCTTGAGACTACGCACGCTCGCCTCCCTGAGGTCGCGGGGGTTGTGGAGGACCCCGAAGATGTACGTCCGCTTGCGGCGGGACGTGCCACAAGCCTGGCGACCAACTCTACGAATCCAAGACCGACTGATCAACCTCGTTACTCGTTAGCGTCGTCGTTTCCATCCGGCTGATGTTCGGATCCGCGAGAAGGGAAGCTATCGTATGACTCGCGATCGTTGGAATCGGCCGGTGTCCATCTACATCTCCCGCAGGGACTGGGCGAGCCGGTCGACATCGGCTTCGTCGTTGAACGCGTGCAAGGAGATCCTGAGTCCATCTCCTCGACTCCCGCACACGATCCGGTGATCGGATGCGAGGCGTGCGGCCGTGATGTCAGGGCGGTGTCGTGCGTGCCGCAACGACACGATGTGGGGCGAAGCTCCCGGATCGCCGAGTTGCCGGAACGGGCGCCAGCCGAGCCCTTCTACCTGGGCGACGAGTCGCGCCGCCAGGTTCGTGGCGTGTTGCCGGATGCGGCCGAAGCCGGCCGACGACAAGATCGCGATGGACGACTCGAGTCCGACCACGGACGCGTACGACATCGTCGAGAGCTCGAAGCGCCGTGCGTCGTTGGCCAGTCTGAGCGTTCGAGCGTCGAACGCGAAGGGGTTGTTCGTCCCCTTCCAGCCGACCAGCTGAGGGAGACGATCGCAGAAGTGTGGAGCGACCGCGAGTAGTGCCACGCCGCCGTGGCTCGACAGCCATTTGTAGCCGCTCGTGACCACTGCGTCCGCACCCCATCGCTTCATATCGACAGGGCTAGCTCCGGCGATCTGCGTCGCGTCGACCACCACACGAGCGCCGGCCTCATGAGCCCGCGCCGCTACGCGCCCGACCTCGATCTGAGAGCCGGTCGCGTACTGAACGGCGCCGAACGTGACCACTGACGTCGTCAGATCGATCGCGTCCTCGAGATCGTGCGTGAGGTCTCGATCCGCGCGATCCTCGACGAAGCGGAGCTCGATCTCACGACGCTCGGCGGCCGCCAGCCACGGGTAGGTCACGCTAGGGAAATCCGTTGACACCAAGACGACGGTCCCGCGATCCGCTTCGAGCAGCGACGCGATCTGACCGAGGCCTTCACTCGCACTCCCGACGACGGCGACGGCATCGGGGGTGGTCCCGAGCAGCTCGGCCCCGGCCGAGCGGACGCTATCGAGGGTCTCGGCCTCCTGTTGATCGCTGAGGTAGAGGTTCCCGTGCTGAGCCGTCCGCTCCATGAAGGCGTGCATCGCCTCGACGGCCGGGATCGGTACCAGGCCTAGGGCGGCCTGGTTGAGATACGTACATCGCTCGAGGGCGGCGTAGAAGTCGCGAGGGACGAGTGAGGACATGGACGCACCTCCCGAGTGGGACCAACGAGCCCAAGCGTAGACGCCCATGTACCAAGGCGAGCGACCTGATCAACGTTCGTAGCCCGAACAGTGTGAAACGGGAGCGGGGTGGGCGTCGTCCGCGAAGTCACCGACCGAAAGCACCGGTCGCACGCCTCCATGACCGGTTCGCGCCGAGGTCTGCGTCACCTCGGAGGCCCCGTGGGAGCAGTCCAGGGTCGTGGCCGCGCGGCGCTGACGGTCGATGAGCTGTCGTTGATACGCGAGAGCCCGGTCAGGCATCGCTTGGGTCGTTCCGCGAGCACGCCTGGTCCGTCCGCGGAGACTGAGCCAGTAGGTGCGTTCAGTCGGTTGATGGTTGGTCGGTGGTGGTGGTTCCTTCGTTCGTTCGTTGGTCGGTCGGTCGGTGGGAGGAGGAGGATTCGAACCTCCGTAGGCATCGCCGGCGACTTTACAGGCCGCTCCCTTTGGCCACTCGGGCATCCTCCCGTGGTGCGCCCCCGAGGATAGCGGAACCGTCTTTCCGTTCCGCACCGGCTTCCACGACCCAGCGTGCCCACCTCGTCGGCGGTATCCTTCGCCCATGGCGAAAGACCAGTTCTCCTTCGACATCGTGAGCGAGGTCGACATGCAGGAGGTCCGCAACGCGGTCGATCAGACGGGCCGCGAGCTCTCACAGCGCTTCGACTTCAAGGGCACCGAGACATCCATCAAACTCGGTGACGACTCGATCGAGCTGCACTCGGCCACCGAGGACCGCCTCAAGGCGGCATGGCAGGTACTGCAGGAGCGGGCCGTGAAGCGCAGCATCCCTCTCAAGGCCCTGCAGGCCGGCGCGATCGAAGACGCGGCCAAGGGCACCGCCCGCCAGAGGGTCACGATCGTCACGGGCATCAGCGACGAGAAGACCAAGGAGATCTCGAAGTTCGTTCGGCAGGCGGTGCCGAAGATCCAGACCCAGATCCAGGGAACCCAGGTGCGGGTGCTCGGCAAGAGCAAGGACGACCTGCAGGCGGCGATCCGCGCCGTGAAGGAACACGACTTCGGTCTCGCCCTGCAATTCACGAACTACCGCCCTTAGCTGACCGCGGCTGCGGTTCTGGCCCGCGCATTGCGTGCGTGGCCGGGCCGCGGGTACCCTTTCCCGACTCAGGAGGTGGGAAGCGTGGATCTCGATCGACTCAAGGCACGCGCGGCGGAGATCGCCGACAGGGAAACGAAGGATTGGCTGGCGCGAACGCGGGCGTCGGAGAGGCTCTTCCAGCGCGCGATCAAGTCACTGCCGAACGGCGTGGTGTCGAACTTCCAGGCAGGCGATCCGTACCCGGTGTATCTCGCTCACGGCAAGGGCTCCACGGTGACCGACGTCGACGGCAACGACTACGTCGACTTCCACGGCGGGTTCGGCGTGAACGTGGTCGGGCACGCGCACCCGAAGATCGTGGAGGCCATCAAGAAGGCGGCCGACGACGCCATCCACTTCGCAGTCACGACGGAGACCACGGTCGCGCTCGCCGAGGAGATCTGCGAGCGGTTCCAGGTCGATCAGATGCGGTTCGTGAACTCGGGCACAGAGGCGACGATGGACGCCATCAGGGTCGCCCGCGCAGCGACCGGTCGCGACAAGATCATCAAGATGGAGGGCTCGTACCACGGCCACCACGACTCGGTGCTGTTCTCGGTGGTGCCCGAGGCCGACGTGCTCGACCTGCGACACAACGTCGACCATAGCGGCAAGCCTTGGTACACGACGCAGCCGACCAGCAAGGGAGTGCCGGCAGCGCTGTGGGACACCACGATCGTCACGCCTTTCAACGACGCATCGGCGGTCGACGCGGCGTTTACCGACAACCCTGACGAGATCGCTGCCGTCATCCTCGAGCCGGTGATGATGAATATCGGCATCGTGGTGCCTGCCGATGGGTATCTGCAGGCCCTGAAAGACACGTGTGAGAAGCACGGGGCCGTGTTGATCTTCGACGAGGTCAAATGCGGAGGCACGATCGCCTACGGAGGCGCCGCGGAGCGGTTCGGCGTCGTGCCGCACCTCGCCGCGTGGGCCAAGGCGATCGGCGGCGGTGCGACGACAGGAGCCTTCGGAGGAGACGCCTCCATCATGGAGTTCGTCACGAAGGGCGCGGCGCAACAAGGCACGTTCAACGGCAACCCGCTCTCGTCGGCGGTCGGCCTCGCCGCGCTCACCCAGGTGCTCACCCGCGATGCATACGACCACCTCGGCAAGCTCGGCACGATGCTGGCCGAGGGGTGCAACCGGGCGATCGCCGACGGCGGCATACCGGCGCACACGGTCGATCTCGGCGCGAAGGGCTGCGTCTCCTACCGCGACGAGCCGCTCACGAACTATCGCGACTTCCTCGAGACGATCCCGGAGATCTACTGGGCGTCGTATCCGTTCATGGTGAACCGGGGCATCTTCATGACCCCCGGCGACGAGGAGCAGTGGACGATCTCGGTGCAGCACACCGAGGACGACATCAGCAAGTACGTCGACGCGTTCGGCGAGTTCTGCCAGGAGCTGACCGCGTAGCTGTCCTTGCGGTGACGAGCGTCAAGCACGAAGGGGCCGGCCTCCGCGCCGGCCCCTCCGTGTTTCCTCGGGGAGGGTGGCAGATCGACATGGCCGACATGCACCGCTACACCGATGAGACCGACGCACTCTCGAGGGCGATCGTGGCCTATGCCCGCAGCCGCATCGCGAGCCCGCAGCCGCTCGACGGTTCGGCCACCGGTGAGGAGCTCTCCCGCCGGGCGGGCGAGACGATCACGCCCGGTGGCATCGGCGGCGAGGAAGCATTGCGACTGTGGGCAGAGGTGCTCGCACCGGCGACGATCTCGACGGATCACCCGTCGTCGATGGCGTTCGTGCCGGGGGCACCCACCAAGGCCGCGGTGCTCTTCGACCTGGTGGTGGGCGCATCCTCGACGATCGCAGCCGGGTGGATCGACGGCGCGGGCGCGATCTGGGCCGAGAACCAGGCGCTGCGGTGGCTCGCCGATCTGGCCGGCTTTCCGGCTGCAGCCGGTGGGGTCTTCGTGAGTGGCGGCTCCGCGGGCAACCTCTCGGCACTCGTCGCGGCTCGGGCTCGGGCGGCCAGCGTGCTCGGTGGACGTCCGGCGGGCGGCTGGAAGATCGCGGTGGCCGAGAGCGTGCACTCCTCGGTCGCGACCGCCGCCCGCGTGATCGACGTGGACATCGTGCAGGTACCCGGCGACGAACGCGGGCGGCTCACCGGAGCCGCGCTCGCGGAGACGCTCGACGGTCTCGACGCCGAGGAGCGTGCTGGTGTGTTCGCCGTCGTCGCGAGCGCAGGCGCGACCAACGCCGGCACCGTCGACGACCTCGCCGGTGTCGCAGACGCCTCCGCGGCCCACGAGCTCTGGTTCCACGTCGACGGAGCTTACGGGGGGGCTGGACTCGTCGCCCCCACTGTGCGCGATCGCTACCGGGGCATCGAGCGAGCCGACTCGTTCATCGTCGATCCCCACAAGTGGCTGTTCGCGCCGTACGACTGCTGCGCACTCGTGTACCGAGACCCCACGTCTGCCCATGGAGTCTTCCGCCAGGAAGCGAGCTACCTCGACACCGTCAACCGACCCGACGCGGCCTGGAGCGAGTGGAATCCGGCGAACTACGCGTATCACTTGTCGCGACGGGCCCGCGGGTTGCCCCTGTGGTTCTCGCTCGCGACCTACGGCACCGATGCGTACCGCGAGGCGGTGGAAGACGTGCTCTCCCTCACCAGGGCAACGGCCGAGGAGATCCGCTCACGCGACGAGCTCGAGCTCGTGATGGAACCGGAGTTGTCGGTCGTGCTGTTCCGCCGGCGCGGGTGGGTTGATGTCGACTACGAGGCATGGTGGCGGCGACTGCTCGATG
This sequence comes from uncultured Actinomycetes bacterium, assembly GCA_963762075.1. Classification (GTDB taxonomy): domain Bacteria; phylum Actinomycetota; class UBA4738; order UBA4738; family HRBIN12; genus JAOUEA01. Next base: position 70,823 of record CAVXJC010000006.1, read on the forward strand.
CGCAGCTCGCCTTCGTGCAACCGACATCGTGGAGGGGCGAAAAGCTCGCGCGCCTGTGTTTCGTGAATCCGAGCACGACGATCGACCACGTTCGAGCTGTGCTCGGCACGATGACCTCGTGAGTGCCGGGCCGAGCCCCTATCGACCGATCGGGCCCTGCGACCGCAGGATGTCGTCCTCGAGGGCTTCGAGGCGGGCGACACGCTCCGCCGTAGGTGGGTGGGTCGAGAAGAGCGTCGCGAAGCCTCGACCCTTCAATGCCGACAAAGGGCTCACGATGAACATGTGCGCCTCGGCGGGACTCACGCTTCGAGGAGGCGGGATACGCTTCGCCGTCTCCTCGAGCTTCGCGAGGGCGCTCGCCAACGACCGCGGATCCCTCGACAGGTACGCCCCGGTCTCGTCGGCCTGATACTCCCGTGAGCGCGAGACCGCCATCTGGATGATCCCCGCCGCGATCGGCGCCACGATCCAGGCGAGCAGAAGAAAGAGCGGATTGCCCCCGCCCTCGTCGTCGCCGCCACCGAAGAACAGAGCGAACTGTGCGATGAACGAGATCGAAGTGCCGATGCCGGCTGCGATCGAGCCGATCAAGATGTCGCGGTTCGCGACGTGGCTCAGCTCGTGCGCCAAGACCCCGCGCAACTCACGCTCGTCGAGGATCTGCAAGATGCCCTTCGTGACCGCGACCTTCGCGTTCGAGGGACCGCGCCCCGTCGCGAAGGCGTTGGGCTGCATCATGTCCGAGACGTAGATCTCGGGCATGGGCATCTCTTTGGCCGTCGCGAGCTCGCGGACGATGCGATAGAGCTGCGGGTACTCCTGCTCGGTCACGAGCCGCGAGTGGGTCGTACGCACCGCGATCGAGCCCGAGAACCAGTACATCGCGAAGTTGAAGCCGAGGCCGAGCACGAGGGCGATCACCAAGCCCTGACCACCCGGCAGGAGCCAGTTGCCGATCACCAGGAACAGCCCCATCAGGGCGGAGATCAAGATCCAGGTCTTCGCGCGATTGATGCCGGGTGTCAACGTCATCACTCCTCGTCAGCGACAGCAGATCGGGCCACTGGGCCCGATGGTCTCACAGGCGGTTCGTCGCGCACGACCCCGCGGTTTCCCGTCAACCCGAGCGATCGGATGCCGATGCATCTTGGAACACCCGCTCGAACATCCGAAGGAGATCCCCCCTGTCGCTCATGCCGGATCGTTGGTTCGACCTCGTATCCTCGCGTGCCCGGGCATGGGGGGCCAGAAGCATGCCGGCGGTCGTGTTGCTCGCGCTCTCACTCGGCGGCACACCCACCCACTCGGTGGCGCCGCCGGCCGGCACCTGGGTCATCACGCGCACGAACGTCGAGCTGTTGGAATCGTTCGACGCCGAGCTTACGGCGGCGTTCTTCGACGGGCCGCAGACGGTCGCCCTCGACGGATACGGCGATGCCATAGTGGCCGAAGGGTGGGCGAGTCTGGCCGCGTTCGAGGCCGACGTCGACGCGGGGCTCATCCCCGACGAGGTGACCATGGTCATGTACGACCCCGAAGCCTGGGAGCACACACCGCTTTCCGAGCAGCTCGACCCCGCCACGGCGATGGCGAAGTTCGCCGAGCTCGCCCGGTCGCAGGGGTACGAGGTGCTGATGACCCCGCACCCTGGGCTCGTCACGGTGCCGGGTGCCGTGTGCGCCCAGCATCCGGGTGAGTCGGTCCCCGCTGCATTCGTGCGCTGCGGACTCCCTGCGGCCGCCGCGGTGAGCGCCGACATCGTGGACCTGCAGCTCCAGTCGCTTCAGCAGCATCCCGCTCGGTACCGGGAATGGGTCGCCGCTGCGGCTCGCCAGTCGCGCCGCGCCAACCCTCAGGCGCAGGTCCTGGCCCACCTCACGACGCGCTTGGCGCCCGACCCGACCGTGCTCTACGCGGCCTGGCGCTCGGTGCAGCCGGTCGTCGACGGCTGCTACATCGGCGTGCCCCAAGGCGCTCGGCCCCGCATGGCGATCGGATTCCTGCGCATGATCTCGGTCGGCGCCGACCGCAGGCGCTGACCCGCATCCGCTCCTCGTTAGGGCCCGATCCCGACCAGGGTGGAGATCTCCGCGAGACGGGCGAACGGGTTGGGCAACACGAAGATCACCACGACAGCGAGCATCGTGACCGCGACCACCGCGGTGACCAACGCCGGTACCCGGAGGCGAGACGGGTCGGCCGGGTCACGCAGGAACATCTGCCTCGGCACGACCAGATAGTAGAAGACGCTCACCACCGAGTTCACGAGCATCACCACAGCGAGCACGGGCCCCAGTGTGCCGCCTCGCTCGATCGCAGCCTGGAAGATCAGCAGCTTGGCCCAGAACCCTCCCGTGGGCGGCACGCCCGCCAGCGACACCATGAAGACGGTCATGCCGAAGGCGATCAGCGGCGCCGTCTCGCGGAGTCCGGCGAAGTCCGCGACGCGAAGCGCCGGGTGCCGGCGTGAGACCGCCACCGTCGCTGCGAATGCGCCGAGGTTCATGATGCCGTAGATCAGGATGTACGCGACCGCGGCGGCGAACGCGTCGCGGTTCGAAACCACGTCGTCGGTGACCAGCGCGAAGGGCAGCAGGATGTAGCCCGCTTGGCCGATCCCCGAGTAGGCGAGCAGGCGCACGATCTGCGTCTGCTGCAGCGCCACCAGGTTGCCCACCGTCATCGTCGCGATCGACAGGAACGCGAAGATCGGCACCCAGAACTCGTGCTGGCCGGCGAATGCAACGAACATCAGCTGCAGCAGGCCCGCGAAGCCGGCAACGGCCGAGGCAACCGCGAGGAACGCGGCGACCGGCACCGGCGAGCCCTCGTAGGTGTCGGGCGCCCAGAACTGGAACGGGAACGCCGACACCTTGAACGCGAAGCCCACGACCACGAACAAGATCGCAGCGAACGCGAGCGTCTCCATCTCGCCCGTCACGCCGTCGAGCGCGCTGGCGATCTCGGCGAGCTGGGTCTCACCTTTCGTGACGCCGTAGATCAGGCTCATGCCGAACAGCATCACGGCCGTCGAGAGCACACCGATGATGAAGAACTTCACGCCCGCCTCGTTCGACTTCACGTCGCCCTTGCGGAACGCCGCCATCAAGAATCCCGGCGCCGAGACGAGCTCGAGCGCGATGAACAGCAGCAGCAGGTCGCGCGAGCTCGGCATCATGATGCAGCCGAGGAACGACGTGAGCAGTAGGAAGTAGTACTCCCCTTGATAGAAGCCGCCCTCGCGGAAGTAGCGCAGCGATACCGCGAGCACGATGGCGGCCGTCACGAGGAAGAACCCCTTGAACAGCAGGGCGAATTCGTCGATCACGTAGGTGCCACCGAAGCTCGTGCGATCGCCGGCGCCGACGAGCGACACCACCGCGACGAGCGTTCCCAACACGCCTGTGAGTCCGAGCGGCATGGCGAACCATTTGGCGCGCTCGGGCAGGAACAGGTCGACCACCAGCACGAGCAGGATCGTGCTCGACAGGATGATCTCGGGCGCGAGGGCGTGGTAGTCGATGTCCATCGAGGTGCGTCAGCCCCCCAGCAGGCTCATGAGCCCGCCGACCGCTTCGTCGGTGACGCCGAAGACGAGCCTCGGATACACGCCGAGCACCAGGATCAACAGGAGCAGCGGGAACCATGACACCCACTCGATCGTGAGCACGTCGCGCAAGCCGGCTTCCCGCCACTGATCGGGAAGGGTGCCCATGTTCACGCGCTGCAGCATCCAGAGGAAGTACGCCGCGGTGAGCACCGTGCCGACGCCGCCCATGACCATGAACACGCGGAAGAGGCCGACCTGATCGCCGAGCACGACCTCGTTGGGGTTGAACGAGCTGAGCAGCGCCATGACCTCGCCCCAGAACCCGGCAAGCCCCGGCAGGCCGAGCGAGGCGATCGAGACGAAGGCGAAGACGCCGCCGAGCTTGGGCATCGTCTGGAGCATGCCGCCGCCGATCTTGGCGATCTCACGCGTGTGGTAACGATCGTAGATCGAGCCCACGCAGAAGAAGAGCATGCCCGTGATCACGCCGTGTGCGACCATGCCGAAGATCGCGGCCTGGATGCCGATCTCGGTGAGCGTGGCGATGCCGAGCATCACGAACCCCATGTGGCCGACCGACGAGAACGCGATCAAGCGCTTCAGGTCCTTCTGGGCGAGGCACGCGAGCGCGGCGTACACGATGCCGATCGCGGCGAGCGCTCCGATCCACGGCGCGTACTTCTCGGCGCCGTAGGGCAACGTCGGGATCGCGATGCGGATGAACCCGTACGTGCCCATCTTCAGCATGATTCCCGCGAGCAGCACCGAGCCGATCGTGGGCGCCTCCGTATGTGCGTCGGGAAGCCACGTGTGGAACGGCCACATGGGCACCTTCACGGCGAATCCGAGCGCGACCGCGGCGAACACGATGATCTGGAAGGTGTTCGTGAACCCACCGCTGCCCCCGAACTCCGCGAGCACGACCATGTCGAAGGTGTGCGGATCGGGCCCGGCGAAGTACATGCCCAGGAACCCCAGGAGCATGAAGATCGATCCGAACAGCGTGTACAGGAAGAACTTGATCGACGCGTACTCGCGGTTCGCCGAGCCCCAGACGGCGATCAGGAAGTACATGGGCACGAGCACCATCTCCCAGAACACGAAGAACAGGATCAGGTCGAACGCGATGAAGGTGCCCGCCATGCCGGTCTCGAGCAGCAGCATCAGGGCCAGGAACGCCTTGGTGCGGCCCGGGTCGGGCACGTAGCGCCAGCTATAGATCGCGCAGAGGAACGAGAGCAGGAACGTCAGCACGTACAGGGGCAGCGATATGCCGTCGATGCCCACGTGGAACCGCGCCCCGATCGCACTGATCCAGTTCACGTCGAGCACGTACTGCAGACCGTCGGTGCCGTAGTCGAACCCCACCGCGATCGCGGCGGCGAGCACGAGCGCCGCCCCCGTGACGACGATGCCGAGGCCGCGGATCGCACGATCCTTGTCTCGCGGCATCAGCGCGATCACCAACCCACCGGCGAGCGGCAGCAGCGTGGTGATCGTGATGGCCGAGCTCTCCCAGGTCATGTGGCCTCCACGCTTCCTCTCTACACGAGCTTGACGAAGACGACGGACAAGGCGATCACGCCGACGAACAGGCCGACGGCGTACCACTGCACGTTGCCGTTCTGCAGGAACTTCAAGGCGTTACCGGTTCGGCCGGCGGTCTCACCGGCTCCGTTCACGGCGCCGTCGATCACGGTGCGATCGAACCAGGCGACCACCTGCCCCGACCCTCTCGTGATCGTGGCAGCGCCATTCACGACACCGTCGATCACGTTCTGGTCGAACCAGTTCACGGCGCTCGACAGACCATCGCGCACCGGATAGACGATCGCCCGCATGTAGAAGGCGTCGATGTAGTAGCGGTGCTCGAGCGCGTTCCACAGGGGGCCCATGGGCGACCGCAACGGGTCCCGCTCCTTGCGATCCTTGTAGAGCGCGTACCCGGCCGCGAGGCCGAGCAGCGCGCCGGCCGTCGAGAGCAGCGCGATCCAGGGCACGAACACGGCCTCATGCACCGTCTCGAAGAAGACCCATCGGCCGAAGACGGCGCCGAGCTGCGGCGCACCCAGCAGGCCGACGCCGACCGTCGCCACGGCGAGCGCGACCAGCGGACCGGTCATCGTCGCCGGCGACTCGTGCGGATGGGCCGTGCCCCTGTAGTCCCCGAAGAACGTCAGCCGCACCATGCGCATCGTGTAGAACGCCGTGATCACCGCGGTCGCAAGGAAGACGACGAACAGCCACGTCACGTGCTCCTCCTGGGCGACGACGAGGAGTTCGTCCTTCGACCAGAACCCTGCGAGAGGGAAGATGCCCGCGAGCGCCAGCGAGCCGAGCAGCATCGTCCAGAACGTGATCGGCATCGACTTCCGCAGGCCGCCCATGTCGCTCATGTTGTTCGAGTGCACGGCGTGGATCACCGAGCCGGCGCCCAGGAACAGCAGAGCCTTGAAGAAGGCGTGCGTGAACAGGTGGAAGATGCCCGCGGTGAGCCCGAGCTCGCCGAGCGAGAGCCCGGCGACCATGTAGGCGAGCTGCGACAGCGTCGAGTAGGCGAGCACGCGCTTGATGTCGTCCTGCACGATCGCGAGCAGCGCCGCCCCGAGCGCCGTGATGCCGCCGATGATGCTCACGGTGGTGAGGACCCATGCGTCGGCGGACAAGAACACCTCGAAGAGCCGCGCGATGAGGTAGACGCCGGCTGCCACCATGGTCGCCGCGTGGATCAGGGCCGAGACCGGGGTCGGACCGGCCATGGCATCGGGCAGCCAGACGTGCAACGGGAACTGTGCGGATTTCCCGACCGTGCCGCCGAACAGCAGCAGCGCTGCAATGGAGATGAACACCGGCGACGCTTCACCGAGGCCGAGCTCGTGCGCGACCTCGCCGATGTTGGTTGTCGTGAACCCTGTGGCGGCGATCAGGGCGATGATGCCGAACGTGAACGGGATGTCACCGATCCGCGTGGTGATGAACGCCTTGATCGCGGCGTTGGAGTTCTCCTTGACCTCCCACCAGTGCCCGATCAGCAGATAGGAGCAGACGCCCATGACCTCCCACCCGACGAGCAGCTGGATCAGGTTGTTCGCCACGACCACGGTGAGCATCGCGGCCGTGAACAACGACAAGACCACGAAGAACCACGTGAAACGCTCGTCGCCGTGCATGTAGCCGAGCGAGTAGACGTGCACACAGAGCGAGACCGCGGTGACGACCACGAGCATCACCGCGGTGAGTCCGTCGACGAGGATGCCGAGCTCGAGGTGCAGGGGCCCGATGGTGAACCATTCGATGTGCCCCTCGAACGGCCCGCCCCCTTGCACGAAATGCAGCAGCACGCCGAGCGAGAAGACGAACGACGCTCCCACGGCCGCGATGCCGTACACGGCGCCCTTGCCCGGCGTGCGTGAGCCGAAGAACAGGATGAGCGCTGCCGAGAGCAGCGGAAGCAGCACCACGATCCACGCGTGCTCAACGAACCAGAGCCCGTTCGTCGTGGTCTCGTAGACCACCTCGCCCTCCGATGCGAGCAGGTTCACCACTTGAGCAGGTTCACCTCGTCCACGTTGATCGACTCGCGTGTGCGGAAGAGCAGGATCACGATCGCGAGCCCGATGCCGACCTCGGCAGCAGCCACCGCGATCACGAACAGCGCGAACACCTGACCCGTCATCTGCTGCAGTGACGAGGCGAACGCGACCAGGTTCACATTGACGGCGTTGAGCATGAGCTCGATCGCCATGAGCACCATCACCGCGTTGCGGCGGGCGAGCACCCCGTACACGCCCGCCGAGAACAACAGGGCCGAGAACATCAGCACCAGCGGAAGCCGGATCACGTCGAGTCGTCCTTGCGTGCGAGCACGATCGCACCGATCAGTGCGGCGAGCAGCAGGAACGAGACCGCCTCGAAGGGCAGCACGTAGGTGCGGAATATCGACTCCCCCACCATCTCCGTCGTTCCCTGGAACGTTTCGAAGGCTTGGGCGTCTTGCACCGGGAAGGCTTCCTGGATCAAGAAGACGAGTCCTGCGAATACCCCCACTCCGACGAGCGCGCCGAGCCAGCGCTGCTGGTTGTCGAGCGTGTCTCGTCCGATCGGCGCCTTGGTCAGCATGAGCCCGAACAGGAACAAGATCACGATCGCGCCCACGTAGATGAGGATCTGCACCCACGCCACGAACTCCGCGCCGAGCAACAGGTAGACACCGGCGACCGACAACAGCGAGACCACCAAGTAGAGCGCCGCGTGCACCACGTTGCGGGCCGTCACGACCGCGACCGCCGACAGGCTGCCGACCACGGCCAGCACGCAGAACGCGTATTCCTGCGCGCTCAAGAGCTGCCCGCCTCTTCCTCTGAAGGGTTCGCGACGGCGCCTTCTTCGAGGGCGGGTGGTGGCAGAACGGTGTAGGTCCACTCCTCGAGGCGTTCCTTCTCGTGGATGAGCAGGTCCATCTCGTACTCGGCGTACTCGAACTCGGGACTCCAGAACAGCGCGTCGAACGGACACACCTCGACGCAGATGCCGCAATACATGCAGAGCGCATAGTCGATGGCGAACCGGTCGAGCACCTTCATCGAGCGAGCACGACCTCCCCCCGCCGGGTCGTGCGTTTCCTTGTGCGCGTCGATGTAGATGCACCAGTCGGGGCACTCGCGCGAGCACTTGTAGCAGACGGTGCAGTTGCCTTCCTTCAGGGCGATCACGCCCCTCGTTCGGGCCGGAAGATCGGGCTTCACATGCGGGTACTGCACCGTCACGGCAGGCCTGAGCATGGTCTTCATCGTGACCGTGAGGCCCTTGAGCAGCCCGAGACCCACGCCGGATTCCGGCTGGTCCTTCTGTCCGGTCGTGTCGATGGCCACGGGTTCTCCTTCGCCTAGAACGCGACCTTGAAGAACGCGGCGCCCAGGATCCACACGAGCGAGACCGGGATGAGCGTCAGCCATGCGAAACGCTGGAGCTGATCTTCACGCAGCCGTGGGAATGTCGCCCGCAGCCAGATCGTCAGGAACGACAGGACGCCGATCTTGCCCGCCATCCAGATCGGGTCGGGCAGCGGGATGCCGGGCAGCCCCTGGTAGCCGCCGAGGAACAGCACCGCGGCGATGCCCGAGAGCGCCACGATGCCGCCGTACTCCGCGAGCAGGAAGAACGCGAACTTCAACCCGCCGTACTCGGTGAAGGCGCCGTAGATGATCTCGGAGTCGGCGACCGGCATGTCGAAGGGCGTGCGGCTGAGTTCGGCGAGCGAGGAGACCATGAAGATCAAGAACAACGGGAACAGCGGCACGGCGTACCACAACGACTCCTGCGCCTCGACGATGCCGACCATCGAGGTGGCGCCGGCGAGCATCACGACGCCCGCGGCCGACAGCACCAACGGAAGCTCGTAGGCGATGAGCTGCGCGGCGGCTCGCAGGGCGCCGATCAGCGAGAACTTGTTCGCGCTCGACCACCCGGCCATGAGCACGCCGATCACCGAGACGCTCGACATGGCCATCACGAAGAAGATGCCCACGTCGAGGTTCAGGGCGAACAACGTGTCGCTGAACGGCAGCACCACCAAGATCGCGATATAGGGCACCATGGCGACGCCCGGCGCCAGCGTGAAGATGACGCGATCGGCCGCGGCCGGCACCACGTTCTCCTTCTGGATGAACTTCACGCCATCGGCGATGAGCTGGGCCCACCCGTGGAAGGCGCCCGCTTCCATTGGACCGAGGCGCGATTGCATGTGCGCGAGCACCTTGTGCTCCATGTAGCCGACGCCGAGCGGCACCACGAGGAAGAACCCCAGCACGAGCACCGTCTTCAGCAGCAACGAGAGCCAGAAGTTCGTGGTGAGCTGCTCGACGAACGAGACGCCGGCCTGCGCGAGGACGTCGATCATTCCTCCTCGGCCTCCTCACCCTCGACGGCGCCTGGCCAGGGCTTCGCCTCACGGGTCATGAGCGGGAAGTCCTTGCGCATCGGGTGACCCTCGAACGGCTCGGAGAGCAGCAGCTTCACCGGCGTCGGATGACCCTGGAACTTGATGCCGAACATCTCGGCGGTCTCACGCTCGTGCCAATCGCACGTGGGCCAGAGATCGCTCACCGTCGGTACGACCGGGTCGTCGTAGTGCACGCCCACCTTCACACGCAGGTTGTGATGGTGCGCCGTGGAGAACAGATGGGTGAGCAGCTCGAATCCTCGCTCCTCACCCCAGTCGACCGCGGAGGTGAAGTCGGCGTAATCGCACGCGAACTCCGGCTCGTCTCGCAGGAACCGACAGACGTCGTGATATCGCGCCTTCGTGACCGTGGCCACCGTGTGGCCGTGCTGGTCGGAGACATCGACGATGTCGGAGCCGAAACGCGCCCGCAGCCGGGATCCGGCCTCGTCGGGCGGCAGTGGACTGGGACTCCTCACCGATCGCGCCCGCTGGCCAGAGAGGGGATCATCAGAACCCGGCGTTCGCTGGGGCACCGAACTTCTCCTGGATGTCCTCGTCCTTGATCTTGTTCTGCAGCTCGATGATGCCGTGCAGCAGCGCTTCGGGCCGCGGTGGACAGCCGGGCACGTACACGTCGATCGGCACGATCTGGTCGACGCCCTTGGTGACCGAGTAGCTATCCCAATACGGCCCCCCGCAGTTCGAGCATGAGCCGAACGAGATCACGTACTTCGGATCGGGCATCTGCTCGTACACACGCCTGAGCGCCGGCGCCATCTTGTCGGTGAGCGTGCCGGCCACGACCAACAGGTCGGCTTGACGCGGCCCGTGTGCGGCGGGGATCACGCCGAGGCGGATGAAGTCGTTCTTCGAGGTCGACGCGGCGATGAACTCGATCGCGCAGCATGCCAGGCCGAAGTTGATGACCCACAGCGAGTAACGACGCCCCCAGTTGAGGATGAACTTCACGGGCTGGACCTTCGGAAGCGGAGTCCTCTCGGTGATCAGGCCCACCGAAGTACCCCCTTGCGCCAGGCGTACAGCAACCCCACGGCCAAGATCGCGATGAAGATGGTCATCTCCACGACCGCGGCGTATCCGAGGCCCTCGAACACCCTGGCCCAGGGGAACAGGAACACGCTTTCCACATCGAAGATCACGAACAGGAAGCCGTAGACGTAGTAACGGACGTGGCTCTGCGACCAGCCGTGACCCACCGGGTCGATGCCACATTCGTAGGTGGTGAGCTTCTCGAAGTTGGGCTTGCTGGGCGCCACGAGGTGCGCGGTGGCGAACGCAACGGCAACCAGCAACGCACCGGCGGCCACGACCGCCAGCACTACCCCGTACGACGCGTAGTAATCGCTCATGACAGTGAGAGGCCTTTCGAGCGCCCGTATCGTAGCAGCGCGCTCGGTTCGGTCCGAACGTGCGGCGAACGCGTCATGTGGCCTCAGCTCCACAACGTGCTGCCAGGAATCTCGCGAGCTGGGTGAGGGCATGACGGGAGGGTCCTTCGGGAAGCCGCTCGGCGAGTCCGACCGCCCGTCGTACCTCGTCGGTCACGGCGGCGCGGGCTGCATCGACCGAGCCCCCCGACCGCACGATCTCGAGCGCACGGTCGAGCATCTCTCCATGGGGCGAACCGTGCGAGAGGACTCGCGCGAGCTCCACACGGTGCTCATCGTGAGCGAGGGCGTGGAGGACCGGCAACGTGTACACACCTTCGCGCAGGTCCTGCCCCGGTTCCTTGCCGAGCTCCATCTGCGACGACGTGATGTCCATGATGTCGTCGGAGAGCTGGTAGGCCATGCCAAGCGCGTCGCCGAACTCTTCCAGCACATCGACGTGCTCTGGGTCGGCGTCGGAGAGCATGCCTCCGAGCCGGCACGACGTGGCGATCAACGAGGCGGTCTTTCGACGGATGATCTCGAGATAGTTGCCGGTCTCCTGCTCCACCTTGGCCGAGCTCTCCACCTCGCGGATCTGTCCGTCGCAGAGCACCGCGATCGTGCGGGCGAGCAGACGGCAGACCTCGGTGCCGAGGTCGGTCGAGATCTCCGATGCGCGGGCGAACAGATAGTCGCCCGTGAGGATCGCAACCGTGTTGTCCCACCGCATGTTCGCGCTCGGCGCGCCGCGGCGGGCATCGGCCTCATCGATCACGTCGTCGTGGTACAGGGTCGCGAGATGCACGAGCTCGATCGAGACGGAGCCCGGCACGAGCCGCGGGTCGGCCGGCTCGCCGAAGTAGCCGGCGAGCAGCACGAGCATCGCGCGGAAACGCTTTCCGCCTGCGGAGATCAGGTACGACGACGTCTCGCTGAGCATGCCCGAGGCTTCTGCTCGCACCGACTTCTCGAGCGCCTCCTCGACCTGATCCAGGCGCGTTCGCACCTCGGATTCGAGCACGGCGTCGGGGGGCTCGAGGCCCGGGATCACACGGCGGCTCATCGGGTCGGCCCCCGCCACGGAGTCACCACGTGAGGACTCCGGCTTCCTCGAGCAGCGGCACGATCACACTCGGCACGATACCCAGGGCGATGACCGCGACCGCTGGCACCGCGAGCACGAACTGTGGAAGCGGCGAGCCGTCGGCGATGTCGTCACCGTCCGGTTCGTGCATGGTCATGAGGGCGACGACGCGCAGATAGAAGAAGGCGCCCACCACCGTCGCCAAGGTGCCGATGAGGACGAGCGGCCAGTATCCGCTGTTCGTGGCCGCGCCGAAGACCAGCACCTTCCCAGCGAACCCGGCGGTCGGAGGGATGCCCGCGAGCGAGAGCAGGAACAGGGTGAGCAGCCCTGCCAGCACCGGCCGTCGACGCGCCAGGCCGCGGAATCGCTCGAACTGGGTCTGCTCGCCGATGCCGCCGGAGATCAGCATCACGACGCCGAAGGCGCCGACCACGGCCACGCTGTACGAGATCAGGTAATAGAGCGATGCGGCGATGCCGGCTCGATCGGACGAGACGAACGCCGTCAAGATGAACCCGGCCTGCGACACGCTCGAGTATGCAAGCATGCGCTTCACATCACGCTGAGCGATAGCGAGCACGCTCCCGAGGACCATCGAGACAGCCGCAAGCACCGCGATCGCCGGTGCGAGGTCCCACTGCAACGCGCCGAAGGCGACGAAGAGCACCCGCATCATCGCGACGAACACCGCGACCTTGGTCGCGGCCGACATGAACGCGGTCACCGGGCTGGGGGCGCCCTGGTACACGTCGGGCGTCCACATGTGGAACGGCACCAGGCTGACCTTGAACCCGAGACCCACCATGAGCAAGAGCGCGCCGACCAGGGCGAGCCCCTGGCTTCCGCTCGTGCCGGCGAGCGCCCGTGCCAGGCCTTGCACGCTCGTGGTCGCCGCCGCGCCGTAACTCATGGCCACGCCGTACAGCAGGAACGCCGAGGCGAACGCGCCGAGCAGGAAGTACTTCATGGCGGCCTCGGTTGGGCCTCGGCGAAACGTGAGCGCCGTGAGCACGTACAGGGCGAGGGAGAGCACCTCGACCGCGAGGAACACCACGATGAGATCGGCGGCGGCGACCAGCAGCGCCATGCCGCCGAGGGCGAAGAGGAGCAGCGCGTAGAACTCGTGACGCCGATGCTCGTCGCGTTCGAAGTAGTGGAACCCGAGGTAGGCGCCGTAGGCACCGATGCCGCAGAGCACCACGGTGGCGATCACCGCCAGGCGGTCGACGCTCGCCATGCCCTGGAGCACGGTCGTCGGCTCGCGGTTCCAGAGCCATGATGACGACCCGGCCGCGGCCGCGATCACGGCCAGCGTGAACAGCACGAACGGCGCCTGGTCGGCGCGCCGCGAGAAGGCCGCAGCGAGCAGCGCGACGAGTCCCCCGCCGAACAGGATGAGCACGGGCAGGATCGCCCAGAGCTCGACGCGGGGCGGGTCGATCACGGCGACTCCTGGGCGCGGTCGAGGGCGGCGATCTCGGAAGACGAAAGGTCGCGCATGAGCCGATGCGACACGTCTTCCGCCGTCGGACGAAGCCGTTCGAGCACCGGCGCCGGGTGCAGGCCGATCACCAACATGGCGACGACGACCGGGGCAACGATCGCGCCTTCGCGCCACGAGAGGTCCGGCAACGAGCTCCACCGCTGCTTCAGCGGGCCCTGGAACGCACGCTGATAGGACCAGAGCATGTAGATCGCGCTCAGGATCACACCGACGATCGCGATCGACGCGAGCGCCCGGTCGACCGAGAACGTGCCCAGCAGCACCAGGAACTCGCCGACGAAGTTGTTCAGCCCGGGCAACCCGATCGACGAGAGCATCGCGACCACGTAGGCGCCGGCGAGCCATGGGGTGACCTGGACGATGCCGCCGAGCTCGGCGATCTCGCGCGTGTGCGTGCGCTCGTACAACATGCCGAAGACGAGGAAGAGCATGCCGGTCGACAGGCCGTGGTTCACCATCTGTATCACCGCGCCATCGATCGCCTCGGCCGAGAACGCGAAGATGCCGAGCACGATCAGGCCCATATGGCTCACCGACGAATACGCGATCAGTCGCTTGAAGTCGGTCTGCATCATCGCGACGATCGCGCCGTAGATGATGCCGATCACCGCGAGCACCATGATCGCGTCCGCGAAGTAGCGAGAGGCCTCTGGGAACAGGTCGAGGTTGAAGCGGAGCATGCCGTATGGACCCGTTTTCAGAAGGATCGCCGCGAGCACGATCGAGCCCTTCGTCGGCGCCTCGGTGTGAGCGTCGGGAAGCCACGTGTGCAGGGGCCACACCGGCACCTTCACCGCGAAACCGATGAAGAACGCGAGGAACAACCATCGGCCCTCTCCCGTCGTGAGCTGGAGCTGCTCGAGGGCGGTGAGGTCGAACGTCGCCCGGCCGAGCTGGTCCCCGGCCTGCACGTACAGATACAGGATGCCGACGAGCAGGAACGCCGAGCCGAACATGGTGTACAGGAGGAATTTCGTGGCGGCGTAGACGCGCCGCTTCGAGCCCCACACACCGATGATGTAGTACATCGGAAAGAGCAGTGCCTCGAAGAAGAGGAAGAACAACAACAGGTCCAGCGACAGGAACGCCCCGATGATCACTGTCTCGAGGAACAGCGACATCGCCATGAACCGGCGCACCTGGTGATCGACCTTCCACGAGGCCGCGATGGCGATCGGGAACATGAACGTCGTGACCATGACGAGCCAGATGGAGAAGCCGTCGACACCGACGAACCAGGACAGGCCGACCGACTCGACCCAGGGATGCTTCGAGACCATCTGCAGGCCCGCCTCGCCCGTCTCGAAGTTCGCCAACATGCCGACCGAGACGACGAACGCGACGAGGGTTGCCCCGAGTCCGACCCAGCGCGCGGCGTCGTCGGGGATCGAACGCCAGAGCGCGAGCGCCGGCAACCCCACGAGGGGAGCCACGATCACCAGGGTGAGCCAGGGCATGGCATCCACGGCTAGATCCTCACCGCCGCGTACAACAACAGGGCCGCGCCTCCGGCCGTGAACGAGAGCGCGTACCGGCGGGCCTTCCCCGACTGCCACACGGGGGCGAGGCCCGAGGCCCAGGTCGCGAGCCTTCCCACACCGTTGACAGCACCGTCGACCACCGTCCGGTCGAACCATGCGAGCGCCGAGGCGCCACGCAATCCGGCGGCGCCGACGAGCCATCCGTAGAGGGCGTCGACGTAGAACGCGTTGCCCAGCGCCGAAGACATGCCGGGTTCCCGTTCGGGGAACGAGACCCATCGATCGGCGTTGGCCGGGCGGTACAGCAGCCAGGCGATGCCGATGCCGGAGAGCGTCACGATCACCGAGATGGCGATCAAAGCGATGGTCGAGGGTCCTGCATGTCCCTCTTCGATATGGCCGAGCGTTGGCTCGAGGAAGGTCGCCAGACGCCCTTCGGGTGAGGAGGCCAGCACGATGCCGGCGAGCAGGCCGCCGGTTGCAAGCACCACGAGCGGCGCCCGCATCAGCGGCGAGGCTTCGTGCGCGCGGCCCTCGTACCGGCGTTCACCCATGAACGCTTGGAAGAACAACCGGGCGATGTACCAGGCCGAGATCAAGGCAGCGAGCGAGCCGAGCAGGTATGCCCAGACGACGCCGTCGTGGCTCGCGAGCTCGAGGATCGCGTCCTTGGTGAAGAAACCGCTGAACGGCGGCAGTCCCGAGAGCGATATGGCCCCGGCCGCGAAGAGCGCTGCGGTCCACGGCATGTCGAGGCGCACGCCGCCGAGACGCCGCACGTCGACCTCGTCGTGCAGCCCGTGCATGACGTTTCCCGACGCGAGGAAGAGCAGAGCCTTGTAGCAGGCGTGGGCAACGAGCAGCGAGATCGCGACGGAATAGAACCCCAGCCCGGCGGCCAAGAACATGAACCCGAGCTGCGACATCGTCGAGTAGGCAAGCGCCCGCTTCATGTCGTACTGACCGATCGAGGCGAGGCCGCCGTAGAGAGCTCCGGCGAGGCCCACGATCGCGACCACGGTGAGCGCGACGTCGGAGGCCTCGAAGAGAGCGTGCGAGCGCACCACGAGGTACACACCCGCGGTCACCATGGTCGCCGCGTGGATGAGGGCCGACACCGGTGTCGGACCGGCCATGGCGTCGGGCAACCAGACGTGCAACGGAAGTTGTGCCGACTTCCCCACGGCGCCTCCGAGCAGCAGCAGCGAGATGGCAGTCGCGGTGCCGGTCGCGATCTCGGGCAGCGACCCATCGTGACCGAGCACCGTGTCGAAATCGAACGAGCCGAAGTGCATGAACATCACGAAGAGCCCGAGCATCAAAGCGACGTCGCCGATGCGAGTGGTGATGAAGGCTTTCTTCGCGGCGCTCGCCGCCTCGGGGCGGTCCGACCAGAACCCGATCAACAGATAGGAGCAGAGCCCGACGCCTTCCCAGCCGAGGTAGAGCAGCACGAAGTCGTTCGCGAGCACCAGCGCGAGCATGAACGCGCAGAACAGGTTGGTGTAGCCGAAGAATCGCCCGGGACGCGCGTCGTGCTCCATGTAGCCGATCGCATACAGGTGGATGAGCGAGCCGACGCCGGTGACGATCATCGCCATGGTGATCGAGAGCGGGTCGACGCGCAGATCGAGCGAGACGGTGGTCGCGCCGGCACGGATCCACTCGGCCACCGTGACGACCTGGATGCGCTCCTCAGCCGGAAGCGACAGGAGTTGCAACAGAGCGCCGAGGGCGACGACGAACGACGCGGCCATTGCGGCGGTTGCGAGCCATCCTGCTCCTTGGCCGGCTCCTTGGCCGGCTCCTTGGCCAGACCCGTGGCCCGTTCGTTGGCCGGATCCTTCACCTTCGGCTCGCCCGAGCCGCTCGCCAGCGAGCATGTTCACGGCCGCCGCCACGAGTGGGATGACGACGGCGAGCCAGATGACGTCGATCATCCGCGTAGCACGCTCGCTCGGTCGACGTCGGTGGTCGAGGTGCGCCGAAAGACCGCCACGATGATGGCGAGACCGACCACTACTTCGGCGGCCGCCACCACCATGGAGAAGAAGGCCAGGATCTGTCCGTCGAGCTCGAGGTGCATGCGCGAGAACGCCACGAGCGTGAGGTTCACTGCGTTGAGCTGCAGCTCGACACCCATGAAGATGCGCAGCGCGTTCGGCCGGGTGAGGACCGCCGCCGAACCGACCGCGAACAAGATCGCGGAGAGCACCAGGAAGTAGGCGATCGGCGTCCTCACCGCGTCGCCTCGATCTCGCGCTGGGTGAGCACCTTCGAGCGGCGCAGCGCGAGAACCATCGCGGCCACCGCGGCGATGATCAGCAGGATCGAAGTCACCTCGAACGGGAAGAAGTAATCGCGGAAGAGCACGTCGGCGAGCGCTGACGGATTCCCGCCCGGGTTCACCGTGTCGAACCCGTCGGGTGCCCTGGTTGCGAACCCGACCCCCGCTCTGATGGCGGTTGCGAGCTCCGCCACGATCGCAAGGCCGAAGATCACGGCGGTCGTGCGCTGGCCGAACAACCGCTCACCCGGCAACGCGCCTTGGTCGACGCCGAGCAGCATGATCACGAACAAGAACAGGACCATGATCGCGCCCGCGTACACGACGATCTGCACGGCGAAGAGGAACGGTGCGTCGAGCAGCAGGTACATCACGGCGATCGTGAAGAAATTCACCACGAGGAAGAGAGCCGCGTGCACGGCGCTTCGTACGACGATCATGCCGACGCCGGTCGCGACCGACAGCGGCGCGAAGACCCAGAACACGACGTTGTCGAGAGGCACCGGTTCCCTAACCCTCCCGGTCCACCGGGTCGGTACCGAGAGGCAGCGGCGGCTCGAGCAGCTGCTCCTTCGTCCAGATCGCCTCTTCTCGGCTCGTGAACGCCATCTCGTAATGGCTCGTCAGTGTGAGCGCTCTGGTCGGACACGCCTCGACGCAGAGGCCGCACATGATGCAGCGCAGGTAGTTGATCTGGTAGTCCTTCGCGTACCGCTCCCCGGGACTCACCGGGTGCTCGGGATCGTTGTCGGCGCCCTCCACCCAGATGGCGTCTGCCGGGCACGCGAACGCGCAGAGTTCGCACCCGATGCACTTCTCGAGGCCGTCGTCGTGCTTGTTCAGCAGGTGTCGCCCGATATGCGAACGCTCGGGGATCGGCGCGATCTCCTTGGGGTACTGCTCGGTGTTATCGGCGCGGAAGGTCTGCTTGAACACGGTCGCCATGCCCTTGCCGATCGCAAGTGCGGCCTCCCACGCTCCCTGATCGGCTGGTGGGCCGGGTTCCGTGTCGTCTTGGAGCCGGCGATCGTGACCCTCGTCGGTCGTCCGTGCGTCGTCGCTCACGCGCGCACCTCCTGGTGCTCGGGTGCGGGGGACCTCGAGAAGAGGGGGGCGATCAAGGTCGCAAGGGCGGCTGCCCCGACGATCACCGCGGCGGCAACGTAACGCCCGCGGCTCCCGTACTCCTGCGGCATCACCACGACGACGCCGGTGATCATCACCCAGATGAGCCCGAATGGGATCAAGATCTTCCAACCGAAGTTCATGAGCCGGTCGTAGCGCATGCGCGGAAGGGTGGCGCGCACCAAGATCAAGAGGTAGATGACCGCGGTGACCTTCGCGATGAACCAGAGCAGCGGACCGATCCAGGCCAGCGCTCCTTCGAAGGGCCAGTACCCGCGCCAGCCCCCGAGGAAGAGCGTCACGGCCACCGCGGCGACGGTGACGGTGCTCACGTACTCGCCCAAATAGAACATCGCGAACTTGATGCCCGAGTACTCGGTGTGGAACCCGGCGACGAGCTCCGATTCGGCCTCGGCGAGATCGAACGGAGGACGGTTGGTCTCGGCGATCGCCCCGATGAGGAAGACCATGAATGCGGGGAACTGTGGCACCACGTTCCAGATGGTGTCTTGTGCCGCGACGAGCTCGCTCATGCGCAGGGTGCCGCTGTACATCAGCACCGCGACGAGGGCCAGACCCATGCCGACCTCGTAGGAGATCATCTGTGCACTCGATCGCACGGCGCCGAGCAACGGGTAGTTCGAGCCGCTCGACCACCCCGCGAGCACCACGCCGTAGACCGAGAGCGACGTCATGGCGAGAACCCACAGGATGCCGATGTTCAGGTCGGCGAGCTGGAAGGGGATCTCGCGGCCGAACAGTGTCACGTCGGTGCCGAACGGGATCACCGAGAACGCGAGGAAGCCGGGGAACATCGCGAGGATCGGTGCGATGGCGTACACCGGGCGGTCGGCGGCGGTCGGCGTGATGCCCTCCTTGAAGAAGAGCTTGATGCCGTCCGCGAGCGTGATCAGCATGCCGCGGGGACCGGCGCGAACCGGCCCGATGCGTGTCTGCATGTCGGCGATCACCTTGCGCTCCATCCAGATGTAGAGCATCACTGCGATCAGCAACGCGAAGAAGACGATCACGACCCGCACCACGAGGATCGCCCAGTCGACCCAGTCCATCAGCCGGCACCCCCCGCGGCGATGCTCGCGGGCTGCAGTGCAGGCTCGTGCTCGGTCCCGAGATCGTCTGCAGCGGGGTCGCCGACCGCGGTCAGCTCCGCCCGGGCGGTCATGCTCCCCGACAGCAAGGTGTTCGCGGCGAGCCCCGGCTGGTTGAACGGCACGAACAGGGTGCCTGTCGCGACATGCTCGGTGGCCCGGACCGCGAGCTCTGCCTCGCCCGCCTCGGTGCGTACGACGGCCCGACCACCCTCGGCGAGGCCGAGGCGCTCGGCGTCGGCGGTGTGCACCTCGATGAAAGCCTCCTCCTCGAGGGCCGCTTTCAGCTCGTCGGCGCTTTCGGACAGCCGTCCCTCATCGACGAGCAGCGGGTAGGTGAACAGCATGAGCCGCTCGTCGCCGGCATCGCCGATGGTCGGGTTTGCGTCCCCGACCGGCTCGGGCGCGCCGACCTCGCCGGTCGTCACGCTCCCCTCGCGCGCCCCCAAGAGCCGCCCCATCTCCTCGTGCAGCTCCTCGAGCGTCTCGAACCCGAGGTCTCCGCCGCACGCGAGCGCCATGCTCGCGAAGATCTCCCAGTCGGCGAGGCTGATGCCGTCGCGTCCGCGTATCGCGCGTAGCCGTTGGCCGCGGCCCTCCCAGGTCGTGACGTGCCCTTCCTTCTCGAGGAACGCGGTCGCCGGCAAGAACGCGTCCGCGTAGCGCTCGAGCGAGCCGAGCTCGAGCGACTGCACGACCTTGACCGGCACGTTGTCGAGGGCCCGACGCACGAGCGCGGCGTCGGGGAGGTCGCGCAACGGGTCGATACCGACCAGGAAGAGCACATCGATCTCACGATCAGCGCACGCCTGCACGATGCCCATCGTGTCGCGCCCTGGCTCCCGGTTCATCAGCGGACCCCACACCTGCTCGATCGCGTCGACCTCCCGCATCGATCGCCCGCCGGGTAGCAGCGCCGGATGCACGCCGGCGATGAGCGCCCCGCGGTCGTTCGCGCGTCGCGTCACGTACTGGAACCTTGCGCCGACGGCGGTGGCCGCCTCGAGCGCGGCATCGGCAACCCCCGGACGTTCCCCCGCGAGCACGATCGCGTTCTCCCCGGCCTCACGCAGCGCAGCGAGCGCCGTGTCGAGCGTCGCGTCGACGCTCCCGGCGAGCAGGCGCCCCTCGTCACCGGGTGCGCACAGCACGTGGGTCGCCACGTCGTGCAAACGGGTGCGCCTCGGATGCAGCACCCAGATGCGTGCGCCGCGACGAGCTGCCTTTCGCAGTCGCAGGTGCAGGATCGGGACTTCCTGCTCCGCGTCGAGACCGGCAACCAGGATCGCACCCGCTCGCTCGACGTCCTTGTAGGTGACAGCCATCGGATCCACGGCCGCGTGGCGCTCCGCGACGGGCGCGCCGTCGCCGCCGCGCCGGTGATCGAGGTCGTTGGTGCGGAACACGGTGCGGGCAAGCTTCGACAAGGCGAAGTAGTCCTCATCCATCAGGCGGCCGCCGGTGAGGATCGCGACGCGCTTGCCGTCGGTCCACTCGGCCACGCGCGTGAGCACCTCGCCGAACGAGGCCGCCTCGAGCCCGTGATCGCGGATCAGGGGCGTCGTGATGCGATCGGCTGCGTCGGCGAACCGGAAGCCGTACCGCCCTTTGTCGCAGAGCCACGCGTCGTTCACCTCGTAGTTGTCGCGCGCGAGCTGACGCACGACCTCGCCTCGGCGCATGTCGAGCTTGATGTTGCAACCAGCGCTGCAGTGCGGGCACACGGTGTCGACCGAGGTGAGGTCGAACGGGCGCGCGACGAACCGATAGGGCGTCGATGTCAATGCGCCGACCGGGCAGATCTGCACCGTGTTGCCGCTGAACGGCGAGCGGAAATCCTCGCCCGGCGCGATCGACACCTGCTCGGCCGCCCCCCGGGCGAACAGCTCGATGAACCGATCGCCCGAGATCTGGTCGCAGAAGCGCGTGCACCGCGCGCAGAGCACGCATCGCTCGCGGTCGAGGTTCACCAGTGGCGAGAGCGGCAAGGGCTTCGGGAAGACCCGCTTGGCTTCACGGTATCGGCTCTCCCCCGGCCCGAACGCCAGCGCTTGATCCTGAAGCGGGCACTCGCCGCCGCGATCGCAGATCGGGCAGTCGAGCGGATGGTTCAGCAGCAGGAACTCGAGGTTCGCCACCTGTGCGTCGTGCACGGCGTCGCTGGTGTTCTGCGTGCTGACGACCATGCCTTCGGTCACCGTCGTGGTGCACGAGGTGAGGAGCTTTCGCTGCCCCTCGACCTCGACGTAGCACTGGCGGCAGGCGCCCACGGGCTCGAGCAACGGGTGGTCGCAGAACCGCGGGATCTCGACACCCACCTGTTCGGCAGCCCTGATGATCAACGTTCCTGCAGGGACGGTGACCTCCTTGCCGTCCACCGTCAGGTTGACTCCCTGCTCGGGAGGGTTCATCGCGTCGCCCCCTGGATCTCGAAGGGGCCTGTCGCGGCGAACGTCACGGCTTCCTCTTCGGGCTGGGCGCCGGGCCCCGGACCTCGGCCCGTGACGGGGCATCGGCCCTCACGGATGTGGGCCTCGTACTCGTCCATGAAGTGCTTCAGCGTCGATTGGATCGGCGAGACGGCGCCGTCGGCGAGCGCGCAGAACGCACGGAACAAGATGTTCTCGCCCATCTCGGCCATGACCGGAATGTCTTCATCGCGCCCGTACCCGGCCTCGATGCGGCCCAGCACACGCGTGGCCCACCAGGTTCCTTCGCGGCACGGCGTGCACTTGCCGCACGACTCACGAGCGTAGAACTCGACGAGGCGGCGGGCGGCTTCCACCATGCAATCGGTCTCGTCGAGCACCATGATGGCGCCGGTGCCGAGGAGCGAGCCGGCCTCCATGACCGACTCGAAGTCGAGACCGATATCGAGATGGTCGGCGGTGAGGAACGGTGTCGACGATCCGCCCGGCGTCCAGGCCTTGATCCCCTTGCCGCCGAGTACGCCGCCCGCGTACTCCTCGAGCAACACCCGAAGCGGGGTGCCCATGTCGAGCTCGTAGTTGCCGGGGCGCTCGACCTTGCCGCTGATCGTGAACATCTTGGTGCCTGGCGCCTTCTCTGTGCCCACTTCTTTGAACCAGCCGGCGCCGTTGTTGACGATGTGCGGCACGTTCATCAGCGTCTCGACGTTGTTGATCACGGTCGGCGATTCATAGAGTCCCTCGACCGCAGGGAAGGGTGGCCGCAGCCGCGGCTGTCCCCTGAACCCTTCGAGGCTGGAGAGCAGCGCCGTCTCCTCGCCGCAGATGTAAGCGCCCGCGCCTCGGTGCAGCACGACGTCGAGATCATGATCACTGCCCATGATGCCTGCGCCGAGATAGCCTGCCGCGTAAGCCTCATCTATGGCTCGTTGCAGCACTCTCGCTTGCCACAGGTACTCGCCGCGCACGTAGATGTAGGCGAGATGAGAACCGATCGCCTTGGCCGCGATCGCGGTGCCCTCGAGCAGCGCATGCGGCTCGCGCTCCACCAACTCACGGTTGTTGCACGTACCGGGCTCGGACTCGTCGAAGTTCACGGCGACGTACGTGGGCTTGCCCGTGTCGCGCGGCACGAACGACCATTTCATGCCCGTCGGGAACCCCGCCCCGCCACGGCCGCGCAGACCAGAGTCCTTCACGATCTGGATCAGCTCGTCGGGAGTCTTGCCGAGTGCGCTGCGCAATGCCCGGTAGCCCCCGGCAGCCTCGTATCCAGCGAGCGCGATCACACCCGGGTCGTCCCAGTGAGCCGTGAGCAACCGGCGCGGCCCGCTCACGCGTTCGCCCCGTCTGCGCGTTCGAGCGCGGCTTCCTCGAGGCCGGCCAGCATGCGCGAGGCTGCCTTGAAGGACTCGACCGCCGGACCCCTGGCAGGCAGGGGCACCTCGCCTGCACGGAGCAACTCGACGATCTCCCGCATATGTTCGGGTGAGACGAGGTCGTGGTTGGCGACGTTCACCTGCACCACGGGGGCGAGCTCGCAGACGCCGAGGCACTCCTCCTCGTGCACGGTGAACTCACCGTCGTCGGAGACCTCGCTACGCTGGGCGATGCCGGTGGCGTCGTGCGCGGCGTCGTACACATCCCTCGCCCCGCGGAGCGAACACGAGAGGTTCGTGCAGACCGCGATCAGATGCGTGCCCGTCGGGCGCAGCCGCAACATCGTGTAGAAGCTCGCCACGGCCTCGACCTCGGCCGTGCGCACACCGATGAGCGTGGCGACTTCCTGCAGAGCTTCCCGGCTGACATACCCCTCGACGGACTGCGCCAGGTAGAGCAACGGCATCACCGCGGAACGCTGCCGCCCCGAGGGGTAGCGAGCCATGATCGCGTTCGCCTCGTCGAGCCGCGCGCCCTCGAAGATCTCCATCAGCGATCCACCCCACCCATGACGGGGTCGAGCGATGCGATCGCCGCGATCGCGTCGGCCACCAGGTAGCCCTCGACCATCTTCGGGATCGCCTGCAGGTTCACGAACGACGGATCGCGGATCTTCACACGGTACGGGCGATGCTCCCCGGTCGAGACCACGTAGAAGCCGAGCTCACCGCGAGGCGATTCGACGACCTGATACACCTCGCCCGCCGGCACCTCGATGCCCTGGGTAACCATCTTGAAGTGGTGGATCAGGGCTTCCATGGACTCTTCCATGATGTGGGTGATGTAGGCGGGGTCGTTGCCGATCCCGTCGGGCCCGACGCTCAGCTTCGCGGGCCACGCGACCTTGGGGTCCTCGATCATCACCGGCCCAGGCTGTTCGAGTCGTTCGAGGCACTGGGCGACGATCCTCATGGATTCGCGCATCTCCTCGAGACGCAGCCTGTAGCGCGCGTACGAGTCGGCCTGGGTGCGAACCGGCACCTCGAAGTCGTAGGTCTCGTAGCCGCAGTACGGGGCGTCCTTGCGAACGTCGGCCGCGACGCCTGCAGCGCGCAAGACCGGCCCGGTCACCCCGAGGGCGAGGGCCTCGTCGGCCGAGAGCTCGCCGACGCCGACGTTGCGCTCGAGCCAGATCGGATTGGCATCGAGGAGCCGCTCGTAGTCGTCGATGCGCGCGGGCATGTCCTCGAGGAATCGCTCGATCTTGATGAGCCCCGCGTCCGGAAGATCCATGATCACGCCGCCGATGCGGATATAGGCGTGGTTCATGCGGAGGCCCGTGACCTCCTCGAAGATATCCATCAACACCTCGCGCTCGCGGAAGCCGTAGAGCATCACGCTCACGGCACCGAGCTCGAGGGCGCCGGTCGCGAGCCACACGAGATGCGACGAGATGCGGTTGAGCTCGCACATCAGCACTCGGATCACCTGGGCTCGCGGCGGCGCCTCGATGCCCAGCAGGCGTTCGACCGCCAGGCAGTACCCCAGCTCGTTGAAGAACGGTGAAAGGTAGTCGGCGCGGGTGACGAAGGTGACGCCCTGCATCCACGTGCGGTACTCGGTGTTCTTCTCGATGCCCGTGTGCAGATAGCCGATGATCGGCGTGCACTTGATGACGGTCTCTCCGTCGAGCTCCAACAGCAGCCGGAGCACACCATGGGTCGATGGGTGCTGTGGCCCCATGTTGATGATCATCGTTTCCTGGCGGATCTCACCCGTGCTCTCGTCGATCGCGGGGGATCCGTGCGTGGTGGGAGCGTCGGTCATGACGATGCCCTCAGGTTGCCGTGCGCGTGTCGACCGGCGGGATGAACGCTCCGTGGAACCGGGTGTTCACGCCGCCGAGCTCCTCGGTCTTGAGCAACGGGAAGCCTTCCCAGCCATCGGGCATGAGCAGCGGCCTGGGATCGGGGTGGCCGTCGAACACGATGCCGTAGAAGTCGTGCGTCTCGCGCTCGTGCCAATCGGTGGTCGGGAAGACTGGGGTCGCGCTCGGCAGGTGCGCGTCGGTCTCGGAAAGACCCACCTTCACCCGGAGCCGATGGTGATGCTCCATCGAGCGGAGCTCGTAGACGACCCAGAACCTCGGGTCCGACCCCGGCCAGTCGGTCGCGGTGACGCTCGAGCAGAAGCCGAGCGAGAGATCGTCGTCGTCGCGAAGCCACGCGAGCGTCTCGAGCAGCTCATCCCGACCGACGATCGAGGTGACCTCGTCACGCGAGACGATCGTGTCCGGGCACCGGGCACGCACCCGCTCGGCAAGTTCCGCCGTGCTCAGCCGAGCAGCGGTCGAGCTCACTTGAACGGCTCCGTCGTGCGCACCTTCTCGTGCAACTTCAAGATGCCGTGCATCAGCATCTCGGGCTTCGGCGGACATCCGGGCACATACACGTCGACCGGCACGATCGTGTCGACCCCTTGCACGATGGCGTAGTTCGTGAACATGCCGCCCGCGCTCGCGCACACGCCCATCGAGATCACCCACCGAGGCTCGGGCATCTGGTCGTAGATGCGCCGAAGCACCGGCGCCATCTTCTGTGAGACACGGCCCGCCACGATCATCAGGTCTGCCTGGCGAGGTGAGGCGCGGAACAGCTCCATCCCCCAGCGCGACAGGTCGTACTTGCCCGCGCCCGTCGACATCATCTCGATCGCGCAGCATGCGAGGCCGAACGTGGCCGGCCACATCGACTGCTTCCTCGCCCACCCGACCGCGCGGTCGAGCGACGTCAACAGCACGCCGCGGCGAACCTCTTCCTCGACCTCTTCAGGCGTCTTGCCGAGCCGGATGCCCTCGAGGCGCTCAACGGGCACCGGCGGCCTCCGGGTCGCGCATGGCGGCGGCGAGATCGGCGTCGGCCTGGGCCATGAGGTCGGGCTCCCCCGGGTCGGCCTCGAGCGGCGTGGCCACCGTCTCTGCCCAGTCGAGCCCGCCCGCACGCCAGACGTAGGCATAGGCCACGAACACCAGGGCGATGAACACCGCCATCTCCACCAGACCGAACAGTCCGAGCTCACGGAACCGCACCGCCCACGGGAACAGGAAGATGATCTCGATGTCGAAGATGATGAACAGCATCGCGACGACGTAGAACTTCACGCTGAATCGCTCGCCGCGAGGAAGCCGCACCGGGTCGTTGCCGCACTCGTATGCCGAGAGCTTCACCGGGTTCGGCTTGTGAGGGCGGAACGCTCGCGACACGACCAGCGAAGCGACACCGAACACGACTGCCAGCACGGCCATGGCCACGATCGGCAGGTAGTCGCTCAGCACGCGCGAATCCTATCGGTCACGACGCCCTCGCGATCCTCTCCATCAGATGGAACAACCGGTCCTGCCGGTCCCCACCGGGGCCATCGGTGAGGTTGGCCATCAAGCGCATCGCGAACCCCATGACTCGCCTGTTCGGCAGCAGGTGTCGCGTGGCTGCACCCATGATCGCCGGCCGTCCGATGATCTTCGCGAACCCACGCCCGATGCGGAAGTAGTCCCCGTAGCGCTCCTGCAGCAGGCTCGGATACATCATGGCGATGGCGGGGCGATCCTTCACGAGCGCCTCGTGCACGAGGCCCGCTGCGGTCTCGGCTGTCTCCATCGCGTACGCGATGCCCTCGCCGTTGAACGGGTTGACGGCGCCCGCCGCGTCGCCGATCACCAGCATGCCCGGAACGACCTGCGGCACGCGGTTCAAGCTCATCGGAAGTGGTCCCGAAAGCACCCTGCCCTCGGCCGTCTCCTCGGAGATCCCCCACTCGGCGGGCAGCATCGTCGAGAACGCGGTGAATAGCCGCTGCGCCGAGACCTGCTTGAAGTCCTTGAACGTGTTGAGGAGCCCCGCGCCGAGGTTGAGCTGACCACCGGCAACCGGGAACAGCCATCCGTAGCCCGGCAACAAGAGATCGCCTTCCCAGAGATCGAGCCATGACTCGAACCACGGCCCGGGGTGATACGAGGTGCGGTAGTAACGGCGCGCCGCGATGCCGAGCGGACGGGAATCGTCGCGCCGCACTCCCGCGGGCGCCGCGAACCGGCTCGCGGCACCGTCGGCAGCGATCGTGAACCGGGCGCGGATCTCGGTCGGCTCGGCGGTCTTGTCGTCGGACGGACGCACCCTCGCGCCGGTCACCCAGCTCCCGTCGAGGATCGGCTCGATGGCCTCCATGAGCTCGCGCACGCGGGCGCCGGCTTTCTGCGCCCGCTGGATCAGCAGATGATCGAAACCGGCGCGAGGCATCACGAGCCCATAGCCGGGCCAGCTCGAGAGCTCCGGCCAAGGGAGCTCGATCGTGGCTCCGCGGGAGTAGACACGGAGCCCCTCGACCCGCTCGAACCCGGGGTCGTCGGTGTCGATACCCATGCGAAGCAACGCGGCGACGCTGCGAGGTGTCAGCCCATCGCCGCAGACCTTTTCCCGCGGGAACGACGCCTTGTCGACGACGGTGACGTCGATGCCCTGTCGCGCCAGGTAGTAGGCAGCAGCAGCCCCGCCGGGTCCGCCACCCACGACGAGCACATCGGTCTCGACCGGCGATTCGTTCACGCCGCTTCCCCTCGCGGAGCGGTCCGCATGTCGAGCAGCCCCTGAGGAGCTTCCGGGGTCGAGCTTGTGAAAACTTTCACAATCCTCAGGCTACCTCAGCTCAGCGATGGTCCCACGCGTCGACGCGTGAAGGCACGACCCGTAGGAACCCGAGCGCGGGCACGTCGCGGGTGAACCGCTCGAATCCGTCGCGCGCGAACATCTGCCGGTATTTCTCGTGCCAGTTCGACATGGGTGCGCGGAGGTCGGGATGCTCTGCAGGAAAGGTCTCGGCGACGCCCTCCACGCGCACTCCCGCAAGATCGGTCCAGTCGCGGCCGAGGTCGATCAGCACCGAGATGCGCGGATCGCGGAGCGCGTGGGTCCACGTGGTGTCTCCGACCTTGGTCGAGACCCACACGCCGTCGTCGCGCCACACGAACCACCGAGCCGCGACATGCGGGCCTCCGTCGGGACGCACGGTGGCAACCCGGCAGGTGAGCACATCGGCGAACGACCGTCGCAAGCCTTCGAGATCGTCGCTCACGGCATCGCCACCAGCAGCGCGAGCGCGTCGAGGGCCGATGCCGCCTCGGGCTCGATCGAGAGCTCTCGCGTCGCTTCGTGCAGCGCGTCGCGCGCACGACCGACCAGCTCGTTCACCATCGTGGCCGTGGCCCCGTGCCGGGCTTCCTCATCGAGCACGTCGTCGCGGAGCTGGAAGGCCTCGCCGAGCGGCGCTCCGAACCCTCGAAGCGCCTCCCGCAGGTCGGCACGATCACCCGCCAGGGCGGCGCCCACTATGAGCGGACCTTCAACGGTGTAGCTGCCACCCTTCAGACGGGCGGCGCGTCGGGCCGTGCCGGGCTCGGACGCGAGGCCAGCGACGTCGAGCAGCTGGCCGGCCGCCATGTCGATCCGCATCTCGTGGTATGGAACGAGCGCCCGCACGATCGCTCGCGCATCGAACCCGCTCGTCAGGAACAACCGATCGGCGAGCACGGCGGCGAGGTCACCGGCGAGCAGGGCTGCGTTGTCACCGAACCGGACCGGGTCCGCCGGCAGCCCACGGCTGATCGCCTCGCCCGAAAGGTGCGAGGCGCTCGACGCGACTCCACGGCGCTCGGTCGCCGCATCCATGAGATCGTCGTGGATCAGGGCCATCGTGTGCAGCAGCTCGAGGGCTGCCGCCACGCGCACGACGGGCGTCTCGGGCTGGGTCGCGCTGGGTGAGCCCTGCGCCCCTCGGCCGGCGGCGGCGCGGTAGCCCCAGATGCAGAACGCCGGACGCAGGCGCTTCCCACCCGCGAAGACCAGCCGGGAGATCTCGTCGACGAGGAGAGGCGCGTGCTCGTCGAGGCGGCCCAGCTCGCTCGTGGAGGCTTCGAGGTACTCGCCGAGCACCGCGTCGACGCCTGCCCGAACGGAGTCGAGCGCGTCGGCGCTGTCGGCGCTGAAGGCTCGTTCCACCGTCATGTGCGGAAGTATCTCGCAGCCGGCCTCGGCGACCCGCCACTATCATGGGCGGGCCCGCGGACGAGCGCAGACGAGCGCAGGCCACCTCACGAGGACCCGATGACCCGTTTCCAGAAGCTGGCAGTGTCGACCACGGTTTCGACCCTGACGTTGATCGTATGGGGCGGCGTCGTACGTGCGACCGGCTCCGGCGACGGTTGTCCCGATTGGCCTACGTGCTTCGGAAGCTGGGTGCCCCGCTGGGAGTACCACACGCTCATCGAGTACCTGCACCGTGCCCTCGGCGTGGTGTCGGGGCTGCTCGCGATCGCACTCGCCGTGGCCGGACTCGTCGAACTCCTGCGCGCCCGCACAGGCAGGCCAGGCGCGACGCCGCGCGCGGCGGTGGTACTGGCGGTCTGGCTCGTGCCGCTCTTCGGGGTGCAGGGCGCCCTCGGTGGAGCGGTCGTGAACAGCGCGCTCGATCCGGCCGTGGTCACGCTGCATTTCGGCCTCGCGATGATCGTGCTCGCAGTGGTCATCGCCGCCACCACCCTGAGCTTCCAACCAGCTCGACATGGGGGCGATCGTGGGTACGCGCGGCTTTCGCTGGTCGCCGCCCTCGTGACGTTCGCCCTGCTGCTCGTGGGCACCTACGTTCGGGCCGAGGGTGCCGGTCTCGCCTTCCGCGACTGGCCGCTCATGGGGGGACGTCTCGTACCGTCGCTCGGCCCGCCGGGCGCGGCGGAGATGTTCGCCCACCGCCTGCTCGCGATCGGCGCCGCAGCGCTCGTGTTGTGGCTGGTGGTCCGCGCTCGCACGATGGGCCAACGCTCGGCGACGCTGGTGCGCCTCTCGACGACGGCGGGAGTCTTGTTCGTCGCCCAGATCCTGGTGGGGGGCGTCAACGTCGTCACCGATCTCTCCACGTGGCCCCGCGCCCTGCACGTCGCCATGTCGGCGGCGATCTGGGCGGCGATGGTCGCCCTCTCGGTCGTCGCGCGCCGCGAGCCGGCCCCGGCCGAGCTGTTCCCGGACGAGCCGACCCCGGGCTCGAGCGCCGAGGTCGGCGCCGTCGATCATCAGTCGGCCACGGCCCTCGACTCGATCACCGCCTATTACCGCCTCACCAAGCCGCGCATCATCGTGCTGCTGCTGATCACGACCGTTCCCGCGATGATGCTCGCCCAGCGCGGCCTGCCGTCACTCTGGCTCGTGCTCGCCACGCTCGTCGGAGGAACCCTCGCCGCCGGGGCCGCCAACGCGATCAACATGTACCTCGACCGCGACATCGACGAGGTGATGCGACGGACCCGTGGGCGCCCGCTCCCCGCACACCAAGTCTCGCCCGAGCGAGCGCTCGCGTTCGGCTTCTGGTTGGGAGCATTCTCGTTCCTGTTCCTGACGATGACGGTCAACATGCTCGCCGCCACGCTCTCGCTCGCGGCGATCGCGTTCTACGTCGTGATCTACACGATGTGGCTCAAGCGATCGACGACGCAGAACATCGTGATCGGCGGGGCGGCCGGCGCCGCGCCGGCGCTGATCGGCTGGGCCGCAGTCACGGGCTCGCTCGCGCTGCCCGCATGGATCCTGTTCGCGATCGTCTTCGTGTGGACCCCGCCGCACTTCTGGGCCCTGTCGCTCCGATTCAGCGGGGACTACGCGGCTGCGGGTGTGCCGATGCTTCCGGTGATCAAGGGCGAGGACGAGACCCGGCGGCAGATCTTCCTGTACTCGCTGGTGCTGTTCGCGGTCACGCTGCTGCTCGCGCCGGTCGCGGACATGGGCCCCATCTACACGATCACGGCCGTCGTGCTCGGAGGGGTGTTCGTCTATCGGGCGCTGGTGCTGTGGCACCGCGACACCGGTGAGCCGGCCGATGTCGAGATCACCGAGACCCGCCAGGGAGGTGCCGCATCGGATCGGTCATGGCGGCTCTTCACGTACTCGATCGTGTACCTGGCGGCATTGTTCGGCGCGGTCGCCCTCGACGCACTGAGCTAAGCGCTCGTACCGCCACCTCCGCCGGACGGATCGCTGAGCAGCTCGTCGATCAAGCCCGAAAGCTCCTCGGCGTTCGTCTCGCCGTATATCGCGTAGCGCATCGCGCCCGATGCGTCGACGAGGTAGGTGTCTGGCAGGAACGGGAACTCGAGGGACGCGGCAGTTCGGCCGTCGGGGTCGTACAGGCTCGGGTACGTCACACCGAAGTCCTCGATCCACCTCTCGGCGGCGGCGCGGTCGTCTCGGTAGTTGACGCCGAGGAACTCCACGCCTTCGGCGGCGTAGGCCGCCTGCACCTGCAGCAGTGCGGGCTGCTCACGGCGACATGGCGCACACCAGTTCGCCCAGACGTTCACGACGAGCACCGACCAATCCATCGATGCGGTATCGACGTCGGACCCGACGACGGCCGGCCCCCGCAGCCCGGGGAATGGCGCCTCGAGCACCGCGATGCCGCCTTCGTCACGAGGATCGGACGTGGGGCGCGTCAAGAACGTGGCGAGGCCGACCGCAGCCACGAAGGCTGCGACGATGAGCCAGGTGCGGCCGGAACGGCGACGAGCGGGCGGGTCCGATGATGTCTGGGGCGCGGGGCCGGTCGCGTGCGCGCCGACCGAGGTGCTCATGTGACCTCGACCGTGCCGACCATCTCGGGATGCACGTCGCATCGGAACTCGAAGGTGCCGGGTTGCATGGGCGGGATCGTGTACTCGAACGTCGTCGGGCCCGAGACGAGCTCGCCCTGGAACAGCGCAGTCTCTCCGTCGTAGATCGACACGTTGTGTTGACCGATGACGTCGGCCGGGTCGCGGTTGTCGAAGGTCAAAGCGATCTCGGTATCGGCCGCCCAGGCGAGCGTCGTGGGTACGAACACCGTGTTCTCGGCGGCCACAGAGGCGGTCGCCGTGCCACCACCGCCTCCCCCTTCATCGGGCGGTGGCTCCTCTTCGCCCGACCCTCCTCCTCCTCCATCGGCACCCCCGCCGGCGGCGGTCACGACCACCGTTCCGGTCATCGTCGGATGCACATCACACTGGAAGAAGTACTCGCCCTCGGGCAGGGCGGGCACCTGGTACGGCACGCTGGTCGGGCCGGTCACGAGCTCGCCCTTGAACAGCTCTTCGGCGAGCGAGTCGTCCGTGTAGATCGCGATGTTGTGCTGGACACCGGCTTCCTGGTTGTCGAACGTGATCGTCGTCGGCGACTCGGCCGGGAGCTCGATCGTGTCGGTGTCGAACTCCAGCGCCGCGGCGGTGACCGTCACACCGCCCTCGCCGCCGCCGCCCTCGCCGCCGCCGCCCTCGCCGCCGCCCGGCGCGGCGGTCATGGTGCCGGTCATGGTGTCGGGGTGGACCTTGCAGTTGAAGAAGTACTCGCCCTCGGCGAGGGGCTCGATCGCGTACGACGTCTCTGCAGGACCGGTGACCAACGCGCCTTCGAACAGCGACGGCGACTCCGCATCGGGACCGTCGAAGATCACCACGTTGTGTTGAGCCCCCGGGTCCGCGTTGTCGAAGGCGACGGTGAACGGCTGGGCGCTCGGCACCGAGAGCGCGTCGGTCGAGAAGCCCGACGTGGCGGCGCCCTCGGGGGCGCTCAACGCGACGATGACCTCCTCCTCTTCCGCCTGCAGTGGGGCGGCGACCACCGCCAGCCCTCCCGCAACCATCGCGATGCCGGACATCGCGGCCACCATCGAGAACAAGGTGGAGCCTGTGACACGCTTCCTCGAGGCGACCCAGGCGGCAACCCCCACGATGCCGGCGGCGGCGACAAGGGCGACGACGGTGGCGGCGCTGTGCGACACCGCAAGCAGCACCCGCGAGAAACCGATGAGGACCAGCGCGATGACTGCCAACGCGCCGACCGGGATCAATATCGGCAGCAGCAGGCTCTGCCGGTTCTTGCCGTCACTCATCGACCGATCGCTCCTCGCTGGTCGTTCGTGGACCGGCAAGCTTCATCGGCCCATCTCCGCGCCGATCTCTCGCTGCACGTTCTGATAGGCCGAGGTGTCGAGGCCGTCTCGCTGCTCCCGCTCGAACCACCGGAAGAAGATCACCGCGATCACGCTCCAGAGCAGCAGGCCCCCGCCCAGCTTCATGATCAGGCCGGCGATGAGCTGATCCTCGAGCACCGGCACGCCCCAGATGCGGGGGAACGACGCATACACCGGATACAGGGGCGTGTGGCCGAATGTCAGGAACGATGCCGGGATCGTGGGCGCGAGCGACTGCAGGAACAGGTAGATCATCTGCCCGGGGGCTGACAGCGACGGCATCTCCGGAAGCGGCGACATCACCGGCCACCACATCACGAGCGCCGAGCCCACGATCAACACGTGCAACGCCAGATGCGTCGGCTCGGACCTCACCGATGCATCCACCACCGCCGGCCAATGTGTGAACAGCAGCACGCCGTTGAAGAGCAGGAGCGCCACGAGCGGCCGAGTGAAGAACCGGAACACGCGACGAACCGGCCGCGGCGCGAGGAGCGTCCGAAGCATGAAGGCAGGCATCCCCGCGATCAACAGCGGCGCCGCGATCAGCGTGAACAGCAGGTGTTGCGTCATGTGCATGAGGTACAGGTAGCCTTCGGCCAGGTCGTGCACGGGCCAGTCGGCGCCGATCCAGAGCACACCCATGCCGCCGAGGAAGAGTGCCTTCTTGCGTACCGGGGTCTGCTCGCCCGTCGCAGCCAAGTGCCTGCGCGCGGCGATCAGGTACGCCGCGACGATCGAGCCGAACAGCAGCCAGACGTCGGGGTGCAGGTGCCAAGTGGGAAGTCGCACGATCGCTCACTCCACCGTGAAGATGCGGAACGAGATGAGCACGATCAGGTACAGGGTCGCCGCCCCCGCGAGCCCCATGAGGAAGAACCGCGCATACGTCGGGCTGTCGAACTTCAGGTGCATGAACCACATGACGACGAGCGCGAACTTCACGATCGCGAGTCCGAACAGGGTGGGCACGAGCAGCGCGCCGACGTCGACGTAGTAGGTGGCGACCTCGAGCGCGGTCAGCACGCCCAGGATCATGCCGATCCGCACGTACTCCTTGGGGCTCGGGTGCTCCACGTGTGGTGCGGGTGCGTGGTGCGCTTCGGTCTCGATGTCCGGCACCAGCATGGCCTCCTACGCCGGCCCCGGCGCGGGGGTCGGGATCAGGTACACAACCGTGAAGATGATGATCCACACGATGTCGACGAAGTGCCAGTAGAGCCCCACCATCTCGACCGGAAACGCTGCATCGTCGGGCATGCGGTCGGCGGTCGAGATGCCCACGAGCGAGAGCAGCATGAGGATGCCGACCGTCACATGCACCCCGTGGAAGCCGGTCAGCACGTAGAACGTCGTGCCGAACAGGTTCGTCGTGATCTTCAGTCCCTCGTCGTAGAAGCTCGAGAACTCGTACACCTGGCCGCCGACGAACGTGAGGCCGAGCATGGCGGTCGCAAGCAGCCACAGGCGCATGCGCACGATGTCGCGCTTCTGCGCCGACGAGAGCGCCAGCACCATCGTGAGCGACGAAGCCAGCAGCACGAACGACGAGACCGAGGTGTACGGGATGTCGAACACGTCGGCCGGGTAGGGCCCGGTCGCGCTCGAGCCTCGGTACAGCACGTACGTGCTGATCAACGCGCCGAACAACATGCATTCCGATGCGAGGAACATCCACATCGCGATCTTGGTGTTCGGCAAGCCCGTCGTCGTCGCGTGCTCATCGTGCGTCGCGCCGGCGGCGCCGTGCCCGGGAGTGATCGCGAGGTCGCTCATCGGCTCTACTCCTCCGCCACCGACGGCTCGAGAGCCCATCCGTAGAACCCCACCAGCACCACGAGCGCGCCGGCGCCGATCAGCCACCACGAATACAGCACGCCATAGGCCATGATCGGCAGCCCGAGGCCCGCCACGAGCGGCCAGTACGACGGGCTCGGCAGGTGGATCGAGCCATGACCGCCCCCCTGCTCCTCGTGAGGCTCGTCCGACGCCCCCGCCTGCGCCGGAACGAGCTTGCCGGAGCGTTCGTCTTCCACGTACTTGCGGTGCCAGAACTCATCGAGCGAGTGCACGGTCGGGATCTCCTCGAAGTTGTGCGCCGGCGGCGGGCTCGTGGTCGACCACTCGAGGGTGCGCGCGTCCCATGGGTCCTCGACCACCTCGCCACGAGGCTTCATCTGGGTCCGCACGACGTTCACCAGGAACATCGCCACCGAGAGCGCGATCAGGAACGCACCGATGGTCGACATCTGGTTCCAGAACGTAAGCCCGAGCGATTCGGGATAGGTGTACTCCCGGCGGATCATGCCCTGCAGCCCGAGTATGTGCATCGGGCCGAACGCCAGGTTGAACCCGATCATCAGGATCCAGAACTGCACCTTTCCCCAGCTCTCACTGAGTGTGCGCCCGTACACCTTGGGCCACCAGTAGAAGAGACCCGCGAAGATGCCGAAGACCGCGCCGCCGAAGATCACGTAATGGAAATGCGCCACGATGTAGTACGTGTCGGTCTGCTGGTAGTCGCTCGGCACGATGGCATGGGTCACCCCCGACAGACCGCCGATGACGAACATCATGACGGCGCCGACGGCGTACAGCATCGGCGACGCGAACTTGATGTCGCCGCCGTACATCGTGCCCATCCAATTGAAGATCTTCACCCCCGTCGGGATCGCGATGATGGCCGTCGAGACGCCGAAGGCGGTGTTGGCCACCGGCCCGAGCCCGGCTGCGAACATGTGGTGAGCCCACACCCCGAACCCGATGAAGCCGATCGCGATGCCTGAGAACACGACGAACTGATAGCCGAACAACGGCTTGCGACTGAAGACCGGCAGGATCTCGCTGATGATGCCGAACGCGGGCAGGATCAAGATGTAGACCTCAGGGTGCCCGAACAACCAGAACAGGTGCTGCCACAGGATAGGCTGGCCTCCCCGCGTCGGGTCGAAGAACGCGGTGTCCCAACGCCGGTCGAACAGCATCTGGAAGAGGGCGACCGTGATGATCGGCAGCGCGAACACGAGCAGGAACTGCACCACGAGTCCCATCCACACGAACGGCGGCATGCGGAACAACGTCATGCCCGGCGCGCGCATGTTCACGACCGTGACCGCGAGGTTCACCGCGCCGGCCGTCGACGCGATACCGGTGATCAGCAGGCCGAGCGCGTAGAACGTCATGCCGATCGAGGGGTCGGTCGTGGAGTTCGGGGCGTATCCGAACCATCCGCCGTTGGGCGCGCCACCGAGGAACGGACTCGAGTAGAGGAAGAGCCCGCCGAGCAGGAACACCCAGTAGCTGTACGCGTTCAGTCGGGGGAACGCCACATCGCGCGCCCCGATCATCAGCGGGATCATGTAGTTGAAGAAGGCCGCCGACATCGGCATGACGAACAGGAAGATCATCGTGATGCCGTGCATCGTGAAGATCTGGTTGTACTGATCTGCGTTGAGCAACGTGCCGTCGGGTTCGGCGAGCTGGGCGCGGATCAGGAGCGCCTCGAGTCCACCGATGATGAAGAAGACGAAAGCCGAGACGCCGTACAAGATGCCGATCTTCTTGTGATCCACCGTCGTGAACCAGCTCCAGAAGCCGGTGAGCGCCGTGGGTCGCCGAAGCGACCCGCGGCTGCTCGCGGAAGCGCTCACACTGGCCATGGTTCGGTGATCGCCTCCATCACGTGAGGGAATATAGATAGGCGACGAGGGCGTCGATCTCTTCGGCGCTCAGGCCGTAATCGGGCATCTTCGCGCCGAGTTTCACTGCATCGGGGTTCTCGAGCCACCTCGCCAGCGCCTCCCGGTCGTCGGTCGACCAGTTGCAGCCGGCGAAGCACGTGTGATCGGGGTCGGCGAAGTGCGTCAGGTTCGGTGCGGCTGCCCCGCCAGGAGCAGCACCCACAGCGTGGCAGGCCGTGCAGCTGCCCCGCCCGTCGCTGAGCGGGTTCATGAACAGCTCTCGGCCCTCTTGCGCGAGCTGATCGGTGGGGTCGGGGGCCTCGCTCTTCTGGTTCGCGACCCAGGCTTCCCAATCGTCGGGAGCGAGCGCCCTCACCTCGACCTTCATCAGCGCGTGCTGCAGCCCGCAGAACTCCGCGCACTGCCCGGTGTAGGTGCCCGGCGTGTCGACACTGAACAAGATGTAGTTGGTCTGGGCCGGCATGACGTCCTGCTTGCCGAACAGCTCCGGCACCCAGAAGGAGTGGATCACCTGGAAGTCGGGGTTGCCGTCCGCGTCCCTCGCGCCTCCTCCTCGGGCTTCGAGCGTCAGGTAGATCTCGCGACCGGTGGGCACCACGAGCGTGTCGGCAGTCGTGATCGGTGCGTCCCAATCGGTCACCATGTCGTCGTCGGAATACTCGAATCCCCACCACCACTGGTAGCCCTCGACGGTCACGTTGAGGGCGTCGTCGGCAGGTGGGCGGGCGAGATCCCACAGCAGCGAGATGGTGGGCACCGTGACGACGGCGAGCACGACGGCCGGCGCGATCGTCCATCCGATCTCGAGACGGGTGTTGCCGTGGGTCTGTTTCGGCATGCGGTCGCGGCCCTGGCGATGGCGGTACCGCATCGCGATGAACAAGATGCCGCCCTGCACGATCACGAAGACGCCGACGGCCACCCAGAACACCGGAACGAAGAGCGCCTTCTGCTGCTTCGCGACTTCGCCGACTGGTTTCAGCGTGTCCTGGGTGGCATTGGGCGCGCATGCCGCGAGCAGCACGCCCATGGCGATCAGGCCGAGGGTCCACAGCGATTTCTTCCGCACGATCGCCCTGCTCCTTACCCGCCGACTCGGCCGTTCACGTGCCGGAACGCGCGCACTGTACCACCGGGGTATGGGCCGCCCGACACCGCTCGAATGTCATTTCGCATAGCTGTGCAACCCCACGATGAAGAGGTTCACTGCGTAATACGTGACCAGCAATGACGCGAACCCGACGAGTGCGATCACGCCTGCGCGGCGACCCTTCCAACCGCTGGTGGCGCGCGCGTGAAGGTAGCCGGCGAAGACGACCCAGGTGATGAACGACCACGTCTCTTTCGGATCCCATCCCCAGTAGCGCCCCCACGCCTTCTGGGCCCAGATCGCGCCGGCGATGACCGCGAACGTCCAGATCGGGAAGGCTAGCGCGATGAGGCGATATGCGAGCCGGTCGAGCCCGGCGGCCGACGGCACGAGACGGTGCCGGGCGGAAAGGGCCTGCACGTCCTCGGCCGAGTCGGCCACGAGGTCTGCCGGAGCTGCCGCAGCGCGGGCGTCGGTGTCGTCGACGTCGATCGAGCCGCCCATGATCGGAGGGGGGGTTCGCGACTTGAGCGCTTCGAGCTTCCCTCGCTCAACGCGGTCGACCACCAGGTAGGCCATCGTCGCGATGCCTCCGAGCGCGAACAGCGACGACCCCCAGATCGCAGCCTGCACGTGGATCTTGATCCAGTACGAGTTGAGCGCGGGCACGAGCGGCCCGGGGCCCACGTAGAGGAAGGACACCGCGACCGCCATGGTCAGCACGCTGAACATCAGCGCGAAACCGGTGAGCGATCGCACCTTGTAGACGCCTTCGACGACGACAAGCGCGCCGACGACGACGAGGAGCGCGAGCATCGAGGAGTACTCGTACATGTTGCCCCACGGCACCCGGTCGGCGGCGAGCCCTCGGGCCACGATCGACACGAGGTTGGCCACGACGCCGACGACAGCCACCGCCCTCGCGACCTGCCACATCGTTTCGCGCTTGAACGACAGGTGCACGAAGTACCCGAGCATCGCGGCGATGTAGGCGAACAGCGCCACGTTGAAGGCGTCGTTGGAGGCGCGAGCCCACTGCAGATCGGTCACGGCATCTGCACCCTCTCCTGACTCGTCGGCTCTCGATCCTCGGGCATCTCGGAAGGCTCCTCGTGTGGCGCCCACGTTCCGCCGCTCGCCGACGCGACCGCATCGACGAGCCGGGCGAACTCCTCCTCGAACTGCGGCTTGCGTTGCATCGCGAGACCGCCCAGTCGCACCATCGCGCCGTCACCGTCAGGGTCGGCGCGGACCCAGACCTTGCGCCGCGAGCTGTACAGGGCGGGCAACAATCCCACGAGGATGAGGATAGCCGCGCCCAGCACCAGCGGGAGCCCTGCATCGCGAGCCACCTGGAACACGGAGTACTGGCGGAGTTCCGGGAACGAGATCGTCGAGCCCGAGCCCGCGTCGCCCCCTGCGAGCACAGCACCGTCGTCGAGGTCGGCGGTGCGACCCGCCCCGACGATGCCAGCCGTCACCTCGCGCATCGCGGTCGTGTCGAGCCGGTTCGTGGAGAGGTCGGTGAGCGGTCCCTCCCAGACGGTGAACCTGATGATCGGGTCGAACGCCTCGAGCATGGCCCGGGGCTCGCCGCCGGGGTCGAGCAGCGCTGCGAAGGCACTGCTGTCGGGCCACAGCTCGAGCTCGATCGCACGGTCCGCGCCCCCCCCTCCCGTGCCCGGAAGCTTCACCACGCCGCGCCACGGCATCGCGAACTCCACGACTCCCTCGGGCGCCGGATCACGGTCCATCACCACCGGCCCCGACGCCACCACCT
The DNA here is from genome assembly GCA_963762075.1 of uncultured Actinomycetes bacterium. GTDB lineage: Bacteria > Actinomycetota > UBA4738 > UBA4738 > HRBIN12 > JAOUEA01. The sequence goes on from CAVXJC010000006.1 coordinate 110,725, forward strand.
CGCCGCCGTCGGTCACCTCGATCACCGGGGCCCAGCCGAACCCCGACTGGTAGATCCACAGACCCTCGACCTTGGCGGGCTGGTTCACCCTGATGTCCTGGCGACGCAGCAGTGACCCGTCGGGTGCCCGCAGGTCCACGCTCGAGACGAAATCCATCGGTTGGCCCGACCGCAGGAAGTCGCTGCCGAAATCACGCAGTCGCAGGCCGATGCCCGTGAACCCGTCGAAGAACCGGCCCGCCTGTATCGTGCCGTCGTAGTTCGCCTCGGCATCGACCCAGCTCTGACCTTCGACCACCGCGATCACGCCGCTGAACCCCGTGCCCTTGCCGTAGATCACGCCCGCCAACAGCAGGATGAACGCCCAGTGGAACGCCAGGCTCCCCACCTCGCGCGCGATCCCCTTCTCTGCAGCGAGCGCCGGTCGCGACGCGTCGCGCGCAACGCGGAACCCGCGCCGACGCAAGCTCCGTCGGGCCGCGTCTATCGCCTCTTCGGGCCGGGCGGCAACCCGCACCTCGGCGTATCGCGGGAACGCATCGATCTCGCGAGCCTGCAGCGGTGGTGTGCGCAGCGCCCGCCAGAGCGCCCGCGATCGCGGCACGAGACATGCGACGAGCGAGACGAACAGCAGCGCCGTGATGAGCACGAACCACCACGAGCCGAAGACATCGAATAGTCCCGCCCGATCGAAGAACGTTCCCCAGAAGCGGTGCTCAACCCGGTACTCCAGCACGCGCTCGGGGCTGTTCGGTCGCTGGGGTAGCAGCGACCCCGCGACCGAAGCGAGCGCCATCAGCAATAGCAGGATGAGCGCCGTGCGCATCGAGCGAAGCGTGCGCCACACGAGGGCCACCGACTGGTCGAGCGAGAGTCGTCGTGGAACCGGAGGAGTTGGCCGCTGGGCAGATGACATGGGGGCGCCGCTCATCCTAGAGGCCCAGCGTGAACCGCTGTGCGAGAGGAGCCACCCGGCGGGTGAACTCACCCGTGAACACCAGCACGCCCATCAGCACCATCATCGTGCCCGATACGATCGCGATCGCTCTGTACCGGCGCTTGACCCAGTCGAACGCGCCCATGAACTTCGTCACACCGAGCCCCACGAGCAGGAACGGCACGCCGAGCCCGACCGAGTAGCTGAGCAACAGCAGCACCGCGCGGGGGGTGCTTCCTGCCGCCGCGATCGCGAGGATCGCACCGAGTACCGGACCGATGCAGGGCGTCCACCCCGCCGCGAACGCCATGCCGAGCGGCACCGCGCCGACACTTCCCGGACGAACGCGCTCGAGGAGCGGCCTGCGCTCGGCGAAGAACACCGCCGGCCCACGCCCGAGCGCGAAGCCGATCATGAACACGCCGAAGACGATCACGATCGTGCCACCGACACGTTGGCCCGTCGTGCCCTTCAGGATGTCGATGACCGTTCGTTGTCCCACCACCGTCGAGGCGAACGCCCCGAGGAGCACGAACACGATCGTGAACCCGAGGATGAACAGGAGCATCGGCGCCACCGGCCTGCGATCGGCGCCGTCGTGTGTGCCCACGATCCGGTCGCCTGCCACGAAGGAGAGGTAGCCGGGCAGCAGCGGCCAGACGCACGGGCTGAGGCACGACACGAGCCCTGCGGCGAACGCTAGCGCGGGTGCCCACCACGAGGCGATGCCGCTCTTCACGATGTCGGCGATGAGGGCGATCAAGGTGACTCCCGCAGGGGTGTCTTGCACGGACCGTGGAGCTGAGGAGATAGTAGCGATGAGCTTGTGAAAGGATTCACGAGCCGCGCGCGAGGGTCGGGTGCGAGTAACACATGGCTATAATCGCCCCGCCTCAGCAGACCGCACCGACGGACCTTCAGGAACCGGCCCAGGGGAAACTCAAGGAGCTATGAGCCAGGCCGAAACGACGACACAACGAACCTCCCCGAAGTCCCGAAGGGAACGCGTCGAGACGTTCCTGAAGGAGTTCGAGTGGACGTGGACCACCGCGGTCGTCTTCTCGTTAGGACTGGTCTTCTTCCTGTTGATCTCGACCTCGGTGCTTCCTTCGTTCTTCTTGTATGTGGCCGAGCAGAAGTTCGGGTGGCAGGGACCGACCGACATCGAGGCGGCGCTGCTCGAGATCCCGACCCTGCTGCCCGGCGGGGACCCGGCGGTCTACGACGAGCTGCTGCTGGAGGTGCGCGACTCGATCGCGATGGGGCTGTCGACCGGACCGATCATCACCCTGCTCGTCGCAGCGGCGATCATGCAGAACTGGCGCCGAAAGCTCCGCGGTCAATCCGACAACCGTCCGACCGGCGGATACAGGTAAGGCGCGATGGCATACACCAAGACCGAGGTCGATATCCACGAGGACTACGTCGTGGAGTCGGTCGATCCCGCATGGCTCGCTCAGGGGGTCAAGTCGCCGAAGCATCTGATGCTCGACCCCGACAACTGCATCTTGTGCCGCGCGTGCGAAGACGTCTGCCCGTGGAACTGCATCTACATGCTGTCGCCCGGCATCGTCGAGGGGGCGCAGAACGATGTCGTGGGCGACGAGGTCGGCACCTCGACGGCGATCTTCGTGGTCGACGACATCGCGTGCACGCGCTGCTCCGTGTGCGTCGACCGGTGCCCGACAGACACCCTGTACTATGCGCGACTGCCCGAGGGTTCCAAGGTCGGATCGCGAACGATGGCCGAGGTCCCCACCTCGCAGGCGGAGCCCGAATGACCGCGCCCCGGGGAGGGACGAATTGAAGCTGAAGCCTCCGTCGCCCGGCGACCTCGGTGAGCGGCTGCGTGAGACCGAGGTCTGGAAGTCGATCTTCCGGCCGGGCTCGATCTTCCGAAAGGGATACAAGGACACCTCGCGCGATCGCGCCCTGGCGACGATGAACAACGTGCTCTACCACCTTCATCCGGTCAAGGTGAAGCGCCACGGACTGAAGCTGACCTACACGTTCTGCCTGGGCGGGCTCTCCTTCTTCCTGTTCGTGCTGCTCACGATCACAGGCATCTTCCTCATGTTCTTCTACCGGCCGACGGCCGACATCGGCGGGGCGCAGGCGTTCCAGGACATGCAGCTCATCCGCACGTCGGTGTTCTTCGGCGACCTGGTGCGCAACCTGCACAGGTGGGGGGCGCACCTCATGGTCTTCAGCGTCACGCTGCACATGGCCCGTGTGTTCTACACCGGCGCCTACAAGCCGCCGCGCGAGTTCAACTGGGTCGTCGGCGTGATCCTGCTCTTCCTCACGCTCGGTCTGTCGTTCACGGGCTACCTGCTGCCGTGGGACCAGCTCGCGATCTGGGCGGTCACCGTCGGCACGTCGCTCGCCGGCTATTCCCCGCTCATCGCGAAGCAGGCGAACTTCCTGCTGCTCGGCGGCGTGGTCGTCGGGCCGGAAACGCTCCTCCGCTGGTACACCCTGCACGTGATCGCGCTGCCGTTCGTGTTGGTGATCTTCCTCGCGGTGCACTTCTGGCGCATCCGCAAGGACGGCGGCATCTCGGGACCGCTCTAGGACAGCTCAGGGAAGAACAGGTCATGGCCAAGGAAGACACCCCGCTCGATCAAGGAGTCTTCGACTCCACCCTCGAGGCCGAGCTCGCCAAGGGCACCGACCGCCGTGTGGCGGAGGGGCGTGCGCGCTCGGCGGGGGTGCGGGCGTTCCGCGCCGCGAACCCCGAGGAAGCCGCCAAGCACGAGGCCGCCGGGGGCGCACCTGCCGCGGCCGCCGCCTCGGCCGGGAACGGGGGCGCAGCGGCTCCTGCCGCAGCCCCTGCTGCTGCCCCCGCTGCCGCCGGCGGAGCGCCGGTCGCCGTCGCGGCTTCCGTGACAACTCCCGTTCGCGAGGCCCCGTTGCCGACGGGAAACCTGCCGACGCCGAGGAAGGGCGCCGACGACAAGCACCGGCTGCTCGCGCTCGTGCCTCCCGAGGGCATCCAGCGGGTCGAGCGGGAGCAGGGCGACCGTGTCAATGTCTGGCCGCACCTGCTGATCGAGGAGTTCGTGGCCATGTTCATCCTGATGGCCGGGCTCACGTTGTTCTCGACATTCATCAACGCGCCGCTCCGTGAGCTCGCGAACCCGAACCTCACGCCGAACCCGTCGAAGGCACCGTGGTACTTCCTCGGACTGCAGGAGCTCTTGCGGTACTTCCACCCGATGGTGGCGGGCATCACGATCCCGACCTTCATCTTGATCGGGCTCGCCGCCGTCCCCTACGTCGATCGCAACCCGAGCAACAAGCCGGGCGACCGCAAGATCGCGATCACGATGTTCACGATCTTGTTCATGTTCGGCGGCATCCTCACGATCATCGGCTCGTTCTTCCGCGGTCCCGGCTACAACTGGGTCTGGCCCTGGGCGCAGGGGGTGTTCTTCGAGCTATGAGCAGTCTGGTCGGCATCTCGATGCCGCTCGTCGCCGCGATCGTCGCGTTCGTGGTGCTCGACATCTTCGCGGTCGTGTACGGCCTGTCGTTCGTACGGGCGAACCGTGCCGCGCTTCAGACCACCGAAGGGCAGATCGAGGTTGCCGGCAAACCGGTCGCATCGGTCTCGCGCCGGGACTTCTTCCGGCGTTCGTTGCTGGTGTCGCTTGCGTTGTTCACCGCCGTGTTCGGCGGCGGCTCGATCGCCTTCCTGTGGCCGAACCTCAAGGGCGGGTTCGGCTCCCTCGTCGAGGCCGGGAGCGTCGACGACCTCAAGGCCGAGATCAACACGCCGGCCGGCGTCGCTTACAACGGCACCGGACGCTTCTACGTGGTGGGCTACAACAGGGGTTCGGGCGGCGACGTCGACTACGAGTCCGAGGGCGTCTCCGCCGAGGGCATCATGCCGCTGTACCAGCGGTGCGTCCACCTCGGCTGCCGAGTGCCATATTGCGCGTCGTCGAAGTGGTTCGAGTGCCCGTGTCACGGCTCCAAGTACAACGGCGCCGGCGAGTACCAGCTCGGACCGGCGCCGCGCGGCATGGACCGGTTCAAGCTCACGATCACCGACGGGGTGGTGGTGGTCGACACGTCGGAGGTCATCTTGGGTCCGCCCCGCGGCACCGACACCGTCTCCCAGCCCCCGCAGGGCCCGTTCTGCGTGGCGACCGGCTAGCGGAAGGAACGGAACATCACGATGCTGACGATCCTGGCCGCCACGAGCCTCGCCGGCGTGATCTTGCTGGTGCTCGGCTTGATCTTCGTGGCGGCCGCAGGCGCCGCGTTGTACTTCCGCAGCCGGCAGAAGGAACAAGCCCTCGACATCCCGAGCGGTATGAGGCCGGGGCCTGCCGACGCGGCGCTCGAGACCCCGCTGCTGCACAAGCTGCAGGGTTGGGGCGTCGTGCTGGTGGTCTTCTTCGCGATCTTCATCCCCTTCAACTGGCTGCGTGAACCCTCGGAGAACCAGCGCCAGGAAGACGAGCTGCTCGCCCTCGGCTTCGACCGCGGCGAGCTCGCCGTGCAGCCATTCACCGAGGAGAACCAGCTCGGCGTGGGATGCATGCGTTGCCACGGCCCGGAGCTGCGGGGTCAGGCGATCCAGGCGGGCAAGACTGTCGTCCAGTCAGCCAACCTCACCAACATCTGCGCGGGCCCGTTCGGTACCCCTTCGCATCCGGCCATCACCTCGCAAGAAGACATCTACCAGGTGATCGAGGAAGGCCGAGGAGCGATGCCCTCGTGGAGCATCCGGTTCCAAGGCGCCCTCAACGATCAGCAGATCAACGATCTGGTGGTCTACCTGGTGCAGATGAGCTCGGAGGACGTGCCCTTCAAGGACAACGTCTGCTTGAACGAGGAAGCGTCGACTCGAGCGCTCGAAGAGACGACCGTGAACCCGAGGGATCCGTAGATGGAGCACAGCTGCCTGGGCTTCACCGTCGAATGCGGCACTCTCTGGAAGGGCGCCGGGGTCACGATCGTGGGCTTCACGCTCTTCATATTCAGCACGTTCCTGATGTTGTCGGCCATCTTCGGACGGTGGCTCGGCTTCCTCGTACTCATGGTGTCGCTCTCCGGCTGGATGGTCCTGCAGTCCGCGCTCTGGCTCTTCGGCTTCTGGTCGCAGGGCCTCGAGACGCCCACGAACCTCGGTCCGCGAGGTGCCGAGCCGGCGTGGATCGCACTCGAAGCGGCGGTCGACGAGACCTCCGACCGGTACGAGACCTACGCATCGTGGCCGGGCGACCCCTGGGCCGTGCCCGATGAAACCGACACGGCACAGTCGAGCGACGTCCAGAGCGCCAGCGGCGCCGTGACGTCGTTCCTGGCCGAGAAGACCAACGAAGAGCTCGGGCTCGCCGAGACCGACCCGACCGCGATCCAGGGGAGCCAGTTCGCGATCGACTCGATCCGGTTCGCCCGCGACGCCGACACCAAGCTCGCGGTGATCCAGTCGCACTTCACGGGCGGCGGTCCCCTCTGGACGGTGTCTCTGTACTACGACACGGGAAGCGTGCCGCGCTACTCCTACATGTTCCTCGGTGGCTCGATCGTGGCCTTCGGCCTGTTCCTGCCCCTGCTCGACCGCGCCGAGAAGAAGCGCAAGGAATTCCTGACCGGGGGCGGCGCGCCCGCCTGGTACGGCCCCGCCTAGTCGCTCGAGAGAAGAGGACCCTGATGATCGCGAACCTGGAGCTTCCCCTCCTCGAACAGGGAAGCGTGCAGTTCATCCTGATGGGCATCATGATCCTCGCGGTCCTCGTCGCCCTCTGGGTCACCATCTCGAAGTAGCACGAGTGGTCAGCGGCTCCCATCGAGGTCGGCGACCGCGCGGCCCCGGCGCTTGACTTCCGCGAGCGTGGCTTTGCGCTGCTCGTAGAATGCGAGGATCTGCAGCTCGACGGCCAAATCCACCTTGCGCACCGAGACGCCGGGCGGCACGGTGATCACCGCCGAGGCGAAGTTCAGCACCGATCGAACGCCTGCATCGACGAGGCGCTCGGCGACCTCTTGGGCGGCGGAAGCGGGCGTCGCGATCACACCGATCGCGATGTCGTGCTCGGCCACCAGCTCGGGAAGGTCGTCGTCATGGCGGATCTCGAGGTCGCCGACCGCCTCACCCACGCGTGCGGTGTCCGAGTCGACCAGCGCCGCCACGCGGAATCCTCGCTCGGCGAACCCACCGTAGTTCGCGAGCGCCTGCCCGAGGTTGCCGATGCCCACGATCACGATGGGCCAGTGCTGGGTCAGACCCAGCTCTCGGCGGATCTGGTGGATCAGGTACGCCACGTCGTAGCCCACCCCGCGTGTGCCGTACGTACCGAGATGCGAGAGATCCTTGCGCACCTTCGCCGAGTTCACACCGGCCCCTTCGGCGAGCTCGTCGCTCGAGACGGTCCCCGAGCCCGCCTCGGCGAGCTCGACCAGCACCCGCAGGTACACCGGGAGTCGCCCGACCGTGGCCTCTGGGATGGACCGCTCCCTCACCACGCGGATGGGCTCCCCTGCATGGGTTCAGGGTAGCCGGAGACCTGACGCGTTCACAAGCTCACAAGCGACCCTCACCTGGCCAAGCGGGCGGCGAGTTCCTCGGCGTCGACCGTGTATTCGAAGGCTTCCTCGCCATCGACCACGACGACCGGGATGCGCAGGCCGTACTCGCGCACGAGTGCATCGTCGGTCTCGATGTCGATCTCCTCGAGGTCGAACGGCGTGCGTTCGCGTTCGGCCAACAACACCGCCCTCGCGTCGTCGCAGAGGTGGCAGCCCTGGCGTGTGAAGAATCCGACCTTCATCGGGGGCGACACTACCCGCAGGTCCGGCGCACCGGGGACGTCTGGGAGGATACGCCGCATGCGCGAGGGGGACCGCGACGACCTGGAGCTGCATCGCAGCCTGTCGGCGGGTGACCGCGGCGCGTTCGACGCGCTGTACCGGCGCTATTCGGGCTCGGCCTATGGACTCGCCTACCGCATCACGGGTCAGCAGCTCCTGGCCCAAGACGTCGTGCACGACGCGTTCATGGCCCTGTGGCGTGCCCCCGAGGCCTTCGATCCGGCCCGGGGGGCCTTCCGCTCGTTCTTCCTGTCGTTGGTGCATCACCGTGCGGTCGACACGGTCCGCCGCGAGGAACGCATCAGGGCTCGGCAGGAACGTGCAGCGAACCTCGAGCCCGCGGCAGTCGAAGACCCTGCGGAGGGCGTGATCGACGCGGCCGACGTGGCCGCTCGTCGTATCGAGGTCCGTGCGGCGCTCGAGACGCTCTCCCCCGATCAACGACAGGTGCTCGAGATGGCGTACTTCGGTGGAAGGACACAGGTGCAGATCGCCGAGGAGATCGGCATCCCGCTCGGCACCGTGAAGACCAGAACCTTCGCTGCGATGCGGAAGCTCCGCTCGCTGCTCGAGCCGGCGGCGACAGCCCAGGGGGTCGAATGATCGACGACCATGAACGCATCGAGGAGCTGCTGGCCGGCTATGTGTTGCGGAGCCTCTCGGGACCTGACGCGATCGAAGCCGACCTGCTGCTCTCCGATCACGTGCCCTCGTGCCGGGTATGCCGGGATTCTCTCGACGACTACCAGCGGCTCTCGGCCGACCTGGCGTTCGCCGTCGAACCGATGGTCCCGCCAGAAACCCTGCTTCCCCGCTTGCATCACGAGCTCGAGCCCCAGGCCCCGCGGCGCCGTCCGATGCAGGTGTTCGCCGTCGCGGCCGGCGTCGCCGCCGTGGTGGGTCTCGCGGGAGTCACCGTGAGCCAGAGCATCAGGGCGAGCAACGCCGACGTGCGAGCCTCCCATCTCGCGAACGCCGTCGGCTTCGCCACCCGCGACGGCGCCCGCATGGTCGATGTCGGACCCGTGCAGGAGATCTCGGCGCCGGGCGAGAACCATTTCTATGTGACGGGCGACGACGTGCCCACGCCTCCGGCCGGTCACGTCTACCGCGTCTGGCTCGTCTCGAACGGGGCGCCGACATTCGTGGGTGACTTCCTGCCCGAGGGTGGCGAGGTGATCCTGACGATCCCGTTCGACCCCAGTCGCTACGACGACCTGTGGATCGCGATCGAACCGGTCGACGCCCCGACAGGCGAGCCCTCGAGCGATGAGTGGTGGTCGGCGAGCTCCAGCCCCGCGGCCGCCTGACGCCTGCTCGTCGCCGACGCGAAGTCATGCCCTCGATGCGCTCGTGGTGCCTTCAGCCGGCACCGCCGCCCTGCGGCCCGCACGCACGAACCCCAGGAACATCACCGCGATGCCCGTGGCGAGGGCAACCGAGAACGCCGCCGCGCTGCCGTGGAACGCGAAGTACGAACCGAACCCCGCGATCACGGTCGCACCGAGCGCGATCAGCAAGGTGCCCACGAACCGGTCGCGCAGCTCCGGACGCCCTCGCACCCGCCAGGCGGACCAGAGGGCGCCCGCGACCAGCACCAGATAGGAGGGCGTCGAGATGAGCTGGGGAAGACGCTGCGCCGCCGACCCCTCACCGAAGACTCCCCTTCCCGACGGCAGGTCTGCGGCGAGAGCACCGGCGTCGAACGACGCGCCGCGCAGCACCGAGACGGTGTACGCGGTGGTGAAGACCAGCACGATCCAGCACGCAGCCTGCACCTTCGGGTTGCGAACGAGCAGCATGAGCTCGCCACCTGCAAGGAACGGCACGTTGAGCACAGCGCCCAGGGCCCAGTAGAGCTGGAACGCGCGAGGTGTCCAGCCGCCGGCCATGCCGAACACGACGGTGATCGAGGCGACGGCGTACATGGCGAGCGCGAGCACCCAGGCGAGCTGGTGGGGGCGACGACGTGCGACGTAGAGCTTCGCAACCAGGCCCGAGAACGCGGCGGCGAGCACGGCCGCGACCAAGGGGAAGACCCACATGGCGTTCAGCATAGGCGTGAGGTGCCTACGATAGAGACGTGGGCACACCCCGACTGCTCTTCTCCTCCGCCGCGTTCTTCGCGCGACCGCTCGAGAACACCTTCCGCATCGTGGCCGAGACCGGGTACACCGGGGTCGAGGTCATGGTGACCAAGGATCCTGCGAGCCAGGACCCCGATCGCATGCGATCGCTCGCCGACGAGCACGGCCTCGCGATCGGCGCGATCCACGCCCCGTCGTTGCTCATGACCAGGAAGGTCTGGGGAACCGACCCGATCGGCAAGATCGATCGTGCGATCCACGTTGCTGAGCGGGCCGAGGTGCCGGTCGTGGTGATGCACCCGCCGTACCGCTGGCAACGGGCGTACCGGCGCTGGCTCGAGGAGAAGCTGCCGGTGCTCGAAGAGCGGACCGGGGTGACGGTCGCGATCGAGAACATGTTCCCCGTGCGCATGGGGCGCCACGGCGTGACCTTCCACGCGAACCAGGATCTCGACGAGCTCGAGGGCCTGCCACACCTGGTGCTCGACACGAGCCATGCGGCCGTGGCCGAGCACGACCCCGTCGAGGTCCTGCGGCGCTTCGGCGACCGGCTGCGTCACGTGCACCTCTCGGACAACGCCGGTAAGGGCTGGGACTCCCACCTTCCACCGGGACAAGGCGTGCTCGATCTCGACGCGTTCTGCGACGACCTCGTGGCCGGAAGCTACGAGGGATCGGTCTCGCTCGAGGTCGATCTGCGGACCCACCTCACCGATCCGGTTCGGCTGCGCGAGGTCATGGTGCGCATGCGCCGATGGAGCGAGCGCGCGCTCGGCCTGGGCTCGCCCGAAGGCGCCCGTTCGGACGATGGCGCCCGTCACCTCCGCACGCCGGCGGCTCGTCGTCCCGGCAACGCGGCCTGCTAGCCTGCGCCCTCGACATGCGGCGCCCCACCTTGATCATGATCATCGTGCTCTTCGCGCTCATCGGCGCGGCAGCCGTGGCGCAGCTCGTCCTCGCAGGCGGCGGGAGCGATCCGCTCCCCGGCCCCTCCAGCCCCGGTCAGCTCCCGAGCGAGAGCACGGCGGCGAGTCCGGCCTGACCACCGATTCGGCGGTCACGACTCGGCCCTCACGGGTGTCTCGACCGGCAGGAATCGCGCGAGCCACGCCTGCAGGATCTGACGAACGTTCGGTCCCTGGTTGCCATCGAGCAGATCGGTGCCGTGGTCCTCGGAGGGCAGGATCTCGACCCGCTTGGGCGGCGCGCTGAGATCGTAGAGCGACTCCGCATCCGCGGCGGCGGTCGAGTCGCCGTTGCCCGCTACGAAGAGCTTGGCGAAGGGCACGGCCACGAGGGTCTCGGGCGACGCGGTGAGCCCTGAGAACGAGATCGGCGCCGACAAGGTCGCGACCGCCCCGACCCCCGCTGCGGGCTGCGCGGCTGCGACCAGGGCGGCGGTGCCTCCCATGCTGGCGCCGATCACCCCGACACGGGCGACGCCCGTCGATCGCAGGAATCGCACCGCGGCGCGCACGTCTCGCCACAACATCGTGGGGTCGGTCTTGCCGCTCGAACAGCCGGCCTCGCCGCCAGGGCAGTACCCACGGAAGTTAAACGTCAGTGCCTGGTAGCCGTCGTCGGCGAGGATCTCGGCGTACTCGAACCACGACGATTGATCGGCGGGCCGCATGTGTGCGAGCACGACCCCGGCAGTGGCACCCTCGGCCTCGAACAGCCGGCCAGCCAGCTCGACGCCACCGCTCGAAACGAACGTCACCGCCTGCGATCCCGGTGAAGGAGGGGGAGACGACGGACCGCACGAACCGAGCGCGAGGACCGAGGCGACGGCCGGGGCGACGAGCCGGACGTGCCGGAACCGTGGAGCGCGCACGGAGGTGTCCGGGCTTACTTGCCCAGCTTCATGCGCTGGTGCCGCGTGCGCTTCAGAAGCTTCTTGTGCTTCTTCTTACGCATCTTCTTGCGGCGCTTCTTGATCAGCGACGGCAAGCGGTGGCCCTTTCACTCGGTTCCGAAGAGATTCCGGAGGTCGACGCGCTTCACCCGGAAGCTGTCCTCCAGACGAACGGAGCCCAGTCTAAGCGCTTTCGGTGGCTCTGCCACGGGCGAGATCAACCGGAGCCCCTGATCGTCGGGCACGTACTCGAGGTAGCCGAGTCCTGTGAATCCTCCCGAGCCGTCGGAGAGGCCGACGAGCAGCCGGTCGAGCTCGCGCAGGTCGAACAGCGGAGGCAGCGACGGCATGAACACGGTCGGCTTCACTCGAAAGCGCTGCAACTCGTCGCCGAAGTACGCGGCCATCGAGCGTTCCCGCTGACGCGATCGTGCCTCGACACTCGTCGACACGACTCCGGCGTGCACCGGCAAGGTGACGAGCTCGACGCCGAAGAACCGTTGGATCACGCCGAGCACCGGCTCGAGCTCCTCGCCGCGTTGCAGGCCGACGACGAGATCCGGTTCGAGGGCGTCGACCTTGTAGTACTTGACGAGCTGGCCCCAGATGCCGCTCACCATGGCGCTGGTGTCGACGACGATCAGATCGGCGCCTTCGCCCCGAGCTCGGTCGCGAAGTCGCGCGAGCGCGCCCACCAGCGGCAGCACGTGCCCTTGCGGGCCGGTCGAGCCGACGAAGCCGAGCGCGTCGGCAGACGATAGCCGCTCGAGCGTCAGGTCATCGGGTTCGCGCACATGTTTGAGGCCCACCGTTGCCGGTGGCCCCACCGTCTTCTGCGCCACGTCGGCGTCGAGATAGGCAACCGTGCGCCCGCGCCGCAATGCGAACGCCGCGGTCGCTCGCGCCAGTGTGCTCTTCCCGGCGTCCAAGCCACCCACGAACAGCACCGTGCGTGCCTCGCGGGCGGCTCGATCGACGAGCCGTTCGTGCTCGTTCATGCGCCCCTCCGTGCTTCACGGAGGTCGGCTGAGCGCGGGTCGCGCGGGAACCGTGAGCGCCGGACTCAGCCGGCTTCGGTGTACCGCTCCATCAGGTAGGTGTCGACGTCCTCGGATCGGAGCCGATAGCTCCGGCCCACCCTGATGGCGGGCATCTCTCCTGTCTTGATCAGTCGGTAGACGGTCATCCTGGATACGCGCAACAGGTCTGCGACCTCGTTGACGGTCTTCAGCCGAGCCTCGGTGAAGGGTTCTCGCTTCACGATGGCCGGATTGTAGGCGTTCAGGCCCGCCGCTGGATACCCCTTGAGAACCGAGAGGCGATGGCTTGGAAACAGGGCCAGTACGCGCTGGGCGCCACGTGGTCGTCCATGACCACCACCACCTCGGTGCGGCCCTGCGCCCTGGCCACGATCAGCGCAGGGTCGTTCACGTCGGCGATCGACAGCGTCTCCACGCCGGCTTCGATCGCCGCGCCGGCGAACCCGTGGTCCGCCACGACGAGGTCGGGACGACCCGCATCGAGCATGTGCCACATGGCGTCGGGCCGGTGCGTGTGGCGCGGCTCCGAGCCATCGGTGAGCATGCCGACGTTGCCCCAGTGGTCGACGATCCAGTCATGGGCAAGGTGGGGGTCACGCCAGCGGTCGCCGCCTGCGAGCCTCAGCACCTCTGCCCCGCGATCGACGAGCAGCCGGTCGAGCGCGTGATAGAGCAACGCGAGTCCCACGGGGTGTCCGGTCGCGAGCACGATGCGCTCCCCGCTTCCAGCGGCCCGCGCGAGGCGATCGCCCAGCATCTCGCATGACTCGAGTATCGGTTCCGGCGCGATCTCGACCGGGCCGTAGCGAGCCTCGTGATCGATCGGCGCACCCGCGCCATCGGCCACCAGATCAAGGATGGCCTCCATATCGAATCCGCCCGGCAGGTCGGAAAGACCGAACAACTTGTCGGGGTCGCCGTCGATAAGCAGCAGCGCATTGGCCCGCACGTTGTCGAGTGGATGCGTGGCCGTGCCGGCGACCTCTCCGGCGACCAGGGCATCGACGAGCGCATCTCGCTCGTGCGTCCTGGGCGTCCACAGGTCGTCGAGACCGGGAAGGCGTCGAACGTGACGTTCGATAACGTCCATGGGTGCAGCATCGCAGAGGTGAACCGCCCTTCACGGCGAGGGGGAGCACGGCGCCCGTCGAGATCGGCCGGCCGAAGGCCGTGGAAGACATCGTGCCCGAGGTGCCGTGGATCGTGATCGTCTGGAACGACCCCATCAACCTGATGAGCTACGTCACGTGGGTCTTCCAGAAGCTCTTCGGCTTCTCGCGGGCCAAGGCCGAGAAGTTGATGTGGGACGTGCACTCCAAGGGCAAAGCCGTGGTGTCGAACGGCTCGAAGGACGAGGCTGAGCGCGACGTGGCCCGCCTGCACGCCCACGGCCTGTGGGCCACGATGCAGAAGGATCGGTGAGATGCGACTTCGCCGAGGTCCGGTTCGTCGCGTGGCACGCGACCGCTTCGCCGTGCAACTGTCGGCGCAGGAACGCGATGCCGTGCGCAGGTTCACGATGCAGCTCCGCACGCTGCTCACCTCGGAGAACCCGGCGAGCGACGACGCGGTCGCGCGGCTGTTCCCTCCTGCATTGCCCGACGATGTGCTCGGCAATCTCGAGTACGAGCAGCATCACGGCGACGATCTGCTCCTCGGGAAGCTGGAAGCCCTCGACACCGTGGAGCGAACACTCGACAGCGACGAGCTCAACGAGAACGAGCTGCTTGCGTGGCTCGGCTCACTGAACTCGATCCGACTCGTTGTGGGCACCCGGCTGGGCGTCACCGAGGAGTCGACCGAGGCCGATTTCGCGGGCGACGAGCAGACCTCGGAGATGTTCTCGCTCTACGGCTACCTCACATGGCTCGAAGGGTGGGTGATCGAGGCGCTGGACGAGGAGCTCTCAGCGGACGGGTGAGCCCACCTTGTGCAGCTTGAGCATGTTGGTCTTCGTTCGCCCGACAGGCGACGACGCCGCCATCACGACGAGATCTCCTGGTGCGACGAGTCCGCGCTCACTCACGCCCCTGTCCATCAGCGCGATCATCGCGTCGGTGTCGTCGGGACGCTCGGCAGCGATCGGCACCACGCCCCAGTTCAACGTGATGGCCCGCCGCACCTGTTGGTCGGGCATGAAGGCGTAGATCGGACTCGAGGGCCGCTCGGCCGAGAGCAACCGAGCGGTCCGCCCCGTCTCCGTGTAGCAGGTGATCGCGACGACCTCGGCTTCGGACGTGGCGACCGCGGCCACGGCATGTGCCACCGCCGCTGCCTCACCGCGATGGCGACAATCCGGCTGCGCGGCTCGATAGTCGGCCACCCGAGACTCGACGGCCGCGGCGATCTTGGTGGCGGCAGCGGCGGCCTCGAAGGGGTAGTCGCCGACCGCCGTCTCGCCCGACAGCATGATCGCGTCGGCCCCGTCGAGCACCGCATTGGCCACATCGGACGCTTCTGCGCGAGTCGGACGTGGGGCCCGGGTCATCGATTCCAGCATCTGGGTCGCGACCACGACCGGCCGGCCGGCGGCGCGGGATCGCCGAAGCAGATCCTTCTGGAGCAGCGGGATCTGTTCCATCGGAAGCTCGACCCCGAGGTCGCCGCGGGCCACCATCAGGGCGTCGGTCACCTCGAGGATCCCTTCTACGTTCTCGATCGCGGGCTTCGTCTCGATCTTGGCCACGATCGGCACGGCCCGCTCACGCATGAGTGCCCGCAGCCCGAGCAGGTCGCCGGGTCCGCGCACGAACGACTGGGCCACCATGTCGACCTCGAGATCGAGGGCTCGAACGAGGCATTCCCGGTCTCGCTCGGTGATCGCGGGCAGGCTCAACCGGTCGGCTGGCACGTTCACGCCCTGGCCCCCACGCACGATGCCTCCCCGTACGCATTCGGTCCTCACGGTGCCGCCATCGGTTGCCCTCACCACCAGCTCGACGGCCCCGTCGGCGAGCAGCACGCGGTCTCCCTCGCGCAGATCGCCGGCAAGGTCGGGGTAGGTCGTCGATGTGCCACCCTCGTCGCCAGGGCCGTGGGCGCGCAAGTCGAACGGCTGCCCGGGCATGAAGCGGAACGGATCGGGATCCATCGTGGCGAGGCGCACCTTCGGACCGGGCAGGTCGGCGAGCACAGCGAGAGCGCGATCCCCCTCGGCCTCGGCGTCTCGGACGAGGCCGGCCGCTCGGGCATGGTCGTCGGGCGTGCCGTGGGAGAAGTTCACTCGGAAGATCGATGTTCCGGCCGCGGCGAGTCCTCGTACGAACGCGGGTGTGTTCGTCGCCGGTCCGAGCGTGCAGACGAGCTTGGTGCTGTTGGTGGGGACCGAGCCGAGCGCCTTCATGCGCCGAGACCCGCCGGCTCGGACAAGGTGTGCGGCATGTCGTCGCCGAGCTCGCGCTCTGCACGCTCGACCCATTCCGTCGGCAGCTCGTCGGGGACGACGACCTCGGCCATCTCGACGAAATACAGGGTCCATGCCCGGGGCACCACTCGCGCCCACTGATATCCACCGCCACCGGTCGCGACCCAGCGCCCCGAAGCCGTCTCGTGCGCGAGCTCGTGCAGCAGCGCTGCGGTCGTGCGGTAGGTGTCGGTGGTGAGTCGCAAGTGTGCGAGCGGATCGCTGGCGTGCGTGTCACAACCGAGCTGGGTGACCAACACGTCGGGGGCGAACGATCGCACGGCCGTGAGCACGGCTTCGCGGAAAGCCACGAGCCAGCCTTCGCTGCCGGTACCAGGAGGGAGCGGCACGTTCACCGCGGAGTCCGGAGCGTTCGGTCCTCCGCGTTCGGAGAGACCGCCCGTTCCGGGGAAGAACCCGAGCTCGGGCGCGTACTCGTGGATCGAGACAGTGAGTACCCGGGGGTCGTCGTAGAAGATCGCCTGCGGGCCGTCGCCGTGATGCACGTCGACATCGACATAGGCGATGCGCTCGACGCCCTCGGACAACATCCAGGCGATCGCGATGGCTGGGTCGTCGTAGACGCAGAAGCCGGACGCGCGCTCGGGCATGGCATGGTGCAGGCCACCCGGGGCGTTGAACGCGTGCGCGACCTCGCCGGCGAGCACGGCGCGCGCCGCCTCGACCGAGGCGCCTGCCACGATCGATCCCGCCTCGTGCATGCGGTCGAAGATCGGGTTGTCACCCGGTCCGTACCCGAACCTTCCCCATGGCCCATCGACCCCGTGACCGGCCCGCCGTGTGGCGTCGATGAACGCCTGGGTGTGCACGAGGTTCAATGTCTCGTCATCGGCGGGGCCGGAGCCGAGCCGAGCCACGGCGTTCCGCTCGTGCAGACCGTAGGCATCGATGAGCCCCCAGGTGAGCAACACTCGCGCCGGGCGCAGCGGATGCCCGGGGCCGTGGTCGTAGATCCTCGCCTCAGGAGCCACCACCAGGCCGGCGATCCCGCTCACCCGAGCACCACGAGCTCGCTCATGCCACCGAGCGCACGGCAGCCGCCGTGCGTTCCACGATGGTTGCGGCATCGGCGTCGGAGATGACGAACGGCGGCCCCAGCATGAGCAGGTCGCCGTCGCGGCCGTCGACGTGCGCCGTCGACGAGTACAGCAACAGTCCGGACTCACGCGCGGCCTGCACCGCTCTCTCCGTCACGCGGTCGCTCCGGGCGAATGGCTCCTTGGTCTCGGGGTCTCGCACGAGCTCGACGCCGATCATCAGGCCGATCCCACGCACATCGCCCACGACCAGCACATCCGCGAGCGCCTCCGCCAGATCGGCACGCAGCCGATCGCCCATCGAAGCCGAGCGTGCCACCAGGTCGTCGTCTTGCAAGGCGCCGAGCACCGCCCTCGCCGCTGCGGCGCCGAGCCCGTTGTGCGACCACGTGAAACCATGCACGAAACCGGTGGTCGACACGGCGTCGAACACCTCGCCGCTCGCGGCCGCGAAGCCGAACGGAACGTATCCGCTCGTCGTGCCTTTCCCTGCAGTGACGATATCTGGCCGGACTCCCCAATGCTCGCTCGCGAACCAGCGGCCGGTGCGACCCATGCCTGTCATGACCTCGTCGGCGATCACCAACACGCCGTGGCGACGGCAGACCTCCACGATCGCCGGCCAGTAATCGTCGCACGGAACCGCGGCTGCGAGTGTCGCGCCACTCACCGGTTCCGCGATGAACGCGGCCACCGAGCTCGGCGCTGCCTGCGAGATCATGCGTTCGAGCTCCTCGGCGTGCCACAGGCCACAGGCCTTCGGGTGACGCGGATTCTCACATCGGTACTCGTAGGCGGCCGGGGTGTGCAGGAAGCGGCCGAGCCAAGGGGTGTAGGGCTTGCGCAGCGGTTCCTTGCCGCTCGCGTCGAGCGCCGCGATCGTGTTCCCGTGGTAGGAGCTTCGACGTCCGATGACCACGAAGCGAGAGGGCTCACCGCGGGCCAGGTGGTAGGCGCGCGCAAGCTTCAGGGCGGTCTCGACCGCCTCGCTTCCACCCGACACTGGGTACAGACGTGGGTCGTCCATGGGCAGCAGGGGCGCAAGCTCGCCTGCATAGTCCTCGAGAGCCCCGGTCGTGAACATGGTGGCGTGCACATACTGCGTACGGGAGAGCTGCGCCTCGATGGCGTCGATCACCCGGCGCTCCCCGTGGCCCACGTTCACCACTATCGCGCCTCCCGCCGCGTCGAGGAACCGCCGACCGTCGGCGGCGGTGATCCAGCATCCTCGAGCATCGACGGCCTCGGGAAGCTCACGATCGAGCACCCTCGGGAATACGTGGGTCACGTGAGCTCCGCGACCCTGTCTGCCCACAGGTGCACGGCCTCGCCGTCGGCCGATCGCAGCTTCTGCAACCGTCGCTCGCTCGTATGGCGATCGCCGAAGATGCGCAGCACGAGCGCAGCCATCGCGTAGATGGGGTCGAGGGGGTCGGTTGCGATCGTGCATCGGGCGTTGACCTGCAACCGGAACGCCCCGACCATCGATGAACCTGCGTCGTAGGCTGCGAGCAGCGCCCCGAAGAACAGCAGGGCGGGGAACGGCTCGGGCGTGCTGGTCGCGAGTGTTCCGAGCCCGCCGAGAGTCGCCCGAACATCGTTGCGTCGGTCCGTCAACGACTCCACGTCGGCCGTGCCAGGCAAGGCATCCTCGCTCATCCGAAGACATGCGCGCAATCCGCGCACGTATGAAGCGCGCGCGGCGCCCGAAGGCAATGAGTAGAGCGAGTTCCAGATCGGACGGACGCCATGATCGGCCACCGCATCGATGCACGCGCGGGGAAGGCTCTCGAGCGCAGCGCCGAGGGTCGAGCCGTCGTGCGCCTCGCGGACGATCTCGGTGACCACGGCGCCGGTCGGATCGAGGATGCGGAGGCGGACCGACGCGTCGCCGTCAGGAGCCACCGCGCTTCGCACGACGACTGCAGCCTCTGGAAGCGGGTCGGTCTCGCCGATGGGCGTTCGCATCGCGATGGACCGGGCGTTGGTGCCGAACCGCATCGACTCCGCGAGGTACAGCGGCAGCCCGAGACGCAGGTCACGCCCGGTGGCGTCGACCGCTGATCCATCCCATCGCTCGGCGCAGAACGCGACCCTCGTGGCGTCGTCGCGTACGCGGGGCACGAGCCACGACGGCTCGCGCAGAGGGCCGTACCAGACCGGTGATTCGAGCGGCTCGGTGACGCCGGCGTCGGACGTCATCTCGTGTAGGCCCCGCCCGGGTCGAGCTCTTCGCGGATCAACCGTAGCTCCTCAATGCTCGGGGCCGGCGTCTCGCCGAGATCGCCGGCGACCATCGGTTCCCAACCCATGTTGGCGCGCACGTCGTCGACCGTGACGCCCGGGTGGGTCGTCTGCAACATCATCTCGCCCGTGGCGTCATCGAAGGTGTACGTCGCGAGATCGGTCACGACGCTCGTCGGGCCGCTCCCGTGCCAGCCTCGGGCAGCGTCGTGCGCCGGGTCGCCACTGTGGCCGGGGCTCGTGCGGAAGTCGAGACGATCGACGAACGACCGTTGGGCCTGGCGCATGATCACCAATATCTGGCGGGCGTGGATCGCGATCTCGCATGCCCCCCCAGACCCCGGCAGCCGCACCTTCGGGTGCTCGTAGTCGCCTATCACGGTCGTGTTGAGGTTCCCGTATCGGTCGATCTGCGCGCCGCCCAGGAATGCCACGTCGATCAAGCCGGCCTGTAGGTAGAAGGCGAAGAGCTCGAACATGCTGGTCACGGCGGTCGAGCCGCTCGCGAGCGTCGGATCGCCGATCGACAGAGGAAGCCGCTCGGGCCGCGCCCCGAACACGCCTGACTCGTAGACGAGCTGTAGGCGCGGCGCCACCGTCCGCTGAGCGAGGTTGCACACGATGTTCGGCAGGCCCACGCCGACGAAGCAGTTCGAGACGCCGCCCAGCAGGCGCGCGCTGGCCGCGATCATCAGCTCCGACTTGGAGTAGCCGAGGTCCGCGATCGCTTCGCTCATGCATATCTCCCGTAGTCGACCTCGCCCGAGAGCGCGGGCTCGGGCCGCAGCCCGTCCCAGTGGGCGTCGCCGAACTTCTCCACGTACTCCCGGTGGTTGGCGAGCCCGTACACCCACTCGTCGAGCCAGGCGTCGAGGGTTCCTTGCTCCTTGGCGATGCGGTCCCAGTCGAGGTAGAAGCGATTGTCACGGTCGTAGTAGCCCTGCGCGAACGAGGGATGGCAGGCGAACGGCTCCTCGACAACCGCGTCGACCACGGCCCCGGGGATCACCGTTCGGTTGGGGTCACGACGGATCACCGATTCCTCGACAACCTCCTCCACCACGATGATCACCTTGTGGGCGGCGAACGCGACTTCTTTCTGACAGCCGAGCAGGCCCCATATCTGGGTGTCGCCGGCGGCGTCGGCGCGCTGCGCGTGCACGATCGCCACGTCGGGACGCAGCGGCGGCACGACGTAGACCTCGTCGGTCTCGTCGTAGGGGGAAGCCATCGGCACGATATCCGGGTTCACCTTCGGGATGTCGGATTCGTAGTAGCTCCGCATCGGGAAGAACGGAAGGTTCGCAGCGCCCGCCATGTAGCGGCAGACCATGCCGAAGTGCGAGTACTCCTCGATCTCGAGCGGCGCCGGGTCGGCCTTCTCGATGCGCCGGCGCACGGCGTGCAGATTGCCGACTCCAGGGTTGCCCATCCAGCTGAAGATGAGCTTCGTCGCCACGCCCGCCCCGATCATCTGGTCGTAGACCACGTCGGGTGTCATGCGGGCGAGGGTCAGGTCACGCCGGCGCTGGCGGATGATCTCGTGGCCGGCCGCGAAGCAGATCAGGTGCGTGAAGCCTTCGATCGCCACGGTGTCGCCGTCGCGGACGAGCTCGCGAACGGCGGTCTGCATCGTGGTGAGCTTCGACTCGCTCACAGCCGGGCCACGACCGCCTAGGATCCGGCCATTTCGACGTCCGCGACGGCCTCCTCGAGGATCTCGAGAGCGGCGCGCACCTGGTCGTTACGGAACACGAGCGGCGGCGAGATGCGGATGGCGTCGTCGCCGCACCCGAGCGCGAGCAGCCCTCGCCGGAACGACGCCTGCTCGACCGCAGCAGCCTGATCGTGATCGGCGAACGAGACACCGATCCACAGCGCACGGCCACGAACGTCGGTGATGATCGGGTGACGCGCCGCGATCTCGCGCAGGCCCGACAGGAAGAGCCCCCCCACCGCCGTCGCGTTCGCCATGAGACCCTCGTCGTCGATGACGTCGAGCGTCGCGAGGGCGGCCGCGCACGACACGGGCGAGCCGCCATACGTGGAGCCGTGCGCGCCCGCTTCCCAGGTCATGACGTCGTCGCGGGCGATCATGGCGCCCAACGGCAAGCCGCTCGCGATCCCCTTGCCGACGGTGATGATGTCGGGCGCGATGCCCTCCTGCTCGATCGCCCACATGGTGCCACTGCGGCCCATGCCCGACTGCACCTCGTCACAGACGAGCATGATGCCATGACGGTCGCAGAGCTCGCGAAGGGAGCGGAACCAGCCTTCGGGCGGAAGCACGTACCCGCCCTCGCCGAGCAGGGACTCGACCACGATGGCAGCGACCTCATCCGGGGTCACGACGCGCTTGAACAACACCTGTTCGATGTAGTCGAAGTCGCCGTAGAACGAGTGGTGGACGCTCGGCATCATCGGGCCGAAGCCTTGGCGGTATCTGGCCTTCGATGCTGTGAGCGTGACCGAGCCCATCGATCGCCCGTGGAACGACTGATAGAAACCGATCAAGTATTGCCTGCCCGTTGAATACCGCGCCAGCTTGATCGCCGCTTCTACGGCCTCGGTTCCCGAGTTCGACAGGAACACCCTCGCGGGTGCGCCGTCGAACGGCGCGATCGTGGCGAGCCTCTCGGCCACGTCGGAGTAGATCGGCAGGTAGAAGTCGCTCGCCGAGTAGTGCAGGAGCTCGGCGGCCTGCCGCTGGATCGCTTCGACCACCCGCGGGTGACAGTGGCCGGTCGAGGTCACTGCGATGCCAGCGTTGATGTCGAGGAAGACGTTGCCGTCGACATCCTCGACGATCGAACCTGCGCCACGGCGGGGGACGAACCGATACGCGCGCGGGAGCGACGGCGACGTCACCTTCTCGTCGCGAGCGATGCGCGCGAGCGACTCGGGCCCGGGGATGTCGGTGATGAGCTTCGGACCGCTGTGCGCGGCCAACGCATCGAAGCTGAGGTCGTGTTCGGTTGTCGTCACTCCTCGATCACCGTCCGCGACTGCTCGCGAAGGTACTGCAGCACGTAATACGGGCCGCCGCCGGCCTTGCCGGTCGTGCCGGATCCTTTCCAACCGCCGAAGGGTTGCACGCCCGGCCACGCGCCCGTCGTCGACCCGGCGCGCCGGTTCACGTAGACCACACCCGCCTGGATGCGGTCGAGCCACTCGTCGATCTCCGCTCGGTCCTCGCTGAACAGTCCCGCGGTGAGGCCGTACTCGGTGTCGTTGGCCTTGTCGATCGCCTCGTCGAGCTCGTCGAACGGCGCAACCGCCACGAACGGCACGAACAGCTCTTTCTTCCAGATCCAGCTGTCCTCGGGCACCTCGACGACGGTGGGCTCGACGAACAATCCGCGACCGAAGTCACCCTCGGTGATGCGCTGACCGCCCGTGATGACGGTGCCGTTCTTACGAGCTTCCTCCGACGCCTCCTCGTAGGTCTCCATCGCCGGCTCGTTGATGATCGGGCCCATGTACACGTCTCGCTCGATCGGGTTGCCGACCTTGATCGCCTCCGCCTTGGTCTTGAGCTGCGATACGAAGTCGTCGTAGACCTCGCGCTCGATGTACACGCGCGAGTTCGCCGAGCACTTCTGGCCGCCGAAGCCGAAGGCGCTGCGCATCACGCCGTCGGTGGCCTTGTCGAGGTCGGCGGTCTTGGTAACGATGGTCGGGTTCTTCCCTCCCATCTCGCAGATCACCGGCTTCGGCACATCGGTCACGAAATGCTTGTAGATGTCCATCCCCACCGGGTAGGAACCAGTGAAGGTGACGCCGCTCACGTCGGGGTGATGCCACAGGTGGTCACCGGCGACGACGCCGCGCCCGGTCACCAGGTGGAAGGCTCCCGGCGGCACCCCGCCGTCGCGGTAGCACTCGTAGAGCTTGTAGCCGAGCAATGCGCCCTGGTTCGACGGCTTGAGCACCACCGCGTTGCCGGCGACGAGCGCCCCGCTCGATGGGCCGCCCGACAACGCCATCGGGAAGTTGAACGGGCTGATCACGGCCCAGACACCGTGGGGTCGCAGCACGTCGTAGTAGTCACCTGCAGCGCCGAGACCGCTCATCGGCACCCGGAAGCCGTCGTGCTTTTCCATCTCGTCGCAGTTCCAGCGGATGAGCTCCGCAGTCTCCTGCACGTCGCCGAGCGCCTCGAGCCGGCTCTTCCCCACCTCGAACGCCATGAGCGCTGCGAGGTCGAAGACCCGGTCTTCCATGATGTCGGCCACGTTGCGAAGGATGCGGACCCGCTCCTGCCAGCCCATGCGGTCCCATTCGAGCTGGAACCCCTTCGCGGAGGCCACCGCGTCATCGACGTCCTGGGTCGTCGCCTGCGAGAACTTCCCGATGATGATGTCCGAGTCGATCGGCGAAGGTTCCTCGTACTTCTCCTCGCGCCAGCGTTCCTCTCCATTGACGACGACCGGATACTCCTTGCCGAGCTCGGCACGGGCTCGTTCGGCGGCCGCATCGTACGCAGCCTGCAGCTCCTCGTTGTCGGCCGACATGGTCGCGTACGTGATCCGGAACTTCTCAGCCATCGGGAACCCTCCCTCGTCGATCGTGCGTGGCAATGCGGAACGGTGGATCGGCGCAAGAGCGCCATGCTAGCCGAGCACCCCGAGGCCCGCCCATCCGCGGGTCAGTGTCGAAGGTTGATGGCAGGATGCTCTCCGTGGACATCCCGGACGCTCGCTACGCTCGCGCGGGCGGCGTCGCGATCGCGTACCAGTCGGTCGGCGACGGCCCTCCCCTCATCTACGCTCCGCATCTGTGCACGATCGAGGCGCTCTGGAGGGCGCCTCACTGCCGGCGATTCCTCGACCGGCTCGCGGAGCGGCTTCAGCTGATCGTCTACAACCCTCGCGGGACGGGTCTGTCGGACCGTCCACGCACCGTGACGCTCGAATCGAGGATGGACGACATCACCGCGGTCATGGAGGCGACCGGCCTCGACCGGGCGTCGCTGTTCGGGGTGGCCGAGAGTGCCAACGTCTGCGCGTTGTTCGCATCGACCTATCCGGAACGATGCCGGAACCTCATCCTGCACTGGCCCTACGCGGCGCTGGAGGAAGACGAGGAGACGAAGAGCTCCTGGGTTCGAGAGGCCCGAGAACATTGGGGGGAACGAAGCTGGATGGAGGAGTTCGGACGCGAGATCAACCCCCTGTACGGTCGCGATCCCGAGTTGATGGACTGGTTCGTCTGGATGCAGCGCGCAGCCGCGAGCCCAGGCGCCGCTGCGGAGTTCACCCGCATGCAGATCGACACCGACATCGGTGACGTGCTCCCGACGATCAGGGTGCCTACGGTGGTCGTCTACCCGTCGGGCACGGCCGACGCAGCTCGTGACGTCGCCGCCCGGATCCCGAACGCCACGGCTGTTTCGACACCCGGCGACAGTGTCGACCCGTACACCGACGGCGACCAGCTCTCCGACCTGCTGATCAGGGTGGTGCAGGACGCACCGCTGCCGCAGCTGTCCGATTCCGTTCTCGCGACGCTCTTGTTCACCGATCTCACCGATTCGACGTCGATGGCAGCGACGATGGGCGATCGTGCTTGGAAGGACTTGCTCGGCCAGCACCATGAGGACGTCCGTCGAGCTCTGACCCGTTATCGCGGCACAGAGGTCGACACCGCCGGAGACGGCTTCTTCTGTCGCTTCGACGGACCGGCACGGGCGATCGAGTGCGCGATGACGATCGTCGCGGAGGGAGCTGCTCGCGGGCTGCGGGTCCGCGCCGGTCTGCACACCGGAGAATGCGAGCTGCTGGGACCGAAGCCCGCTGGGATCGCGGTCGTGATCGGCGCGAGGGTGATGAGCCACGCCGAGCCCGGTGAGGTGATCGTGTCGAGGACCGTGACCGACCTGGTCGCCGGTTCCGGCAACACCTTCCTGCCTCGAGGCGAGCACATCCTGAAGGGCGTGCCCGGCACATGGGCTCTCTTCGCGGTCGAACGGTAGTCGATGCGAGCACGACACGCCGATCAGGACGAACTCGAGCACGAGCGCTCCCTTCTGATCGGTTCACCGCACCCCGAATCCCGGAAATCGCGACTCAGTGGGCGTATGCTTCGGCTCCCTGATGAGGCTCGTGACCTACGACCGGGGGGGGCACCGGCGACTGGGAGCGATCCTCGAGGACGAGGTGGTCGACCTTCCCGACGCCGTCGGGCATCCGGCCTTCCCCGCCACCCTCGAGGATCTGGTCTCGAGCAGCCGAGGCAGCATCATGGATGCCGCCCGTGCCGCCCTGGAGCGCGACGACGCGTGGAACTGGCGCGTACCGAAGCCGCGCATCCTGACCCCGCTGTTTCCGCATTCCCTGCTCTCGCCCCGAGCGATGGACGTCGAGCGGCGCATCATCGGACCCGAGCAGACGGTTCCGTGGCCCGACGGCGCCGCCTGGCTCGACTACGAGCCGTTGGTGGCCGCGATCGTCGCGAACGAAGCGTCGAGGGTGAGCGCCGATGAGATCCGCGCCGACGTCTTCGGCTACACGCTCGTGAACGACTGGCGAGCCAGGGCCGCCGACGGGGCTCCGGTCGCCTCGGCCGAAGGGGTACCGATCTCGATCGGGCCATGCGTCGTGACCGCCGACGACATCGACCCGCAGACGATGTTCGTGAAGGTGAAGGTCGACGAGCACGAGATGCTCAAGGGAAACCTGAACGGGGCTGCATCGTCCCTGTTCGAGCTGATCGCCTCGGTGTCGCAACACGCGGTGATCGAACGGGGCGACGCGTTCGGGCTGGGGCCGTTCCCCGCGGTCGACGATGACGCCGACCCCTCGCGCCGCCTCTGGCCCGGAGCCCTGGTGGAGCTCGCCGCAGAAGGCATCGGCACGCTCCGCAACCGCCTCGCCGAACGCTGAACCTGAGCGGCCGGCGGTCGTCGCTCGCTACGTCGCGACGATTCTTGCCCCGACCACGTCACCGCGGTCGGGCGTGTAGGCGCCGACTCCGCAGAACGCCTCGTCGCCCGCGCTGCTCGGCGCGGTGTCGACCGTGAGCCGCATGCGCACCACATCGCCGACGTCGACCTGCCGATAGTCGTAACCGCTTCCCGTCACGTCGAGCGTCACGACCGTGCCGTCGGGAAGCCTGTATGTCACCGCGAACCCCGGCGCCCCTGCGCAGCCGAGGAACCTCACCGAACTTCGGCCGGAGCCGGTCCGCTTCGCGGAGATCGTGAACGTGACCTTGCGCCCGGCCTCGATGCGCCGGGTGAGCGTCTGGCCGTCGCCGTCGGGGCTGTGCACGCCTGCCCCGATCGGGCCCTTTCGCCCCGAGACGATCCACGAGTCGATGCCGGCCGTGCCCGGACCCGCCGGGAGTACCGCCCGAGAGGCGATGGGCAGCAGGCCGATCACGATCAGAGCGAGGCCGAGCGCGGCGAACAACCTGCGGCAAGATTCCATCCAAGGTGGAATCGGCATCGCCGGGCAAACGCTTGAGCCGCCGGCGATGCCATCGGTCACCCTTTGCTACTTCTTCTTCGCCGCCTTCCGCACCTTGCCCGCCTCGACGGCCTTCCGCGCGTCGCGGGCCTTCTTCTCCCTCTGGCGGTCCTTCGCCGAGCGCACCTTCGCGAGGTCTCCTCTGCCCATGGGCTCCAGCTCCTCAGTCGTCTTCGTCGCCGCCCTGCGCCAGCTCGAGCGAGCGTTGGCGCGCGGCGTCGATCGCGTTCAGGAATGCAGCGCGCACGCCGGCTTCCTCGAGATGGCGGATGGCGGCGATCGTGGTGCCGCCGGGAGAGGTCACCATCTCGCGGAGCTCCACCGGGTGCGTGCCGGTGTCACGGAGCATCTTGGCCGAGCCGAGCATCGTCTGGATGATCAGCTCGGTCGCGACGTCGCGCGACAGCCCCAGCAGGATACAGGCCTCGATCATCGCCTCGGCCAGCAGGAAGAAGTAGGCGGGCCCGCTTCCCGACGTCGCGGTGACGGCGTCGAGATGCTGCTCCGGCAGCCGCAGCACCTTGCCAACGGTGCCGAGCAGCTCCTCGGCGATGGCGAGGTGCTCCTCCCCCGCCGACCGCCCGGCCGAGATCACCGACATCGCCTCGTCGACCATGACCGGTACGTTCGACATGACGCGCACGACCGGCACGTCGTCGGGAAGCTGCTTCTCGACGAACGACGTTCGGACACCGGCAGCGAAGCTGATCACCCGGTCACGGGGCCGCACGTGCTCGCGGATCTCGTGCAACAGCGCCTCGATGTCTTGCGGCTTCGTCATCAACACCAGCACGTCGGCCCATCGGACCGCCTCAGCGTTGTCGAGGGTGGCCGCGATGCCGTACTTCCCGGCGAGCTCTTGCGCCCGCTCCTCGCGCCGGTTCGTGACCATGATCTCGTCGGCCGTGCGCCCACCCGAACGGATCAGGCCCGAGATGAGCGCTTCGGCCATCTTCCCGCCACCGAGGAATGCGACCCTGCGCGCACCGTCATCGCTCATGGCGCACAACCTATCGCACGGACCTCAGGCCTCGTCGGCGCCGGATTCGATGCCGTGACGCAGGATCTCGACGAATTCCTTGATGCGCATCTCGCGACGTTCCGGCCGTCGATGGATGAGCCCGGGGTCGAGATCTGCCGAGACCAACGCCTCCTGGAAACGCTCGGCGACCCAATCGAGCATCGAGGCGAGCATCTCCGGATCGACGTCATCACGCACCTCTCCGCTTCGCACCCCGAACTCCACGAACTCGAGCGTGCCGTAGGGATCTTCGCTCCGCATGAACCGGTCGATCGGGAGTCGCACACCCAAGCCCGCGTCGTACCGGCCGATGACCGCGAGCCGGTTGGGCACGGGGTCGCGATCGACGAAATCCTCGGTGTGCTCGAGCCACCAGTCGAGGATCGCCCAGAATCCCTCGGAGGTGATCTCCTGGGGAGCGTCGAGCCACGCCGGCAACATCGACACAGCTCGTTGGTACGCCGCGAGGAAGAGCCCGTCCTTCGACCCGAAGTCCAAGAAGACCGTGCCCTTGGCGACACCGACGTCCATCGCGATGTCCTCGACCTTGCCGCCCCGGTACCCGTGCTCGGCGAAGTGCCGCATGGCCGCGTCGATGATGCGATCGCGCCGCTCGGCTGCGTCACCCCGCTTCGCCATGCCCTCGTTGCCATCTGAGCTCATGGCCCGAACCGTAGCGTGTTCCAGACGAGCGGGAAGCAAAGAGCCCGAGAGACCTTCGGGCTCGCCGAGAGCCGAAGCTCCCAGCCTCCCTCAGCCTCTCGGGCTCAGGTGCTCCAAGCAACCTGGGCGCTCGTCACGGCGATGATCGGAGCATTCCCTGCGACCCGTCCGAAGACGTGTCGCCGGGGGCCGAACCGGCTTCGACCTTTCGGCGTTGGCCAGGTCCGGGAGGCGCCGCTTCCGGCCTCGCAGCCTTCGTCGGTGCCCCGGAGTTCCGCGTCTGGCCTTGCGGCCTTCGTCGGTTCTCCCGGCTCCGGGCCTCCTTGCGGCTGCTCCGGAACCTCGCCCGATCTCCTCGCGTCGATGCTTCGACTGCTTGGAGCGAGGCGAACCATACGGGCCTCGCGTGCACGTGGTCAACCTAGCGTTTTCGCAGGTCAGACCATGAACGTGCAGGTCACGAGGGTAGGAAGAAGAGTGACAATTCGAAACGGACGGTGACGAGCATCACTGCAACAGATGAACGCGCACGTCGGTGAGCCGGCCCTCACCGCGACGGTCGCGCGCCGGCTGCCGCAAGAACCTCGTCGTAGACGGACACCATCTGATCGGTGGTCGCGTCCCACGTGAACCGCAGGGCATGGCGCGCCGCCTCGTGGCCGAATGCCGACTGCATGCCGGGGTCGCGCAGGATCTGCAGCAACCGCTCGGCGTGATCGCCCGGGTCGTGACCTTCCACGAGGAAGCCGCTGCGGCCGTGCTGCACCACGTACGGAAGACCGCCGACATCGGCGGCGACCACCGGCGTGCCGCATGCCTGGGCCTCGAGGGCAACCAAGCCGAACGACTCCGACCGAGAGGGCACCAACACGACGTCGGCCGCCGTGTAGAAGTCGACGAGCTTGCGCTGGGGCTGCGGCGGGAACAGCATCACGCGCTCGCTGACGCCGAGCGCCGACGCCAGCTCGAGCAAGCGCGCCACTTCGGCCCCCTTGTCGGGACCACTCGCTCCCCCCACGATGGCGAGCACCAGGTCGCCCGCATCATCTCGGTCGCGAGCCATCGCCTCGGCGAGCGTCCGCAGGGCGACGTCGGGGCCTTTGTGCGGCTGCAGCCGCCCAACGTACAGAGCCAGGCGCAACCCCGAAAGGTGCAGTCGTTCACGCGCCGAGGCGCGATCCCCGGGCACGAAGAGCAGATGGTCTACGCCGGGCGGCACGAGCCGCACACACCCCGGGTCTGCCCGGTACAGCCCGACGAGCTGTGCCGCCTCGGCCGGGGTCGGCGCGAGCACACGATCGGCGTCGGCGATGACGGCCTGCTCTGCCGCGAGGCGAAGGTCGGACTCGGGAGCCTCGCCGCGCGCCAAGGAGTAGTTCTTGACCTTGCCCAGCGTGTGGAACGACGCCACGAGCGGGGCGCCGAGCGACGTCTTCATCGCCCGCCCCACCCACCCGGAGAGCCAGTAGTGGCTGTGCACGATGTCGTAGCGCCTCCCGTGCTCGTGCGCCACGCGCAGCACGCCTCCCAAGAACTCCGGCAAGAAGCGTGGCAGCTCCGCCTTCGGAACCACGCAGCACGGACCGGCCTTCACGCTCACGACGCGGATGCCTGGCGCGAGAGTCTTCACCTCGTGGTCGCTGCCACCGCGGCACCGCGTGAACAGGTCCACGGCCACCCCGCGGTCAGCGAGGCGTTCCGCCACCGCCCGCACGTAGACGTTCATGCCTCCGGAATCGCCGACCCCGGGCTGGTCCATCGGCGACGTGTGCACACTGAGCACCGCCACGCGGGCATTGTCGTTCATCCTCACGATGGTAGGTCAGCCGACGAGCTCGCAATGCGATCGTCTGTGACCGGTCATCGGCGACGCAGCCTCACGATCGGCTCGATCTCGCCGACGATCTCGCCTCCGCCGAGCACGGGCGGGCGCATCACCCCGCCCAGCGCCTTGCGTTGTGAGGCATCGAGCGCGTCGAGCTGAGCCAATACCTCGATCATCGCCGGCCCAGCTGCCCGGTACCCGGCGTCGGCCACCTTCAGCGCCACCCCGACCCCGATCTCGGGAAGCGAGACGCACACGAGGGCCTCGGCTCCCTCCTTGGCCACGATACCGGGCACGTTGCCCATGAGCGACGAATCGAACCGGTTCCGCCCTCCGACGAGGTACGGCTCGGCGAGCATGGCTTCGACCGCGCGAGCAACCTCGACCTCGAGCTCCGGCATGCGTTCGGGCACGCCGAGCCTCGCGTAGAGCGTCGCGATCGCACGAAGCGGCATGCCGTGCACCGGCAGACCACATCCGTCGATGCCCGTGCGAACGGCGTCGACGCCGCTCGCCCGCATGACGGCTCGCGCGAGCCTTCGTTGCACCGGGTGGGATCGGCGATGATACGTGGCGGTGTTCCACCCGGCCCGTACGGACGCGAGGAGCATGCCGGCGTGTTTGCCCGAGCAGTCGCTGAACAACGGGTGACGGTGCTGTGACCGCGCCATCTCGTCGTCATCGAGGGGGTACGACGGAGGTGTCCGAAGCGACTTGGGCCCGAGGCCGGCACGCTCGAGCAAGGCCCGCACGGCTCCGAGGTGCACCGGTTCGCCGTTGTGCGAGGCGCACATCACGGCGATCTCCCGGTCGGGCAGAGCCTCGTCGCCGATCGCGGCGAGCGACACCGCCGCCTGCAGCGGCTTCGCGCACGAGCGGATGAACAGCTCCCGGTCGGCGTCACCGGCACGGGCGACGAGCCGGCCGTCGACGTCGCAGACCGCAACGTGCCCCAGGTGCACCGATTCCTCGAGGCCCGAGCGCATCACACGAGCGATCGGAACGGCGGCAACCACGAAAGAAGCCTACCCAGCTGGGATGCGAGAGCCGAGCCGTCAGACCGCGGTTACTACCTGCGAGACGGTGATCGCGGGCTCGAGCCCTCCTTCCTCGACGAGCTGGAGGAAGACTCGCGCGACGTGGGGATCGAACTGGGTGCCCGCTCCCTGGTGGATCTCCTCGAGGGCCTCAGCGGCCGGCATCGCAGCCCGGTAGGGACGATCGCTCGTCATGGCGTCGAAGGAATCGGCCACCGAGAAGATGCGAGCCGCGAGCGGGATCTCCTGACCTCGGAGCCCCAGGGGGTAACCGAGCCCGTCCCAGCGCTCGTGGTGGGTTCGCACGATCTCGACCGCGCCGGCCAGGAACCGCATCGGCGTGACGATGCGCGCCCCGATCGCCGGGTGCTCACGCATCACGGCCCACTCGTCCTCGTCGAGCGGGCCCCGCTTGCGCAGCACCGCCTCAGGCACCCCCACCTTGCCGATATCGTGCAGGAAGAAGCCATAGCCGACCTCGGGAAGGGCCGCGAGCTCCGGGTCGATCCGCTCGGCGAGCGCGAGCCCGTACCGATGCGTACGGTCGAGGTGACCACGCGTCGACGGATCCTTCGCCTCCACGACCTGCGCGAGCGACGTCATGGTCGCCACGTACATCTCTCGGATGCCTTCGTGAGCTTGCTCGAGCTCGCGGGCTCGAGCGCGTTCCGCTTGGTAGAGCCAGCCGATATCGCGTGCGAAGACCACCAGCTGGGCGTGGAGTGAGGGAAGCTCGGCATCGTTCGCTGCCGCTCCCGGCGCGTGACTGAACTGTGTGACTGACATGTGTGCGAGCCCCCCGGCCGACCGTCTTCAAGCACCACTGTGACCGGGTGGGAACCATGACGCCATCGGACACCTGCAGGGTTCTGCCCGTGCGGACGGCCCACGCCGACATCGGTCCGTCGGCGTGGTGTCGCCGCGAGCCGCCGACCCCCGGCCGGGGGACAGCCCAACGAGCTACTGCAGCACCAGCGACGGATCCTGCTTGTACCGGCGCTTCAACTCGTCCTGGACGATGTCGAGCACCCCGATCACGTCGAGGCGTGCGGACGACACCTGGTGCTCCTCGGCGGTGAGCCGCTCGACGGCGGTCGCGAGGCGCTCGTCGTCGAGGGTGGTCGGGTCGGAGATATCGGCGTCGGATACGAGCCGTTCGATGCGCCGTCGCGCCAGCAACAGCTCGTCTTCGGGTACGCCGACGCGCACGGCCTCACCTCGCGATCCCTCGTTCGGTTCGTCGCCCGTGAGGATGGTGGAGAGCCGGTCGATCAGCGAGGCGCGGTCGCCGTCATCGTTCCCGCGCGTCTCGAGCTCGGCCTGCAGGATCTCGGCCCGACCTTGCACCAGCCTTCGCAGCAGCGAGAGGTACTCCCGCTCCGCGAGGCACTCATCGCGTCGGTCGCGGAGATCGTCGAGGCCAAGTTGACCGAGACCATCGATGAACCCTGCGTCACGGATGCGATCGATGCGCCGGTTCGCAGGGTGATGCTGCTCGTCACTCACACGGCACATCCTACGTTCGGCGAGCGAACGTCGCAGCCCCGGTCAGCAGACACCGAGCAGCGCGCTGTAGGGGTTGACCGCTTCGCCGCCTCCCGGATGGTACTCGAAGTGAAGGTGGTACACGGTGGTTCCCGTGTTCCCGACGTAACCGATCGTGGCGCCCGCGGGGGCATGAGCGCCTTCCCCATAGGAACCGTAGGAGTCGAAGTGCGTGTAGAAGGTCCAGTCGGAACTTCCGTCGTGGAACAAGGCGATGCCGTAACCCCCGATCGAGCTACCGGTTCGATGCACGGTGCCACCGTGCACGGCCACCACCGGCGTGCCCCGCGCCGCGATCATGTCGATGCCCTGGTGGGTGCGTCCACCGGGCCGGGGGTCGCCGAACGAATCCACGAACGAGCTCGGGCCGTTCACCGGGCAGGTCTGGAGCCATCCGGTGCCGACGGGCGGAACCGGATCTTCGGGACCGGGATCGCTCGGTCCGTTGCCACTCGGAGGTGGTGAGGGAGACCGTTCGGCCGCGAGCCTGACCTCCAGCTCATCGACCCTCGCCGCGATGCGCGCGAGCTCGGCCTGGATCGCGTCTTGCTGGGCATCGAGCTCGTCCGCAGCCACGGTCTGCGCGCTGACAGCCTCGGCGAGCTGCTCCCGCTGCCATGAGAGCTCCTGCGATTCGACGCTCACCCTGGTCGCGAGGTCGCTGTCGCCTTCTGCTACCGCTGAGGCGAACTCCAACCGGTCGACGGCGTCGTTCACCGATTCGGACGTGAGGAGCGCGAGGGCCTGTGGGCTTCCTCCGGCGATGAAGAGCGCTGCGGCACGCCGATCGAGCTCTCGCTGGATCGTGGCGAGGTCGGCTTGCAGGGTCTCGATGCGCGCCTCGGCCGCACGGGCGGCGTCCAGCGACCTGGCGAGGTCGGCTTCGGCTTGCTGCCAGAGCTCGTTCACCCGGTCGAGCTCGTCATGCGCATCCTCGAGCTGCTGTTCGGCGGTATCGAGCTCGGCTTCTGTGTCGGCGTTCGCCGGCATCGCCACGAACGCCCCGACCAGGGCACAGGCGACGATGAGGCTGGGAAACGCTCGGGAACGGATCGTCGACTCCTTCGTGAACGGCAGCGCGGCGGAGGACGCCGACCGAGGCTACCAGCGTCGGCAGAGCCAGCTCAACCCCAGCTCAGGAGCCCTTCATCGCGTCGATCAGGATGTCGGCCACCTCGGGCCTGGAGAATTCCTGGGGCGGACGCTCGCCGTTTCGCAGCATCTCTCGCACCTTCGTGCCGCTGAGGGAGATGCGTGTCTCCTCGCCGTGGGGACAGGTCTTCGGCGACGCCATGCCCTCGCACGACTCGCACCAGAACGAGTGCTCGAAGTTGAGCGTCGTGATGCCGAGCTCGCCCGCCTCGAACTCGGTGAAGATCTGCTGGGCGTCGTAGGTGCCGTAGTACGTGCCCACGCCGGCGTGGTCGCGGCCGACGATGAAGTGCGTGCAGCCGTAGTTCTTGCGGCAGATCGCGTGCCAGATCGCCTCACGCGGGCCGGCGTAGCGCATCGCCGCCGGGAAGATCGACACCATGGCGCGGTCCTTCGGGTAGTAGCCCTCGAACAGTGCCTCGTAGCACTGCATGCGGACGTCGGGCGGCACGTCGTCGCTCTTGGTGGCACCCATGAGTGGATGCACGAGCAGCCCGTCGACGATCTCGAGCGCGCACTTCTGGATGTACTCGTGGGCACGGTGGATCGGGTTGCGGGTCTGGAATCCGACGATGGTCTTCCATCCGCGCCGCTCGAACTCGGCCCGGGTCTCGGCCGGCGTCATGCGATACCCCTGGAAGTCGTCGTGTACCGGCAACGACAGCACCTCGAGGTCGCCCGCGAGGCAGTAGTCCCCCGAGTCGTACACCGCCTTCACGCCTGGGTGCTCGGCCTCGTCGGTGCGGTAGACGCTGACGGCTTCCTTCTGCTTGTCACGCGTGAACGACCCACCGACGCGGAGCACCGCGATCGGGTCGGCGCCGTCGGCGGGTGACAGCGCCACAGCGCCACCGCTTCCGAACGTGTGAGCCTGCTCCTCGGTCACCCCGAGCACGACCGGGATCGCCCACGCGAGGCCGTTCGCGAGGTGCATCGAGTCGAGCACCGAATGGTAGTCAGCCTCACCCTGGAACCCGGACAGCGGGCTGAGAGCGCCGACGGCGAGCATCTCGAGGTCGCTCAGCTCGCGCT
Source organism: uncultured Actinomycetes bacterium (assembly GCA_963762075.1). Taxonomy (GTDB): domain Bacteria; phylum Actinomycetota; class UBA4738; order UBA4738; family HRBIN12; genus JAOUEA01. The sequence goes on from CAVXJC010000006.1 coordinate 145,918, forward strand.
CGTTCGGCACGAGCTTCGGAAGGTTCGCCGCCTCGACGGCGAGGGCCGCCGCCGCATCGCCGGTGACGAGCAGGTCGACGAGGGTGCCGCCGTGCGGCGCGATGGGGTACGTGTCTGACATGGGTGCTGGCTCCTGACGGGGTCGGTCGACGGGGTCGAGCGGTGGTCTCGGGTGGCGCCAATGGTCCGCGCGGCAGACCGGATGACCGGCACAGCATACGATGTATGCTCCGCGGACCCGGCTCCACGGAACTGAGAGTGGGCCTCCTGCCATGGAAACCTTGCTTCGTGACGACGAGCTCGTTGCCCTGAACACCGACTTCGAGCACGCCCATCCGCGCGAGATCCTCACATGGGCGCTCGAGTCGTCGGGGCTCGGCAGGATCGCGGTCGCCTCGGCCTTCCAGGCGGAAGGCACGGCCATCATGCACATGGCCTCGAGGATCCGAGCAGACGTTCCGGTGCTGTTCCTCGAGACCGGGTTCCAATTCGCGGAGACACTGGCGTTCAAGCAGCAGCTCACGGAGCGGCTCGGGCTGAACGTCGTCGATCTCTACGGTGACCTCACGGTGGCCCAACAGGCCGAGCGCCACGGCGAGCGCCTGTACGAGCGGAACCCTGAGCTGTGCTGCGAGCTGAACAAGGTGCGGCCGATGTTCGAGGCGCTCCGCGGGCTCGACGGGTGGATCACGGCGTTCCGGCGCGACTCGTCACCGACGAGAGCCAACGCGCCCTTCGTGGAGCAGTACGAGCTGGAACCCGGCCACATGATCGTCAAGGTGAATCCGGTCGCGGCCTGGACGCGACGCGACACCTGGGCCTATCTCGCCGAGCACGACCTGCCGCACAATCCTCTCTACGACCTCGGGTACGCCTCGATCGGGTGCGCGCCGTGCACGCGACTTCGATTCGCGGGTGAGCCCGAGCGAGCAGGACGTTGGGCCGGACTGTCCAGGTGGGAATGCGGCATCCACGAAGCGGCGGCCGAGGTGACCGTTCCCCAGACCATCACGCTCGACGATCGCTGAACCTCATCCCAGCGTGGGTCACCAGGAGAAGCCGGGCGGCCTGGGCCTGCACTTCTTCGTCGCGTACCGCCGCAGGCTCTGCATCTCGGCTCGGACCTGGTTGCGTCCGGCCAGGTTCCTGAGGCTCCAGGGATCGCGCTCGAGCCGGTAGTACTCCTCCTCACCCGTGGTGTAGTGCACGAACAGCTCCCGCTTCGACCTCACCCCACAGTAGGCCGGCGCATCGCTTCCGGCTGCATGCTCGATCACGAAGCGCGAGCGTATGGCCCGGGCCGAGCCGTCGAGCAAGGGCGCCATGCTGCGACCGTCGACAGGCGAAGCGGGCGTCAGTCGGGCGAGATCCATGATGGTGGGTGCCACGTCGATGTTGACCACGAGTGACGACGCGGACGCGCCACGCGAGGCTTGGGTCAGGGGGTCGTAGCGCACGATCATCGGCACCCGCGATGCGCCGTCGTAGGGCACAGCCTTGCGCACGAGCCGATGTTCTCCCCACATGAGGCCGTTGTCGGAGGTGTACACGAGCAGGGTGTTCGAGAGCCGGCCGGTCGCGCGCAACGCTCGCACGATGTCGGCCATGCCATCGTCGACCGACAGCAAGGTTCGGTACTGACCCGATCGATCGGCATCGATCGCGGCGCGGGTGCGGGCATCGAGACGATCCGTCACGCGCACGTATCTCGGCTTGTCCGAGACGTTCCCCTCGTTGTAGTTGGGCGGGCGCCAACGGGGCACGCCGATCGCCGCATCTGCGTAACGGTCCTCGGGCGTGAAGGGCCGGTGCGGAGCGACCGGCGTCCACACCGCGAACAGCGGCTCGCGGTCGGGCGTCGTTCTGATGAACCTCGACACGCGTTCGTAGGTTTCGACGGTCGAGTACACGTCATCGGGGAAGCCGACCAGCCGGCCGTTGTGACTGGCGTTGAAACCGAAATAGGCGCGCCCGTCACCCGCCATGAACGCGAACCATTCGTCCCACCCCGAAGGCACGATCGAGGCGTCCCGATATCCGTTGAGGTACTTGCCGAACAGCCCGGTGCGATACCCGGCGTCGTGCAACCACGTCGCGAGCGTCGAGGAATCGTCGAACGCCTGCATGCCGCCGACTGGGCCGAGGTTCTTCCAGACGCCATTGGTATGCGAGTACGTGCCGGTGAAGAAGCTCGCGCGACTCGGACAGCACGACGGATTGGGCACGAATGCCGACCTGAAGCGCACGCCTCGGCGGATCAGCCCTTTGCGTAGGTGAGGCATGCGCTGCAGGGTGCCCGCCCGCTGGTCGTCGGTGATCACCAGCACGACGTCGGGAAGCTCGCGCCCCGCCGCCGACGAATCAGGTGCAGCCGCGATCGGCCACACGCACGCCACGATCGCGGCGGCCGTCGCCATGGCGACGGCGCGAACCCGGTGCGTCAGGCCACGACCCACAGCGCTTCCCGAGCCAGCTCGATCTCGAGCCGCTCGAGGTCGCCCAGCGAGTCTCCGTCGACCTGCACGGGGAAGGGACGGTCCGATGTGACCAGCACGTGCGACGCGTCATGGCGGTAGTCGATGTCGCGGCTCTGCACGTGGCGCGCCGAGCCGAACACCTGCGCGGCGATCCGCGGCACGTTGCGCCGCGCGAGCTTGCGCATGCTCAACACGTCGAGGCCGGTCTCGAGCGATGCCTGCGGCGTCATGCGCAGGCCACGATCCTTGTAGTACGTGTAGGGATCGGTTCGCCCCACCATCACCGACAGGGAGGGTTCCGCCTGACCGCCGTCGATCGAGATCTCGAGGTCGGGATACTTGCCGGCGTAGCTCACCAGTAACTCCCAGGCAGCGCTGCGGAACGCCACGCGGTCGAATTTCGCCTTGGTCTTGGGGAACTTCCTGTCGATCCGGGCCATCGCTGCGGCGTCGACGCCGGCCCCGCAGTTCACGGCGAAGTATCGGCCGTCGGCTTTGCCGAGATGCAGCTTGAACGCCTCATCGTCGAGCGCTTGGCCGATCAGGACGCCTGTTGCATCGACCGGCTCGGTCGGCAGCCCGAGCGCGCGAACGAGGATGTTCGTCGCCCCACCCGGCAGCACCCCCAGCGCGGTGCGGGTGCCGGCGAGCGAGTTCACGACCTCGTTGATCGTGCCGTCGCCCGAGAACACCACGACGAGGTCGACGCCCTCGTGCACCGCCTGGGTCGCGATCTCGTTGGCGTGTCCGCGTTCCTTCGTCTCGATGACTTCGAGACGGAAGTCGGCCGACATCGCCTTCTCGATCACGGCAAGCGTCGGCTTCGAGACCGTGCGGGCCACAGGGTTCACGATCAACAGCACTCGTTGGAATCGCATCGGCGGTCAGTATCGCAGGCAGGCGACGGTTCCGCGTCAGGCAGTTGCACTGGGTCATTCGGACCTCACGGCCGCGTCGGCTCTCAGCCTCCACTGACGGGCGGAAGGAGGGCCACCTCGTCACCCTCTGCGACCACGGTCGTGCGAGCCGCCCGCTCGCCGTTCACCACGAACGAGCCGACCTCGGCGATCTGCGCGAATCGCTCACCGTATCGAGACGACAGGTCCCCGACGATCTCGCCGACCGTGTGCCCACTCGCCTCGACGAACGGCTCGCCCGCGATCTCGCGGAGTGCCGCGAACAGCCGGATCCTCACGAGCCGACCATCATGCGCATGACGTCGACGAGCTTTCGTGCGAACGCCGGGGTCAGTCCGTCCTCTGCATGTCCGAAGCCCTCACCGATCAGCAGACGTTTGGGCTCCCCTGCCGCCTCGTAGAGCTTTCGCGCATGCGACGGCGGGAACAGCCTGTCGTCGGCGCCGTGCACGATCACGACAGGCGTCGGTGCGATCTTGCCGATCACGTCCTCGGGTGACTCGGGGGGGTCCCATCTGTCGGGCATGCGCACACCGAACGCGCGCAGCGCGGCGCGTCCGGCGGCGGTGCCGATTCGGGCGTGCATCTCACGCCGGACGCGAGGATTGGCGTCGTCGTGCCAATCCCAGTAGGCGAGCGACGAGATGCCCACGACCGCATCGGTGCCCCCGATCAGCCCACCGTGGCGGATCGAGGCGATGCCGCCCATCGACGTTCCGCACGAGATCGCCGTGGTGTGACCCTCGTCGCGTGCGCGACGGTGTACCGCCTCGATGTCGTGGACCTCGTCGCCGCCGAAGTCGCAGACACCGCCGCTCTCGCCGTGACCCCGCAGGTCCATGGCGAACACGGTGAACCAGGGGGTGAGCTGCTCGGCGAAGATCGCGAACTTCGGCTTGCGGTGCCACCCGATCATGCCGTGGGCGAGCAGCAGCGCCGGTCGCGACGGGTCTGCATCACCCAGTCGCGAACCCCGGATGTGCACCCCATCGTCGGTCGTCACACGGAAGGTCTCGGCCGGCACGCGCCATTGGTGCGAGGTGATGCCCTGGAGCGTGGTCATCGCAGGTCAAGGGTACCGGCCGCCAAGCCGACCGGATATCGTGACGACACCCATGGCACTCCTCAGCCTGCTCTCCGATCGACGGCCCGAGGCGGTGCTTCCGGCCCTCGGAGAGCTCCGGGCCGACCTCAAGGTCGAGCCGCTTTCGATCACGTCGATCGAGCACGTCCAGCGCCTCGAACCCGACGCGGTGTTGGTCGATGCCGCCGAGCACGCGGCGCAGGCATGGTCCGTGCTGCAGACTCTTCGCGAGCGTGCGACACGCCTTCCCGTCATGCTCATCGTCGAGCGCGATCAGATCGAGCGATACCCGTGGCACGAGCTCGTCGACGAGCTCGTCTACCCGGGCGCGCCGGCACCGGAGCTCCGCGCCCGCCTCGCGATGTTGCGGCACAGGGCAGGAAGCGGCGACGGCACGGTCACCCGCCTCGGTCCCATCGCGCTCGACACCGAGACCTATCGCGCGACCGCGAGCGGACGACCGCTGGATCTCACCTACAAGGAGTTCGAGCTGTTGCGGTTCCTTGCGTCGAGCCCGGGACGGGTCTACACCCGACCGGCCCTGCTGCGCGAGGTCTGGGGTTACGACTTCTACGGCGGCACACGCACCGTCGACGTGCACGTGCGGCGCTTGCGCGCCAAGCTCGGTCCTGAACACGAGCACCTGATCGAGACGGTCCGCGGTGTCGGCTACCGCTCCGCCGCACCGGAAGTCATTGATCGATGATCTCGTCGATCGAGATGATCGATGTCGTCGTGATCGGCGGTGGTCAGGCCGGGTTGGCCACGAGTCACGAGCTCGCGCGTGCCGGCGTCGAGCACGTGGTGCTCGAGCGCGATCGGATCGGGTCGAGTTGGGCGGGCCTCTGGGACAGCTTCCAGCTCAACACGCCGAACTGGGGCCTGCGCCTGCCGGGCATGTCATACGACGGAGATGACCCTGACGACTTCATGTCCCTCACCGAGATCGTCGCCTACCTCGAACGCTACGCGGCCGCGGGGGGTATCGAGGTACGAACGGGTGTGGAGGTCACCTCTCTCGAGGCCGCCGAGCGGGGCTTGCGGCTCGAGACGTCATTCGGCCCGATAGCGGCGCGGGCGGTCGTGGTCTGCACCGGGGCCTACCAGCGGGCCTTCCGCCCGCAGGGCGCCGACGGCCTGCCCGACGACCTCGTGACGCTCGACGCGCGCTCGTATCGAGCTCCCGCGTCGCTCCCCGCTGGTGCTGTGTTGGTGGTCGGCAACGGCCAATCCGGTTGCCAGATCGCCGAAGAGCTCTGTGAGGCCGGACGCGAGGTCGTCGTCTCGTGCGGCAAGGCCGCATGGGCGCCGCGGCGGACCGGCGAGCACGACCTGCTCTGGTGGGGTCTCGAGACCCGCTTCCTGGAGGCCGGCGTCGACACGCTGCCCTCGCCGGAAGCCCGGTTCGCCGCGAACGTCACCGCCAGCGGCACCAACGGAGGCCACGATCTTCACATGCGTACGCTTCGCGACCACGGCGCCACACTCACCGGGCACTTCACCGGGTGCGCTGACGGCCGCATCCGGTTCGCCGACGATCTTGCGGAGAGCGTCGCCTGGTCCGACGCCCGCTATCTCGATTTCGCGCGTTCAGTGGCAGAGTTGTGCGCCGAGCGGAACATGGCCAAGCCTCAGCTTCCGCCACCCGAGCCATTCGATGTCGCGGCCCCCGACGGGCTCGACGTCGCGGATCTCGGCGCCGTGATCTTCTCGGGTGGGTTCCGCCCCGACTATGGGTGGGTGCGTGTCGCGGGGATATCCGACAGGATGGGCTTCCCCCTGCAGCGCGACGGCGCCAGTACCGTCGCGCCCGGACTGTTCTTCGCCGGCGTGCATTTCCTGAGGAAGCGGAAGTCGTCACTGCTCTGCGGCGTGGGGGAAGACGCCACGATCGTGGCGAGCAACGTCGCGGAATATCTCGCAGGCTGACGTCACCGGTGCCGGCGCGAGCGGCACGGTGCCGAGGGCAAGGTCGAACAGGGCAGAAGTCTCAAGACAGTGGACCTAGCACATCGTGGTCAGGCGAAATGACTCTTCCGGGCTCTGCGCCGCCCGCTGCTGTAGCGCCGATGACCTGGGTGAACGACCACATCGGGGCCGCGCCACTCGTCCCCCCCGGACGAACTCCCCTCGGTTACGCGGCGCCGACCGTCGTTCCCCGGCTCGCGCCGGCGACCGCCGCGGCAGCCTTCGGGCGCCCGCGTCGACGCGAGCCGTAGGTTCACCGAGGCCCCGTCCGCTCCCCCTCGCGGACGGGGCCTTCGTGCGTTCCTCGACGATTGCGAGGGGCGTAGGCTCGCTCCCATGGTCGAACCGACGTACACGGTCAAGGCTCTCGATGAGTCGACGTGGTCAGCGTTTGCCGCGTTGGTCGAACGCAACAACGGCGTATTCGGCGGCTGCTGGTGCATGGGGTTCCACCCCGAGGGGGTCGGCAAGGGAACCACGCCGGCCCTCAACCGCAAGCGGAAGCGCGGTCGTGTTCGGGCAGCTGCGGCCCATGCGGCGCTCGTTTTCACCGAGGACGATTGTGTGGGTTGGTGCCAGTTCGGCGTACCCGACGAGGTGCCGCGGATCAAGAGCCGCGCAGCGTACGCAAAGGGTCAGACGACACCGCCAGACTGGCGGATCGCGTGCTGCTACGTCGGCAAGGGGCACCGGCGTCAGGGCGTGGCCGCCGCCGCACTCGCCGGCGCGCTCGATCTCATCGCGGGACTCGGCGGGGGGACAGTCGAGGGATACCCGGAGGCCGCCGACGCCGTGCCCGCCGGCTTCCTCTACAACGGTGCTCTGTCGACCTACGAGAAGCTCGGGTTCACCCGTGACCGGAAGATCGGCACACACCGCTGGGTCGTGACCCGGGTCGTCGAGCCGACTGCCTAGCCGTCAGGGATGTGCCCGCACACCCGCCAAGGCGGTGGTGCCCTGGCCCGATCCCAGCCGAAGGTACAGATGCCGATGAGTGGGTCTTGTGTGCGAATCTCTACGTCAGAAAGCTGAATGGAGGTTAGGCATGAAAGCCCCAATCACGGAAACGGCAGAGGCCTTCACTCGTCATCAGTTCGATGCCACGTATCCGTTCATCCTCGATGAAGCCGAGTGGATGCTCGTCGGCGGGAGGCGAATCCGCGGGAAGGCCGACATCCTCAGAGTCATCACACGTGGCGTCATGCGACATCTACGAATTCGTCGACGGAAATATCGCCGCCATCACCTCATACATGGTTGAGGTGCCGCCAGGTCCATCAGGCTCCTCGCGATCCCCCCAGCGGGATGCCTGCGTCGGTGGCCCGCTTCTCGAAGACGGGTGATCCGGCGTGATACGCGCGGGAAGTAACCGAGAGTTAACGACGACGTGAGGGGCGGGCACCGAGGCGCCTCGTAGGCTGGATGCATCGCTCGACGGACTCGAAGGGGGAAGCGCGTGGCAACGCCGAAAGACGTCATCGCGATGGCCAAGGAGCAGGGAGCCGAGATCGTCGACTTCCGATTCACGGATCTGCCCGGTCAGGTGCAGCACCTGTCGGTGCCGGTGCACGAGCTCACCGAGCAGAAGCTCACCGAGGGGCAGCCGTTCGACGGCTCGAGCGTTCGCGGGTTCCAAGAGATCCAGGAGTCCGACATGTTGTTGATGCCCGACCCCGATTCCGCGTACATGGACCCCTTCACCAAGCACGCCACGCTGAACATCACGTGTTTCGTGAAGGACCCGGTGACCGGTGAGGACTACTCGCGCGACCCGCGCAACATCGCGAAGAAGGCTGAGCTGTACCTCAAGCAGACGGGCATCGCCGATCGATCGTACTGGGGCCCCGAGGCCGAGTTCTACATCTTCGACTCGATCCGCTACGACCAGAACGAATTCGAGGGCTATTACCACGTCGACTCCGTGGCGGGCGCTTGGACCAGCGGCCGCATCGAGGAAGGCGGCAACCTCGGCTACAAGCCCCGATACAAGGGCGGGTACTTCGCGCTTCCCCCGATGGACAAGTACCAGGACCTTCGCACCGACATGGTGCTGAACCTCGAGAAGGTGGGTCTCACGATCGAGGTCCACCACCACGAGGTCGGCACCGCCGGCCAGGCCGAGATCGACATGCGCTACGACACGTTGCTCACGACCGCCGACAACGTCATGAAGTACAAGTACGTGGTCAAGAACACGGCGTATCAGGCCGGCAAGACCGTGACGTTCATGCCGAAGCCGCTGTTCATGGACAACGGCTCGGGCATGCACACGCACCAGTCGCTGTGGGAAGGCGACGAGAACCTCTTCTGGGACGAAGTGGGCTACGGCGGCATCAGCGACATGGCCAGGTGGTACATCGGTGGCCTCATCGCCCACGCGCCGGCGCTGCTGGCGTTCACGAATCCCACGACGAACAGCTACCGCCGGCTCGTGCCGGGCTACGAGGCGCCGATCAAGCTGGTGTACTCGCAACGGAACCGCAGTGCGTGCGTGCGCATCCCGCTCGGATCGAAGAACCCGTCGGCGAAGCGACTGGAATTCCGCACGCCGGATCCGTCGTGCAACCCGTACCTCGCCTTCAGCGCGATGCTCATGGCCGGCATCGACGGCATCAAGAACAAGCTCGAGCCGCCCGATCCGATCGACAAGGACCTGTACGACCTTCCGCCCGAGGAGCACGCAGCTGTGAAGCAGGTGCCCGGGTCGCTGCTCGAGGTGCTCGGCGAGCTGGAATCCGATCACCAATGGCTGCTCGAAGGCGGCGTGTTCACCCAGGACGTCATCGACACCTGGATCGAGTACAAGCGCATCGAGGAGCACGACGCGGTGGCGCTGCGCCCTCACCCCTACGAGTTCGGCCTGTACTACGACGTCTAGTCCAGCGTGGACTAGAAGCGGGTGACGCCGGGTGGCGCTCCCTCGCATGCCACCAAACACCCCGGGGGCGCTGAGGCTAGGCTCCGGTGATCGTGCTTCCCGAGACCAAATACGCGCGATCGGATGACCTGTCCATCGCATACCAGCTCGTCGGCGAGGGTCCGTTCGACCTCGTGTTCTTGCCGGACTGGGTGAGCCACCTCGAGATCCAGTGGGAGGAACCGCGCCGGGAGCGATTCCTGGCAAGGCTGGCGTCGTTCAGTCGCGTGATCCTGCTCAACCCGCGAGGGGTGGGCGCATCCGACCCGATACCGATCACGGAGTCGCTCACCGCCGAGCATTGGATGGACGACCTGCGAGCCGTGTTGGATGCCGCGGGAGCCGAGCGACCAGCCGTGTTCGGGGCGGGCGTCGGCGGCGTCATCGGAGTTCTCTTCGCGGCGACCTATCCCGAACGGGTTCGCGCCCTGGCGCTGTTCAACTGCAAGGCTCGGGGCACCGAGGTCCAGCCGGGGATGTGGGAAGAGCACTGGGGAGACGGCTCGGCAGTGGAGTGGCTCGCACCCGAAGATGCGTCGGATAGCCGGGTCCGAACCATCTTGGGGCGCCTCCAGCGCATGTCTGCGAGCCCTGGAATGGCGCAAGCCGTGGCGCGGATGCTCTACGGCATCGACGTGCGACATGCCCTGCCAGCGATCCAGGCGCCCACCCTCGTGCTCCATCGCGAAGGGGCGCCCGCCTTCACCGTCGAACACGGCAGGTACCTCGCCGAACACATCGCCGGTGCCACCTACCGGGAGTTCCCCGGCGCGGGACATGCCTATTGGGCGAGCGGGGTCGCCCCTGCGCTCCTCGATGAGGTCGAGGAATTCTTCACCGGCTCGAGGAGCGTGGGCCCACCGGATCGAGTGCTGGCGACCGTGCTGTTCACCGACATCGTCGACTCGACGGCGACGGCCGCGGAGCTCGGTGACCAGCGGTGGAAGGAACGGATCCGCGAGCACGACGCCATCGTGCGACATGAGCTCGATCGTCACCGAGGTCGCGAGATCCACACCACCGGCGACGGGTTCCTCGCCACGTTCGACGGGCCGGCCAGAGCCATCCGATGCGCCGAGGCGATCCGCGATGCCATGCGCGAGACCGGCCTCGAGATCAGGGCCGGCCTGCACACCGGTGAGATCGAGCTCCACGGTGACGACGTCGCAGGGATCGCGGTCCACATCGGTGCCCGGGTCTCGGCGCTGGCCGGTCCGAGCGAGATCATGGTCTCGCGGACGGTCGTCGATCTCGTCGCAGGATCGGGCCTGGCGTTCGACGACCGAGGCAGCCATGTGCTGAAGGGCGTCCCCGGCGACTGGCAGCTCTTCTCCCTCGCCGATCGGGACGGATCGAGAGTCACGTAGCGTCAACTCCGCTCGTAGAATCGAATCGTGGCGCCACGCGAGGAACGCGCACGGCTGGAACGGCAGGCCCAGCGGATCGACGCCGGGGTGCTCTCCGCGCTCGACCGTATCGCGCTGCCTGCGCTGCGCATCTCACTCGGCGTGGTGTTCATCTGGTTCGGGGCGCTGAAGCTGCTCGATGTCTCCCCGGTCTCCGGCCTGGTGGCCCGCACGGTCTACTGGTTCGATCCCGACATCGTCGTGCCGGCCTTGGGCGTGTTCGAGATCGCCGTCGGCTCGATGCTGGTGCTCAACAAGCTGCTGCGGGTCGCGCTCGCGCTGTTCGCTGGGCAGATGGTGGGCACCTTCCTGGTGTTCGCTGTGCTCCCCAATGTCGCGTTCCGCGACGGCAACCCCCTGTTGCTCACGGTTGAGGGTGAGTTCGTCGTCAAGAACCTCGTACTGCTCACCGCAGGAATGGTGGTCGGATCGCGCCTCCCAACGATAGGCAGTGACTGAGAGGCAGCAAGTAGTCTGATACACACTAGTGCTGGACTCGCGGCCATACGCTGCAGCCTCCTGGTGAATCGCGAGAGGCGGGGGTCGAGTTCGGCGGCCACCAAGCCAAGCTGTCTGTGCCGGATCGACTGTGAATCTGCGTCGCGATCGCGGCAAAGATCTTGACGGGCATCGCCGCGCATGTCAGACCCGTGAATCACACTCGTGTAACTCCCCCTCCCGGACCCCAACGGGAGGCACACATGCACGACGATCGCCGGTTCCACGACACGCGTGATGCGATCGAGCTTTCACTTGGCGGTGCGTTCGCCAACGTCGATGTGGCGCGCCGGCAGCTCGACCGACTGGCCTCGATGGTCGACGACCGCTCCGAGGTAGACGGGCTACGCGGAGCGGTCGAGTTGATCGCCTACGCCATCGAAGGGCTGGCCGTCGCGATCGGACAGATCACGCCCGACGGCGCGAGAGCGAGGTGACCGCCCGAGCGCTCAGCCCAGCGCCCACGACGGCTCGCTCGACGGGCATCGAGCGAGATCGTGTTGATCCAGTGCCTCACCGCGGGACGGCGCCTCGGCGCTCACGTCTGTTCGAGCACCGACAGGATGTTGCCCGCGGGATCCTTGAACCACGCGATGTTCGGGCCGTCGCCGCGGGCGATGCCTTTGTCGTCCTGGTCGAAGCCCTCGTACCGCTCGAACCGAACGCCCTTCGCGGCGAGCTCGATCGACGGCCTCGTCGATGTCGGGCACCGGGAAGTTCAGGACGGTGTAGGTGGCGGGCGTGAAGTCGGGCTTCTGGTACACCAGCGTGTCCCGGTCACCGGGGTGATGCAGCGACAGCAGCCCGTTCGTCTCGTCGAGCACCTCGGTCTTCAGCCCGAGCGTCTCACCGTAGAACTCGTGCGCCTTCTGCAGATCGTCGACCGCGAAGCCACTGAAGGCTTTGGAATCCGTCAGCATCCGATCCTCCTTCGCTGCGCCTATGAGCCGGTCGCGTACTCCTCAGCGTGCTCGTCGCGGTCGATCGCCACCGTGCGTTCGATGATGTCGAGCGTCTCGGCGACCGACTTGCCGTTCTCGTCGGCAGCCGCCTTCACGTCCTCGTACCTGATGTTGTGCTCGCCCATCTCGAGGTGGGCTTGCATGCATCCGCAGGTCAAGCACATGGCTTCCCCTTTCATCGGCCTGCCTCCATCCTTGCTCATCCGCGCTCGCGTCCAAACGTCGGTTGCGGGCCCCGAGTCGTCGGCGCTATGGTGATCGTTGGCGCCGTCCTGCGCCGAACCCTCGATCCCGGCGCTCACGCCGCCGGCTCAAGCGAGGGCAAAGGGGGCCTCGAGCCGTCGGGACGCCGGTCGTGTGCTTGCCCTGTCCGGCGGGGGCGTCGTGAGCGTGAGTCGCGGGGCCGACCGCCACGAAGGGGAGCACGATGACCAAGCAGAGATCGTTCAAGCGCCTCGTTCGCGCGCGCATGGAGAAGACGGGCGAGAGCTACGCGGCGGCGCGAACCGCGTTGCTCACCCCGACCGACGAGCCCAAGGCCACCGAGAAGCCGCCGCTCGCCACGTCGGACGAGTCGATCAGGCAGCGCACCGGGCGAGGCTGGGAAGAGTGGTTCGACCTGCTCGACCAATGGGGGGCCGCGGAACGAACGCACCGGGAGATCGCACGTTGGGTTGCCGAGCAGCAAGGCATCGTGCCTCTGGCGTGGAACGCTCAGGCGGTCGCCGGCAGCTATGAGCGGGCCCGCGGCCTGCGGGCGGTCGGCGAACATCCCGACGGCTTCCGAGCCAGCACGACGAAGACCGTGGCAGTGCCCGTCGAGCGGCTGTACGACGCGTTCGTCGTCGCCGGCGAGCGCAACGGTTGGCTGCCCGACGGCGAGCTCCGCATGCGCAAGACCACGAAGCCCACGTCGGCTCACTTCGACTGGGGCGACGACGGAAGCCGCGTGCACGTCACGTTCACGGAGAAGGCCGCGAGCAGGAGCACCGCGACCTTGTCGCACGAGCGCCTGGGGGACGCCGCAGCTCGGGACCGCATGAAGGCCTTCTGGCGAGATCGAGTCACGACGATGAAGCGGGAGTTGGAGCGATGAGCGAGAACGCAGGCACGACGCGGATCACCCGGATCGGAACGGTGATCCTTCCTGTCAACGACCAGAGCGATGCCCTCGAGTTCTACGTGGGCACGCTCGGGTTCGAGACACGCCTCGACGGCTCGTTCGGCGATGGCCAGCGGTGGATCGAGGTGGCGCCGCCGGGCGCCTCGACGACGATCGCGCTCGTGGCGCGGGGATCCTCGGCCGGCATCGAGGTGAGCTTCGCGACCGACGACGCCGGGTCGGTTCACGCGGCGATGCGGGCGGCAGATGTCGACGCCGACGCGGAGCTGATCCGCATGGGCGAAGGGGTGCCGCCGATGTTCACGTTCCGCGACCCGGACGGGAACCCGTTCCGCGTGGTCGAGCGCGACTGATGATCGGGCGAGCCGCCGCGCCGCGGCGGCTCGTCACGATGGGTCGTCAGATCCGGAGGGCGATCTTCTTGCCGCACGCAAGGTAGTCGGCGTCACCCACGTACTTGACGAGCACGCGGTAGACGCCGCGCCTCGGGCGCTTGAACGATGCCTTGTACGAGCCATCGGTCAGCGCGTCCAGGTCTCGGTCCATGAGCCCGGCCACGTTGACCGACGTCGACGAGAGCTTCACGAACTTGGCGCCCTTCTTCTTCTGCAACGTGACGGCGACCTTCATGCCCGGTGCAGCGGTTTCGATGACCCCGGACACCCGGACCGAGCGGGCCGTCTTCTTGACCTTGGCCGTGAGTGCCGTGAGGGTCTTGTCGTCGTCGTCGATCGAACCGACGGCTGTGTCGTCGGCGATCAGGGATCCCAACGGGTTGGCGAGCACGACCGTGAAGGTCTCGTCGGCCTCATCGACACTGTCGCCCTGCACGGTCACATCGAACGTGCGGGACGTCTGGCCCACCGCGAAGGACACCGCGCCCGTACCGGCGACGTAGTCGGCGCCGGCCGTCGCCGAGCCGTCGATCGTGCTCCAGTCCACCGACGATACGAACGCGCTCGGGTTGGACAGGCTCACCGTGAAGGTGGCGGTGGCCGTGCCGCTGCTTCCTTCGACGATCGACACGTCATCGACGGACAGACCGGGCGTGAGGTCGTCGTCGGTGATGGTGCCCAGGCCGGCTGCATCTCCGAGGTCGGCGTTCACCGGCGACGAGAGCGCCACGGCGAACGTCTCGTCGCCCTCGAAGACCAGATCTCCCGCGACGGGCACCGCGAAGCTCTTCGACGTTTCGCCGGCAGCGAAGGTCAACGTGCTCGACGTGGACGTGTAATCGCTTCCCGCGGTGGCGGTCGCATCGCTCGTTGCGACGTCGACCGCGGTCTCGCGACCGGCGGCGGCCGAGAGCGACACCGTGAACGTGGCCGACGCGGTACCAGCCGCACCCTCGACGATCGACACGTCGTCGACGGAGACGGATGGGTCCGGGTCGTCATCGCTGATCGAGCCGACGCCCTGTGGGGCGGTGACCGGGGCCCCCGACGCATTCGAAAGATCGACCGTGAAGGTCTCGGTGTCCTCGCTGAGTGCGTCCTGCACGATCGGCACGGAGACGGACTTCGACGTCTGGCCGGACGTGAAGGTCAGTGAGCCCGAGGTCGCCGTGTAATCGTCGCTGCCGAGCGCCGAACCTGATGTCGTCGCGTAGTCCACGGTCACGGCTGAGCCGCTGCCGCTCGTGAGGAGCACCGAGAACCCCATCGTTCCGCCGCCCTCCGCGGCGCTCGCGTCGGTCACGATCAGGGCAGGCGGACCCTCGTTGTCGTAGATCGTGCCGACACCCTGCGGATCGCCGAGCGTCGCGTTGCTCGCGTTCGAGAGGTTGACGACGAAGGTCTCCGTTCCCTCGTAGAGGTTGTCGCCCGACACCGAGATCGAGATCGTGCCGCATCGGCAGCCACCGTTGGTGAGGTTCACGGTGCCGGTCTTCGACGTGTAGTCCGAACCGGCGATCGCGGTGACGTTCGCGGTCGCATATGACGCGGAGGGTGCCGCTCCGCCCTTCGATCCGGTCCACGAGACGGTGAACACCAGAGAGTTCGACCCGCCGTTGCCCTCGACGAGCGAGACGTCGTTGATGGTGATCGTCTTCACCCGCGCAGCGTGCGCCGGCGTCGCCGTGAGCCCCGTCGCCAGCGCGAGCATCATGGCGACCGACGCGATGCGGGCGGTGATGATGCGGATGCGGTAGCGCTGCACGTGCCCGGACCTCCTACGGCGAGCCGACGCGGTGTCGGCCGGATGGGTGTGTTCCACACCTCTATCGGCTCGGAGACCACGGAAAGCACATGCCTGAAGGCAGCGAATTCCGACTACCCGACCGGGGGTACCCCGCACCGGGTCGAACAGGGCTCAGCCGGCCCGATCGCCATCGGCTCAGCGACGCGTGAGTGCTGCGTTCTCCTCGATCCGTGCTTCGACGATCTTCGTAACGAGCGCCTCGGGCAGGGGCTTCTCGACGGTGAAGCGGATGGTTCCCTTCCCCGAAAGGTAGGGCCTCAACTCTTTCCCGTACGCCTCGGTGACCGCATGGCTCGCGGGGAAGAGGCTGCAGTGGTCCTTGAACGCGGCGTAGGACACGAGGAACCGACCGTGCAGCTTGAAGGCGGGCATCTGGTAGCTGATCGTCTCGATCGCCTCAGGTGCGGCGGCCTTGATCGTCGCGCGAAGCCTCTGGAGGGCGGCGCGCGGGCCCTCCGGAACAGCGGCCAGGTATCCGTCGACGCTGGTCGGTGTGGTCATGCCTTGCTCCTCACTGAGAGCCGAACTCCACCGCGATCATCCTGCATGCTGACATGGTGACGCGTTGGATCTTCCACGTCGACATGGACGAATTCATCGCCGCGGTCGAGGTATTGCGGCGCCCCGAGCTGCGCGGCAAGCCGGTGATCGTCGGCGGTGACGGTGATCCGACGAAGCGCGGGGTCGTCTCGACCGCGTCGTACGAAGCCCGGGAGTTCGGCGTGCGGTCGGGCATGCCGTTGCGAACAGCCCTGAAGCGATGCCCCGAGGGGGTCTTCCTCGCGGTCGACGGCGAGCACTACCTCGGAGCGAGCGAGCACGTGATGGCGACGCTCCGTGAATTCCCGGCGGTCGTGCAGACACTCGGGTGGGACGAGGCGTTCATGGCGGTCGAAGTCGCCGAGCCCGAGGCGCTCGCGCGCGAGGTGCAACTCGCCGTGCTCGACCGCACCGACCTCTGGTGCTCGATCGGCGTGGGCGACTCGAGGCATCGCGCGAAGCTGGCGAGCGCGTTCGCGAAGCCCCGTGGCGTGTTCCGGCTCACGCGGAAGGAGTGGCCCTCGTTGATGGGACCGCGCCCGGTCGACGCGCTATGGGGTATCGGCAAGAAGACAGCGGCCAAGCTCGAAGCGCTCGGCATCGACACGGTCGACGAGCTCGCGAACGCCGACGACGCCCTGCTCGCCGCCCGGTTCGGACCGAACACCGGCCCGTGGATCCGGAGGCTCGGTACCGGCGAGGACGACGGGGAGGTCACCGCCGAGCCGTACGTGCGCCGCGGGCAGAGCCACGAGCGCACCTTCCAGCATGACCTGACCGATCGCGGCGAGATCCGGCGGGAGACCGAGCGCATCGCGCGCGAGCTGGCCGGTGATCTTCCCGAGGGCAGGCTGGTCATGCGGGTGACCGTGAAGGTCCGGACGGCGTCGTTCTTCACCTCGACCCACGGGATGAAGCTTCCCGAACCGACGAACGACATCGAGCGCATCGTCCAGGCGACCCTGGTGGCGCTCGGCCGCTTCGAGCTCGACCGCCCTGTTCGCCTGCTCGGCGTTCGTGCCGAGCTCACGGATCCCGGAGATGGGTGACGGCCGGAGGCGGGGGCCTCCGGCCGTCTGAGGCTCCGGCGTCGAGGGGATAACGCGGAACCGGTGTTGCGGTGCAACCGTCGGAGCCGATCACATCTTGGGCAGAAGCACCCCGTCGATGATGTAGACCGTGGCGTTGGCGGTCTGCACGTTGCCGCAGATCACACCCGCGTCACCGTTGACCATGAAGTCCTCACCGCTCCCTGAGACCTCGAGGGTGGTGCCCTGCAGGGTCTCGTGCGTGCCGGTCAGGTCCTCGGGCGCCAAGCGACCGGGCACCACGTGGTACGTGAGCACCTCGGTGAGCAGGCCCTTGGGGTCGGCCATCGCTGCATCGGCGGTCTCGCTCGGCAGCGCGGCGATCGCGTCGTTGGCGGGCGCGAAGACAGTGATGTCGTCGGCGCTGTTCAACGTGTCCACCAGGCCGGCTTCACCCACCAGCGTGACGAGGTCCGACAGCACCGGGTTGTTGCTGGCGGCCGTGGCCACCGGGTCCATCGCCATGCCGTCGAAGCTGCCGGCGCCGTCGGCCGGAACGGCCGAGCAGGCCGCACCGAACGTCTCGTTCATGGGTGCTTCGCTGGGGACCGGCGCTGCGGTGTCGCCACCGTCGGCCGTGCCATTGTCGCTAGTACAGGCTGCACCCACGATCGTGAGGGCCGCGAAGGCCGCCACGAGCGAGGCACGCCGATTCCTCATGAACCTCATGCATGTGCTCCTTCCGAGTAGCCAGATCTCCTGGCCGGGTTGCGTCGACGGATGCGGGCGCGTCCGCCGGATCTGACCCCTCCCCCACGGGCGCCTTCAGGGAGGGACGTCTTGTCTTCGCAGCGTCAGCCGACCTGGATCACGACGGAATGCTGTCCGGTCGCCCCGTCGGGGAAGGGCTCCGCGCGCTCGACGGTCTGCGTCTCGCCGTTCGCGTCGGTGGCGCGCACCTCGATGCGACGGTTCCCTGGTGTGAGTCGGGGCGACGATCTTCCACTGCCGCCAGGTGTCGACGGTGTCCTCGGTCGCGAGCTCTGCCTGCTTCCACTCGCCGTCGTCGATGCGCACCTCGACCGCGTCGATGCCGGTGTGCTGGGCCCATGCGACGCCCGCGACCACGACGTCGCCGGCGGGAACGCTCGCGAGCGGCTTCGGAGTGTCGATGCGCGACTGGGTCTTGATGGGCGCCTGCTCGGCCCATCCGCGTCTGATCCAGTACGGGTCGAACTCCTCGAAGGTCGTGAGCTCCAGATCGACCAGCCACTTCGTTGCCGAGACGTAGCCGTAGAGCCCCGGCACGGCCATCCGCACCGGGAAGCCGTGCTCGATCGGGAGCGGCTCACCGTTCATGCCGATCGCCAGCATCGCGTCGCGCCCGTCGGTGACGGCTTTCACGGGAGTGCCGATCGTGAAGCCGTCGACCGCGGTCGACACGAGCTGAGTCGCGGCCGGGTCGACCCCCGCCTCGTCGAGCAGGTCGGCGAGCGGGGCCCCGATCCACCTGGCGTTGCCGACGTAGGGCCCACCCACCTCGTTCGAGACGCATGCGAGCGTGATGTCTCGTTCGATCAGCGGCCTCGACATGAGTTGGTCGAAGTCGAGCGTGAGCTCGTTGGCGACCATGCCGTGTACCCGCAGGCTCCAATCCTCGGTCGGCACCGACGGCACGATCAACGCCGTGTCGACGCGGTAGAAGTCTCTGTTCGGGGTGTAGAACGGGCTCAGGCCGTCGACGCCGAAGTCCACGCCGGCCGGGGCGAGCGGGGCACGGTCCGAGGGGGCGGGAAGGGAGATCGCGGCTCGCGACTGGTCGGCCTGCTTGCGCCTGGAGAAGAACTGGCCGAAGGCGCCTGCGGCGGCCGCGACACCGAGTGCAACCCCGCTCGAGACGAGGAACCTGCGCCGGTCGACCCCGTCGGGAAACCGCGTGTCGGCTGCCCCACCGACCTCGGTCGGGGTCGGGACCGCACCGACCAGCCGCCGGTGCAGCAGTACCAGCGTCACCCCACCGCCGACCGCTCCGAGCAACGAGGGGAGCGCATCGAGTGGTGTTGCGGTTGGACGCGTGAGGGCTGCGGCGGTGCCGACCGCGCCGAGCACCGTGAGGCCGACCAAGCCTGTACGCGGTCGGCCGACGGACGCCACGCCCAGCACGATCGCGAGCACCGTGATCACCACGGCGACGCCGGTGAGCAGCACGAGCTTGTCCTGCTCGCCGAACGTGCGGATCGCGAACGCCTTCAGCCACTCGGGCGTGAGGTCGATCGCGGCGGATCCCACCGCGATGACGGGAGACGACTCGCCTCCCACGAACGCCGCGACGAGGTGGGCGACGCCGAGCGCCACGCATGCCGAGGCCACGCCGAGCACGACACCGAGACGCTTCCTCATGTCCACAGGTTCGCACGCGCGCGCGCTCTGGATGCCGACGGCGTTCAGACGACGTAGATGCAGCCGTTCCACAGGGCATCGACACGCCGGCGGAACCGCCCTCGCACCCGCAGGTGCAACTCGTCGGGCAGCCGCATCTTCCTCGGCACGAACAACAGGAAGCCGCGCACCTGGATGCGCCGCCAATCCAGGGCGTCCGGCGGGGGCTCGGTCGTGGTCTCGAGCATCGTGAGACCACCCGGGAAGGCGACGAAGCGACGGGTGCGCAAGAAGAGCATGCCGCCGTGCTCCTTCACGAACGAACACGCCTCGGGGGTGGCGTCGATCCACATATGGGTATCTTCGGCAACCCCTTGAGCCCGTGAGCGCCACGAGGCCAGACGTGACGGAAATTCCACGTTCGGATCGGCTCAGCCGGGGCGTTCGCGTAACGAGTCGCGGATCTCGGTCAGCAGCTCGATCTCGGTGGGACCGGCGACGTCGGGCCTTCGGAAGCGGTTCGTGGCCTTCACGATCAAGAAGAGCACCCACGCGACGATCACGAAGTTGACCAGGGCCGTGAGGAACGAGCCGATCCTGACCTCCGTGACATCGGGGGCACTCCCGATCGTCCACACGATCGCGTCGAAGCTCTGCTTCCCGATGACCGCCGCGATCAGGCTGAGCAGTATGCCGTCGACGAACGTCGAGACGACGGCGCTGAACGCGAGCGCCAGGATCAACCCGACCGCGATGTCGATGAGGTTCCCTTTCATCGCGAACGCTTTGAACTCTTCGAGCATCGTGCCTCCTTGCTTGGTCATATGCGTCGTTGGGAACGTCCTGCGATCTGCGCGATCAACGTGCGCGGGAGGAACCTCGAACCGAACGCGAACAGCTTGCTCGTGGCACCGGTCACGAGGTACGGCGTGCCGGCCTTCATCGCAGCGAAGCCGGCTTCGGCGACCTCATGGGCGCCGGCGAGCTTCTT
The DNA here is from genome assembly GCA_963762075.1 of uncultured Actinomycetes bacterium. Classification (GTDB taxonomy): domain Bacteria; phylum Actinomycetota; class UBA4738; order UBA4738; family HRBIN12; genus JAOUEA01. The sequence continues at coordinate 166,410 of CAVXJC010000006.1, forward strand.
GCCCCGGATCAATGCCGAGTCCTGCATCGCCGCTCGATCCTGGAAGCCGGTCTGGGTCGGGCCGGGGCACAGGCACGTGACCGTGACCTCGGAGCCTCGGAGCTCGTCGGCCATGGCGAGGGAGAGCGACAGCACGTACGCCTTGGTGGCGGCGTAGGCGGCGGTCATCGGCGCCGCGCCGAACGAGCCGACGGAGCCCAGGTTCAAGATGCGGCCTCGGCCCCGCTCGATCATGCCTGGCAGGATCAGTCGGCACAGCTCGGTGAGGGCGACGACGTTGACCTGCAACAGCGCGGATTGCGTCGACGGGTCGTCGCGCCAGAACTCCCCGTAGGTCGAGAAACCCGCGTTGTTCACGAGCGCGTCGACGATGACTCCTCGGTCGAGCAACGAGGAGACGACCTCAGCGCTCGCGCCCGGCTTCGACAGATCCATGGGCATCACGAGAACCTCGACGCCGTCTCGCGCCTGCACCTGCCCGGCGACCTTCCGCATCGCGTCGGCGCTGCGCGCAACCATGACGACGTTCCATCCGTCGGCGGCGAACAGGCGAGTGAACTCCACACCGAACCCGCTCGAAGCGCCGGTGATCAGTGCGGTCCGTCGTTCATCCACTCGCTCGTTCCTCCTCGGAGAAGACGCGTTCCATCGCCCGGCGGGCTCGGCGGGTCACGCGAAGGTAGTCGTCGATGAAGCTCTGGCGAGGGTACTCCTCATAGCCGAGCCGCCGTGCGAGCGCGGTCTGCTCGGTCCGTCCGGGCGGCACGGCGTCGGCAGGAAGGCGCCGATCCATCTCGAGCGCGTTCTTGACGTCGGTGCAGAACACGAAGGCCTCGCCGAGATCCCTGGCCACCGAGCCCGACATGAGCTTGGCGGCAGCCAATCGGTCGATCGCCTCGAGCGTCCGGCGCGACCGGATCTCGGGATGCGCTCCCCCGTGGCGCATGAGCGACAGCTCCACCGCGAACTGCACGTCGGCGAGCGAGCCGATGCCGAGCTTGAAATGGAACTTCGCCGCCTCGGGCGGCTTGACGCGTTCGCGCTCGATGCGCTCGCGCATGCGCCGGATGTCGGCCGCCCGATCGATCGTCACCCCCTCGTTCGGGAACGCCGCGTCGGCCGCGTTGAGCTCGAACCGCCGGCCGAGGTCAGCATCGCCCGCGATCGCGCGTGCGCGAAGCAGCGCCTGAAACTCCCACGTCTCTGCGTATCGCTGCCAGTACTCCAGGTACCCCGTGATCGAGCGCGCCAGTGGACCGTTTCGGCCTTCGGGGCGAAGGTCGGCATCGGGGATCCAGCCTGCCTCCCGGACATGCCGCAGCACCTGTTCGGAGAGCAGGCCGGCCTCTCGTTGCGCGGCCGGGCCCTCGCCCTCGTACACGAACATGAGGTCGAGATCGCTCGCAACGTTGAGCTCGCGGGCTCCGAGCTTGCCCATGCCGATCACCGCGAACGGCAGGTCGTTCCCGGCGGCTTCGCGTGATGCCTCGAGCGCCTGACGCACCACCCGCACGGCCACGGCCGACAGGGCGGCACCCGTCTCGCGGGGAGTGAGCTCACGCCCTGCGGCCCGGGCCACCGCGTCGACCAGATCTCCGGCCGCATCGGTCTCCCCGCCGAGCAGCGTGTCGCTGAGACCGCTGATGCGAGAGGGATCGGCGACCAGCAGGTCGGCCGCGAACGAGCTGGCTGCGGCGACGTGGGCGAGGCGGCGAGCCGCGGCGGGATCGTTCGCGAGCAGGTCGGCCACCGTACGGTCCTGCCCATCAGGAAGCTTGCCGACCGCGTCGGCGATGCGCTCCAGCCGCAAGAGCGCCGAGTCAGGCGTCGGCGAGAGCGCCAGCGCAGGCGCCATGACCGGGAACAGGTTCGCGAGCACCTTTCCGATCCGACGCGCCGGATCGACGAGGCGCCCCACGACCTCGTAGGACCGAGACGGTTCCGCGAAGCTCAGTCCTCGGAGCAACTCCTCGGTGGCCAGACGGTCGGTGCCGGGCGACGGGTGCAGCTGGGCCGGACCGGCGAACGATTCGAGCAGGGGGCGGTAGAACAACCGTTCATGGATCGAGCGGACGAGGCCGGTCGTGCGTTCGTACTCCACCGCGAGCTCGTCTGCGTCGGCCAGGCCGAGCGAGCGAGCGAGCGTCGTGCGGGCATGCCGGGAAGCGGGCAGGTCGTGCGTCTGCAGGTCACGCACGATCTGCAGCCGGTGCTCGACCCGCCGCAGGAACCTGTAGGCGCCGGCGAGCACGGTCGCGTCGTCGTCGGCCACGTACCCCTCATGCCCGAGTGCCTGCAGCGCCGCGAGCGTATTCGGCGTGCGCAACCGGTCGTCGCGACGGCCGTGCACGATCTGCAGGAGCTGCACGGCGAACTCGACGTCCCTGATGCCACCACGCCCGCGCTTGACCTCGATGAGCTCCTTGCCACGCCGACGGATGTACTCCTCGAGCCGCACCTTGGTGCGCCGCACGTCGTCGATCGCCGCTGGCTCCAGATGGGGTGGATACACGAACGGCTCGATGCCGGCGAGGAATCCGCCGCCGAGCTCGGGCGGGCCCGCGATCGGTCTCGCCTTGATCATTGCCTGGCGTTCCCACGTCGCCGACTCGCGTGCGTAGTACCCGAGGGTGGCCTCGAGCGATCGGCTGAGCGAACCCGCCGTGCCCCCGGGTCGGAGCGCCACGTCGACGCGCAGGGCGAATCCCTCGGCGGTCGGCTCGGCCAGCATGGCGGTGAGCGAGGCGACCGCGCGCTCGGCGGCTTCTTGCGCGGCGCGACCGCTCTCTGCGTGCAGGAACAGCAGATCGACGTCGCTCGCGTAGTTCAGCTCGTGGCCGCCGAGCTTGCCGAGGCCGATCACGGCGAGCGCGGCGTGATCGGTGAGCGAGAGCGCCTCGGCGATGCACGCGTCGGCGATCTCGCTGATCTCTGCGATCACGTCGTCGAGACCGGCGCCGGCGAGGTCGCGGGCGGCGACCCGCATCATTGCCCGGCGCCGGAACCTGCGAAGGCCACCGCGGCTCCCGAGACGCTCCACATCGCCGGCAAGCTCGGCCCGCAGGGTGTGGGCGTCGCGCGCCGTGACGTCGGCGAGCGCCTCAACCTCGCCCGGGTTCGCCACGAAGAAGTCGGCCGCGGCGTTCGAGAAACCGAGCAGCCGGGCGGCGACCTCGGTGATCTCGGGCCGAGCGAGCGCCTCGCGCGCGGCGGGGTCGTCGCCGACACGCGAGAACGCCACGCGGGCAAGCTCTGGGTCGGGAGCGTCCGCGAACGTGCGACCGAGCATCTCGGGCGTCAGCACGTGGGCATCATCGCACCGGCAGCGTCGGACCCTCGGGTGGTGCGAGCCAGCCGCCTACGTCGAGACGCGACGCCGGATCGCCTCGACCACACCGGCATCCTCGAGCGAGGACAGGTCGCCTGGGTCGTCCCCGGTGAGCGCCGCTCGAACTGCTCGACGCACGATCTTGGCGCTGCGCGTCTTGGGCAGAGCCTCGACGAAGACGACCTTACGGGGCGTGAACGCGCTTCCCAGGTGTTCGCGGACGGTGGCCCGCAGCTCCTGCACGAGCGTCGACTCGGCGACGGCCCCGGCGCGGAGCACGACGACGCACGCGATCGACTCCCCCTTGACCGGGTCGGGCAATCCGACGGCTGCAGACTCGGTGACGGCCGGATGCGTGGCGATCGCGGACTCGATCTCGGCGGGACCGATGCGCTTTCCGGCCACATTGAGGGTGTCGTCGCTTCGCCCGTGGAGGAACCAATAGCCCTCGTGGTCGCGGCTCGCCCAGTCGCCGTGGGTCCACACGCCGGCGAACCGTCGCCAGTACGTGTCGAGGTAGCGCTCGTCGTCGCCCCAGATGCCCCGCGTCATCGACGGCCATGGTTGGCGACAGACGAGCTCGCCGACGGCGCCCGGTGCGACCGGTTCCCCGTCGGCATCGACGATGTCGATGTCCATGCCGAGGGCCGGGCCGCCGAGCGACGCGATCTTGGTCGGCTCCACCGGGTGCGGTGACAGGAAGCATGCCCCGACCTCGGTGCCGCCCGAGAGGTTCACGATCGGGCGGCGGCCCTCGCCGACTTCCTCGTGCAACCATCGGTAGGAATCGGGATCCCAGGGCTCACCGGTCGAGGCGAGCACCCGGAGCGACGAGCGGTCGTGGTCGCCGAGGCGTGAGTGGGCGGTGCTTCGCATGGCCCGGATCAGCGTCGGCGACACCCCGAGCACGTTGATGCGCTGACGCGCCACCTGCTGCATGAGCCGGTCGGATCTCGGGTGCAATGGCGATCCCTCGGTGAGCACCACCGTGGCGCCGAGCGCGAGCGCGCCGACGATCTCCCACGGGCCCATGATCCACCCGAGATCCGTCGCCCAATGCAACCGCTCCCCCCGATGCAGGTCCACCTGGTAGGCGACCTCCTCGGCGATCTTCACCAGGAAGCCGCCGTGCACGTGCACCGCGCCCTTGGGCCTTCCGGTCGTGCCGCTCGTGTATCCGATGAACAGGGGGTGCTCGCTGTCCACGGCGTCGGCCTCGAGCATCGCGACCTCGGACGGCTCGGGCCAGGCGATGTCGCGCCCTTCGGTCATCGCGGTCGGTGCGTTGGGAAGTCGCATCCACACGATCTGGTGCCGCACCCCGCCGGCCATCTCGGCGGCGCGGTCGGCGACCGGCTTCATCGGCACGACCGCCCCCTTCCGCAGGGTCGCGTTCGCGGTGATCACCACGTCGCAACGAGCGTCGGCGATGCGGGCGGCCACCGCGTCGGGGCCGAACCCGCTGAATATCGGCACCCAGGTCGCGCCGATCTTCGAGCAGCGCCATGAGCGCGGCCACGGTCTCGATCGCCATCGGCATGAAGATCGCGACCGTGTCGCCCGCGTGACGCCGAGCTCGAGCAGGGTCGTCGCGAGCGTGTCGGTCATCGCTCGGAGCGCTGCGAACGACGCCTCGCGCACATCGCCGTCCTCGCCTTCCCATACGACCGCGACGGCATCGGGGGTGCGCTCGGACCAGCGGTCGATGCACTGACGCGCGACGTTCGTGCGGCCTCCGGTGAACCACGTGGCCCATTCGGGTCCGTGCGACAGGTCGACCACCCGCGTCGTAGGGCGTCGAGAACTCGATATCGATGTCGCGGACCACCGCGTCCCAGAACCAGCTCGATGTCAGCCACCGATCGGCGCTGAGCTCCCGGAGCGTGTCGATGCCGAGGATCCGCATGAGCCGCGTGACGTTCGCGCGTTCGATGTCGCCTTCGTCGGGCGACCAGATGAATCGCTCGTGCTCGTCTGGCCCGTTCACGTCTGCGCCTACGTGAGCCTGCCGGTCAGCTCTCGGCCGATCAGCATGCGCCTGATCTCGGCGGTGCCGGCACCGATCGTGTAGAGCTTCGCGTCCCTCAGCGAGACGGCCGGCGGGCACCTCGTTCAGGTAGCCGGCGCCGCCCATGGCCTGGATCGCCTCGAGCGCGACCTGCACCGCGCGCTCCGACGACGCGAGCAAGCAGGCCGCCGCGGCGGCCGAATGACGCCGCTCCGGCTCGCGATCGAATCGGGCGGCGACCTCGTACGCATAGGCGCGCGAGGACTCGAGCGCCACGAACATGTCGGCGAGCTTTCCCTGCATGAGCTCGAACGAGCCGATCGGCACGCCGAACTGACGCCGTTCGCGAACGTACGGGAGCACGAGGTCGAGCGCCGCCTGCATGATGCCGACCGGGCCGCCCGAGAGCACCACCCGCTCGGAATCGAGGCCCGACATCAGCACCCGTACGCCCCGATGGGCATCTCCCAGCACATGGTCGTCGGGGATCTCGCAGTCGCGGAAGACGATCTCGGCGGTCGGCGATCCGCGCATGCCGAGCTTGTCCATCTTCGGGGAAACGCTGAAGCCGGCCATGTCGCGCTCGATCACGAACGCCGTCACCGACGGCGATGCTTCGTCCTCCGGCGTGGTGCGCATGTAGACGATGAGCACGTCGGCCTCGGGCCCGTTCGTGATCCACATCTTCGACCCGTTCGCGACCCACCCGCCGTCGACGGGCTCGGCTCGGCACGACATCGATCCGATCACATCGGACCCGGCATCGGCCTCGCTCATCGCCAAGGCACCCACGTGCTCACCCGTGAGCAGCTTCGGCAGCCAGCGTTCGCGCTGCTCCTGTGTGCCGTTGGCCCACAGGTTGTGCACGCACAAGTTGGAATGCGCCGCGTACGACATGCCCATCGATGCCGATGCACGCGAGATCTCCTCGACCACGACGAGATGTTCGAGGAAGCCGAGCCCGGCACCCCCATCTTCCTCGGGCACGGTCGGACCCAAGACCCCCATCTCGCCGAGCCGCGGCCAGAGCCATCGCGGGAAAGTGTCGTCACGGTCGATGGCCTCGGCCTCGGGCGCCAGCTCGCGCTCGGCGAATGCGCGAACGGTCTCGCGGAGCTCCTCGACGGAGATGCGGTCACTCATGGCGCACACGCTACGCCGCCGGCCTCGCGTCGCAGCGGCGACAGTATGGTGCTGGCGATGACGCGGCTGGCCACGCACGCCGATCCGACCTCACAAGGGTTCGCGGACAACGAGCGAGGCGATGCGTGGGCTCGTCGACGACCTGAACCGCCGGCTCGACGAGGCCCGGGCCGGCGGTGGCGAGGCCGCGACGCGAGCGGCATCGCGAGCGCGGAAAGCTCACGGCGCGCGAGCGCATCGAGCGGCTCGTCGACCGCGGGGCCGCCTTCCTCGAGCTCTCGGCGCTCGCCGCGTGCGACATGTACGAGGGCGAGGCGCCGGGCGCCGGCCTCGTCACGGGCATCGGTCCGATCCACGGTGCGCCGTGCGTGATCGTCGCGAACGACGCCACGGTGAAGGGCGGCACCTACTTCCCGATGACCGTGAAGAAGCACCTTCGCGCGCAGGAGATCGCCCTGGAGAACCGGCTTCCGTGCGTGTACCTGGTGGACTCGGGCGGCGCGTTCCTCCCGCTGCAGGCAGAGGTCTTCCCGGACCGGGAGCACTTCGGACGCATCTTCTTCAACCAGGCGCGCATGTCGGCCGCTGGTGTCGCCCAGATCGCGGCGGTCATGGGTTCGTGCACGGCCGGCGGTGCCTACGTGCCTGCGATGTCGGACGAGACCGTGATCGTTCGCGGCACGGGCACGATCTTCCTGGGCGGGCCTCCGCTCGTGAAGGCTGCGACGGGTGAGGACGTCGACCCCGAGGAGCTCGGCGGTGCCGACGTGCACACCCGCACGAGCGGCGTCGCAGACCACGAGGCGGCCGACGACGAGCATGCGCTGCGCATCGTGCGCGAGATCGTCTCGCACGTGAACCTTCCCGACGAACGAGCATGGCAGGTCGCCGACGCGGTCGAGCCCGCGGCCGATCCTGCCGGCATCTACGGGGCGGTGCCGCAGGATCCCTCGCTGGCCTACGACGTGCGAGAGGTGATCGCGCGCGTGGTCGACGGGTCGGCGTTCCATGAGTTCAAGCGGCTCTACGGCGAGACGCTCGTATGCGGGTTCGCGCGCATCCACGGCCACCCGGTGGCGGTGCTCGCGAACAACGGCATCCTGTTCTCGGAATCGGCGCTCAAAGGCGCGCACTTCATCGAGCTCGCGTGCGAGCGTGGGGTGCCACTCGTCTTCCTGCAGAACATCACGGGGTTCATGGTCGGTCGCGAGTACGAGGCCGGCGGCATCGCGAAGGACGGGGCGAAGCTCGTGACCGCCGTCGCGTGTGCGAACGTGCCGAAGTTCACCGTGATCATCGGCGGATCGTTCGGCGCGGGGAACTACGCGATGTGCGGACGGGCGTACGGTCCCCGGCAACTCTGGATGTGGCCGAACGCGCGCATCTCTGTGATGGGCGGAGTGCAGGCCGCGAAGGTACTGACGACCGTGGGTGGCGACGCAGCCGACGAGCAGCGCACGATCGATCGCTACGAGGCCGAGGGCAGTCCCTACCATTCGACCGCGCGCCTGTGGGACGACGGCGTGATCGATCCGCTCGACACGCGCAAGGTGTTGGCGCTCGGTCTCGATTCGGCGTCGCGCGCGCCGCTGGAGCCGACGAAGTTCGGGGTGTTCCGGATGTGAGTGACGTGATCGTGACCCGCGAGGGGCCGGTGGCGACGCTGACCCTCGACCGGCCCGACCGGCGCAATGCGCTCGACCCGGACCTGCTCGGTGCGCTCGCCTCGGCGATCGACGAAGTGGCGGACGACGACGATGTGCGGGTGGTGGTGCTCACGGGCGCCGGCTCGGCCTTCTCGGCCGGCGCCGACCTCGATTGGATGCGCGCGAGCGTCAGTCTGTCCGACGAGCGGAACCGGGAAGACACGACCGTGATGGCCGCTGCCTTCGAGACGATCGACCGATGCCCCAAGGCGGTCGTCGCCCGGGTGAACGGAGCAGCGATCGGTGGCGGGGCCGGTCTCGTGGCATGCGCCGATGTCGCCGTGGCGGTCGAGGGGGCTCGCTTCGGTTTCGCGGAGGTGCGGCTGGGGTTGCTGCCCGCCGTGATCTCGCCGTTCGTGCTGCGCGCGGTGGGAGCCGGGCAGGGCGCGCGAGCTGTTCACCACCGGGCGCGCGTTCGACGCCGACGAAGCCGCGGCCTATGGACTCGTGCATCGCGTCGTCGCGCCCGACACGATCGACGACGCCGTGCGCGAGGTGACCGATGCGTTCCTCCTCTGTGCGCCTCAAGCCGTCGCAGCGAACAAGCGGCTCGTGCGCGACGCCACCGCTTCGCTCGCGTTGCCAGACCTTCCCAGCCGCATCGCCGAGGCACGAGCGAGCGCCGAAGGTCAAGAGGGCATCGCAGCGTTCCTCGAGAAGCGCCCGCCGAGATGGTTGAGCTCCGCAGGCTCCTGATCGCGAACCGCGGCGAGATCGCGGTCCGCATCGCGCGCGCCTGTCGCGAGATTGGCATCTCACCGGTGGTCGCGGCTGCCCCGGGCGAGGAGGCCTCACTCGCCGCCGAGCTCGCCGACGCGACGGTCGAGCGTCGCGTCGTACCTCGACGCCGAGGCGATCGTGCGGGCGAGCGTCGATGCGGGCGCCGACGCGGTGCATCCGGGATACGGCTTCCTCGCCGAGGATCCTCGTTCGCCGAGCTCGTGCTCGGGGCCGGGCTCGTCTGGGTCGGACCTCCGCCGGAAGCCATGAGGGCGCTGGGCGACAAGGTGGCCGCGCGCGCGGTGGCCGAGGCGACGGGCGTTCCCGTCGTGCCCGGATCTGCCCTCGACGACCTTTCCGACGAGGCGCTCAGCGGCCACGCGACACGCCTCGGGCTCCCGCTGATCGTGAAAGCCACGGCCGGCGGCGGTGGGCGCGGCATGCGTGTGGTCGACGACCGGTCCGAGACTGGCGGGCGCGATCGCGGCGGCCCGCGAGGAAGCCGCCGCGAGCTTCGGTGACGAGCGCGTCTTCCTCGAGCGGCAGCTCGACCGCGTGCACCACGTCGAGGTTCAGTTGCTGATCGACGACCACGGGAACGCCGTGCACCTCGGCGAGCGCGACTGTTCGCTGCAGCGCCGGCACCAGAAGATCGTCGAGGAGTCACCTTCGCCGGCGGTCGACGACGCCATGCGCGAGTCGCTCGGCAAGGCCGCGATCGCGATCGCCGAACGTTCGGGCTATCGGGGCGCCGGCACCGCCGAGTTCTTGCTCGCCGACGACGGCGAGTGGTGGTTCCTGGAGATGAACGCTCGGCTGCAGGTGGAGCATCCGGTGACCGAGGTGATCACCGGCCTCGACATCGTGCGCGCCCAGCTCGCGATCGCTGCCGGCGCGGCGCTGCCGTTCGGCCAGTCCGATGTGGCGCTCCGTGGCCATGCGATCGAGGCCCGCATCTACGCCGAGGACCCCGCGAACGCGTTCCTGCCCAGCGGCGGACGCGTCGATCTGCTCGATCTCCCCCGCTGGCCGGGCGTCCGCATCGACACAGCCCTGCGTGAGGGCGACGTCGTGGGCATGGGCTACGACCCGCTGCTCGCCAAGGTGATCGCATGGGCGGAAGACCGCCGGGCGGCGATCGTGCGGCTCCGCGCAGTGCTCGAAGAGGTCCGGATCGTCGGTCTCGCGACGAACCTCGGCTTCTTGGTCGACCTGCTCGATCGACCCGAAGTGCGAGACGGCACGGCCGACACCGAGTGGGTCGAGGCGTCGTGGACCCCGCAGGTGCCGGCATTGCCCGAGGGCGTGGTCGCAGGGACAACCACCGACAACCCGTGGATGGCGTTCGGCGATGCAGGAGGCGCACCCCCACGTGGCGTCACGGTCGCCGGCACGCATGCGCAGTTCCGCGGTTGGTCGTACGAGATCGGAGACGAAGAGCGCGAGGCGATCGATCTGGCTCCGCCTGGCGGATCGCTCGTCGCCCCGATGCCGGCGAGCGTGCTCCGCGTGGAGGTCGCGGTGGGCGATACGGTTGCTGCCGGACAGGTGGTCGCGCTGCTCGAAGCGATGAAGATCCAGGTGCAAATGGTGGCGCCGGCCGCGGGTGCCGTGAGCGCGGTGAACGTCGCGGCCGGCGACGTCGTGGCACGGGGCGAGGTCTTGATCGAGGTGCAGGAACCGTGACGATGACGCAGATCCGAGAGCAGCCGAGCGTCCAGGTGCTCGAGCCGCCGATCGAGGAGACGAGCGAGCTGCCGAAGGCACAGCCGCTCGCGCGACCGAGCCGGGTGCGGATCGTGGAAGTCGGGCCACGCGACGGCCTGCAGAACGAACCCGCGCAGGTGCCGGCCGGAGCGAAGGTCGCGTTCATCGAGGCGCTCGCCGATGCGGGACTTCCGGTCGTCGAAGTGACGTCGTTCGTGAGCCCGAAGGCTGTGCCCCAGCTCGCCGACGCCGACGAGGTCTTGCCGCGCGTGCATCGGCGAGCCGACGTCCGCTACCCGGTGCTCGTGCCGAACATGCGTGGGCTGGAGCGTGCCGAGCGGGCGGGCGCCGATGCCGTCGCCGTGTTCACGGCGGCGAGCGATGAGTTCACCGAGCGGAACATCGGCATGACGATCGCGGAGTCGCTCGCCGCGTTCGAATCCGTGCTCGACCGCGCGATCGAGCTGGGCTGGTGGCGGCGCGGATACGTCTCGACGGCCTTCGGCTGTCCGTACTCGGGCGAGGTCGAGCCGGCACGGGTCGTGCAGGTCTGCTCGGCGCTGCTCGAGATGGGCTGCGACGAGATCTCGGTCGGCGACACGATCGGGGTCGCCGAGCCCGACGATGTGCGCCGTGTCTGCGACGCGGTGCTCGAGCACATGCCGGTCGAACGGCTCGCCCTGCATCTTCACGACACCCGCGGGCGGGCGCTCGATAACGTGCAGGCCGGGCTCGAGCGAGGTGTGTCGATCTACGACTCCTCGGCGGGCGGCACGGGCGGGTGCCCGTTCGCCCCTGGAGCTCCGGGCAACCTCGCGACCGAGTCGCTCTGCGCGATGCTCGATCGGCTCGGCATCGAACACGGTGTCGACGCCGACAAGGTCGAGATCGCCGCGCTCGCCCTCAGAGCGGAGATGACTCCGCCCTAGCCTTCACTCGTCGAGGAGCGCATCTGCTTCGATCTCGACCTTCCATGCGGGGTCGAGCAGGCCGGCGACGATGACCATGGTGCTCGCCGGACGCACCTCGCCGAAGACCTCTCCGTGTGCCCGCCCCACCTCATGCCAGTCGGCGCCATCCACCAGGAAGATCCGCGTTCGAACGACGTCTTCGGCCGTGGCGCCGGCCTCCGCGAGAGCGGCCACGATGATCTCGAAGCACCGGCGGGCCTGCTCGTACGCGCCGGGCGCGACCTCGCCGCCATCGGCGGCCACGGGCGCGGTTCCCGCGACATGCACGTGAGGACCGGCGACGAACGCCCGTGAGAATCCGACCACCGGCTCGAACGGCGATCCTGACGAGATGCGTCGGCGCTGCACCATGGGGCGCGAGTTTACGGCCGCGTAACCGCGCGCCGCGAACTCGCCCCTACCCTTGGTGCATGGCCCTCACCGACGAAGCCGAGTACGTGCTGCGCACCATCGAGGAACGAGGCATCAGATTCATCAGGCTCTGGTTCACCGACGTGCTCGGCTTCCTCAAGTCGTTCACGATCACCTCGCAGGAGCTGGAGGGCGCGCTCTCAGAGGGCATGGGATTCGACGGCTCCTCGATCGAAGGCTTCAGCCGCATCCAGGAGTCCGACATGATCGCGATCCCGGACCCGGCGACGTTCCAGATCATCCCCTGGAAGCTCGAAGACCCCGTCGCGCGCATGTTCTGCGACATCTGGACGCCCGACGGCGTGCCGTTCGACGGCGACCCTCGAGGGGTGCTGAAGCGCCAGCTCCAGCGGGCGGGCGATCAGGGTTTCACGTTCTACGTCGGCCCCGAGCTCGAGTACTTCTACTTCCGCTCGGTCGACGATCCGTCGTTCCTCGACCACGGCGGGTACTTCGACGAGACACCGCTCGATGTGGCAACCGACTACCGCAAGCGAACCGTGCAGTACCTCGAGGCGATGGGCATCCCGGTCGAGTACGTGCACCACGAGGTCGCGCCGAGCCAGCACGAGATCGACCTGCGTTACGCGGACGCGCTCACGATGGCCGACAACGTCATGGCCTACCGGCTCACCGTGAAGGAAGTCGCCCAAGAGTTCGGCATCTACGCCACCTTCATGCCGAAGCCGGTGGCCGGCGTCAACGGCTCGGGCATGCACACGCACCAGTCGCTGTTCGAGGGCGACCGCAACGCGTTCTTCGACGGCGCCGACGAGTACCACCTGTCGAAGACAGCCAAGCGGTACATCGCCGGCCTGTTGCGCCACGGCCCCGAGATCACGCTGCTCACGAACCAATGGGTGAACTCGTACAAGCGGCTCGTGCCGGGATACGAGGCACCGGTCTATGTCTGTTGGGCGAGGCGCAACCGCTCGGCGCTCGTGCGCGTTCCCCAGTACAAGCCCGGCAAGGAAGAGGCCACGCGCATCGAGTACCGGTCCCCCGACCCCGCATGCAACCCGTACCTCGCGTTCACGGCGATGCTGGCAGCAGGGCTCGCCGGCATCGAGGGCGAGTACGAGCTCGCGCCCGAGGCGAGCAACAACATCTACGAGATGAGCGATGACGAGCGCGAGACCGCCGGCATCGTCTCGCTTCCCGAGGATCTGATCGAGGCGATCCACCTCGCCGAGCATTCCGAGGTGCTGCACGACTCGCTCGGCGAGCACGTGCACCAGTTCCTGATCAGGAACAAGCGCGAGGAATGGGATGCGTTCAAGGCCTACGTGAGCCCGTTCGAGCTCGAGCGCTATCTTCCCATCCTGTAGGCCGATCCTGTCGGCCGTCCACTAGTCCACGTCAGACTAGGACGCGGCCGCACATGCCCGTGCAGGTGCCACCGGCGACGTTGCCATGGATCGAGCAGAAGAAGCGGTAGGTCCCGCGTTGCCGGAACCGTCTGGAGACCGACTCACCTTCGCTCAGGATCCTCGAGTAGGTCCAGTTGCCCCCGTAGGCACGCACCGTGTGGGTCCCGGAGACGGCCCGCCATCGAACGCGATCGCCACGGACGATGTCGACCCGAGCAGGTCGCCACGAAGTGCCGCTTCCTCGGATCGTGACCGCGGTCGAGGGTGTGGCTGCCGCAACGAGCATCGCCGCGGTGACGGCGATCGTTGCGATGATGCGTCGAACGGTCATCCCCGCCTCCTGCGTCGAGATCTCGCTCGGGGATACGGTCCGTGCAGGAGGAAAGGTTCAACCGAGGCCCATGCTCTCCGCCGTCGCGTCGATTTGCCCTGGGACGCACCGGTAAGCTAGCGTGGCCGCATGTCTCCAGATGAACGCGACGAGCTGACCCCTGCCCTCTCGGAAGCGCGCAAACGCCGAGCCACCCTGCATGATGCGCTCGTGCACCTCGAGATCGCGATCTCCTCGCCGGCGACGGGACGCATCCCCGAATGGACCGCCCTCGTGACCAAGGAAGTGGTCGGCATCCGCGACGCCTTCGACCAGCACGTGATGGTGACCGAGAAGCCCGGTGGGCTCTACGAGGAGATCATCACCAGGGCACCGCGGCTCGACGGCACCGTGCGCCGCTTGAAGGACGAGCACCCCGACATCACCGAGAAGATCGGACAGATGACGGAGCGGCTCGAGAAGGCGACGATCGGCGGGCCGGAGTGGCCACTCGATGACGCTCGCGACGATCTGCAGCGGTTCATCGGAACAGTGATCCGCCACCGACAGAAGGGCGCCGACCTCGTCTGGGAGGCGTACAACGTCGACATCGGCGGCACGGAGTAGATCTGCGCGACGGTCGAGACGAACCCTTCCCCGTGGCCGGAACAGGCGCAGGTAGTCGAGCGCGGCGACTCGGCAGGGACCTCCGTCTTCTGTCGCAGGTGGAACTCCGCAGGTCCCTGCCGAGTCGCGCCGATCGAACCCACAGGTAGGCTGCGAGCATGCCGCGCCTCGCCCTCGGGCAAGTGAACCTCACGGTCGGCGACCTCTCCGGCAACGTCGCGCGCATGGCCGAGGCAGCAGATCGCGCAACACAGTCGGGCGCCGACGTCGTGGCGTTCCCCGAACTCGCGATCACCGGCTACCCGCCCGAGGATCTGGTGCTGCGCAGTGAGTTCGTCCGAGAGAACCTCGAAGCATTGAAGGCCCTGGCTCGCAAGACGGCTACCGCCTGTCCGGTGATCGCGGGGTTCATCGATCGCAGCGACGCCGGGGTGCACAACGCTGCAGCCGTGCTACGCAACGGCACCGTCGAGTCGCGCTACCACAAGGTGCAGCTTCCGAACTTCGGCGTCTTCGATGAGCAACGCTACTTCGTGCCCGGCACGACGGGCACCTCCGTCGAGATCGGGGGCATGACCGTCGGTTTGTCGGTCTGTGAGGATGCCTGGCACGGAGGTCAGCCCTTCGCCGGCTACGCCGGGGTTCCGCTGATCGTGAACATCAACGGCTCGCCGTATCACCGCGGCAAGACCGCCGAGCGCGCCCAGATCCTCGCCGCGAGAGCCCGGCAGACCGGCGCCTGGATCGTCTACGTGAACGCGGTCGGCGGCCAGGACGAGCTGGTCTTCGACGGCGGGTCGATGGTGGTGGCGCCCGACGGCACGGTGCGCCAACGTGCCGCGATGTTCGACGAGGATCTGATGATCGTCGACCTCCACGGCGACACGTCGTTCGCCGACCCGCGCCCGGCCTGGCCGGCCGATGAGCCCGAGGAAGTCTGGCTCGCGCTCGTGCTCGGCCTCGGCGACTACGTCCGCAAGAACGGATTCCACGATGCTGTGTTGGGACTATCGGGCGGCATCGATTCCGCGGTGACGGCGGCACTCGCTGCCGACGCCCTCGGTGCTCAGCACGTTCGTGGCCTCGCGATGCCGTCGCCGTACACCTCCGCCGCGAGCCTCGAGGACGCCCACGACTGTGCGCGGCGCATCGGCATGGGCATCGACACGGTCGAGATCACCGGCGTGCTCGACGCCTACCGCCGCTCATTGGCCGAGCTCCTCGCGGAGCATCCGGAAGACGTCACCGAGGAGAACCTGCAGGCGCGTACCCGCGGCAACCTGTTGATGGCGCTGTCGAACAAGCTCGGCCCGATCGTGCTCGCGACGGGCAACAAGAGCGAGTACGCGGTCGGCTACTCCACCTTGTACGGCGACATGGCCGGAGGCTTTGCGCCGATCAAGGACGTGCCGAAGACCCTCGTCTACGACCTGGCGCGATGGCGGAACGCCACGGAGACCGCGCGGGGCGGCACTCCGCCGATCCCCGAGCGCACGATCGAGAAGCCACCGAGCGCCGAGCTGCGACCGGGCCAGAAGGACACGGACTCACTTCCCCCCTACGACCAGCTCGACCCGGTGATCGAGGCCTACGTCGAACACGACCTCGGTGTCGACGACATGATCGCGGAAGGGTTCGACCCCCCGCTTGTGGAACGCATCGTGCGCATGATCGATCGCAACGAGTACAAGCGGCGCCAGGCCGCCCCCGGGGTGAAGATCACGCCGAAGGCGTTCGGACGCGACCGCCGCATGCCGATCACGAACCGATATCCCGGCTGAACACCTAGCTCGTCGGCGTCACCCGATCGTCCAGGTGACCGTGATCGTCACGCTCGTATCGAGCTCTTCGGGCGGGACGACCGAGAGGTCGGCAGCCGCCACGCTGAACGCGGCGGCTCGGTACGACTCTTCGTACACAGGGCGGACGGCGCCGTCCTCCACGATGCGCTCGACGCCCGTCACCATCGCGCCCGCCGCGCCGGCCATGGCATCGGCCTTGACGCGAGCGCCCTCGACCGCTTGCTCGAGCGCCTGCGTACGAGCCCTCGCGGGATCCGACACCTCGAAGCGGACGTTGCGAACGCTCGTGGCGCCGGCGCCGACGGCCGCCTGGATCACAGAACCGACCGCATCGAGATCACGGACGGTGACCGCGAGGGTGGAGTCTGCGACGAAGACCGAGCGCTCCTGAGGCGTCTTGCGGTCGATCGTGCGCCGGTACACGTCGAGCCGCTCGGTCTGCACGTCTTCCGGCGCGATGCCGGCTCGCTCGAGTGCTGCGAGCACGTCGTCGGTGACCTTTCCGTTCTGACCGAGCGCGTCGGCGCTTTCGTCAGCCTCGGTCTCGATGCCGAGTTGCAGCGTCGCTTGGTCGGGTTGGCTGCCAACCGTTGCGGTCGAGGTGACGGTGATCGTCCGGCGCCCCCCGTCGCCACCGGAGTCCTGCGCCATCGCGCGCGCGCCGATCGCCAATACCACCAGGGCGACGACCACCATCGCGATCGTCCACGACTTCCTGTTCATGGCTCCTCCTTCGAGCAGAGGCCTGAAAAGCAGATGGCCGGAACGGCCTGCAGAGACATGCCTTCGTGCGAGCGATCCGTGACTGATGTCGCCGCGAGTGACCCGTAGGATGCCGACGGGGCCCGTAGCTCAGCCCGGTTAGAGCAGGGGGCTTTTAACCCTCGTGTCGCAGGTTCGAATCCTGCCGGGCCCACCGAGGAATGGCTCGCGGACCCGCCCGTCCGGTCGCCGGCCGATAGCCTTGACCACGTGCGCGATACCGGACCGCTGTCGCCGTTCCTCGATGCCGGCGTCTGCGTGCTCGACGGCGGGCTCGCCTCCGAGCTGGAGCACCGCGGCGCTGATCTGGGCGACGCGCTCTGGTCCGCAAGGGTGCTGCTCGAGTCGCCCAGGGCGATCGTCGATGTGCACCGTGCCTACTTCGAGGCTGGGGCCGACGTGGCGATCACCGCCAGCTACCAGGCGAGCGAGCAAGGGTTCGCCGCTCGCGGCATCGACCACGAGGGAACCGCCACGCTGCTGCGGCGTAGCGTGGAGCTCGCACGCGACGCCCGTGACGAGTGGCTGGCAAGCGCCGAAGGGACCGCGCGAGCGCGGCCGCGGCCGCTCGTGGCCGCGTCGGTCGGCCCTTACGGCGCGGTGCTCGCCGACGGATCGGAGTACCGGGGCGACTACGGCGTCTCACGACGGAGGCTGAAGGACTTCCACCTCGCGCGGCTCGAGCCCCTCGTGGAGGCCGCGCCCGACATGCTCGCGATCGAGACTATCCCCTCGGCGCTCGAGGCCGAGGCCGTCGTCGAGGCGCTCGGCCAGCTCGGCGACCCCCGGCCCGCGTGGTGCACGTTCACCCTGCGCGACGGGGCGCATCTCGCAGACGGCGGGTCGCTCGACGATGCGATCGAGGCCGTGACCGCCTCGGCGTCGGCCGTGGCGGTCGGTGTGAATTGCTCGCCGCCGCACTCGACTCTCGAAGGGGTCGCCCGAATCGCGTCGAAGGCCACGCACCCGGTGATCGCCTACCCGAATCGTGGCGCCGACTGGGACGCGACGGCGAAGGCCTGGACGGGCGGCGCCGGCGTCGATATGGCTGCGGTCGCCGTCGGGCTGGTCGAAGCAGGCGCGACGATCGTTGGCGGGTGCTGTGGCACAGGACCCGACGACGTGCGTGCGATCGCGACGGCCGTCGGCGCCCCCGTTGCGAACGGCCACGCATAGGCTCGCGAGATGTCGACGATGCTTGCGCGCACGTTCCCGATCACCGGACCGCTCGACCTTCGTCGCACGATGCTGCCGCTGATGCGTGGCACCGGCGACCCCACCATGCTGATCGGCGACCGGGAGGTCTGGCGAGCGACCCGCACCCACGACGGCCTCGCCACCCTGCACCTCGTGCTCGACCCGGACCGGCTGGTCGCCGAGGCTTGGGGACCCGGCGCCGGTGAATCGCTGGAGGCCGCGCGGGGATGGGCAGGCCTGCTCGATGACGATCGAAGCTTCCGGCCGCACCATCGCGTCGTGGACAAGCTTCATCGGCGGTTGCGGGGAGTGCGGCTCACCCGAACCGGGCGGCCCACCGAGGCGCTGATCCCCGCCGTGCTCGAGCAGAAGGTGACGGGGCTCGAGGCTCGGCGCGCCTACCGGCGACTGGCGTTGGCCGTCGGCGAGCCGGCCCCCGGCCCGCTGGATCTCGTCGCGCCGCCCGACCCAGCCGCGGTCGCGACGATGCCGTCGTTCAGCATGCATCCGTTCGGCCTCGAACGACGCAGAGCCGAGCGGCTCATCCGCTTGTGCGCACGTGCCAGGGAGATCGACGCGCTCGCGGAGCTTCCGGCGGCAGAAGCACGTGAGCGCCTGCAGACATTCCCCGGCATCGGGCCGTGGACCGCCGCGGAGGTGGCACGGCTCGCCCTCGGCGACGCCGATGCCGTGTCTGTCGGTGACTTCCACCTGCCGAACGTGGTGGCGTGGGCGCTCGCGCGTGAGCCTCGAGGCAGCGATGCCCGCATGCTCGAGCTGCTCGCACCGTACGCGGGTCACCGGGGCAGGGTGCAGCGTCTGCTCGAGGCCGGAGGCATCAGGGCGCCGACGTTCGGTCCGAGATCGGACGTGCGAGCGATCGACCGCATCTGATGACAGCGGACGCCGCTCGTGCAGGCTTCCTCGCTCATGGATCGGCGTTCCACCCTGGCTCGACGTCGCTAGCATGCACGGATGGATGCCGACAGCCTGCTGGCACTTGCCCGCTACCACGCATGGGCGAACGACCGGATCCTGGCAACGGCGGCGAGTCTGACGGTCGAGGCGCTCCATCGACCTGCGACGCTCGACCGCGGAAGCGCCTTCGAGACGATCAGACATCTCGTGGACGTCGACTGGAGCTGGAGGCAGTTCTGCGTCGGGAACGACATCGGAGAGACCTACGTCTGGGATCACGGATTCACCCTGGACGAGATCCAGCAGCTCCATGCATTCTCCCTCGAGGAGGACGGGCGCCTGCGGGACTACGTCACATCGCTCGACCAAACCACGCTCGACGAACGCCTGGTGCTGAGTGAGGAGCCAGACGACGCGGTCCCTCGTTGGCTCATCCTCACCCACGTCGTGAACCACGGAACCCAGCACCGAAGCGAGCTCGCCCGGTACTTCACGGTCTGCGGGCAATCACCTGGCGATCTTGACCTGCTGGATGCGCTCAGGCTGCCGTGGCCGGGCGAGGACTGAACCAGCGCCCGCCATGACCACCTGCTCCTCGACGTGTGGAGACGTCGCACACGTGCAAGGCACGCGAACCACGTGGAGAACAGGATCCTCGCCGCGGTCCGGGACCCGGAACGGATGCTGGTCTCGACCGAAGCGACACCGGCCGCGCTTCTGACCATGACCCAGGCTGCGCTCAGCTGAGCGCCATCTGCCCGCGCGACGCCGATACTTACACTCGTCGCATGTCCATCACCGCCTTGCGACCCTTCCACGAGGGATGGGCCAAGCACCAAGCACTGGTCATCGATGCACTCCGGGGACTCACCCCTGAACAGCTCGACCTTCGGACCGCTCCCCATCAATGGGCGATCTGGCAGTTGGCCGGGCACGTCGCCGGCTCGCGCGCGTATTGGTTCCACGACGTGCTTGGCGAAGGCGACCCATTGACCAGGAACCTCTTCCGCGTCGAGAGCACGACCGTTCCAGGTCTCCCGTTGGAAGATGCCGGATGGGAAGACGACGAGGACCATCCCAGGGGCGTCCAGGAACTCGTGGACGGGCTCAGGCGAACGTGGACCACCGTGGACGACTGCCTTCGACGCTGGAACGCCGAGGAGCTGAACGTCTCGGTCGAGCGATCGGATAGAACGCATCACCGAGGCTGGGTCGTGTGGCACGTGATGGAGCACGACCTCCACCACGGCGGTGAGATATCGCAGATCCTCGGGAGCAACGGGCTGCCAGGCCTCGATGTCTGAACGACGACCGATCGCACCGGGCGATGGAACCTACACTCGCGCCTTCATGGATCCAGCTCCACCACCTCTCCCCGGACGAGGCGTGAAGAGGCTTCTCCTGAACGTGTCGAGGTGTCGCACCTTTGCGATCGACGGCTCGCCCTGTGAAGGGTGATCAGCCGCTCCGCTCGAGAACCCTGCGCGCGGTCAGACCGTCGCCGAGCATCAGGGCGTACCTTCCACCTGGAGTCGCGCTCGGGTTCCTCGTCCAGGAGCTCAGCGTGAACACCCATGGTTCCTCGACCGCGCTGCGGTCCGCAGAGGACAGCATCGCCAAGCGCCGACGAGTGCCATGCGCGCCTCACCGACCTCCATCGGCGTCAGCGTAGTTCCAGGCCGGCAACGCATCTACCGTATCCTCGGAGAGATGAGCCTCGCGCGAATGGCGTCGATCTCGTGACTCACAAACTCCTTCTGGACGTGTCGAGCCTCGCGTATCGGGCGTACTTCGCGATGAAGGACACGGTCCGTGCCCCCGACGGGCGATCGATGGGCGCTGTGCACGGGTATCTGGGCATGGTTACGCGGCTCGTCGCGACCCGCCGCCCGGACTCGGTCGTGCACGTGTACGACCACGATTGGCGCCCGATGGCGCGTACATCGCTCTACGCCGGGTACAAGGCCGATCGCCCGCCCGAACCCGACGACCTCACACCGCAGTTCGTGCTCCTGCGCGGCATGCTCGAAGCCACCGGCGCAACCCAGGCTCACTCCCCCGACTGGGAAGCCGAAGACGCGATCGGTGCGATCTGCGCGCGCGGAGAGCCGACCGATCGATTCGAGATCGTGAGCGGTGACCGCGATCTTCTGCAACTCGTGCACGACCCCGAGATCCGACTGCTGTACACCCTCCGTGGAGTGAGCGAGCTGCGCGAGTTCGATGAGGCGACGGTGCTCGAACATTACGGCGTGCCCGCAAGTCGCTACGCCGAGTTCGCGATCCTGCGCGGCGATCCTTCCGACGGCCTGCCGGGTGTTCGAGGAGTGGGCGAGAAGACCGCCCGCGCACTCGTGCAGTCCTACGACGGCATCGACGAGATGCTCGCCGACGCCGCAACCGGGCGACCATCGCCCGGACCACTGAAAGGTTCGCCGGCTCTGCGCTCCCGGCTGCTCGACGCCGCCGACTATCTCGCCTCGATGCGACAACTGGTACCGATCAAGACCGATGCGCCGCTCGAGGTGTGGGCCGGGGCCCGCGACGACGAGGTCGCGGACGAGCTCGCCGAGATCAACGGTCTGCGTGGTCCGGTTCGGCGACTCCGAGCCGCCCTCGACGGCATCGGCGCGGAGTCCACCTCCGGCGACTGAGCGACCGAATCACCGGCCGAAGCCGACGGTCTTGTCGCCCTTCTTACGTGATGCGGTCAGCGCGAGCCGTGTGCGAAGGCTCTGTGCCGCCTTCGAGGCCTCGCCCTCCGGTACACCCGGCTCATCATCATCATCCATCGCGTTCGAGGGGTCAGATGAGGACTCGCTCTGAGCGGAGGCGCGACGAAGCCGGCCGGACATGCTCTCGAGCTCGGCTTCGAGCCGCGCGATCTCGTTCAAGAGCACGTGCGTATCGGGGCTCGAGGAAGCGTCTCCATGTTCTTGGACCGGGATCGATCCCGTGGCGCGCCGCACGGCGTCGACCGCCTCCGCTCGAGCACGCTCGGTCGCCTTCGTCGCCTCGGCTCTGGCAGCCGCGATCTCGGTCTCAGCCCGTTCCTCGGCAGCTTCGGCCCGAAGTGAAGCCTCGGCGGCCTCGTTCTTGAAGGCCTGCGCCGACGCCGTCGCCTCGGCCAGTCTCACTTCGAGCTCGTGCGCCCTTCGTTCCACGTCGGAGGCGAGGCTGTCCGCCGCCTCGAACCGCTGGGCTGCCACGTGTTGAGCCTCGTCGGCGCGGGCTGCTGCAGCGTCGGCCTGGGCTCGAGCGGCTTCGGACGCGGTCTCGGCTTCGCGCACCCGGACCTCGGCTTGACGGAGTGCCTCATCGGCGGCGGCGGCCACGCGTTCGGCCTCTTCGGCGCGGACGAGCGCGGTCGCGGCATCGGCGCGAGCCGATCCCGCCTCAGCGGAGGCACCCTCGGCGCGTCTGGTGGCAGCGGCGACCTTCTCGTCCGCGGCGCGGACTCGACCTTCAGCTTCGGCCAGCGATGCCTTGAGATCGGCCAGTCGAGCCCTGACTTCTGCACGATCGGTCTCGATGCGGTCGCGGGCCTCTGCTCGGGCGGTCTCGACGAGCTGCGCGGATTCGGTGCGCACGGACTCGAGCTCCGTTGTCAGTTCTTGGTGCCGACTTCGCTCCCGCTGGGTGAGTGCCTGCTGCTCCGCGAGTTCGGTGGCGAGCGATGTGGCTCTGGCGTTCGCCTCGTTTGCTCGAACTTCGACCTCGACGGTGCGGGCTTCGAGGGCGGCCGCGCGCGCACGCTCGCGGTCGGCTTCCGTCCGAGCCGAATCACGGGCCCTCTCCAGCTCGGCCAGGGATCCGTTCGCCGTGAGCAGTTGGCCTTCGAGTTGGGCGACCAGCCCTTCCACGCCGCCCTTCTCCCCCAGGGCGCTTTCCAGTCGGGCTTCCGCATCGTCGGCGCGAGATCGCTGGGACTCGAGCTCGTCTGCGGACGCCGAGAGAGTGCGTTCGAGGTCGCCTTTCGCAACACGCTCCCCGTCCAGTGACGTTTCGAGAGTGGCGATCTGTCGCCGAGCATCGGCGGCGTCTCTCACAGAGTCGGCGAGCCGCGACTCGGCGGTCTCGGCTCGCGATTCGGCGGTCTCGGCTCGCGATTCTGCGGTCTCGGCTCGCGACTCTGCGGTCTCGGCTCGGGCCTGCGCTTCATCGGCACGCTTGTCGGAATCGGCCGCTCGAGCGAGACCCTCGGTGAGCCGAGACTCCGCTTCGGCGACGCGGGCCTCGACGTCGGCGTCCTTGGCGCGTTCCGCGGACATCAGCTCACGGACGGCCGTCGCCTCCCGCTCTGCGGCCTCGGCTCGGCGCTCGGCTTCCTCGATGGCCGAGCGATCGACGGTGAGCGTCTCCCCCACCTGCTCGAGCTGTTCCTCTGCTCGCGCGAGCCGCTGCTCGGATTCCGCCAACCGCCGGTCGGATTCCGCCTGGCGTTGATCGGAACCCTCGGCCCGCGCGAGCGCCTCGGCGAGCTCGGCACGAACGGACGCCAACTCGTCACCGGTCGCCCGATCTCGTTCGGCGCCGGCCTCGGCGGCTCGCAGCCCGTCCGCGAGCTCGCCGGCCCGGGCGTTCGCCTCTCGAGCCGCCGCCTCGGCCTCCGAACGGGCTGCGTTACTGTTCGCCAGCTCCTGCTCGAGTGCTGCGATGCGAGCCGTTGTCTCTGCGTCCGGCTCTGCGCGCGCCGACGCTTCCGTGTCCGACACCTCGGCAACCGCCGTGCGAAGTCGTTCCATCTCCTCGTGGGCGACCTCGAGACCGGCTTCGGCGTGGACCGCTCGAACCTCGGCTTCACGCTCTCGCCCCCGCGCCTCGTCGGCCTGGCGTTCGATCTCGGCGATGCGCTCCTCGGCGGCCTTCGCGCGGTCCTCCGCTCTGGCCACGGCCTCGTCGGTCTTGGCGCGCTGAGCGGCGAGCGCGCGCTCGCGACCCGGAGAGATGAAGCCGCGGCTGCGCGACCCTGCGCCCGGCAGCGAAGCGATGAGCACGCACAGCAGTGATAGCGCCGCCCCCGCCGCCCCGGCGATGCGCAGCCGGGCCCACGGTGAGTCGGCACCGTTCGCGATGCGCTCATACCCTTGATCGACTTCGATCGCGCCGAGCGAGCGCTCCTGCCCGAGTCGAAGCGGAACGAAGGTCGCGAACACTTGCGCATCGCTCGACCGGACCGAGTCGATCCTCCCGATGCCGCGTGTCGCCGCGTACACGGCGTCGAGATCGGCGCTCACGGCGTCGGAGGCGTCGCCGGCGTCGGTCGAGAAGAGCAGGTCGCCCGCGGGCGACCACACCCGCACGCGGAAGGCGGTTCCGTCGACCAGCACACCTCGTTGTAGTCGTGAGAGCAGATCGCGGGCGGCATCACCGGCGATCGTGCCGGAGACGTCGGCGGGCTCCAGGACCGACGCGACGCCCGCGTTCGCGAGACCCTTCGCGGTGATCTGCGCCTGGAGCTCGGCTTCCTCGAGCGCCCGGGCGCCCTGGAACGAGGCGCCGATGGCGATCCCGAGGCACACCAGGAAGAGGGTGACGAACGTGCGTCGTCCCCTTCGGATCGCATTCAATGCGCGGCCACCACTCACGCTCGAGTTACCTCGCTCACGTCCTGCTCGCCAGAACCTGTCCACCTTCCATCGGCCACGCGGGTGCCTTGCCTGAGCGCCGGTCCTCGATGCCACGTCGCGGGGTGTCGTTGCGGGTGGCACCTGGGCCCCATACCCTCGCCTGAACGATGACGTCACCCCGAGTCTGCGCCCCGAAGGCGGGCATCGATATCTGCCGTGGTCGCGGTGCTCGCGGTCATATCGGCGGGATGCGACGACCCGACGCCGAGGGGATCGCCCGTATGCCGTCGCGGTTCCCCCAAGATCACCGTGTTCCAGGGGCCGGAGGGAACATGCATCGCCCGGAGCAGGGTGGTGGGCTACCGGTGCGACGACACCGACCCGCTCATCGTGTTCGATGCAGGAAGCGGGAACGAGCGGCGCTTCCTCGGCGGAGTGTTCACGGTCGTCGTGCCACGGCTGCCCGAGGGCGCAGAGGTGATCGGTGTCGGCGACGGGGCGCAACTCGTGACCGTTGTCGGGGACGACCGCCGCCTCTACACGGTTCGTGGCTCGTCGATATGGCGCTGGCTCGCACTGCCGGCCGCCTCGCAGCTCACAACCGATCCAGCACGGGTCTTCATGCTCGGCGACTCCCTGCTCGAGGGTGGCGCGCCCGCATTGCTATCGGCGTTGCCCGAATGGTCGATCGAGATCGACGCCGTTCCCGGCCGAGGGTCTGCAACGGGCGCGAGCATCGCCGAGGCGCGAGGCGCGAACGATCAGGTGGTCGTGGTGGAGCTCGGGACCAATGACAGGAGCGTCGGAGCCTTCGCGGACAATGCCAAACGCATCGTGTCGGCGTTCCGTGGTGTGCCACTCGTGCTGTGGCAGAACGTTGAAGGGCCTCCCGACCTCGTGGATGCAGATGAGATCAACGAGGCGATCAGCAAGCTCGCGGGGCGGCGGCCGAACGTCGCGATCGTCGACTGGGACGCAAGCGTGCCGGAGGAGTTCCTGTTCGACGGGGTCCACCCCGACCCCGCCCATCAAGACGCGATGGCC
Organism: uncultured Actinomycetes bacterium; assembly: GCA_963762075.1. GTDB lineage: Bacteria > Actinomycetota > UBA4738 > UBA4738 > HRBIN12 > JAOUEA01. The sequence continues at coordinate 192,004 of CAVXJC010000006.1, forward strand.
ACACTGATCGCGCCGATGCTCCAGCGGTGGAGGACCGCTGCGACGCAGCAACCGAGCTGCTGACCTGGCGCGGCGGCAACGACGAGGATACGGTTAGATCGTGAACCCGCAGATCGCTCCCCACGAAGCTCGGTCCTCTCCTGCGAGCGCGATCGCCAGGCACCTCGAGCACGCTCGCATGGGCCTCGACCGGCTCACCGCGGAACAGGCGTTCGCCGAGATGGCGGCCGGGGCGCTGCTCGTCGATACCCGTACGTTCGAGCAGCGACGTGTGCAAGGCGACGTGCCAGGAGCTCTCTGCATCGACCGCACGGTGCTCGAATGGCGCCTCGATCCGACGAGCCAGTGGTGCATCAGCGAAGTCGAAGGCCCCGAGACACCGCATCATCCTGATGTGCCGTCAGGGCTACAGCTCGAGCCTCGCAGCGGCATCACTGCAGGCGATCGGGCTCGGCCGGGCGACAGACATCATCGGCGGCTTCGAAGCCTGGCGAGAGGCCGGGCTTCCCGTTTCTGCGTTCGTGGACCCCGGCGACCCCGCATGAGCCGGCCCGACGCCGGCCGTCAACCGGCGCTCACCCGGCGGGCGGGAGCGTTTCCGGCTCGGCGTAACCGGGGTCGCGCCGGGCAGCGCGAACCACGATCGCGGCGGTCGCGATCACGACGACGATGCCTCCGAGCGCGGTGAGGGCGCTCAGCCGTTCGTCGAGCAGCACCCAGGCCGCGATGGATCCGATCACCGGCTGCGACTGCAAGAGGAGGGAGCCCAGCCAGGCTTCGACGAACCGGTGCGACCACGCGACCGAGAGATGCCCCAGCAAGCCGGGCACGAACGCGATCAGCACGATCCAGCCCCAATCCGAGGCATCGGGCGGGCGAAGGGAGGTGCCTGTCACGAGCGACATCGCCGTAACCGCGACGGCGGAGACGAGCATGACGCTCGCCATGTACTCCATGGCGGGCACGCGATCCCTCGCGCGCTTCGAGAACAGCCAGTAGGCGGTCCATGTCAGCACGCTGAGCGATGCGGCCGCATCGCCGGCGGGGCTCCAGGTCGGTGAAGCCTGCGACCCGATCGCCACGAGCGCGACGCCGACGAACGACGAGCCGATCACGATCGCATCGCGTCGATCGAGGTGCTCGCCGAACCACCGGACGGCACCGATCGTGATGAAGACCGGGGCCAGCGCGCCGATGATCGTCGCGTTCGCGACGCTCGTGAGCCGGAAGGCGGTGAAGGTCAAGACGATGTCGAAGGAGAAGAAGAGCCCGCCGAGCGCGGTCACCCGCAACGTGGCCCATGTGAGGCGACGGCCGGTCACGAGGAAGATCGCCGCGTAGAGCGCGACGCCGATCCACAGGCGGTAGCTGGCGAACGCCAGCGTCGGCATCTCGACCTGCTTCAACACCAGCGGCACGAGGCCCCACACGACCGTCGTGAACGACAGCAGCCCGATGCCGACCGATCGACGGCTCCGCTCTTCGACTGGCGGCGCAACTGCCTCGGTCATGGCCCGACGTTACAGGGCGTGCTCGTTGACTCTGGCCGCCGGGCTGGAAATGCACATGCAAGGCGTTGCAACCAGCCAATCGTTGATCCGCCATCCAGGGCTCCGCGAAGTGAGGACTACCGGCGAGCGGGATCGGCTTTGGGAGGGGCCTGAAGGAAGGCCGCCGGATGCGATTTTCTCTCGCGACGCATCAAAGGTGCGTCGCACGAACCAGGAAGGAACCGGGAAAGATGGATCCCAAACGACGGAAGCTGATCGGCAGTTCGATCGCCGCCTCGGCGCTCGTGCTCGCTCTCGGCGCGGCACCGATGATCGGGTTCGGGGCGGACCACCTCGATGCTCCGGGCACGACATCGCCGGACATGCGCCCTGACGGAGACATCAATGATGTCTACGTCTTCGAGGGCAACAACGAAGGCCAGACGGCCATCGCGGTTTCGACGCATCCGGCCGCTGGAGCGATCGCACCGCTCGAGTATGCGACCGACCTTAGGTACACGATAAAGGTCGATCGCAACGGCGACGCCCGGTCGGACTCGCAGTACACGGTGACGTTCGACAAGGCGCGCGACAACGGCCGACAGGCGTACAAGGTCGTTTGGCGCGCTGGCGACGAGCAGCAGCCGGTGGCCCACGGGCTGACCGGAGCGGTCAACGACGTGCGCGGCGGCGGGAAGGTCTTTGCCGGCCTTCGCTCCGACCCGTTCTTCTTCGACCTCGCGGGATTCCAGGGTTCGGTGCTAGGCATGGGCGACCGCCGGTTCTGTGACGGCGACAAGGTTGACTTCTTCGCCGAGCTGAACTCCAACGCGATCGTGCTGCAGGTGCCTGACAGTGCACTGGGACGTCACATCGGCGTCTGGGCCGTCACCACGACCGACGGTGGCGAACGAGTCGACCGCATGGGTCGTCCGGCGATCAACACGGTGTTCAACAGCGGGAACGACAAGAACCGGTTCAACAACGGTCATCCCGCATCGGACTACCGTCGCTGGAGCGACAACGTGCGAGGCGTGCTCGCCACGTTCTCAGCCCTTGACACCGAGGGCGCTTACAGCAACGCCGAGACAAAGGCGCTGGCGCACGTGCTCCTGCCCGACGTGATCACCTACGACACTCGCACCGTGGCTGTCGGCCCGCTCAATGGCCGCGCACTCGCGGACGACGTGATCGATGCCGAGCTGAACATCGTGACCGGTGGTTATCCCTTCGAAGGGCGTAACGGCACCGGAGCGATCACCGGCGATTGCATCGGCCCGCATGACGACTACATGAACTCGTTCCCGTACCTCGGAACGCCGCACGCGTAGTCGCACAAGCGACCGGTCAGCTCCGGGGACGATGTCCCCGGAGCACCGGCCGATCCGCACGGGCTAGCCGTAAGGGTGAGCTCCTGCGAAGCGGCCGGAGACCGCACGGAGAACGCAACGAGGAGGGGAACGGATGGGACGCACGAAGTACGTGGCGGGAGGCCTTCTCGCGATCTCGGTCGCGGTCGCCGCGCTCACATACGTAGGTCGCGACGTTCCACGTCGCTCGCTCACTCAAGCTCCCGCGTCGGCCCAGGGCGCGCTGCCAGGCAGCGGGGGGACGACGCTTTCGCAAGCGCCGGGGCGTCCGCAGCTTGCCGAGCTCGATCGCCTGATCCGAGTCTTCGGCGACCAGACCGACGAGGAACCCAGCGCCGTCGGGTTCACCTTTCTCGGCCAGCTCGAGCTCGAGCGAGCACGACTGACCGGCGATGTGGACTCGTACGCTCGTGCTGAACGGGCCCTCGGCGAGGCCGTCACCCTTTCCCCGGAGGATCCGGAGCCGCTCGCCCTGTTGGCCGGCGTGCTCTTCACGACCCACGATTTCGCGGGAGCGCTCACGCTCGCCGACGAGATCTACGAACGCGATCAGACCCTCGGCGCACTCGCGGTGCGCGGTGACGCGGCGCTTGAACTCGGTCGCTACGACGAAGCTGCTGCTGACTATCGGACGCTCGCAGAGGCTCAGCCCGACGCCTCAAGCTCCCTCGTTCGGCTCTCGCGACTCGCTTTCTTGCATGGTGATGCAGTACGAGCGGCTGCCCTCGCGGCCCAGGCAGAGGCCGCCGCGGCCGGTGAGGGTTCATTCGGCGCCTCACGCTCGTGGTACGCGGCGTATCGCGGAAGGATCGCCCTCGAATCCGGGCGCTACGACCAAGCCGCCGACCACTATCGGCGCGCCGTGCAGATCGCACCCGACTATCATGTGGCGATCGCGGGGCTTGCGAGCGTCCGCGCCGCCCAAGCTCGCATCGACGACGCGATCCGCCTGTACGAGCGAGCCACCGCGATGGTGCCCGAGCCCAGTTCGTTGGCGGCGCTGGGCGACCTCTACGTCGTTTCGGACGACCACCGATCGGCCGCCGATCGCTATGCGACGGTCGAGGCGATCGCCGACCTCCAGGCCGTGAATCGGCAGTTGTACGACCGGCAGCTCGCGCTCTTCTGGGCAGACCACGACATGAACCTCCGAATGGCTCTCGCGATCGCCGAAACCAGCCTTGAGACCCGACGAGACGTCTACGGTTACGACGCACTCGGCTGGGTGCTCTATCGCCTGGATCGGTTCGAGGAAGCCCGCACAGCGAGCGACGAGGCGTTGGCGCTCGGCACAGCTGACGCCCGCCTCTGGTTCCACGCCGGCATGATCTCGGCGGCCCTGGGAGACAGCGAGCGCGCGCGCACGGAGCTGGCGACGGCGCTCGATCTGCACCCCAGCTTCGATCCGCTGCTCGCGTCGGTGGCGCAGGAAACGCTCCACGCTCTCGGAGATGTCACGTGAAGCGACGGGTCCCGCTCCGGGCCGCTCTCGGGGCCACGACCGTCGCGATCGCCCTTCTCGCGCCCGCAGCTCCGGCCCTGGCGCATCCGCTCGGGAACTTCACGGTGAATGTGTACGGGGGACTGATCGTGCAGCCCAAGACCATCGTCGTGGACTACGTGGTCGACATGGCAGAGATCCCGGCGTTCCGCGAACGTCGGGAGATCGACGCGAACTTCAACGACGAGGTCGGATCGGATGAATCGCTCGCCTATCGCGATACGACATGCGCGTCCCTCGCGGATGACGTGAACGTACAGGTCGATGGAGCGAGCGTGCCGCTCATCTCGTCAGGGGTGCATTCCCTAGCCTTTCCCGAGGGGGCAGGGGGACTCTCGACGTTGCGGCTGGAATGCCGGCTCGAAGGGGCTGACCGCCATCGGTGCCGACGCCACCGATCTCCTACATCGACGGCAATTTCCCTGACGTGATCGGGTGGCGAGAGGTCACAGCCATCGGCGATGGCGTGACGCTTTCGAGCTCCGACGTGCCTGCGGTCTCAGCGACGGACCGGCTCACCGTCTATCCAGACGATGAACTGCCTTCCGACGTTCGGCGTGCGGACTTCTCCGCGACAAGCGGGCGGTCCAAGGCTAGCTGCCCTCCCCCGGCCAGACATGGCCGACCAAGCGGTCGACGTGAACACGATCGAGGGACGCGACGGCGGACTCCTCGCCTCCCTAGTCGGACGTGACCGGATCACTCCCCTGCTCGTCGCGGCGATGCTGCTTCTCGCCCTCGGCGTCGGGGCTTTGCACGCGCTGGGCCCGGGCCACGGCAAGACCTTGATAGGCGCCTTTCTCGTCGGGGCGGGCGGATCTGCACGTCACGCCGTCGGTGTAGGAGCCGCGATCTCGGTGATGCATACGGCCTCCGTGCTCACTCTCGGACTACTGGTCGTCTCGGCGGAGCGGGTGTTCGCGCCCGAGCGCGTTTACCCGGCACTCGGGCTGGCGTCTGGGTTGGTTGCGCTCGCGCTGGGTTCGGTGCTGCTCGTCGCGCGGATCCACTCGATGGCGGCCGAGGAGGGGGGAGGCACGCATGGCCATTCACACGGGCATGGCGACGGCGACCATCATCACGAACCTGGAGGCCATGGCGTCTCGCCGAGGTCCCCACTCAGTCGCCGAGGACTCATGGCACTCGCCTTCTCGGGGGGCATCCTGCCGTCGCCGAGCGCACTGGTGGTGCTGCTCGCCTCGGTCTCGCTCGGGCGGACCGCGCTTGGACTCGCGCTTATCGCCGCGTTCAGCCTCGGACTCGCCGGCGCCTTGATCGGCGTCGGCATCTTCACGCTCAGAGCCCGTGACTTCGCCGAGCGTAGGTTCACCGACCGAGCGGCGCGGCTCTTGCCGCTGGCATCGGCGGGCGCGATCGCGGCGATGGGCATGTTCCTGACCGTAAGAGGCGCGATGCAACTCTGACGCGCGATCAGTCACGCGTTCCGACTCTGACACCATGAGCGACATCGACCTCGCACGGCCCGGCTCGCGGATCGGCCTCGGCTGCATGCCGATGAGCTTCGGCTACCTCGACGATGCGAGCGAGGACAGCCCCGATGCCGTGATCGGGCGGGCGCTCGACCTCGGCGTCACCATGCTCGACACCGCCGACGTGTATGGGCCGTTCACCAACGAAGATCTGGTCGGCCGGGCGCTCGAGGGCAGGCGCCACGAGGCGACGATCGCGACCAAGGTCGGACTCGTCGTCGGGCCGAGCGGAGGCTATCCCCTGTCACGCGATGCCCGTCCCGAGCGCATCGCGGAGCAGGTGCTCGGGTCGCTTCGACGCCTGCGCACCGACAGGATCGATCTGTACTACCTGCACCGGGTCGACGAGCGCGTGCCCCTCGAGGAGTCGTGGGGCGCGATGGCCGCCCTCGTCGATGCCGGATACGTGCGAGCCATCGGCCTGTCGGAAGTCGATGTGGACCAGCTCGAGCGCGCCCACGCGATCCATCCGGTGGCCGCGGTGCAATCCGAATTCAGCCTGTGGACCCGCGGGCCCCTCGACGACGTGGTGCCCTGGTGCGCCGAGCACGATGCGATCTTCGTTCCGTTCTCACCGCTCGGACGGGGCTTCCTCACGGGAACGATCACCGAGGCTCGGTTCCAGGCCGGCGACTTCCGCGCGTCGAACCCCCGCTTCACCGGCGAGGCGATCGGTGCCAACCAGCGCATCGTGCGCGTCGTGCGCGAGGTGGCCGAGCGCCACCACGCCAAGCCCGCCCAGGTTGCGCTGGCATGGACGCTCGTGCAGGGCGATCACGTGCTGCCCATCCCCGGCACCAAGCGCATCCGCTACGTCGAGGAGAACGTCGGGGCTGCCGAACTCTCGCTCTCCGACGAAGATCTCGCCGAGCTCGACGCTGTCCCGCCTCCGAGCGCACCTCGCTACTGATGACGATGGTCGGTTTCGAGGGCTCTTGGATCGAGCGGCCGTGGGGACGCATGCGGGTCTGGCGCGCGGGTTCCGGACCGATCGTGCTCGCGGTCCACGGCCTCGGAGGCTCGGGGCGGTACTGGCATGGACTCGTGGAACGTGTCGGGACCGGGCGGACGATCGTCGCGCCAGACCTCGCGGGGTTCGGCTCCTCGGCCCGGCCCGACTCCGATATCGACCGTGCGCTCCTACTCGGTGACCTCGATGCGGTGATCGAGGCGCATGCCCCCGGCGAGCACCTCGACGTGGTCGGCCATTCGCTCGGAGCAGTGCTCGCCGCTCTGTGGACGTCGAGGAACGTGCACCGGGTGACGTCGCTCGCGATGGCCTCGCCGCCGTTCCCCGACGGCTCGGCGATGGACTACCGCACACGGGCCGACCTGCGTCCTTCGGCGAGCCGTCGGGTGGCCGCGAAGTTCACGCGCGCGATCTGGCCGGCGCTCGCCGTGCCGATCGGGCTCGCCACCGGCTACCCGACCGAGGTGGTGGCCGACTTCGGACGCCAGTCGGTTCGCGCTCGAGCCTGGACGATGTGGGCGCTCTGGTCGGACCCCGCCCTGCGGGGCGAGCTCGACGCCATCGCTGCCCTCGACGGGTCGATCTCCGTGCTGCTCGCGCACGCCCGGGATGACAGGACGGTCGCGATGCGGGCGCACGCCGGTTGGACGCGCGTGCTTCCCCGGGCGGAGCGCCACGTTCTCGACGAGGGTGGTCACCAGTTCCTGCTGCGGAACGCGTTCGAGCCACTCGCAGGCTGGCTCGCCCGCGAGGCGGTCGCGGACTAGGCTGCAACCCATGGCCGACGGGGCGACCCAGCACCACCTCGTGCTGATCCTCGCGCGTGATTTCGCGTCGCGCCTCGCCACCCCGGTCTTCCTGGTCGACGCCGAAGGCTCGGTGATCTACTTCAACGAGGGCGCTGAACGGGTGCTCGGCCGGCGGTTCATGGAGGGCTCCGGCATGGACGCCAATGAATGGAGCACGGTGTTCTCACCCACGGACGACGACGGGAACCCGGTCGAGCTCACCGATCTGCCGCTCGGAGTGGCGATCATCGAGCGGCACCCCGATCACCGCATGCTGCGCATCAAGAGTGTCGACGGCACCCAACGGCGCATCGAGGTGACCGCCTTCCCGCTCTTCGCTCACAAGGACGAATGCCTCGGCGCGATCGCCGTCTTCTGGGAGATCCCGGACGAACCGATCTCCGCATGAAGGCACGCGTCTGGGGGTGCCGGGGCTCGATCGCCGCGCCCGGTCCCGACACGATCCGGTATGGCGGCAACACGTCGTGCGTCGAGGTGCGTGGCGACGACGGCGAGGTGATCGTGCTCGACGCCGGCACCGGAGCGCGTCCGCTGGGCGACGCGTTGCTGCGCGAAGGGGTGGCGCGCATCGACCTGTTGCTCACGCACCTGCACGTCGATCACCTCGAGGGCCTCGGCTTGTTCGGTCCGATCTGGTCACCAGAGACCGAGCTGCACATCTGGGGACCGCCCTCACCGGTGGCGTCGCTCGACGAACGCATCGCGACCTACTTCTCCCCACCTCTGTTCCCCGTGCATCTGTCCGAAGTGCCCGCACGCGTCACCTTCCACGACGCTCCGCGGCAAGCGTGGACGATCGGATCGTGCGAGATCACCGCCCATCCGATCCTGCACCCAGGCGCCACCGTCGGCTATCGATTGCAGTCGGGGGGGCGCTCGCTCGCCTACGTCACCGACCACGAGCCTGCGCTCGGTACCGATCTCGACGCGGTCGGTACGAGCTGGATCTCTGGGTTCGCCCTCGCTCACCGCGCCGACCTGCTGATCCACGACTGCCAGTACACCGATGACGAATACTCGTCGCACGTCGGCTGGGGACACCCCAGCGTCACCCATGTCGCCGCGTTCGCGCGACGCACCCAAGCTGACCGGCTCGTGATGTTCCACCATCATCCCGGCCATGACGACGACGAGCTCGACGCGATGCGCGGGGCGATGGTCGAGGCGTGGGCCGTCGAACCCGAGCGGTGCATCGTCGCGGCCGAGGGAGCGGAGCTACTCGTCTGAGCCCCCTTACACTCGGGGACCATGACGACCGAGGACACGACGCGCGCCCCGTCTGACCCCACGGCACCGGCCTCGGCTCCCTGGAACGAGGTGTTCCGTGGCCGCCGTGGGAGGCTCACCGCGGGCTTGCTGGTGCTCGAAGCCCTCGTCGCGGTGCAGTCGCTGATCGTGGCGACGATCCTTCCCGACGTGCGACGCGACCTCGGAATGGTGCAGCTCTACGGGCTCGCGTTCACGGCCATGAGCCTCGCGACGATCGCTTCGATCCCGGTGGTCGGACGTGCAGTCGACCGGTACGGCACGAAGCCCGTGCTCATCCCGGTGCTGGCGTTCTTCGCAGCGGGTCTGCTCGTATCGGCCACGGCACCGGCGATGCCGATCCTGCTCGTCGGACAGTTCCTGCAAGGGATCGGAGGCGGCGGTCTCTACGCGCTCTCGCTCGGCACGGTGGCCAAGACCTACCCCGACCATCTGCGCCCTCGCGTGCTCGCCTTGCTCGCCACGATGTGGATCCTTCCGGGCCTGGTAGGCCCGCCGGTGGGCGCGGCGATCGCCAGCACGATCGGGTGGCGATGGGCGTTCGTGGCGCCGATGCCCGTGCTGCTCGCGACGTGGCTGATGATCGCCCCCGTGCTCGACCTGGTGCCCCGCTCGGATGCCCGAGGGCCGAGCCTCGCGATCCGTTGGCCGGTGCAGCTCATGGTGGGCGCCGGTTTCGTCTTCGCCTCACTCACCACGGCGGCGTGGTGGGTTCCGGTCGCGATCATCGTCGGGCTCGTGATCGGAGTGCCGGCGCTGTTGCACATCGCCCCACGCGGCACGTTCCGTGTGGCACCGGGGCTGCCGGCCACGGCGGCTGCGGCCTTCCTGCTCTCGGTGTCGTTCCTCGCCATGGACGCGTTCCTCACCTTGATGCTGACCGAGGTGCGGGGGCTGTCGCTCGGGGCGGCGGGGCTCGTGATCACGGTGGCCTCGATCACGTGGGCGATCGGAGCGTGGTGGCAGTCCAACCGTGCCGAGCGACGGACGCTCTCGTGGCTCGTGGGGGTCGGGGTGACCCTTCTGATCGTGGGGCAAGCCGCGGTCGCGAGCACGCTCTGGGTGCAGGTGCCGCTCGTGTTCGCCTACATCGGGTGGGGGATCGTGGGGCTCGGCATGGGCATCGCGTTCGCCACGATCCCCCTGGCGGCGATGCGCTCGTCGGGCGAGGGTGAGGAGAGCTCGGAGCTGTCGTCGGTGCTGCTGATGGACATGCTGGGCGTCGCGACCGGTGCGGGTCTCGGCGGAGCCGCGGTCGCGATGTCGCATGCCTTCAACGCGCCGCTGCGAGCGGGTATCGGCGGGGCGTTCGCTCTCGCGCTCGTCGCCGCACTCGCGCTCGCCGCGATCACGCCGCGGATCCCGTCGGGTCCCGCTCGATCCGAGGCCACGACGTGAATCGGCGAGTGGTCGCGGCGTGACACGGCCCGTACGCGTGGGCGTACAGCTCCCCGAGGTCGAACGCGAGGTGCGCTGGCCCGAATACGTTTCCATGGCACGTGCCGCAGAGCACGCCGGCTTCGACTCCGTCTGGGTGGGCGACCACCTGCTCTACCGCGGCGACGGCCGACCCGAACGAGGCCCGTGGGAGGCGTGGACAACCCTGGCGGCGATCGCTGCGGTCACCGAGCGGGTCGATCTCGGTCCGCTCGTGGCGTGTTGCGGGTTCCACGCACCGGCGATGCTCGCGAAACAGGCCGCGACCGTCGACGAGATCTCTGGCGGGCGCCTCGTGCTCGCCCTCGGGGCCGGATGGAACGAGACCGAATTCCGCGCGTTCGGCTTCCCGTTCGACCGCCGGGCCTCGAGGTTCGAGGAATCGTTCGAGGTCGTCCGCAGGCTCGTCGCCGGCGAAAGGGTCACGTTCCACGGCGAGCATGTCGAGGTCGACGACGCTGTCCTGCTCCCCACGCCGCGCCGCAGGCCACGGCTGATGATCGGCAGCACCGGGCGACGCGTGCTGGCGGCCGCGCTCCCCTACGTCGAGGTCTGGAACACCTGGTTCGACTGGTACGGCAACACGCCGGAGGGGTTCGCCGCACGCTCCGGCGTGATCGACGAGATCGCGCGGTCGGTGGGGCGAGATCCACGCGAGATCGAACGGAGCGCCTGCGTGTTGGTCGCGCTCGAACCTTCAACCGGCGAGCGGCCGATCGACCCTGTGGCACCACCCGTAACCGGAGGGCCGAAGCGAGTGGCCGAGGCGATCCACGCGATGGGCGCGGCCGGGGCCGACGAGGTGATCCTCGTCGTCGACCCCATCACGCGAGGATCGATCGAGGCCTTGGGGGAAGCGCTGGCCGAACCCTAGATGCGCAAGCACGTCGTGCACGCAGCACGTCAGCCCGTGAGCAGCTCCAACGCGATCGCCGATCCCGACCCGACGAGCGCACCCAGCACGCACCAGGGCAACCATCGATCGATGAAGCCGGCGAGCAGACCCCGATGTTTCGCTTCGGTTTCGGCCGCCTCGCTTGCAGCGGGGGGAAGATCGGATCGGTCGTACCGCAAGATCGTGAGCAGGGCCGGATCCGAGAGATCCGAGACATCGGGACACCGACGACCTCGTTCATCGGCATCCCAGGCGGCCTCGCGGAACTCGAGGGCCCTCAAGCTCGCTTCCACCACGCCGTCGATGGTATCGGCCATGCCGGTCACCTCCTCGATGTCTCGCCGCCCGCGCGCGAACGGAGACTCGAGATCGGATACGTCCGGCCACTCAGGACCGACGACGCGAGAGGCGGGCTCGAAGACATCGTCAGCAGCATCTTGCACCCGAACTCCTGAACTCCGGCTGAAGGGGTGCCATCGAGCCAGGCGGGTTCATCGATCGAAGCACCATGGAAGTTGACGAGGCGTCTGATGGCTGACAGGGTGAGGCATCCGCTGAGCTAGGCCCGAGGACCTACGGTGCGTGTTTCCCCCGCGTACGAGGTGAGGCCGAGCCGCTCCCAACCCCCCAAGGAGGGCCCATGCTGAAGCGCGTCATCCTCTTGGCAGCCGCGATCGTCGGCGCCGCCACGGTGCTCGTGATCCCGGGGACCGCGTCGGCGAGGCTCGGCTCCTGCGACAAGCGTGTCGCAGCCCCCGCGGACCTCAACGCGGAGTTCCGCAGGGCTCCGGAAGGCGCGGTGATATGCCTGAGTGGCACCTTCCGCATCAACTCCCCGCTGGTGCCTCGACATGGCCAGGTCGTCCGCGGGCCAGCGGCGATCGTGAACGGTGGCGGCGTTGAAGACGGCTTCTTCCTGGGCGATGCGAGGCACGTGACGATATCGGGTCTCGACATCTCGGGGTTCACCTCGCGGGGCGTGCGATGTGGCGCCTACACCCGGCTGCTGCGATCGTCGCTGCACCACAACCACCAGAACGGAGTGGGCTGCCAACTCGACAACCGGGGAGGCTCGCACATCCTGATCGCGTCGAACAGGGTGTACTCGAACGGCGATCCTTCGATCGAGGGGCACACCGCCGGCGGCATGAAGTTCGTGCGCACCGGTGCCCCGGGCGACCGCGCCGGCAGCTCGGTCACGGTGCGACGCAACAAGGTGTGGGGAAACGTCGGCAACGGAATCTGGTTCGACATCAACTCGGCAGGCGACCTGATCGCGCGCAACGAGGTATGGAACAACACCCGCAACGGCATCCGCTACGAGATCAGCGCGGGTCCCGCGATCATCCGCCGCAACGAGGTCTACAGCAACGCCTGGTACGGGGTCTGGATCACGTCCTCGGCCAAGGTGGTCGTGCGCGAGAACGTCGTGGTGCGCAACGGCAGGGGCGACATCGTCGTCGTCAGCGACGAACGCGCGAGGCTCAGGTTCCCCGATCTCGGTGGAAGCCACGAGGGCTACAAGATCCGCAACATCGACGTGCTGCGCAACACGGTGGCGAGGAAGCTCGTGGGTTGCTCGCTCGAGAACGTCTCCTGCTGATCTGACGTCGGAGCGGCGAGGAACCGTCCAGCCCGCGATGACCCAGATGCATCGACCGCCCGGACAGGCGGCCGATCCATCACTCGTGCGGGTCGAATCGTCAACAGCTGGAGGTCCTGTCGCGGCCGGCATCGATGCATCGATCACGTCCCGCCTGACCGAACAACCGATCGCGCTGAGGGCCACCTCGCAGCACGTCGGCGCCGCCCCCACCCTTGAGCACATCGCTGCCGCCGGCGCCCAGCAGCCGGTCGTTGCCACCACCGGCCACCAGTCGATCGCTCTTCGCACCGCCCTTCAGCACGTCCTTGCCCGGCCCGGCGAGCAGTCGATCTTTGCCGCCTCGACCGATCAACACGTCTGCACCGCCCATCCCACACAGCATGTCCGTGCCGGATGTCCCGACCAGTCGGTCGTCTCCTCTGGTACCAACCTGCGTGCACTCGGCCGGAGCGACCCGCACCGTGTAGCTCGCAACGTTGTCCGAGAGATCCGCGTCGGCGGAGTCGCTCGACACCTCGGCGTCGTTACGCACGGGCGCTGCCTCGAGCGGGGTGGCCAGGAGCGTGACGGTCTCACTCGCCCCTGATGCCAACGTCGGGAACGAGCACGACAAGGTCGGGATCAGCGTGCAGGTCCCGAGGCCGCTGGCCGAGATGCTCTGCGCATCGAGCTCGGCCGGCAACACATCGGAGACGACCACGTTGTCGGCCGCGTCGGGGCCGTCGTTGTGCACCGTCAGCGTGTAGGTGACATCCTCGCCGACCACGCCGATCTGGTCGTCGGCCGTCTTCGTGAGGTGCAGGTCCGAGGACGATCCGACCTGTCCCGATGCTGTGCCCACCCCGGTGAGCGCGATCACCATCGCTCCCGCGAGCATGGCTCCGAACTTCTTGTCTCTCATCATGACCTCCCTGTCTCGTGGAGAGGGGGTTACCCCTGAGAGCGACGGCAGCAACGCGATCGGGCCCGATATCACCTGGTCGAGAGCCGTGGTTCGTTCCTTCGACCACGGCGCCGTCCGAACGCCGTAGGGAGCTGATGGCGGGTCATCCAGCTGATCGCCGAGAGGCGTCTCGACCTCGGATCTCAGCGCGCTCAGAGAGCGGTTTCCGAAGGTGCGTCCCGATCGGCAGGGGCGACGAACCGCAGCGCGCGGGGCCGGATGGTGACCTCGACGCGCTCACGCTCACCCACTTCCTCACCGTCGAGTGCGAGCGGCCGAGCTCGATCGTGCAGCTCGATGCGCACCTTCCGGGCTTCGATCCGGACCACGCGACGAGGCCGTCGGGTGATCGCATGCCAAGCCTGGTTCGACCGCGCGCGCATGCTCTCCGAGGTCCGCACGATGCGGACATCGAGCACACCCTCGTCGAGTCGATCACGCGCTCCGATGCGCCCGGGGTCTGTCGAGAACACGTTGTTGCCGACGAAGACGGCCGCTGCCTCGAGGGCGCGGCGATCGCCATCCGCTTCGATCACCCCCTCGACCGGGTCGAACGTCACGAACACCTGCACCGCCGATGTCACGAGCGCAGGCCACTTGCCCCATCGCCCCTCGTGCCGCTCCCGCCCGCGCACGATCTCGGGGTACAACCCGATACCGAGGTTGTTCACGAAGACGCGGTCGCTCATCGCGCCCACATCGACCGTGCGGATATGACCGGCGTTCAGCACCCTCACTGCCCCATCGACGTCGCTCACGCCAAGGTCCCGAGCGAAATGGTTCAGCGTGCCCGCCGGCACCACGCCCATGACGCCGCGGTCTCGACGAGCGCGTTGGCGACCGCGTGCACGGTGCCGTCGCCGCCCACCGCGACCACCACGCGTTCCTCCGCCACCGCCGCGGCAACGTGTTCGGTGAGATCGACGCCCTTCTCGAGGCGCACGGTTCGTGTGTCGGAGAGTCGCTCGCGCACCGATCTCAGGAGGTCGCTCGCATCCGAGCCGGCGTTCGGATTGGCGATGAGCAGATACCTCACGGGCCGATGCTATCGGTCCACGAACGTCGGGCGCCGTACCATGGCGGCCAGATGGCCGACCCACACATCGACCGCGCGGGGTGGCATGAGATCCTGCGGACCGCGACCGCCGAAGCGGGTGCGGTCGACCTCTCGGTCTACCGCGCCGTGGCACAGACACCGACCCCGGTGCTCGACCGAGGAGTCCCGAGGCTCAGCCACATGGCCGACCGGTCCATGCTCTGGCTGGCCATGGCGGCGGCGATGTTCGCGCTCGGCGGACGTTCTGGCAGGCGCGCAGCACGCGACGGGTTGATCGCGATCGGCATGGCTTCGGCTTCGGTGAACCAGGGCTTCAAACGCGTGGCCGTCCGGGCGCGTCCCGAACGCGATGACGAGGCACTCGCGAAGGAGCGGTGGGTGCGCATGCCGCTTTCCACCTCGTTCCCGTCGGGCCACACGGCTTCGGCGTTCGCGTTCGCCACAGCCGCCGGCGAGCACCTTCCGCTGCTGTGGCTCCCGTTGCGCGGACTGGCCCTCGTGGTGGGCTACTCGAGGGTGCATACGGGCGTGCACTATCCCGGCGACGTCATCGCCGGTGCCGTCATCGGCTCCGCGTGCGGCTGGACGGTGATCGGAGCGACACGGCGCCGCGACCGCGCACGCGCCGCCGCCGCTGCCTCGATCAGGAGATCCTGACCCACTTCGCGACCGACGGCACGCCCGCGTCGTCGATCAGGAACAACATGTACCAGCCAGGCGGCGCCACGGCGCCGGATGCCGGCGCGCTGACCGTCAGTCCGCCGGTCTCCTCCGAGAACGTCAGCGGCACGTGGCGCTGATCGAAGTTGACGCCATGAGTCGAGGAGTTGGCCCTGACCAGCGCTACGTCGGCGATCGTGGCTGCCTGCGATGTGCCGACCGTGAACGACGAGCCGTACCCGACAGCCGTGGGCGCGGTATCGATCACCGGACGGGGTCCCCGGAACAGGTACGGGGGCGAGTAGATCTCGGCGGTGGCCTGCATCGGACCGTCGTCATGTCCTGCGGACAGGATCCGCCCGTCGGGGAGCAAGAGCGCCGTGGAGTGGTAGGCGCGGGGCGCGACCTGGGGGGCCATCTCGGTCCACGTCTCGGTGGTGGGATCGAACATCTCGGCGCCGAGCACGGGCTGGTCGTAGAGACCGGACCCCCGGTTGCCGCCGACCGCGAGGACTGATCCGTCGGGAAGCAGAACCACGTTGAGGTTCTTCCTGGGCTCGTGCATCGAGTCGGAGAGCCTCCACGCCGGCTCGCCGGGGCCGAGGTCCAGGATCTCGGTCGTCGCGGTGGCACCGGTGCCGGTCAGGCCCCCGATCGCCAACACCTGGTCGAGCCCTGGAAGCAACACGACGCTTCCGCGGGGACGTGCGCCGAACCGCATGTCTGGACCGGACGTCCACGATGGTGCATCAGGGTCGAAGAACATGGTCCGGCGCTCGGTACCGACGCGAACGACCCGCCCGTCGGGTAACGCGAACATGCGTGGATACGTGCCCATCGAGAGCGTCGCGGCGGCCGGCAAGGTCGAGAACGAGCTGGTTCCTGCGTCGTATCGCTCGACCTCGGTGGCGGTCACGGCGCTCGAGACCCGGCCCGCGAAGACCAAGGTGTCGCCGTCAGCCAGCGAGACGTCGGTGGGATACCAGCGCGCCGATGACATCGCAGGTCCTTGGCGCCACCGCTCGGTCACCGGGTCGAAGAGGGCGGTCTGCGTCGTGCCGTTCGGGTTGCCGGCGCCCCACAGCGTGCCGCCGGTCACGAACACATCGCCGTTGGGACGCAGCGAGTGAGCGGAGCAGAACAGGTTGTGCTGGAACGCGATCGGCACCGGCACGTCGGTGATGGTTCCCGTCGCCGGATCCCAGAGCTTCGAGGAATCGGCCGGATCGGTCGTCTTGTAGAACAGCAGCACCTTGCCGGTGAACAGGACCGAGGCGTGCACACCGATCGTGCCGATGTCGAACGGAGCGCTCCACCGGCCGATCGTCGCAGGCGTGCCGTCAGACGATGTCGTTGCCGTCGCGGCGTCGCTCAGCAGCGAACGGTTTCCGGCGGCATCGACAGCATCGACCTTCCACCAGTAGGTGGTGCCCGGGTCGAGACCATCGTCGAGGAATGCCGTCGAACCGGTCGAAGCCACGAGCGAGAACGTGGAACCGTCGAGCGAGCGGTAGACACCGTATCCGGTCACGGCGGTGTCGTCGCTCGAGGCCTGCCAATCGAGGTCGACGGACGACGTGTCGAGGGTCGTCGCGACGAGACCCATGGGCTGGCTCGGGTCGATGGTGTCGCCGGGTGTCGCGTCGGTGGCGAGCGACACGTCGTCGAAGGCCACGTTGAAGGACCGGCCTTGCACCGAATCTCCGATCGTGAGCCGCGAGAACGTGCCGGCGCCCAGGTTGTTCGCGCGGCTGAGCGCCGCCACAGGAGCGTCGTCGAAGGTCACGTCGAAACGCCCCGCCGTTCCCGTCTTCGCGTGCACCTCGAGCTCGTGCCACCCGCCGTTGCCCACGACGATCGTGCTCACGTACGTCACCTTCGTCACGTTGTTTCGAGCGATCAGCTTGCCCTTGCCGTTCAGGCCGACGAGCAGCGTGGCCCCCCCTCCAGCCGGTCGGAACGAGGTGAGCCATACGGCGGTCGACCGTGACGTGACGTTGAGCCAGACCGTAGCCGTCAGCTCGGTCTCGGCGGCGAACGACCGCCAGGCATGCGAGGGACCTCCCGTCGAGCTCGCGCGCCCGGCCCACGATCCGGCATGCACGGTCGCCTGCTGGACCGAGAAGGAAGCCGACCCGCTCCACGCCGAAAGGTTTCCGGTCTCGAAGCCGTCGCCGAAGATGGGCGCAGCCACCGACGGCGTCACGAGCGTGGTCGCGAACCAGAGCGATGCGGCGACGACGGCGCTTGCTCGGCCTCGAAGCGGGGCCCGACGCGGCTTCGGCAAGCCGACCCTCCTCAGGTTCTTGTCCTTCCCGACCACGGACCGGTCCTCCCTTGTGCCCCGGCTGGGGGATGACTGCCGCCGAAACGTACGGGTCGGAAGGCGCAAGGTCAACGGTCCTTCGACCTAAGGCTTTCGAGTTTCGAACCAGCAAGGCGGCCGCTCGAGGGTCTGCGCGGTGCCCGGTTCGGACCCCCACCCGTTCAGGCTGTGGAGTCGATGCGGAACTCGAACCACACCAACCCCGGGGGGCCGGGCTCCACACCCCATGCGTCCGATGTCGCCTCGACGATCCGCAGACCGAAGCCCCCGGCTCGTTCGGACTCGCCCAACCGAGGGGAGACCGGATGGGCGTCGGCCGCCGTCGTGGGCTGCTCGACCTCGACGCGAACGCCGTCGCCATCAACGTCGATCGTGAGGCGGATCACATCGCGGGCGACGTCGAGGGAACCATGCACCACTGCGTTCGTCACGACCTCGGTGATCGCGAGCCGCAGTTCATCGAGGCGGCCGTCGAGCACCTGTGGCGGAAGGGTGTCGTCGAGAACAGCCCGGGCGCTCTTCGGGGCGCTGTCGTCGGGCAGCAGGATCAACTCCCTGCGCACTAGGGAACCTCCGAGCGGGGTGATGCATCATGCGTCGCCGGCGAGGTGCGAATCTGCTCCGATAACCACGAACCGCGGTGCATGAGTGCGACCCCAATCGCCTAGTCGATCGAAGGGGTATACCCCAACCTCCACGATGCCACACCGCATGCGCCGGAATCAGAGCCATCCGCCGATATGCCCGATCGGATCAGTAGCCGGGACCCGTCCGCGCCTTCTTCGTGATGGGTGCCCCCGAAGGATCCACCACGAACCACACGTCACCCACGCCTTGGCCCTTCGTGTCGCCGGGCGCCTGGTCAGAGGCGAAGAGGTACAGGGGTTGACCGTCATAGGTCACCTGAACCTCTCCGTCGTCTCGCTCAGTCGTGCCGAGCAGCGCCTCATCGACACCTTCGCCTGCGGTCGGCGCATCGTCGATCAATGCGGGCCAGGCCGCGGCGCATTCCTCGTAGCACGTGCTCGCACCCTCGGTATCTGCCTGGAACAGGTACAAGGTCATGCCGTCGGCGCCGACCAGGATGGAGCCGAGGTCGGACTCCGCGAGCTGCACCGTGCCGGTATCGGCAGTCGAACTCTCTTCTGTGGCCGACCCTTGCGCCGCTCCGGGGTCATCGTCGCCGCAGGCGACGAGCGATATCCCGAGCGTGAGTCCGATCGCGAGGGCCCGCATCGTCCCGCTCCGCATCATCTTCTCCCCTCCATCGTGGTGTGGTGGGGATACGTACGGCTTGCACCCCACGTTCAATGGCGGGCGAAGATCGAACCCGATCCTTGCACCGGCCGTAACCTCTTTGGCGACGATGGGTTCCGCGCGTTTCGACCTCGACGAGAGCGGCCTCAGGGCTGCGTACTCGGCACACGCCGGAGAGATGTTCGGCTTCGCCGTTCGATCGCTCAACGACCGGGGGCTCGCTGAGGAGGCTGTGCAGGAGACGTTCGTTCGCGCCTGGCGGTTCGGCGAGCGCTTCGACCCGCAACTCGGCACCATCCGGACGTGGCTCTTCGCGATCCTGCGCCATGTGGTGATCGACATCGCCCGAGCGCGGGCGATCTGGCCGGAACCGACCTCCGAAGAGGCTATGCAGCGGGCGGGCGACCGTGCGGCCACACCGGAGGACCAACTCGAACAGGCGCTGCTCGCGTGGCAGATCGAGGAGGCGCTCCGCCGGATCGGCGACGACCACCGGCGGGTCCTGCTGGAGACGTACTTCCGCCATCGACCGTACGCAGAGGTGGCGGTCGCGCTCGGCATCCCAGAGGGAACGGTGAAGAGCCGCGTGTACTACGCCCTGCGAGCACTGCGTCTCGCTCTGGAGGAGATGGGATGGGATGACTCCTCGTCCTGAGGATCACGTGCGCCCGCTGCTGGGCGCCTTCGTGCTCGGCCATCTCGAGCCGGGCGAAGCGGCCGCCGTGGGCGCCCACCTCGACGGTTGTGCCGAATGTCGCGACGAGGCTGCAGAGCTCGAGGCCGTGGCCGGTCTGCTCCCGCTTGCAGACCCCGAGCGCGTCGGTGGCCCCGCCGAATCGCCGCG
Organism: uncultured Actinomycetes bacterium; assembly: GCA_963762075.1. GTDB lineage: Bacteria > Actinomycetota > UBA4738 > UBA4738 > HRBIN12 > JAOUEA01. The sequence goes on from CAVXJC010000006.1 coordinate 211,925, forward strand.
GGAGATGCTCGGGGAAGTGCTGGCTCGGATCACGCAGGAGCGCGAGGCGCGGGCGAAGGCCCGCCGGCGCTCGGTCGCCGTCCGTGTCGGCGCGGCCGCGGCCGCGATTGTCCTCATGCTCGTCGTCGGTCTGACACTGCGATCCTCGGGGGGGCCGGACGGCGAGACCGTGGCTCTTACCTCCACCGGCGCCGAGATCGCAGGAGAGGCAGTGATACACGAGGACATCCGATCGACCTGGGTGGAGCTCACGGTCTCAGGCTTGGCAACCGGAGAGACCTACGGCGTGTGGCTCGAGGAGATCAGCACCGGGGAGCGCTCGCCGATGGGCACCTTCACCGGCGTTCCAGGCGACCTGTACATCAGCCTGTACTCGAGTCTTCCTCGCGACCGGGCCGGATCGGTCGGAGTGAGCGACTCCGACGGCACAACGATTCTGACCGGCAGCATCCCAAGAACGGCGTGAGCTCACCGATGAGCTTGTGGACACCCATGATGCTGCCGACTCCCCCAGCAACGTAGTCCTCGATCCACTCCACGAGATCGTCGCGAGGATGAACGAAGGCTGGCAAGATGAGACCATAAGGGTAGGGGGGTATAGTATAGTGATCGACGACACGAGGAGGAGTTCATGATGATCGATCCGGTGTGTGGCATGACGGTGGAAGAAGGCTCTGCGGCGGCGGCATGGGAGCACGAGGGCACGGTCTACCTGTTCTGTTCCGTGGTTTGCATGGAACGGTTCAGAAAGGACCCAGACCACTTCATCACCATGGACCCCTCGGACCGCTCGATGTGAGGGCTTCGGCGACGAGGAGGAGGACACCATGGCGGTCGGGTACGCGATGACCAAGAAGGACCTGCAGGATCGGCTTCGCCGCATCGAGGGGCAGGTGCGGGGGCTGCAGCGCATGGTCGATGAGGACACCTATTGCATCGACGTCCTCACGCAGCTGAGCTCCGTGGTCGCCGCGCTGAAGGCGACAGGTATGGGCTTGCTCGACGATCACGTCAGGCACTGCGTGCGGGAGAGCGTCGAGCAGGGTGATGGCGACGCGAAGATCGAAGAGCTGATGGCGGCCGTGGCGCGCTTCTCTGGACGGTGAGCGGTATGGCAACACGCGGCGATCAGCAGGAGGTCGTGCTCGACGTCGACGGCATGACCTGCGCGTCGTGCGTGCGGAAGATCGAATCTGCCCTCGGTCGCGTCGAGGGCGTCGACGAGGCCGTCGTGAACCTCGCCACGCGGACGGCGACCGTTCGCACCGCGGCGGAGCCCCATGAGGACGAGCTGATCACAGCCGTTCGGAGCGCGGGATATGGTGCCCGCCCTCATACGTCCGAGCGTTCGCCAGACGAGGAGTACCACTCCTACCTCCGACGGTTCGTCGTCGCGGCCGTTCTCACGGTTCCAGTGCTCGTCGTCTCTTTCGTGCTCACCGATCTGTCGTGGGCGCCCGAGACGGCGTGGTTGCTGACGACACCGGTCGTGTTCTGGGCCGGCTGGCCATTCTTCCGGGCGGCCTTCAGAGCGGCTCGACATGCAACCACGACCATGGACACCCTGGTCGCGATCGGCTCATCGGCCGCGTACTTCTACAGCGCCTGGTCGGTCGCGAGCGGCATGCACGAGCACTACTTCGACACTGCGGCAGTCATCGTGACCCTCATCTTGCTGGGTCGGACGCTCGAGACGAGGGCACGTTCGAGTGCCAACGACGCGGCGCGGGCGCTGATCGAGCGAGGCGCCAAGGAGGCGACGATCCTGGTCGACGGCCTCGAGCGCACGGTGCCGATCGAGGATCTCAAGCCCGGCGATGTCGCGATCGTCCGGCCGGGCGAGAAGGTGCCCGCCGACGGCGTCGTCAAGGAAGGCACGTCGTGGGTCGACCTCTCGATGCTGACCGGAGAGTCCGTCCCCGTCGATGTCACGCCGGGCGACGACGTGGTGGGCGCGTCGATCAACGGCCGCGGCCGCATCGTCGTCTTCGTGACGAAGACCGGGGGGAACACCAGGCTCGGGGAGATCGTGCGCCTCCTGCAGTCGGCGCAGGCGTCGAAGGCGCCCGTCCAGCGTCTCGCCGATCGCATCTCGTCGATCTTCGTGCCGATCGTCCTCGCGATCGCGGCGGCGACGTTCCTGGCGTGGACCTTCATCGCGGACGCACCGACCGGAACCGCCATCCTGCATGCGGCCGCAGTGCTCTTGATCGCGTGCCCTTGCGCACTCGGTCTCGCGACCCCGGCGGCGATCATGGCGGGCACGGGCAGAGCGGCTGAGCTCGGCGTGCTCTTCAAGGGGGGTCGGGTCTTCGAGGCCGTGCGCGACGCGAACGTCATCCTGCTCGACAAGACAGGAACGGTGACCCGGGGAACGATGACCCTCGCTCGGGTCGTGGCCGTCGATGGCGCTACCGAGCACGAGGTCCTGGCGATGGCGGCCGCCACGGAGGCCGGGTCGGAGCATCCGATCGCGAGGGCCGTCGTCGACGGCGCCCGATCACGGGGCCTCGCCCTGCCCGAGGCGAGCGATCACTCGGTTCAGCCGGGTGCCGGCGCGATCGCGGAGGTGAACGGCGCTCGGATCGAGGTCGGCCGACCGGAAGGTCTGCCCGAAGCCCTCGCACGCCAGGTGCAACAACTCGCGCGCGAAGGTCTCACCCCGTTCGCCGTGTGGCGCGATGGTGTCCCCCTCGGACTCGTGACCGTGTCCGACGTCGTGAAGCCGGAAGCGCTCGATGCAGTTCGGCGTCTGAAGGCGCTGGGTCTGCAGGTCGCGATGGTGACTGGCGACCGCCGTCTGACCGCCGAGGCGATCGCGGCGCAGGTCGGCATCGATACGGTATCCGCGGAGGTACTCCCCGACGGCAAGGTCGACGAGGTCGAGCGGATGCAGGCCGGAGCGAGGAACGTCGTGTTCGTCGGTGACGGCCTGAATGATGCTCCCGCGCTCGCCCGTGCCGATGTCGGCATCGCGCTCGGAAGCGGCACCGACGTGGCGCTCGCAGCCGCCGACGTCAACCTGCTCGGGGGCTCACTGAGTTCCGTCCCCGATGCCCTGCAACTGGCACGGAAGACCCACCGGGTGATCGTCCAGAATCTGGTCTGGGCGTTCGCGTACAACGTGGTCATGATCCCGCTCGCCGCCTTCGGTGCCCTGACTCCGATGTGGGCGGCAGCCGCCATGGCCGGGTCCAGCGTGAGCGTCGTGCTCAACGCGCTTCGGCTGCGCCGGTTCCGTCGAGCGACGATCGTCGGAGACGAGGCACGTCCTGAGCACTCCGTACTTGGGCGCGCCGACTCTCGTGCCGCCTGACGATCGGCATGGATCACCAGAGCCACATCCGTTCACAGCCGCGATCTGAGGGGCAGACTGGCGATCCGGCCCGGGCCGAAGTCGTGCTGCACACGGGCGGGCTGAACTGGGCGACGGAGAAGAGCGTCATCGAGAAGGTGGTGGGCCGTCGACCCGGCGTCGAGTCGGTCGAAGCGAATGCCGTCTCCCAAACGGCGACGGTGATGTTCGATCCCAGCCGCACGTCGGTCGCCGAACTCCGCCGTTGGGTCGAAGCGTGCGGGCTGCACTGCGCCGGTCAGTCGGTGCCCACACATGTCTGCGACGCGATGGAGGAACCGGGGGTCGACGCCCATGTCGCCCAGGGATCGACCGAAGATCACGCGACGCACACGACCGCTGAAGAGCCGACCTCGCGATCGCCGCACGACGCGATAGGCCACGGCGGTCACGCCGGCATGTCGATGGACGCGATGGTCCGCGACATGCGGAACCGGTTCGTCGTCGCCGCCCTCTTCTCGATCCCGATCCTGCTCTGGTCGCCCATCGGGAGAGACGTCCTCGGGTTCGAGATCGCTGCCCCGTTCGGCCTGAGGGATGACGTCTTCTCGCTGATCCTCAGCCTGCCGGTGGTCTTCTACGCGAGCTGGATCTTCCTCGACGGCGCCGTCCGAGCGCTCCGCGCCCGGACGCTCGACATGATGGTGCTGGTCGCAGTCGCGATCGGCGCCGGCTGGCTCTACTCGGTCTTCGTGACCCTGACCGGCGGTGGCGAGGTCTTCTACGAGGCGGCCAGCGTGCTCGCTGCCTTCGTGTTGCTGGGGCATTGGTTCGAGATGCGAGCCCGCGGAGGGGCGAACGACGCGATCCGCACCCTGCTCGACCTCGCGCCTGCCAGGGCCGTGGTGCTGCGGGACGGCGAGCCGATCGAGATCACCACGGCGGAGGTCGCGGTCGGCGACCTGCTCCTCGTTCGCCCGGGATCGAAGATCGCCGTCGACGGCCTCGTCGAAGAGGGCGAGAGCGATGTCGACGAGTCGACCGTCACCGGAGAGAGCTTGCCGGTTCACAAGCAGCCGGGGTCCGAGGTGACCGGGGCGACGATCAACGCGAACGGCACCCTCCGCGTTCGTGCGACCAAGGTCGGATCGGACACCGCTCTCGCCCAGATCGTGAAGCTCGTGCAGGAGGCGCAGAACTCCAAGGCGCCCGGTCAGCGGCTCGCCGACCGGGCCGCATTCTGGCTGGTCTTCGTCGCCCTGATCGGTGGCACCGCAACCCTTCTGGTGTGGCTCGCGGCCGGTGCATCACTGAACGAGGCGCTGCTGTTCGCCATCACTGTCGTCGTGATCACGTGCCCTGACGCCTTGGGCCTTGCCACGCCCACGGCGATCATGGTTGGGACTGGCCTCGGCGCGCGACGAGGCATCCTCTTCAAGAACGCCGTCGCCCTGGAAGCCTCCGCTCGGATCGACGTCGTCGTGATGGACAAGACAGGCACTCTGACCAAGGGAGAGCCGGAGGTGACCGACGTGGTCGCCGACGGTCTTCCCGATGACGAGATGCTTCGGCTCGCGGCGGCGGTGGAGCGGGAGTCGGAACACCCGCTTGCGGATGCCGTCGTCCGCGTGTCGGAGGAACGGGGCGTGCCGGCCTCGCGCGCCGACGCCTTCGAGAATGTGCCTGGGCACGGGGCGATCGGAACCGTCGAAGGACGCCGGGTTGCCGTCGGCAGCGTCCTGCTCATGGAACGTGAGGGCATCGATGTGGGCGGCGTGGCCTCGAGGAGGGAGGAGCTCGCCCGGGGAGGGCGGACCGCAGTCGTCGTGGCCGTCGAAGGCCGCGCAGTTGGGGTGATCGGGATCGCCGACGCCCCTCGGCCGACCGCTCGCGCAGCCGTTGCCTCGCTGCACGAGACGGGAGTCGAGGTCGTCATGCTTACCGGCGACAACCAGGCCACGGCCGAGCGCATCGCCGACCAACTTGGCATCGACACCGTGATCGCGGAGGTCCTGCCCGGCGACAAGTCCGGAGAGGTGACCGAGCTGCAGCGCAGCGGCAGGAAGGTTGCGATGGTCGGCGATGGCGTGAACGATGCACCAGCGCTCGCCCAGGCAGACCTCGGCATCGCGATCGGAGCCGGGACCGACGTGGCGATCGAGACCGCCGATGTAGTCCTGGTGCGATCGGATCCGCTCGACGTTCCCACCGCACTCGCGATCGGGCGCGGCACGCTCCGGAAGATGCGGCAGAACCTGGGGTGGGCGATCGGCTATAACGCGATCGCGTTGCCGATCGCAGCAGGCGTCTTCGAGCCGAGCCTCGGTCTCGTCTTACGTCCGGAGATCGCCGCGCTGTCGATGTCGGGATCCAGCATCATCGTGGCCGTCAACGCGCTCGCGCTGAAGCGTCTTCATCTGCCGGAGCCTGGTCAGGCTCTCGATACAGCCCGCCGGGGAGCCTGAGCCTCGCTGTGTCGACCACCACGCACCCTGGCATCCGGTGAGCTGAACGGAGAGATGATGAGGGCGTGGTTCTCACTCGCCTGCAAGAGGTCTCGTGGCCGACACCCTGCGCACAGGCGCGACTGAGGCTCGGCCCTGTCGCCGACCCATCCGGCGCACGACGCGATCTCGCAGAAGCTGTCTGTCAGCGGCCCAGCTGGTGCCCGTCGAGATGCGACGCTCGATCGGGACCCGCTCCTCCATGGCACCCTTCCGGCTCGCCGACGGCTGGTCTCGAACAGGACTCTGAGCTCGCGGAGCCCCGATCACCGCACACCTCCGACGTCGAACATCAGCAACATCGCCGGTGAGTTCAAGCGGCGACCCCAACGGCCTGTTGTGCCGCGATCGAGCTTTCCGAACACAGGCATCGTTCCCTCCTCACTCGATTGATCTGACACTGACACCCGTATCGGTCCGGAGAAACGGATCGTCAGGGGACAGATGTCCCGAAGGGTCGGGACAAGTCGTTCCTTTTCCCCTATGAACACGTCAGGAGCGTGTCGCCGCTCCGATCAGCGACTTCCGGAACGCAGGGACCGCCACCGCGAAGAGCACGGCGGCGTACGCGGCCAGAACAGCCAGATCCCGCCAGGCTTGGGCCGGTCCTGACCCACGCACGATCGCATCCGTCAAGGCCCCGATCGCCCACGCGTGCGGCGTGAGATGGGCTATCCGCTCCATCACCGGGGGGAAGACCTCGAGCGGCACCATCGCGCCGCCGAGCGCACCGAGAGCGAGTCCCACGAACACTCCCACAGATCCGGCCTGCTGCTCGGTCCTCATCAGCGCGCCGAACAACATGGCGGCGCCGGTCGCTGCGAGGGAGAGCAACGCGACGGTGAGGAGCGTCGTCGTGAGGTTCCCCCAGTCGATCCGGAACAGGAGGATCGAACCGACGACGATCAGTAGTCCCTGCAGGAGTGCGATCCCGTAGCGACCCAGGGCCTCGCCTCCGAGCACCGTCCCCACCGAGGTTGGCGAGGCGATCATCCGGCGGGAGACCCCGATCCGGCGGGATTCCACCAACATCGATGCAGCCGAGAGCGAGGTGACGAAGACGAAGAGCACGAGCTCCTGCGCGGCCAATGTGCTGAGACCACTTCCCTCGTCGCCCCCGGCGGTCGTCGCGTCCACCTCGACGGCCGGCACCGTTTCTCTCACCGAGCGCGCCCTCGCGAGCGCCTCCTCGAACGAGTCCGCCGCGTTCCGCTCTCGCGCGAAACGCGCTGCGTTCACCACCACGCTCTGTTGGTCGATCACGGAGGCGACGATCAGGGAGAGTTCCTGACCCGACCCGGTGGGGAGCGATAGCCACGCTACCTCCGCGGTGTTGCCGGCTCGAAGCTCGGCGTCGTATCCGCGTGAGATGACGATGCCTCCCTCGATGTCACCCGTGACCACAGCCACACGCATGGCGTCCGCGCCTTCGAACGTACGCACCGCGACGCCGTCGAGCCGGTCGAGCCGGCTCGCCAGGTCGGCGGCGAGCGGCCCCGATCCTTCCACGATGCCCAGCCTCGGTGTGAACCCTGAGCCGAACGTCGCTCCCAGGGCGAGGATGATCAGGAACGGGAAGACCACGACGAAGAACAGCCCTGTTCGATCCTTCGTCAGGCGGCGCATGTTCGTGCCCGCGATCGCGAAGGCCTTTCGGATCGACCTCATGGCACCAGCAGCCGCCTCGCCCTGAGCCACGCGAGCGTTCCGAACACGAGGCCGATCGCGAGCGTGCCAAAGAGGGCCGGTGCCGCGCCGGCGAGCCCGCCCCCCGTAGCCAGCTCCCCGAACCCCTCCATCAACCATCCTTGCGGAGATAGGAACCGGGCCGACGCGAGTAGTCCCGGCGCCTGGGAGATCGGGAAGAACGTGCCCCCGAGGAGGCCCCCGACCACAGCGACCACGGAGGCGAATGAGCTGGCCTGCGCGGAGGTCTTGGCGAACGTCGCGACGAAGCTCGTTACCGCCACCGCCGTGGCGACGCCCACTAGGACGAGGACGGCGACGCCTATGGGCGGCCCCCAGTCCGCGTCGAGCATGAGGGTGGTCGCGACTACGAGCAGACCGGTCGAGAGCGCCCCAACGGAGAAGCTCGCCAAGCCCTTGCCGATCAGCACCGTCGAGGGATGGATCGGAGCTGCCATCAGGCGCGCCAGGGTTCCTCCCTCGCGCTCCTCGATCACGCTACGAACGCCGAATTCCACGGTGAAGAAGAGGAAGAACACCGCCATGCCGATCGCCGTGAACGTGGACGGATTCACACCCTCTTCGTCAGTGACGCTCCGGTCCAGCACGGCGGCGGGTTGCATGCGTGCCGCCTCGGCCGCGAGCTCGGGGGCGGTGCCCGGATCCGTCGCCGCGGTTCCGACCGCAACCGCGATCCCGTCCAAGCGCGCGGCGTAGGAACGAGCGAACGACGTCGCAACGAGCGGACCGAGGTCGGAATCAGGGGAGCCGATCACCCTGATCGATCCACCACGGTCCGTCGTGGCAGACGACGACAGGCCTTGAGGCAGGACGAAGACGGCGTCCAGATCGCCTTCCTCCGCGCGTCGCTCGGCCGTCGCTCGATCGCTGAGCTCGTGCACGGCGCCGATGTCGGCGGACCGGAGCGCCTCTTCGAACCCGTTCGCGGCTACACCCCCGTCGAGGTCCACAAGTCCGATCCTGAGATCGAGTTCACCTTCTGCTACGTCGCCCAGGGTGAGGGAGAGGATCGACGCCAGGGCGAACGGCAGAAGGATGCCGATCAGGAGCGCCGTCCGGTCTCGCAGACGTTGCCGCAGATCCTTCTCGGCGATGGTGACGGTAACCCCAGCGCCCGACAACGCCATGGCCTCAGTCCCGGAGCGCCTTGCCGGTCAGGGAGAGGAAGACCCCCTCGAGGTCCGGCTCCCGGACCTCGACGGACGACACGGCGGCGCCACCCTTCGTGACGGTCTGAACGATCGGTCCCAACGAGGCCCTCGCGTCGTCGACGAGGAGGTCGACCTGCTGGCCGTGCACGGCAACCTCGACGACCCCCGGGAGCGTCCTCAGTGCCGCGAGCGCGTCCTCGGATGCTCCCGGCGCCACGACCTGCACACGGTCGTGCGCGCCGATGCTGGAAACGAGCTCGCGGCGGGTGCCCTCCGCCAGCAGACGGCCCTCGTCGAGGATGCCGACCCGGTCGCAGAGGCGCTCGGCCTCCTCCATGTAGTGCGTCGTGTAGAGGACGGCGAGTCCGCCGGCGCCCAGGCGCTCCACCGAATCGAGGATCGCGTTGCGGCTCTGCGGATCGACGCCGACCGTCGGTTCGTCCAGGACGAGCAGTCGGGGTCGGTGCAGGAGACCGAGGCCGATGTTCAGCCGACGCTTCATCCCACCGGAGTACTCCGACGTCCGATCCTCTGCCCGATTGCTGAGCCCGACTGTCTCGAGCACGTCGTCGACCCGCTCGCCCAGCTCAGGATCTTGGAGGCCGTACAGGCGGCCGAAGAACCGCAGATTCTCGCGAGCCGACAGGTCTGGATAGACCGCGATCTCCTGCGGCACGTATCCGATCGCGGACTTCGCTTCGATGTTCGAGATGTCGAACTGCCGCCCTTCGAGCTCGACTTCGCCGGCGTCACGAGCGAGAAGCCCGCATACGATCGAGATCGTTGTTGTCTTGCCGGCGCCGTTGGGGCCGAGCAGGCCATACGTCTCGCCGGGCGCGATCGCGAACCCGACGCCGTCGACCGCGAGGCGGTCACCGAACGATTTCCTGAGTCCGGTGCAAGAAAGGGTTGGAGCCATCGGGTGGACGATAGCGAGTCCTATCCCCTCGGACCAATCGCTCCAGGCGGTACCCATATGGCTCAGGCGTGAAGATAGGGATGACGCTCATCTTCCACCGAGAGGAAGATGTCTGGAAGCTTCTTCACATGCACGCATCTGTGGGAGTGCCCGATGAGGAAGTGCATGCGAAAGGAGGGGGGCGCCGCGCCCGGCGCCCCCCTTCCATCGATGCCGTCTCCCTCAACCGGTGGTGCCGGAGAGGTGGAAAGCGACGATCGCCCGAGTCTGCGATTCGAACGTGACGCGGACCTGGCCCGTGACGTCCTGGAAATCTCCCGTGCCGCCCGTGACGGGGAAGGCGAAGCTTTGCGAGCTGAAGTCGACCACCCCGGTTCCGGTCAACTGGCCCCGGCCGAAGAGCCGGAGGGCGGTGACGCAGATCGCCGAAGTGCCGAAGTCCAGCGTGCACTTCACGTAGTCCAACCCGACGCGGTCCGTCTCAGCTTCGTTCCAGAGCGCAGCCTTCTCGATGAAGAAGTCGCCCGGGCTCTCGCCCGCCGCCCCCACATCGACCTCCTGCGACCGCAGGGTGGTCGAGACGACGGTGAACGACTCCCCCCCGCTCCCCGCACCCCCGATGAGCGACGTCGTGCCGACGACGAAGGCGGCGATGAGCATCGTGGCTATGAACGGCAGCAGTCTTCGCATGGATCCCCCCAAGCATGTCGGCGATGCGGACACCGTCAGGTCGGCTCAGGCGGGGCGCGGGGCTTCGCCCAACCAAGGTCGGAGCCCGAGGCGCTCGAAGATGGGGGAAACGCGATCACATCGTTCTTCTGCTGACCCTTGTCAGTCGGAGAGAGAGCTCCTCTCCGGCCCATCGAAGCACCAACTCCGCGCTCCGGTCAAGGCATCGCCGTCGCAAGTCAACCCGCGGTCTTGACCGACCGGCAACAGAGGCGCACGATCGTTGGCAGGTCACGTCAGGAGGTGAGCGATGCGACGCTACCTGGTCGTCGCGAACCAGACCCTCGCCAGCGGGCAGCTCCTCTCGACGTTGCGAGATCTCCACGAGCGCGGGGCCTGTTCGTTCCACGTCGTGGTGCCCGCTTCGACTCCGAAGGACCATTCCTGGACTGATGGCGAGGCGCGGCACACGGCCCGGAGCCGACTCGAGGCAGCCATGGCGAGGTTGGCGTCCGAGGGCTTCGAGGTCACGGGAGAGGTGGGAGACGAACGGCCGCTCGAGGCGGTACAGGACATCCTGCTTCGCGGGGAGACCTTCGATGCGATCGTGCTCTCGACCTTGCCACCGAGGCTCTCCCGGTGGCTCAAGCGCGACCTGGTGCGCGGGCTCGAGGCCACCACGGGGTTGCGCGTGATCCACGTGGCGGGACAGCCGGCTCCCGCGCCCACCGGCTAGGATCGGTCGGGCAGGCGCTGCGCGACTTCAGGGAGCGAATCACTCCTGTGGGGCCTCAACCCCTTTCGAGATGCTCCGTGCGAGGTCGCGCATGGAGACGATGCCGACGAGCGTCCCGCCCTGCATCACCGGGAGATGCCTGAATCCGCCGTCGAGCATCCTGTCCATCGCCTCACCCACGGTGGCGTGGGGGTCGATCGTCAGCGGATCCCAGGTCATGCCTTTCGACACGGGGGAGACTCGGGCAGGGTCGGCGTGCATCTGATCGAAAGCCCGGAGGATGTCCCGTTCGGTGAAGATGCCCAACAAGGCGCCGTCCTGCAGCACGAGGACCGAACCTACCTTCGCCATCGACATGGCCCTGACGACCTCGGTCATCGTCGTCACCGGCTCCACAGTGACCAGATCGGTGCTCATGACCTCGCGAACGGTCGTCATCAGGACGAGGCCATCTCGTCCATCCTCTGTTGTTCGGAGAACTGCAACCAGGTCTCGGCGACCTTTCCGCCCTTGATGTGCAACACGACGACCTGCTGTTGCTCCAGGATCTGACCGCCGCGGCTCGCCCGTACCGTGTTGAGGATCACGGCGTGGTTGTCGTTGGCCAACACGTCGTGGTTCTCGATCTCCGGCGGGGCGTCCAGCATCTCCATCTGCCGCTGGAACAGCTGCGCCAGACCGTCCTTGCCCCGATAGTCGCCTGCCATCGGTCCCCGGCCTGGGAAGTGCAGAACGACATCGTCGGCCTGATAGCTGAGGAAGCGCTCCATGTCCCGCTTGGATAGCGCTTCAGTCGCCCCCCGAGCGATCTCCTCGTTGGGATGAGCCATACTCCACTCCTCTCTCGTTGATCGAACCGCCGTCGCTCGCTGGTTAGAATCACATCCTTGTGATTCGCCGCTCGACCGATCCTCTCGCGACGGCACAACCCACCGGGCCAGCCTCCTCGGACTGGCTCGATGAGGCGTGCTGGGCGTGCGGCTCGCAGGATGCCGTGCCCGACGCCGACGGTCGTCTCCTCTGCGCTTCATGCTGCGCCGAGCTCTCAGCGCCCACCGACGCTGCCGGCGATCCCCTGCGCGTGAGCCGGCACGCCTACTGGGAGGCGCACCCTCTGCAGTGCTGTTGGCGGTGCATGGCCGGTGCCGTGGCTCGCGAAGACGAGGTCGGTCTCTGCTCCTCCTGTCGTGCGCACCTCGCACCGACCCCGGATGCACGGTCCCGCGGGGACTACTGCTCGTAGCGGAAGCTCGTCCGCACGTCGAGCGCCCGGCTGAAGATGTGGTGGACCGGGGAGCGCTCCGCTCCTTCCTCCACCATCGTCTTGTCCTTCTGAGAGAACTTGCCGCGAGCCTTGACGTCGAGCCGAACCGACTTGAGTGTGTCCTCCCAATCGCGCGGCTCCCTCGCCCCGACGATCGGGCCGGGATCCACATCGAGGTTGGCCTTCACCTCGACACCTTCGAGATCCACGCCGGTCCTCGCGCAGTTCAGGGTGATGGCCTCCGTCACGCACGAACACAACGCGAGCAGCGCCGTCTCGACCGGCTCGATACGGTCGTCGGCACCCTCGACGCCGAGCGCGTCACCCACCTCCTGCCACGAACCGAGCTGCATCGAGAAATCCCTCGACGGCTTCTTGACGCTTTGGGTGCCCAGCTTCCACGGCCCAACCTTGCCCAGGTTGCCGAGCCCTCGCCCCTCCCAGATCGTCTTCGCCTCGAGCCCCAACATGAAGCTCTTCGGTGACGCCGAGTACTCCTTGCCGAACGCATCGATCTGGCGTGCATCGATACCTGCTACCGGCATCTCCTCCACCTCCTGCATGGTTGCTTCATTCGTGGATATGAGGCCGGCGCAGGCGGTGCACGAGCCGGGGGCGCGGACGAAGAAGCATAGGAACGGGGAAGTGGATGCGTCGCGTTGGGGGCCGACATCGGCGGCGCCTCCCTCGATACCGTTCTACGCCTTATCGGTGGAAGGATGCAAGTCGGTTGCCCATCATCGCCCGTCCAGGGTTGAATCGAGGGTGACAAGATGTCCGCACTCGAGCGGAGGTGACCCCGTGTCTGCAAAGGCTGCAAAGGATGAACCGAAGAGGACGCTGCTGCCCGCTTCCTCGGCGAGATCGGGCGACGTCATCGTGGTGGACTCCGAGAAGGTCGGATCGCCCCCCCGCGAAGGCAAAGTGCTGGAGATCGTCGCAGGCGACGTCCGTGTCAGCTACCGCGTGAGATGGCTCGACGGGCACGACAGCCTGATCTCGCCACCGACAGGAAGCGTGCGGGTCGTCCGCGAGGGCAGGTAGCAGCCGCGAGCCTCCAGGTCGCCTCAACCGGACGATGCCTTGATGAGGTAGTTCCTTCGTGGACCGGACGAACGGTTTGTTCGCTTGACGGGGCGGGTCGTACTCATCGTGGCCCGATTCAGGGCCTCGGGTCAACCTAGCGGGATGAGGACTCGTTCAGGCTCACGGCAGCTCGAACGAGGGTCGCGAAAGCCTTCTCGTCGATCTCATCATCCTCGTGGAAGTCGATCGCGCGCCGGGTGTTGCCTTCGAGGCTCGAGTTGAACAGTCCCGAAGGGTCCTTCAGCGAGGCCCCCTTGAAGATTGTGAGCTTCACGACGCTCTTGTACGTCTCGCCGGTGCAGATCGGACCTTGATGAGACCACACCGGAACTCCTGGATGAGAAGCCTTTCTCCACTTCCACTCCTCGACCACTTCGGGGTCGGCTTGTTTGAGTAGGGCTCGAAGCCTGGAGAGGGTCTTGCCCCGCCCAGTCCCCCAGTTCTTTGATCCTTGCGTCGATCAGCTGAGATGGAGACTCGTCCTTCTGCGCGGAGCTCTTCTTCATGTTGTAGGCACTCTACCTCCCCCTCGAACAGCCGGTCCTACGCCCCTTCGATCCGCGGAGAGAGCTCTCGTTTGACTACCGTGACAGGTGTACATCGTCAGGAGGGCGACACATGAGCACACGGCACATCAACCCCGAAGGACTCCACCACAGCCCGGCCTTCAGCCAGGCCGTCGTCGTCGAACGACCGGCGAAGACGATCTACGTCGGCGGGCAGAACGGCGTCGACGCCGACGGCAAGGTCGTCGGTCCCACCGTCGGGGAGCAGGCCAGCCAGGCGTTCCGCAACCTGGCGACCATCCTCGAGAGCGAGGGAGCGAGCCTGGCGAACATCGTGCACTGGACCATCGCCGTGGTGGACGGACACACGTTCGATGAGGGTGTCGCCGCCTTCCAGCAGGCGTGGAACCCGGCCGACCCACCGCCGGCCCTCACGGTGCACGTCGTCGCCGGCTTGGGCCCCGAGTTCCTCGTCGAGATCGACGCCGTCGCCGTCGTGTGACGGGCCGGGGGCGAGGCTACTCCCGGGCTGAACCGGCGGGCGTCGCGCGCCGTCACGACCCGCGGAACGCGGCGTTGAGGTTCTTCCCCAGCTCGCCCGTCTCGCGCCAACCGGGCAGCCCGTGCTCGTCGCGGCGGCGGTGGTACGCCGCCCACGCGACGGCCTCGCGTGCCCTACCCGCCAACACGTCGTCGATCGCCTCAGCGAGGAAGCCGGCGTGCGTGGCGGCGAAGTCCATGCCATTGCCGGTCCACGGATCCTGGTACATCGATGCATCGCCGACCAGCGCCCACCCCGGTCCCACCGGATGGCGCACGACCGCGTCCCGCGGCCCGCATCCCCATAGGCGCCCGACGTGCGCCGCGGCGCCGAACCGCGGTCCGATAAACGGATGTGCTCGGATTCGAGCCTCGAAGGCAGCGTCCGCATCCGTGCGCGCCGTCGCGTAGTCGGTGAGGTTGAGCGAGACGGCGACGCAGGCGTGGTCGTCGTCGCTGGGGAAGACGTACGCGAGGTCGTCGTTCCCCGCTGAGAACTCGGGGCCGTCGGGGGGTCCCTGGGGCCCGGCATCGCTCGCACGTATCGGTAGTACATCGCGCGTGTCGCCGGGATCAGCTCTTGCGTCGCGGCGTCAACCTGCTTGGCGAGCCGCGATGCGTGGCCGTCGCACCCGGCGACGACCCGCGCCTTGACCGTCCCAACGTCCTCATCGGTGGCGACCGTGGCCCCGACGACGCGGTCGTAGTCGACCAGGGCCTCCCGCAGCGCGACGCCTTCCAGGACGGTGACGCCGGGCTCCTTGCGGGCTCGACGGACGAGGATCACATCGAGGGTCTCGCGACGCACCGACAGGCAGTAGCCGATCTCGCCCGGATCCTGCGGAGGATCGATCGACCACGAGCCGTCGAGCGCGTCGGCGTTGTACTCGCGCACGAGCGGTGGCGCGCCGGTCGCGAGCACCTCGGGCAGCACGCCGACACGGTCGAGCGCCGTGACACACCACGCTCCTCGGAAGAAGTGCGTCGAGATCGTGGCGCTCGGGAACGTCGCGCGGTCCACGACGAGCACGCTCCAGCCGGCCTGCCCCAGCGACGTGGCGAGGATCGATCCGGCGACGCGGGCGCCGACGATGAGCACGTCCACCTCGTCGATCCGGTCGAGGCTCGAATCGTCGTGCTCGCCCATCGCGCTCTCGACGATACGCCAACGCTCGGGACTGGGATGGTGCCCCCGGAGGCAGGCGTCTCGACACCCAGTCACTCGCTTGGGCGACGACCTATTTCCGGTCAGGCGGGTGTCAGCTCGACCGGGTGCACGACGATCTTGCGAAGCTCGCCGTGCCGCCAGACGAGCGCGGTGACCTTGCCGCCGATGACGTCGCCGACCATGAGCCGCTGAAGATCTCGCGCGTCCGCGATCGGGATGCCGTCGAGCTCGACGATCAGGTCGCCCGATCGGATGCCGGCTCGGACGGACGGGCTTCCCTCGACCACTCCCATGACCTCGACACCGTGAGCACGCCCAGTGGCGGCGACGGCCCGAGGCGGAAGCGGGCGGGCCCCACCGGCGATGCCGATGTAGGCCCGGCGGAACCTTCCTTCGCTCATAAGGGCATGGATGATGCGCTGCGTGGAGTCATCGATCGGCACCGCGAGACCGAGGCCGAAGCCTGCAACGGCAGTGTTGATCCCGACGACCCGGCCCCGACCGTCGGCGAGTGCCCCGCCCGAGTTGCCGGGATTCAGCGCGGCGTCGGTCTGGATCACGTTCTCGAGGACACGGCCCGCCCAGACCGGCAGCGCTCGCCCGAGCGCGCTGACGACGCCTGCCGTCACCGAGCCTGCGAAGCCCATCGGGTTCCCGATCGCGACGACGAGCTGGCCGACCCTGAGGTCCTCCGCATCGCCGAACGTGGCGGGCGGGAGATCCGATCCCTGCAGCCGGAGCACCGCGAGGTCGGAGAGCCGATCTCGCCCGACCACGTCGAATGCGACCTCGCGCCCGTCGACGAAGGAAGCCGAGCCGCGGTCGGACTCCTCCACCACGTGGGAGGATGTCAGCGCGAATCCGTCAGGGGCGACGACGACGCCGGAACCGCTCCCTTCGCCGCTCCCCCGGCCCGTGCGCTGCCCGACCCGCAGGCTCGCGACGGAGGGGGTCAGACGCTCGGCGACGGACGTGACGACCCGCGAGTAGGCGTCCAGCGCCTCGCCGTCCCGATCGAGCTCCGCGTTCGTGATGGATTACCTTATTACAACCCGGCTCACCCAACACGGTCGCGCACCGACGGCCCGTGGCAACATGCCGGAGTGCGCACGATCGACGTGGCGGAGCGTCGCGCCCGGCTGGCCCGCCGTCACCGCTTGGCACCGGGACATCGAGCGAGCGACGTCGTGGAAGCGGCACGCAGCATGGTCTGCCTGCACGCGACCGACCCGTCGACCGTCTATCTCTCCGCGTGGGCTCGCGTCGACGGCATGGTCACAACCGATATGGATCGTGCCTTGTACGTCGACCGGTCACTGATCAAGCATCTCGCGATGCGCCGCACCCTCTTCCTCTTCCCTCGAGAGACGTTGGCGAGCGCGCAGGCCGGGGCGAGCGACCGCGTCGCCGACGGCGAGCGGCGCAGGCTCGCACGGGAGGTCGAGAAGGCGGGCCTGCACAAGAACGGTGTGCGGTGGCTGACCAGGGCTTCGAAGGAGGTCATGGCGGTGCTGTCCGACGGACGGGAGATGACGTCGTCGGAGCTGCGTGACGAGGTCCCCTCGCTCGAGGGCTCGATCGCGTACGGGCAAGGCAAGACCTGGGGAGGGCAGATCCCAGTCGGCCCCCGGGTGTTGACCACGCTGTCGGCGGCCGGACGGATCGTGCGGGCTTCGAACGACGGTGCGTGGATGACGTCGAGGCCCCGGTGGGCCTCGATGAGGTCGTGGCTGGGTGAGGACCTCGCTCCCCTCACGGAAGCCGAAGGCGTGGCGAGCCTCGTCGAGGGGTGGCTCCGTGCATTCGGTCCGGGAACGGTCGCCGACATCAAGTGGTGGCTCGGGTCGACGCTCACGGCCGTCCGCAAGGCGCTGGCCGACCTCGACGCCTTGGAGGTCGACCTCGACGGGCAGACCGGATTCCTGCTCCCTGACGACCTGGAGGCGAGCGATCCGGTCGAGCCATGGCCCGCGTTCCTGCCCCCGCTCGACCCGACCACGATGGGCTGGTTCGATCGGGACTGGTACTTGGGGCCATACAAGGCACAGGTCTTCGACAGCACGGGCAACGCGGGACCCACCGTTTGGTGGGACGGAAGGATCGTGGGGGGCTGGCGCCAGACCGACGTAGGCGAGGTCGAGCTACAGATGCTCGAGGACGTCGGCGCGCGAGGCCTGCGCGCCCTCCGGCAGGAAGCGGCGCGCCTGACCGAGTGGTTCGATGGCATTCGGGTGCTGCCGCGATTCCCTTCCCCTTTGTCGAAGGTCACAGGCTGACCTGGCCCGAACCGCGGCATCGACGGCGTGAACGGTTCCGGGCCTACTACAACGTGCGGGTGATCACCGAGGACGGAGAGCTGATCAGAGAGCTGGTGCTCGACCCGGCCCGCGACTATCAGCCCACACGGCCGGACGTGATGTGGAACGATGACGCGAGACACGTCGGCACGATGTCGCGAGACATCACAATGGTGCCCCCGGCAGGAATCGAACCTGCGACACCCGGTTTAGGAAACCGGTGCTCTATCCACTGAGCTACGAGGGCCGATGGCGCGAGCGGGCTGCGCCACAAGAGCTGGTCGAGAACTAGTTGAGAACCTCCCTTGTCGTTCAGACGACCGACCACAGCCTATCGGTGGCGGGCCCGGGGCATGAGAGGCGTCGGTGCGCACGACGAGGCACAGTGACCTCGGTCGATCGCCCGATCTCTGGCGAGTGGGACTGCTACGCGGCACTCGTGCCGCGAGACTGGGAGCGCTGCGGACTCCGCCAGGCCTCTCGCAAGGCACAGCACGAGGGAGTTATGAGGAGGCCTAGCGGGCAGGACGGCCGCTGATACTCGACTCACTGCGGAGCCAGGCGAGCCAAATGAAGTCGGGTGGATCTCGAGCCGGGATGCACGACGATCCCGGAGCAGGGGTCCGTCCAAGAGCCTCTGTGGGGTAGACGCCCGCTATCGGTCACCGGTCGGGCCGCATCGCGCCGTCGGGCCAGGCGGCGATGCAGACCTTGTTGCCGGCGCGGTCCGCGAGGATCCAGCCTTCCGGCGCACCGGCGTCGTCCACGAGCGATCCCCCCGCGGCGAGGGCGGCCGCCACGCGCGCGTCCGCGTGCTCGCGGGCGACAGACACGTCCACGTGCATCGCGTGCCGGAGCGGCTTCGAGGGATCGAGTGGCTGCATCCAGACCGTCGACCCGTGGCCGAGTGGGTCGACCGCGTTGTCGTCCGCCCTCGGGTCGTAGCCGAGCACCACGCGCCAGAACCCCACGTCGACGTCGTCGGGCTTGGCCGCGATCGCGAGCTGCACTTCCTGCGCCGCGCCGCGGTCGACGGCGACGCCTCGGGATCGTGCCACCGCCGAGACGGCGCGCGCCAGCTCCACATGCGTCGGCTCCAGTTGCTCGACGCCACGCGTGAGCCGGACGGTCAGACGGCCGGCGGCGATCGTCAGCAACGCCCCCGCCGCCTCCAGGCCGGGCACCTCGGCGAGCGCCGCGACGAGGTTCGCCCCCTCGCCGAGCGACCCGACGCGGAAGACCGCCGTCGCGCCGCCGTGCAGCACGACCCAGTCGTTGACGCCTTCGGCGTGCAGGAAGTCGATCCAGCCCTGTTCGCTCACCGCGCCGGAATATACCCAGCACACGTCGGCAACACCAAGGTGCCCCGGACGAGCCGGCGAGCCGTTGAAGAACTCGACGAGGAAGCGCGCCTCGCCGTCATGAGCGTGGTCAACATGCGAACGGTCGTCGCCGTGCCGGCGTGCTTGACGAGCTCTCAGCTTCTACCGCAAGGGTCATGACCCGACCCTACTCTGCAGGTGCGAGGCCGCGGCGCGCCCACTCTCCACGGCTCCCTCGATCCAGCCGGCGCCCTCGGCAGCGATGTCCGAGCCCGCGAAGGCGAGGCGTCCTTCGGGCACGGCGAGGGCGTCGAACGTGCCGTCGCTGAACCACGTCGGCGGCACCGAGAGCCAGGTTCCCTGCGAGAAGCGATCACCGACCCAGTCGTGGCCGTCGGTGCTGAGGACGGCAGCATCGGGAAGGTGCGCATTCACGGCGGCGGACATCGACTCGTGGTCCGCGAGATCCACTCGATCCTGCACCGAGAACCCCATGAACAGACGGTCGTCGCCGGCGGGGAGAAGCACGAAGCCGGCGTTGATCGGCGTGTTCCAGCCCATGCCGACGTAGGTTTCGGGGGCCTCACGCACGATCGCGAGCACCTTCGAGACTCGCCCGGGGTGTCGCATGTCCGCGGCACGACGCTTCGCCTCGGCGAGCGGCGGATCGAACTCGACGTCGGCCCACACGTTCAGGGGGAGCGCGATCACGGCCGCCTCGCTGCGAACCAGCGTCCCGTCGACGAGCGTCACGGTCACCCCGTGATCGTCGTGGGCCACGCGGGTCACGATCGTCTCCGTGCGGATATCGAGACCGGCGGCCATCGGATCGATCAGGCTCCCGGTGCCTTCCGTGAGGAGCTCGCCGACGTCGACGAAGGCGTCGGCCGGTCCGTACCCGAGCTCGGCCATGTCCCATAGCAAGGGGAGCACCGAGCAACGTTCGAGCGACGAGCCACCCATCGATGCCAGGAAGGACCGCACGTAGTCGGTGGATTCGGGATCGACATCGAGTCCTTCGACCCAGGTCGCCACCGGTACGTCGAGCGCGGCCAGCGCGGTCCGGTCCGCGTGCCGAAAAGCGTCGGCGGTCGTACGAAGAGCGCTTGTGAGGTTCGACGAAGCCAGCGTGCCCTGGATGCGTTCGATCGCCTGCATGCCCTCGTGACGGCGGTCGCCGTCGATCCACGCGAAGATGTCAGGCTCTGTTCCGGGCACCACCGCGACGCCGTAGCGGTCGATCTCGCGAGCGAGGTTCGGCTGAGTGGCCCGGGAGAAGAACATGCCGCCGTACTCGGCCATGACGCCGGTGCCCGGGATCTCGCGGTACCACGTGCGTCCGCCGATGCGATCGCGCGCTTCCAGGACCACGACGCGGCGCCCCGACTCGGCCAGGTCGCGCGCCGCCGCGATGCCTGCGAATCCCGCGCCGATCACGGTCACGCTCGTATCCATGGGGCGGGACGCTACCACCGACCCTCGATACGGCGGAACCAGTTTGAGGCGGGCGGCGCCGACAGATCGTTGGGCTCCAGAGGCGGTGAGCGGGTCACGCGTGTGCGAGCATCGCTGGCGTGCTCATCGATCTCGAAGCGCTCGACGACCTGGCCAACGGATGCGCGGTGCTGGGTACGGGCGGAGGCGGCGATGTCGGTCCGAGCCTGCTGCAGGCACGAGCCGCGATCGCGGCCAACGGCCCGGTGACGGTCACGGATCTCGACGACCTCCCCGACGAGACGCTGGTCCTTCCTGTCGGCGCGTGGGGCGCACCCACCGTCGGCCTGGAGAAGCTCGGGTCCGGACGGGAGGGGCTGGCGTTGGTCGCGGCAGCCGAGCACGCACTCGGACGGCGGGTCGGCGCCCTCATGGCGGGTGAGATCGGCGGCGCCAACGGCATCCTTCCCGTCTCGCTGGCGGCTCGGACCGGCCTGCCCATTGCGGATGCCGACGGCATGGGCAGAGCGTTCCCCTACGGCTACCAGGTCGCCATGCACGTCGCCGGCCGCTCGCCGAGCCCGGCATTCCTCGCAGATGAGCACGGCAACGTCGTGACCATCGAACCCGTCGATGCCGATTGGTACGAACGCCTCGCGCGAGGCGTCACCGTCATGTTCGGCACGACGGCGGTGGGGGCCGATCACGCCATGGACGTCGCGAGCGCGAGGCACGCAACCGTTCGAGGCACGGTCTCGCTCGCGTGCAGGATCGGGGCGGCTCACCGCTCGAACGGGCTGGGCGGCGTGCTCGAGGCGACCGGCGGGCGGCGCATCGCGACCGGCAAGGTCGTCGATCTGGAACGGCGCACCGAGGGCGGATTCGCACGCGGAACCGTGACCCTCGATGGAACTGGCGACGATGCCGGCCGCAGGCTCCACATCTCGGTCCAGAACGAGAACTTGGTCGTCACGGAGCAGGACCGGATCCTCGCGAGCGTTCCGGACCTGATCACGCTGCTCGACGAGGCGTCCGCCATCGCGATCCCAACCGAACGGGTCCGCCACGGGGAGCGCGTGCACCTGATCGCCATGCCATGCGCGCCGGTGTGGCGATCGGCGAGGGGCCTCGAGGTCGGCGGACCGGCTGCGTTCGGCTTCGACCACCTCTACGTGCCGTTGGAAGCAACATCGGCATGAGGGGTCTGCGCGTGGGGGTCGATGTCGGCGGCACGAACACCGACGCTGTGCTGGTCGACAGCGAAGGCACGATCCTCGATCGCACCAAGGTGCCGACCACACCCGCAGCGATCGACGGCGTCATCGAGGCGCTCGAGCAGGTGACGAATGGTCACACGATCTCGCGTGTCGCGTTCGGCACCACGCACGCACTGAACGCGATACTCGAGCGCCGGGGTCTGCGACGCGTCGCGGTGATCCGGCTCGGCGCACCCGGCACCGAAGCCATCCCTCCCCTCACCGGGTGGCCTCATGACCTGGCTTCCACGGTGTCGGCGGGCTCGTGGATCGCGCGCGGTGGCGTCGAGATCGACGGCAGGCACGTGACGACGGATCGTCAGGAGCTCGTCGGTATCGCGGAAGCGGTGCTGCGCGACGGGGCTGCCGGCGCCGTCGCGATCGTGGGCATGTTCTCGCCCCTGGACCCGGCGCAGGAGCGCGACGCTGCCGCTCTCGTCGCCGAGGTCACCGGCCTTCCGGTGTCGATCGGGAGCGACATCGCGGGCCTCGGCCTGCTGGAACGCGAGAACGCGACCGTGCTGAACGCCTCGCTCGGCGATCTGGTCCAGGCGCTCACCGGCGGGCTGAAGGCGGCGACCGCCCGCCTGGACGCGCGCGCCTACATCACACAGAACGACGGCACGCTGATGACCCTGGAGCACGCCCGTCGAGCGCCGGTGCTCACGATCGGCTCGGGCGCGTCCAATAGCCTGCGCGGCGCAGCCCTGCTGTCGGGGCGGGCCGACGCCCTGGTGATCGATGTGGGTGGTACGAGCGCCGACGTCGGCGCGCTGATCCGAGGCTTCCCGCGAGAGTCGGCCGCTGGTGTCGATGTGGGCGGCGTGCGGACCAACTTCCGCATGCCCGACCTTGTGTCGGTCCCGGTTGGCGGCGGCACCGTCGTGGGGCACGACGGCTCGCTGGGCGCCGACAGTGTGGGGGCGCGATTGATCGCTGAAGCCCTCGTCTTCGGAGGAACGACGCCGACCCTCACCGACGCCGCAGTGGCCGCTCGCCGCGCCGAGATCGGCGACCTGGCACTCATACGACATGCAGACTCGCTCGCGACCGCTCTCGCGGAAGCGGACGAGCGTGTCACCGTGGCGATCGACCGCATGAGGCTCGGCGCCGACGACGTCGACCTCGTCGCTGTCGGTGGTGGCTCGGTCTTGTTGCCGGAGCGGCTCGCAGGCGTCGCCCGCATCGTGCGGCCCCACGATGCCGACGTCGCGAACGCCGTCGGTGCCGCGCTGGCCCCGATCGCCGGGGAGGTGGACTTCGTCGCAGATGTGGCGGGCGATCGGCGCCGGCAGGCGCTCGCCCGCGGCACCGAGCTCGCGGGTGAACGAGCGGTGGATGCGGGGGCGCAACCCGACGCCCTCGAGACGATCTGGGTCGAGGAGATCCCGCTCGCCTACGTTGACCGGCCGCTGTCGCGCGTGCGCGTGAAGGTCGCCGGTCCGCCCACCGATCCGTAGCCGACGCTCAGGCGTCGCTCCGGACCTGCGACCCAGGAACCTTGGGAAGCATCGAGTGACCGGTCACCACGGCGTCTGCGAGAGCGAACCGCTCGGGTGGGGTCGCCGAGCTGGCGACATCCTCAGCGCCTGGACTGTCGTCGTCTGGGGTCCATGATCTGGTGTCGTCGGTGCTCGTCGTGGCGGAGAACCGGGAACTGCCATGACGGGAGCCGAAGGTCAGGGCGTCGCGTCGGCGGCGGCCCGAACGGCACGCACGATGCCGTCGTAACCCGTGCACCGGCAGAGGTTGCCGGCGAGGGCGATACGGACCTCTTCCTCGCTCGGATCGGGGTTCGCGCGCAGAACGGCCGTCGCCGAGACGAGCATGCCGGGAGTGCAGAAGCCGCACTGCACTCCGCCGTGACGAAGGAACTCGGCTTGCAGCGGGGCGAGCTCGTCCTCACCCGAGAGCCCCTCGACGGTCGTGACCACCTTGCCGACGGCCTGCATCGCCAAGTACGAGCACGAGTTCACCGGCTTGCCGTCGAGCAGCATCATGCAGGCGCCGCACTCGGAGTCGTCACAGCCCTCCTTCGACCCCGTGAGGCCGATCTCGTCACGCACCGCCTTGAGCAGGCTCAGATGGGGGTCGATCGCGACCGGGAAGTCGGTTCCGTTCACGGTGAGCGTTGCTTCGAGCTTCATCGACCGTCTCCTCAGGCGCCGTAGAGCGCGTCGCTCGCAGGGATGGAAAGGGATCCGCCCCGCGCCCGGGTGAGCGCGCCCGCGATCGCACGCCGAGCCACGACCTCGGCCATGGCGGTGCGGTACTCGGCCGACGCGCGGACGTCATCGATCGGCGCGGAGCCGGCGGCGGCGGCGGCCGCCGCTGTCGAGACCACGTCGTCGCCGCCGCCGGTGCCCACCAGCGCCCGCTCGGCCTCGGCGACGCGCTTGATCGTGGGCGCGAGTGCAGTGATCGCGACGCGGGCATCGGTCACCTGATCGCCCGCGACGGTCACGACCGCTGTGGCACCGACCACCGCGATCTCCATCTGACGGCGGTACTCCAGGCGAACGTAAGCGGACCCGGTGCCGGCGGCCGGCGCAGGCAGGTCGATCCCGGTGAGCAGCTCTCGATCACTGGCGTTGGTCGCCCCGGGACCGGTCCACAGATCGGCGATCGGCACCGATCGCTCGCCATCTGCGCCGCGCAGCTCGACCGTGGCGTCGAAGCACAGCAGCGCACCACCCGTGTCCATGGCGGGCGAGGCGTTCATCACGTTGCCGCCGATCGTGCCGTGGGCCCGGGTCGCGTGCGAACCGACGATCGCCGACGCGTCGGCCAGCGCCGTGAACCGCTCGCGAACCGTCATGTTGGCCACGATGGCCTCGTGTGTGGTGAGGGCGCCGAGATGCAGGCCATCGCCTTTCTCGGTGAGATCGCGGAGCGCCTCGATGCGGTCGATCGCCACGATCGCATCGGGAAGCGGCTTCTTGCCCTGGCGCGCACCGACCACCAGGTCCGTGCCACCTGCGACCGCGCGCGCACCCTGTCCCAGCGCTGCAACGGCTTCCTCGAGGGTGGTGGCAGACGTGAACGAGGCGCTCATCGTGGCTCCTGTGCGGCCGACCACACGCGCTCCGGAGTCATCGGCATCTGACGCACCTGTGCCCCGAGTACCTTCGAGATGCCGTTGGCGATGGCGGCGGCGGTCGGCACCTGCGGCGGTTCCCCCACCCCTTTGGATCCACGCGGCCCGGCTCCTTTAGCGTGGATCTCGATCCAGTCCACCTCGATCTCGGGGGCGTCGGCGCAGGTCACGAGCTTGTAGTCGAGCAGTGCCGGGTTGCGTTGGCGGCCCTCGCCGTCGAGCTGTGTACCTTCGCTGAGGGCCAGCCCGACCCCCATGACGACTCCGCCGGTGACCTGGCCGTCGGCGCCCGTGCGGTTCAAGATCACACCGGAATCGTGCGCCGCCGCGATCTTCAGCACCCGCACGACCCCCGTGGCCCGGTCGACCTTGACGTGGGCGGCTTGCGTGATGAGCTGCGGAGCCAGGAACGTCTCGTTGCCGAGCCGTCCGACGCACCCTCCGGTGTCGCCGGCCGGGGCCTCGGGTACCTCGCCCGCGCCCTTGCCGTGGATGGTTCCGGCGCCGGCGAGATCGGCGATCGTCACCGAACGGTCGGGCGAGCCCTTCACGCGCACGCTTCCGCCGATGAGCTCCAGGTCCTCGCGGTCGGCCTCGAGCTCGTCGGCGGCCGCATCGAGCAGCTGATCTCGAACGTCGGCCGCGGCTCCGAGCACAGCGCGGCCGCTGTTGAAGGTCGTTTGCGATCCGCACGATCCCATGTCCCAGTTCGCGGCGGCGGTGTCCTGATACAAGATCGTGAAGTCCTCGGCCTTCATGCCAAGCTCCTCGGCCACGAACATGGGCAACGCCATGACGGCGCCGCTTCCGTTTTCTTGCGCGCCCGTCACTATGGTGCCGCTGCCGTCGCCGTTGATGTGGATGTAGGCGCCAGATGGCGCCGGCATGCAGGGCCACCAGCCGACCGCGACACCGATCGCCTCGTCGTCGGGGAGCTCTCGTCCGTAGCCGATCATCTCCACCGCCCGCTCGAGCGTCTGCTTCATGCCGATCTCGTCGAAGATCTGGCGTGTGGGCCCCTCGACCCCCTGCTCGATCAGCGTGCGGCGTCGCAGCTCGACTGGATCGATCTCGATCGCCCGAGCCACCTCGTCCATGTGCTGCTCGAGCCCCCAGCACACCTGGGGCGCCGTAGGTGCGCGCACCGACCCTGAGGGTTGGTTGTTGGTGTAGTTGAGATGCGCCTCGACGAAGATGTTGTCGATCACGTAGGGACCGCACGCGTGCATCGCCGCCATCTGCCCGAGGAAGCCGCCCTCGCCGCAGTAGGCGCCCTTGTCCAACATGAGCTTGGCCTTGCGGGCCACGATGCGTCCGTCGCGCATCACACCCGTCGAGAACTCCATGACGATGCCCTCGCGGCGCTGCGCGATGGCGACGAACTCCTCGCGGCGACTGAAGACCAGCTTCACCGGACGCTTCGCCGCCCGAGCGAGCGCGGCGACCTGGGCCTCGAAGTGCAAGTCGCACTTCGCACCGAACCCGCCGCCGAGCAGCGGGACCACGATCCGCACGTTCGCCTCGGGCACCTGCAATGTCTGGGCCACGCCGGCTCGAGCTGCGTAGGGAACCTGGGTCGAGGACCAGATGGTGACCTCGTCGCCCCTCCATTGGGCGACAACGGCCCTGGGCTCGATCGGCACGCCTTGAGAAGCATCGGAGACGTATCTCCCGGCGACGACCACGTCGGCCGACGCCATGGCCGCATCGGCATCACCCTTCTCGATGGTGCTGTAGGCCATCGTGTTGCCGTGGGCGACGATGTTCTCGTCCTTGTCGTACGAGGCGAGGTCCGGGTGGACCAGCGGGGCGTCGGGGTCCATGGCGGCAACGAAGTCGCTGATCGCAGGCAGAGGCTGATACTCGACCTCGATCAGGCGGACGGCCTCATCGGCGATCCGCTCGGTGAGCGCGGCCACTCCCGCCACGATCTCTCCTTCGAATCGCACCACATCGGATGCGAACAGGGTGCGGTCCTGCACGAACCCGCCGAACCTCACGTCGGGCAGGTCCTGCTGGGTCACCACGGCGACGACGCCGGGCAATGCCTCGGCCTTGGAGGTGTCGATGCGCACGATGCGCGCATGAGGGTGATCCGCGTATCGGAACCTCGCGTGCGCCTGTCCGGTCATCGTCAGGTCGGCTGTGTAGCGGCCGGTGCCGGTGACCTTCTCCTTGCCGTCGGATCTCACGAACTCGGGTGGTGCAGCGATCTCTGTGGACGCCAACGGGGCTCCCTTCAGCAACGGAGGCCTATCGTAAGGCACTCGGCTGTTTCCCTCGGACGCAATGACTGATGTGGACGACCTCGCCTCACGCCGCTAGGGTCGTGCGATCGCATGAGGGGTGCGAAGACCGTATTTGTAGGCGCTCTGCTCGCTGCTGTGCTCGTGGCGGCGACTCCGCTGACCGCGATCGCGTCGAGCTCCGACGACATGCGGCGCAAGCTGCTCTCGCTCACCAACAAGGTGCGGCGCAACCACGATGTTCGCGCCGTGGACCTCAACTGGCGGCTCTCCAGGGACGCGCTCCAACACTCCCGCCGCATGGCCGAGAGCCGCTCGGTCTTCCATACCACGAACCTCTATCGGCTCATCAGGCCATGGAACCCATCGATCTGGGGCGAGAACGTCGGCATGGCCGGCACCGTCACTCGCGTACAGCGGCTGTTCATGCGCAGCTCCGCCCACCGGCACAACATCTTGCGAAACAGGTTCTCGAAGGTCGGTATCGGAGCGATCCGCCGAGGCGGGCGCGTCTGGGTCACGGTCGTCTTCTACGGCAGGTGACCTCACGAGCGCGGGTGCGCGTCAGCCGATCAACGAGCGGATCTGCCGCAGCGCCACGGTGAGCCGCGCGAGATCGCCGATGCCGTCGACCGCCAGGCTCCGCATGAACCGCGAGAGCCGCGCGTAGGCGTCATCGCGTGATTCCAGGAACTTCTCGACCGCCTCGTCGATCGGAAGACCGCTGCATTCCTCGAGCACGGTCTCGGCGAGGCTTCGACGAAGCGTGAACAGGTCATCCTCCATCGACTGCAAGGCCCAACGGTGCCAGCGTGAACCCGCGGGCATCTCCTCGACTTGCTTCTCGAGCCAGTCCAGCTGGAGCCGCTCCCCCAGCAGGAAGAACGCCCGCGCCACCTCGAGCACGGTGCGCCCCGTGGCATGGGAGACCGTGATGATGTCGGGTCCGTGCACGAGCTCTGCTTGGAACGCATGGCGGCGGGCGAGCGCAGCGGGAACCCCCTCGGCCTCGAGACGGCGTGTCAGGTGCTCGTGCTCCTCGCGCCACGCCTCGGGGCCGATCTGGTCGATCACGCCCGACAGCTCACGGAACGACTCGCGCGCTTCGTCGACCGCCTCGTCGAGCCGGCGACCGGTCGCGTGCACGAGGTACCAACGCGAAGTCGTCTCCACCAGCCAGTCGACCCCGGTCATCAGCTCGTTCTGGATGCCCGGATCGATCGCCCCATCGAGCGCCTCGACGTCTGCCCACCGTTGCACCGCCCCGGTCACATCCCGCGCGATGCGGAACGCGCGCACCACGTCGGTCATGCTCGCGCCGGTCTCGGTCACCATGCGGGAGACGAACGTGATGCCCTGGGAGTTCACGACATCGTTCGACACGATCGTGGCGATGAGCTCGCGGCGCAGAGGGTGCTCCTCGATCAAGTGCCCGAATCGCTCCACGATCTTCGATGGGAAGTAGCTGCGAAGATCCTGCGCCAGATACGGGGAATCGGGAAGATCGGAGTCCACGAGCGCGGCGAAGATGGAACGCTTCCCGTAGGCGAGCAACACGGCGAGCTCGGGCCGCACGAGTCCTTCACCTGCGGACCGGCGCTCGCTCATCTCCTCTGACGACGGCAGGAACTCCACGTCGCGTTCGAGCTCCTTCTCGCCTGCCTCGAGCTGCTGCATCAGGTCCTCATGGGCTTCGATGCGCTGCGCCGAGAGCTCCACCTCCTGCGAGAGGATCTGGGCCTGCTGGTAGTTGTCGTACAGCACGTGGGCGACGACGTCGTCGGCGCTCTCCTGCAGCAGCACGATCCGATCGGACATCGTGAGCTCCCCGCGCTGGATCGCGAGACCGAGCAGGATCTTGACGTTCACCTCATGGTCCGACGTGTCGACCCCGGCAGAGTTGTCGATGAAGTCGGTGTTGATGCGTCCGCCGGACCCCGCGTACTCGATCCGCCCGCGTTGGGTGAACCCGAGATTGCCGCCCTCTCCCACCACCCGTGCCCGCACCTGTTCACCGTTGACCCGGAGCGGGTCGTTCGCGCGGTCACCGACCTCGGTATGGCCCTCGCCCGCAGCCTTGACGTAGGTGCCGATGCCACCGTTCCACAGCAGATCGACGGGTGCCCGCAGCGCCCGGTTGATCACTTCGGCAGGCGTCATCTCGGCCGGCGCGTCGTCGTCGATGCCGAGAGTCGCTCGCGCTTGGGGTGACAGCGTCACGCTCTTGGCGGCACGATCGAGGACATCGCCGCCCGCCGAGATGAGCGCACGATCGTAGTCGGCCCATGTCGAACCCGGGGTGGTGAACAGCCGCCGGCGCTCGGCGAACGACGCCGCGGGGTCCGGGTCCGGGTCGAGGAACACGTGGCGATGGTCGAACGCGCACACGAGCTCGATCTGTGGCGTGTAGAGCATGCCGTTGCCGAAGACGTCGCCCGACATATCGCCGATACCCACCACGGTGAACGGCTCGGTCATGACATCGACGCCGATCTCGCGGAAATGCCGCTTCACCGATTCCCACGCCCCACGCGCCGTGATGCCGAGCGACTTGTGGTCGTATCCCTGCGACCCACCGCTCGCGAAGGCATCGCCGAGCCAGAAACCGTATCCCTCGCTCACCGAATTCGCCGTGTCGCTGAACGTGGCGGTTCCCTTGTCGGCTGCGACGACGAGGTACGGGTCATCACCGTCGTGTATGCGCACGTCGGGCGGATGCACGATCGTCCCGTCGACCAGATTGTCGGTGATGTCGAGCATGCCTTCCATGAAAGTGACGTACTGCGCCGAGACCTCTGCCTTCAGCTCCTCGGGGCTGGCAGGGGTGCGGCGCAAGATGAACCCGCCTTTCGACCCGTCGGGCACGATCACAGCGTTCTTCACCTTCTGCGCCTTCATGAGGCCGAGCACCTCGGTGCGGTAGTCCTCCTTGCGATCCGACCACCGGATCCCGCCCCTGGCGACCATGCCCCCACGCAGATGGATCGCTTCCATGTGAGGCGAGTAGACGAAGATCTCGAACAAGGGGAAGGGCTTCGGCATCTCGGGCACGCGCGCGGAACGGAGCTTGAAGCTCAACGACGAACGGCCCTGCACATAGGCGTTCGTGCGAACGATGGCCTCGATCGTGCCGAGCAGGCTCCGCACGATGTTGTCCTGGTCGAGCGAGCTCACCTCACGCAGGCTGACGTGGATCGACTGACGGATCTCGTCGACCTCCTCTTCGGAAGCGGCCCGTTCGGGGTCGAACTTCGCCTCGAACATCCGCACGAGCGCGGCCGCGATCTGGGATTGGTCGGCGAGGGCGTCGTTGCGGTACTCCTCGGTGTAGCGCGACGACACACGCATGCGGTACCGGCGGAGCGCCCGCAAGATCTGCACCTGGCTCCAGGTGAGATCGGTCAGCGTCACGAGCCTGTTCAGCGAATCGGACTCGGTCTCGCCTCGCCAGACGGCGGAGATCGTCTCGGAGACGTTGTCGGATTCCTTGCCGAGGTCGAGCACGGCGCCACGGGAGTCCAGGACGCCGAAGTCGTGGATGTAGGTTCTGCCCTCGCCCAGCACCTGCGTCGGGATCTCCTCGACGGCCCGCAGGCCGAGCGCCTCGAGGATCGGGATGAACGCCGAGAGGTCGACCTTGCCACCGGTCTTGTACAGCTTCACGCGGGTGAGACGCTCGCCCTTCTCTTCGTTCCCGATACCGACGAGGAAGCCCTCGGGCTCGCTCTCGAGCGCCTCGAGAGCGAGCACGTCGTCGGCGATGAGGTCCCACTCTTCCGAAGCCTTGTAGTAGCTCGGGAACCGCGGGGCGTACTTCTCGGCGAGCAGGGGACCTCTGATCGCACCCGCGCGCGCGATCAGCACGTCGCGCAGGTCGTCGTCCCAGCTGCGGGCCAGCCGCTCGACCTCCGCCTCGAGCTCTTCGTACGGCACGTCCGGGATCTGCGTCTGAGGATCGACGTGCACCGTGAAGAAGATCCGCGCCGACTCCGTCTCGCCGAGCGACAGGTGATAGTCGACGGTGCTGCCATGGAACTCGTCGAGGAAGTACTGCTGCAGGCGCTTTCGCAGCGCCGCGTTGAATCGATCACGCGGCAACGCCACGATGATCGAGACGCTCCTTCCGTAGAGATCGCGGCGCACCAGCACCCTGATACCGCCGTGCTTCTCGAGCTGGAGCAGACCGACCACGAGGCGCCGCAGCTCCTCCGCCGAGGCTTGGAACAACTCGTCCTTGGGGAAGGACTCGACGAGCTCGACGACCTGCTTGTAGTCGTGAGAGCCGGGGATCAAGTCCTCGGCCGCGATGATCTGCTCGAGCTTGCGGTGCAGCAACGGCGTCTTCGCTGCAGGCTCCATGTACGCCTTGGAGGTGAACAGCCCGATGAGTCGCGCTTCGCCCGTGATGTGGCCCTCGGCATCGACGACCCGCACGCCGATGTAGTCCATACGAGCGCGCCGGTGCACGGTGGAGTAGGAGTTCGTCTTCGAGAAGACCAGGAGGTCGCCACCCTCGATCCGAGCACGAACGACCTCGTCGAGGTCCTCGAGTCGTGTCGTTTCGGCGAAGGTCGAACGCTTGAGATCGCTCAGGATCCCGAGTCCGCTACCGGGCACGGCGCGGATCGCGGCCCGTGGCCGACCATCGGCGTCGACGAGCTCGTACTCACGGTAGCCGAGCAACACGAAGTTGAGCTGCGCGAGCCATTCGAGGAAGTCGATCGCCTCACCCACCTCTTGCGGCGTGTATCGCCCGGCGGCGCTGCGGGCGAGCTCGATCATGTGGCGGACGCGCTGCTGCATGGGCTCGAAGTCGCGCACGACCAGCCGAACGTCTCGCAGGATCGTCCTCACGCGATGCTGCAGGTCGTCGCTCTCCTCCGGCGTGAGGACCCGGTCGAGCTCGAAGTGCGTCACCGACTCGCGGTGGGTCGCGTCACGACCCGCCATGACCCGCGCGATGCGTCCCTGGTCGTCGCGGATCGTGCCGATGACCGGGTGCAGCAATCGGCTCACGCCGATGCCGCGCGCGAGCAGCTCCTCCTGGATCGAATCGACGAGGAACGGCGAGTCCTCGGTGTTGGTCTCGATGACAGAGCCCGTCGTGTCGTAGCCGTCGGTCGCCGCATCGGCGAGGAACACGCGTACCGCCGAAGGTTCGGATCCACGCCCATCGGCGAGTTCGAACGCTGTGCGCACCATACCGAGGAGGGCATCGATGCCGAGCGTGTCGAGATCCTCGGCGGGAACACGACGTACGAATGCCTTGGCGAACGCAGCGACCGCGTCGCGGCGCTCCGGCTCCAGGCGCTCCTCGATCGCTCCGAGCAGCCTCTGCATCACGGCAAGCGGTTCAGGTTCACCGGGCGTGGGGATCGCCGCGATCTCGGGATGCGCGTCCACGGCCACCTATCCTCCCAGGTCGGGCCCCGCGTGCGGTCTGTCCCGACGCACGTTCACGGCCCGGAGGACACGAGCCGGGCGGCGTGCTCGTCGTACGTCGCACGCACGATCGGCAGCAGGCCGGTGACATAGGCGCCCCCCACGCACCCCCGGCACCACGCCGACGCGTTGATCGCCCGGGCGGTGACCTTCGCCGATCGGCACCCCTGCAGGCTGTCGACGATCGCCGCGTAGCCGTACGACTCGGCGCCGAGCAGCAGCGTGTCGCGTGATGCATCGAGGCCTTGGCCGAGCGAGGCATAGCTCTTCACACCGACGGTGTTGAAGTCGCTGTCCCCGGGCATGTCCCGCGTCGTCGCGAGCGGATTGAACGCTGCCGACGTCGATTCGGCGGTCGCCCAGGCCACCACGATCAACAGGTTCTCGCCGCACGCCGGCGCTCCGAGCCGCCCGAGGAATGCGGCCGCCCAGCCTTCATAGGTCACGGGCCGCCCGCGCAACGCGCGGGGGGCAGGATCGCGAACAGCGGGCGGTGGGCGAAGGGCTCGTTCCCGGGCGCTCACGAGCTCAGCGAGTACCGCGCTCCACGCATCGAGCTGTCGTTGGGCGCGCCGAGCGCGGGAGGACCTCAGCGTGTCGCGGAGCTCACGGTTCGCCTCCGCGAGCCGGAACGCCGGATCCTGTCGATGAGACCGACCGAGGCTTCCGGCCCCATCGGCAACGATCGAGGAGGCCGGCGCGAGCTCTTCGAGGCGGTCGACACGGGCTGCCGCACGTCGGATGTGGCGGTACCAGCGTTCGATCCGCGGGTACCAACGATCGATGTGAGCCTGCGCCTTCTCGATCCGGGCATCGAGGGTCGCGATGTCGAGTCCCGCGGTGGGGTGCCCCGGGGCCGAGCCCTCGAGGGCACTGGCAACCGCCGTGGAGGAAGACGCGACGGCGAGGAGCGAGAGAGCGACGAGGAGCGAGCGACAGCGCATGGACGTGCCAGATATCGACCGCAGTCGTGTACGGCTTGAAACCCACATCAGCAGCGAGCCGGCCGACGGGAGCCCCGCCGTTCAGGAGCGCGCAGCTTCGACCACCTCGGCCGCGCGATCGAAACGCCCGAACTGCGGCATGAGGTAGATGCCGGCCACACCCGCGTGCCTGAGCTCGTCGAGGAGCTCGATCGCGATCTCGCGGCCCACCGGCCAGGCGTCGTTGCCCGCAGCCTGCAGGCGAGAGCGGATCGAACCCGGCACCACGACCCCAGGCACCTCGTTGTGCAGGAAGTCCGCGTGCCGAGCCGAGACGAGGGGCAGCAACCCGGCCACGAACGGCACCTCGAGCGGCTTTCCGGCCTCGCGTTCGTACGCGGCGCGGAGCGCTCGCAACGGCGCGACGTCGTACAGAGGCTGCGAGAGCAGGAACCGCGCCCCTGCCTCGATCTTCTTCCGTAGCAGGCGCGCCTCGCGGTCGAGTTCGGGCGCCGACACGGTCACCGCTGCGCCCACGAAGAACGAGGTCGGCTCGCCGATCGACGACCCGCGACGGTCACGGCCCTCGTTGAACCCCTGGGTCACGAGGTCGATGAGGCCGGTGGCGGTGACGTCCACGTCGTTGAGGGTCTGCGGATACTCCCCGATCGCGACGGGGTCCCCCACGCACACGAAGAGGTTTCTGATGCCGAGCGCGTGCGCACCGAGCAGGTCGCCCTGCAGCCGGAGCAGGTTGCGGCCCCGTGTCGGAAAGTGAAGCACGGTCTCGATGCCGGCTTCCTCTTGGATCGCGCGGCAGGCGGCCCAGGCGCTCATCCGCATCTTGGCCATCGGGGAATCGGCCACGTCGACGACATCGGCCCCGGCCTCGTGCAGCGTTGCCGCGGCCGCCACGAGTGTGGCGACGCTCGCCGAACGAGGGGGTTCCATCTCGACGGCGATCACGAACGAGCCCGCGTCCAATCGATCCTGCAGGCGGGTCGACCGGGCGTCGGGCGACTCTGCGGGCCGAACGTCGAGAGGCGCGGGAGCCTCGATCCGCACCGGGGCAGGGCGCTCAGCGAGTGCCGACGCCATCGCCGACGTGTGGGCCGGCCCCGTGCCGCAACACCCGCCGACGATCGACGCGCCGGCTTGCACGGCGGCGATCGCGTGCTCGGCAACATATGCCGGTGTCGCCGGGTAGACGACCCTCCCGCCCGCCCGGGTGGGTCCGCCGGCATTGGGGCGGGCGGCGAGGGGCGTCCCCGTGCGCGACGCCGACGCTGCCATGGCCCGGACGACGCGAAGCGCCTGTGACGGCCCCTCTCCACAGTTCACCCCGATCACGTCGGCCCCGAGGTCCACGAGCCGATCGGCTACCTGTTCGGGGGTCGAGCCCAGTGGCGTCCTGTCGTCTCGTGTGAAGGTGGCGCTCGCGATCACTGCGAGATCGGGAGCGGCCTCGCGTGCGGCTTCCAGTGCCAGCTCGAGCTCCCGAAGGTCTGTGTGCGTCTCGATCACGAGCAGGTCTGCCCCCGCCCCGGCGAGGGCTGCAGCCTGCTCACGGTAGGCGTCGCGGGCATCGCCGGCACCGAGGCGCCCGTACGGAGCGAGGCGGATCCCGAGCGGTCCCATCGACCCCCCAACGAGCTCCGCTCCCGCTCGCCGTGCGATCTGCACACCCACCGTGTTCAACGAGACGACACTGTCGCCGAGCCCGTGCGGTTCCAGTCGTATGCGATCGGCCCCGAACGTGTTCGCGATCACGAGGTGCGCTCCCGCCTCGACGAACGAGCGGTGAACCGCCTCGACCCTCACCGGGTCCTCGATGTTCCATCGCTCGACGCACGCCGAAGGTGGCTGATCGACCATGAGCAAGGCCGTGCCCGTGCCCCCGTCGGCGAGCAGCGGGGCGCGAGCGAGCATCGTCCGCAGTTGACTCCCGTGCATGAACCGATGCTCCCAGACACACGCGCCCGGCATGCCGCGCGGGCATCTCGACGCCGCGGCGCCTCACGGATACCATCCGACGATGCTCGAGGGGTGGCGTCGTGTGGCAACGGTCACCTCCGTGCTCCTCTTCGGCTGTACCTCGAGCCCGGGGGTCACCATCGCACCGAGCTCCGCCGCACCGACCGGCCCCTCGATCGAGAGCCTCACGATCGAGGGCCTCGAGATCGAC
Organism: uncultured Actinomycetes bacterium; assembly: GCA_963762075.1. Taxonomy (GTDB): domain Bacteria; phylum Actinomycetota; class UBA4738; order UBA4738; family HRBIN12; genus JAOUEA01. Next base: position 247,672 of record CAVXJC010000006.1, read on the forward strand.
GAGCCACGCTGGACAGCCGACGGCTCGAGATGGCGGCTGACCCTGACCTGGACCGCCCCCGAAGGCGTGGAGGTCGATCACTACGAGGTACGCCGGAACGGCGTCACGGTCGACGACGCGGTCCGGTCAACGACCTTCCCAGACCCCGAAGTGAAGCCCGGTGCGCGCTATCGTTACTCGGTGATTGGCCTCGACGCCGACGGCGAAGCGACGCGCGCCGCCGTCGCGCGGATCAAGACAGACGAACCGTCGCTGGCCGAGGCTCGGCTACAAGGCACCTTCGTGGTACGCATGCGGGTTGTCCGCGCGTCCGGCACGAAGGATCCGGTGCGCGGTGGCGCGATCTTCTTCTCCTTCGACCCTTCCTGCGATAAGGGGGCGTGCTCGGTTCGATGGACCGTGCGCCGCTCCCGGGCCCAAGGCGCGTTGCAGCGTGACGAGGCGTCGTACACGGCCACGCTCCGGACTCCGTTCTTCGTGCGGAATTGCTTCGGGCGTCTCACCGACGAGACGCTCAACGTGCGCCTGCGGGTACGGGCAGCGGCGCCCATCAAGCGGACCTGGCGCGTCACCAAGATCGAGGGCTCGATCGAAGAGGTCTCGTCGCACCCCGGATGCAAGACAGCATCCATCGACTGGGACGTGCACGGGACCCTGCAGAGCTGATCATGGATGACCCCGGCCGACCCGACTATCCGGACGATGTCTCCTACGTCGATCCTCGACGCCGGGACCGTCGTCTGCAGATCGCGCTCACCGTGGTCGCGGTGATCCTGCTCATCGGAGCGGTGTTCTTGTTCACGCGCTCTCCAGGACCGCCCACGACCCCTGTCGGTGTGCAGGTCGAGGCACAGACCTGCGGCGACCCGTGCACGTCGATCGAACCGCTCGTCACCGTGTCGTGGACGCCGCCGGAGGCCGGCGCCGAGCCCACCGGGTATCGGCTGGTGCGAGACGGCGAACCGCTCGAAGCGTCGATCGATGCGAGCACGCTGACGTTCGTCGACAGGGCGGTCGCGATCGGTGAGAGCCACGAGTACCAGGTTGTCGCCCTCAGCACCGAGGGCGATTCCGCGGCAACCGAGGCAATGGAAGCGAAGGTCCCGACTCCTCCTGAGGACGCCGCTCGCCTCAACGGTATCTATCGCGTGAAACTCGAGGTGCGAACGGCCACAGCGATCGGATCGGCGTTCGGCATCCAGAACCCGCTTCCCGGGAAGCAGGGCAACGACGCGTGGTCCTTCGTGTCGACCTGCTCCGACGTAGAGACGGCGTGCTCGTCGACGTGGTCGAGCCTCGACGGCGAGATCGTCCCCGACGGCGACTCGTGGACGGGCAGGGTCGAGGGGCGCCCAGCGCGGTGCGGACCCAACCGACGGGAGCCGGCACCGATCGAGATCGACTTCACGCAACTCGACGCCGCCCCCGTCGACGGGGCGTGGGTGGTGTCGGAGTTCCACGGCACCGCGTCCGTGTCGTTCCAATGTCCCGGATTCCCGGCCGCGTCGGCCACGGTCGAGGTCACCGGACGCCTCTGACTCGCTTCTTCCGTACCCGCCTGGTCAAGATTCGCCCGTCCCAGGCCGACGCTACTGTGGGAGGGTCCGCATGCTCGGCATGACCGTCAGCAGAGGTTCGGCAAAGGAACTAGCTCGCAGTGACCAGAGGATTTCCGCCTCTCGGCTGCACGGTTGTCGTGAGACCATGAAGTACGCTCCCGCTCAGATGGGGGCTGAACAGGGGACAGCGAACGCATGAGCGCGCGAGGCGTCCGCATCGTCGTCGGAGAGGGCCCATCGACGCGCAAGGGTCTGCTCCGCTTCGTGTTGGACGGTGAGGGCTACGACGTCGTGGCCGAGGCCTCCACGATCGCCGATCTGGCGCGCCTGATGGCGACCCACCGACCCGATGTCGTGGTCCTCGACGACGGCATCGGGGCAAGCGCGGTCGGCATGATCAACGAGATGTCGCCCAACACCAAGGTGGTGTTGGTGTGGCCCGGGGCGGTGATGCCAGTCGGCGGCGCCGTTCGTGTCGAGCCGCTGCGCGTGCTCCAAGATCTCGGCCCTGCGATCGCGCTGCTCACCGGCCAACCGGGCATCGCGGCCTCACGAGGAGCAGCGTTGCTCGATCGCGCGACCCACGACCCCGCCACACTCAATGCGATGCTGCTCGGCGGCATGCCCGAGGTCGACGAGGCCATCATCGAAGACAGGGATCCCGCCCCCGTCGTGATCCTGCCGCTCACGCCCACGGTCGATCACAGCGACCTCATCCTGAACGTGCCCGAGGCCGAGACCGACGACGAGGGCGCGGGCGTTGCGGGCGCCGCGGCGAAGGCGGCGGGCCTGACAGCAGCCGCCGCGGCGCTCACATCGGCGCCTGCGGCGGCGGCCGAGGGTCCAGCCGGAGCCGCCGCCGCCACGTCGCTCGCCGCACGCCGAAGCGCCATCGGGGCGCAGAGCGCCTTGAACCGGCGTCTCGGAAACCTCGCCCTCGGCGGGGCCGCGGTCGCGAGCGCCCTCGTCCTGGCGCTGGCGCTCGGCGGTGCCCGCGTGCCGATCTCCGGTGTGTCTGGCGCCGCGACGGACTTCTCGCCGAGCCCGATCGAGACCAACACACCCGGAACGAACACGAGCTTCGTGCCGCCGGCGGGGCAGACCCCACCGGCGGAGCAGACAGATCCCCGGGGTGAGAACACATCGGCGCCGCTGCCCGGCGTCACACTCGTAAGCAACGAGAGTCCTGAGCCGAAGGGACCTCCTGATGTCGTCATCGATCCCGGTGACCTCGGACCTGGTGACGGCGACGAGGTACCGCCCCAGGGCAACGATGAGGGGGACGACCACAGCGGGGAGGACTCCGGCGACCATGACCGTGGAGGGGGAAACGACGACGTCGATAATGGCGGCGGCGCAGGTGACGACGACGGGAGCGAAGACCACGACAGCGGTGGCGGCAACGACCGTGACGGCGACGACCACGACAACGGTGGGGGCAACGACGATGAAGACAACCCCGCTCACGGGGATGGTGGCGGCAAGGGCAACGGCGGCGGCAACGATGGCGAACGCGGTGGCGACGATGAGCGCGGCACGCCGGATGAGAGCGGCGGATCCGACCAGAACGCCGGATCCGAAGTCGGCGACGATTGAAGGGGCCACGCCCAAGAGCCAGCCGTAGACTCGGCCACCGGAGGCCACCCGCCACCTGGCCCCGTCGCATCACACCGTGACCATCCAGAGTTCCGTGGGCCGGCTCCTGCGGGTGTATGTGCGCTTCCCCTCAGCCTCAGCCGCCGCCGCGTGGCAGGACTACTCGTGGCGAGCTGCGCCCGATCCGACACGCGCAGCCCTCGAGCATGACGCCTTGCGTTCGATGCTCGAGGCCGAGGGTGCCGTTGTGGTGATCGGGGACACGCCGGTGCCGGGTGACCCCGACGCCATCTACACGTACGACCCGACGCTTCCTACCGATGCGGGAGTCATCGTGTTGCGGCCCGGCAAGGCCGGACGCCGGGCCGAGCCCGGGGCGATGGAGCGCGACCTGAACGCTGCGGGCGTGGCGACGCTCGGCACACTCCAAGCGCCAGCCACCGCTGAGGGTGGTGACATGTTCTGGCTCGACGATCGCACCTTGCTGGTCGGCCGAAGCTACCGCACCAACGACGCAGGGATCGAACAGATCCGCGAGCTGCTCGGACCCGACATCGAGGTGATGTGGTTCGACCTTCCCCACCATCAGGGACCCGACGCCTGTTTGCATCTGATGTCGTTCATCTCGCCGCTCGATCTCGACCTGGCGGTCGTGTTCCTGCCGATGGTGCCGGTGAGGTTGCTCGAGCTGTTGCGCGAGCGTGGGATCGCCCTGGTCGAGGTGCCCGAGGAAGAGTTCGAATCGCAGGGTCCCAACGTGCTCGCCCTGGGTCCACGTGTCGCCCTGGCGCTCGAGGGCAATCCAGAAACCCGCCGCCGCATGGAAGCCGCAGGCGTCGACGTTCGCACGTTCGTCGGCGAAGAGATCTCCCTCAAGGGCGACGGAGGACCCACCTGCCTCACCCGCCCTCTCGACCGAGCGTGAGGAGGGCCGACCCACAGGCAGCCGCGGTCGTCACGCTCGGTATGCTCACCCGCGATGTATCGCTATTGGGTCGTGCTGCACATCCTCGGCGTCGCGTCGTTCCTGCTGGCGCACGGCGTATCGATGTTCGCGCTATATCGCATCCGGTCGGTCGACCTCGACCGCGCGCGAATCGTCGACACGATCACCTTCTCGGGAGCGACGTCGAAGCCCATGTACGTCTCACTCATCGTGCTGACGACGGCCGGCTTCGTCGCCGGCTATCTGGGGAAGTCGCTCGACGACTGGTGGCTCTGGATCGCCGTTGGCGTGCTGGCCGCGACGACCGTGCTCATGACCCTGATCGCGAAACCCTATTTCAAGCGCCTCACGGCGGCGTGCGCGATGCGTCCGTCGGGCGTGCCCCGCACGAGTGACGAGGAGCTGGGAGAGTTGGTGGGGTCGTCGAAGGTGCACCTGATCACCACGATCGGCGTGGCCGGGCTCGCGATCATCATCTGGCTCATGGTCACCAAGCCCGGCCAGACGTTCTGAGGCGCCCCACGCTCAGGCAGGCGGAAGAGCGCGAGCCGCGGGTCCGTTCACGACCTCACCCGACGGTCCGAATCTCGAGCCGTGGCAGGGACACTCGAAGACGTGGTCGGCGGTGCTCCATGCCACCGTGCACCCCATGTGCGTGCACTTCGCCGACATCAGGTGGAGCTCGCCCTCGGTATCCATGAACGCGGCGAGCCGCTCCCCGGCCTGCACCAAGATGCCCCCCTCGCCCGGCTCGAGCTCCGACGCCACCTGCGCGATCGTGCGGGCGACGAGCACGTCGCGGTCCGTCAGGTCGACGACCTTCTCGGGCACCTGGTTGAGGAAGAACCGCTTCGCGCCGGTCATGCCCTTGTTCCCGATCACGACCAGGTCGGCACCGACCTCACGAGCCACGGCGAGGATCTCGATCGCCGGGTCACCTCGTCGAAGGACGATGTCGCAATCGACCTCGGCACCGTAGACGGCCACCGTGTCGTCGGTGATGAGCTTTCCGGTGGCGGGGTGGCCGACGAACACCATCGTTACGGGGGCGCCCATCGAGGCCGCGAGGTCGAACCCCTTGCGCGCGGCGCGATCGGCCGTCGCCGAGCCGTCGGTGGCGATCAGCACCCGCCGGTAGAGCCGCGCACCATCACCGCGCTCGACGTCCATCGCGATGAGCAGGTCACGAGGCGCACGATGCGAGAGCCGGTCGGCGGTAGGCCCAATCTCCGAGGTGCTGCGACCGCCGCTCACCACCACGAGGCCCACGTCGCGCTCCTCGGCCAGATCGATCAAGACATCGGCCGGCGAACGCCCTCCGGCCAGCTCGCCCTTGATCTTCTTCACGCCAGCTTGCTCGGCCTCGGCGAGCGCCGCATCGAGCAGCTGTTGGGCACCCTCGGGTCGCTCCCACACATGTGCCACGATCAGCTCGGCCTTGGAGGCTTTGGCGAGCTCGATCGCGACATGGCTCGTCGCCGCCGCGCGGGCGGTGCCGTCGGTGCCGAACAGGATCCTCTTGTACGCCACGTCGCGACCTCCTCGGGCATCGCACGCTATCGCGAGTCCGCCTCAGCGACACCAACGTATCCTGCGGACATGTATCGGTTCTGGGTGTTCGTACATCTGGTGGGCGTGGTCGGATTCCTGGCGATGCACGGCGTCTCGATGTGGGCGATGTTCTCCGTTCGGGCGACCGGGGGTGATCGCGAACGCATCCTCGATCGATGCGAGACCTCGAAAGCCACCACGAAACCTATGTACATCGCGTTCGTCCTTCTGCTCGCCGGCGGGATCGCGGCGGGCATCGACGGAGCGCTGTTCTCGCAGTGGTGGCTGCTCGGCTCACTCCTGCTGTTGCTGGCCCTCACCGCGTCGATGTCGACGATCGCGTCGCCGCATATGAAGCGGCTTCGCGAAGGCTGCACCCGCTGGGCCGACGGCACCTTCACGATGTCGGACGAAGAGCTCGACGCGACGCTCGCTGGCCCGGCAACCATGATCACTGCGGCGAGCGGTTCCATCGGCCTCGTCGCGATCGTCTACCTGATGGTGTTCAAGCCGGGATCGTGAAGCCCCGTCACATGATGTCCGACAGAGTCGTCAACTTCGCCGCCGGGCCGGCGACGCTTCCTCTCTCGGTGCTCGAGCAGGCTCGACGCGATCTCATCTCGCTTCCGGGGATCGGGGTTTCGCCGCTCGAGATCTCTCACCGGAGCCCATGGTTCCGCGACGTGATCGACGAGGCCACGGCCAACATCCGTGATCTCCTCGGCATCGCGTCGACGCACCAGATCATCTTCTGCCAGGGCGGCGCCACGCTGCAGTTTTCCATGATGGCGATGAATCTGTTGCGGGGAACCGAACGCGCCGCCGAGCACGTGGTCACCGGGTCGTGGGGCGCACGGGCCGTGGTCGAGGCCGCGAAGGAAGGAGACGCGCGCACCGTCTGGACCGGCGCGGGGCATGGGTTCTCGCGGGTGCCACACGAGAGCGAGTGGCGGGCGTCGGCCGATGCGGCCTTCCTGCATGTGACCTCGAACGAGACGATCGAGGGAGTGCAGTGGCCCGAGCTACCGCGCGCGCCCGAGGGCGTGCCACTCGTCGCCGACGTCTCGTCGGACTTCCTCTCGCGACCCATCGATGCGGGGATCTGCGGGCTCCTGTACGCGGGGGCGCAGAAGAATGCGGGGCCGGCGGGAGTCACCATCGTGATCGTCCGCGACGACCTGTTGAATCGCGCTCCCGAGGGGCTGCCGACGATGCTCGACTACCACACCTACGTCGCGCACGGCTCGCTCTACAACACTCCCCCGGTGTTCGCTATCTACATCGTCATGCTCGTGACCCGATGGCTGCGAGATGAGGTCGGTGGTCTCGCAGAGCAGGAACGTCGCAACCGAGCCAAGGCCACCGTGCTGTACGACGCGATCGACGAGAGCGACGGCTTCTACTCGGCACACGCGGAAGCCGGTTCGCGCTCCAGGATGAACGTGACGTTCCGGTGTCCGAGCGAGGAGCTCGACACCCGGTTCGTGGCCCAGGCTGCCTCGCGAGGGCTCGCCGAGCTGAAGGGCCACCGCAGCATCGGGGGTATCAGGGCCAGTCTCTACAACGCCATGACGATCGAGGGCGTCGAAGCGCTGGCCACGTTCATGCGCGGATTCTCCGCAGCGAACTGATCAAGATCAGACTGCTCGCCGAGGAGGACGGGCTGGCTGCCGCGCCCGTCGGCTTCAGGCGCCGATGAGCTCGTCGGCCATCTCTGCGTAGACCTGCGTGTGCCGATCGACATCGTCGGCGTTCGTGGCGGGCGACATCAACGCCATGTTGTGGAACGGCGTCATCAGGATGCCTCGGTTGAGCAGGTAGAGATGGATGTACGGGTCGAACTCGTCGTCCTGCCCGGCGGCAGCCTCAGCGCCGTTGCGAGCCGCTTCGGGACGGAACAGATACTCGACGCGACAGCCCAGTCGCACAACGTGCCATGGCAGCTCTCGGGACTCGATCACACCGCGCACGCCCTGCTCGAAACGCTCGCCGAGGGCGATCATGCGCGCGAACGCTTCATCGGTCATGACGTGGCCGAGCGTGGTCCTCATCGCCGCGAGCGACAACGCGTTGCCCGCCAAGGTGCCGCCGATTCCGCCGACATCGGCGTTCTTCCAGTCGGTGTGTTCGTAGACCATGTCACTGGCCCGCTCGCTCATGCCGTACGCGCCGCTCGCGATGCCGGCGCCCAGCGTCTTGCCGATGGTCACGAAGTCCGGCTCCAGGCCCCACGCCTTGGTGCAGCCGCCGGGGCCGGCGCTGATCGTGTGGGTCTCGTCGATGATCAACAGGGTGCCGTACTTCGTGCACAGCTCTCGGACGGCCTCGTGATATCCGGCGTCGGGCAGCACGATGCCGATGTTGGTGAGCGCGGGCTCGAACAGGCAGGCAGCGACGTCGCCCTCGGCGAGCGCCGACTCGAGGCCTGCGAGGTCGTTGATCTCGACGACGCGTGTGGTTTGGTCGAGGGCAACGGGCGCGCCCATGTTCCCCTCGCGCGCGACGGTGCGGCCGTCTCGGAGCGTGGCGATCGTCTCGTCGACCGAGCCGTGGTAGCACCAGTTGTGCACGACGATCTTCGGCCGCTTCGTGATCTCGCGCGCCCACCGGATGACGAATCGGTTGGCGTCGGTCGCGGTGAGTGTGAACTGCCAGTACGGGACTCCGAATCGCCGAGCCATCTCTGAGCCCACCCACGTGGCGTCCTCGGTCGGGAGCATGAGGGTGATGCCCCTGCCCGCCTGCTCGGCGATCGCGTCGACGGCGATCTTGGGAGCATGGCCTGCCATACCCCCCGTGTCGCCGAGGCAGAGGTCGATGAACTCGTTGCCGTCGACGTCCCAGAAGTGGGCACCTTCCGCCCGGTCGACGTAGATCGCATGGTCTCCCGGCCAGCGGGTCATCCAATTCATCGGTACCCCGAAGAGCAGCGAGCCCCTGGCTTCCTCGGCGAGCTGCCCACTGCGGACATGTAGTCGGCGGAAGGTGGTTCGCTCGCGCTCCATCAGCTCGGCCACCCGGGAACGATCGATCGTCTTCACGTGTGCCCCCTCGTGATCGCGGCCCGCCCGCGGGCTCCGGGCGGAGTGTAGCGGGCACCGCCGCAACGGGGCGTACCGCTCTCGGCACCGAGGGTTCACCCCAGCGAACACGTAAAGCTGCTCACAAGTCCGACCGATGGGGTAGGACGATGGAGCTCGAGCACGACCCTCCCCAGCGCAGACTGAACGATGGGCTCAGCAGGCGTCTCAGCGACCTTGCCGTCGACCCGGATGTCGATGGCATGCCCAAGCGACGTGACAACGACAGATGGCTCGACCGGTGGGTCTCAACCGTCTCGGACCTCACGCGACTCAAGAACACGCATCCGATGATGGATGCCGTCATCGACGAACAAGACGGGCGCAAGATCCGCATCGGCGATAAGTGGCTCACCGATTGGGCATCATGCAATTACCTCGGGTTCGACCTCGATCAGGAGATCATCGACACGGTGCCGGAATACCTGGCGCGGTGGGGTACGCACCCGTCGTGGTCACGTCTGCTCGGAAGCCCACGGCTATACCCCGAGATCGAGGAGCAGCTCACCGAGCTCCTGGGCAGCGAAGACTCGCTCGTGTTGCCCACCATCACCCATATCCACATGTCGGTGATACCGGTGCTCGCGGGCAACGGCACGATCTTCCTCGATGGGCGCGCCCACAAGACGATCTACGACGGCGCCATGGTCGCGGCGGGCCATGGCGCGAAGGTGGTGAGGTTCCGCCACAACGACCACGAACATCTCAGCGAGCTCCTGCGGGCGAGCGACCCTTCCAGCCCGCGGTTGATCGCGATGGATGGTGTCAACTCGATGACGGGGAACGCACCCGACCTCGTCGAGTTCTCGCGCATCGCCGGAGACCACGGAGCGCTGCTCTACATCGACGACGCCCACGGATTCGGAGTGATCGGTGAGCGCTCGCCCGACGAGCTCTGCGATTACGGGACCAAAGGCAATGGCGTCATGCGCCACCTCGGCGTTGCCTATGACAACACCGTGTTCGTGGCTGGATTCTCGAAGTCCTACTCGTCGTTGCTGGCGTTCGTCGCCCTGCCGACCCGGCTCAAGGATGCGCTCAAGGTGCTGGCCCCGCCGTACTTGTACTCGGGACCTTCTCCGGTGGCATCGCTCGCCACCACCATCGCCGGTATGGAGGTCAACCGGACACGCGGCGATCTGTACCGGGCGGACCTGTGGCGCATGACCCATAGGCTCCTCGGTGCGCTGCACGAGATGGGCATCAGTACGCCGAACACGTCGGGCTTCCCGATCGTCGAGGTGCCGCTCGCGAACCACCAGGAGATCGACGAGATGGGCCGCTACCTGTTCGAGCACGGGCAGTACGCGACCATGGCGGCGTATCCACTCGTTCCCACGAACGAGGTGGGGTTCCGCATCCAGGTGACCGCGGCCAACACCGACGAGGAGATCGAGGAGCTGATCTCGGTGCTCGGCTCGCTTCACGATCACTTCTTGCTCGAGCAGAGCACCGACGCGCTCGCGTCGACCGGTCTCGCCTGAGCCGACGTATCGAGGGATGGCCGCCATGCCGATCGGATCGAGCCACTCGGGCAGGCTCAAGGACCGCATCGCTCTCGTCACCGGAGGGTCATCGGGCATCGGTCTCGCGGTGGTGTCCAGGTTCGTGTCCGAAGGCGCCGTCGTCACCGCGCTCGCGCGTCACTACAGGCCTGAGGTCGACGACGTGGGCGCGCGCTTCGTGGCCGCCGACACGAGCGACTCGGAGCAGATGCGAGCCGCCCTCCAGTCGACGGTCGAGCGGGAAGGACCCCTCGATGTGTTGGTGCTGAACGCCGGCATCGCGAGCCTCGATGCAGCCACGCTGGAGATGACGGATCTCGGCGATGTCGCGCGGCTGGTCCGCGTGAACACGATGGGCGTCCTGCATGGCCTGGCGGCGATGCCACCGTACCTGCGAGACGGGGCGAGCGTCATCATCACCGCGTCGGCGTCGACGTCATGGGCGTTCCCGGGATACATGGGCTACAGCCTGTCGAAGGCGCCGCTGTACGAGATGTCCCGACATGCGGCCATGAAGCTGGGAGACCGAGACATCCGCGTGAACACCGTCAGCCCTGGAACCGTGCTGACACCGATGCAGCCGGCCGACGACCCCGAGGCGCGGATCGCTCGGGTCGCCACCTGTCTCGGACGGGCGGCGTTCCCCGACGAGGTCGCGGGGGTCTACGTCTTCCTCGCGTCCGACGACAGCGCTTACGTGACGGCAACCGATATCAGGGTCGATGGCGGATGGCTCGACGGCATGACCGAGGCCCATGCCCGCATCCTGCTCGAGGGCATCGACGCCGGAGCCCATCTCCGCGACGCCGCTGGTCACACGAGGTGACTACCTAGAACCGGGTATCAGCACATGCCATGGCGCACCGATAACGCACAGGTGAGGAACCGGGCCTGGATCGCGTATCCCGTGGTGGCGGTCGTTGCGACCGTCGTCTATTACGTGCTCGGCCACAACAGCTACCTGTTCAACGTGATCGGACTCACGTCGCCGGTGCTGATCCTGGTCGCGGTTCGGCTGCACAAACCGGAACGCAGGGCGCCCTGGTTCCTGATCGCCGCGGGGCAGTTCCTGTTCATCGCCGGAGACGTGGTCTCCTACAACTACGAGCAGTTCAGCCTGGCGCTGCCGCAGCTCTTCCCGCTCGACTTCGCTTTCAATCCGGCAGGGGACGTGCCGTTCCCCGGGCCGGCCGACCTCCTGTACCTCAGTGTCTACCCGTGCCTGATCGCCGGGGTCATCATGCTCATCCAGGCCCGGAGCCCCGGCCGTGACCGGGCCGGCCTGCTCGACTCCGCGATGGTCGCGATCGGTGTCGGCACGATCACGTGGGTGATGTTGATCGCGCCGTATCTCGACATCGCCGACCTCGACCTGAAGATCAAGCTGACCGCGATGGCCTATCCGGTCATGGATCTGCTCCTCGCCGCGGCGGCGATCCGGCTCGCGGTGAGCGCAGGGCGGAGGCCGGTCGCCTTCTACCTGCTCATGGTGTCGATCGTCGCGCTGTTCGCCACCGACGCGGTCTACGCGTGGTTCGGCCTCTACACCGAGACCGGTTACCAGCCCGGAAGTGGGTGGCTCGAGGCCGGTTGGATGTCGTTCTACGTGCTGCTGTGTACCGCGGCTCTTCACCCATCGATGCGGATCCTGACCGAGCGGGCGCCCGAGACGGAAGAGCGTCTCACGGTCGGCCGCCTGATGCTGCTCACGGCAGCCGCGCTCTCACCGCCCGTGGTCAGGCTCGTGCAGCTGAACCGCGGTGAGGATGTCGACGTCGGCGTGCTGAGCATCGCCTCGATCGTGCTCTTCCTGTTGGTCGTGCTCCGCATGTCAGGGTTGATCCGGCAGCAGGAACGCTCAGCGGAGCGCGAGCGCACACTGCGGCAGGCGGGCGCAGCCCTCGTGACGGCCACGAGCCGCGACGGCATCCACGAAGCCGCCATCGAGGCCGCCCGTGCCCTGGTGGGACAGGACGCCGCGATCCGCATGTGCGACCTGGCGATAGAGTCCGAGGAGCTCGTCGTCGTGGCAGCGGCGGGCGGCGAGGTCGACGCTCGCGAGCTGCGACTCGAGTTCTCGCGCCTTCAAGAATGGAAACGCCAGCGCCTGCTCTCGAACGAGGCATATGTGGTCAAAGGCTTTGAGAGCACGCTGCGCGAGCCACTCGCCCTGCCGATCGATGACGAGGGCTCGGTGCTCGTCGCACCGCTGTTCATCAAGGAAGAGATGCAGGGATTGATGATCGTCGCCACCCCCCAGGAGATCCCGCGATCGGTCGCCGATTCGATGCGCGCCTTGTCGTCGCAGGTGGCCCTGGCGCTCGAATCCGCCACGCTCACCGAGGATCTGCTGATCAAGCAGGGTCAGGCGCGCTTCGCTTCGCTGGTCAGCAACTCGTCGGACGTCATCTGCGTCATCGATCCCGACACCACCGTGACGTATGCGAGCCCTTCGGCGGGACGGGTGCTGGGCTTCGACCCGTCGCAGCTCGAAGGGACCCGCTTCAGCGACCTCATTCACCCGGACGACATGGCTCGCGTTCTCCAGTTCCTCTCGCCGATCGGCGACGCAGAAGGCCATACCGGTCTCGTGGAGTTCCGCATCCGCCGGCGCGACGGCGAGTACGTGCACACCGAGACGCTCCGCACGAACCTGCTCCACGACACGAACGTGAAGGGCACGGTCCTCAACACACGCGACGTGACCGAACGCAAGCAGTTCGAGGAGCAGCTCGCCCACCAGGCGTTCCACGATTCGGTAACCTCGCTCGCGAACCGGGCCCTGTTCCATGACCGCGTGTCGCACGCGCTCCAACGTCAGTCACGCGAGCACGAGCCCATCTCGGTGCTGTTCATGGATCTGGACGATTTCAAGACGATCAACGACTCCCTCGGCCACGCCGCAGGCGACCAGCTGCTGTTCGAGGTTGGCGATCGACTCAAGGGCTGCCTGCGCACCGCCGACACCGCTGCTCGCCTGGGGGGTGACGAGTTCGCGATCTTGCTCGAGGACGGTGAGGAAGGCGTCACGGCGGCCGACGTCGCCGAGCGCATCATGGAGATCATGGAAGAACCCTTCACGCTCGAGGGCAAGGAAGTCTTCGTGCGTGCATCGGTCGGTATCGCGATCGCCGATGGAGAGCGCGACGGTGACGTCGAGGAGCTGCTGCGCAACGCAGATGTGGCGATGTACATGGCGAAGGACCGGGGCAAGGGCCGCTACCAGGTGTTCGAGCCCGCGATGCACGATACGGCGCTCAAGCGTCTCGAGCTGAAGGCCGACCTGCAGCGCGCGCTCGAACACGACGAGTACGTGCTGCACTACCAGCCGGTGATCGAGCTCGAGACCGGGCGAATCACCGGCGTCGAGGCTCTCGTCCGCTGGATCCACCCGGTTCGGGGCCTCGTGCCCCCCCTCGACTTCATACCCCTCGCAGAGGAGACCGGCCTGATCGTGCCGATCGGCAGGTGGGTCATGCGGGAAGCGTGCCGCGTCGCCGTGTCGCTGCAGGATCGCTTCCCCAACGACCCCCCTTTGCACATGGCGGTCAACCTCTCGGCACGCCAGATCGCTCGGCCGGAACTGATCGACGAGGTCCGCGACATCCTGACCGACACCGGGCTCGAGCCGGGGTCACTGATCCTGGAGATCACCGAGACCGTGATGATGCAAGACATGGAGCTCTCGACGGAGCGCCTCGGCAAGCTGAAGGAGCTCGGCGTGCAGCTCGCGGTCGACGACTTCGGTACCGGCTACTCGTCCCTCAACTACATCAGGCGCTTCCCCGTCGACATCCTGAAGGTCGACAAATCGTTCATCGACGGAGTGAACGAAGGTGGGGAAGCGTCGGCGCTCACCGAGGCAGTGATCAAGCTCGCCGGCATCTTGAACCTGAGGCCCGTCGCCGAAGGCATCGAGCGCGCCGACCAGTTGCAGCGGCTGCTCGAGCTGCACTGCGATCTGGGACAGGGCTACTTCTTCGCCAAGCCGATGCCCAGTGATGAGCTGGTCGGACTGCTCGACGAACGAGCGTCGATGCGCAGCGAGGCCGAAGCCCTCGCACACGGCCGACTGCTCTGAGACCCCGCGGGCACCGGCCGCGACACCCCGTACCCTGGTGCGGTCGATGCGCTCGCCACGGTTCCTGCTCGCCCTCTGTCTCAGCGTCGCGATGAGCCTGCTCGCTCAGGCTCCTGCACTCGCCGCTCCCCCGCGGTGGGTCCAGCGCGTGGACTCGCTCGTGCGTGGTCTCCCGGTCTCGGTGACGATCGCGCTCGCGGGCGACACGATGTACCGGCACAAGGACTGGGTCGCCCGGCCGCCGGCGTCGAACGAGAAGCTTCTGCTCTCGATGGCACTGCTGAAGCGAGTGGGCGCAGACGCGACGATCCCCACCAGGCTCTTCGCCACCGAACGGGTCGGGCCCGACGGAGTGCTCGAAGGCAACCTGTGGATCATCGGTCACGGCGATCCCGAGATCGGCGCCCTCGACATGGCCGAGCTGGCGCGGGCACTCGTCGACGCCGGCATCGAGCGCATCCGCGGTCGTGTGTTCGGCGGAACAGGACCGTTCGCCCGCGACTGGTGGGCGCCCGGCTGGCGCGATTACTTCCCCGACGTGTACATCGCGCTTCCGACGGCGCTGACGTACGGATCCAACGAAGGGGCGGGTGGCCGCCACCTTCGCGATCCGGAGCGCCTGGCGGCGAAGGCACTGACGAAGAAGCTCGAGGCGCGCGACATCGAAGTGACCGGCAAGCCTGGTTCCGGGTCGGCGCCCGGTGGCCTCGTGGCGCTCGACACGATCAGGAGCGACGCGCTGGCCTCGATCATGCGACGCATGAACCTGATCTCGAGCAACTTCCGGGCTGAGGTGCTGGGCAAGATGCTGGGTGCGAAGCGCCTCGGCTCGCCGGGCACCATCGCCAAGGGCGCTCGCGTGATCGAGGGATTCGCAGACGCTCGAGGGGTTCGCATCATCGCCCACGATGCGTCCGGCCTGTCGTACGACAACCGCGCGAGCACGGAGGGCATCGCGCGGATGCTGCGGGTTGCCGAGCGGGCCCCGTGGGGTGAGGTGCTTCGAGGCACGCTAGCGGCTGGCGGCGAAGGAACGCTGAAGGACCGACTCGAAACCGTCACCGTGCGGGCCAAGACGGGGACATTGATCGACGTCTCCGCGCTGTCGGGGTGGGTATGGCTCGAACGGGAGGACGCATGGGCGGCCTTCTCGATCCTGTCGAGCGGGATCGACGAAGATCGCGCGAAGTCGATCGAGAACAAGATCGTGCGGGTTGTCGCGGCCACCGCCACGCTGAGGTAGCGGTCTCAGAGGTTCCGCACGTACCGCACGATCGGCATGTTGGAGCATCGGACCTGATGCGCGCTTCGCGTGCCGTCCCACTCCCAGCCTGCACGCTCGTAGAACCGACGGGCACGCATGTTCGACTCGAGCACCCAGAGGCTGGCCCGGTCGAAGCCGTCGGCTCGCATTCCGTCGACCGCCTCCTCGAGCAATGCGCGACCGATCCCCTTCGTCAGGGCGCGTTCCTCGAGGTAGATCGCGTGCAGCTCACCGGTGCCCGGCGCGGCGCCATCGTCGTCTGCCGGCCCGGCGCTCACGAACCCCAGGATCGTGCCGTCGACGACCGCCACGAGCACGATGGTGGACGGGTCGGGGATCGCCTCACGCCAGAGTCCCTCTCGTTCGGCGACGTCGAGTGCGTCGAGGGTCTCGTCGGGAAGCTGCCCCCGATAGGCCCATCGCCACGACGCCACATGCACCTCGGCGATCGCAGGCGCATCATCGAGCGCAGCCTCGCGGATCGCGACCGAACCCGCATCGGCGAACGAGATCGCGCCCGCGCCCGCCACGTTCAATCCTCGGCGGTGCGCGGGTGCAGCAAGCCGAACGTGTAGCCATCGACGAGCGCCTCCCACGAGGCCTCGATGATGTTCTCGCTGACCCCGACCGTGGTCCATTCGCGTTCGCCGTTCGAGAGATCGAGCAGCACCCGCACGACCGCGCCCGTGCCATGCGTGCCGCTCAACACGCGCACGCGGAAGTCCTCGAGGTCCATCTGAGCGAGCGCCGGGTAGTCGTTCGCGAGAGCCTTTCGAAGCGCCGTGTCGAGCGCACCCACGGGCCCCTGCCCCTCCGCCGACTCGATGTGGCGAGTTCCCTGTGTGCGGACCTTGACCGTCGCTTCGGCCAATGGGCCCTCCTCGTCGCCGACGCGTTCCTCGACGTGCACGCGGTAGCTCTCGATCTCGAAGAACGGCTGGGACCAGCCGCCCGCGCGGCGCATCAGCAGCTCGAGCGAGGCTTCCGCGACGTCGAACGCGTAGCCTTGGGCCTCCCGCTCCTTGATCTGCTCGACCACGGCGGGGATCGCCGCGTCGTCGAGCTCGAGACCGAGCTCTGCGGCCTTCATCCGGATGGTCGCGCCCCCACCGTAGTCCGAGGCCACCACGCCGCGATGGTTGCCGACGGTCTCGGGGGACACGTGCTCGTACGCCCTCGTGAGGCGTGCGACTCCGCTCGTGTGCAACCCGGCCTTGTGCGTGAACGCATACCGACCCGTATACGGCTGGCGCGAGTCCGGAGCGAGGTTCGCGATATCGGCCACGAAGTGCGCGAGCTCGGTGAGGTGCTCGATCGCTCCAGTGGGAAGCGCGTCGGTCGCGCCCATCTTCAGGATCAGGTCGGCGGTGAGTGGGATCAGGTCGGCGTTGCCCGTACGCTCCCCGTATCCGTTGACCGTGCCCTGCACCTGATGCACGCCGGCGTCGACGGCAACGAGCGAGTTCGCGACGGCGCACCCGGCATCGTTGTGCACGTGGATGCCGAGCGGCACACCTGCCTGCGCGTTCACCTCATGCACGACAGACCAGATGTCCCCAGGCAACATGCCGCCATTCGTGTCACAGAGCACGAGACGTTCGGCACCGGCTTCCTCGGCGGCGGCGAGCACCGCCATGGCGAACGAAGGATCTGATCGGTAGCCATCGAAGAAGTGCTCGGCGTCGAAGAACACGCGCCGACCCTGCGCGCGCAGGAACTCGATCGACTCACGCACCATGGCGACGCCCTCAGCGAGGTCGGTCCTCAGGGCTTCTGTGACATGCAGGTCCCACGCCTTGCCCACGAGACAGACGACCTCGGTGCCGGCGTCGAGCAGGTCGCGGAGGGCCTGCGAGCCATCGGCCCGCTCCCCCGCACGCCGTGTCATGCCGAACGCCGTGAGCGAGCTGGCCTTCAGCGCCTCCTTGGTGGCCACCTTGAAGAACTCGGTATCACGAGGGTTCGCACCGGGCCATCCGCCTTCAACGTACGGGAAGCCGATCTGATCCAGCTTGTGCAGGATGCGCAAGCGATCCTCGATCGTGTACGAAAGATCAGCCTGTTGCGCCCCGTCACGCAGCGTCGTGTCGTAGAGCTCGACCGAAGGCCCAGACGGCATCCCTGCGGATCTGCCGAGCTCGTTCCTCGTCACCACCCGATCGCTCCCCCGGCGACGAGGTCGCCGACCTCGGACGTCGTGAAACCCATCTCGCCGGCGCGCATCGACTTCATCTGCTGGGCGGCAGCGCGGATCCCCGCATCGACCCGGTCGGCAGACTCGGCCTCGCCGATCTGGCGAAGCAGCATCTCCAGGGCGCCGATCGCGGCGAGCGGATTGATGGTGCCCTTGCCCGTCTCGCTGGGCGCGGTACCGCCGATGGGCTCGAACATCGACACGCCGGCCGGATTGATGTTGCCCCCCGCAGCGATGCCCATACCGCCTTGGATCATGGCACCGAGGTCGGTGATGATGTCGCCGAACATGTTGTCGGTCACGATCACGTCGAACCGGCTCGGCGCGTCCAGGAGGTAGATGCACGCCGCGTCGACGTGTACGTAGTCGGTCTCGACATCGGGGAACGACTCCGACACCTCGTCGACCACGCGCTGGTACAGATCGCCCGCGAACGTCAACACGTTCGTCTTGTGCACGAGCGTGAGCTTCCGCCGGCGGCGCGGCTGCATCGCGAGCTCGAACGCGTAGCGCACGATGCGCTCCACACCGTGGCGGGTGTTGATCGATTCCTGCACGGCGACCTCGTGCTCCGTGCCTTTGCGATGGAAACCGCCCGCCCCTGAGTACAGACCCTCGCTGTTCTCGCGAACGACGATCATGTTCACGTCGTCTTCCGAATGGCTCGGTACGAGCGTCTGCACGCCGGGGTAACGCACGACAGGGCGGAGGTTCACGAACTGGTCGAGCCCGAACCGCGCCTTGAGGAGCAGGTCGCGCTCGAGCACGCCGGGCTTCACCCGCGGGTCACCGACCGCCCCGAGGAAGATCGCGTCGAGCGATCGCATCTGTTCGAGCTCATCATCGGGGAGCGTCTCGCCCGTTCGCAGGTACCGATCGGCGCCGAGGTCGAGAGCCACGAGCTCGAACGAAGCGTCGCCGCGCACGGCGTCGAGCACCTTGAGACCCTGATCGATCACCTCGGGGCCGGTACCGTCGCCGCGGATCACGCCGATGCGATACGAGTTCAAGGGGTCTCCTCGTTCGAGGCGCTCTGCGACGTGACATGCACGGCCCTGTTCACCGCGGCGAGGAACGCGCGCGCGCTCGCCTCGACGACATCGGTGGCCACACCACGTCCCGTCACGCGCCGTCCCTCGACCTCGATCTGCACCACGACGTCACCGAGCGCATCGGTGCCACCCGTGACGCTCGAGACGTGGAAGCTCACGAGACGACCCTCGACGCCGGCGGCCAGTTGGATCGCGCCCATCGCGGCGTCGATCAGGCCGTCGCCGATCGCGGATCGCTCGATCACCTCCTCGCCATGGCGCAGACGCACGGTGGCCCGCGGCTCCTGGTGCGTGCCGCCACCGACCTGCAGCGACTCCATCACGAGCACATCGTCGTCGGTGGCGCCGAGCTCCTCGGCCGCGATCGCCGCGAGGTCCTGGTCGGTGAGCTGTACCTTGCGGTCCGCGAGGTCCTTGAATCGCGTGAACGCTCGGTTCAAGTGTTCGTCGTCGAGCGAGATGCCGATCTTGTCGAGGGCATCCACGAACGCGTGACGGCCCGAATGCTTGCCGAGCACGAGCGCGTTCCCCTCGAGTCCGATCTCGACCGGATCCATGATCTCGTAGGTCGCGCGGTTGCTCAGCACTCCATGCTGGTGGATGCCGCTCTCGTGGGCGAACGCGCTCGAGCCCACGACGGCCTTGTTCGGCTGCACGTTGTAGCCGGTCGTCATGGCGACGAGGCGTGACGTGCGAACGATCTCGCGCACAACGAGATCGTGCCGCTTCCCGAGCGCTTGGCCTCGGGTCCGCACGATCATCGCGATCTCCTCGAGTGAGCAGTTGCCGGCGCGCTCGCCGATGCCGTTGACCGCCACCTCGACCTGACCAGCGCCGTTCTCGACGCCGGCGAGCGAATTCGCGACCGCGAGGCCGAGGTCGTTGTGGCAGTGTGTCGAGATCACGATCTCGTCGGGCGTGCGGTCGCGCACGATGCGGATCAGCTCGCCGAACTCCGTGGGCGTGGCGTAGCCGACCGTATCGGGAACGTTGATGGTCGTCGCCCCGCATCTCACAGCCAGCCGGAACGTCTCGAGCAGGAAATCGAGTGGGGTGCGGGTCGCGTCCTGCGCCGAGAACTCCACGTCTTCGGTGTAGCTCTTCGCGAGCGAGACGTTCTCGCGGATCGCCTCCAGCACCTGGTCGTGGCTCATCTTGAGCATCGACTCGCGCTGCACATCGCTCGTGGAGATGAAGGTGTGGATGCGCCAGCGATCGGCGCCCTTCAGCGCCTCGGCCGCCCGCTCGATGTCGCCGGTCGCGGTGCGCGCGAGGGCCGCGATGACCGGACCCTTCACCGTCGCTGCGATCTCGGCGACCGCGTCGAACTCGCCTGGCGAGGAGACTGGGAAACCGGCCTCCAGGATGTCGACGTTCAGCCGCGCGAGCTGCTCTGCGATCTCGACCTTCTCGGCCTTGGTGAGCGCGATACCGGGTGCTTGCTCCCCGTCGCGCAGGGTGGTGTCGAAGATGCGGACGCGATCCACGATGGGACCGGCGACCGCGCCGGGTACGTCGCCTACGTTGCCGTCTGCGTCGGTCATGGGGGTGGCACCTTCCGTTCGCTCTCCAGCCAGGGCATCATCTGACGCAGCTGCCGCCCCACCTTCTCGAGCTGGGACGTCTGCGCCTGCTGGCGAAGTCGGAGGAACGTGTCGAACCCGCCGTCGGCCTCGGCGATCCACTTCTTCGCGAAGGTCCCGTCCTGGATCTCGGCGAGCACCTGTTGCATCTGCTCGCGCGCGTGATCGTCGATCACCCGCGGACCGCTCTGGTAGTCGCCCCACTCGGCCGTGTCGCTCACCGAGTAGCGCATCCACGACAGACCGCCCTCGTAGATCAGGTCGATGATGAGCTTGAGCTCGTGCAGGCACTCGAAATAGGCGATCTCGGGCTGGTAGCCCGCCTCGACGAGCGTCTCGAAGCCGTTGCGGATCAGCTCGCTCACACCGCCACAGAGCACGGTCTGCTCGCCGAAGAGGTCGGTCTCGGTCTCCTCTTCGAACGTCGTCTCGATGATGCCGGGCTTGGCACACCCGATCGCGGCACCGTATGCGAGCGCGCGCGCCTTCGCCTTGCCGGTCGCGTCCTGATGCACGGCGACGAGTCCTGGCGTGCCGTTGCCCTCGACGTACGTGCGACGCACCAGATGCCCGGGGCCCTTTGGCGCGATCATCGTGACGTCGACGCCGGGGGGCGGCGTGACAGTGCCGAAGTGGATCGAGAAACCATGGGCGAACATGAGCATGTCGCCATCCTTCAGGTTCGGCGCGATGTCGTTCGAATAGACCGCACCGTGCGCGGTGTCGGGAAGCAGACACATCACCACGTCGGCTTCGGCGACCGCCCCGGCGACGTCGAGCACCCGAAGGCCCGCTTCGTCCGCCTTCATGCGGCTGGAGGAGCCGGATCGCAGCCCTACACGAACGTCGAGGCCAGAATCCTGCATGTTCTGGGCGTGCGCGTGACCTTGCGAACCGAACCCGAGCACCGCGATCTTCTGATCGGAGAGCACTCCGGGGTCGGTGTCCTTCTCGTAGTAGATCGTCGCCATGTCGTCGTTCCCCTTGCGGTCGTCGGCCCGGACTGCCCGGCCGGGAGCTACTCTGCCCTGGACTAGCTTGCCTTCGCCGTCTTCAGCACGCGTTCCTTGATGCCACGCTCGCCGCGCGCGAGCGCGATGCGACCGGTGCGCGAGAGCTCTACGATGCCGAACTGGCTCAGCAGCTCCCGGAGTGCCTCGAGCTTCTCGGGTCCACCGCTCGCTTCGACCGTGAGCGTCGTCGCGGTCACGTCGACGATGCCCACGCGGAAGACGTCGGCGAGCTCCATGATGCGGGCGCGTGCGTCTCCCTGTGCGTGCACCTTGACGAGCATCAGCTCCCGCTCGACCGCCGTGCCGGGGTCGTGCTCGAGGATCTTGATCACGTTGATCAGCTTGTTGAGCTGCTTCGTGACCTGCTCGAGCGGGCTCTCGTCGACGTTGACGACGATCGTCATGCGGGATATGCCCGCGGTCTCGGTCGGGCCGACCGCGAGCGAGTCGATGTTGTAGCCTCGCGCGGCGAACAGGCCGGCCACGCGGGTCAGCACGCCGGGGCGGTCTTCGACCAGGACCGAGATGGTATGCAGTGTCGCGCCGTTCATGCGATCGGAGCCTCCCCCGGGTCGGACGTCGGCTGGACCGCCTCAGGCCCGACGATGATGTCGTCGTTCGAGGCACCTGAGGGCACCATGGGGAACACCATCTCGCCCGGGTCGACGCGGAAGTCGATCACGACCGAGCGGTCGTTCACCGAGTAGGCCTTCTCGATCGCATTGTCGACCTCGTCGGGAGAGTCGACCCGCAGACCGACCGCGCCGTATGCCTCGGCGAGCTTCACGTAGTCGGGCACGTTCGGGTCGAGCCACACCCCCGAGTAGCGTTCGTCGAAGAAGAGCTCCTGCCACTGGCGCACCATGCCGAGATAGCCGTTGTTCAAGATCGCCGTGACGAACGGGACGTTCTCGGTGGAGCTCGTCGCGAGCTCCTGTGCCGTCATCTGGAAGCAACCGTCGCCATCGATCGCCACGACACGCTTGTCGGGTTGGCCGACCTTCGCGCCCAGGGCCGCCGGCACCGCGAAGCCCATGGTGCCCAGGCCGCCTGAGTTGATCCAGCGGCGGGGGTGCTCGAACCGCCAGAATTGCGAGGCGTACATCTGGTGCTGTCCGACGCCCGAGACGCAGATCGTGTCGTCGTCGGCGAACGCGCGCAGGCGCTCGACGCAGTACTGCGGCTTGAGCTTTCCGTCGTCGGCGTCATACCGGTACGGGTAGGTCTGCTGCCAATCCCGGAGCTGCGCCAGCCACGTGGAACGATCGGGGACCCCGCCGGCTTCGTCCTGACGCTTGTGCAACTCGGCCGCGAGCTTGCCGATCACGTCGCGGCAGTCGCCCACGATCGGCACGTCGGCCACGCGGTTCTTACCGATCTCAGCGGGGTCGATATCGACGTGGATCACCTTGGCGTGCGGCGCGAACGCGGCGAGCTTGCCGGTAACGCGGTCGTCGAAGCGGGAACCGAGCGCGACGAGCAGGTCGGCCTTCTGGAACGAGGTCACCGCGGTGTAGTTGCCGTGCATCCCGGGCATGCCGAGGCAGAGCTCGTGCGAGTCGGGGAATGCGCCGCGCGCCATCAGCGTCGTCACGACGGGCAGCTGGCCGGTGGTCGCGAGGTCGAACAGCTCCTCATGCGCGTTGGCCTTGATCACTCCGCCACCCACGTAGAGCACCGGGCGCTTGGCCTTGAGGATCATCTTCACCGCCTCGACCACCTGGCGCTGGTTGCCCTTGGTGTTGGGCTTGTAACCCGGTAGTGAGACGTTCTCCGGCCAGCGGTACGTCGTCTCGGCGATCAGCACATCCTTCGGAAGGTCGATCAGCACCGGACCGGGACGCCCCGTCGAAGCGATGTGGAACGCCTCGCGCACGGTTGCGACGATTTCGGCCGGATCCTTCACGAGGAAGTTGTGCTTCGTGACCGGCATCGTGATGCCGGTGATGTCGGCTTCCTGGAAGGCGTCGTTACCCACAACCGGCGTCGGCACCTGACCGGTGATCGCGACGATCGGCACCGAGTCCATCTTCGCGTCGGCCAGCGGCGTGACGAGATTGGTTGCGCCCGGCCCGCTCGTGGCCATACAGACGCCGACCTTACCGGTGGCCCAGGCGTAGCCTTCTGCGGCGTGACCAGCACCCTGCTCGTGACGACACAGGATGTGTCGGATCGGCGATCGGTCGACCAGCGGATCGTAGATCGGCATGCTCGCACCGCCAGGGATGCCGAAGACGACGTCGACGCCCTCCTGCTCGAGTGCCCTCAGCAGGGCGTCGGCCCCCGACATCTTGGCGGCCGTGGTCATCTGGCCCCTGCCTCGGCCTTCTCGTCGTGAGTCGCGGGAACCCGACCTTCGACAGGCCCGGTCTCGACTCGGCGGACGCGCGCCTGCAGCCGATGCGCCAGATTGCGACATGCCCGCTCGAACTCCCAGGGGGTCCAATCGCGGCGGCGCATCTGCAGCACGTCCTGCTCCTGCTCCTCGCCGACGTCGAACCCCGAGCCCAGGTAGACGACATCGGACGACATGTAGCGATCGACGACCGCGCGCGTCGACGGCTCGGCCGACTCGACGCTCACCTGGCCCGGGCCTTCCCACAGCACGCTCGCGACCACTGCGCCGTCTCGTTCGAACTCGTACCGCATGGTGCTCTCCTTGTCCCCGGGCTCTTCGCCCGGCGTCTTCGCTGCTGGCCGTGAAAGGTGGGAACAAAAAACCCCCGCGGTGGCGGGGGTGTTCGGCGCGGTCAGCAGGCCTCTTGGGCCTGGCCGCGCCTAATCGATAAGTACGAGGTCGTTGCGTCGAGTGGTCGTGTCCTCGCTGAACATGGTCATGACAGTCTAGAGATGCCTCCTCTGCTGTCAACTTTCGGCGCGAGAGAGGGGAATCTTGACCGGACAGCCGAATCACCCGGAGCGTTGAGCCCCATTCGACGCTCCGGGTCGATGCGATCGATGCGATTCGAGAGGACGAGAGACATCGCGATCCTTCCGTTCGCTGGGAGAACCGCTAGATGGAACCGGGAGTCATTCTCTTTCGTCGACCTCACTCCCCGGCCGAGCGAGGAGTGCCGCAGCCACCAGCATCCAGAGCGCGATGTAGATGAATGCTGCTCTCGGTGACACGGCCGTCCAGATGATCCCCGCCATCGAGCTTGCGGCGAGGTTGCCGAAGCTCTGGACGGAAGCCAGGAGGCCGAAAGCGGATCCCCGGATGTCGACCGGCGCTGCGACGGCAACGGCGGCGTGTTCCGATGTCTCGACGCATCCGATCCCGACGCCCGCCAGCACGAATGCGACCGCGAGCACCACGACGCTCGGACCGACGGTCGCGAAGATCGTGTAAGCGATGAGGAAGCACATGACGCCGCCGACGAGTACGAGGCGGGGTGATGTCCTGTCACTCATGTGACCCGCCGGAACACTGGCCACTGTCGCCGCGACGTTGTAGCCGACGTACAGGACGAGGGCGACGCTCATCGCGGACGTCTCCCCCCGGCCCGGTGTCAGCAGCTCCGACGCGCGGAGGATGAGGAGCGTTGCGGCGACGTTCCCGAGTTCGAACGCCGACACGCCCAGGATGAGCCTTCCGAGGCCGGCGCGGATGACGGGGCGCACCTGAAGCCGGATCGGTCGGCGCTCACGACCCTCGAGCTTCGGGAGGTGCCCGATCGCGTAGATGATCGCGAGCGTCGCCAACAGGCCCGGGATGATCGAGAGCAGGATCGTGGTCCGCACCGAGAACACTGCGACCAGCAACAGCGCGAGGATCGGGCCGCCGATGGCTCCGAGATTGTCCATCATGCGTTCGAACCCGTATGCGCGTCCGTACGACGCCCGGGGCGTGGCATCGGCCAGCAAGGCGTTGCGGGAGGGAACCCGAAGCCCCCGTGCCGTCCAGGCTCCGGCCCTCAGAACAGCCACCTGCCATACGGAGGTGACGACACCGATCAGGCCGGAGAGGATCGCCACCGAGGTGTAGCCGCCCACGGCGGTTGCGCGGCGTCTCGGGGGATCGTCCGCGAGCGCACCTCCTGCGAGCCGAGCGACGCCTGCGAGCCCGTCTGCGATCCCCTCGATCACACCCAAGGCCGCTGCCGTGCCCCCGAGCGAGGTGACGAAACGCGGCAGAAGAGCCGTCGGCACTTCATGGCCAAGATCGGACAGCAGGCTGGCGACCCCGATGCCGCGGACACCTGGCGTCAACCACCGGTCCGTTGACGCCATCTACGACTGAGCCGCCGCCACCCGGGATCGAGCGTCGCCGACCGGCGCGGCGAGCTCACCCCGAGGCAGCTCCAGAGGTTTCTGGAGTACCCAGACGTGGACCTGGGGACAGCGTTCCGCACCCATGGTCTTGATCACGTTCACTCGTTGATATTGACGGGTGTCGAGCGACGGGTGAAGTTCAATCGGCGTTCATATTCCATTCAGCTTCACACGGCAAGGTGCATCGATGATGGTCGATACGCGAAGAGAAGGAGGCGCGAGTCACCGATGTCCACCAGTCAGGAGTCCACACCGTTGCTGGGTGAGTTCGAGTTCAACCGTACCGTCGCGGCGTTGTCGCGAGAATACGACGGCGTCTTCGCCGAGGAGACCATCGCTCGCTTCGTCCGGGAGTCGCTGGAACGCTGGCCGGCTCCAAAGGTGAGAGCCCATGTCGAGGTGCTGGCGTATCGGTTCACCCGCGAGCGGCTGCGCGCTCTTGGCCAGGCCGAAGGGACCATCGCCAAAGATCACCCCGAAGTGCTCTTCGTGTGCGTGCACAACGCCGGACGGAGTCAGATGGCCGCCGGGCTCCTCGCCAAGCATGCGAAGGGGAGGGTGCATGTTCGCTCGGCCGGCAGCACGCCCGCGAACGAGATCAACGACGCCGTGGTCCAGGCCATGGCTGAGGTCGACGTCGACATCTCCGCTGAATATCCCAAGCCACTCACCGACGAGTTCGTCCGTGCCTCTGATGTGGTCATCACGATGGGGTGTGGCGATGCCTGCCCGATCTTTCCCGGCAAGCGGTACCTCGACTGGGAGCTGGACGATCCAGCGGGAAGGTCCGTCGAGGAGGTCCGTCCGATCCGGGATGAGCTCGATCGACGCGTCAAGCAGCTGCTGGCCGAGTTGGTCGGCGCCGACGCCTAGCCCTGAGGCGCCTGCCGCTCTAGGTTCCTTTCAAGACACCCGATACACCAGGGATGGACGCCTCGAGGCGAGCTTCCCTCTTCATGACGTTGGCGATCGTCGTCGGGCTCGTCGTCTTCGCGGGAGTGCGCCTCGGGTCCCTTTCAGCACCGTCGGGCTCGGACCATGGTCCGATCCGGGAACGACCGCATGGCCCGTCGTCCCGATGCTCTTCGCCTACGTGGGCGCGACATCCATCGGACTGGTGCTCCTCGGCGATGGCGTAACCCGCTGGTGGTGGCTCCCTGCGACCCTGTTCGTCATGTTCGATCTGCCATTCGAGGCCTGGATCGGCAGCTCGAGTGTCGTGACCTCGAACGCAGGCGCGTTCGTTGGTTCGCCTCTCGACCTCACCGTCATGCTCACCCCGCGGCGGTCCTCACGATGCTGACGACGAGGACACGGGTCGCGCTAACTCACGAACGCATCGTGCCGTCCATCGCGATCGTCGCGACCTGCGTGTGCTCGCGATGCTGGTCGGTATCGAGGGGCCCGACGCGTCGACGTCCGCGTTGGCGATGCTCGCCTTCGGGATCCTCTCGCAGTCGTGGTCGGGACGACGCGCCGCCGTCTTCGTCGCGATCGCCCTGTCGCTGGGTGGCGATCTTCCGGGGTCGCTCGCCATGTCACTCAGCCAGGGCAGTCTTGGATCGGTCGCCATCAGAGACGGTTCTGTCGACTTCGTGATCGCGCTCTTGGCCTTCTCCATCGCACCCCTCGCACACGCTTGGGCGCGCGTGCTCGGTCGACGAAGCGGAGTTGTCGCGGCCGCGACCCACGGCTCGTAACCCGCCGAGCGTCGGTCCCCGGCAATTCGGCACCGTCACCCTATGGGGCTGGCTTCGAGGAGACGAGCGGCCGTGCGCTCCCACGTCCACTCTTGACGCACGAAATCACTGAGGGCAGCGCTCAGCTCGTCGCGTTCCTCAACCGGTAGCGACAACAATGAATCGATCCCCTCGGCCAGCCGGCGCACAGCACCGTCACCGGGCTCGAACGAGAACAGGCCGGGGCGGGCGACCTCAGCCTCGAGCGCCCCGGCGACCTCGGCAAGTCCCGAGTGCCTCGAGACGATGGGAAGGGCACCGGCGGCGGCTCCCTCGGCGGCCACCATGCCGAAGGCTTCGGGCAGGATCGAGGGCACGACCTGCACGTCCATGGCGGCGAGGGTTGCGGGAGCGTATCGGTGGTCGAGACGACCCGTGAACACGACCTCGCGTCGTTCGTCGCCGACAGATCGCAGCGAGGAAGGGTCGAGGGGCATCTCGCCCGCTTCCACCAGCCACTCGATCGCCGCGCGGTCTTCCTCACGAAGCGCGATGTCGAGCGCAGTGAGCCACTCACGATACGAGCCGAACCCAACGATCAGCGCTGTGGACGCCCTCCGCATCACCCGATGGCCGGCCAGGACCAGCTCGGCGCCCTTCTGGGGGATCAGCTTGCCGAGGAAGCCGACGATCGGTTCGACGCCGGGAGCCAGCTCCCTCAACCGAGGGGCCACATCACGATCCGGAACGTCCTGCTCGTAGGTGGACGGGAGAAGGTCGAGCGCATCGCGATCGCGGCTCGATATCGCACGCTCGACATCGGCGTCGAGGAACGAAGGCCGACCCCGAACTGCGTCCGGATCTCGCTCGAGCTGTTCGGCCGCTTCCCGCAGGGCATCGCCGCGCAAGCGCGGTCGGAACGACGCGACGTCGACGCCTGGCGGCACCACCCGGGTGAGCCCCCTGATCTCCGGCACGAAGGTCGCCGTGCGCTCGAGCACCTCGGTGCCGGGCCCGACAATGGCGAAGGCGGCCGATAGACCCTCGCGAGCGAGCTCCCGGTACCGAGACTGATGTCTGACGGCGTACTCGAGGTCGCTGCCGTGGATCTTCACCACGTACCCACCCGGCCCGAGGGCACGACGGGCGATCGCCGCACCCGGAACGGCATGGCCGAAGATCGACACCTCGCTGCCGTGCCATGCCGCGGCGGCCTTCGTTGCCTCGACGTTCGCCTGCAGGTACGCGTCGAGCTCGTCGGGCGTGAGGTCGACGAAGCGCTTCACATCGTCGAACCCCTCGTATCGATCCACAACGAAGACCGGCAGGGTCGTTCCGACGCGTGGACGGAGCACGACACAGCGTCCCGGCGCCGGCGAGGCGTCGGAGAGCTCCGTCAGCGATCCGGGACCACCCGCCTCGATCGAACCGCACGCATCGATCCATCGGTGCCGTTCGGGATGCGCTTCCTGGCACAGCAGCACGACATCGTGGCCCGCCGCTCGAAACACCTCGCAGACACGGGCCGTGGCGACGTTGGATCCTGACCCTTCGAGGAGCCAGCCGTGCCAGATGAGGATGCGCATCGCCCGCATGGTACGGAGCGTGGGTTGATGTCAGCGCATGGTCAGACGACGTCGGAAGCTGCGAGCACGCGCACGATCTCGTCCTCGACCGCAGCAGCGATCGTCTTGTCGAGGCCTCGTGAGATCACCGAGAACGCGACCGTCCCGCCATTCGCGTCGGTCACGTAGCCGCTGAGCGATGAGACGGGGGTCTCGAACAACGTGCCGGTCTTGGCGCGCACCGGCAGGCCGATCAGCCGATCGCCGACCGTGCCCTCGCCGGGACCGGGCAGCGACCTGGTCAACACCGAACCCCAGGGCTCGCGGGCGGCGAGCAGCAACAAGGCGACGAGATCCCGCGTCGAGATGCGGTCCCCATGGGAGAGGCCCGAGCCGTCGCGTACGTGGACCTCGAGGCCCAGGTCTGCCGCCCACGTTTCGACCGCCTCGGCACCGGCCGCGGTCGAGCCTGGTTCGCCGGTCGCCTCCGCGCCGAGCGCCTTCAGCAGCATCTCCGCATGGAAGTTCACCGAGCCGTGGTTCTGCGTCGTGAGCAGCTCCTGCAGGGGGGGCGACGAGATATGGGCGAGTGTGGTGAGGTCGGTCGCCCCTTCACCGGCGCCGGGAGCGCCTCCGACCTCGATGCCCAGCGACTCGAGCGAGGCGGTGAGAGAGTCGGCCGCCTGCTTCTCGGGCAGTCCCGTGCCGGCGTTGCCGTCGAAGGCGAGCGCGGTCGTTCGATTGACGTAGCTCCGCGAGAGTCCCGGCACCCAGCCGGGCGCCCACCATTCCCGCGTGAACGCGCTCGTGTCGCCCATGACGGAGCCGCGCACACGTGTGAGCCCGGCGGCCCTGAGCCTGCGCGCGAGCCGCGTCATCGACGCGCCGGAGACCTCGGGATCACCCGACCCGACGATCCAGAGGTCTCCTCGAACGACACCGTCGGACGAAGGCTCGTCCGCCATGGCGACCGTGGAGAAGCGGAACGACGGGCCCCAGGTTTCGAGCGCAGCCATCGACGTCAGCAGCTTCTGGTTCGACGCGGGCAGGCGGGACGCCCTGCCGAGGTGCGAGTACGCGATGTGATCACCGGCGCCGACGGACACCGAGACGTCGCGTCCGCCGATCGCGGCGTCGATCGCCGATGTCCAGTCCGCATCGGACAACCGCACCGTGATGAGCTCCCCCGCAGCCGCAGGGGCGGGGGGAGTGAGCACCGCCACCGATCGTGAGGATTCGGGCCGGGACGGGTCCGACGGCGATCGCCGTTCCCCGGCGTTCGTTCCCGACGATGCGGAGCACGCCACCAGCAGCGTGAAGGCTGCGGCGGCGATCGCGGTGCGGCGGATGAGAGATGGGAGGACGTCCATACGCGCGGCGCGACTCCTTCGTCGTATCGAGCCTACCGAGCGTGGGCGGAGTTCAGGACGCGTGGCGATCGAGATGCGTGCTTCCGGTGGTTCCCGTGTTTGCGATGACCCGTGGGTCCCGTCCCCTGGTCAACGTCGCGGATGCCGCCCCGGCTCGCAGCAATCGTTCGACTCGAGGAACGCCTCAGCCGCGCTCCGCTGCACGAGGCCGAGGAGCACGCCCTTCGGCGTCGTGACCAGGATGCTCTCTACGTTGGCCTTGGCCATGCGCTCGGTCAGCGGACCGAGCGATTCGGAGAGCTGCACCGTCGCGGGGCCGGGCTCGACGACTTCGGCCAGCCTCGAGGTCCCGGTCAGGTTCTTGAGGCCGACGCGGCCGAGCACGACCCCGGCATCGTTCACGATCACACAGGACGACGCGTCGCCCGCTCCGAGGATCGCGCGGATCTCTTCGAGGGTCGCGTCGGCGGTGCAGGTCGTCACATGCTGATCGACGACATCCCCGACGACGGCGTGGTGGGGGCCGCCTCCCTCGACCGGCAGAGCGTGGGCGAGCCACTCGAGCTTCCCCCCGACGAAGTCGTAGATCTCACGGAAACCCATCTCGTCGAGCCGCCACGCGGCCCGGGCGCTCAGGTCTCAGGTGTCGTTCCAGCAGTAGAGGACCACCGGTCGGGCAGGGTCGAGCTTCGAGGCGCGATCCGACGTGAGCTTCTTGAGCGGCACGCTGATGGCCCCAGGCAGGTGTTCCTCGTCGAATTCGTTGGCGGGCAGCGTTTCGACGAGCTGGGCGCCGTGGGAAATCAGGTGCTGCGCCTCGGCGAGCGACACGTCAGTCGGCTCGTTGTCTCGGGCCATCAACCCGACGGTACCCAAATCGCGTGCCCTCGAACGCATCTCCCGGCGGATTACCTCGGCGCGTCGGCGGGTAAGTACGTGTCGCTGGGGAACTCATAGAGAGGGAGGTGCCCCATGGAAACGAATGTCTGGAGCTACTCCACCGCGATGGCCGCGGACGAACTCGATGTCGAGGGCTTCAAAGTCGAAGCCACAGACGGTGACATCGGCAAGATCGACGAGGCCACGTACGAAGTCGGGTCGTCCTATCTCGTCGTCGATACCGGCCCATGGATCTTCGGACGAAAGGTGGTCCTGCCAGCAGGTGCCATCGAGCGGATCGACCTGGACAACGAGAAGGTGCAGGTGCGCCTGACCAAGGATCAGATCAAGGACTCGCCGGAGCTGGGAGAGACGACCGACTACCGTTCCGACGACTACCGCACGGAACTAGGGAGCTACTACGACCCATACATCCGTCGCTGAACGACGGATGCAGGGTACCGAAACTGCTCCACGAACGCAGATGGGGCCGGCGCAGATGTGCCGGCCCCATCGCTGCGTTCGAGACTCGAGAAAACGCCTCAGACTGCTCGTACGTTCGCCGCCTGCGGGCCCTTCTGGCCCTGAGTGACGTCGTACTCGACCTTCTGGTTCTCATCGAGGTTGCGATACCCCTCGCCAGAGATCGCGCTGAAGTGCACGAACACATCGGCGCTGCCGTCGTCAGGCGTGATGAAGCCGAAGCCCTTCTCGGAGCTGAACCACTTCACGGTTCCTGTTGCCACGTGCGATCCCCTCCTTCCTTCCGCCGGATCGGGCATCGTGCAAGATGCTGGCCCGTCGGCGCCGGCCGTGACAGCCGGGGTGAGGGAACTGCTCGAAGCCTTGTAACCGCGATCGGTGCCCTCGGTGGATAACGCTAGCAGGAACCGGCGACGTTCGGCCGGACGTTGCGCCGATCCGACGGGTACGTTCGCTGGGTGGAGGATCGCGGCGACCCCCGGCTCGAGGCGGCGATCGGCGCGATCGATGTCTGGCGTGGACTCGACATCGGCGTGACGCCCATGTCGTCGAACGACGATGACGAGCGGCGCTTCCTGGTCGAAGCCGGCGACGAGATGTTCGAGCTGAGGATCACCTCGCCCGCGAGCACCCGGTCCGTCACGAGCCTGGGCGAGGAGGTGGAGCTGATGCGGGCTGCTGCCGCGGCGGGAGTGGCGCCCGAGGTGATCGCGTTCGTTCCTCAGCTCGGCTGCCTCGTGACGCGGCCCAGGCCTGGGCGACGGCTGGCCAAGGGCGACGGCGCCGAACCGGGCGTGCTGGCGTCGATCGTCGGCTCGGTCAGGGCCCTGCACGCCTGTCCGCTCCCGACCCTCGAACGATCGGTGTTCCGCGACGCTGAAGAGCGGAGGCGCGCCGCGATCCAGCGAGGGGTCACGATCCCGAAGACCGAGCCTGCTGCCACCGAAGCGATGCGGCGGATCGAAGCCGAGATCGGCGAGCGTCGTCACCGCGCCGTGGCCTGCCACGGGAACCTCACGCTCGTGAACCTCTTCCTCGATGACGAACGCGTCTGGATCGTCGACTATCGCTCAGCGGGTGCGGGCGATCCGTTCGACGATCTCGCCTGCGTGGCATCGGCCCTCGGCCTCTCGCACGAGGAGACCGACTCCTTGCTCGCGCTCTACCTCGGCGCCGTTGACGACGGCGTCCGGCGAGATCTGAAGATGGCAAGGGCCGCCGCCGACTACGTGACGGCGATGAAGGTCCTCGCGAAGCCCACGGTCGTCACGCACATGCAGACGGTCGAAGCACGGCTCGCCAGCGTCGTGGACGCGGCGGCGGACGCAGGCGTCACGTGATCCCGCGCTACGTGACTGATTCCAGCGAGAACCACGCGACGCGGTGCGGCCTGCCGCCCCATGCCATCAGCGCTTGCCCGAGGTAGAGGCCGTCCTCGATCTGCACGAGCTCGTCGACCAGGCGCCGGATCGGAAACGATGGGTTCTCGGCGACGCCGCGGTAATCCAGACGCAGGACCGTGACGCCGGGGTGGCTCACGCTCGGCACGACGACCGTGCGGAACCGGAACGCCGATGTGCCCTCCTCGTCGTCACCCAGTCCGCGGTAGCGGGGAAACGCGGTCCGGATCGAACGTCGCCCACCGACCGTGAACAGGTTGACGCCCTCGGCCGCTTGGCGCGAGAAGTCTTTCCCCCGCCATGGCATCCACACGCGTGCCATCGCTTCGAAGGGTCCGTCGACCCCGTAGCCGCATGTCGTGGCGATCAACCGTCCTCGGCTGAAGCCGACGAGACCCTCGGCCGCCTTGCCGCCGGCGAAACAGTCCTGCAGCTCGGCCAGTCCCAGCGGCCGGTCCAACCGGAGCATGGCGACCGCGTGCCAGAAGTCGCTCATCGATCCGTGCTCGTCGTGTCGGCCCTCAATGCCGCGAGGAACTCGTCGAGGTCGGGCGCGACGTTGAACGTCGGCTCGAGGAAGCCCTCGAGCGCCTCGATAGTCTTGTAGCCGTTGCCCGTGACGTAGGCGACGACCTCTTCGCCCTGCCTCACGATCCCCTGGTCGACCATGCGCTTCAGGTTCGCGATGGTGACGCCGCCCGCGGTCTCGGTGAACACGCCCTCGGTGCTCGCGAGCAGCGAGATGCCCTCGCGGATCTGATGCTCGGTGCACCACTCGATGTGGCCCCGGGTCTCTCGCGCGACCTTCAGTGCGAAGTAGCCGTCGGCCGGCGCGCCGATCGCGAGGGAGCGAGCGATCGTGTCGGGCTTGACCGGGGTGACTTCCTCGGCACCGTCGAGGAACGCGTGCGCGACCGGACGGCACCCTTCGGGCTGCGCGCCGCTCACCCGATACGGCTTCTCCTCGACCGCGCCGATCGCGATCAACTCCCCGAACGCACGGTGGATCTTCGTCAGCAGCGCTCCGCTCGCGATCGGCACGACCACGTGGTCGGGAAGCCGCCAGCCGAGTTGCTCCGCGGTCTCGAACCCCAAAGACTTGGAACCCTCGGCGTAGTAGGGGCGCATGTTCACGTTGACGAAGGCCCACGGAAGCGCCTCGGCTACCTCGCTGCACAGGCGATTCACGTCGTCGTAGTTGCCCTTGACCGCCACGACCTTGGCGCCGTAGCACTCGGTCGCGAGGATCTTCGCGCGCTCCAGATCCTCGGGCACGAACACGTAGCACTCCATGCCCGCTTTCGCGGCGTGGGCTGCGGTCGCATTCGCGAGGTTGCCGGTCGAGGCGCACGAGATGGCCTCGTAGCCGAAGGCCCGCGCCATCGTGGTGGCCACGGTCACGACCCGGTCCTTGAACGAGTTCGACGGGTTCACCGAGTCGTCCTTGACCCAGATCACTCCGTCGTGACCGAGCGCCTTGGCGAGGTTGTCTGCCCGTCGCAACGGCGTGAACCCGGCGCCGAGGTCGACGCGCTCGATGCCAGGTCCACCCGGCAACAACGATTCGTAGCGCCACAGCGTCTGCGGTCCGGCCTCGGCCTGCTTGCGGAAGTCGACCCCGTCGACCGACTGCAGGTCATACGAGGGCTCGAGGGGACCGAAGCACTCCTCGCAGACCGTGAGCGGCTCGACGGGGTACTGCTGACCGCAGATGCGGCATTGAAGCGCCGCTGGCGAGGTGATCGTGAGGCGGTGAGTCACCAGGTCACCGCGCCGTGATCGGCCGAGCCTACGCTTCGCGCGTACTTCGCGAGCGCACCTTGGCTGTAGCGGTACTCGGGCTGGGCCCATTCGCCTCTCCGTCGCTCGAGCTCGTCGTCGCCGACGAGTACCTCGATCGTTCGCGCGTCGGCGTCGATGCGGATGCGATCACCGTCGCGCACGAGCGCGATCGGGCCGCCAGCGAAGGCCTCGGGCGCGATGTGACCGACGCTGAACCCTTTGGTCGCCCCGCTGAAGCGGCCATCGGTGATGAGCGCGACATCGTCGCCGAGACCGGCGCCCGCGACCGCCGCCGTCACCGCGAGCATCTCGGGCATACCGGGCGAGCCCTTCGGCCCCTCGTATCTGATCACGATGACGTCTCCGGGCTCGAGGACACCGCCGGTGAGCGCGTCGAAGGCCTCCTGCTCGGAGTCGAACGCCTTCGCAGTGCCCTCGAACGTCGTCTTCGCGGCGCCGGCGATCTTGATGACGGCGCCGTCGGGGGCGAGGTTCCCACGCAGGATCGCCAGGCCGCCCCACGGATGGATCGGATCGCTGGGCGGGTGCACGACCTCGCCGTCGGGCGCCGCGACGTCCATCGATGCGAGGTTCTCGGCGACCGTCCTGCCGGTCACGGTCATGCAGTCACCATCGAGCAGGCCGGCGTCGAGCAGCTCCTTCATGACGACCTGGACACCGCCCACCCGGTCGATGTCGCTCATGACGAACCTGCCGGCCGGGCGCACGTCGACGAGGTGCGGCACACGACGAGCGATGCGATCGAAGTCGTCGAGCTCCAGGTCGACGTGTGCCTCGCGAGCGATCGCGAGCAGGTGTAGCACGGCGTTGGTCGAGCCGGCGAGCGCCATCACGACCGCGATCGCGTTCTCGAACGCCTCCTTGGTCATGATGTCTCGCGGCAGTGGCCCGCCTTCGGCCACGAGGCGAGCGGCCTGCATGCCGGACTCGCGCGCGGCGACCTCGCGCCTGTAGTCGACTGCGGGCGGTGACGCGGCGCCCGGGAGCGACATGCCGATAGCCTCTCCCACGGCTGCCATCGTGTTCGCGGTGTACATCCCGGCGCACGAGCCGGTGCCCGGACACGCCGCCCGCTCGATGCCGGCGAGCTCGGCGTCGTCGATCGTTCCATTGGCATGCGCACCGACCGCTTCGAACACGTCTTGGATCGTGACGTCACGGCCCTTGTAGGTGCCCGGAAGGATCGTGCCGCCGTAGAGGAAGACGGAGTGCAGGTTCATTCGCGCCATGGCCATCAACATGCCCGGCTCGCTCTTGTCGCATCCTGCGATGCCGACGAGGGCGTCCATGCGCTCGGCGTGCATGACGAGCTCGACCGAGTCGGCGATCAGGTCGCGGCTCATGAGCGACGCCTTCATGCCCTCGTGGCCCATGGCGATGCCGTCGCTCACGGCGATCGTCGTGAACTCGATCGGCACCGCGCCGCCCTGGCGCACGCCTTCCTTCGCGAGAGCGGCGAGCTTGTCGAGGTGATAGTTGCAGGGGGTGACCTCGTTCCAGCTCGAGGCCACTGCGACCTGCGGCTTGCCGAAGTCCTCCTCGTTGAAACCGACTGCCCGCAGGTACGAGCGGGCCGGCGCACGATGGGGGCCATCGGTGACCTCCCAGCTTCGTGGCTTGCCCCGCGAGCGTTCGCCGGCCATCGATACCGCCTTCCTCGACGTGGAACGGGATGGGCCCTCACCGTAGCAACCAGGCGGCCTGCCGACGACGGACTGCGGGTACCATGCGGCACCGTGGATCCCATCGGCTCCGTGAACGGCCTCGTGATCGACTGCGCCGACCCCATCGCGCTCGCCCGGTTCTGGAGCACGATGTTCGCGACCGAGATCGACTCGATCGAGGACGACCCACCTCGCTACGTCGACCTGCGCTCTCGTCCCGGCTTGCCGGTGCTGCGTTTTCAGCGGGTCCCCGAGGCGAAGGCGGGGAAGAACCGTCTGCACCTCGACGTCGAGGTCGACTCGCTCGACGGCGCCGTCGACCGGGTGCAGGCGCTCGGAGGACGTCCCGTGCAGGAACGCCGGACAGACTTCGGCTGGCACTTCAGGATCATG
Source organism: uncultured Actinomycetes bacterium (assembly GCA_963762075.1). Classification (GTDB taxonomy): domain Bacteria; phylum Actinomycetota; class UBA4738; order UBA4738; family HRBIN12; genus JAOUEA01. The sequence goes on from CAVXJC010000006.1 coordinate 284,604, forward strand.
GCTGATCCCGAGGGCAACGAGTTCTGTCTGATCGAGCAGGCTGCTGGTCGCGAGGACGATACCCTGGTGCGCTCATGAGCGCTCCGACCGATCCAGTCGACGTGGTCGTGCCCCCCGATGCTGGCCGCAGCTGGTGGCTGCGCGAAGCGCTCTCCCTGCCGGAGTTCTCCGGCGACGACGCGCCTGCGCTCCAGGGCGAGACGACCGCCGACGTGGTCGTGCTCGGAGGTGGCTACACGGGCTTGTGGACCGCCTACCAGTTGAAGCGCCTCGATCCGGGCGTCGACGTCGTCGTGCTCGAGCAGGATATCTGCGGAGGCGGTCCGAGCGGGCGCAACGGTGGGTTCGTGAGCAGCTACTGGAACGACCTCCCCCATCTGGCACGCACCTTCGGCGACGACGCCGCCTTGCGCCTATGTCGAGCCGGCGAAGCGAGCGTCGCGGCGATCGGTGCCTTCGGCGAGGAGCACCAGGTCGACTCGTGGTACCGCGCCGACGGCGACCTGAACATCGCTGCCTCCGACACTCAGATCGGCGCATGGGGCGACCTCGTGATGGCAGCGGAGCGGCTCGGCCTCGCCGATGACTTCGAGGTGCTCTCAGCCGAGGGCATACGCAACCTCGTCGACTCACCGGTGTTCCGGGGTGGCGTGGCCGGGCGCTACGGCGCGACCGTGCAGCCTGCTCGCCTCGTGCGCGGGCTGCGCCGAGTGGTCATGGAGATGGGCGTGCGCGTGCACGAGCAGACCCCCGTGATCCGGTTCGGCTCGGGGTCTCCCTCGATGGCCGAGACGCCGTCTGGAGCCGTGCGCGCAGGGACTGCCGTGATCGCGCTCAACGCCTGGGCGTCGCACTGGAAGCGATTCCGCCGCGCGATCACCGTGCGCGGCAGCTACATCGTGATGACGGCCCCCGCGCCCGAGCGACTCAAGGAGATCGGTTGGACGAACGGCGCCGGACTGAGCGACTACCGGGCCGCGTTGCACTACGTCCGCACCACGCCCGATGGGCGTATCGCGTTCGGCATCGGCGGCATGCAACCGAACCTGGCTCGCTCGATCGGGCCCCGCTTCGCTTACGACGAGCGCGCGCTCCGAGTGGCCACCGCTGACCTGCGGCGCATGTTCCCGAGCTTCGACGCAGTGCCGATCGAAGCCGGCTGGGGCGGCCCGATCGACGTCTCGGGCACCCACCTTCCGTTCTTCGGAACACTGGAAGGCGGCACCGTCCACTACGGCCTGGGGTACACAGGCAACGGCGTCGGCCCGGCGCACCTGGGCGGACTGATCCTCGCCCATCGCGTGCTCGGCCGCCACGACGAGGTGCTCGAGCTGCCGATCGTCGACGCCGAGCCGATGCGGTTCCCACCCGAGCCGATCCGCTCGCCCGGCGCCCTGATCGCGAACAAGGCCATCCGCCACAAAGACGAGGTCGAAGACCGAGGAGAGCAGCCGAATCCGATCGTGGACTTCGTCGCCAAACTGCCGCGTCGGTTGGGGTACAACCTGGGGCCGTAGCGGGCGGTCATCCGTCGGGCGAACCGTCGCTCACTCGCCGAACGGCGTGAAGCCGGGGGCCGTGGGGAGCCAGGGGCGGGCGGCTTCCCACGCAGCGCCGACCGCGAGCACCATGTCATCGGCGAACCGAGGCCCGGTGATCTGCATGCCGAACGGCACGCCGTTCGGCGACAGACCCGCAGGAACCGACATCGACGGATGGCCGGTGATGTTCGTCGCTTGCGTGTTGTAGGCCGAGGATGGCGAACCGATGTCGTCGCCACCCGGGGCGCGCCCATCGGCGTAGAAGCCCTCGACGCACATCGTGGGACAAACCAGCACGGTGTCGTCGCCGAGTAGCTCGTCGAGCACGAGGGCTTGCTCGAACCGCCGTCGTCTCGCCGCCAGGTACTCGTCGGCCGTGATCGCCGCCGCGAGGTCGAGCGCTTCCCGCAGGTACGGCGTCAACTCACCGGCGCGTTGCGTCACGGTGTCGCGTCCGATCCACGTGAGCTCCTCGACCGCCACCGTCGTGAACCAGTCGTCGTCGATCTGCTCGCTGAACGGCGGTGCGATGCGCTCGATCCGAAGCCCCGTCGACGCCTCGAGACCGCCGACCGCCTCGTCGAACAGCGCCGCGATCGGCACCGGAAGCGGACCGTGATCGGCCATGCGGGGTGTCGCCATGATGGCAGCGGGCCGGACCTCCTCACGAGGTGACCACACCGGCGCCGCGGTCGGGTCACCTGCCGCCGGTCCCCGCATGATCTCGAGCAGCAGCGCGGCGTCGGCAACGCTCGTCGCGAGCGGACCCTTGGTCGACAGGTCGATCCATGACGGCGCTGGGTCGCGCCCGATGAGCCCTCCGGTCGGCTTGAGGCCGACCAGCCCACAGAAGGCCGCCGGGATGCGGATCGACCCTCCACCGTCGGTCCCGGTCGCGAGTGGGGCCAAGCCCGCAGCGAGGGCGGCACCGCTTCCACCGCTGGAGCCGCCCGGCGACCACTCGGGCGCCCACGGGTCGTGGGTGTCGCCGAAGAGCCGGTTCGAGGTGAAGCCCTCGAACGCGAACTCCGGAAGGTTCGTCTTTCCGACGACGATGGCGCCAGCGGCGCGCAGGCGCGCGACGACCTCGCAGTCGCGCTCGGCCGGAGCGGCTCCTTCACGCAGCAACGACCCGAAGGTCGTGGGCAGTCCGGCTGCGTCTTCGTTGTCCTTCACCAGCAGCGGCAGCCCGGCGAGCCGACCGGGGTTCTCACCCGCTGCGACGCGTCGATCGATCGCGGCGGCCTCGGCGAGCGCCTCGTCGGAGCGGGTCAACACCACCGAACCGATCGGACCATCGAGGCGCTCGATCCGACCCAGCGACCCGACCACCAGCGCCTCGGCCGTCACACGCGCCTCGCGCACCGAGGCGGCGAGCTCGTGCAGCATCAAACCCCCGTGAACGGCACGACCCGAGCGCCGTCCTTCCATACCTGCTCGATGCGGGCCTCGTAGTCGTCGAACACGAGGGGATCACCGTCGAGCACCACGAGGTCGGCACGCTTGCCGGGCTCCAGTGTGCCGAGCTCGTTCTCGAGACCCATCAGCTCGGCGGCGCTCAGGGTCGCGGCATGCAAGGCCTGCGCCGGGGTGAAGCCGTGCTCGGACATGTGGCGGAGCTCGTTGAGGTTCGTGCCGTGTGGCGCGACAGGGCAGTCGGTGCCCATGGCGACCCTGACACCGGCATCGGCGGCGAGCTGCATCGCATCGAACTCGGGGCGCCCGAGCGCACGGAGCTTCTCGCGCACCGCGGATTGCACCCGCTCGTCGTTCGCGAGCGCTTCGGTCGTGTCGCCCGACGTCAGGGTCGGAACGAGCCATGTACCTCGCTCGAGCATCATCTGGGCCGCTTCCGCGTCGAGGAACGTGCCGTGATCGATCGATCGCACGCCGGCGCGCACCGCGCGCTTGATGCCTTCGGGTCCGTGCGCGTGCGACATCACCCATGTGCCCAGGTCGGCGGCCGTGCGGACGATCGCATCGACCTCGTCTTGGGAGTAGTTGGGCTCCATCGGATCGTCAGAGGGCGACAGGAAACCGCCACTGGACGCGATCTTGATCACGTCGGCGCCGGCGCGGATCACCTCCCGCACCTTCGCGCTCACGCCCTCGACTCCGTCGCAGACGCCTGAGGGCATGCCCGGGTACTCGACGCTGCCGAAGCCCAGGCCCGGTGGGCCGCTCGGCAGCCACGGATCGTTGTGGCCCCCGGTCATCGAGAGCATCGTGACCGAGATCTGCATGCGCGGGCCCACGAGCGTGCCCTCCTCGACCGCCGCCCGCAGGCCGGCGTCGGCTCCCGACGCGTCGCGCACGGTCGTGATGCCGAGGGCGATCGTTCTGCGCAGGTTCAGGGCCATGCGATGGAACGTGAGAGAGAAGGGCTCCTGCATGCGAGCGTACTCGTCGAAGTCCTCGTACCGGGAGGCGACGTGCACATGGCAGTCGAACAACCCCGGCAGAAGCGCCTTGCCCTCACAATCGACACCCTGGTCGCCGTCGAGATCGGAGCCGACCTCGACGATTCGATCGTCGTCGATCACGACATCGGCAGCGGCGGGCGCCGATCCCGAGCCGTCGAACACCGTCCCGCCGTGGAACACGATCCTCGCCAACTCACGCCTCCTCACGACCTCGACTTAGACTCGCGCCGAACCCTACCCGTCCGCACGAGGAGCGAACGACGTGGACCTGAACCTCTCGGCCGTCGACCGCGACCTGCAGCGCAGGGCGCGCGAGTTCACAGACCACGTGCTGACACCGCTCGAGGACGAGTGCGAGGAGAACGAGGGGTTGTCGCGCGAGAGCCACGCCCGCGCCAAGCAGGCCGTGCTCGACTCCGGCTTCAACGGCATCAACCACTCGACCGACGACGGCGGTCAGGGCTACGACACGTTCCAGCAGATGCTGATCGAGGAACAATGGGGACGGGCAACCGGAGCGCTGTGGGACATCCCTTGGCGCCCGTCGATCCCACTCGCCCGGGGCACCGAGGACCAGAAGGAGCGCTTCCTGCGCCCGGCGATCCGCGGTGATCGCCGGGACGCATACGCGATCACCGAGGAGGGCGCCGGCTCCGACGTGACGGCGGTCGCGACGACGGCCCGCCGCGACGGCGACGAGTGGGTGATCGACGGCGAGAAATGGCACGTGACGAGCGGTGACGTCGCCGACTTCTTCCTGGTGCACACGCACGTCGACGGCGACCCCTCGAAGGCGACCGTGTTCCTCATCGACAAGGAGATGCCGGGCGTGCGGCTGGTTCGTACGCCGAGATACACGCACACGTTCGTGTTCGAGCATCCGATCTTCGCGTTCGAGGGCGTCCGTGCCGGCGACGATCGCGTGCTCGGCGAGATCGGCGAGGGCTCGCAGCTCACGAAGGACTGGTTCGTCGAGGAGCGCATCATGATCGGGGCGCGCACGATGGGTGCGAGCGCTCGTGCGCTGGAGCTCTCGCTGGCGTTCGCGAAGCAGCGACGGCAGTTCGACAAGGCGATCGTGGAGTTCCAGGCGATCGAGTTCATGCTCGCCGATATGGCGGCCGAGATCATGGCCGCGAAAGCACTCCTCTACCGCGTCTGCTGGGAAGCCGCGCGCGGCGACGCCGATCGCAAGCAGACCCATGCCATGGCGAGCGCGGTGAAGCTCGTCTGCAGCGAGACCGCCGGACGAGTGATCGACAAGGCTGTGCAGATCTTCGGCGGCCGTGGATACATGCGCGAGCAGCCGGTCGAACGCCTCTGGCGCGAGCTACGGGTCGATCGCATCTGGGAAGGCACCTCGGAGATCCAGCGGGTCGTGATCGGCAACGAGTTGAGGAAACGGGGAGCGAACCTGTTCACGGGCTGGCTCACCTAGACGAGTCGGGGCGCTACGTGCCATCGAGGCAGCCGACCACCTCGTCGGGAAGGCCCTCGATCTCGAGTCCGCCCCCACCCACCACGAAGTCGTAGGGCACCCCTTGCCACCGGCCCGGATAGCCGGGGTAGCCTCTCGCCTGCGTGTCGGTCGAGTCCCACTGGAATCCGACCCAATCCGGCGAGTCGAAGCCTTCAGACCCGTAGGGCGCCACCGCGGCGACTCCACGACCGAACAGCCTCGATTCCACGATGAAGCGTCCCGCGTAGCTCCAGTCCGATTCGACGTAGAGCTTGATGTACCAACGGCGGATGTCCTGAAGGTAGCCCTTGTCGGGCGAGGGTGGCGATTCCGGTCCGAGGAACATGCGCATGTCGACGACCACGAAGTCACCGTCGACCGGCGCCGCGCGCCTGATGATGCCGAGCGGGTCGGTGAACATCGGCGAGTCCCGGGGCGGCGTGCGCCACCCCTCGATGCACGCGTCGGATCGCGCACCTCGGGTCGCCGGCGCCTCTGCGGAGACGACGGGCCGCGTGGGCGATGCCGCGACGCTCGCGCTCGGTGCGAAAACGTCGCTCGCGCTCGCACTCACGGATGACGTTCCCGGGGTGACGTCGCCCACCAACTCCTCATCGCCGCTACCGTCGCACGCCGTCGCGACCATCGAGACCGCCGCCGCGGCCACGAAGAACCTTCGCATCGTCGACGGCCTCGCCCTCGGCATCTTCTCGCCGTTCCTGTACGGCAACAGCTTCGGAACGCGGTGTGACAAACCTGTGCGCACGGTGAGGGCAGGATACCGGCGGCGTGAAGGCTTGATACAAAGGACGTCATGCCCGCTCATGAGCAACCTCGCGAGGAGGACCGCCGGTCGCATCACCCGGCCGCGTTGACCCGGCGACGCTTCCTGCAGCGCTCGAGCTTGGCGGTCGCCGGCGGGGTGCTCTTCTCGTGTACCGGCGGGCGAGTGACCACCAAGGTAGAGGACCCGACGCCGTCGATCGACACCGCGACGCCGATCAAGAGGGTCGTGTACGTGATGCTCGAGAACCGCAGCTTCAACAACGTCTTCGGCAATTTCCCGGGGGTCGAGAAGACGAAGATCGGCGTGGAGCTCGGCGTCGAGAAGCCGCTGATCCGATGCCCGGAGTGGCTGCCGAGCGACATCCCGCACGATCGCGCAGCCCACCTGAACTGCATCAACGGCGGAAGGATGGACGGCTTCGGCAACGCCGCCACCGGATTCAACTACGCCTATTCGATCTTCGACGAGGATCAGATCCCGAACTACTACACGTGGGCACGGGAATACGGGCTCTCGGACCATTTCTTCGCAAGCGTGGGAGGCCCGTCGTACCCGAACCACTTCTTCTTCATCGCGGGACAGTCCGGCGGCGTGCTCGACAACCCCGAGAACATCGAGACACAGATGAGGGACGGCAAGCCGTTCAAGAGCTGGGGCTGCGACGCCGTCGGCGACGACGTGTACGTGTTCGTCAAGGACGAGGCGGGCAACCTCACCAAGCACGACACGTGCTTCGACTACCCCACCGTCGGCGAACAGCTCAGCGACATCGGAGTGGGCTGGGCCTACTACTCCGCGGTGCCGGGTCAGTCGGGGTACTTCTGGAACGCCTACAACGGCATCGGCAATGTGATCCACACCGACATGTGGCTCAAGCACATGCGCCCGGTCGATCGCATCCTGGCCGACATCGAGGCTGAGCGGCTGCCGGCGGTGACCTGGGTCACGCCCCGATTCGAACTCTCCGATCACCCTCCGGAATCCAGCGGGCATGCGCACAACTGGGTGAGCGACATCGTGAACGCCATCATGCGGAGCTCGATGTGGGAACACACCGCCATCTTCATCACGTGGGACGAGTGGGGCGGCTTCTACGACCAGGTGGTTCCCCCGGAGGTAGACGATATCGGCCTCGGCGTGCGCGTGCCGCTGCTCACGATCAGCCCGTACACCGAGCGGGGCATCATCGACACGGAAGTCGGCGAATTCTCGACCCCCCTACGGTTCATCTCCGACAACTGGGGGCTCAACTACCTCACGTCGCGGATCGCGAAGACGCACTCGTTCGAGCATGTCTTCAACTTCAACGAGGCGCCGCGTGCGCCCGTCTTCGGCCGTAAGCAGGCGCCGGCCTACGGAACCCCGTGGGAATTTCCCGAGGGCTACGACGGCTGGCAACCGGGCACGGTGCCGAACGAAGACCACTTCGTCTGAGCCCGACGCGATCAGATACCGGCCGCTCGATCCTCGATCTCCCACGTGTGATCAAGCACGTGCCATGCGGCCCGTCTCGCGAATCGGCGCGGCGTCCACATCGCGCCGCCCCGCGGACCTCGCTCGGGCAGTGCTCCCGCCTTCGCACGTTCGAGCCCCTCGATCACGGCAGCGCGCTCGCTCTCACGAGACGCCACCGGGTCGCTCTCGTCGATCGTGACGCCCTGGGCGGTCAGGCGCCGCACGTAGCCAGCTTCAGCCCCCACGACGTGGGCGACGATCGCGTCGAGCTCACGGCCACCACCACGTGGCCCCTTGCGCAGTGGTACTCCCTCGGCATCGACGACGGCCCGGTCGAACGCCGACCAGCATGCTTCGAACACCGTGCGCAGTCGGGTCCACTCACGCCCCGAGATCGGCTGCGCATCGGCGTCGAACACGCCGTCGGGCGCACCGAAGTCGGTGGTCGCATTCCCGGAAACACGCTCGACCACACGAAGGCTGGAGACCGATCTCGGCGCCGAGAACCGGATCCGGCCCGCGCGAAGGACCGAGGCGTAGCGCGTTCCGTAGTGCTGCAGCGCTTCCAGGGCAGCGTGCTCGTCGCGCCCGCTTCGACACCAACCCGGCCATGCGGCACTGCACGCGAAGGTTCGCTTGGCGCCGGCTTCCAACAGGCAGTCGATGACGGTGGGCACGAACCGCCCCGCCCCCTACGGGATCGAGACGAGGTAGTCCTCGGCCTCGTCGTCCCACTCGAGCGCCACACAGCCCTGGGTCGCGGCCGCCCGACAGAACTGCAGGAACCCTCGATATCCGTACTTCTTCTCGCTGAAGTCGGGACGCACCTTTCGCACTCGGTTCTTGAGGCCGCTGAGCTGCACCGGCCCCTGGCTCTGCAGGTCGGCGACGACGTCGCGGAGCAGATCGAACGCCTCGGTCTCCGCGCCCTGCGAAGGCAGCGCCACCTCTGGGTCGCCCTTGGCCGACCCTTCGCTCAGCTCGATGACGTTTCGCTCCGCGAGGTGGCGCAGCAGCTCGCCGAAGGCGCGGAAGCCGTGATCGGCCTCGCTGAAGGTGGGATCCTTGCGCAGCAGCGCTCGCTTGACCGATGACGCCAGAACGGATCCGCCCGACGAACGCTCGAGTCCGGCAACGGTCTGCGCGATGAGGATGGCGAGTTGATCCTCATCGAGTGGCGTCGCGGCATCGGCCGGCTCATCTTCGTCGCCGCGCTCGACCTGGGGTTCGGGCGGCGGCGCGGCGGGCGTCTCTCCCGACGAAGGCCGGCCGCCGCCCCTGCGTCCGCTGGGGCTGCGTCGACGGCGCTCGGCCGGTACGTCGACGCCTTCCAACGCCTCGTAGTAGAGGAACTCGTCGCACGCGGGCGGCAGCAGCTTCGATGTGGATTCCTTGATGCCGACACCGATCACCCGCTTGTTGAGCTCCCGCAGCTTGTGCACGAGCGGGGTGAAGTCGCTGTCGCCGGTGCAGATCACGAACGTCGTGACGTAGTCGCGCTCGAACGCCATCTCGAGGGCGTCGACGCAGAGCTTGATGTCCGCAGAGTTCTTGCGCGAGGCGCCCATGCGCTGCGGGATCTCGATGAGCTCCACATGGCTGCGCGTGAGCATGCGCCGGTCCTCGTCGAAGTAGGACCAATCGGCGTACGCCTTGCGAGCGATCACCCGGCCCCGCTCAGCGAGCGCGTCGAGCACCGGGCGAAGGTCGAACTGCATGCCCTCGAGGCGATCTCGCGCACCGATCGCGAGGTTCTCGTAGTCGAGGAAGAGGGCGATGCGTTCTTCGTCGATGTCCACCCGTCCAGCCTAGACGGCCGCGGGCGGCGATGGCGCGCCGCGAAGGCTCACGGCGCAGGCGCGTCGGAGGCGGGCCGTTCGCGGACCTCGGTCTCGTCGTCGGGGAGCCCGAGCACCGCGGGATCCGTCGCCTCGATCGGCGTGCCGGATTCGACGAGGCCGGCCGCCCGGTCGGCGTCGCGTTGCGCACGCGCCACCCGCCGCTCTTCACGGGCGGCCGCCTTGCGCGCCTTCACGTCCTGACGCTGACGCTTCCCATAGCTCTCCGGCATGTCATCAAGATTACCCGGCGCAGGCCGCGCTGCCCCGCCCGGCGAGTCTCGATCCCGAGAGAGGTCGGAAGCGTCAGTCGTCGCCGTCGGGAACCACGAGACGCAGCAGGAGTGTCACGATCGAGATGACCAACGCCGCCCAGAAGTACGCCCAGAAACCGTCGATCTCGATGCGGTCGGTCAGCGCCGTGGTCACCCAGAGCACGACCATGTTGATCACGATCGCGAACAACCCGAGCGTCACGATCAGGAACGGGATGCTCAGGATGCGGAGTACCGTGCCGAGCAAGGCGTTCACGAGCCCGAGAACCGCTGCGACGATGAGCAACGACACCAGGCCCTCACGGAGCTCGATGTTCGGCACGAGCTGAGCGGCGACGAACACCGCGACCGCCACGATCGCCCACCTGATCAAGATCCTCATGCAACCCCCCTTGCAGATCATCGCGAGCGCAGTCGTCTCGCGTCATCGCGAGCGCAGTCGTCTCGCGTCATCGCGAGCGCAGTCGTCTCGCGTCATCGCGAGCGCAGTCGTCTCGCGTCATCGCGAGCGCAGTCTAGGACTCAACACCTCATCGAGCGCGAAGCCGACCATCGTGAACGACAACGTCACCGTCATGATGGCGAGACCCGGCGGGATGAGCCACCACCACCACCCCGCCGAGAGCGCCCCGGCCGAGAACGAGTCGTCGATGATGCGGCCCCACGAGAGCGCGTCGGCCGGCCCAAGACCCAGGATCGACAGCGTCGTCTCGGACAGGATCGCGAGCGCGATCATCAGCACGGCATTCGCGAACAAGATAGGGAAGACGTTGGGCAGCACGTGACGCGCGATCAGGTGCCGGTGGCTCGCCCCCAGAGCGCGCGAGCGCTCGATGAACGGCCGTTCCTTCACCGACAGAGCCTGGGACCGAACGACGCGAGCCGTGCTCGCCCACGAAGTGAGGGCGATGACCACGATCACGTTGACGAGGGTCGGGCCGATCACCGCCGTGAGCGCGATGGCCAGGGCGATCCACGGCAGCACCAAGAACCAGTTCGTGATGCCGTTGAGCGCCGTGTCGACCCGCGTGCCGCCGAAGTACCCAGCGGTGATGCCGACACCAGCCCCGATGAGCATGGTGCCCATCGCGGCCGTGAACCCGACGAGCAGCGAGATCCGAGCTCCTTGCACCATCAGCGCGAGCATGGAACGCCCGTAGTTGTCGGTGCCGAGCGGGTATGCGAGCGAGGGTCCGATGAGCAACGGGCCATCGGCGGTCGCCGGTTCGATCGATGCCGGGTCGATGAACATCGGGCCCACGAGCGCTACGAGCACGAAGAACGAGAGGATGCCGACCCCCACCATCCCTTGGCGGTTGTGGCGGAACGTGGCCCAATGAGCCGACGCCGAGGCACGGCGTCGCTGCCACACGAGCGCACGCGCCGAGTGAAGCTCCTCGACGTGGCCGCTCGTGGCCATCTCAGGCTTCCCTCACCCGAGGGTCGAGGTATCCGTAGGTGATGTCGGCCAGCAGGTTGAACACGATCACGGCGGCGCTCGCGAGCAGGAACACCCCCTGGATGACGGGATAGTCGAGCTGGTTGATCGCCTCATAGGTCAGCAGACCGAGCCCCGGCCACGAGAACACCGCTTCGACCACGATCGCCCCGCCCAACACGAATCCGAAGTTCAGGAAGATCAGCGTGAACGTCGGCAGGAACGCGTTGGGCACGACGTGGTTGCGTCGCACCAAGTGCTCGGGCACGCCCTTCGCCCGCGCGCTCGTCACGTACTCCTCGTTCATCACGTCGAGCATCGAGGAACGCATGATGATCGCGTACTGACCGACGTAGCCGAGCGTCAGCGTGAGCACCGGCAAGAACAGGTGGTCGAGCACGTCGACGAACCGGGCGGTGCCGGTTCGCCCGCCGGTCTCGAATCCACCGGCCGGGAAGAGTCCCAGGGTGCCGGAGAGCACCAGCAGCAGGATCATGCCGAGCCAGCCCTCGGGGATCGAATAGAGGGCAAGCGACCCGTAGAGCGACGATGCGTCGAACGCGCTGCCCCGGCGCCAGCCCCCCTTGATGCCGATCCAGATGCCGATCGCGGTCGAGAAGACCGTGCCGAGCCCCACGAGCAGCACCGTCGGCCCGAGCCGTGACCAGATCGTCGTCGTCACCGTGCGGGCGGTGCGAAGCGAGACGCCGAGGTTGCCCGTGAGCGTCTCGCGCGCGTACGTCACGTATTGGCTTGCGAGCGGCTGGTCGAGCCCCAGCTCAGCCTGAAGGCTCGCGACGTCAGCTTCGGTCAGGCGCTGGCTCTTGGCGAGCAGTCCGACCGGATCCCCCGGAAGCACGCGGAACAGGAAGAAGTTGAAGCTCAGCACGAAGGCGAGGGTGACGGCCGCCTGCACGGTCTTGCGAGCGACGTACCGCCTCGCCCCCACTCCGCCCTCTCCGCTCGCGTCTCGGGTTCCTCGGCCGGCTCCGCGCTCTCAGGTCTCGTTGAGCTCGCGGCGGCGCCCGCGTCGCGTGAACAGCACCATCGCAGCCACGATGCCGCCCCCGACGACGAGCCAGATCCACCCCGGGATGCCGCTCGATCCGCCTGATGAGGCCGCCACCGTGTCGTCGACCGACCGCAGCGCGACCAACGAATCGTAGTTGTACCCGGGCATCAGGTAGCCGTTGGCGCCCGGTGCGGGCACCCACCCGGTGAACCGGTCGCTGCGGTAGGCCTGCAGCCACCCCGGGTAAGCGAGCACGACACTCGGGAGCTGCTCGTAGGCGCGCCGTTGTGCCTCGAAGACCAGTTCCTGACGCTCCGCGCGATCGAACACCGTGCGCTGCTCCTCGTAGAGGGCATCGAAGGCAGGGTCCTTCCAGCAGCCGTCGCTCCACGCGCCGCACTGCTCCGAGGTGAACACGAAGAGCTGGTAGTTCGGGTCGGGATCACCGCTCCAGTACCAGATGTAGGCGTCGAAGTTGCCGGCTCCCCAGAAGTCGTTCATCTTCGCGTCGGAGACAGGCCGGAGCTCCACATCGACACCGATCTGCTGCAGGAAGCCGTCGATCAACTCGCCCGATTCCACGGCGCCCGTCGTGTCCTGCGACGCGGGGATCAGCAGTTCCAACGGCTCGCCGGTCTGGGGGTCTTCGCGGATGCCGTCGCCGTCGGTGTCGGCGTAGCCGCCCCCGTCGAGCAGGTCGTTGGCCGCGGCGGGGTCGTAGGCGATCTCGTCCTCGGCGGGGATGTCGAGGTGCCAGTATGCCGACGCCGGCCTGATGATCGTGTCGCCGGGCGTCGCGGTGCCCTGGTAGACCTTCTCCGCGATCGCCTGCTTGTCGATCGCCATCGCGATCGCCTGGCGCACGGTGATGTCGTGCAGCGCCGGCAACGGGTCGGCGTCGGGCCCCTGGCCGCCGAAGTTGAACGCCAGGTTCAGCCACCAGTCCGAGACCACGCGCTGGATCTCGACGTTCTCGATGCCTTCGACCGAAGCGATCAACGACGGCTTCAGTCCGTCGGCGAAGTCGATCTCGCCGTTGCGAAGCGCCTGGATCATCGCTTCCTGGTTCGAATAGAGGCGGTACTCGATGCGATCGACCTCGGGCTCCTCACCCCAGAAGTACGGGTTGCGCTCCATGGTCCAGCCCTGGCCGGGGTTCCACTCGGTCAGGGTGAATGGGCCGCTTCCGATCGACGGGGTGTTCTCGACCGCCCGGATCGCGCGGAGGCCCTCACCGTCGTACGGCGCCCACACCTTCTCGGGAACGATGTAGACCCACGGCGGCATGTCTGGCGCGAACGTGGGCTTCTCCGAGTTCCAGATCAGGGTCTGGTCGTCGGGCGTCTCGAACGTCGGGTCGAACGGGAAGTAGCTCTTGTACTGGGGGATCTTGTTGTCGATCACGAACCGGTACGTGAAGGCGATGTCGCGCGAGGTGAGCGGCGAGCCGTCGCTCCACTTCAGACCCTCCTGGATGGCGCACGTCCACCGGGTCGAGTCGTCGTTGGGCTCGCATCCGGTCGCGAGGCTCGGCGCCGGCGAGAGATCGTCCGACGCGAACTTCAGCATCATGTCGTACTGCAGCGTCACGACGACCCAGTCGCTGCCCGCGCTCACCGCCCATGGGTTGTCGGTGATGAGATCGGAGACGACCCCGACGCGCAATGCGAGATCCTCGCCCGCGGCGGGAGTGGCTGTCTGCGCACCGGCGAAGGGCACGGCGATCGTGGCGATGGCCGCAGCCACCACGGCGAGGAGCACGATCGGACGGTGCAGGCCTCCATCGCCGCTGCGGTGTCGTGTAGATCCTTTCAGTTTCATCGTGCTCCCTCCGTCTCGTCGTTGGGGCGTGCCGGCTCGTCGCTCCCGCACGACGCCGAACGTAGACCCCGGCCGTCGACCCGGCCAGACAGTGAGTGCCGCCACGGCAACAGCCCCGAACCGTTCATCGCTCCGCCGCCAACATGTCGACGACCTCGCTATGCACCGCGCCGTTCGATACGAGCAGGTCGGTGCCTGCGCCCGGACGGCTTCCCGCCAACGTGGTGACACAACCTCCGGCTTCTTCGACGATCAAGCCGGTCGCGGACCAATCCCACGCCTGACATGGCTCGTGCTCGAGCAACACTTCCACCGAGCCTTGCGCGACGAGCAGATGCGCCCACGCGTCACTCAGCCCACGCGTTCGTCTGGCGCGGCCGGCGACGCGCAGCAGAGCCTCCCCCCTGCCACCGGCGACCCATTCCTCGATGCCGGAATGCGCGAGGAACGACTCGGCCAGCGTCGCCACGTCGGACACGCGCAGCCGGCGCTCGCCCCGCCACGCCCCTCGGCCCCTGACCGCGTGGTAGCGGTCACCGATCGCCGGCGCATCGGCCACGCCCACCATCGGCACACCCTCGACTTCGAGCGCGATCAGGGTCGTCCACAGGGGGATGCCCTCGGCGTAGAGCTTCGTCCCGTCGACCGGGTCGATCACCCACCGGCGGCCGTTCGCGCCTTCTTGCAGCCCTTCCTCCTCGCCCAGCACTCCGTCACCCGGGAACCGCGCCGCGATGGCAGCTCTGATCGCTCGCTCGGCCCGCCGGTCGACTTCGGTCACAGGCGTCTCGTCGTCCTTCAGCTCGAAAGGAAGCCGGTGGCCGAACCACGAGAGCGTCACCTCTGCAGCGGTGTCAGCGAGCTCGTGCGCGAAGGCGAGGTCGCCGCTCAGATCGGGTTCGACCATGCCCTGCGGCCCCGTTCGTCCTCGATCACGATGCGCCGGTAGTCGAGCTGCATCGGCGGCTCGAATCGCGCCCGCATGACGAGCCCGCGGCCGTCGCGCTCGAGCACGCGCGCGTCTTCCTGACGATTGCGAACACCGGCCTGCACCGCCCAACCCGTCTCGTAGCGCGAGACCATCACGACGGAACGCGACGGCCCGCATCGCACTTCGATCGCATCACCGTCGACGGCGACATCGAACAGCTCGGGGCCGTTCGTCGCGTAGAAGTGTCCTCGACGGAGCGCCTCGAGCACGGCATCCTCGGTGCGTTCGGTGGCACGCACCATCGTCCAGGCGTCGTTGATGTCGAACCCCGGGTAGTGACAGTCGTCGGTCGCGAATCCCCACAGTCGCTGCCCGCGCTCGAGGCACTGGTCCCACACGTACGACGAGTCCCCGCGAAGGTTCTCGCGCTCGGCGCTCGAGTTGAACAACTCGAGCCCGTGGGTTCCTTCGACCGCCAACAGCGTCTCGAGCGGCATGCCGCTCCAGTACGGGTGAGCGATGAACGACACGCCGCCCTGGTCGGCGATGCACCTCGCGGCCGTCGAGAGATCGGGGAACGTCTTGTAGTGATACGCGTCGATCGGACCCCACCTCGAACGATCGCCGCCCGGATCTTCGGGGATCTCGGCGATGCCGATCGCGAGGATCTCGCTATCGGTGAACGCCTCAGCGTGCGGGTCGGCGGCGAGCTCCGCACCGGTGATCACGAGGCAATGCTTCGTGGAGGGCTCGTGCGTGAGCGTCCAGTGATCGGTGATCGTGCAGACGTCGAACCCAGCCCATTCGTGATGGCGCACATGCGCGGCAGGGTCGAGGTCGCCGTCGGATCGGGCAGTGTGCGTGTGGAACGCGCTCTTCAGCCAGACGCCGTCGACGTCGAATGGGTTGCCGTCGCTCACGATCGAGTCCTTCCTGCGTCGTTCGCGTTCGCTCTTCCAGAGGGATCTCGGCACGACGATGGCCGACTCTCGGCGCAGGCTACGGAGGACGTGACCACCGAGCAAGGCAGGGAGTGCCCTGGCGGCAACATCCTCTACACTCGTTGCATGCGCGTCACAGACGGAGCCGAGCGGGTCGTCGAGCTCCTCGACTCGTTGGGAGGCGCCCCCGACGGACTCGGGGTCTCCGCTGTCGCGCGTGAGCTCGACGTGCATCGATCGACCGCCTCCAGGCTGCTCGGCACCCTCGCCGCGAGCGGCATGGTCGAGCGCGACCCGATGACGCAGCGCTTCCGGCTCGGAGCGCGCATGGTGGGTCTCGCCGCGACTGCGGTCGCGCGGCTCCCGGTCGTGAGCCAGGCGCGGCCCGAGCTCGAGCAACTGTCCGCCGCGACATCGGAGACCGCGAACCTCGCGATCCTCGACCGGTTCCATGTCGTCTACGTCGACCAGGTCACCCCGGCGCAGACGGTGGTCATGGCGAGCTGGGTTGGTCGTCGGAGTCCAGTGCACGCGAGTTCGAGCGGCAAGGCGATGCTCGCGTTCGGCGACGACCGCTCCCGACAGGCGCTGCTGCGCCGCAGGCTGGAACCGCTCACCGAGCGCACGATCACCGACCCGGGAGTGCTGAGGGACGCACTGGATGAAGTGCGGCGCCGGGGCTACGCCTCGAGCATGGGCGAGCTGGAAGACGGTCTGATCACGGTCGCCGCCCCCGT
The DNA here is from genome assembly GCA_963762075.1 of uncultured Actinomycetes bacterium. Taxonomy (GTDB): domain Bacteria; phylum Actinomycetota; class UBA4738; order UBA4738; family HRBIN12; genus JAOUEA01. The sequence continues at coordinate 301,262 of CAVXJC010000006.1, forward strand.
GATGGTCGACGCGAAGGTCGTGGCCGCCGTGAGCACCTCGGGTCCCACCTATCGAGTGCCGACGCGCGACGTGCCCGGCCTCGGACGACAGGTCATGGAAGCCGCAGCTGCGGTGGGCCATCGCATGGCGGGACGCACCAGCTGAAGGATCGCGGTGCGGCCCGATCCCGGGCTACACTGCACACATGGCCGTCTACGAGTACGTCTGTCTCGCGTGCGAGCACCACTTCGAGGAACGCCGCGCGATGGGTACATCGGTGGGCGTGACGCTCGCGTGCCCGTCGTGCGGAGCCGCCCGGGTCCGGCGGCGATTCTCGGTCTTCGCGACCGGTTCAGCGGCTGCGACGGGTCCCGGTGCTTCGAGCCCTCCCGGCGGCGGAGGCTGCTGCGGCGGGGGCTGCGCCTGCGGCAACTGACGGCACACTCACCGCAACCTGATCTTCTCTGAGGTCTCGACCTGGATCACCTTGCCATCCTGCAGCACGAGCACCACCGTGCCGTACGCGATGCTGCCGAGCAGATCGTGCACGTGCAGCAGCAGCTCGCGTTGCTCTGCCGGGATCGCGGCGAACTTCAGTACGTCGGCCGGTATCTCGGGCCCGAGTGGACCGTCGCCGTCCACCGCGCGCAGCGGGCTCACGCTCACTCCTCGGTCGAAGCCTCACCTTGGTCGAACGCCTTGGGATTGCGCATATCCACGCTGACGAGGTCACCCTCGGTCGCACCGGCGAGCTCTGTCTGAGGAACGTGAGCGACCAAGGTGTGGTTGCCGTCGCCGTCGAGGCGGATCGTGAGTCGCGCGAGCCAGCCGAGCGAGGAGATCCGCTCGATGCGCCCGAGCGCGAAGGACCCATCGCTGTGACCGTGACCGTGCCCGTTCGATCCCTTCGGAGTGACACGCACGTCATGAGGACGTACGAACGCCGTGGCCGCCGAACCTTCTGCCAGATGATCCGCACCCGGGAGCCGGAAGGCACCGAGGTGCACGTGGCCTCCCTCCACCACGCCGTGGAGCACGTTCGCGGCTCCGACGAACCCCGCAACGAATGGAGTCTTCGGATCGTCGTAGATCTCGCTGGGGGAGCCGACCTGCTGCACACGACCCTCGTGCATCACGACGATCTGGTTCGCGAGCTCAAGCGCTTCCTCTTGGTCGTGCGTTACGAGCAAGCTGGTCACCCCGAGCTCACGATGGAGCTCGTCGAGCCACTGCCGAAGGTCTTGACGCACCCTGGCGTCGAGCGCGCCGAACGGCTCGTCGAGCAGCAACACGTCGGGTCGCGGAGCGAGCGCACGGGCGAGTGCAACACGCTGGCGCTGACCGCCGGAAAGTTGATCGGGGTAGCGTTTCGCGAAGTGCGTGAGCTGGACGAGCTCGAGCAACTCGTCGACCCGGGCTTTCCGTTCTGACTTCGACTGCTTGCGTACGGCGAGACCGAACCCGACGTTGTCGGCCACCGTCATGTGACGGAACAAGGCGTAGTGCTGGAACACGAACCCGACCCGTCGCTCCTGCACGCTCTTCGGCGTGAGCTCGACGTCGCCCATGAAGATGCGGCCTCCGTTAGGGTTCTCCAACCCGGCGATCATGCGAAGGACCGTGCTCTTGCCCGACCCCGACGGCCCGAGCAGCGCCGTGATGGCGCCCCCGGGGGCAGTGAACGACACGTCGCTCACGGCCTCGAACGAGCCGAACCGTTTGGTGAGCTGCTGCACCACGATCGGCGTGCTCATGTGCGTACCTTCCTTCCTTCGATGCGGTGCCTCGCCGTTTCGATTCCGACGAGCAGAACGATCGACACCGCAGCAAGCGTCAAGGCGACGATGTATGCCTCCGCTCCTTGACGTTCCTCGATGGCGGTGAAGATGAACAGGGTTGCGGTCTCCGTCTTTCCCTTGATCAGTCCGCTCACGATCAGCACGGCACCGATCTCACCGATCGAGCGCGCTGTCGTGAGTGCCACGCCGTAGAGGATCCCCCACCGGATGTTCGGCAGGGTGACCTTGCGCCACGTCTGCAGGATCGACGCGCCGAGGGTGCGGGCCGCGTCCTCCTCGTCCTTGCCGATCTCCTGGAGCACCGGTACGACCTCACGGATGGTGAACGGGATGCAGATGAAGATCGTCACGAGCACCATGGAGGGCAAGGCGAAGATGATGGCGATGCCGCGGGCATCGAAGAACGGCTTGAGCCACCCGCCCGCTCCGAACAGGATCACCGCGGCGAGCCCGACGGTCACCGGCGACAGCGCGAATGGCAGGTCGACGAGGGCGTTCAGCAGGGACTTGCCCACGAACCGTTGACGCACGAGCACCCAGGCGGTGATCACGCCGAACACAGTCGTGACGACCACTGTGATCAGGGTGATGACACCGGTCAAGACGAACGCATGCCGCACGTCTGGTCGTGAGAACGTCTCGGCGACCTTCGACCAGCCCGGCTCGAGTGCCGTGATAACGATGCCCACCAGGGGCATGAGCAGCAGGATGCCGACGTACACGATGCACGCCGTGACGATCCCGCTGCGGACGAGGCGCCGGCGACCGCCGCCGGGAAGGGAGACGGTGGGGCTTTCGGAGGGGGTCCTCATGCGTCGTCCTCCTTCCTCTTGAGCAGGCGAGCGGTCACCAGCACGAGCACGAACGAAAGCGCGAACAACAGCGTCGCCACGGCAGCGGCCTCGATCGGACGGAACTGGTTCGCGAGCTGGAAGATGAAGACAGGAGCGGTCAGGGTCTCCCCCGCGCGGTTGCCTGCGACGAGCACGACGCTGCCGAACTCGCCGAGGCAACGAGCGAAGGTCAGGAGCGTGCCACCCACGATGGCCACTCGGATCGCCGGCAGTACGACTTTCCGGAAAGTGGTGAAACTGTTTGCACCGAGGGTGGCCGCCGCTTCCTCTTCAGCGTCGTCGAGCTCCTGCAGCACCGGCTGCACGCTCCGCACGACCAGGGGCAGCGTCACGACGAGCAGCGCGAGCATGATCGCGATCGGCGTGAAGATCACCTTGATACCGAAGCGATCGAGGAAACCCCCGATCGGCGATGCAGGCCCGTACAGCGCCACGAGCATCACCCCGGTGACGAGCGTCGGGATGGCGAGCGGCAGGTCGACGACCGCCGAGAGGAACCGTTTGCCCGGGAACGAGAACCGCACGAGCACGTAAGCGAGCATCGTGCCCATCACCGCATTGATCAGCGCAGCGAGGGTCGAAGTGATGAGTGTGAGCCGGATCGCGGCGGTTGCGCCTGGCACGGCGAGTGCGGTGCGCAGACCGTCGAGCCCGTCTCCGAAGCCCTTCGTGACGACCGCCGCGACCGGCAGGGCCACCATCGCTCCGAGGTAGACGATGGCAACGCCGCGCAGGGTGAATCGTCGCAGCCGTGCAGCTGACCTCGGAGAGAGCCGGGTCCGACTGCGCTCGATGGTGACCTGCGCGGCGCTGCTCATCGTCGTCTGTAGGTCCTTTCGTGATGGACCGTCTGGTCAGCCGGCGATCGCCTGGGTGACGATGCCGCCGTCGCTGAACAACTTCTCGTTCATGGCGTCCCAGCCACCGATCTCTTCGACCGTGAAGAGGTCCTCGATCGCGGGGAACTGGCCGCCGCCCTTCTGGGCCTCCTTCGCGTCGGTCGATCGAAGGAAGCCGACGTCGGTGAAGATCTCCTTCGCCTCGTCAGAGTGCAGGTACTCGACGAAGGCCTCAGCGACGTCGCGCACGCAATGTTCGTCGACGTTCTTGTCCACGATCGCGACGGGGTTCTCGATGAGCACGGTCGAAGGTGGATAGACGGCCTCGTCATCGAGACCCGCCTCCTGGGCGGTGAGGACCTCGTTCTCGTACGTGATCGCGACGTCGCCATTGCCCGCTTCGAAGTTCTGGATCGAGTCGCGAGCGCTCTTGTCGAAGACGATCACGTTGCCGAGCACGTCTTGCATGAGCTTCGTCGCTCCGGCCTCATCACCTTCATTCACACCGGCGTAGCCGCGAAGCGCCGCGCCCCACAGGGAGACGAGGTTCCAGCGCGCACCGCCGCTCGACGCGGGGTCGGGGGTGAGGATCTCGGCGTTGGCCAAGTCGTCCCAGTCGGCGATGCCGAGCGGGTTGCCGGGACGTACGTCGAATACCACGACCGAGCTCGACACCATGCCGGCATCGGCGGTGTCGGTCCAATCGTGCGTGATCAAGCCCGCGTCGGCGACCTCGTCGACATCAGGGGCGAGTGACAGCGCGACAACGTCGGCCGGATAGCCGGCGATCACGTTGGCGGCCTGCGTGGTCGAGCCCGCGTAGGACTCCTGGAAAATCACGTTCTGGTCGTTGTTGTCTTCCTTCCACTGCGAGACGAACGCCGGGATGATCTTGCCGTATGCCTCACGAGGTGTGCTGTAGGCGGCGAAGCTGATCACTGGGGTCTCGGCGGGCTCGCAAGCACCGGAGGCGCTGGTGGCACCGTCCTCGCCGCCTTGCGCGGACGAGCATGCTGCAAGCACGGTGATGGCGACGAGGGCGAGCGCGATCGATCGCGCCCGATGGGCCGACGCGGTGAAGCGTCGCAGGGGGTGGGTGAACATCGGTGCTCCTTTCGATGGACCGGCGGGCGTGCCGGGTGGCCTTGGGTCTCGGCCTCCGGTGGTCCGGTCAACCGAAAGGTTTCGCGCGGCGCAGTCGCGGTCGCGACCGTCGCCGGCCTTTCGAGCGCAGCGCCTCCGGCGATCCGGTCGGCGCAACGGGCACAGAAGTACCCGCTGGGATCGGGAGTGTCAAGGAGAAGCCGTCGATATCGGTCTTCCTGCCACGAGAATGCAACACAAGTCCGATGGCGGATACGACCGATGGCCGTTGACCGTGCCCGGAAACCGGGGGTAGTCTCGCCCTGCAGCTGACCGGAAAGACCGGAGGCCGCAACGCACGGGGGGAACGCTAGTTCCCGCACCGCGTTGCGGCCCCTTTCGTTTCAGGAGAGAGCCTGAACATGTCCAAGCGATCTTCGAAGGAGCTCGAACGCGACCTCGAGCAAGAAGCGAAGCTGGTCGAGATCGACGGAGAGTTCTGCGTGCCCGTCGAAGCGAACCAGGCACGGCACCTCATCGACTGGGGGCCGTTCGAGGCACCGCGCTCCCCGTGGGATATCGCGAGCAAGCTCCTGCTGTTCGTGCCGGCGATGTTCCTGTTCATCCTCGCCGTCCAGCTGATGAAGGAAGGCGCGGCCGCCGTCGGTCCGCAGATCGAAGGGCAGTTCCCGTTCGCCAACGGCGTCTCGTCGCTCGGGGCGGGGTGGCTCGGCGCCTACTTCGTGCTCTCCGGCTCGCCGGTCGCAGCCACGGCGATCAGCCTCTTCGGGGCCGGCACGCTCACGAAGCTCCAGGGCTTCACGATGCTATCGGGCTCGCGCCTGGGGGCATCGTTCATCGTCTTGCTCACGGGATTCCTGTACGCGACCAAGCAGGCCAAGGTGCAACTCGCCTCCGGCGCTTCGAGAGCAGACATGAAGCGCGGCCGCAGCGACTCGATCGGCATCGGCATCCAGGCGATGACCATGACCGCCATCGTGTACCTGCCCGGCATGCTGATCGGCTACGCCATCATCAAGGCCGGGTGGCTCGACGGTTTCGATCTGCATGCCACTGGCAAGCTCAACGCGATCCTCGGCACCCTCTGGGGCCCGATCGTCGACTTCGTCGCTGGAAACGTCCCGGGCTGGTCCCTGTTCCTGATCGGTCTCGGTGTGATCCTGGTGTCGTTCAATCTGATCGACCGGGTGCTGCCGAGCGTGAGCAGCGATGCGACAGCCTCCAAGCGCGCCGCGTGGCTCAAGCATCCCTGGACGATGTTCTTCCTCGGCTGCGTCGTCGCCACGCTCACGCTCTCGGTGTCGGTCGCGCTCACCGTGCTCGTGCCGCTCGCGGCGAAAGGCTTGATCAAGCGCGAGGAAGCGCTTCCTTACATCATGGGTGCCAACATCACGACCCTCGCCGACACACTCGTCGTGGCGATGCTGCAGCCCACACCCGAAGCGGCCCAGGTCGTGCTCGCGGAAGCCATCGGCGTCACGATCGTTTCCTTGTTGATCCTCGCGTTCATCTACAAGCCGGTGCAACGCTCGGTGCTTCGCCTCGACGAATTCCTGGTGGCGAAGAACCGGCGACTCGTGCTCTTCGTCGGCACGTTGTTCCTCATGCCGCTCGCCCTGCTGGCGACCGGATTCTTCTACTCGGCGTGATCGCGCGGGGCTGCAGGCACCCAGGCGTAGACTCCGGACGTGAGCGACGATACGACGGCCGGGGTCGAGGCAGCGACCGGCGAGAACGGCACCGCCGACGAGATGCTTGCGGCCCTCGACCTCTCCGAGGAAGAGCGGCTCGTGCTCGCCAAGGTGGCCGGGATCGTCCGGCGCATCAACTACGGCACGGTCGTGCTGGTGATCCAGGACGGCAAGGTCGTGCAGATCGAGATGGCCGAGAAGTTCCGGCTGCGATGAGCGCGGAGATGAGGCCGCGGAGATGAGCGTGGTGAGATGAGCGACCTGATGACGACCGAGGCGCGACCCGCGCCCGTTCCGGGCGGCGCACCGCCCAAGCTCGCGGTGCACGACCTAGTGAAGACGCGCCGGTCGACGAGCGGATCGATGGTCACCGCTGTCGACCACGTGACCTTCGACGTGCATGTCGGGGAGTTCGTGTGCCTGCTCGGGCCCTCCGGGTGCGGCAAGACCTCCATCCTCAACGTGCTCGCTGGCCTCGACGAGCCCACATCGGGCGAGGCGCTGATCGACGGACGACCGATCGCCGGTCCCGGCCCCGACCGCGCTGTGCTGTTCCAGGAGCCGGCGCTGTTCCCCTGGCTCACGGTCGCCGGCAACGTGGAGCTGGCCCTGAAACTCGCGGGCGTGCCCGGCGATCAGCGGCCTGCCCGCGCGCTCACGTGGCTCGAGAACGTGGGGCTCGGACGGTCCGCCGGTGTGCAGCCTCACGAGCTCTCGGCCGGCATGCGTCAGCGAGCCCAGCTCGCCCGTGCACTCGCGACCGAGCCCGACGTGCTGCTCGGCGACGAACCCTTCGGTGCGCTCGACGCGCAGGCCCGTGAGCTGTTACAGGACGAGGTGCAACGTGTGTGGCTCGAACGCGATGGGCGAAAGACATTCGTCTTCGTCACGCACAATGTTCGCGAAGCGGCGCTGCTCGCCGATCGCGTGTTGGTGATGTCGGCGGCGCCAGGGCGGCTGCTCGAGGAGGTCCGTATCAGCGCCCCCCGCCCCCGTCAGCTCGACGACGTGCTCGTGTCTCGTGTCGTCACCGATGTGCACGAACTGCTCATGCGGGAGGTAGGACGAGCGGGCACCGAGGGAGGCGACCGGTGAGCGTCACGGCCACTCGGAACCTGCCTCGCGCCGGCGTGCGCCGTGCCTGGGATGAGGTCGGGCCACCGCTCGCAGGCATCGCCGGCTTGATCGCGATCTGGGCTCTCATCGCTGCGCTGACCTCGAGCGACGGGATCCCCTCGCCCCTCGATTCGTGGAAGGCGTTCGTCGCCGGCGTGAGCGACGGCACCTTGCCCGAGGCGACCGTCAAGACCCTGATCCGACTCGTCTTCTCCTTCGCGCTCGCGGTGGTGATCGGCGCGTCGCTCGGTGTCGGGTTCGCGCTCAACGAGTTCGCGCATCGCTCGGTCCGGCCGCTCGTGGTCGCCCTGCAGATCGTGCCGTTCGTCGCCTGGGTGCCGATCGCCGTGATCTGGTTCGGGCCTACCGAACGCGCGGTCGTCTTCGTCACGGTGGTGGGCTCGTTCCCCTCGATGACGCTCTCCACCATGGCGGCGATGCGCCAGGTGCCTCCGATCCTGAAACGTGCCGGCCGCACGCTGGGCGCCGAGGGATGGACGCTCTACCGAGACGTGATCTTGCCCGCCGCCTTGCCCGGATTCCTCGCCGGACTGCAGCAGGCCTGGGGTTTCGCATGGAAGGCGCTCATGGCCGCAGAGCTGATCATCGCGGCGGCCGGAGCCGTCGGCCTCGGGCATCTCCTCGCCCGCGACGCCGGCGACGTCTCCGCCCTCGTCGCCACGGTTGCGGTCATCGCGGTGATCGGCGTGCTCGTGGAGTACCTGCTGTTCAGCCGCATCGATCGTCGCGTGCGCAGGCGCCGCGGGCTGCTGCTCGAAAGCTGACCTCAACCTTCCTGGTAGACGGCGACGAACCGCCGGTAGTTGTTGGCGATCTGCGCGACGGCCTCGTCGCGGGGCATCGCGCCTTCCACGAAGAACTTCAAGGGGTTCCACCAGATCGACCGACCGATCGCGAAGCCCTGGTATCCGGGAACGCCACGAGCGGCGCGAAGCCAGGTATCGACGGCTGCGTCGTCGGCGCCTCGTCCGAGCACCACGCACCCCACACCGTCGCGACCAGCGATACGGCACTGGTCGGCGATCTCGGCGCACCGCTCGGCGTCGTCGATGCCCTCGATCTTCCAGACATCGGCCTCGACGCCGCTCTCTTGCAGCTCGGCGATCGCGACGCGCATGAGATCGGGCCTCAGCTCGCTGTCGTAGCGCAGTGGATCGTTTCCGGCCGCTTCGAGCTGATGAGGCTCCGCCGGCACCAACAGCTCGAACAGGAAGAGCCGGCCCGTGTGGTGCAACCAGTCCGAGAGCTCCTTCAGAAGCATCGTCTGTCGTGCGTTCATCGCGCCGTCGCCCTCGGGGTTGTACCGGACGAGCACCTTGATGAACGTGGGATCGAACGCCTGGATGTGCGACGCGTATTCGGGCCCGTACTCGAAGTCGAACTCGTCCTGGCCCGATTTCTCGGCGGGCATCGCGAGCACCAGGCCTGCCTGCTTCGCTTCCTGCGCGACCTGCGTGCCGAACTGCTCGTCGACGAGCACGCCGGCCGACGAGGATGGCACGCCCTCGCCCAGCGCTCGTTGCATGCCTTCGAAGATCACCCGCTTCGCATCGATGATGCTCGCCGCCTCGTCGGGACCTGGTGCGCCTTCGATGCCGAAGAACTTTTTCTGGAACGAGCCACGATGGTCGAATGCGAGTATGAAGAGCGTGCCGTCGTAACCGAGCCTCATCGTCGTCTCCCCGTCACGCGTCGTGGGCTTCTGCCTGGCATGCTACCCACCTCGCGCCGCTCACTCGCGTTCGAACGGATCGACCGGTGTGAGCAGCTCGACCGCCACGGGTGCCGCCGCGTCGCGGAACCGCTCACCGTCGCCCTGCGAGCCGACGACGAACCCGTAGTGCATCGGCACCGCGAGCCTCGGCGACATCGCCTTCGCGAGCCCCGCCGCTTCAGGCACGTTCATCGTGAAGTGGCCGCCCACCGGTAGGAATGCCACATCCGCGCCGATGTCGTCGAGCTCGGGAGCGTGATCGGTGTCGCCCGCGTGGTAGTACGTGACACCACCGAGCTGTAGCACGTAACCCACCCAGTCGTTGGCTCGAGGGTGGAACTCGAGCGCCTCCTCGCGAGTGTTGTAGGCAGGCACCGTCGTCAACGAAACGCCCGCGACCTCGAGGGTCTGTCCCGGTTGCACGGGGGTGACGTCGCCGGTCAGCATGTTCGCGACGTCGAGTGGCGCCACGATCCTCGTGCGATGGCGACGCAGACGCTCGATCTCGTCGGGCTGGAAGTGGTCGTGGTGCGCGTGCGTGATCAAGATCAGGTCAGCAGACCCGGCGTCGTCGCCCGTGCCCCATGGGTCGATGTACACGGTCAACTCGTCATCGCGCCAGCACAGCGCCGACTGACGGAACCACGTGATGCGTTCGAGCACGCCATCCTCCTTACGGTCGACTGGGGTCGGTAGTGTGACGGACCGAGATGTCCGAGCGAGATGCAGGAGCCGCCGGCGCTCGCGCCGGCGTGTCGCTGCTCCGCCGTAACCGGGACTTCCGGCGGCTGTTCATCGCCTCCGTGATCTCGCTCGGCGGCGACTGGTTCTTGTTCGTGGCGATCACCTCGTTGATCGTGCAGACGACCGGACGCGCGATCGATGTCGGACTCGCGATCTTGGCCCAAGAGCTCGCGTTCTTCATCGCATCTCCGCCCGCCGGTGTGCTCGTCGACCGCCTCGATCGCCGCAAGCTGATGATCGTGTGCGACCTGGCACGCGTCGGTGTGTGCGCATCGTTCCTGGTGGTCGGACCGGGAACGATCTGGCTCGCGTATCCGTTGCTCGCGCTGCTCTCGGTCTTCGGCGCTCCGTTCGATCCGGCCTTTTCGGCGGCGACGCCAAACATCGTCGACCCCCAGGACCTGCCGGCAGCGAACGCGCTCTCCGGTTCCTTGTGGGGAACCATGCTCGCGGTCGGGGCCGGCCTCGGCGGCATCGTCGCGACGGCTTTCGGTCGAGACACCGCCTTCGTGATCGACGCCGCATCGTTCGCGGTCTCGGCCCTGTTGCTCTGGGGCATCCGCCGCCCATTCTCCGAGGAACGCGAGCCGGGGCACAAGCACCCGAAGATGCTCGACGCGACGATCGAGGTGCTGCAGTACGCGCGCAGCGACCACCGTGTCCTGGCCCTGATCGGCGTCAAGGCCGGGTTCGGACTGGCCGCAGGCGTGTTGGCGCTGCTACCCGTGTTCGGGGCGGATGTGTTCGATCGCGGCGAGATCGGTGTGGGCGCCCTCATGGCCGCGCGAGGCCTGGGCGCGCTCGTCGGGCCGTTCCTCGGACACCGCATCAGCGGCAATATGCACCGCCGCCTGTTCGGCGCGATCGGCATCGCACTCGCGGTCTTCGGCGTGTCCTATATGGCGCTGAGCTTCGCGCCGACGCTCGCGATCGCGGCGGGGGTCATCTTCTTCGCCCACCTCGGCGGCGGGGCCCAGTGGATCCTCTCCACGTTCGGGCTGCAGGTGCTCGTGCCCGACCACATCCGCGGCCGCGTCTTCGCGGTCGACTTCGCCCTGATCACGCTCTCACTCGCCGTGTCGAGCCTCGTCGCGAGCGCGGTCGCCGATTCCGCCGGGCCTCGCGCCGCGGCGTTGATCGTCGGCGCGTTAGCGGTGGTCTGGGCGATCGCGTGGACGTTGCTGACCCGTTCGATCAGGCGGAGGACGGCCGCCGAGGGATTCATGGTTGCTTTCTAGCGAGTACGAGCATGGTCGAGTCAGTCGTGCTGATCTGAAACACCGCCCCACGACCCTCCTTCCGACGGTCGCCCCTGCTGGTGGCATCGTCCAGGCCGGACAGGTCAGGAGCGACTTCGCGACCGACGTCGGCATGTCGAGCCCGACAGCGACGAGATCGTCCAGGCCACTCGCGTCGTGTGTCGTAGCTTCACGACCGACGTCACAGGGCCAAGGTCTGAGCCCTAGCCCGGCGGGGTCGGCGGTCTGGGCTGGCCGGGGGGTTCCGGCACGTCGTCAACAGGCGGAGGCGGTGCGGCGGGTGCCGACGTCACGTCCGTCGCAGCCCCTGGCGCGGCTCCGGCGAGCGGTGCGCCCGCCCCGGCCGGGGCGCCGAAATTCACCTGCGGCGGGCCACCCTCGCGGATCGCGTCCTCGACCTCGAAGAACTCCTCTTCCTTGAAGCCGAACAAGCTCGCGACGATCATCGACGGGAACTGCTTCACGCGCCTGTTGAAGTCACGCACGTTGGCGTTGTAGAAGCGCCTCGCGGTCTGCAGTCGGTCCTCGGTGTTCGTCAGCTCGCCCTGCAACTGCAGGAAGTTCTGGTTGGCCTTGAGGTCAGGATAGTTCTCGACCACCAGCATGAGCTGGCGGAGCGCGGCGACCAATGGACCTTCGGCCGCAGCCTGCTCGGCCGGCGACCCCGTCGCACTCGCAGCCATCGCACGCGCCCGCGTGACGTTCTCCAGCACCTCTCGCTCGTGCGTGGCATACCCCTTCACCGTCTCGACGAGGTTCGGGATCAGGTCGTATCGACGCCTGAGCTCGGTGTCGATGTTGGCCCACGCGTCCTTGATGAGCGTCTTCTGGGAGACGAACCGGTTGTACGAGACGACGCCGCCGATCGCGCCGAGCACGATAACCGCGAGCAAGATGATGAGCCAGATCTCCATCGAGCGTTCCCTTTCCCCTGGTGAGAGCCCGTCTGTGAGGGTGGGTCCAGCCTACCCCGCGCGCAGCGAGCGTGGCTCAGGCCCAGCCGGATGGCACATCTGGCCACGGATCGAACCGGCCTGCTCCGGTCCCCTGCTCAGCGTCCTCACGCACGACGCTGTCGGGGCCCACCGGGCACCGAGGCGTGAGCCCGGCGGCCGGCGCCGCAGGGTGCAGCGATCTCACCGCGTTCGGAACCCGATCCGCCACCGCGAACGAAAGGGCGATGAGTGAGTCGGCATCGGGAACGGCACCCGCTGGTCGGGCGACCAGGATGCGGTTGCCCACCGCTTCCACGACCCAGCCGACGGCTCGCTCGACGAGGAGCTCGATCATGCGCGCATCGAGGAAGTCGCTGGCGAACCTGCGATCGTCGGCGCGCACCTCGAACGCCCTGTTGAACGCCTCGACCTCGAGGTCCTGATCGCCCATCGCCACGGTGTCGGCGAACGCGGTCAGAAGACCTTCTGGCGCCACCGAGAGCGGCCAGCACTCAGCACCGGCCCGGACCACCGCGCATTCCCACCGCTCCGTGACGACGTGCGTGTCGGTACCTTCGTCGGCGAACGCGTCGATGACCATGCCGGTGATCGTGCGGTGGGGTCCCGTCGAGATGCCCGCTTCATGGTCTCGGCGGGCCATGATGTCGAGGTCGAACATGCGGACTTCCCGGTCGTCGATCGCCCCGCACGAAACGTTGCGGACGACGGCGAGGTCGCCCCGGCGGCAAAGGCCGAAGGGCAATGAAGCCCCCTCGTGCTCGTCGTGCTCGGAGAACCAGAGCCGATGTCGCATCGCTGCATCGAGCCAGGCGGCCGCTCGGTCGTTCACAGGTCCGGCCGATGAGGTGCGCCTACGGAGCTCGCAGAGGCGGCCGGGTACAGCGACGCCACCACCACGGGCACATGCTCGAAGAGCCCGTCGAACCTGCGCAGGGCGCGGTCGACGTCGTCGAGGCTCGACACCGACCGAGGTTCGTAGAGCATGAGATGTCCGGCGACGATCTCGAAGCCCACGCCCGGCGCCTGGCCCATCAGCCAATCCATCATGCGTGCGTCGAGGAAGGCAGCTGCGAACCTCGCATCGTCGGCCCGCACGTCGAACGCTCGGTTGAACCGCTCGGACTCCGTGTCCACCCGTGCGAGCCCCGCGGCATCGCGAGCGACGGCGGCGAAGCTCATCGGGGTCACCGACACGTCGGGCCACTCCGGCCTCGTCGGGTCGATGACGCACACGAACCGCCGGTAGTCGTCGAGGCTGGGGTTCGAGCTCGGCGCGAACCAGTAGTCGGCGACCACGATCTCGCGCTCGTGACGAACGCCCCACGCCGTGTTCTCCAGGTCGCGCGCCGAGGCTGCGCGCCCGAAGAGCGCGAACGGCATCTGCATCAGACCGAGCGGATCCCCCGCCTCTGCTCGCAGGCCGGCGTGTCTCGCCTGCGCGTCGAACGATCCGCGACGAGGCTCGATGCGGAACCGATGCACCGCCCAGGTGAGCCCGGCGACGGTGATCGCCAGCGCGAACAGTTGCGCCAGCGTGCGGCTTCCCTCCGGGTCGCCACGAGCGAGCATCGTGAAGGCGGCCAGCGCCCAGGCGACGCCGATGGCGGCCACGATGCGAAGCGTGGTCGCCGGCCTCACGAGCTACCCGTCTCCGTCGAGAGGTGCTGGGCCGTCTCTTGACCGATGGGCTCGGGCGACCAATGTCCTTGCAGCCAGCGCCGCTCGTGCCTGCCGACGCTCGGGCGTGGCGGATACAACCCCGCGACGACGGGCGGCACGGCCCGTTGGATCGCTCGGGCAGCCTCGAAGAGCAGCAGCACCTCCGGGGCGGGCAGCTCCTCGGCGCGAAGCAACAAGCGGTCTTCGTTCACCGCGACCGTGACACCGGGCGGAAGCCCCATCAGGGCGCGCATCATGCGCTGATCGCAGAAGGCCACCGCGAAGCGCCGGTCTTCCGCATGCACACGGAAGCGTCGGTTGAACCCCTCGAGCTCCAGCTCGACGTCGGACCCCTCGAGCGCGCCGGCAAGCCGCCCGGTCCCGTCGCGCGGTCGGATCTCGAGCCGCGGGCAGCCAAACGGAAGGGCCACCGCCACGCACGTGTAGTGCTGGAGCACGCGAGGCGAGTCCTCACCTGCCGGCACCGACTCGATCGAGAGGTCGAAGGCTCGCACATCATCGCCCTCTGCCCGGTTCCACACGACGTTCTCGGCTCGGCTCCAGCGCCCCTGGCCGAGCCAGCGGAACGGCAGCCACAGCGTGTCGGGGAACGGATCGATCGGAGAGAACTCCAGGCCAGCCCGGTGACACGCCAACATGAGCCGGCGAGACCGGTCGCGTCGGCGGAGAGCACGCCACCCGCCGATCGCGGCGACCACGAGCGCGGCGACCCAGAACCACAGATCCATGCCCAGGGAATCGGCGCCGCCCACTCCTGCCTTGACCGGCCAGGATCGCTAGTCTGATCGAGACTAGCTGGTCCTGAACGACATCCGGTCGGCCGACACGTCGATCGTGACTGTGTCGCCGTCGTGGATCTCACCAGCGAGCAGCTTCATCGCGAGCGGATCTTGGATCTCACGCTGGATCAGCCGCTGGAGAGGCCGCGCACCGAACGCCGGCTCGTACCCCTTGTCGGCCAAGTACGCCCGCGCCTCGTCGGTCAGCTCGATCGAGAGTCCCCGCTCGGTGAGCCTTCGCTGCAGCGCGCGGAGCTGGATGCCGACGATCTGGCCGATCTCGTCGCGTCCCAGCGGATCGAACACCACGATCTCGTCGATGCGATTCACGAGCTCGGGCCTGAAGAAGGCGCGGACGTCGTCGAGCACAGTCTGCTTCTGCTTCTCGCGATCGAGCGAGGTGTCGCCGAAGATCGCCGAGCCGAGGTTCGAGGTCATGATCACGATCGCGTTGCGGAAGTCGACCGTGCGCCCCTGCCCGTCGGTGAGCCGGCCATCGTCGAGCAACTGCAGCAAGATGTTGAACACGTCGGCGTGCGCCTTCTCCATCTCGTCGAGGAGCACGATGCTGTACGGACGGCGGCGAACCGCCTCGGTGAGCTGCCCGCCTTCCTCGTAGCCGATGTAGCCGGGTGGCGCGCCCACGAGCCGCGAGACGGCGTGACGCTCCTGGTACTCGCTCATGTCGACGCGCACGATCGCGCGCTCGTCGTCGAAGAGGTGATCCGCGAGCGCCCGTGCGAGCTCCGTCTTACCGACGCCGGTCGGGCCGAGGAACAGGAACGAGCCGATCGGACGATTCGGATCGGACAGGCCGGCGCGAGAGCGACGGATCGCGTTCGCCACCGCTTCCACCGCTTCGACCTGGTCGACCACGCGTTCGTGCAAGGCCGCCTCGAGGTGCACCAGTTTCTGCATCTCGCCCTCCATGAGTCTGGAGACAGGGACACCGGTCCACCGCGACACGACCTGGGCGACATCCTCCTCGGTCACTTCCTCGTTCAAGAATCTGCGATCTCGCTGCACCTCGGCGAGCGCGATGTTCTCGGACTCGAGCTTGCGTTCGAGCTCGACGAGCGTGCCGTAGCGGAGCTCTGCCGCGCGCTGCAGGTCAGCGTCGCGTTCGGCGCGCTCGGCCTCGGCACGCGCCTCCTCGATCTGCGCCTTGAGGTCACGGATGTGATCGATGACCTCCTTCTCCTGCTGCCAGTGCGCGGTCATCGAGGTCCGGTCCTCGCCGAGGTTGGCGAGCTCTTCCTCGAGCCGAGCGAGGCGATCCTTCGACGCCTGGTCTGTCTCCTTGGCGAGCGCCGCCTTCTCGATCTCGAGCTGTCGGATGCGACGCTCGACCTCGTCGATCTCGACGGGCATCGAATCGATCTCGATGCGCAGCCTCGAGGCTGCCTCGTCGATCAGGTCGATCGCCTTGTCGGGAAGGAACCGCCCTGTGACGTAGCGATCGCTCAGCACGGCTGCCGCAACGAGCGCAGGATCTTGGATGCGGACGCCGTGGTGCACCTCATAGCGTTCCTTCAACCCGCGCAGGATGCCGATCGTGTCCTCGACGCTCGGCTGTTCGACCAGCACCGGCTGGAAGCGTCGCTCGAGCGCCGCGTCCTTCTCGATGTGCTGGCGGTACTCGTCGAGCGTGGTCGCGCCGATCGCGCGGAGCTCACCGCGCGCGAGCATCGGCTTGAGCATGTTGCCGGCATCCATGGCTCCCTCGGCCGCGCCGGCGCCGACGATCGTGTGCAACTCGTCGATGAAGGTGACGACCTCCCCCTCACTGTCGGCGATCTCCTTCAGCACCGCCTTCAGCCGCTCCTCGAACTCGCCGCGATACTTCGCCCCCGCGACCATGGCGCCGAGGTCGAGCGCGATCAGCCGTTTGCCCTGCAACGATCGTGGGCACGTCGCCGTCGACGATGCGCTGCGCGAGTCCCTCCACGATCGCGGTCTTGCCGACGCCGGGCTCTCCGATCAGCACCGGGTTGTTCTTCGTGCGCCGACTGAGCACCTGGATCGTGCGGCGCACCTCCTCGTCGCGGCCGATCACGGGATCGAGCTTTCCTGCGCGGGCCGCTTCGGTGAGATCGCGCCCGTACTTCTCGAGCGATTGAAAGGTGTCCTCGGGAGTCGGGCTCGTGACGCGCGCGCGGCCCCGAACCTCCGCGAGCGCTGCGAGCGCCGAGTCGCGCGTGAGTCCGGCCTGGTGGAGGATCGCGGCAGCCTTGGAGTTGGGGGCGAGGGCGAGGAGGGCGAGCAGCAGGTGCTCGGTCGAGATGTACTCGTCGGTGAGCCCCTCTGCTTCGATCCCCGCCGCCTCGATCAGCTTCGCGGTTGCCGGCGAGATGCGCACGTCGACATCCTGGGCGTAGACCTTGGGTATCGCGTCGAGCGCTTCGTCGGCCTTCGCTCGCAGCTGCGCCGGATTGGCGCCGACATGGTGCAGCAAGGGGAAGACGACACCCTCTGCGTCGGCGAGCAGAGCGAACAGCACGTGCTCGGGCTCGATCAGCTGATGATGGCGGGCCGTGGCCTGCTGGTGCGCTTCCTGCAAGGCGGCCTGGGACTTCAAGGTGAGCTTGTTCAGATCCATGTCCCGTTCCGTTCTTCGATGTCGAGCTTCGTGATGGCGTACAGGGCGTAGTCGCGAGGCCCATCGGGCCCGGGCATGAAGGAGCGGAGTACGCCCTCGAACGAGAAGCCGAGACGCTCGGCCACACGACGCATCGCCGCGTTCTCGAGGTCGGTCGTCAGCTGCACCCTGTGCGCCTGGCGATCATCGAAGAGGTGCCTGGCCAGAGCGGCGACCGCGTCGGCGCCGAGCCCCTGGCCGCGATCGGCGTCATCGAAGAGCTCGATGCCGAGCTCGAAGACGCCGGGCGGCAGGCCGTTCAGGGGCTGGCGCGCCTGCACCTCGCCGACGAGCCGGCTCCCCTCTTCGATGGCGAGGATCAACGCTCCCTCGGTGAAGGACCCCGACCGCCTCACGCGTTCGCGAACACGCGAGGCGAGCTCGCGCGGACCGGTGCCCCTGGGGGCGAACCATTCGGCGTCGGCCCAGGTCGACTCCAAGATCGACGCCTCATCGGCGCGATATGGACGGAGCGAGACGCGCTCGCCGGCGAGCCTCGTCACGGTCGCGCCTCCCAGGGCGCTGGGACCGCGACGCCGAACGGGACGATCTCGTTGGAACGACGCCCAGGCATCGAGATGGCGCGCCGATGCGCGAGCTGAGCACGGAGCTCCGCCACCTCGCGATGCAGCGCGTCCACCTCGGCTCGCAGCTCGATGATGCGCTTCACCCCCGCGAGGTTCACCCCGGCCTCGGTCAACTCCTGGATCACCAGCAGGCGTTCGATGTCCGCCTGGGAGTACCGGCGCGTGTTGCCCGACGTGCGCTGTGGCCTCACGAGCCCCTTCCGCTCATAGATGCGCAGGGTCTGAGGATGCACGCCCGCGAGCTCGGCGGCCACGCTGATGATGAACAGCGCGCGCTGATCGACCCGATCAGCCATGGTCGGCTCCCCTCCATCGGTCGTCACTTCAGGCCACCCCGAGCGGCTTGCGCGGTGAATCCTTCTGATGCTCCTGCAGCTGGCGGAGCAACTCCTTCTGTTCCTTGGACAGCTTGCCCGGTACGTCGACCAGCGTCGTGACGAGGAGATCCCCGTTCCCGCCCTTCGCTCTGGGGGCGCCTCTTCCCTTGATGCGGAACGTCTTGCCGTTCGGCGTGCCGGCAGGCACCTTGAGCGTGACCGGCCCGTTCAGGGTAGGTACTTGCACGTTGGCGCCGAGCGCCGCTTCGGGGAAGGTGACCGGCAGGCTGAGCGTGAGGTTGTCGCCTCTGCGTCCGAACAGGTCGTGATCCGCCACGTTCACACGCACGTACAGGTCGCCCTGCCTGCCGCCTGCGGGCCCTGGCTCGCCGCGCCCGGTCAGCTTGATGCGAGCGCCGTTCTTGACTCCGGCCGGGATCTTCACCTGGAACGTGCGCGAGCGCCGCACCGACCCACCACCCTTGCAGGTGGGACACGGCGTCTCGATGATGCGTCCGGTCGCCCTGCACCGGCGGCATGGCTGGGTCATCGAGAAGAACCCCTGGTTCACGGCGATCTCGCCGGTGCCCCCACACTCGGGACACGTAACCGGTGCGGTGCCCGGTGCCGCCCCGGAGCCGTGACAGGTCTCACAGACGGCGGGACCGGTGATCTTCACGGGAACCGTCGTACCCGCCATCGCGTCGTCGAACGTGATGCGGACGTCGGTCTCGAGATCGGCGCCGCGCTGGGGCCGCGGCGTCGCGCCGGCGCGTGATCGGCCGGCCCCTCCGAAGAGCCCCCCGAACAGGTCGCCGAGATCCTCGGCGTTCACGTACGTCGCGCCACCGGCGCCGCCGGGCCACCCGGCACCGCCGGCCCCTCCACGACCACTAGGTTGGCGCCCGAACCCGCCCGGCCCGAAGCCGCCGAAGCCCGATGCTCCATCTCGCGCACCTGGTCGTAGGACTTCCGCTTCTCGTCGTCGCCGAGCACGTCGTAGGCAGCCGAGACGTCCTTGAAACGCGCCTCTGCATCGGCGTTGCCCTGGTTCGCGTCGGGGTGGAACTGTCGCGCGAGCTTGCGATAGGCCTTCTTGATCTCCGCGGCGGAGGCGTTCTTGGCCACGCCGAGCACGCCGTAGTAGTCCTTCTCGAACCATTCACGGCGAACCTCGTCGGCCATCGGTCAGTCCTCGCGCTCCACGCGAACCCCTGCAGGGCGGAGCACCCGCCCTCGCAGCGTGTACCCGGGCCGCAGCACATCGGCGACGATCGGATCGCCCTCCCCGTTGCCCGTCTGCAGGAGAGCCTCGTGGAGCTCGGGATCGAACGGTGCTCCCTCGGCCTGCATGCGCTCGAGCCCTTCGGCCTTCAGGGCGTCGATGAGCTTGGCGTACACGAGCTCGACCCCCTTCAGGAAGCGCTCGAAGTCCGGCTGGTCCTCAGCCGACATCAGCGCGAGCTCGAAGTCGTCGAGCACCTCGAGCAGACGCCGAGCCACGGGCATGGCGCCGAGCTCGACCAGCTCGGTCTGCTCCTTCACCACCCGCTTGCGGTAGTTGTCGAACTCCGCCTGAAGGCGACGCAGACGGTCGAGGTATCCCTGCGCCTCGCTCTGCGCGGCCTTCAGATCACCGGCGACCTCTGCCGCCTCGTGCTCGGTCGTGTCGACATCGTCCTGTGAGCCGGGGGGCACCCCGGCCTCAACGGCCGGGGCACCCTCGTCGTCGCTCACGTTCGCGAACCGCCGACGGTCCGTGATGCGGACGCGCGGCTGTTCCTCGGAGCGTTCGCGCTCGTCGGTCACTTGGCCGTGACCTCGATCGTGCGCGCCTTGGCCTCTTCGCGCTTCGGCACGAGCACGGTCAAGACGCCGTTGTCGAACGACGCCTCGATGCGCTCGGAGTCGGCGACGCGGGGCAGGCGCACCGACCGCGCGAACGAGCCGTAACTACGCTCGATGCGGTGGTATTGCCCCTCGCCCTCGTCGCGTGAGAACTCCCGCTGGCCGCGGAGCGTCAGCGTACCGTCCTCGAAGGTGAGCTCGACATCGTCCGAACGCATGCCCGGAAGATCGACCGTCACCTCGAAGCGGTCTTCGTTCTCGCGGATGTCGAGCGCCGGAACCCAAGCATTCTTCGAGAACGCCTGGCCGACCATCCGGTCGAACTCGGCTTCCACACCCTTGAGATCACGGAACGGATCCCATCTGGTGAGCATCACGACCCACCTCCTCCTTCCTCGACGATCTCGCCCTCGACGACGTCGTCGTCGTCGGGCTCTGACTGGTCGGCGGCGGCTTCGGCACCGTCGCCGGTCGGCTCGCCTGCGGGAGCCGACGCCTGTTGGTTCTGAACCATCGCCTGCCCGACGCGCTGGTAGACCTGCATCACCGCATCATTCGCCGCGGTCAACGCGGCGGCGTCGGACGACTCGTCATCCAGCAGCTTCTTCAGGTCCTCGTTCTTCGCCACCAGCTCGTCCTTGTCGGATCCATCGATCTTGTCGCCGTTGTCTTCCACGAACTTCGCGACCTGGTAGTGGAGCTGGTCGGCCGTGTTGCGTGCCTCAGCCGTCTCGCGCCTGGCATGGTCCTCCTCGGCGAACTTCTCGGCATCGGTCACCATGCGATCGATCTCTTCCTTGGACAGGCTCGTGCCGCCTGTGATCGTCATCGCCTGCTCCTTGCCGGTGGCCAGGTCCTTGGCGCTCACGTTCACGATGCCGTTGGCGTCGATGTCAAAGGCGACCTCGACCTGCGGCATCCCTCGAGGCGCGGGCGGGATACCCATGAGGTGGAACCGCCCGAGCGACTTCACGGCCGGGTTCATCACCGTTTCGGCCTCGCCCTGCAGCACGTGGATCTCCACGGTCGTCTGGTTGTCGTCGGCGGTCGTGAAGATCTCCGACTTGCGGGTCGGGATCGTGGTGTTTCGCTCGATGAGCTTCGTGAAGATGCCGCCCTTCGTTTCGACACCGAGCGTGAGCGGCGTCACGTCGAGCAGCAGGATGTCCTTCACGTCTCCCTTGAGGACGCCCGCCTGGATCGCTGCGCCCACAGCCACGACTTCGTCAGGGTTCACGCCCTTGTGCGGCTCCTTGCCGCCTGTGAGCGACTTCACGAGCTCCTGGATCATCGGCATACGGGTCGAGCCACCCACGAGGATCACGTGATCGATCTGGTCGGCGGACTTCCCCCAGTCGGCGATCGCCTGTTCGAACGGAACCTTGCAGCGCTGCACGAGATCGGCGGTCATGCGCTCGAGCTCGCTGCGCGTGAGCTTCTGCTCCATGTGGAGCGGACCCTCGGCCGTGGCCGTGACGAACGGCAGATTGATCGTGGTCTCGGCGACCTGGCTGAGCTCGATCTTGGCCTTCTCGGCGGCTTCCTTGAGCCGTTGCAGGGCCATGCGGTCCTTGCCGAGGTCGACGCCGTGCGAGTTCTTGAACTCGGTCACGAGCCAGTCGATCACCCGCTGGTCCCAGTCATCGCCGCCGAGCTGAGTGTCGCCGTGGGTGGCCTTGACCTCGAACACCCCTTCGCCGATCTCCATCAACGAGACGTCGAACGTGCCGCCACCGAGGTCGAACACGAGCACCGTCTGCTCGGTGTCCTGCTTGTCGAGCCCGTAGGCGAGCGCGGCAGCGGTCGGCTCGTTGATGATGCGCAGTACCTCGAGCCCCGCGATCTGGCCGGCTTCCTTGGTGGCTTGGCGCTGCGCGTCGTCGAAGTACGCGGGCACCGTGACGACCGCTTGCGTGACCGTGTCGCCGAGGAAGGCCTCGGCGTCGCGCTTGAGCTTCAACAGGATCTGCGCGCTGACCTCCTGAGGGGTCCAGGCCTTGCCGTCGAGGTCGAGGGACCAGTCCTTGTCGCCCATCTGGCGCTTGACCGACCTGATCGTGCGGTCGGGATTGGTGATGGCCTGTCGCTTGGCGACCTCGCCCACCAAGATCTCGTTGTTCTTGGAGAAGCCGACCACCGACGGGGTCGTGCGGCTTCCCTCTGCGTTCGGAACGACGGCGGGCTCGCCGGCTTCCAGCACGGCGACCACCGAGTTCGTGGTGCCGAGGTCGATGCCCACTGCTCGACTCATGAAGCCTCTCCTCTCGATCGACGATGATCCGCGGGCTTCTGCGTGCCCCGCAGTCGGTACCAACACAGGGTAAGACTTGAGTATTCCATTGACAAGTTCCTTGCTAGTCACGTCGCGATGCTGCTGAGAGTTTTTGCCCCACAAGCGTACGGGATTTCGGTTCAGCGTCCATCCTGGTGGGGTTCACGCCGATCCGGTACGCGGTAGCTCTCGAGGTCAAGGAAGGCAGGTTTCGTGCCGAAAAGGCACTAGAACCAACGGTCCCGACCGAAAGGAACGAATCCAGCGGTGAGCGTTCCACGCGAGCATGCGCGTCCCCATGCCCAAGACGCCGACCAAGCCGTGCTGAGCACGGTGGAGTCGCTGATGCTCGAAGAGCGAACGCGCTGGGCCATGACGATCCACGATGGCCTGACACAGTCGGTGACGAGCGCGATCCTCGAACTGCAGGTGCTCCGTCACCGCATCGAGACCGACCCGGCGGCGGCGGTGGACTCGCTCAGCACGGTCGAAGAGGCGATCCGCCACGACCTGAGTGAGATCCGTGAGGTGCTCTTCCAGCTCGACGAGGGCTTGCTCCGCGAGGACCCGTCATTCGCCACCTTCGTGAACGAGCTGGTCAACCGGTGGAAGCTGCCCGCTCGGGTCACCATCGAGGGCGACGTCGAGGCGGTGCCGGCGGCCATCCTGGAAACGGCGCACAGCGTGGTCGGTGAAGCGCTGGCCAACGCCGCAAAGCATTCCGGCTCCAAAGACGTGACCGTGAAGGTCGTTGCCGAAGCGAACGCACTGCGCATCGAGGTCACCGATCGCGGTCAGGGCATCGCCGCGATGACCGACGACGACCCGCACTTCGGACTTCGCTTGCTTCGCACCCGTGTACATGAGATCGACGGCTCGATCGAGATCGAGTCGACCCCCGGACGCGGCGTTCGTGTGATCGCCGTGCTCCCCGTCGGAGGGCAAGGAGAGAGCAGATGAGGATCTTGGTGGTGGACGACCACGCGCTCGTGCGTCGTGGCATGAGCTACGTGGTGAAGGAAGGCTTCCCTGACGCGGAGGTTGTCGAGGCCGAGAGTGCCACCGTGGCGCTCGAGGCGCTGCACGCCAATGCCGACATCGACATCGCGCTCGTCGATGTGCGCATGCCCGACCTCGACGGCCTCGAGCTGTTGCGCGCGATCAAGTCCGAGTGGGCCGGGATCCCGGTGATCATGCTCTCCACGTACGAGAACGCCCCCTACGTCAAGCGCGCGCTCGCCGACGGCGCCGCGGGCTACCTGTTGAAGGACGCGACACCCGAGGACCTGTCGCAGGCGATCAACGTCGCGATGTCGGGGAGCGGCAACGTGCTCAGTCCCCGAGTCATCCAGAACCTGTTCGACGAGCAGCTCAACGGGGGGAGCGAGAACGGCCGCCGCAACGAGTACAGCCTGACCCAGCGCGAGAACGACATCTTGGCCCGCCTGGCGGAAGGACGCTCGAACCGAGAGATCGCACAGTCGCTGTTCCTGTCGGAGAAGACGGTGAAGGCGCACCTGGCGGCGGTCTTCCGCAAGCTCGGCGTCACCAACCGCACGCAGGCCGCGATGATGGCCGTGCAGATGGGCGTGGGGCCGGTCCCGGGCGCGCTCGCAGTGAACGACTGACGGCACCTGGCCCCCGTCCGAGGTGCGCCTCGGTGGCCCGGCGCCCGGCGAGAGCTACCGGCCGGCGATCGAACCCGCCGCGCCCTCGCTCGCCTTGACCCAGCCGTCGAGGGCGGCGGCTGCCGCGCGCGAATCGACCGCCTCGGCGGCGAGCGAGATCCCCTCGGCGAGGTCGCGAGCTCGTCCCGCCACGTGGAGCGCCGCCCCGGCGTTGAGCAGCACGACGTCACGCCTCGGTCCGGGTTCACCGCCGAGTACCTTCAGCACGATGTCGGCCGAGTCCCCCGCGTCGCCCCCTTGCAGATCGTCGATCGTCGCTCGGGCGAAGCCGAGCTCGGCAGGATCGATGGTGGTCTCGAGTACCTGTCCGTCTCGAACTTCGTAAGCCGTGCTCGGGCCGGTCGTCGAGAGCTCGTCGAGCCCGTCGTCTCCCCGGAACAGCATCGCTCGCGTGCCCCGCCTGGCCAGCACCTCGGCCATCAACGGCAGCATCCGGGCGTCCGAGCATCCGACCGCCTGCGCGACCGGACGGGCGGGGTTCGTGAGCGGTCCGAGGAAATTGAAGACCGTCGGCACACGCAGCTCCCGCCGCACCGGACCCGCGTGGGCCATCGCCGGGTGGAACATCGGCGCGAACAGGAAGGCGATGCCGGCCTCAGCCAGGCAGCGCTCGACGCCCGTTGCGTCCAGATCGATCCTCACACCGAGCGCCTCGAGCACGTCGGCCGATCCACAGTGCGAGCTCGCGGCACGGTTGCCATGTTTGGCGACCGGTACGCCGGCACCGGCCACCACGATCGCACTGATCGTCGAGATGTTGAACGTGCCGCTGCGGTCACCGCCCGTGCCGACGATGTCGACGGGCGGCGCGGGCGGGTGCACGGGGTTCGCGAAGTCGAGCATCGTTCGGGCGAGACCTTCGATCTCGTCGGCCGTCTCGCCCTTGGTGCGAAGCGCCATGAGGAAGCCGCCGATCTGTCCGGGCGTGGCCTCGCCGGCCATGACGCGGCGCATCGCCTCGGCCGCCTCGTCTGCCTCGAGCGCCTCGTGCCGCACGAGGCGCGTGAGGGTGCGCGGCCAGAAATCCGGGTCGGTCTCGCTCATCGCGGCCCGACGCTAGCAGGTGATGCATCTGGCTCGGAAGCCGAGCGGTTCGCAGGTCGCACGCTCGCTACACTGGGGCTCCGTCGGACGTCCGGCGGGTGCACGCGGGTGTGGTTCAATGGCAGAACGTGAGCTTCCCAAGCTCGAGACGGGGGTTCGATTCCCCTCACCCGCTCCGATCCGCGCCACGTCCCACGCCGTTCGCTCGTTCAGGCACGGCCGAGGTAGCGCGGAGCGGTCGGGCAGAGATCGCGCAGCGGGCACTGGCGGCAGCGCGGCATGGGCGCCTTGCAGATCTCGCGACCCAGCCTGATGAACCCGACGTGCATCGGCGTGCGGAGCCCATCGGGCACGAGATCGTGTAGCACGCGGTCGGCCTTCTCGGCACTCGCTCTCGGCGGGATCAGTCCGAGACGCCTCGTCACTCGGTGCACATGCGTATCGACCGGCATCGCGTCGCGGCCGAGTGCGAAGCTCAACACGACCGCGGCGGTCTTCGGCCCGATGCCGGGAAGCGTCATCAGGTACTCACGCGCGTCGGCATCGGGCATCTCGCGGAGTCGAGAGAGGTCGAACCTCCCCTCCCGCTCGTACACCTCGCGCAGGATCGCCTGGATGCGCGGCGCCTTCGAGTTCGCGAGCCCGCCGCTGCGGATCGCGTCGGCGACCGTGGCCTCAGCCGCGCCGATGATGTCGGCCATGAGCCCGGGAACGTTCGCTGGAGCTCGGCGAACGCACGCTCAGCGTTCACGTCGCTCGTGTGCTGGCTCAGCACTGTGAGCACCAGCTCGTCGAGCGGATCGACAGCTCGCGGCGGATCGAGAGGGCCGTATCGCTTGGCGAGACGGTTCGCGATCGCTCGGATGCGGCGACGGGTCGGGGGGGCCCAACCCTCGTCGGCAACCGGGCTCACTGCTGGCCGCGCGCGCCGTTTCGGAACTGCGTGAGCGAAGGCTCGAACCCGAGCGGGATGTTGTCTGTCGGTCCGTTGCGGTGCTTCGACACGATCAGCTCGGCGAGCTTCTTCTTCTCGGGGTCGGCATCGTCGCGGTGGATGAACATCACGATGTCTGCGTCTTGTTCGATCGCTCCGCTTTCGCGAAGGTCCGAGAGCTGCGGACGCTTGTCGGCTCGGGCCTCGGGGTTGCGGTTGAGCTGGCTGACCGCGATCACGGGGATCTCGAGCTCCTTGGCGAGCATCTTGAGCGACCGGCTGATCTCGGCGATCTCCTGCTGGCGGGAATCGGGCCGGCGCCCGCCCATGCCCGGGTGCCCCATGAGCTGGAGGTAGTCGACGATGATCAGCGAGAGTCCACGCTTGCCTGTTCGCATGCGGCGCGCCTTGGCTCGGATATCGACGATGTTGGTGTTGCCCGAGTCGACGATCGACAACGGCGCATCGTGCAACACCTCGGCCGCCTGCACCACTGCCTGCCAGTCGTTGGGGCCGACGCGCTTGTTGCGGATGCGATCCCAGGGAACGCGTGCCTCGGCGCAGAGCAGACGCATGCCGATCTCCCACCGCGACATCTCGAGGGAGAAGATCGCGACGGTGTTGTTCGCCACCGCGATGTTGCGAGCCATGTTCACCGCGAGCGAGCTCTTGCCCATGCCGGGGCGGGCCGCGAGCACGATCAGGTTGCCGGGCTGCAAGCCCGATGTGAGGTTATCGATGTCGATGAAACCCGTCGGCAGCCCCGTGTAGGCGGACTCGCGGGTCTGTATCGATTCGAGGTCGAGCATCGCCTGGTCGACCAGGTCGCGCAGGATCGCCATCTCTTCTCGATCCTCGCGACGCGCCACCTCGTAGATGCGCTGTTCCGCCTCGTCGGCCACCGCCTCGGCGTCGTCGGTCGAGGCGTAGGCCCGATCCATGATGTCGGCAGCCGCCGAGATCAGGCGGCGACGCAGCGCCGCCTTCGACACGATCTCGGCGTAGTAGCCCGCCGAGGCCGGAGTCGGCACCTCATTGGCGAGGTCGGCAAGGTACAGGCGGCCGCCGATGTCGTCGAGCGATCCATCGCGCTCGAGCGCCACCGCCGCTGAAACGATGTCGACCGGCTCGCCGCGGGCGAACAACCCCCGAAGCGCGGAGTAGATGCGTCCGTGCACCGAACGGTAGAAGTCGTCGGCCTCGAGGATCTCGACGACATCGGCGACGGCTTCGTTCGACAGGAGCATGGCGCCCAGCACCGAGGCTTCGGCCTCCAGGTTGTGTGGGGGAAGCCTGTGCCCCTCGCCTGTGGGCAAGCGTCGAACGTCATCGGCCGTGCGCGCCATCTACCCCTCCCCTGCGGAGCCCGCGCTCGCGGCGGGTCCGCTCCTCGATCTTGGGGAAGCTACGCCCGCTCACGGCGGCGCGACAGTGGACAACCTCGGTGGATTGTTCGGGTGCAGGTCGCGAGCCCAGAATGATTGTCACTCCGCCTCTGACCTGCGCTTTCCACATGTGGATAACCATGTGGAAGATTGTGAATCACACGTATGACATTCATTCGTGGGGATCGACCCGGCTCGTCGACGACGAAGGCCGGGCACGAGGCCCGGCCTTCGGTCGGTGCTGGTGGCGCCGCTCCATGCTCAGCCCGCAGGCACGACCTCGACGGTGACGATGGGGTCGACCTGATGGAAGAGGTGCACGCGAACCTCGTGGGCGCCGACCGAGCGGATCGGTTCCTCGAGGTGCACGTCGCGCTTGTCGACCGCCACGCCCGGATGCTGCGCGGCGATCGCGTCGGCGACGTGCTCGGCGGTGACCGATCCGAAGAGCTTGCCCTCGTCGCCGGCCCTCGCCTTCACTTGGATCGGTCCACCCGATATGAGCTTCGAGGCGATCGCCTCGAACTCACCCTTGCGGGCGTATTGACGCCGTTCGTGCGCGCGCCGCAGGTTGTCGGCCTGCTGCGTGGCGCCCTTGTGCGCCTTGACCGCCATCGATCGAGGGAACAGGAAGTTCCGCGCGTAGCCGCCGGCAACCTCGACCACGTCTCCGGGGTCTCCGAGCTTGTCGACGGGCTTCTGGAGGATGACCTTCATCGGCTCGAGTAGGGCAGCAGAGCCATCTCGCGGGCGTTCTTCACGGCCGTCGCGACGTCACGCTGATGCTGCACGCAGTTGCCCGAAACCCGGCGGGCGCGGAGCTTGCCCCGCTCGCTCACGAACTTGCGCAGCGTGATGACGTCCTTGTAGTCGACGTAGTCGATGCGGTCCTTGCAGAAGATGCAGAACTTGCGTTTGCCCTTCTTCTGCCAGCCCTTCTCGTCCTTGTCGCGTCGGCGCTTCGGGCCTTCCCTCTTCTTCGGTGGCATTACAGCGGTGTCTCCTCTTGATCGGAGCCCCCGCCGCCGCCGACGGGCGCGGCCACGCGCTCGCCCCAGTCGCCGCCGGACGAGCTGCCGCTCGAGCGAGACTGGCGCTCGACGCGCGCGGTGGCCCATCGCAGGCTCGGGCCGACCTCGTCGGCCTCGATCTCGATGGCGGAGCGCTTGTCGCCGTCCTGGTTCTCCCAGGAACGGTAGTTGAGCCTGCCGGCCACCACCACGCGCGAGCCGCGCGTGAGCGACTCGGCCGCGTTCTCACCCAGACTGCGCCAGCAGTTGACGGTGAAGTACGAGGCTTCGCCGTCCTTCCAACCGCCGGCGCCGTCGGGCAAGCGGCGGTTCACGGCGATGCGGAACTTGCAGACCGCCGCGCCGTTGGGCGTGTACCGCAGCTCGGGGTCGTCGGTCAGGTTGCCCACCAGCGTCACCTGGTTGTCGCTCGCCATGTCACGTCACCACCTTGTCGGTGTCGCACCCGCCGCGCGTATGGCTCACGCGGGGGCGGGGGAAACTTCGGGATCTGTGCCGGGATCGATCGATCGTGGTCGGTCGCCACGAGCCTCGGCCCGTTTGGCGTGTCGCCCCTTGGTCGGCAACGCGATCACCTTGTGACGGATGACTTCGTCGGCCAGGTTCAGCACGCGATCGAGCTCGGCCTGGCTCGCCGGTTCGGCCGAGAACGAGATGACCGCGTAGTAGCCCTCGTTCGCATGGTCGATCTCGAACGCGAACCGTCGGCGGCCCCATCGATCGATGTCGGAGACCTCACCACCATCGGCAGATACCACCTTGGTGATACGGTCGACCGCCGTGGACACGACCTTCTCGTCGGCCTCGGCGGGCAGGATGAGCATGACTTCGTATTCCCTCAACCAGTCACCTCCTCTGGTCTGGACGGCCCCCTCTCGAGAGGGAGCAGTAGGGACTTGAGGGTCGCCCAGCAGTGTACGAGAACGCCTCGAACGCTAACACCCGGGTCCGACACGGCCTTTCGGGAGGGAAGGTTCGAGGGTCACCAGCCGTTAGACTCCCAACGACTGCCGTGCACTTGAAGGAGGCGCGAGCGATGCCCGACCGACCCATTTCGATCCACGACCTCAAGACGTGGAAGGGTGAGCAGCGACGCTGGATCATGCTCACCGCGTACGACTTCCCCACCGCACAGATCCTCGATCGAGCCGGAGTGCCCGTACTGCTCGTCGGCGACTCGCTGGGGCGGAACGTCTTGGGCTACGAGAACGAGCTGCCCGTCACGATGGACGAGATGCTGCACCACGTGAAGGCCGTCGCCCGGGGCGCCCAGCGTGCGATGGTGGTGGGAGACCTTCCGTTCATGAGCTACCAAGCTTCGATCGAAGACGGGGTGCGCAACGCGGGCCGTCTCGTGAAGGAGGGGGGCGCCCACGCCGTGAAGCTCGAGGGTGCACAGCTCGACCTGGTGCACCGTCTGACCGAGATCGGCATCCCCGTGATGGCCCACGTCGGACTCACGCCCCAAGCGGTCCACGGCCTCGGGGGCTACAAGGTGCAAGGTCGCGGCGAGGCCGCGCAGAAGGTGGTGGAACAAGCCGTGCAGCTCGAGAAGGCCGGCGCGTTCTCGATGGTGTTGGAGGCGATGCCCGCCGAGCTGGCGGGCGAGATCACCGGCTCGGTGCAGATCCCGACGATCGGTATCGGCGCAGGCGCGCGCACCGATGCCCAGGTGCTCGTGATCACCGACCTGCTCGGACTGACCGAGCATCCGCCGAAGCTCGCGAAGGCCTACGCCGACCTGCGAGGCACCATGACCGAGGCGGTCACACGTTTCACGAGCGATGTGGAAGCCGGCACCTTCCCCGACGACGAACACTCGTATTCATAGACTCGGCCGTGGAGCCCCTCGACGAAAGCGCGAAGGCGAGAGCCGCACTTGTCTCGATGATCGCGCATGAGCTGCGGGGGCCGATCGCGACGATCAAAGGCATCGCTGCGACCTCGCGCACGCACTACGAGGTCCTGAGCGACGAGGACAAGCTCGAGTTCCTCGAGCTGATCGAGCAGGAATCGGCGCGCATGCTCGACATCGTCGACGAAGCCTCGCTGGCGATGAAGCTCTCCGCGAACGTGCTGCCCATGCAGACCACGTCGGCCGACCTCGCGGCGATCGTGCGCGAAGGCGTCGGCGCCGCGGGGCTCGACCCCGATCGGGCGGTCGAGCTCGAGCTCGACGACGTCACGATCGACGGCGACCGCACCCGTCTGGTCGAGGTCATCAGACAGGCGGTGCGGAACGCGGGTTCCTACTCGCCTTCGGACGAGCCGATCGCAGTGCGGCTCGCGGAGACGAGCGACGATGTTGTGATCGAGATCACGGATCGCGGGCCCGGTATCCCCGAGGACATGCGGGAGCAGGTGTTCACGACCTTCCCGAACTGGCGGCCTGCCGGGTACGAGGAAGTCGCGGGAACAGGGCTCGGCTTGTTCATCTGCAGGGGGTTGGTGACCGAACACGGAGGCGAGATATCCATCGAAGGAGCACCGGGCGGGGGTACGATGCTGCGCATCCGGCTTCCGCTGAAGGGGAACGAACGTGGTTGAGGAACGCTCGGTCACACTGTTGATCTGTGATGACCACAAGATCCTCACCGACGCGCTCGCGACGGTCGTGGGCCTCGACGAGAGCCTCGAGCTCGTCGCCGACCCGGTGCACGACGCCGAGACCGCGATCGAGGTCTGCAGCGAGACACTTCCCGACGTCGTGTTGATGGACATCGTCTTCAAGGGCGGCGGGTTGAGCGGCATCGACGCGACCCGCAAGATCAAGGAGGTCTCGCCCAGCACGAAGGTCGTGATCATGACTGCGCACGACGACGACCGACTGCTCGTCGAGGCGGTGGAAGCCGGCGCGTCGGGCTTCCTCGGCAAGGACGAGGCGGCGCAGGAGCTGCTCTCGGCTGCCAAGGCCGCCGCCGATGGAGAGGTGCTGATCGACCCGGCGACGCTCACTCGTTTGCTCGCCCAGGTCGCGCGCGAACGCGAGATCCTTCGCGAAGCCACCATGCTGCTCGACGACCTCACCGACCGCGAACGAGAGATCCTGCAGCTCCTCGCCGAGGGCATGCGCAACGACGACATCGCGGCCAAGCTCTTCATCAGCCCGCAGACGGTCCAGACCCACGTGCGGAACATCCTCGGCAAGCTGCGTGTGCACTCGAAGCTCGAGGCCGTCGCGTTCGCCGTGAAGCATGGCGCGATCACCGTCTGAGCGACCTCGCCGGCGCTGCACCAGCACTACCTGAACCCTGGTACCCAGGATTACCGCCGCGTGAGCATCCATCATCGGCCGCCGTGGCCGATGATGTGGGCAGACACGGTGAGCCACCACCCCCTCGGTGGCCTGCCGAACGAACGAAGGGCCCGAGTCCACCCCTCCCGGACTCGGGCCCTTTTCCATCTTGGGGGCGCCCATCACCGCTCCGGAAGCCCGCCGCGCTTGATCTTTCCCGACGGCGTACGCGGGAGCTCGTGCACGAGCACCACCTCCCGAGGCGCCTTGTGCCGGGCGATACGCTCGCTCGCATGTTCGCGCAGCTCCTCGAGCGACGGTGGGTCGTCGATGGAGAGGGGCACCACGAAGGCCACGACCTGCGCTCCCCACTCTGCATGGGGCCTGCCCGCCACCGCCACATCGGCGACTTTCTCGTGCGAGGAAAGCGCGCGCTCGACCTCGAGGGGCCAGACCGTTTCGGCGCCGGTGCGGATCGCATCGTCGAGGCGCCCGGCGACCCGAAGGTGGCCGTCAGCATCGATCGAGCCGGCATCGGCGGTTCGGAGCCACCCCCGCACGTCGAACGCCGCACCGGTCGCGGCAGGGTCGCCTCGGTAGCCTCGCATCAGGGTCGGTCCGCGAAGCTCGATGCGCCCGGTCTCACCGACGGGCGGTCCGGCCTCGCCGTCGATCCTTACCTCGGTGCCCCTCAACGCCAGGCCGTCGTACACGACACCTCCGCATGACTCGGTGAGGCCGTAGGTCTCGACGATCGTGGCGCCGAGCGCTTCTGCCTCGACGCGAAGGGCGGGATCGAGCGCCCCGCCTCCGACGAGCAGCACCCCGAGCCGGCCGAGGTCGGCGCGCTCGCGCGCGAGCCGCGCCACCATCGCGGGCACGAGCGAGACCGACGAGCCCGCCGGCGTCTCGCGAGCGAGCCGCCCGGCGTCGAAACGCTCGTGCACAACGACCGGCACCTGATCGATCTCGCTGCGGACCAACACGAGCAGACCACCGATGTGGGCGGGCGTGAGACAGCTCACGAGGGTGCGACTCTCGCCGAGGCCGGCTGCCTCGAGCGCTGCGCGCGAACCGCCGACGGAGGCGATAAGGGCGTCACGCGAGAGCTCCACCAGCCGGAGCGCCCCTTCGGTTCCCGAGGTCGCGAGCACGACCGCTACCTCGGGATCGACGGGCTCAGCTCCGGCGTAGACGGTGGACCCCCCGCCTGCGCCGAGCACCGCGGCCGGACGGGCGAGGTCGAGCAGGCGGCGTCGCTCCGGCTCGGGCAGGCGCTCGTCGAGCGGCATGAAGGCGATGCGCTCGGACCAGAGCCGATGCAGGAGCGGCACCCAGGCAGGGCCCGGCGGCACGTCGACGGCGAGCAGCTCACCGGGCGAGACCGAAAGGGTTTCGCCGTGCCCGAGCTCCATGCCTCGCACCCTATCGGCGTCACCCGGCGGGGTCAGCCGCGTCGACGCGGCGGGGTCAGGCCTTCACGACGAAGTCGACCGAGGCGATCTCGCGGTAGACATCGGTGAGCAGGTAGAAGGCGGTGTACCGACCCGGCGGAAGCGGCCACGGGCCGTACTCACGCTCGTCGAACGTCACGGTGCCCTCGACGGCCGCGCGCGTGTAGCGGTAGGCGATGTAGTAGTCGACGAGTGGATCTGCCCCACGCTCGTACAGCCCGATCCAGTCGAAGCGATTCGCCGGCGCCAGGGTGAACGAGATCTCGATCGGCTCGCCGACGTCGAAGCGCCACACCGAGCCGAGCACGGGCGGCGCATCCACATCTCGGACCCAGAACGGCGTGCGCGCGAGCTCGGTGTCGGCGCCGTCGATCAACACGGCGTCGTAGGCGCCGGCCGAGAGCGCGACCGTCGCGAACGTCACCGCACCGTCGGTGAGCGCGCCCGGCGGGGTGCCCTGAGAATCGATCACGTCCGTGACCGGGTCGCCGTCCCTGGGCACGATACGTATCCGCTCTCCCGCGCCACCGGGCGCGTGGTACGTCACGTCGAGTGGGCGACCGATCTCGACCAACAGCGGCGCCGGCGAGACCATGACGGGCGGGGCACCCCCCGTGACGTCGAACGTCGAGACAACGGCGCGATGGTCGGACCCCCACGGCTCGACCGAGATGCCGACCTCGGGCCCCCCCCGCTCGCCGATGAGCTCGCTCGACGTCGCGGTCGCGGGCCCTGCCGACCAGATCTGGTCGATGCGGTCCTTCGGGGCGTCACGGCGTGGGTTCCAACTGGAGTCGGAGTGCGGACGCGCTGCCGGCCACGTGAGTCCCTCGTCGGCCACTGGGTCGGGATGCACGGTGCGCCACGAGTCCGTGAACCCCTTGCGGGACATGAGCTTCGTGACCGGCCACGCAAGGGGAAAGCGCAACTGTGGCCGAAGCCCGACCGTGGCCTGCGTCCAATCCTCATGCGAAGGCGAGTTGAAATCGCCCACCACGAACGTCGCGATGCCGTCTCCGGCGAGTCCCGCCGTGGCGCGCAGGAACGGCCTGAGATCGGGAACGCGCACCGCCCGCTCGGTGCGGATCACCTTCTTCTTGCTCCAGCCGTCGAGCAGTCGCCGAGGTCCGTAGTCGCTCGAGGCCAGATGCACGTTGGTGACCGCGACGACGTTGCCCGGTGCGAGCTGCACGAAGACGTAGCGTCCGCCGGACCCTGGCGCGTCGATGATCGGGTAGCGAGAAACGATGTCGAGGCGACGGCTCACGTAGTCGTACCCGGTGAGGCGCCCGAGCCGGGCGACCTTGCCGTAGACCTCGTTGAACGCCACGATATCGGCGTCGGCACGGCGCACGGCCGCAAGGATCTTGTCGAGGTCGACGACCGTGCCGCCGTACTCGATGTTGAAGGTCATGATGCTGATCGTGGAAGGCACGACAACCCCAGCCTGCACGGGGGCGGGCGAGAGGGTCGCCAGCATCATGAGCGCGCTCGCGAGCGCTGCGGTCACGGGCCGACGGAGCTCACGCGGCGAGCGCATGGCTCGGAACCTAGCACCCGGGCCGCCCGGTCCGATAGCCTCGCGGTGTCCAGGAACGTGACCCCAGGACGCGAGCGAGGACTCCATTGAACGGCACGACGGACGACGGCCCCGAGCGGTTCATCGCGCAGGCAGCGGAGTGGACCGGCGATGGTGATTGGCAAGACATCCGATATGAGACCTCCGCGGGTATCGCGAAGATCACCATCGA
The DNA here is from genome assembly GCA_963762075.1 of uncultured Actinomycetes bacterium. GTDB lineage: Bacteria > Actinomycetota > UBA4738 > UBA4738 > HRBIN12 > JAOUEA01. The sequence goes on from CAVXJC010000006.1 coordinate 335,982, forward strand.
TCGCCCCGAGGTGCGCAACGCCTTCCGGCCGGCGACGACCTCCGAGATGATCAAGGCATTCGAGATGGCGCGGGACGACCCCGCCATCGGAGTCGTCGTGCTCACCGGGCAGGGGTCGCTCGCCTTCTGCTCGGGAGGCGATCAGAAGATCCGAGGCGACGACGGCTATTTCGACGAACAGGGCGTCGGTCGCCTCAACGTGTTGGATCTACAGATCCAGATCCGGCGCATGCCCAAGCCCGTGGTCGCCATGGTGGCCGGCTACGCGATCGGTGGTGGCCATGTGCTGCACCTGTGTTGCGACCTCACGATCGCCGCCGACAACGCCCGCTTCGGCCAGACCGGTCCGAAGGTTGGGTCGTTCGACGGGGGCTACGGCATCAACCTGCTCGCCCGCCAGATCGGCGAGAAGCGGGCCAAAGAGGTCTGGTTCCTCTGCCGCCAGTACGACGCGGCAACCGCGCTCGACTGGGGCCTCGTGAACGCGGTCGTGCCGGTCGAAGAGCTCGAACGCACGACCGTGGGATGGTGCCGCGAGATGCTGGCACTCTCCCCGCTCGCCCTTCGCCTGTTGAAGGCTGGGTCCAACGCGGGCAGCGACGGCTTGGCGGGCGTGCAGCAGCTCGCCGGCGACGCAACGCTCCTCTATTACATGAGTGAGGAAGCGCAGGAAGGACGCGACGCCTTCCAACAGAAGCGCGCGCCCGACTTCTCGCGGTTCCCCAAGCGCCCGTGAGCGCAGACGACGGTGGTTCCGTGAGGGTGAGCGCCGCGCCGGCCCCCCACTCGCTCATCCTCTGGTGGCGCGGCGCCCGTCCACGAACGCTCGGCGCAGGTCTCGTGCCCGTCGTGCTCGGCGCCGCGGCGGCCGGCGAGGTCATCTGGTGGCGTCTCGCGGCCGCGCTCATCGTCGGTGCCGGGCTCCAGGTCGGCGTGAACTACGCGAACGACTACTTCGACGGCGTGCGCGGGGTCGACACCCGAGAGCGACTCGGACCGCCGCGGCTCACGGCGAGCGGCGGCGCGTCACCACGCGCCGTGCTCACCGCAGCGCTGATCGCCCTCGGCGTGGCCGCGATCGCAGGGCTCGCGCTGGCACTCGCGACCGAGCCCGTGCTGATCCTGTTCGTCGGAGCGCTCGCGCTCGTGGCAGCCGTGCTCTACAGCGGCGGCCCCCGCCCTTACGCCGGGCTGGGGCTTGGCGAGGTGATGGTCTTCGTCTTCTTCGGCTTGATGGCGACCGCCGGCACCGCGTTCGTCATGGTCGAAACCGTGCCGGCTGCGGCCTGGTGGGGCGGCGCCGTGCTCGGTTTCCTCGCCGTGGCGATCCTCGTTGCCAACAACCTGCGCGACATCGCGACCGACGAGGGGAGCGGCAAGCGAACGCTCGCGGTGCGCCTCGGCGACCACGCGACACGGCGCTTGTACCGCGCGACGGTCGTCGTCGCGTTCGCCACGATCGCCGTCGGCGTCATCGTCGACATCGCCGTCGAAGGAGCGGGACTTCCGCAGTGGGGACTGTTCGGACTCGGCGCATGGGTGCTCGCGATCCGCCCCATGGAAGCCGCGGGCTCCGCGACCGGGCGCGACCTGATCCCGCTGCTCACGGGGACCGCCGCGACACACGCGGCGTGCGGCTTGCTCATGGCGCTCGGCCTCGCGCTCTGGCACGGCGCGTGATGGGCATCGCCGAGCTCAACCTCGCGTGCGCCTGGGCGCTGGTCGACGGGCTCGTCGCCGGCGGGGTCCGTCACGCGTGCCTCTCGCCCGGGTCGAGGTCGACCTCGCTCGCGCTCGCCCTGTCGCGCCACCCCGACGTCGAGCTGCACGTGCATCTCGACGAGCGTTCCAGCGCCTTCTTCGCGATCGGGCTCTCGCGCGCGACCAGCACGCCGGTCGCGATCGCGTGCACGAGCGGCACCGCCGCCGCGGAGTTCATGCCGGCCGTGGTCGAGGCCTCGCAGTCGCGCGTTCCGCTCGTCGTGTTGACGGCCGACCGGCCGCCGCGCCTGCGGGGGACCGGCGCCAACCAGACGATCGACCAGATCGGCCTCTATGGCTCGTACGTGCGCGGGGCGCTCGACCTTCCGGTGCCCGAAGCAACGGGCCAGGAAGCCTGGTGGCGCCAGGCCGCCCGAGAAGCACTCGAGGCCACCCGTTCCGACCCCGTCGGTCCGGTCCACGTGAACTGTCCCTTCGAGGAGCCGCTGAGCCCCTCGTCCGAGGTGCGCCTTCCCGCCCCCACCGGTGAGCGACTCGACCTCTCGACGCGACCCGAAGCAGAGCTCACGGAGGAGGAGGATGACCGACTCGCCGAGATGGTCTCCGGCGCCCGGGGCGCCGTCGTGATCGGTGGATGGCCGGGCGACCTGTCAGGCGAGGCGCGGTTCTGGTCGGAGACGCTCGGCTGGCCCGTGATCGCCGAGCCCGGCTCGACCGCTCGGGTTCCGGACTCGTCGCTGGCGGCCGGTCAAGCCTTGATCGGCGATTCGGCCTGGATCGACCAGCACTCGCCGGAGATCGTGATCCAGCTCGGGGCGGCGCCCACGAGCCGCACGACCCAAGCGTTCGTCGCCTCCGCGGAGCGGCTCGTGGTCGCCGACCGCTGGCACCTCGACGCCGACCCCGAGCGCCGGTCGAGCTGGAGGTTGGCCGTTGACGCCGATGCCCTCGGCCGCGCCCTCGCTGATCGTCCGATCGACCAGCACGGCGCGGTCGTCTGGGTCGGTGCACGCCCTTCCGACGAGGAGACATCCGACCTGAGCGCGCATCGCCTTCACCCCGCGCCGGTGAAATGGACCAAGGCCTGGCGCGAGGCCGACGGCCGAGCTCGCGCCGCGCTCGACGGCTTCTTGGACGGCGTGGACGAGCCGTTCGAGCCGCGCATCGCCCGCGACGTCGCGGCGTGGACCCCCGATGGCGGCACGCTGTTCGTGGGCAACTCCACCCCGATCCGCGACGTCGACCTCGCGATGGCGCCGCGCACGGGGCTTCGCGTGCTCGGCAATCGAGGCGCGAGCGGCATCGACGGGCTGGTGTCGACCGCCCTCGGCATGGCGGCGGGGGGACGAGGCAACGATGACGCCGAGTCGCCCGGCGACCAGCCGGTCGTGGCGCTGATCGGCGACCTCTCGTTCCTGCACGACCTCGGCGCCGTGGCCTGGAACGCCCGCCGAGGCATCGACCTCACCATCGTGGTCGTGCGCAACGGCGGCGGCGAGATCTTCTCGCTGCTCCCTCAGAGGAAGCTGCCCGAGCACCGCGACCTGTTCGTGACGCCCCACGAGGCGGGCATCGGCGCGCTGTCGCGAGCAGCCGGCGCGAGACTCACGTTGGTCGAGCGCGCCTCCGAGCTCGAACCAGCGCTCGCCGCCGCCTCGGCGTCAGGGCTGCAGGTGATCGAGGTCGCGGTCGATCCCGAGCGCGCGCTCGTCCTTCGCGCGAAGATGGGGGAAACGATCGCCGCAGCGCTCCAGCCACGTCGGTGACGAATACCCCGATCCAGACCGTGACGATCGGGTGGTCCCTACGATGTGCAGGTTCCCATCGACCTCATCGGAGGTAATCCGTGTCGCATCGAACGATTCGACTGATCGACGTCGTGCTCATCGTGTGGTTGCTGCTTTGGTGCGCCATCGGCTACGGGGTCGGCCACACCGTGAACGGGTTGTCCGGGTTGAGCGACGGCGTGATCGGAGCCGGTGAGGGCGTCTCCGACGCAGCCGGGGCGCTGACCGACCTCACCGACGTGCCGTTGGTGGGTGGGAGCGTCGAGGCCATCGCCGACCGCATCGATGCGCTCGGGCAGGGCACCGTGCAGAAAGCCGAGGCGAGCAAGGATGTGATCTTCAACGTCTCACTGCTGCTCGGGCTCTTGATCGCGCTCGCGCCGTCGGTGCCAGCGATCGCGGTGTGGCTGGTGATCCGCTCGCCGCTCGCACGCGACCGGCGACGCATCGGCCGATCACTGGACGCCGACGTTGCCGGGCTCGAGGGCTACCTCGCACTCCGGGCGGCGACGCGCTACACCTATGCGCGCATCGCGTCGGTCACGACCGATCCGTGGGGAGACCTGCAGGCCGGGCGGCACTCCGCGCTCGCAGCCATCGAGCTGGGCCATCTCGGCCTCACACGCCGAGCCGCGCGGGCGAGCCTTCCACCGGGCTGACGACTCCCCCCGAAGTCTCATCCCCAGCGCAGGGAGTCGAGGAAGGCCCTGAACTTGCGATCGGTCTCGTCAACCTCGCCGGCCGGATCGGACCCCGCCACGATGCCGGCGCCGGCGTAGAGCGTCGCTCGTTCCCTGTCGAGGCGTGCGCACCGCAGGGCGATCGCCCAGTCGCCGTCGCCGGCGGCGTCGACCCAGCCCACAGGGCCGGCGTACATGCCACGGTCGAACCGTTCCTGCTCGGCGATCGTCGACGCGGCTACCTCGCGGGGCGTTCCGCACACGGCCGGCGTCGGGTGCAGCTCCGCCACGACGTCGAGGGCGCTCACGCCGGTGTCGCGAAGCGTTCCCTCGAATCTGGTCGCCAGGTGCCAGACGTTCGCGGTCGGCTCGAGCGCGGGCTGGGCATCGAAGGAGAGGTCGTCGCAGAACCCGCCGAGCACGTCGGCGACGGCCTCGACCACGATCGCGTGCTCCTCGCGGTTCTTCGCCGACGCGGCGAGCGCCTCGGCGTTGGCCACGTCTTCGTCGGGATCGCCGGCGCGGGGTGCGGTGCCCGCGAGCGGGGTCGATCGCACCCGGTCGCCGCGGCGCGAGACGAGCAGCTCAGGGCTCGCGCCGACCAACACGCCGAGCGGTGTCGGGGCGGCGAAGGTGAAGCAGTGGGGTTCGACCGCGCGCAGGCGATGGAGCAACCTGCGAGCATCGAGTGCGCGTCCGGCATCGACCGTCAGCGTTCGCGCGAGCACGACCTTCTCGAGCCCGCCGCCCACGATCGACGCGACGACCTCGGCAACCGCAGTGGCGTAGGCTCCAGCGGCCGGCTCCTCGGTGAGCTGCGTCGGGCGGAAGGCCTCGTGCGGCAGGTCGCCGATCACTCGCTCGGGCTTGAACGGCGGCCGGTCATCGGCCTCATCGGCGAGATCGAGCAGCCAAGTTTCCCCGCCGCCGGCGCGCATCACCGCTCGCGCGGGCACGGAGAGCGATCCGCCGGCTCCGTCGAACGACAGCGCGCCGACGGCGAACGGCACGACGTCACCGTCCTGCATCTCGCGGAGCGCCTTCGAGGTCGCGGCCGCAAGCGCCTGGAGATCGTGCTCAGGTCCGATGTGCAGGCCGCCCTGCAGCGACGGCGCCGAGACCCCGATGCCTTCGCGCTCGAAGAAGAATCCGTCGGAGGCCTCGTAGGCCGCCAGCAGGTCGAAGGCCGCCCCGAGCACCGTCGCCGATGCAGCCAAGCGAGTCACGACCGGGTGCCCACCAGGAGCTGGGTGAGCCCACCGGAGAGCTGACGGCGTTCCGCGTCGGGGAAGCCTGCGTCCACCAGCATCGAGATCATCTCGCGGGATGGCGGCAGATACGCCATGGACTTCGGCAGGTAGGAGTATGCGGCCTTGTCCGACAACACGCCGCCGATCATCGGCACGATGCGCTTGAAGTAGATGCCGTGGCCCGCGCGCAGCACGCGGTTGTCGGGCTCGCTCGCGTCGAGCAACGCGATGCGTCCGTCAGGGCGCACCACGCGCCCGAGCTCCGCGAAGAACGCCTCGAGCGAGACGACGTTGCGCAGCGCGAACCCGCACGTCACCCCGTCGGCCGAGCCGTCGGCGAGTGGGAGTTGCACGATGTCGGCCTCGACGAGCGGCGAGCCGCCGCGGGCGTTCACCAGCATGCCGTGGCTGAAGTCGAAGCCGAGGGCGCGATAGCCGCGTCGATCCAGCTCACGGCAGAGATCGCCGGTGCCGCATGCGAGGTCGGCAACGAGCGAGCGTCCGGGAAGCCGCAGCGACGCGACCGCGGTGCGGCGCCAGCCGACGTCCATGCCGAACGTCATCACCCGGTTCACCAGGTCGTAGCGGGGCGAGATCGTGTCGAACAGCCGGCGCACCGCGAGCCGTTTCTCATCGCCCTGCGGAAGCTCGCTCACGTGGCTGGTTCCTCGATGTGCTCCTCGGCTGTCTCGAGCAGCACCCGTCGGAAGTGGTTCGAGACCAACGTCGTCACCGCCGGGAGCAGCTCGCGGAACGCCTCGACCATCTGCTCGGAGGCCCCCGCGTCATCACTGGCCGTGTCGCGGATGGGTTTGCGCACGTGCTCGTCGAACAGCTCGACCGCCCGCTCGGCGAGGCCCCGCATCGCGGTGTCGGCATCGCGTGCGAGCGACAGCAGGTCGGCGAGCGGAAGCCCGAACTCCAGCAGTCGCAGCGCCGTTCGGACGAGCTCGATGTCGTTCGCCGTGTAGCGGTCGTCGCCGTCGATGCGGTGTCCGAGCCTGATGCCCTCGCGCTCGACCGCCTGGATGAGCGATGCCGGAACTCCGCTCGCCTGTGCGAACTCGTCGAGGCTGAGCGTCTCGCCGGGTTCGTCGGGCTCCTGGCCGCGAGCCGAGGCCACCGCGACGGCCAGATCCGCATCGGCCGGGCCGAGCTCGCCCGACACCACCCGGCGGATCGCTGCCAGCGTCAACCCCTTTGCCTGCAACGAACGGATCTCTGCCAGCCGCGCGACGTGCTCGGGCCCGTACCAGGCCACGCGCCCTTCCCGTCGGGGGGCAGGAAGCAGCCCACGCGACTGGTAGTAGCGCACCGTGTCGACCGACAGGTCGCAGGTCGCGGCGAGCTGTTCCACGCGGTACCTCACGACCGGACACTCTACGAGTTCGCACTTGCACGGTGGCGGTCGAGATGACCCACGAGGGGAGCGGCATCGAGCGGTAGCCCGAAAAGAAACAGCACATTAGGATGCGGCGGCGATGAGTCGACGTGTGCGCGTGGGAACGAGCCTCGGGCTCGTGCTCATGTGCGTGATCGGCACGATGGCGCTGGGTGCGGCTTCCAAAGGACCGTGCGCCTCGGGAGCATGGGGCGACCTTCGACAGTACCGGCAGCTCTGTTACACCGATGTGGTACCACTGCTCGACACCGAGCAGCTCCGTGGTTCGAGGCTCCCGTTCTTCGACGAGTGCGTCGATGCCGAAGCCGTCAACTGCGACGAATACCCGATCGTCACGATGTACGTGATGCGCCTCGCGTCGTGGATCTCAGGCGACGACTACGCGCCGTTCTATTGGGTCAACGCCCTGCTGCTCACGGGGTTCGCGGTCGCGATCGCGGTGATGCTGTACGTGGCCAACGGCTCGAAGGCCCTCTACTTCGCGTTGGCCCCCACGCTTCTCGTGTATGGAACGGTCAACTGGGACCTGGTCGCCGTGGCGTTCGCGACGGCCGGTCTCCTCCTGTTCTTCCAGCGGCGAGACCGGGGCGCGGGCGTTTCGCTGGGCCTAGGCGTCGCGACCAAGCTCTATCCGGCCTTCCTGCTCGTGCCGCTCCTCGTACAGCGCCTTCGGGAGAGGCGCCCCGACGGCGCCATCGTGCTGGGCTGGACCGCGGTCGGCACATGGCTCGTCGTCAACCTGCCGTTCGCGGCGATCGCACCGACCGCGTGGCTCACGTTCTTCAGGTTCAACGGCGAGCGCGGCGCGGACTTCGACAGCCTCTGGTACATCGCCTGCCGCAACCTCGACACGTGCTTCTCGACGCGGGCGATCAATCTGGCGTCGCTCGCGATCTTCGTCATCTCGGGCGCGGCCGTGTGGGCGATCAAGGCTCGGCGGCATCCAGGCTTCCCCGGTGGACGCTCGGGTTGCCGCTGATCGTGCTGTTCCTGCTCTCGAACAAGGTCTACTCGCCGCAGTACGGCCTCTGGCTGCTGCCTTGGTTCGCGTTGGCGCTGCCGCGGCTCGTGACCTTCCTCGCGTTCTCGCTCGCCGACGTGGCCGTGTTCGTGACGCGATTCACCTGGTTCGGACGCCTCGAGGGCGCACCCGGCGCGTCGCAGGAACTCTTCGAGGTCGCAGTGCTCGTTCGCGCTGCTGTGCTGCGTGGTGCGTGATCTGGTGGATCAGGCGTGCGCAGCGAGCCGCTCGAGATCGAACGCCGGCAGGACGATGCCGCGGCAGCGCCTATCGCGCGACCCGAGCCGCCGCCCGCTTCGAATCACCCGGCGAGGTCGTGCCGGCGTGACACGACCCCGGCAGCCCGTGCGGTTGCGCGACGGTCTTCGCGACTCGCTGGCGATCTTCCTCGCGGTGCGCATCGGTTTCTCGCTGCTCGGCCTGCTTGCGGTCGGGATGATCGCGCCACGAGAAGCGCCGCCCGCCGTCGCCGGCTGGCCCATCGAGCCCGTGAGCTTCGAGTGGACCGCCGTCTTCACCGCCGCGGAACGCCAGGACGCCGCCCGGTTCCTCGCGATCGCGACCCGAGGCTACGACCCGGCGGACGGCAGCGCGGCCTTCTTCCCCTGTATCCCGCTCTGATCAGAGCCGCCACGACGCTGCCCGGGCTCGGCGCCCCTCGGGGCGGCCCTGTTGGTCTCGAACGCGTGCTTCGCAGGCGCGCTCGTCATGCTGCACGGCCTCACGAGGCTCGAGGGCATGTCGCGCGAGGCGGCACGGCTCACGGTCATGCTCGTCGCGATCTTCCGACGGCGTTCTTCTTCTTGGCCCCCTACAGCGAGGGCCCGTTCCTGCTGACATCGGTCACGGCCTTCTGGTTCGCGCGCCGCGACCGTTGGGCGCTCGCAGCGCTCGCGGGCGCCCTCGCGGCGGTGACCCGCAGCGTGGGCGTGCTGCTGGTGCTCGCGCTTGCCGTGGAAGGCGTGCATCGTTCGCGCGACGACGGCCGTCGGCTCCTACCTCGCCTGGCGGCCGCGTTCGTCGTCGCGCTCGGCCCACTGCTGTATCTGATGTGGTGGCGTCTACGATCCGGCGACGCCCTGGCACCATGGACCGCGCAGCAGAGCTGGCGGCGGGAGGCGCGGCCACCTTGGCAGACCCTGATCGATGCGGTCGAGCGCCGCCTGGCGATACGGGGGCTACTGGCTCCTTGACGTCGTGGTGGTCGCGGTGGTGCTGATCGCGCTCGTTGCGGGGCTTCGTTGGCTGCGCTGGGGCTACTCCGCGTACGCGGTTGCGAGCTTCGCGCTACCGCTTGCCTACGCCTGGCCCACGCGTCCGCTGTTGTCGATGCCGCGGTTCGTCACGGTGATCTTCCCTGTCTTCTGGGTGATGGCGCGTGCCGTCGAGCGCCGTCGGCTGCCCGAACCGCTCGTCGTGGCGGCATTCGCGGGCGGGTACGCGCTGCTCGGCGCGCTCTTCGTCACGTGGTGGGACGTGTTCTGACACGCGATCATCGATCGTGAGCGATTCGCATCGTCGCCCCGCCCGAGCGACTAGGATGTGCGGAGCTCGGGGGCATTTCGGGGGGGGAACTTGACGATCAAGGTTGCGATCGCAGACGACCACTCGCTGGTGCGTCAAGGCCTGCGACGGTATCTCGAGATGGCAGACGGCATCGACGTCGTCGGCGAGGCCGCCGACGGCAAGCAGCTCCTCGAGTTGATCGGCGCCGAGAACCCCGACATCGCACTGGTCGACATCCGCATGCCGGAGATGGACGGGCTCGAGGCCGCGCGGGCGATCCGCGACCAATGGCCCGAGATCGGCGTGATCATGCTCACCGCCTACGACGATCGTCAGTTCGTCGTGGAAGCCGTGCGCTCCGGCGCCCGTGGCTACGTGCTCAAGGCGCGCGACGCCGAGCATCTCATCCAGACGGTGCGCCTGGTGGCCGGCGGCAACATGGTGATCGACCCGCAGCTCGTGGTGGCCTTGGCCGAGGAGCTCTCCACAGCCAAGGAACGCGACCGAAAGGCCGAGACGCTCACCGCACGCGAGATCGAGGTGCTGCAGCTCCTCGCCTTCGGCCACACCAATCGCGACATCGCCGAACGCCTCTACATCTCCCCCGACACGGTGAAGACCCACCTTGAGCACATCTTCGAGAAGCTGGGTGCCTCGGACCGCACCGCGGCGGTGGCCGAAGCCCTGCGCCGCCGGCTGATCGAGTAGCCGCCCGCGCGCAAAGTCCGGCGGGAGCGGCGTCCCCTCGACGGGCTAGTCCGTCCGGTCCCGAATGACACCCGCCCGGGTGATGGAGTCCGATGCCTCGAGCAGGCATCATTGACCCCATATGAGCGACACCCCCGTCCGTCCACGTGCAGGACTCGGCACGGGCCTGTTCCTCGGTGCCGCCGCCGCGGCCGCGATGCTGACCTATCTCGCGTTCCCAAGCGGCTCCAGGGTGCAGGCGCGCGTCTCCGAGATCATGATGGCGGGCGCCTGCCTCTTGTCGGGCGGACTGATCCTTCGAGCGGTGGGACAGGGGCGGGCCTGGCGGGGCACCGTGTACCTGGCCTACGCGCTGTTCATGGTGGGAGCGGTCAGCGTCGTCTTCCTCGTGACCGACGTGAACGAGCAGGGTGTGTACCGACCCCATGTGAGCGACCTGGCCTTCGTGCTCTTCTTGGTGCCGCTCGTGCAGTTGGCCCGCGCCGAGTTCCACGACCATTTCGACGAGCGCGACAGCCTCGAGATCGGCACTGACGTGTTCCTGATCACGGCCTCGGTGACCGCCCTGATGTACGTGGTGGTCCGTCCGTTCGACGCGACACCGCCGGCGTCGATCACGGCCGGCATCTTCAGCGCGATCACCGCGACCCAGATCGCTGCGTTCGGCGCGCTGACGCTGTGGGCACCTTCACGTCGTCACCTGCTGCTGTTCGGGATCTTCGCGTGCACGGCCGCGGCGACAGCCACGTTCGGTTGGCACTGGACCCGCGGAACCTTCGACGGCACGACCGCCTCGGTCGCCCTTCCGTTCATGGTGGGCCCGCTGGCGTTCGCGGCCTGGACCCTGTTCACGGGTGATCCCGGTGGCGAGACGGCGACGTCGACGCCGCCCCGCCGATGGGCCCGTCCGGTGCTCACGAGCCTCTCCGTGGTCTCTGCCTGCGCAGCGCTCTCAGTGGTGGCGATCTTCGACGAGGCACGAGGTCTCGCCGGGGCGCAGTCGACGGCGATCATCTTGCTCCTCGGGTTCGGCATCGCCGCGCGCATCCTTTCGAACCAGACCGCGAGCACGCTCGCGCACCACGAGACCCGTTCGGCGCTCGAAGAGAAGGAGCGCGGCGCTCGCCGAGACCGACCAGGCGTTGGAACGTGTGCGCGAGGCCAACGAGACACTGCGGCAGTCGGAGGAGCATCTGCGTCTCGTGTTCGAGACCGCCGAGGACGGCATCGTGGAGCTCGACGACCACGGCGTGGTGCTGCGAGCGAACGAAGCGTTCGCCGGGATGGTCTCGCTCCCCCGCGAGTCGATCGAGGATCAGCCGTGGACGGCGCTGGCCTCGGTCATCACCGGGGCGGACGATGCGTTCCCCGATCTGATGCTCGGCGGGCAGTCCCAGATCTCACGCCCCGACGGTCAGGTGCTGCATCTCGAGTCGCGCAGATCGGCCGTGCCGACGACGCCGCCGCGCGCCCTTCTTCTCGTGCGAGACGTGACGGCCGCCAGGGTGGCCGACCAGACCATCCGCTCGCTCTTCCAATTCCTGCAGGATCGGGACGAGGACCGCAGCCGTCTCATGCGGCGCACCAACGCGGCGATCGAGGGCGAGCGCAACCGGATCGCTCGAGACCTGCACGACGGCCCGGTGCAGGGCGTGTCGGCCGCGTCGCTCTCGCTCGAGGCGGCGCTGCTGATGATCAAGGCCGGCGACCTCGATGGAGGAATCGACGTGCTCCGCAAGATCCGCGAGGAGCTGGCCGGGGAGGCCGACGCGCTCCGCCGGTTGATGTCGGGATTACGCCCGCCGGTGCTCGAGGAACGCGGCTTGCTGCCGGCCCTGCGGGAGACGCTCGTGCGATTCGGCGACGAGCAGGAAGTCGACACGGACTTCTCCGGGCGCGTCGACGTGCCGCTCCCCGAGGATCTCGAGACGCTCGCCTATCGGATCGTGCAGGAAGCGCTGTCCAACGCCGCCAAGCACGCCAAGGCTTCGCAGGTGATCGTGTCGGTACAGGCGAGCGCGTCGCAGCTCAAGGTCGAGGTCGAGGACGACGGCCAGGGATTCGATGCCGGACTCGCCCGCGACTTCCTGCGTGACGGTCGGGTGGGGCTCGCCTCGATGCGCGAACGCGTCGAGCTCGCGAGCGGCTCGCTCGTGGTCCGTTCCTCCCCGGGTCGCGGCACGTCGATCATCGCGACGCTGCCGCTCGACGAGCTCGCCTCAGCGCGCGGCTCGGCTCTGCACGAAGCCTCGTAGCCGCCGGGGGAAGGGCTAGGGCGTCGGCGGTTCCTCGCTCGGAGGCGGTTCCTCGGACGGAGAGGGTTCCTCGGACGGACTGGGATCCTCGGACGGACTGGGATCCTCGGTCGGACTGGGATCCTCGGTCGGACTGGGATCCTCGCTCGGAGGCGGAGCAGGCGGCGCCGGTGACGAGACGGGAGTCGGCGCGCCCAAGGTGCCGTCGTCCACGAAGTCGTCGGGAAATCCGTGGGCTCGCCACTCCTCAGAGCGTCCGTCCGTACGCCATCGCGCCGAACATGAACTCGCGCCAGATCGCCGCCGGGATCGTGCCACCGTAGACCGTGGGCACGCCGGCGATGTTGATCAGTGGGCGCTGCTCTTCGGGGTATCCGACCCAGACACACGTCGTGAGCTGCACCGTGTAGCCGCAGAACCAGGCGTCGACGTTGTCTTGGGCGCTTCCGGTCTTGCCCGCTGCGGGCCAAGGGTCGATGGAGGCCGCCGATCCGGTGCCACCTTCGATCACGGCCTGGAGAGCGCTGGTGACCTGGTTCGCGACGTTGGGATCCACCTTCGCTTCCTTGGCCGGTGATGCGACCCGCCGCGCGGGTTGGCCGTTGGAACGAGTCACCTCGAACAGAGGGTTGGCTCTGTGGTAAGTGCCCTCAGAAGCCAATGTCGAGTAGGCGTTCGTCATCTCCAGCGGATTGATCTGCACGCTGCCGAGCGTGATCGAGCACACGGCAGGAAGCTCGGACTCGATCCCCAGGCGGTGCGCCATGCGGACGACATCGTCGGGCCCGTTGTCGAGCGCGGTCACGAGCTGCGCGAAGACCGTATTGACCGAGTTCTGCGTCGCGCCTTTGAGGTCGACCGTTCCCGCGGAGCTGTCTCCGGCGTTCGTCGGCTGCCACAACTCCCCGTCGGTGGCAGCACAGCGTGGTCCGGGATCGTGATCGTCGAAGGGCCGCTCCAGTACTGTCCCGTGAGCGCGAACCCCTGGTCGAGCGCGGCGGCCAGCGTGAACGGCTTGAACGCCGAGCCCGCTTGGCGCCCGCATCCTTCGCACGGAAGGGTCGCGAGATTCAGCTTGGACTCCTCCCAATCGCGCCCACCGACCATCGCGAGCACCTCGCCGGTCGCGTTGTCGATCGACACCAGGGCTGCGTCGGGGTTGTAGCGGGTGTCGGGAAGATTCCTTCGACCGCGAGCTCGGCCATCCCCTGTAGTTCCAGATCCAGCGTCGTGTGGATCTGCAGACCTCCGCCGTACACCTGGGCGCTCCCGTACCGCTCGAAGAGCTCTGACCGCGTCCACTCGACGAAGTACTCGGATTCCCTCGGGCTCGAAATGCGCGACTGCTCCTTGCGCGCCTCTTCGGGATGCCGCAGCATCGCTTCTGTTTCATGACCCTGGCTTCGTCGGTCGTGATGTAGCCGTACTTCGCCAACTGGTCGAGCGTGTAGTCGCGGCGGAACTTGTTGTCGAACTCGCTCTTGATCGGGTCGTACAGGCTCGGGGCGTGCAGCACGGCAGCGAGCACGGCCGACTGCATCACGGTGAGCTCCGACGCCGCCGACATCGAAGTAGGTCTGAGCGGCGGCTTCCGCGCCGTAGGCGCCGTGACCGAAGTAGACGGTGTTGAGGTACTTCGCGAGGATCTGGTCTTTGGAAAGCTCTTGCTCGACCTTGATCGCGAGCAGCGCCTCGCGGACCTTCTCCTTGATGGTGCGCGGGGGAACGATGTACTCACGAGCTCCATTGGGATGCTGAACGTACTCGCCCGCGTAGACGTTCTTCACGAGCTGTTGCGTGATCGTCGAGGCACCGACCACGGTGTCGCGCTTCACCAGGTCGGTCCAGGCGGCGCTGATGATGCCCCGCACGTCGATACCGGGGTGTTCGTAGAACCCCGCGTCCTCCGTGGCGAGGATCGCGTGCTCGAGGTTGTCCGAGATCTGGTTCAGACCCACGATCTTGCGGTCGACCGCGCCGTGCAACGACGTGAGGAACACGCCATTGCGGTCGTACAGGTAGCTCGTGCGGATCGGAGGAAGCGCGTCGGGCAGCTGGATGCGCGCGTACGCCACGTAGAGCGAGCCGGCGAGGGCCGCGACAACGAGCAATGGCACGAGCACGAACACCCACCAGAACCTGCGGAAGAACCCCTTCTTCCGTCTGCTCGGGGAGTGCTTGGGAACGTGCTTGGCGCCCTCAGGGCGCGTGGGGGTGTCGATCGCCACGAGACCCCGATTCTATCCAGCGACGTACCGTCTCACGCCCAAGGCATGTGGAGATACGGTCGCGGCGCGGGATGCGCGCGACGAATGCGCCGTCAGCCAGTGGCGGAGTGCCGCGCGGTGAACGCCTCGCGCAGATGGTTCCATTGGCAGCTCGTGCAGACCTCGACCACGTAGCAGCTCGCGCCGGGGTGGGCGGCGGTCATCCGGAGGCCGGTGTCGATAGACCAGACCCGGCCGTTCTGGTCGCGCAGGCTCTCGCCGTACACGTATGCGAGCAGCACGAGCTTCTCCTTCGCGCAGACCGGACAGTCATGCCGTGTTGGCTCGCCGACGTGCTTCGCGGCGCGGATCAGCTCTGGGTGGGCGTCGCAGATGTCGGTCAGCCCGAGCACGCCGACCTGTGCGTCGCGCAGCAGGGCGCGCTTGGCGAGCGTGAAGTCGATGACCCCCAGCTCGGCCCGCTTGTTGCGACCGAGCGGCGTGCGCCTCGGCCGGCTGCCCTGTCGGTTCTGCATGGTCGCGAAAGCATACTCCCGGTCCGTGTCACGGTGGACCCGCCGGAAGACCGGAATGGCCGGTAGCCTTGCGTAGGCCCATCGGGCCACTCGGGAGGCGAAGCCGCAGATGAGCGAGGTGGTGCACGGCACTTCGATCGAGGTGGTGCGCTCGGGCGAGCGCGACGCCTGGCGGCCGCTGACCGACCCCCCAGGCTCGATCCCCTCGGGTGGGCGCGAGACCGACATCTTCTCCTCCGCCGGCGGCGCGGTCTCGACCGGGCTCTGGGAGCGCGACCCAGACACCTGGTCGTTCGAGCGGCCCTACGACGAGGTGGCGCTCATCCTCGAAGGCGACGCCGACATCGTGACCGACGACGGACGCACGCTCACGATCGGTCCGGGCGACGTGTTGGTGACGCCGAAGGGGACCGCCGGCACGTGGGTGATCCGCGAACGCATCGTGAAGTTCTGGGTGATCTACGACGGATAACCCCTACTCGTCGCTCGGCCCGGAGCCGCGTGGGGCCGACAACGCCGCGGGTGGGCAGCTGCCACCTCTCTATCCCGAGGCCGGCACCGCGCAGACCTTGCTGCGCGGCGCTCGGAAACGGTGTCCTCGATGCGGCGAGCGCGACACGTTCCTATCGTGGTTCGAGATGAGGAAGGCCTGCCCGCGTTGCGAATGGCGGTTCGAGAAGGAGCAGGGCGGCTACCTCGGTGCCATGGCCGTGAACTACGGCGCGGCGGTGGGCCTCTGGCTCGTGGTACTGCTCGCCGGGCTCGTGCTCACCGTTCCCGACGTGCCGGTACTGCCCCTCACGATCGCGAGCGTGGTCGTGCTCGTGCTGGTGCCGGTGGCGTTCTACCCGCGGTCAAAGACGATCTGGGCCGCTGTGGAGTACCTGGTGCTACGGGCCGACCCCGACTATCACGCTCCGGTACGCCGCGATCCGAGGGCGAGGGAGCTCGAGTGACCGAGACGGTGATCGGACTGATGACTGCCTTCGGGCTGTCAGCCGCGGCCGGACTCAATGCCTACCTCCCGCTGCTCGTCGTCGGAGGGCTCGACCGCTGGACCGACCTGCTCACGCTCGACGCGCCGTACGACACGCTGGCGGAGCCGGGGGTGATGCTCGCGATCGGCGCGGTCGCGCTCGTGGACTTCGTCGGAGACAAGATCCCGGCGATCGACTCGGTGCTGCATGCGATCGGGGTCGTGGTCGCGCCGGTCGCGGGAGCGTTGGTCGCCCTGGCTGCCACGGGCAACGACGCCGTTGACCCGGCCTTCGCGATCGTGCTCGGGGTGGCGGCCGCCGGCGCCACCCATGGCGCGCGATCCATCGTGCGCCCCGCTTCGACGGCGTTCACCGGTGGTACCGCCAACCCGGTGCTCTCGCTCGGGGAGGACTTCGTCTCGACCGTGCTCTCGTTCGGTGCCGTGATCGTGCCGGTCGTGGCATTCGTGGTGGCGGCAGTGCTGTTCGGCCTGCTCTTCTGGGGCGCACGTCGCGTCTGGCGACGGCGACGGCCGGTGTCGCGGGACGTGCACGATCACCGCTCGACGTAGCGACGGAGCGACTCGAGGCGCGAATCCCAATCGGCGCCGACGTCGACCATCCACCCCATGGCCTCGGTGAGGGGGCCCGGCGTGAGCCGGTAGGTGCGATTGCGTCCGTCGGCGCTTGCGCTCACCAGACCGGCCTGCTCGAGCGCGGCGAGATGCTTCGCCACCGCTTGTCGGCTCACCGGCATTCCCTCGGCGAGTCGGGCGAGCGTCGTCGGACCACCATCGGACAAACACGTGATCACCGCCCTTCGGGTCGGGTCCGAGAGGGCGAAGAAGACGCGATCGACGCGATCACCGCTCATGCCGTTCGCTTTCCCGCCGCGGTCACTGGTTTCGTCGTGACCGATACCGGCTTCGAGGGCAGGGGCGCGGGCGACTCCGCGATATCGACCCTGGTGGTGCTGTCACCTCTGGGCGTCAGCACGATCTCCACACGGGTGGGCTCATCGACGTGCAGCGTCAGCCCCGCACCGACGATGCGCCGCCAGCGGAACACGAAGCGCCTGTTC
The DNA here is from genome assembly GCA_963762075.1 of uncultured Actinomycetes bacterium. Classification (GTDB taxonomy): domain Bacteria; phylum Actinomycetota; class UBA4738; order UBA4738; family HRBIN12; genus JAOUEA01. Next base: position 353,114 of record CAVXJC010000006.1, read on the forward strand.
AGCTCGACCCGTTCCACGAGCCCTCGGCTGGTCGATCGGTCGGGCCAGCGGACCAGGATCGGGCGACCGGGTCGAGGGTCGACCTCAACCTCACCGCCGAGCCACGCCTCGAGACCGTCTGCCGTCGATACGGCCGGCCAGAGCTGATCGACCGATGCCTGGATCGTCAGGGATCGATCGATGCGAGACCGCGCTCGAAGATCGCCCTGCATGCCGCTCTCCTTTCAGCTGCCTCGCGCCGTGATGATGTTGGCAACCCTCCGATTGCCAACGCGTGATCAATTCGAGTACGGTCACGATGGCAACCTCAAGGTTGCATACTACCGCGAAGGAGGCTCACCGTGTCGACCCCGTTGCGAGACCCTGGTACCGAGTGTGGTGGAACCCTCGGAGCGCGGCGAGCGCGTCTTCGACATCTACTCGCGGCTGCTGCGGGAGCGCATCGTGTTCCTCGGCACGCCGATCGATGACGGCGTCGCCAACCTGATCGTGGCCCAGCTGCTGTTCCTGCGATCCGAGGATCCTGCCAAGGAGATCGCGATGTACATCAACTCCCCGGGTGGGTCGTCGACGGCGATGTTCGCGATCCACGACACGATGCAGTTCCTGGGCACGCCGGTCGCGACCTACTGCGTGGGGCAGGCGGCGAGTGCAGGAGCATTCTTGCTGGCGACGGGATCGCCCGGGAAGCGGTTCGCCCTGCCGAACTCACGCGTCCTGCTGCACCAACCTCACGGCGGCATGGAAGGGCAGTCGGCAGACCTCGAGATCCACGCTCGCGAGATCGTCCGCATGCGTCGGCGTGCCGATGAGATCTTGGCCGAGCACAGCGGCCAGCCGGTGGAGAAGATCCGCGATGACACCGATCGCGACTTCATCCTCACCGCCGAGGAAGCGAAGGCCTATGGCGTGATCGATCATGTGGTCTCGAGTGCGCCATCGCTGCGCGCGCTCGTCGACACTGACGCGTCGGCGTTGCCTTCCGTCGACGGGACGGACGCTGATCTCGAAGGTATCGCCCAAGATCCGATCTCGACATCACGCGAGGGGTAGGTCGACGACCGCTCGAGCCCGAGCGCGCACCGTGAGCCCGTCGCTCGCGAGAAACATCGGCCCGACCGGCGCGGCGACCTCGACGATCGCCTCGAGGGAGACAGGTGCGCACGTGCACGAGATGAGTTCGGCCCCGTTGCGCGCGGCGTAGTCGGACGCGAGCTCGACCGGCGTGCGCTCGCCTGGCAACGCGAGCTCTTGCGCCGCGGCGAGGGCGGCGGCATCGGCTGCAGCCCTCGCTCGCGCCCGAGCTACGAGCGCCTTCCCGACGTCGGCGAGACCGAGCGACGACACGAGCGCGATGGTGGCGACCCCTGCCACCACGATCGAGACCGAGCCACGCTGTGAGCGCACGGTGATCACGTGAATTCCTGTCTGTCGGTGGCTTCGGCTCGCATCGCCACTCCCGCGGGGAAGAGCCACGCGACGAACGGCACGCTGATGGGCGCCACGTACGAGACCGTGACGGTCACGGGGTCACCGCGTACGCCCGCCCGAAGGGTCGAGACCGAGACCGCGTCGGGGTCGAGCGAGGGCGCGGCTCGCAGCACGGCGGTCGCGATGGCGTCGTCGCTCGGCTCGACGGCGGCGGTGCGCGCCCCGGAGCGCACCGCCGACTCGACGAGCAGTCGATCCCGCACCAGAAGACCGACCTGCACGAGTGCGAGCACGATCGCGAGCACGATCGGCAACACGAGTGCGAACTCGACCGCCGCGGTGCCGCGCTCGCCGACCCCATGCGAGCAACGGCTATGCCGCCGCCGCATCACCGATCACCTGGTCGATCACCTGGTCGAAGAACGCGGGCAGCCGCCCCGACGATCGCGCCCACGCGATGAGCACCACCGCGACGGCCGCGGCGGCCAGGATCACGAGCGCGTACTCCGCCGTGGTCTGGCCCTCGTCGCGGCGGAGCTCACGCCCGAGCCCACGACCGAGCTCGTGCGTGAGGAACCACAACGCGTGGAACCACAGGGTGTTCAGCACCTGCATCGTGCACCTCCTTGTTCAACCGATGGACCGCACGGTGGTCAGCAACACTGGCACCACCGTGAGGAGGAGGAACGCGGGGAGGACGAGGAACACGAGGGGGAAGAGCATCTTGACCGGGGCGGTGCGGGCCCGTTCCATGGTGGCGGCGCGACGCGCCTGACGAACCGACGCGGCGAGCTCGGCGGTGGCCTGGGCGAGCGAGGAGCCGAGGGACTCGGTGCGGGTGAGCGCCGAGACCGTGCGTCTCAGGTCTGACAGGTCGAGCCGGTCAGCGAGCGCCTCGAGCTCGTCCCGCCAGCGGGCTCCGAGGTCCACCGCCCGCACGGTCGCGCGCACCTCGTCGGCGAGCGGGCCCGTGAGCCCATCGGCGGCCCGACGCAAGGCGAGCGGTGCTGCGAGCCCCGCCGACGACCCGGCCGCGAGCAGGTCGAGCAGCTGCGGGATCTCGGCGTCGGCCGCGGCGCGGCGCCGCTTGCCGGCCCGCGAGCGACTTCCGACGAGGAGCCGCCGGGGCCGGGGCCGACGTGTTCGCCGGCCCCGATCACGGGTCGCGGTGGCCGCCAACGCGGGCGCGCGCACGACCTGCAACGCGCCGGCCGCCGCACAGCCCACGGCCACCGCGACCAGGGAAGCAAGAACGAGGCTCATGGTCAACGCACCTCCAAGAGGTGGCGGATCCACACGAAGGCGAGGCCCTCGAGCACCAAGCCGAGCCCGATCGCGATCACGCCTGCGGAAGAGCGAAACGCCCCTTCGATCTCGCTGCGCGAGGTGAGCCAGAGGAACGCGAAGAAGCCGAAGGGCAAGACTCCGAGGATCGTGCCCGACAGTCGCGCCTGCGCGGTGAGCGCGTGCACCTCCCTGACCGCTGCGCGACGCTCTCGCAACGTGCCGATCACCTCGTCGAGCACAGAAGGAAGGTCGCCGCCACTCCGCCGATGCAGGGTGAGCACCCCGGCGAGCAGGCGCGCGTCGCCGGTATCGACCTCGCGCGTCCAGGCCCCGATCGCCTCGTCGATCGGAACACCGAGATCGAGGGCAGTGTCGAGGCGTTCGAGCGAGGCGCGGAGCGGAAGGCGCGTCTCGGCCGCTGCGAACGACAACGCTTGGGGCACCGACTGGCCGGCGCGCACGGCGGCCGTGATCGAGGTGACCATGTCGACGAGCTGCTCGTCGCGTTCGGTGTCGAGTGCACGGACCCGACGACGCTCGCGCCAGCGCCACGCGATCGCCCCGGCCAGCGCCCCGGCGGCCCCGAGCACGACGCCTGAGACCGCGTAGCCCGCCCCTGCCGAAACAACCGACCAGACGATCCACGTCGGCACCGTGCGCCCGGCGCCCGAGCGCGCCGCCGCCGGACCGGGAACTCGACGCTCGAGTTCGCCGCGACGCGCCGCTCGCGACCCACGTTCCGCGAGCCAGGCGGCAAGGCCCAGCAGCGTCAACGCCAGCGCATTCACGAGTCGTCCTCGGGCGCGAACATCCAGTCGGCGACGTCCTCTCCCCGGTCGGTCAGCGCGGTCGTGATCGCCGGCATGGTGCCGGTCGCCTCGAAGTGCCCATCGGCGCCGGCGCGAGGCCGGTACCGGAAGACTGGTGTCACGACCGGCTCCCCTCGCCGCGTGCCTTCGACCGCGGCGATCTCCCAAACGACCCTGCGCCCGCCGCGAAGGCGTGCGAGGTGCACCACGATGTCGATGGCCGCCGCGACCTGGCTACGGATGTGCGCCGCGGGCAGGTCGACGTCGGACATCATCGCCATCGTCTCGAGGCGCCAAAGCAGGTGCCGGGCCGAGTTCGCGTGCGCCGTCGACAGCGAGCCCTCGTGGCCGGTGTTCATCGCCTGCAACATGTCGAGCGCCTCGCCGCCGCGGACCTCGCCGACGATGATGCGATCTGGCCGCATGCGCAGCGCATTGCGAACGAGATCGCGCACCGTCACCTGGCCCTTGCCTTCGACGTTGGCCGGACGCGCCTCGAGCGAAACCACGTGCGGTTTGGCCAATCGCAGCTCCGCCGCGTCCTCGATCGTGATGAGCCGTTCGCCGTCGGGGATGAACCCGCTCAGCACGCCGAGCAGGGTGGTCTTGCCGCTTCCAGCCCCGCCGCTCACGATCATGTTCGCCCGACCTCGCACGCACGCCGACAAGAACGCCAGCATGCGCGGGCCCATCGCGCCGCTCGCCACCAGATCGTCGGCGGTGAGCGGCGCGCGGGAGAACGTGCGGATCGTGACGACAGGACCGCGGAGCGAGAGGGGTCGCACGATCGCATGGACCCGCGAACCGTTCGGAAGTCGCGCATCCGCCCAAGGCGATGATTCGTCGACCCGTAGGCCCAATGGTCCCACGATGCGTTCGATCAGATGCAGGACAGCCTCCTCCCCCTCGAATAGACCGTCCGGCGCCCTCTCGATGCGCCCCCCTCGCTCCACGTACACGTCGCCGGGCCCGTTGACCATGACCTCCGTGACCTCGGGGTCTTGCAACAGGAACTCGATCGGCCCGAACCCGACGACCTCGTCTGACACCTCGTTGACCATGCGCGTGAGCTCGCGCTGGGGAAGGATGGCCCCACTCGCCCGCAGCAACGCGAGCGCCTCGTCGCGCACGTGCACGCGCCGCTGGGTCCGCGGAGCGGTTGCCAGCCCGCGTGCGTCGACCCTCTGGCGCAGATCTTCACGGAGCCGGCGCCGCACCGAATCGAGCGGATCGGCGCTCACGCTGCCTCACCACCGTCGAGCACTCGCTCGGCGAGCTTCGCGAACGCGCGGCCGACCTTGCCTTTCGGCGGCACCAACCGCCCTCGATCCTGGGCGCGGGGCACGGCGCGGTCTGCCGGCACGACCGCGAGCGGCACGGCGCCGAACACACGCTCGACGTCGCCCGGTGTGATCTCGCTCCGCGTGGCGCGATTCACCACGAACCCCACGCGGCCGTCGCGTCCGAGCGGTGCGAAGACCTCGATCGCTCTCGTCGCCGCTCGGAACGACAACACGTCGAGCGAGAGCACCTCGAGCACTCGATCGGCGGCCTCGAGGCCCGAGGTGGTCAATTCACCGAGCTCCCGCGGAAGCGAGATCACCACCACGTCGCACGAGGCGGACGCGACTCGCACGATCGATGCGAGATCGCTCCTCGACACGACGCCCGCTCGCTCAGCAGGCGGCGCCGCCAACGTCCGGAACCCGGCAGCGTGCGCCCACAGGGCGTCGGCGAGATGTACGGCCGTCAGCTCGTGCACGAGCGGAAGCAGGTCGGCGATCGTGTGCACGTCGTCGTCGGGCACGCCGATCGCGGCGGAGACGTCGCCGTAGGTGGGGTCGGCGTCGAGCAGCACGCAGTCGAGGTCGCGACGCGCGAACGCCTGCGCCAGATGGGTCGCGACGAACGTGGATCCGACACCCCCGCGCGCGCCGTGCACCGCCACGACGACCGCGCGCTTCTCACCGACGTGTGGCCTCGAAACGGTTGACGCTGCCGCCCCCGCGAGCGCATCACGTTCGCCCGGCCATAGGTAGAAGCCGCGAGCACCCACTCGGATCGCGGCCCGTAGCGACGACACCGATTCCCGGGTATCGAGCGCAAGCAGTGCAGGGCCTCGAACGGCCGACGGATCGATCAACGAGGGATGCGCCACGACCGCATCGGGCTCGAGCTGGCGCACCGCCTCGGTGAGCTGCCTGTCATCGGCAGCCGTGCCGACGACGCGCGCGCCGCCGCTTCGGTCGAGGAAATGCATGACCTCCTCGGCGACGTCATTCGCCTCGAGGGCGAGCACGACACGAGCGACTTCCGGCACGAGACCCTCCAGCACAGCGCAGGCACCACCGCACAGCAAGACGCTGCGCGGAGGAAGTGCGAGGGAGAGACGGTGTCCGGCCCGAGGCCGGCGCACCGAGGGGATGCGAACGTTACCGGTTCATCCCGATCGCGGTCGATCCCCGAGCCGGCCGATTTCTCAGAAGCGGTCGGGGGACGCGAAGAGCGGCGGCCGGGGGATTCGCACGTGACCGAGGTCACGAGGTTCGTGCGATGCTCGACGCCGAACAGGTGACAACGAGGAGATTTCGGAGTCATGTCAGGGAGACCGAGCTGCCAAACATGCGGCGCGGCGGTGCCTGCCGACGCCCGCTTCTGCCCTGCGTGCGGGGTCCCCCTGGCCGGCCCCGGCGACCGAGGATCGCGCCGCCCCGTCACGATCGTGTTCACCGATGTCGTGGGGTCGACGGCGCTCGGAGAGCGTCTCGACGCCGAATCTCTCGGCGGCCTGATGACGCGCTACTACGAGACGATGCGCATCGCCGTCGAGCGCCACGGCGGGACGGTGGAGAAGTTCATCGGCGATGCGGTCGTTGCCGCGTTCGGAGCCACCGAGGTGCACGAGGACGACGCATCGCGGGCCGTTCGCGCCGCCCACGAGATGCATGCGGCGCTGGACGCGCTGAACGACGAGCTCGAAGGAAGATGGAGGACCCGTCTCGAGGTCCGCACCGGGATCGCGACCGGTGAGGTGCTCGCCGGAAGCGGCGCGGCCGTGCTCGGCAGCCCGGCCAACCTCGCGGCCCGCCTGCAAGCGGAGGCCGGTGACGGCGAGATCCTCCTCTCCGGTGTCACGCATCGACTCGTGCGAGGACTCGTGCGAGCCGAGCCGACCGGCGCGCTCGAGCTGAAAGGATTCGCGAGGCGCGTCGAGTGCTTCCGGCTCCTCGGTCTCGAGGGCCACCCACATCCGGGAAGTCGGACGCCCCACGTCGGCAGGGAACACGAGCTCGCGCTGCTGGAGCTCGCGTATCGGCGGGCGATCAGGGATCGGCGAACCCAGCTCGCGACGGTCCTCGGCGAGCCCGGCATGGGCAAGACCCGCCTGGTCGACGAGGCGATCTCTCGCCTCGAAGGGGAGCCGCGTGTGTTGCGTGGGCGATGCCTGCCCTATGGCGAGGGCATCACGTTCTTCCCCGTGGGCGAGGCCGTCTCTGCGGCCGCGGGCATCGAGCGTGACGACGACGCCGAGAGGGCTCAAGCCAAAGTTGCCGCGATGGTGCCGGGTGAGGCGACGTCGGTCGCTGCCCGGGTGAGCGAGTCGATAGGGCTCGGCGGCACGACTGCTGCGCCCGACGAGACACTCTGGGCGATCCGCCGATTCTTCGAGCTCTTGGCCGAAGAGCGCCCGCTCGTCTTGATCTTCGACGACCTGCAGTGGGCTGAGCCGACGTTCCTCGACCTCGTCACGCAGCTCGGTCGAGCGAGGCCGGGGCATCTCCGAGCTCGTCGTCGTGATCGCCCGCCCGGAGCTGCTCGACCTCCGACCCGATTGGGCAGGAGGCGCAGCGAACGCCGTGACGATCTCGCTCGAGCCGCTCACCGACGAAGAGGGCTCACAGCTCGTGCGGCAAGTGGCCTCCGGTGCGGCCCTCGACGACGCGGCGGCCTCGCGACTCGCTCTGGCGGGTGGCGGCAACCCGCTCTTCCTCGAGGAGTACGTCGCGATGCTGGTCGACGACGGGATGATCGTCGAGCGAGACGGCCGGTGGCTGGTGCCCGCCGATGTCACCGAGGAATCATCGACACCCCCCACGCTGAGCGGCCTGCTCACCGCCCGCCTGCACCGGTTGCCCCCCGAGCAGCGAGAGGCACTCGTACACGCGTCGGTGATCGGCAAGGCGTTCCGGTCCGACGAGCTGGCATCACTCAGCGATGAGCTGCAGGATCTGGACGACACGCTCGACCGGTTGCTCGAGGGCGACCTTCTGGTCGCGCCCGCGCGACACGGTGCCAAGGACGAAGCCTTCGAGTTCCGTCATCAGCTGCTCCGTGACGCCGCATACGACTCGCTGCCCAAGACCCGCCGAGCCGAGCTGCATGCGCGCTTCGCCGATCACCTCGAGGGGGCGTTCCCGGAACGGCCCGAAGAGCTGGACGAGGTGATCGGCTTCCACCTCGCGCAAGCCCACGACTACAGATCGGAACTGGGCTTCCACGATGAGACCACGCTCACGCTCGCCGACCGCGCCGCACAGCGGCTGAGCGCCGCAGGAAGCCGGGCCGTGGAACGCGGAGACCCCAGGCCAGCGACACGATCGCTCCACCGCGCAGCATCATTGGCGCGGGAACCCGGCGTGCGAGCAGCGATCCGACTCCGCCTGTGCCATGCCCTGGGCGACGCCGCGGACAGCGCAGGGTACGAGGGGACCCTCGAGGCAGGACTGGCCGACGCGATCGCGGCCGGCGATGACCGCATACGGACCCGCTTCGAGCACCTCGGCACCAGCCTCGCGTTGGTTCGGGATCCGAGCGCGGTGCCGATCCAGGACACGATCGACGACCTGACGTCGCAAGCCGACTCGCTCGACGCCCTCGGCGATGCGGAGGGCGTCGCGGAATGCCACTATCAGCTCGCCACGGTCGCCTGGATCAAAGGCGACGCGGCAGGGTTCGAGCGCTGGGCCAGACGGTCGCGCGACGAAGCCGTCGCCTTCGGGAATGCTCGTCTGGTGGGCCGCGCGACCTCGTACGTGATCATCGCGTTGCTTCGTGGACCGGCTCCGTTGCCCGAGGCGCTGATCGAGCTCCTCGCGATGAGGGAAAGCGGCCAGCTGAGCGCTTCGGCCGACGCCAGCGTGCGGCTCGGCGAGGCCGAGATGCTGTCGTATCTCGCGAGGCACGATGAGGCGCGCGACCTCGTCGAGGAGGCGGCCGCGGAGCTCGACGAGCTCGGGGCGCGGGTCGATCTGGCCGCTGCCGAAGCGGTGAGGGCGATCGTCGCCGACACGCGCGGCGATCTCGACGGAGCGGAACGAGCGCTGCGATCGTCGTACGACCGATTCCGAGCGATGGACGACGCCGCGAACGGCGGGCTCGTCGCAGTGGACCTCGCCGACGTGCTCGCGCGGCTCGGCCGCCACTCCGAAGCGGAGAGCATGGCAGCGGTCGCGGCGGGGCTCGCGGCCGATTTCGACGTGGAAGCACAGGTCGGGTGGCGCACAGCGAGCGCCAGGGCGCGATCGTCCCTGGGCGATGCCGACGGCGCGATGCGGCTCGTCGCCGAGGCCTCCGAGCGCCTCGATGCCTCGGACTTCACCATGCTGCGTGCCGACTCCATGGCTGCCATGGCAGACGTGTACGCCACGATCGGCTCGTGGAGCGAGGCGATCGAGCACGCCGACGCGGCTCGACAGATCTATGCGGCCAAGGGACATGTCGTCGGCGAGCGCCGAGCGGTGGATCGACTCGAGCAGCTGGGCGCAGCTCAGTCCTCGTAGCGGCGCGCGTCGGTGAAGGCAGAATCGGTCGAGACGATACCGTCGATGTCTTGCAGCGGGCCGTAGACATCAGAGGCCACAGCCTCGAACGAATCGGCGCCGAGCTGGAGCAAGATGTCGAAGTCGCCGAAGGTCACGGACGCGCCCTTGAACGTGTTGCGAAGAGGTCCTTCTTCGTCGGCCATCGCCTGCAGGACCTCATCGAGCGCCCCTGGGTTCGTCCGCACGCGGACGAGCGCGATCACCTCGGGCGTGCCGCGTTTGACGCCCACCAGCAACGGGCCGACGTGCGCGACGGCCGCTTCCACGCAGTGTGCCGAGTGCGCTCCTCGTGCCCAGAGCTCGCCGGCGATCACATCCTGGAGCTCGGCGAGCGTCTCCGTGCGTACATGCGCGAATCCGAGGTAGCTGCCGACCATCTCGGAGGCGAAGTACACCGGTCCATCCGGAGGCGGTCCGAACGACCTCAACGCATCGATCACGTCGCGGATGTTCGTGCCCGGGTCCACCGAATCGATGAACACGAATGCGTGCACCCCCGTGTAGGCGAACCCGTCGTCGGTCATGGCAGCTCTCCCCCGATCGGTAAGGGGTCAAGCCTGGCGCGCCGGCGGCGGGAGCGCAACCCGGACTCAGGCGCCTTCGGGCACCGGTTCACCCTCCGCAACGCCGGACGAGCGACGGCGCCAGGCGAGAGCCCACGCCGCTGCCAGCAGCGCTACGGCGATCGCCGCTGCCGCCCACGGATCGATGAGCGGACGACCGGCGGCTTCCTCGGCGGCTGCCTGGGCCGCTACGAGATCGGTCTCGAGGGTCTGCACCTGCACCGTGAGCGCCTGTCGTACCGCCTCGCCCTGAGCGAGCTCGTCCGAGGCGGCTTGGCCGGACTTCTCCATCTTGCGAAGATCACGTTTCGCGTCGTACAGCTGGGAATGGAGCTTGCTATTGTCGGTGAGCAGCTTCGCTTCGCGGGCGGTCGCCACGATCGAGACGGATCCGCTGACCGATTCGCCGAACCCCGTCAGGGTGCACGGATCGTTGCAGAGCCCCACGTTGTAGTAGTCGCCGGCGACGTCGGGAACGGTGAACGAAACCGTGAGCTCTGCGTCGGTCGCGGCCTTCTCGACGGCGAACGTGCCGACGCGGATCGCCCCCGCGGGAAGCGGACGCCCTGCTTCGATGAAGTCGTTTCCGGGAAGCAGGTATGCATAGAACGGTCCGCGGTCGAGCAGATCGAGCCGCTTCGCGGGGATCGTCACGTACAGCTCGCCGGTCACCACCTCGCCGGGAAGGTGGTGCGTGCCTTTGAACTCGATGTATGCCCCACCGTTGGCCGAGGCGACCGATGGCGTGAGGCCGATCGTCGCCAACGCCGTGATCACCACGATCGCCGTCCGTGCTCGCATGACGCCCTCCCTCGCTCCAACGGTCGACCAGCAGACCGCCGCCGGGCCCTCTCGGTTCCCTGAAGCCTCATCGATGGAACCGAACAGCCGCTCGAGCGGTACATGAGGTAGCGCGCCGAGAAGGCGCGGCCGTCATCGAGAGGGGAACCACAGATGCGCACCAGCTCAAGACTCCGCTCCGGGCTCGCCCCCAGGCTCGTCGCCGCGGTCACGACGACGATCGTGCTCGCCGCGTGCACCTCCGGCCCCCAGGCGACCGACGCTCCCGCCAACCAGGACGGGTCGGCGCAGGACATCGCCACCGACATGCCGGTGCTCCTCGCTTCGACCGAGGCGGGCGACATCGCGATCGACGGAACATCGGGGGCGCTGCTTGCCGGCGGCCCCGGCACCGTGTCGACCCCCGGCGGTGACACGATGTTCCGGGCCTCAGCCGTGAACGGTCATACCGTCGTCTCGACGCTCGCCGCACGCACCGGCGCGACCACGACCTCGACACGCCTCCGCGGTGACCTCGAGCTCGCGGTCGCCTCGGTCTCGGGCACCGCGCTCGCCCTGGTGCAGCCGGCGCCCGGTGCGCCGAGCGGATCGTCGCCCGGCGTGCCCGTTCCGCGCGCATGGACCCCGATCGTCGTGGCGGACCCGAGCGGAGAGACTCCCCCGGCTCGGTTCCGACTCGAGGGGAACTTCGAGCCAGAGGCGTTCTCGATCGACGACGAGCGGCTATTCCTGATCCAGTACCTGCCGGCCGAGGCGCCGGCCGTCTACCGCGTCACGGTGCTCGACACCGCGACCGGTGAGGTGCGACCGGTGAAAGGCCGGTTCAAGTCCCCGCCCGAACGCATGCCCGGTGTACGGCTCGGCCAGGTCTACGACCCACAGACATCGCAGATGTACACGCTCTACTCCAACGAGGCAGGGGCCTACGCGCAAGGCTACGAGCAGGCCGGCGGCTCCTCGTACGACTGGCCCGAGGAGACGTTCGTGCACGTGCTGAACCTGCGGAAGGGTTGGGCCTACTGCGCGGGCGTGCCCGAGGAGATGTGGGGCGGCGCGGCGCGCGACCAGGCCCTTGCGCCCTCACCCGACGGCAAGTGGCTCTACATCGTCGACTCACGCGAGGGAGCGGTCGCCGTCATGAACACACGCACGCTCGATATCGCGCGCACGGGCGAGGTGGAGATGTCAGGCACCGCAACCGACCCCGAGTCGAGTGTGCGAACGAGCGTCGCCGTGAGCCGCGACGGCACCACGTTGTTCGTGGCATCGGGAACCTCGCCGGGAGCGGTCTCGGCGATCGACATCGAGGGCCTGACGCTGGCCGACCGATGGCCGTCGCCGGTTCCCGTCTCGGGACTCGGACTCTCGCTCGACGGCGCTGCGCTCTATGTGGCGGGCACCGGAGGCATCGCCCTGTTCGACCTGTCCACGGGCGAGGCGAGCGCGACCGTTCCGACGCCCGTGCTGGAGCCGATCGTGCAGCTCGATCCGCTTCCGGCCGCTTCGGCCCTGGCGGAGTAGCGATGTTGAGGCCTAGGCTTGGGTGAGCGAACGGTCGCTCGACGAGCCGAAGAGGACACGGGTGCGTGACGCCGACCCCCGCACGCTGGAACGAGCCCGTCGCGGCGAGCTGGCCGCGTTCGAGCAACTCGTGCGCGAGTTCCAGGCCGATGTGTACCGGTTCGCCTGGCATCTGACGCGCGATCGTGACCTCGCCGACGACGTCACCCAGGATGCCTTCCTTCGGGCCTTCCGGTTCATCGATGGGTTCCGCGGCGATCGCAAGTTCGGGTCGTGGCTGTTCAGCATCACGCGCAACTGCGCGATGGATTCGCTGCGCAGGCGACGCTTCCCCCTGCTGCATGAGCAGGACCGGGAGATGGAAGGCTCGGTCGGCGACGCCGCCGCCCACGTGGAGCTCGACGAGGCGCTGCGCTCGATCTCGACCGAGCATCGAGAGGCGTTCCTGCTGGTGGAGGTCTTCGGGCTCAACTACCAGGAAGCCTCCGACGTGCTGGGCATCGCGGTGGGCACGGTGAAGAGCCGCATGTTCCGGGCGCGGAAGGCGCTGTGCGCCGCGATCGCGGACGACGAGCGGGGCGAACCGGCGGATCATGAGCCGGGCGAGGAGGGGGCGCGATGATCTGCGACCACGTGCAGCTCGCGATCTCGGCCCGCATGGACGGGGAGCCGGCCGATCGACACGCATCCGGAGATCTCGACGACCACGTCGCCGGATGTGCGCGGTGCCGGGAGTTCGCGTCGAACGCCGAGCGCGTCCGGGCCGCGGTGCGCATCGGTCCGGCCGAGCCCGTGCCCGACCTCGTCTCGCGCATCGTCGGGAAGCTCGAGACGCTCACGCCGCCGCACTCACCGTCGCGCGGGCGCGCTGTGCCCCGTTGGCAGCGGGCCCTGCCGGTCGCCGCCGCGCTCGTCGCAGGCGCGATCATCGGGAGCGTGCTCGTCGGCGGGCCCTTCAGGGCGACCGATCGCGATTCGATCTCGGCGAACGCCGTCGTGATGGGCGTGCGTGGCGCTTCGCCGGCGCTCGAATCGTTCGAGGGCACCTTCAGCGTCGTGGAACGAGGATTCTCTCCCGAGGTGCCCGAGCGCCACCTCGACGTACATATGGCCTTCCTGGCGCCTCAACGCTTCCGTCTCGATGTCGTCGATCGCACGCTGTACCCAGCGGCGACGTCGTTGACGTCGAGCGACCTCACATACATCCAGGACGCGACGTCGACGCTGCGATCAGGACCGACGGGCTGCCCTGCCGGTCTCGGCGCCGGGGTCTGCCCGCCGACGCTCACCACGCTCACCGCAGGCTCGACTCCCACCGACCTGATGGTGCCGGTGGCGACGTTCGCGTCGGCCCAGGGCGTCGACGTGCTGGGCACACAACGCATCGACGGTCACGAGGTCGTCCGGCTCCAGCTCAGGTTCGCACGGGCCCACGCGATGTTCCCGTTCCTGTGGCTCGATGACCTCGCGGGAGCCGGAACGGGAAGCTCGTGGCGGCCGTTCTTCCCGGGCGATCGGGTCGAGGTGCTGCTCGACGCCGGCCTGTGGGTGCCGCGGCGCATCACCGTCTACCCCGCTGCGAGTGAGCGGCGGCGAGCCTGGGAGCTGCGGTTCGGCCGGCCGGTCGAAGACCCGACGGTGGCGATCCTCGACGTGGTGGCGACCCATGTCACGACCGATGCGCCAGACGCTTCCCGGTTCGAGATCCCGGGCGCGACGCCGGCTGCGATGTCGGTGGGCGAGCTCGCCGACCTGGTGGGGTATCGCCTGGCGACCCCGACGTTCACCGGAGACCTCGAGCTCGAGACGTCGATCGCTCCGCCGATCGACGCCGGCTTCCCGAGCTCACTGCTGGTCTACGCCGACGGTCTCGATTACCTGCGGGTCGGCGAGCGTTCCGGATCGCACGCGGAGCTCGTCGCCCCAGGCGCCACGAGGGTCGTGCTGGCGGGCGGCGGGATCGGCTACTACAGGGAAGCCACCGCGTCGCACGGGCGGCGCATCGCGATCGTCGGCGACGACACGAGCCTGCTGCTCGAGACCAACCTGCCGAGGCTCGACCTGTTCGAGATCGCAAGCTCCATCCCGGTGCAGGGAAGGCCGCTTCCCTGAACCGCGTCGTGCGCCCGCTCGTCGCGACCCTCGCCGGCCTCGTGATCGGCGCGGTCGTGACCGTCGCGATCCAGGGAGGCGCGGCGCCCGTGCGCGACGAGGAGGTGTCGCGCATGCGGCCGCTCGGTGAAGCGCAGACCTTCCTCGCGTGGGTCCCGCGCGGCCTCCCCGCCGGATTCGACGACGCCGTGCGTGCGCTCGACGAGACCGGACCGGTCGCGACCGTCGCCGAGGATCACGCGTGGCTCGCCCGCTCGTGGAGTGCCTCGGGCGCGGTCGTCGATCGCACGCGAGCGCCGTACCGCCTTCCGATCGACACGATCGCCGTCGACCCCGCGTCGTTCGGCACGTTCCTCTCGCGTCACGACCGGCGGTTGGCGGGGCCGATCGGGTCGGGCCAAGGCGTGTTGAGCGCGACCTCGGCCTCGTTGCGCGGCCTGGGGCCGGGCGCGGTGCTCGGGTTCGTCGGCGGACACACGGTGCGCGTGGCTGCGGTGCTTCCCGACGAGGCGATCGGGGGTGCCGAGCTGATGGTCTCGCGCGAGACCGGGCGGGCCATCGGGGTGCGTTCGGACCGCTACCTCTTGCTGCGGCCCGCCAACGGCTACGCGATGCGTTCGGGAAGCCTGCGGCCGCTGCTGCGACCCCTGCTGCCCCCGCGGCTCGGTGCGATCGCGCGGGTGCAGGTGCGCACCTCGAGCGAGACGCCGCTGCTGCGACCGGGTGACGCCGTGCTCTCGACCGCGCAGACCAAGGTGCTCTTCGGTGAGTTCGCGGCCAGGCCCGAACCAGGTCGTCCCGGCTACCTCGACCTCGAGCCCCGCTGGGTCGCCGAGCACCTCGTGACGACGCGCCTGCCGCTGCTCGGGCGCGTCACCTGCCACCGTTCGATCGTGGGAGCGCTGCGAGGCGCGATGCGCGAGCTGCGCGAGCGGGGGCTGGGCTCGACGATCGAGACCTACGACGGGTGCTTCGCCCCGCGCTTCATCAACCGCGACCCCTCGGCCATGCTCTCGCATCATTCGTGGGGCATCGCGGTCGACCTGAACATCGCCGGCAACTACTACGGCGTGACCCCCCACCAGGACCCCGCCCTCGTCGAGGTCATGGAACGGTGGGGATTCGCGTGGGGCGGACGGTACATCGTTCCCGACGGCAACCACTTCGAGTACCACCGGGAACCGCAGCCGATCACGACCGCCACGCCCGCGCCGGCAACCGTCGCCCCGGTAGCCGAAACACCCGTGGAAGCCGCCGCACCCGCTGCGCCCGAGGCCGCGGCCGTCGAACCGCCGCCGTACTTCCTCGCGTGGACGCCCGGCGGCCTGCCGCTCGGGTTCCGCCGGGAGGTCGGCTCGCTCGACGGCCTCGCCGAGGCCGTCGTCTTCGCCGGTGACACGGTGTGGCTCACGCGCTCGCTCGACGCGAAGGGCGAGGTGGTCGACGACCCGCCGTCCCCGTACGAGCACCCGCTCGACGGGTTCGCCGTCGCGCCGGCCGAGGTGGCGCCCTTTCTGCCCAAGAGCGTCCGCGGCCATGTCGTCGATGCCCTGGAACGAGGAAGCGCCGTGATCGGCATCCGCAGCGCATCGATCCGCCGCCTCGGTGTCGGCGGGACGCTCGAGTTCGGTCATCGCTCCGTACGCGTGGGTGCCGTGGTGCCCGATGAGCTGATCGGATGGGCCGAGCTGCTCGTCTCGCGCGAGGTGGGCGGCCGGCTCGGCATCGTCGACGACCGCCATCTCTGGGCGTACCCGGCGTCGGCGCACCCGGCGGGCGGCGAGAGCCGGCGCGACCTCGCCGCGTTCCGACGCATGATCCGCCGGCTCCTGCCCCCTTCGGAGCTGCTCCGGGTCGAGGCGCCGGGTACGAGTCCCTATATGCGCGTGGCCAACGGGGTGAACCCGCCGATCGTGCTGAAGCAGCGATTCGGGGAATTCGCGGCGGCACGCGACCCCGCGAACCCGGCATTCTTCACCCTGGCGCCCGCGTGGGTCGAGGCGAACCTCGTCACCCGCCGAGTGCCGTTGCTCGGCACGCTCACGTGCCACCGGGAGTTCATGCGCGACCTGATACGCGCGATCGACGAGGTGCGCGAGCGAGGCTTGAGCTCGGCGATCCATTCGTCGGCGGGGTGCTTCAACGCCCGAACCGTGGCCCGAAGCCCCACGAACCCACCGTCGTTCCATGCGTACGGAGCGGCGGTCGACATCAACGCCCCCGAGAACGCCTTCGGGGCACGGCCGACGATGGATCCACGCATCGTGGCGATCTTCGAACGCCTCGGATTCAACTGGGGCGGAGACTTCTTGATCCCCGACGGCATGCATTTCGAATACGGGGGTGGACCCCTGGTCGAATAGGGGGTGGACCCCTGGTCGAGTACGGGGAGACATAGGACCAACGGCCTGGGAGGCTACGACTTCCGTCCGTTGCTGCGAAACCCCCGTACGTGCGACCCTCGTGCGACCTCAGGACCCAGACGGACCACTCCGACCCCCCGGAAGGATCTGCCTTCATGTCTGCCCGCCGCGCACGCATCTCGGCCAGAGTCACTGCACTTGCGCTCCTCGCCTCGATGCTCACGCTGTTGCCCGCAACTCAGGCGTCGGCCGCGGTGCCCGCCACGGAATCCGACGACGTCGGCATGCTCGACGGATTGGTCCGCACGATCGAGGTCGTGGGCGATCGCGTGTGGGTCGGCGGCTCATTCACACAGATGCGCAACCCCAACGGCACCCCCGCGCGCGCCGTGTCCAACCTGGCGGTCTTCGATGCCGTCACCGGCGCGCCGGACCTTTCGATCACGATCCCCGAGATCACGCGGAGCCCCGGCGTTGCGGTCGTCTACGACCTGGCGCTCGGACCCGACGGGCTGCTCTACATCGGCGGCGCGTTCGATCACGTTGGTGGCGTGGTGCGGCGCAATATCGCGGCCATCGACCCCACCGACGGCTCGGTCGCCTCCTTCTCTCCAGGCACCTCGATCGTGAGGAGCGTGCTGCCGACCGCGAGCACGATCTACGTCGGCACGTCGAGCCTGCTCAGCTTCCAGCTCGACGAGACGCCGACGCCCGGTTTCGACCCACCCCAGATGCAGACCGATCTCTCACTGCGCGCGCACAACACCCCGCCGCAGGTCCGCGACATGGAGCTGGCTGGTTCCACGATCGTCGCCGCCTGCCAATGCGACAGCACGGTGCAGGGCGGCACCACCAAGCCGGCCAAGGCTGTGATCAAGGTCGATGCGAACACCGGCGCGGTGCTCGACTGGACGCCCGAGAACCTGACTGCGGCGAGCGGATCCTTCGGCATCAGCCTGTTGATCGAGACCCATCCGGGCACGGGCGAACCGGCGGTGTTCCTCGCGGCCGGCGGCTCCGACTTCACCGGGGCGTTCGACCTGGGCAACGCCGACCAACTCTGGAAGACCGACACCTCCGGCTCGTCCCAGGTGGTGGGCTGGTTCGACGACGTCTTGTACGCCGGGGGACATTTCGAGTACGTCGCGCAGACCAGCGGGCAGCTCTGCGGGAGCAACGGCAACCCGAACACGAGCTGCCTGCGCCTTCCTCGGCTCGTCGCACTCAACCCTGCCGACGGCCGGGCCATCACGAGCGCGAACCCCTGGAACCCAGGCATCTGCTGCAAGTACAACGGCGTCTGGGCGATCGAACCCGACTCGGGGCGGGGCCACCTTTACGTCGGCGGCGAGTTCACCAAAGTCGGCGGCGCGTATGCCTTCGACGGCACCGAGTGGAACCTCGTCGGCGCCTCGACACAGGCGTACGTCGCCCGCTTCTCGGGCACACCGACGACGACCGAGACCCTGACCGTCTCGCTCGCCGGCGATGGCGGTGGCCGCGTGACGAGCACGCCGGGCGGGGTCGACTGCACGAGCGATTGCCAGGCGGACTTCCCCAACGGCACCGCGGTCACCCTGACCGCCGCAGCCGACGCGGGTTCGACATTCACCGGATGGTCCGGAAGCTGCTCGGGCACCGGCACCTGCCAGGTCACGATGAACGGATCCCGATCGGTGACGGCCACCTTCACCGCCGATGCCCCGCCACCCTCTCAGTGCGGCCGCATCACCTACGCCTCGAGCGGCAACGGCAACGCCGACCTGTTCACCATGACGCCTGCGGGCACCGACCGCGTGCGGCTCACGACCGGCGGAACCGCCGACCGCGATCCCGCGTGGTCGCCCGATTGCACGCGCATCGCCTTCATGAGCACACGCACCGGCGATCCCGAGATCTTCGTCATGGATGCCGACGGCACGAACCGTGAGCGCCTGACGAACGCGGCCGGAGCCGACTCCCGGCCCGCCTGGTCACCCGACGGCACGCAGATCGCCTTCACCTCGACCCGCACCGGTGACGCCGAGATCTTCGTCATGGATGCCGACGGCACGAACGAGACGAACCTCTCGAACAACGCTGCGCGCGACACGTCGCCGGCATGGTCACCCGACGGCGCCCAGATCGCGTTCGACAGCAGCCGCGGCGGCCTGACGAACGTCTGGACCATGAACGCCGGCGGCGGTGGCCTCGCGAATCTCACCGACGGTGCAGGGCGGTCGACCGCCCCCGCCTTCTCCCCCGATGGCGCGACGATCGCGTTCGTGAACGACCGTAGCGGAAGGCGCCAAGTCTGGCTCATGGATGCCGACGGCACCGATCACCGCCGCCTCACGAGGGATCAGGGCAAGCACAGTCACCCGTCGTGGTCCCCGAACGGCACCAGGCTCGTGTACGCGAGCACGGTCACCGGCCACAACCAGATCTTCAGGATCCGAGCCGACGGCCTCGGAGCGGTGAACGTCTCGAACAACGCCCGCCTGGAAACGACCCCGACCTGGAGTTAGGCGCGGACCACCGCCACGATATGGCCTCGGGCTGGCTCAAGGCGCGGTGCGGCGGCGACTGAGCAGCTCTCGCAAAGCCGGCAGGGCGGCTCGATCGCGTGGACGACCGGCGGCTTCCTTCGATCTGATCACGTCCGCCAGCGAAGCCACCGGCACCGAGAGCCCTCGCACGTCCATATCGGCCGCGTCGCGGGTCAGATCGTCGTAGCCGCTCGTGCCGCTCGGCTCGAACGTGAGGTCGAGGTCGCCGAGGTCGGTCTGCAGGTTCCAGCTGCGCAACCTGGCGAGCGACTCCCCGGAGTGGTCGAACGGAACTCCATCGGGTTCGCCGGTGACCCGGATGCGCGCGCCAAGCTCCTCGAGCGCGGCCGAGAGCCGCTCGAGGTTTCGCTTGGCCTCCTCTGGAACGACGTCGACGTCGGTGGTGACGTGCGGCGCTCCATGCAGCACCGCGGCGAGCCCTCCGATCAGCACGTATCGCACGTCATGGGCGTCGAGCACCGCCAGGATCTCGTGCGGGCGGAACTCAGCCATCGGAC
Source organism: uncultured Actinomycetes bacterium (assembly GCA_963762075.1). Classification (GTDB taxonomy): domain Bacteria; phylum Actinomycetota; class UBA4738; order UBA4738; family HRBIN12; genus JAOUEA01. The sequence goes on from CAVXJC010000006.1 coordinate 372,869, forward strand.
TCCCCTCGCGCCGCCCGACCCTGCTGCAACAGGTCGATGCCGGCCAGCATGCGGTCGAGGCGCTCGTCGGGAGTGAGCGCGTCGCCGCGCTCGACGAGCGTCCACGCATCCTCGTCGAGGGGGACGACATGGATCTCGAGATCGAGCCCGCACGCGCGCACGAGCTGCACCGTTCGAGAGAACGACGCGTCGACATCGCCCCGCTCGATGCGCGCCACGAGTGACTGCGACACGCCGGCGCGACGCGCCAGGGCGTCCTGTGTCAAGCCAGCGCGCCGCCTCGCCTCGACGATGAGCTGCCCAGCATCCACATGCGATAGCATACGCGTGAAGCATCGACCGAATGCACCTCGTACATTAGATTCATGAGCCTTGCTCATCAGAGGGATCGGAAGGGAACGCTCCTTGCCGGACGAGCAGCCGCATCTGTACACCGACCTGGCGCCGTGGTTCCACCTGCTCACCGCGCCCCCTGACTACGAGCCGGGTGCGGCCCACGCACTCGCGGTGCTGACCGAGGCGATCGGAGAGGCGCCCGCAACCATCCTGGAGCTGGGCTCCGGCGGTGGGAACAATGCCTCGCACATGAAGGCGCGCGCCACGCTCACGCTGACGGACCTCTCCCCCGAGATGTTGGCGCTGAGCCGCGCGATCAATCCAGAGTGCGAGCACATCGAGGGCGACATGCGAACGCTCCGCCTCGATGGGCGCACCTTCGACGCGGTCTTCGCGCACGACGCGATCAGCTACCTCACGACAGAAGCCGACCTGCGAGCGGCGTGCGAGACCGCGTTCCTGCACCTTCGTCCTGGCGGCGCCGCGCTGTTCGAGCCCGATCACGTGCGGGAGACGTACGCCGACGGCACCGACCACGGAGGCCATGACTCGGCCGACCCGAGCGATCCTCGCGCCCTTCGCTTCCTGCAATGGCGCACAGACCCCGACCCCACCGACACCTGGTACGTCGACGAGTTCGCGTATCTGCTGCGCGAGGCCGACGGCTCGACCCACGTCGCGACCGACCGGCACATGCTCGGCCTCTTTCCGCGAGCAACGTGGTTCGAGCTGCTCGCCGAGGTGGGATTCGTCGACGCCCGCTCCGTCGGCACCGGCTACGACGAAGAAGAGGTCGGCGCCGAGGGCTTCCTCGCTCGCAAGCCGGTCTGACCCGGCGACCACAACGGCCGTGGGTTCCCCGAGGTAGGCTCGACGACATGGCGGTGGTGACACTACGAGCGCCCTTGTCGCAACGTGCCGGGGGCACGGCCGAGCATGACCTTCCCGGCGAGACCGTCGGCGAGGTGCTCCGCGAGCTGGAACGGCGCCATCCGCCGATCGTCGGGTGGATCCTCGACGAGCACGGCCGGATCCGCGCGCACGTGAACGTGTTCGTGAACGGTGAACGCATCAAGGAGGACGTGCCGGTCGCATCCGCCGACGTATTGCACGTCCTCCCCTCGATCTCGGGAGGATGAACGCATGACCGAACTGTTGGTCGGGACCAAGAAGGGACTGTTCGTGCTGCGGGGCGACCCTTCCGCGGGCGAGCCGTTCGAGATCGCGACGCGCGCGTTCGCGGGCGATGTCGTGGAGTTCGCGATCCGCGACCCGCGCACCGGACGCTACTTCGCGAGCCAGACCTCGGGCTTCTACGGCCCGCGCCTCATGTACACCGACGATCCCACCGGCGACTGGATCCAGGCGAACGGCCCCGCCTTCCCCGAGGGCGGCGACGCGACCCTCGAACGGATCTGGATGATCGAACCCGGTGAGACCGACGGCCTGCTCTACGCCGGCGTCGCGCCCGCCGCGCTGTTCATCTCGACCGACGACGGTGAGTCGTGGTCGCTCAACGAGCCCCTCTGGAAGGAGCACCAAGCCGGCGACTGGCAACCCGGCGCCGGTGGGCTCGCGCTGCACTCCATCTGTCCATGGCCGGGTGACCCCCAACGGCTCGCCGTCGGCGTGAGCGCAGCCGGCGTGTGGATCACCGACGACGCCGGGCAGTCCTGGCGCTCGGGGTTCACGGGCATGGTGCCCGAATACATGCCCGAGGAAGCCCGCGAAGGCACGAACGCGCTCTGCGTGCACAACATGCACCGGGCGCCGACGCGGCCAGAGCGGCTGTTCATGCAGTTCCACGGCAACGTCTACCGGAGCGACGACGAGGGGTCGAGCTGGAACGAGATCCAGGGCGGGACTGCCGAGTGGCTTCGGATTCCCACTCGTGGTCGATCCGGCCGACGCCGACAACGCGTACGTGATCCCGCTGGTCGGAGCCGAGGATCGTGTGACTCCCGACGCTCAGGTGCGTGTGTACGAGACGAGGGATGCCGGCTCGACGTGGAGCGCTCACGGCGAGGGCCTGCCGGAGAGCGAGGCCTACCTGACCGTGCTACGCCAGGCGTTCGGCGCCGCCGGCGAGGGTTCCGCACTCGAGCTCTACTTCGGCGCCACGAGCGGCGATGTCTTCGGCTCCGCCGACGCAGGCGCGTCATGGTTCCAGGTGCACGAACGTCTTGCCCCCGTCACGAGCGTCCGGGCCGCCTGATCGCCGCGGATGTGCTCATGATGAGTTGCGAGATTGTTGCGATCCGGTTCGCCGAGTTTCGAGAGCCCCCTGCTCGGCAAAGTACCCATCATGGACCGAGCACAGGTGCTCACGGAGATACTCGACGCCACGACCCCGAATGACACGTCGACGGCGATCTTCGACGCGCGTGAGTGGTTGGCGGATCACCCCGATGACCAGAAGGTGTGGTCAGCGATGGCGGATCTCATAGAGGTCGAGCGCCAATCCGTGAGCCACGCCTAGCGGCGGAATCCGAACCAGACGTGGCCCGGGGTCGTTCGTTCGCGGCGATCCGAATGTGCAACGCGTGTTCGCGATCACCAAGGTGGAGGAGCGCCTGGACTGGATCGACGCACCCGGATAGTCATCGCTCTCGTCCCGTGGCGGCAGGTCATTCCCGGCCTCCCAGGCGTGTCACACCCTCGGGCTAAGGTTCGATGCATGGCACAGGTCATCTCGCTCGACGACTACCGCACCCGGCGTAAGGGTCCGCTCGCGATGGCGATCGAGCGACTCGACCGAGCCGTCGCTCGCCTCGATCCGCTCGTGAACGACCGCACCGGCATGCTCGCACCTTCGGTCGAGCGGGAGCTCGCCGTGATCGCTCGTGATGTGGGTGCAGCGCGCCCGCTCCAGGCTGCGATCCGCGCGGAGCGCTTGGCCGATCTGCTCGAGCACCCCGCCGCCTCGGGGTGACCACCTGGGCGCCAGACCCCGCCAGACCCGGTGACCCCGCGCATAGCGCGAGGGGAGCAGGTATCAAGCGTCTCGTCCGCACGTGCTCGGGCGCCGGCGGCGAAGCCCCCGGGGCCTGAGCATGCCTCCCGCGGCATGACTCGCGCGTGGGTTCTGCTCCCCTCGCGGGTACCTCTCGGCACCCGTCATGACGCTACACCCGCTCGAAGGAACGGCGCAAACGCCGATCAACTCTCGCTGCGGTGCGTGCGCGATCGCAGCACCACCCAGACCAACACGAGCGCTACCGCTGCCGCCCCCACGGCTGCCGCGATCGACGGCTTCGGGGGAGGCACGGCCTTCGCGATGCGAGTGCGCAATCGAACCGGTCGCCGGAAGTCTCGCACCTGCCACCCGCGCTCTTCCGCTTCGCGGCGAAGGTCTCGATCGGGATTCACCGCCACCGGGTGCCCGACCACCGAGAGCATCGGCAGGTCGGTGATCGAGTCGCTGTAGGCGTACGAGCCGTCGAGGTCGATGCCGATGCGTTCGGCGAGCCCCTCGATCGCCTCGGCCTTCTGCTCGCCGTAGGCGTAGAACGCGAGCGCTCCCGTGTACCTGCCATCGCTGTCGATCTCAGCTCGCGTGGCGACGACGCCGCTCGCCCCGAAGTGCTGGCTGAGTGGGCGCACGACCTCCTCGGGTGAACTCGACACGACGTAGATCCGCCGGCCTTCGCTCCGGTGCAACGCCATGAGGTCGAGGGCCTCTTGATACACGTACGGATCGATCACGTCGAAGATGACCTCGCGCACGAGTGTCTCGACCTGGCCCTGGCTCCAGCCCTTCGTGAGCGAGAGCATGCCTTCCTTGAGGCGCTCCATCTTGTCCTCGTCGGCCCCCACGAGCAGGTAGACGAGCTGGGCGTACGCGCCGCGCAACAGCTGCGAGCGCGAGACCATGCCTGCCCGGTAGAGCGGGCGCGACAGCGCGAGCGATGACGACCGGGAGATGATCGTCTTGTCGAGGTCGAAGAATGCAGCTTGCATCGTGGTTCCCATCGTACGTTCGGTCACCGACTTGACCCGAAGACCGCTGACCGGCTCAGCGGCGACCCTTGCCGATCGCCGCGCGGTAGGAACCGAGCCACGCCAGCTCCGCCTCGGCCATCGCTTCCTGGTGATGCAGCATCGCGATCGACATCACCCGGCCGGTATCGCGATCCGAGGCTGTGCGCCCGAGCTCGGTCCGCACCGCCTCCAGCAGATCGCTGACCGCCCGCTCGCGAGCGTCGGCGGCTTCCCGGGCCACCGCGACCGGCACCACGTGCCCGAAGCCGAGCGCGACCCCCGCCGACGAGTCGAACGGCACGAGCTCCCCCGCCATCTGCGCCACGCCCGCTGCCAGGTGATCGCGCCCGCGCTTCGTGATGCGGAAGACGCGCCGGTCCGGCCCCTCACGGCCTTCCTGGGCCTTGCCGGCGACCGCTCCGTCGCGCTCGAGGCGCTTCAGCACCTGGTACACCGATGCCCTGCTGAGCTCGGTCCAGAACCCCATGCTGCGCTCCCGGAACCGTTCGATCAGGTCGTACCCGTGCATCGGGTCCTCGGCCAGCAAGCCGAGCACCACGACCTCCACCTTCGTCGCCATCGCACATCGCTCCTAGTCTGAGTTGGACTAGCCGACCCTACCCTACCGGGGTCACTCACCCGGTAGCCTGGCGGCGGAGGCGTCAGGGTTCCTGGTGGGCCCCGCGGTCTTCAAAACCGTTCGAGGGGGCGCAAGCTCCCTGGCGGGTTCGATTCCCGTCCGCCTCCGCGTGGAGAAAACAGGGAGAGATCGTGGAGTCCGAAAGGCTCAGCGTTTCCTGCCCGGCCTTGCCTTCAGATCGGGGCGGAGGTCTCGCTGCGTCCGGCTGCCGGTCGAGCCAGGCGAGATACTCGGGTCCTTCCAGTCCCCCGCCATCCGGGCCAGCCCTCCGGGGCCCCGTAGCCGTCCAATGAGGTGATGAAGTCCACGAGCAGTTCCTGAATGGTCCTCCTCGTGCGTCTAGTGGGTCATCGAGGATGGTCCGGTTCACGCCGTCGGTGTGACGAGTGAGCGCTCGAGCGGCTCACGCCGCCCGCGTGAACGTCACATGGGTCACTCCGCAGGGCGACGAGGCGGCCTCGAGCTGAAAGTCCTTCTCGAGGCCCTCCAGCCCCTCCCACAGGCGCGCGCCTCGGCCGAGCAGGATCGGCACCACCACGATGTGCATGTGGTCCACAAGCCCCGCAGCGAGGAAGTCACGGATCACGGTGGCGCCTCCACCGATGCGCACGTCCTGCCCGTCCGCAGCTTCCCGAGCGGTCGCGATCGCCTCGGCGGGCGACACGTCGAGGAAGTGGAACGTCGTCCCGCCCTCCATCTCAATCGACGGGCGCGGGTGATGGGTGAGGACGAAGACCGGTGTGTGGAACGGCGGGTCGGGACCCCACCAGCCCTTCCACTCCGGGTCCTCATGCCATCCGGGGTAGCCGAACTTCCCGGCACCCATGATCTCGGCGCCGACTCCGGGGGCGTGCAGCCGCGCGAAGGCGTCGTCGAGGCCGCGGTTGCCGCCGGGCTCGCCGACCATCTCGCGCCACCACCGGGTCGTGAACATCCATTCGTGCAGCCTTTCGCCGGCGTGGCCGAACGGTGCGTCGTGGCTCTGAGGTTCGCCGCTGCCGAAGCCGTCGAGCGAGATCGAGAAATTGTGGACGCGAGCGAGTGACACGGCTGACCTCCTTCAGGAATCGCGGTTCAACTTCATTGACGTTGCCTCGGGATGTCGACTCTCCCTGACCCCGGCGCCCATGTCACATGGTGGCGGTTGCATACTGCGGACGCCCGGTGGGCCTGTAGACTTGGATCGTTACCCCCCTGGGGGTAACTCGGGAGTCGACAAGGTCAAGCGCCATGTCCTGGCCGGTGTCGGGGAAGAGCCGCGTGCCCTCGCCGATCACCAGCGGATACATGAGCAGGATGATTTCGTCGACCAGGTGGTTGTCGAATAGCCAGCGGACCAGGCGGCCGCTGCCGTGCACCTGCAGCTCACCCGCCAGCTTCGCTTTCAGCTCGCCGATGGCCGCCGCGAGGTCACCGGAGAGGACGGTCGTGTTCGCCCAGCGCGGTTCGGTGAGCGTGGTCGCTGCGACGTACTTGGGCGTCGTGTTCAATGCCGTCCAGATGGGGCTGTCGCCCGGATCTGCCCATGATCCCCAGGAACCGGCGAAGATCTCGTAGGTCTGCCGACCGAACAGGAACGCGTCGGCGCGCTGGTAGACCTCGTTGAGAAATGTCGCGGCCTCATTGTCGTTCTCGAAGAGCGGCAAGGCCCATCCGCCGCGCTCGAACCCGCCCCTGCGGTCCTCATCCGGGCCGCCGAGTCCCTGCATGACTCCGTCGACGGAGACGTTCGTGACGGTCGTCAGCTTCATGGCAGTTTCCTTTCTCGCCTGGGCTGTTGTCGTCGCACGATAAGACTGGACCGCGGCGCCCACCTCATCGGTCGCACCGGGGCCCGTCCGCCCGATCCATCCCGCACGCCGTCTCGCTGGATTCATCAGCGTGAGCGCGCACCATCACTGACGGGGAGGCCGCGTTACCCTTGTGTACATGAGCTCCCGGGAACAGATGACGAGACGCGTCAAACAGCTCGCCGAGCAGGCAGACATCGCGGTCGACGAGGTGCTCGAGTTCCTCGATTCGCCCGCCGGCCGACGGCTGCGTCGCGTCGTTGCCGGAGCGGTCATCGTCTCCGTGCCGCTGATCATGCGCATCCCCGGACTGAAGCGCTCGCCGCTCGGGCGCCTCGTCACGCTCACCGGCGGAAGTGCCATCTTGATCGGCATCGCCGAGGCGATCCGCGACTGGGAACGGAGTGAAGGGTCGAGCTCGCGCGTCGGTCCCGTCATCGACGTACCGCCAGCTCCTGCCGGCTGACTTCCTACTGCTCGACCGGTGCCCCGGGCCCGCGATCTCGTGGCTCGGGATCCGACGCCGGTCCCTCCCCAAGATGAAGCTCCTCGTCGATCTCGCCGGGGGCGAGCGTACCCACGGTGCCGCGTTTGATCGCCCGCACGTACAGGAACAGCGCCGGCAACCGCAACACCCCCGACACGACGAGCGCAGTGGGCACCGAAACCGACCGCGCGATGAGTCCGATGCCCGGACCACCCGCCGCCTGGCCGATCGCATCAGCCTGCCCGCCCACCGAGTTGATCGTGGCGCGCGTCTTCGGGTCGAGCCCCTGATTGATCCACGCGGTGAACACCGGCTCGCGCACGCTCCGCAGCGTGCCAACGACCCAGAACGCCGCGAGCGCCCACCAGAAGCTCGTGACCATGGCGAACGCAACGACCGATATCACGAGCACGATGTCGACGACGGCGAGCACCCGGGCGACCGCCGCGTGGCCCTGAAGGTGCACCTGGCGCTTCACGATCGCGAGGGCGCCGATACCGAGCAGCAGAGCCCCACCGTCGAGCACACCGAACCAGACCGGCAGTGCCAGACCACCCAACGTTGGCAGACCGATGTCCTGGAGCAGATGCAGATCGCTCAGCCGATCGAAGCCCTCGGTCGACATGCCGTGCAGCGCCGCCGTGCACAGGATAAGTCCCAGCACAGGGTGAGCGCGCGCCGCCGCGGCACCCTCACGCACGGTCGTCGCGAGCGACGTGCGCAGACGCTCTCCCTCTCCTCGCACCGGCGCGAAGTTCTCCTCACGCATCGCGAGCGCCATGAACACGCCGAGTACGAGGAACCCCGCTCCGCAGACGAGGATCGGGGCACGCAAGCTCGTGAACGAGGCGATGGCGACGCCCGCTGCGATGCCGACGAGCGAGCCTCCCCGATACCACTGCTCGCTGCGCAGGTACATGGGCTGCGCTGCTTCCTCACCGATCTCATCGGTGAGCCAGGCGACGTCGGCTCCGCTCTGGAACGTCGCGAACACACCCCACATGGCCTGAGTGATCATCGCCATCGCGAAGGAGCTCGACACGCCGAGCAGCAGGAAGGCGGCGCCCATGCCGGCAAGGCCGATCACGACCGACAGGCGCCGGCTCACGGTGTCGGCGACGACCCCGGTCGGCACCTCGAAGAGCAGGTAGGTGACCTCGAGCACCGTGCCCATGAGCAAGAGCTGCAGCGGGCCGAGGCCGAGCTCCACGATGAGGAACACGCTGAACAGCACCGACATCAGATGGAAGAAGAACCCCTCGCCGGTGGAGTAGACCAGGTAGGTGGTCTCGGGCCGGAGTCGTCGCATGGCCGACGAGACTACGCGCGCGTCTCGGCGCTGCCAGCTCTCACGTCCATCGCCGTATCACCGCGATGTGGGACCATCGCAGCGTGAACGCGGCCTTCGACCCCGCGCCCGACGACAGGCCCTTCGCCGTCGTCGACATCGGCTCGAACTCAGGACGGATGATCGTGTTCCGGCTCCGTCAGGGGGAGCACCTCGATGTCATCGAAGACGCCCGAGCCCCATTGCGGCTCGCGCGCGACCTTCAGGGTTCCGACCGCCTGGGGCCCGATGCCATCGAGCGCACGCTCGAGGCGTTGCGCGACTTCGTGGCGGTCGCCCGTGGCGCGGGTGCCTCGCAGATGATCGCGGTCGCGACCTCGGCCGTGCGCGATTCGGCCGACGGTCACGAGCTGATCGAACGTGCCCACCAGCTCGGCGTGCCGCTGCAGACGATCGACGGCGACCAAGAGGCGAGCCTCGGGTTCTTCGGCGCGGTGCACGACCTCCCGGTCACGAGCGGGTTCACCTTCGACGTCGGAGGTGGAAGCGCCGAGGTGTCGGCGTTCCGTGACAGGCGACTGATCGGCTCCTGGTCGATGCCCCTCGGTTCTCTGCGGGTGAGCGACGCCTTCCTCGCGTCGGATCCTCCCGATGAAGACGAGATGCGTGCCCTTCGGAAGTCGGTGAAGTCGGCGCTCGCCGACGCCGGCATCACCGAGCTCGGCAAGGGCGAACAACTCGTGGGCATCGGCGGCACCGTGCGCAACCTCGCCAAGGTCGATCTGCGCCGTACCGACTATCCACTCCCGCTGCTGCACGGCTACCGCATCTCCGACAAGCGGCTCGGGGCGGTGATCGACGAGCTCGCTGGGCGAACGATGAAGCGACGCGCGAACGTGGCCGGGCTGAACCCCGATCGCGCCGACACCATCGTCGGTGGAGCCCTCGTGATCCAGGGCATCGTCAAGCACGTCGGAGCATCTGAGATCGTGGTGTCGAGCCGCGGCCTGCGTGAAGGCCTCGCCCTCGCGACCGCGGGGGCGAGCGCGCCATCACCGGAGTGGGTACGGTCGATCTCGGTCGCGACACTCGCTGCCCGGTTCCGCACATGGAACGCCGCGGCGGCCGAACGTCGGACCGGGCTCGCCGCCGACCTGTTCGACGCGCTCGAACCGTCGCCGCCCGCGCGGCTGGGCGAGATGCTCGCTCATGCGGCGACGCTGCTGGACGTCGGGCGAGCGATCGACTACTACGACCGATTCGGACACGCGGCGAACATCGTGATCGCAGCCGACCTCGCGGGGTTCTCCCATGACGATCTCGGTGCTCTGACCGCCATCCTGCGACAAGCGGACGAAGACACGCGGCTCGGCCCATACGCGCGGCTCGTGCCCGAATCCGACCGGCCGGCAGTGCTGCGCGCTGCGACAGCGCTCGCACTGGCCGATGAGCTCAACCGCCGTATCCCACCGGGCGCTCCCGCGCCCATCTCGTGCAATTGGATGCGCGGGGGCTTCGAGTTGGTCGCGCCGGTGCCGAGCGGATGGCGGCCGCGAGGAGTCGCTCGGCGCTTCCGCGCCGTCTTCGGCTCCGAGCTTCTCATCGTCGCCAACGACACTCCGTCGGTGCTCGCCTCAGTGCTCGAGCCCGATTAACATCGCGCGACGGAAGGGGCTGGTACGCACGTCGGGGACACCGGCGGCCATCGCCCGGGGGAACCGTGAGCCTCAGCGTCTTCATCTCCGTCGACATGGAAGGCATCACCGGCATCACCACGTTGCGCCAGACCGTTCGCGGCACGGACGACTACGCGTGGGCGCGCGAGATCATGACCGATGAGGCCAATGCCGCGATCGCGGGCGCGCTGGATTCCGGGGCGCGCAGGGTCGTCGTGAGCGATTCCCACGGCGACATGGGAAACCTACTGCCACACAAGCTCGATGAGCGCGCCGACCTCGTGCAAGGGTCGCCGAAGGTGCCGCACAGCATGATGACGGGCATCGACGAAGGCATGGGCTGCGCCGTCTTCATCGGCTACCACGCGGGCGCAGGAACGCCCGGGGCGATCCTCGCTCACACCTACACCGGCTTCATCGCCGACCTGCGTGTGAACGGCGAGTCCTGGAACGAGACCCACCTGAACGCGGCGCTCGCAGGCACATTCGGTGTCCCCGTCGGGTTCGTCGCGGGCGACCGCGCATGCTGCGACCAGGCCTCGGAACGGCTTCCGTGGATCAAGACCGTGGCCGTGAAGGAGGGCTTCGGCGACCGCGTCGGGCGATCCATGTCACCCGCGAGAGCGCAGACGGCGATCAGGGGGATGGTGCGCGACGTCGTGAAGAACTGCGACCAGCTCGAGGTGTGGAAGCCCGACGGTCCCTTTGCGCTCGAGGTCGATCTGGTGAACACGGCGGTCACCGATCTCTGTGCGCTCTCCCCCGGCACCGATCGCACCGGCCCGTGCAGGGTCGCGTTCACGAGCGACGACTTCCGCATGCTGTACCGGGCATTGCTGACCTGGATGCACCTCGGGCGAAGCGTCGCGCCGAGATCACCCGTCGACTGAGCCGTCAGCCGGCCGACGGCAGCCAGCACTCGACGGTCGTGCCCACGTCGGCTGAGCTCGTCAACCGGCACCAGCCGCCGACGAGCTCCGCGCGTTCGATCATGGTCGCGAGGCCGACGTGGCCGGGCACGGGGGAATCGACTCGACCGGTGTCGAAGCCCGTGCCGTCATCGGCGACGATCACGCTGACCCCGTCGCCTGCGGTCGTCACCCGGACCGACACGCGACGGGCGTCTGCGTGCTTTCGAGCGTTCGCGACCGCTTCCTGCACGATGCGGTAGAGCGAGACCCGCAGCTCGGACTCGGGCTCGAGCGTGAGCTCGTCGATCACCTCATAGCTCCAGCCCGTCTCCTTAGCCGCGAACGACAGGTACTGGTCGATCGCCACGACGAGTCCTTCGCGATCGAGCGCCGCGGGACGCAGCTCGAAGACGAGCGAGCGGAGCCTCTCGATCGATTCCTTCACGATCGAACGCAGCTCACCGAGCGCAGCGGTCGTGATCGTCTCGGGCCGCTCCGCGAGCAACGCCAGCCGGAGGTCGACGGCGCTCATCACCTGGATCGGGTCATCATGGATGTCTGCCGCGATCTGGCGACGTTCCTCCTCCTGAGCGGTCTCGACCTTCTGGGCGAGATCACGCCGTTGCTGGATGGTGCGACGAAGCACATCGAGACTCCAGTGAAGCTTCTCCTCGGCTTCCTTCTCGGCCGTCACGTCGAGCATGATGCCCCGCCAATAGGCAGGTTCGCCGCGCTGGTCGCGCACGAGCAAGGCGTCATCGCGGATCCACACCAGGCGCCCGTCGGCGGCGATGACGCGATACTCGGCATGGAACGGCTCGCCGTCGAGGTTCGATCGGTCGTTCTCCGTGCGCACCGCATCGAGGTCTTCGGGATGGATGATGCGCATCCACAGATCCTGGTCGGTTCCCCACTCTTCCTGCGTGAAGCCGAGCAACGCCTCGGCCTGCGGGCTGGTGTAGAAGTTCGTGGAGAACTCGTCGGGACGATCGATGTACAAGATGGCCGGGATGCCCTCGACCAGCTCGCGGTAATCCGCGACGAACGGGCCTCTCGGCTCGTCACCCATCGTTTCGTCGTGCACGTGCTCTCACGTCCTCGAGATCAAGGCGGCGAGCAGGGCCACCCGTGGCACGACGCTGGAGAGGTCGAGCCACTCGGCGGGCGCGTGGTCGTCGCCTCCGATCGGCCCCAGCCCGTCGAGCGTCGGCGTACCTGCGGCACTCGTCGTGTTGGCATCGCTCGCGCCTCCCGTGGCCGCGTCGCGCAACTCGAACCCGAGCTCGGCTGCGATCTCGATCGCGAATGAAGCGAGCCGCGCGCCGCCCTGCTTCTTCTCCATGGGGCGGTGCCAGCCGTTGCCCTCGACACGAGCCACGACTCCCTCAACTCCGTGATCCACGCACAGACGTTCGATCTCGGCTTCGGCCCGTTCGAGCGTGTCGAGCTCGGGTGAGCGCAGGTCCACCTGCAGCAGGCAGCGCTCGGGCACGACGTTGGTACGGGTGCCGCCCCGAGCGACCCCCACGTTCACCGTGACGCCGGGCCAACGACCATTGAGCGCCTGCAACGCAACGGTGGCCCTGGCGGCCGCCAGCACGGCGTTCGCGCCCTTCTCGGGCTCGACTCCGGCATGGGCCGCACGCCCGACGAACTCGATCGCGTAATCGGTGATGCCCTTTCGCGCGCTCACGATGTCGCCGTTCGCACGAGCGCCCTCGAGCACGAACGCCGCGTCGTGGGCCGGCGCCAGCTCCCGGATCACCGGACCCGAGAGGGGTGAGCCGATCTCCTCGTCGGGATTGCAGACGTAGGTGATGCGACCGAACCGGTCGAACCCGGCTTCCTGCAAGACCTCGACGGCATGGAAGCCCGTGAGCAGCCCGCCTTTCATGTCGGAGACGCCAGGCCCGCGCGCGACGTCGCCCTCGATGCGGAAGGGCCGCTCCTTGACCGTGCCCTCATCGAACACCGTGTCCATGTGCCCCACCAGCAGCACGTTGGAGCCACCGGCGCCATCGAGGGTTCCGATCAAGAGGTCGCCGAGCTGCGGTTCACCGCCGACGGGCACATGGGGCCTGCGATCGACCTTGAACCCCAGGGCGAGCATCCTCGCCTGGCAGAGGTCGGCGATCTCGTTCACCCCAGCGGGGGTGTAGGAGCCGCAATCCACGTTGACCATCTGCTCGAGCTCGGTCACGAACGCGCCGTACCGGGACGCCGCGAGCTCACGGAGCGACTGGGCATGCATGAGCCTGACGCTAGCATGGGCGCTTCCCGGCGAGCAGGAGAAGCGATGCCCACGAACGGACTCGGAGCGGTGGTAGAGCAGGCCGGTGCCCCGATCCATGTGCAGGCCATCGTCGTCGACGATCCCGGGCCCGGCGAGGTGCTCGTGCGCTTGGCGGCGAGCGGCGTCTGCCACAGCGACGTGTGGGCGATCGAGCACGGCAATTGGGGAGCGCCCTGGCCGATGGTGCTCGGTCACGAGGGTGCGGGTGTGGTCGAAGCGGTCGGGGAAGGCGTCACGTCCGTCGGGCCCGGTGACCGCGTCGTGCTGACCTGGGCGGTCCCCTGCGGACGCTGTCCGACGTGTCTTCGCGGCGCACCTCGCCGGTGCGCCCACGAGTTGCATCAGCCACCGCGGGTGCACCGAGCGGACAACGGCGACGTGCTCACCGGCGTGCTCCATTGCGGAACGCTGGCGACGCACACCGTCGTGACCGAACCGCAGGTCGTGGCGATGCCGGATGAGCTCGCCCTCTCACGGGCATGTCTGCTGGGCTGCGGGGTCTCGACGGGTATCGGCGCCGCCGTGCAGACCGCCAAGGTGTGGCCGGGCGCCACCATCGCGGTGATCGGGCTCGGCGGCATCGGGTTGGCAGCGCTGCAAGGGTCTCGGGTGGCCGGCGCGGAGAGGTTGATCGCGGTCGACGTCGCGCCGGCCAAGCTGGAGTGGGCCGTCCGGCTCGGGGCGACCGAGACGGTCGACGCCAGCACATGCGATGCGGTCGAGGCCGTCCGCGACCTGACCGGAGGCGGGGGCGTCGACGTCGCCTTCGAGGCGGTCGGGCGCCCCGAGTGCGTGCGCCAGGCGGTCGAGATGCTGGGGTTCGCAGGCACGGCGGTCGCGATCGGAGTGCCGCCAGTGCCGAGCGAGGTCACCCTCCCGTGGAACGGCTCCGATCGTGCCGCGTACCCGCGCAAGGCCAGCCTGCTCATCACCGACGGGGGCGACCCGATCCCGAGCGAGGACTTCCCACAGATGGCCGCATGGGCGATCGAGGGCTCGATCGACCTCGATCTCATGGTGACCCGCGAGATCGCCCTCACCGACGACGACCTCAACGAGGCGGTGCGGGCGATGCTCGCCGGTGAGGTCATCCGCTCGGTGGTCGTGTTCCCCGGGGTTGACCGCCACGCTCGTGCCCGCATGTCTGTATGAACTGGATCTGGATCGTCGGGGCACCGCTCGTACGGGCGATGATGTGGACCGTGTTCCGGGTCCGCATCGAAGGCATCGAGCACGTGCCCCGAGACGGTGTGGTGATCGTGGCGCCGAACCATGTGAGCGTGCTCGACGGACCGGCGGTCTCGTCGATCACGGGCACCGGCCGCTGGCGACCGACCCGCAACCTGATCACCGCCGACGTCTTCAGCGGCCCGCTCGGCTGGATCCTCCGCCAGGCGCGGCAGGTGCCGATCCGGCGCGGCGCGGGCGACACCGGAGCGCTCGACGAGGCGATCGTCGCTGCCCGAAGCGGCTCGTGTATCGGCATCTTCCCCGAGGGACGGGTCAGCGACGATCCCGACGCTGGCCTGCAGCGTATACGCTCGGGTCTCACGCGAATCGCGATCCCGACAGGAGCACCAGTGGTCCCGGTGGGCATATGGGGAACGCACGAAGTATGGCCACGCGCCGGGCTCGATCGCGCGTCGCTCGGGCGGCGGCACACGATGGCCGTCGTGTACGGCGAGGCCATCGTGCCCCACCCGCACGAAGCGCCGGCCGAGTTCCGAGAACGATTCCGGCATGGGCTCGAGGCGGTCGTGTCGCGAGCCCGGAACCTCGCGGCCGATCCCGCATGATCGAACCCGACGACGTGCCCAGCCCTTGGTCGCGCAACCTGCGACTCGCGCTCGACCCCGCGAGGGGGCCCGCGGAGACACGCCGCATCAACTCGTGATGCGAGCCACAGCTCCGCGACGCTTCTGCTCATACATCGCTGCGTCGGCGCGTGACATCAGGCTCTCGACGTCACGAGCCTCATGCGGGAACAGGCTCGAGCCGACGCTGATCGTGGTCACCACCATGTGACCTCGCAGCGAGATCGGCTCCCCAACGGCGCTTTCGACGCGAGAGGCAACCGCCTGCACCACTCCCTGGGCAGAGCTGCCCCGGTCATCGGGAAGGTCGGCGAGCAGCACGAGGAACTCGTCCCCGCCGAGGCGCGCGACGAGGTCGGTGTCGCGGGTCGCGACCCGGAGCCGGTCGGAAACGACGCACAGGAGCTCGTCGCCGGCCGCGTGGCCCAACGAATCGTTCACCTCCTTGAACCCGTCGAGATCCATGAACAGCACCGCCACCGACCGATCGTGGCGTCGAGCGCGCGCCACCGCGAGATCGAGATGATCCTCGAACATGGCGCGGTTGGGGAGACCGGTCAGCGTGTCGTGATAGGCCATGTGCTGCATCGCCAGCTCGGCCTCCTTCTGCGCCGTGATGTCGAACATCACGCCCTGCACGAACATCACATGCCCGTCCTCGTCACGCACGACCTGTGCCCGGTTGTGGATCCAGACGACCCGTCCGTCGGCGTGCAGATACCGATAGTCGCCACTCTCGGGTTGTCCCGTTTCCATGAACGACAGATAGTCGGCAGCGACGCGGTCACGATCGTCGGCGTGGACCATCGAGTCCCAGTCGCCGGCGCGAGCGACGTACTCGGCCGGTGAGATCCCCAGCAGCTCGCGGATGCGGGGGCTCACGTAATAGATCGGCCCGCCAACGCCGGGAGAGTCGATGTAGATCGCCGCGGGAAGCTGTTCCAGCAGGTTGGTGTACTTCGCCTCCGCCTCGAACAGCTTGCGCTCGGCGTCGGCGAGGCGGGCCTGCAGGCGTGCGACATCTCGAGCATCCACCACGACGTCCTCCATTCGGGGGATATCGGCGCCGACGCAAGTGACTGAAGTCTCGAGAACCTCGAAGGGCCGACCCCGCGGGCCGGCCCTTCGATGGCGCGATGCTGCGAAGCGTTCGGCTTACCCGAGCGCCACCGTGTTGATGAGGTTCGAGTCGCGCAGCTTGCGCAGCGCCTCTCGCTCGATCAGACGGACCCGCTCACCGGAGAGACCGAGTACCTTGCCGGTCTCGCGCAAGCTGAGCGGCTGGCCGTTCTCGAGCCCGTACCGGAGCGCCACCACATGACGCTCACGCTCGTCGAGCACTCGATCGACGGCACCACCGATCTCTTCGCGGAGCAAGGCGTCCTCGACCTCGTTGAACGCGGCGTCGGAGTCGACTTCCTCGATCAGGTCGCCGAGCTCGGTGTCTTCGCCCACGGGCGATTGCAGCGACAGCGGCTCGCGCCGGCCCATCTCGGTGAGGTCGTCGATCTCCTCGATCGTGGTGTCGAGCGCCTTGGCGAGCTCCTCGCGCGAAGGCTCGCGGCCCATCGACTGTGCGAACTGGAACCGGGTGCGGTTCAGCTTGCGCAGACGGTCGTGGATGTGCACCGGCAGGCGGATCGAGCGCGAGCGATCGGCGATCGCGCGCGTGATGCCCTGGCGGATCCACCACGTGGCGTAGGTCGAGAACTTGAAGCCGCGGCGCCAGTCGAACAGCTCGACGGCGCGCATCAGACCGATGTTCCCCTCCTGGATCAGGTCGAGGAGCGGGAGGCCCTGGCCCTGGTACTTGCGGGCCACCGACACCACCAACCGGAGGTTCGCCATGATGAATCGCTGACGCGCGGCCTCGGCCGTTCGGACGTCACGGCGGGCCCTGGCGATGGACTTCTCGGATCGAAGACGCCCGGCACGCAGGCGATCCTCTGCCTCTTTGCCCGCCTCGATGGTCATGGCGAGCTCGACCTCCTCTTCCTTCGTCAGCAGCGGCTCGCGGGCCGCAGCCTCCAGGTAGAGGCGCAGGTCGTCGGCGTCATCGGTCCCCAAGGGACGCGCTGGCTCCGGCACTTCGTATCACACTCCTCCTCGAGGCCATTCGGTCACAAGGTGCGACGTCATCGGTCCTCGGGAACTCGGGTTCGGTGGTGCGGGCGATGCGGGCTGCGGGGGAGTCAAGACACACGAGAAGAAACGCCTTGGCAGCCGCCTCTCCATATGGTAAGGGGTCCGCACCACGTTTGTAAAGCTGGGCGAATGTGACGGTCCGATGAAGGTCGCGATCGCGGATCACGAACTCGGTCAGCCTCGCCATCTCAGGGCACGTCCTCCCGTCCCGACTCAGGCTCTATTCCAACGATGTGAGCGCCGTAAACCTTCCCCCGGTCGTTAGCCTGGGATGGTGACCCCCGAGCTACCGGAGATGCGGACGGCAGATGTCGACGGGCCGGTCGCCTATCGAGAGTGGCCCGGCCCGATGGAGACGACGTTCGTGCTGGTGCACGGGCTCGGGGGCTCGCACCTGAACTGGGTCCAGGTGGCGCCCGGGCTCTCCGGCCTCGGGCGGGTGCTCGCCGTCGACCTTCCCGGCTTCGGCTACTCGCCCAGGAACGGGCGGGGGTCGGGACTGATGGAACACCGCCGGATGATCGCACGCTTCATCGCGGAGCACTCGAGCGGATCTGTCGTGCTCGCCGGCAACTCGATGGGCTGCGTGCTGGGCATGATCCAGGCGGCCGTCGAGCCCGATTCGGTCACCGGGCTGGTGCTCACCGGGTCACCGTTCCCATCGGTGCGAGGCGTGTGGCCGCATCCTGCAGTGATCGCCGGGTTCGCGGCCTACGACGCACCCTGGGTCGGCCCCGTGATGGTCGAGTCACGGTTCCGCCGGCTCGACGCCGAGCGGGCGGTGCGGCTAGGGCTTCGGTTCCTGGTCGCCGAGGGGTCGAGCATCCCCGAGGAGATCGTGCGGCTCACGTCCGATCAAGTACGGGAACGCTCGCGAGACCCCGACGCGCCGGCTGCGTTCCTCGACGCTTGGCGTTCGATGAGACGGCTCGGCAAACGACCCCACGTCGTACAGCGGGCGATGGGAGGCGTGCGGTGCCCCGTCTTCGTGGTGCACGGACGACGCGACAGGCTCGTGCCGGCTGCCTACGCCGAGGAGGCCTTGCGCCGATACCCCACATGGCGTGGACGGATCTTCACCGACCTGGGTCATATCCCGCAGATGGAAGCTCCGGGGCGATGGCTCGCCGAGGTGGCCGATTGGCACGCCGAGGTGCTCGATTGACGTCCTCGGCGCACTCAGCGGATCCTCTTCGGAGACGACGCCGCGGCGGCCTTCTCCAGCTCGTCCACCGAGGTTTCGATGCCGCGAGCGAGCACCTCCACGTCAGGGACCGAGTCCCAATCCGCGGTGAGACCGAACGCCATCGAACCTGCGAGGCTCGTGCAGGCGATCGAGAGACCGCTCCGCTCACCGAGCGGCATGGACGGGTAGTTCGCGACGAGCGGTGCGCCTGCCAGGTACAAGGGAACCTGGGGCGCCGGCACGTTCGACACGACGAGGTTGAACCAACGCCCACGGCTCGTGAGCCGGGCAGCCATCGAGTGCAGCGCCGGGGGCGCATAGGCACCGAGACCGATGATCGTGTCGGCGCCCACGGCCATCGATGATTCCTTGAGCTGCGCGGTCACCCGGCGTACCCGCTGCAATCGTGTTCGCGCGTGCAGAGGTCCGACAGGCACGTCGACGAACGCCGGCGCGACCCGATTGCCGACATCCCCTTGCTCGGCGCTCGAACGCACCGATACGGGAACCATCGCCCTGAGGGTCCGCCCCTTGGTGTCCTCGCCTCTGTGTTCGAGCAGGTCGTGGAGACCACCGGCGACCGCGGCGAGCACGACGTCGTTCACCGTGCCGCCGAGGATCCGCTTGATCTCACGGATGCGAGCGAACGAGGCCTCCGCCATCGCGAACCGGCGAGCGGGTCCGACCTGGGTATCGAAAGGCCCGGCGGGGGGCGCCCCCATGTCGACGACGTCGCGCACCCCCGCGAAGGTTTCGGCGAGCGCGTGGAACGTTCGAACCGGCGCTCCGATTGCATGACCGATCGCCTCGATCGGATGAAGCACGAGATCCTCGGCGGCATCGCGCAACAACTCGTCGCGGGTGGGTGGGGGCTCGGCCTTCCACGGAGTCGTCGGCGGTGTGCCGATCTCGGCGTCGGCCGTGAGGTCGAACAAGGCCGAGGCGATCGTCAGACCCGAGATCCCATCGGCGAGCGCATGGTGCAACTTCAACAGCACAGCGGTTCGGCGCTCGGCGAGACCCTCGAAGACATAGAGCTCCCACAACGGCTTGGTGGGATCGAGCGGGCGCGAGAGCACACGTCCGACCGCTCGCTCGAGCTGGAACCGTCCCCCCGGCGACGGGATCGCCGCCCGCCGCAGATGAAAGTCGAGATCGAACCGGTCGTCATCGACCCAGAGCGGACGCGCCAGCCCGAGGGGCAGCTGCAACACACGCTTGCGCAACCGAGGGGACAGGTGCAGTCGGGCTTCCACGACCCGCTGCACATCGTCGTAGGTGAGCGGACCGTCGTCGCGGGCGTCGAACACCGAGACGCCTGCGACGTGCATATGCACTGCCGGCGTCTCCAGGTAGAGGAAGCTCGCGTCGAGGCTCGTCAGGCGTTCTCGAGCCATCAGGGATCCTCGAGCTGGATGCGGATGCGCTTGTTGGCCTTGCCCTTCGATTCCGTCTTGACCACTCGCACGCGGCCGACCTCCGCGCTCGAGGCGACGTGCGTCCCTCCGTCGGCCTGCTTGTCGATGCCGGTGATGTCGATCACGCGGATCGGGTCGACCGAGTCGGGGATCAACGAGACCTTGGTGCGGATCAGATCCGGATCGGCGAGGGCTTCGGTTCGCGGCAGGTGTTGCACGTGGACCGCCACGTCGTCGGCGAGGCGAAGGTTCAGGCGCTCTTCGACCTCTCGACCGAACTCCTGGCTGATGCCGTCGAGCTCGAAGTCCATTCGGGCGATGCCGCCGGAATCCATGTTCCCGCCGGTGACTTTGGCGCCGAAGTCGGAGAAGACCACGCCGGAGAGCGCGTGCAGGGCGGTGTGCGTTCGCATGTGCTGGTAGCGGCGATCCCAGTCGAGCTCTGCTCTCACGTTGGTGCCGGTCGGGGGCGACGACTCCGCGGGGTCGACCGCGTGCACGATCTCTCCGTCGTCGCGCGCCTTGATGGTGTCGATCACGCGGCACTCGCCGCCGTCCCATCGTAGGAAGCCCGAGTCGCCGGGCTGGCCCCCTCCTCGCGGGTAGAACACCGTTCGGTCGAGCACCACGCCGTCCTCGCGTGCCTCGACCACCACCGCGTCACAGCTCCGGAGATACGAGTCGCGCGAGAAGAGATCGTCGGTCATGCCTCGCACGGTAGCGCAGTGCGGCGGCTCCCGTGGCCTGCTACACGTTCGGCTCGGCGGTACGGGTGGTGCGCACGACCGACGCGATCACGGCACCAACCAGGATCAGCACACCACCTGCCACCACGGCCGCCGTGACCGGCTCATCGAGGAAGACCGCCGCGAGCACCGCGACCGTGAGTGGCTCCATCACCCCGATGATGGCGTTGCGCACTGCGCCGACGCGTTGTAGCCCGGCGAGCATCGAGGCGAACGCAGCCGCGGAGATGAACACGATGGCCACGAGGCGTCCAGGTGTCGCGCCGGCAGGAACGACGAGCGAACCGGCGACGATAGCGAACACCACGTTCGAGATGGCGGCTCCGGCGCCGAGCCAGCCGGCGGCCGTGACGGCGTCGGTGCGGCGCACGTGCCGATCGGTGCCGACGAGGTACGCCGTGTAGGCGAGCGACGTCGCGAGCGCGAGCACGATGCCGATCGGCTCCACCTCGGCCTCGCCGCCGCCGCCGAGCACGACGACGGCGCTCCCGGCGATCGCCAGCGTGAGAGCCACGAACAGCGGAGGCGACGGCGCCCGCCGATCGAGCCCGATCGTGACGAGCATCACCCACACGGGGTACGTGTAGAAGAGCAAGGTGACCGCGGCGGCGGAGCCGTGATTCAAGGCCGAGAAGTAGAGGGCGGCCTCGGTGCCGTAGCCGAGCGTTCCCGCCAGCGCGAGCGCGAGGCGTTCTCCCTGTGCAGGAAGTCCGGGCCGGCCCAGAGCGATCGCGAGCGCGAGCAGCAGCACCGATTGACCACCGAATCGGATCGCGAGCGTGATGAAGGGCGGCCCGCCCGCCTGCAGCTTGGAACCGAGGATCACCACACAGGCGAACAACGTCGCCATGGCGACCGACAACGCCGAGCCCGCGATCTCCCCCCGCCTGTCGGTTGCCCGCCGGGTCGCCACGACCTCAGCCTCTGCCATCTACCCGATCCATCGAGCCCGAGGGTACGATGTTCACCAACGATGCCTGACGATGCAACCGGGCCACCAAGCCCGACGGACGACACGAAGATCGAGATCGTGCGCAGCGACGTGGAGAACCTGCTCTCCCGGTTCCACGTACGGCTGATCGAAGGCGTCGACTCGGTCGCCGAGTACGACGTGACCGTGTCTCGTGTCGACTGGGAACGATTCGGCGCCGGCTTCCGCACGCCGGAGGCTCTGGTCGAAGCCACGATGCTGTTCCTGCTCGAACGCGAACCCAAGGAACAGATCTTGGCGACGTTCGACCTCGGACAGATCCCACGCTACTTCCCGTCGTACGGACGCGACATCGGCCCGTCGTCGTAGCGGCCCAAAGCGGCCGACGGCGTCGGGTCAGTGGCTTCGGGCCGATCCGGTCAGGTCGTCCTGGGGTGCGAGCTGATCGCGGATACGCCGCGCCCATGACGCGACCAAGGCCGTGAGCCCGAGGAACACCGCTCCCGACACCAACAAGATCGTGCGGGTCGTGACCTCGCTGCCCTCGGTCCAGATGAGGAACAGGATCAGCGCCGGAACGATGTAGCCGAGGTTGTAGGCGATGTCGAACAGTGCGAAAGCCCTTCCGCGGAAGTCGTCGGGCATCGACTGCTGCATGATCGTGTCGGCCGAGATCTTGCCCACGAAGAACGAGAAGAACCCGATGAACAACATCACGGCGAACCCGGCGACAGAGACGAACAGGCCGCCCACGAGCGTGCCGACTCCGAGGAGCGCCATCGACATCAAGAGCAGACGAACCGGCGGCACGCGGTCCTTGTACTTCTGGGCCACGACCATGCCGAGCGCGCCCCCCACGAGCCCCCCGACGCCCGACAGGACCAGTGCGATCGTGTCGGAATCACCGCCCGCAACCAGGTTCTTGGCGTACAGGCCGAACACGAAGAGCCCGAAGCCCCAGAACTGGTACCGGAGCATCTGGAACGAGGAGAGACCGAGCGCCGCCGGTGCACGGCTCGCGACTTCCTTCAGGCCGGCGACGACGTTGCGAACGACCTGTGAGGCTTCCTCGCCGAACGTGGTCTCGCGAGGCTGCGCCTCGGCATGTCGAAGCTGCTTGGCGACGAGGGCACCCACGACCAGCACGCCCGCCCCCACGATGACCGGCACGAACGGTGGCACGAACCCGGCGAGCCCTCCACCGAAGACGATGCCCACGATCTGTGCGAGCGCACCTCCAGCCTGTGACAAGCCGTTGCCCTGCAACAGATCCTTTCCCGAGAGCACGTCGGGCATGGCCGCCGACTTCACGGCGAGCGCCACGCGCACGCACGCCTGCACGGCCAGCAGGCCGACGATCAACGCGCCCGTGGCGAATGTCTTGCCCTCGGTCGTATCCGAGCCGAGCGGTACCAGCACGACTGCAGCGACCGCGACGACGACAACGGCAGTGACGATGTCTGCCCACCAGATCACGCGCCGGCGCGGGAACCGGTCGATGAACACCCCGATGAAGGGCGAGATCAGGGTGTACGGCACGTAGAGCGCGAGCACGACCGTGAGCAGGTAGTCGGCCGACGGAAGGTTCTGCACATCGAACCCCTGCTGTCCGCCGAAGGCGAGCGACTTGGCGATCGCGCCCTGGACGACTCCTTGGCCGGCCTGCGCGAGGAACGTCACCCCCACGAGCACCGAGAAGTCGCGGTTGCTGAAGGCCGTGAACATCGAGTTGAAGAAGGCGCCGAACGCTTCGAGCGGACGCCGCAACCACGCGTCGGCCAGCCTGAGCGATGCGCCGACGCCGATCGCGAGGGCGACGACCACCCACCCCTTCGTCACGCTCAACGGTCCCCGCCAGACGGCGAGCACGGCGATGCCCGAGAGCAGCACGATCACGATCGACATGCCGGGGATCAGCGCGATGCGATCGGCTGTCGTACGGATGCCGAGCCATCCGGCCGCGAGCCACCCCGGCACGACCAGCAACAGCGCGAGCAGCGCGACCACGAGCAGGTTGTGAGGAAGGTTCTCGAGCGCGCCGGGGTGGGACTCGAACTTCGCGGCCTCGGCGGCGGCGGCGGCCCGGGCCCGCTCGACGACCTCGGGCGGTGGCGACCAGAGCCCTTCGCCTTCGATGACGAAGACGTCGGGACCGACTTCCACACCTTGCGACGTGGCGTCGGCGAGCGCCTGCTCCTCGAGATCCGCCGGGCAAGCGTCGAGCCCGTTGCAGAGACCTCCGTAGTACTGGCCGATCAAGAACACGACCGGGTCGCCGGGGTATTCCTCGAACCGGGGCACGAAGTCGTCGGGCTTCTTGGCGTCGGGGTCGCAGAGCGTGTCGGCCCCCCCGAAGGACTCGCAGAAGTGCGAGGCGGCAGCATCGTCGTAACCCTCGCTTCCGCTCGTCGACGTGGTCGGCTCGCCCGCCAGGAAGTTGTCGAGCGTGCCGAGGTAGGTGACCGAGCGTTCGATCGCCTCTCCCGGCAAGCCGGTACGGAACACGTTCGTGTAGGTCTTCGCCCAGCCGTACGTCGTGTTCGTGCCAGTGGCCTCATCGTCGGTGTCGCCGTAGTTCACGACCAGCACGTTCGACCGGCCCTCGCCCGCGCTCGCGACCACTTCGTTCACGGCGGCGAGCGAGGTGCGCACCTGTTGGTTCGCCCACTGGTTGGACTCGCTCACCCAGCGATTCACCAGGCCGTCTCTCAGCACCCAGCCGAGCGAGGCGACCACGAGCAGCGCACAGACCGCGGCTGCCGTGAGCACAGGGCCGCGCCGGCCCCGCAGCAGCCAGCGGATCGCGACGGCCGCTCCGAGGCCGACCAACGCCATCGGAGCCGCAGATGCGTTCATGAATCGGTAATAGGGCAGGGTCGCCCCGGTGAACACCGAGGCCACGCCGGCGAACGCGACCAACCACCAGATCGAGACCTGGTCCTCGTTGCGGACCGGACGCGAGACCTGCCTCGACCACAAGATCGTGGACACGATCGCGACAACGATGAAGGGCACGATGATGAGCGGCTGGAGCGAGGTCGTCCACTCGATGAGCCGCTGGGTGAAGAACTCGGCGGTGTACGGCGGCGGCAGGGCGGCCTCAGCCAGACTCGCGGGTTCGCCCCAGATGCCGGCCACCCACGACGCGAGGCCGGCGATCATGCCGAAGCCGACCGACATGAGCATCGGACCGTCCGCCCGAAGCGCCGCTCCGAGCGAGAATCGGCTCGTCAAGAAATGGAATCCGAATACCGCCATCAACACGGCGCCGAAGATCACGCAGGTGGTGGGGTGGGTGAATGCCGCCGCGATGCCGATCAGGAACAGCGCCGTCCTCGCTCCCCACGACTCCCTCGCTTCGTGCACGAACGGGATCATCAAGGAGAGCAGGAAGAGCACCGTGATGTTGTCGAGGTAGCCCACGTACGGGGTCGTGAGGAACAGGGCAACCGTGGCGAGCAGCGTTGTCAGGATCATCAGCGGATCGCCGCGGCTTCGGAACCATGCTGCGCCGAACGCGAGGCCCGTCAGGATCGGGACGCCGACCATGAGGTAGGCGCTGAAGGTGTACCGGTCGATGCCGACGACCTGCTGCAGCAGCGCTCCGGCGAGGGGTACCGTGACGCGATAGCCGCCGGCGAACAAGCCGTCGGGGCCCCATTCCTCCGCAACGCGGACCGGTTCGCCGTCGATGATGACCTGCGCGCGCCACGTGTACCACGCGGGGTCGCGCGTGGGCGCCGAGAGGCTCGGGTCGGCCAGGAACTTCCAGCCGAGCGCGAGCAGCATGAGCACGGCGAATCCGCCGATCGCCCACCACGAGCCGAGCCACCCGGGACCGGAACCTCGTGCGGCGGCGGACGGGTCGTCGGCCGTAGCCGTCACGGTATCGGTGGCCGTCATCGAGCGGGGATGCTATCGCTTCGCCTCAGGCAGGCACGGCAGGTCCTGCATCAGCGCAGACGGGAACACCGCATCCATCACGATGTCGTCGTCCTGACCCGGGTTGGGCTCGACGCCGCCCCCCGCGGTCTGGGCCTGCGTGAAGGTCGCCATGTAGCGCGCGACATCGGCGACCGTGTGCCCGTTGGCCGCGAGCTCCTCGAGGTTCAAGAACGCCTGGGTCGGCTGCATGAGCTCGACGATCTCGGGACCACCCGCGCGACCGAACCGCGCGTTGATCATCTCCTGCATCGGACCCGTGGAGATCTGGAAGCCGCCACTCACTGCAGGGTCGGGCATCGATGCATGATCGGCCGTGAGCACCATGGCCCATCTCCCTCGGCCTACCTCTCGGTCGAGGAACGTGACCAGGTCACGCATCGCCTGATCCTGCGCGAGGACCGCGTCGAGCATCTCCGGGGAGTTCATCGACCACACGTGACTGACGTAGTCGATCTCCTTGAAGTTCAGGTAGAGCAGGTCGGGCACCTCGTCGGCGCCGAAGCCCTCTTGGCGGATCACCCGCTCGACCACCCGCTGTTGGTACGGCGTGCGGGCGGGTGTGTCGAACCCCTTCAGCAGCTCATCGATGTCGTTGTCGCGCCACCGACCGTCGAGCTCGCCGTCGGCCTGATCGAGCGATCGCTTGTCACGCTCGAAACCGCCCACGTGGTTGGCGTATGCGGCGAGCCGGTAGTAGGGAGCTTCCCGTTCGGGAAGGTTCCATTCGAATCCCTCGTCGGTGAGCGTGTCGCCGCCGATCACTGACCGGGTGAGCGCGATGTCCTCGTCGCCGCCGGAGAAGAACGACCCGTGGCCGAGCATGCCGAAGTGGATGTCGACCGTGCCCACGATGCCGGCCACCGGCTCGTTGCCGAGCGCGCGGTCGTACACGTCGGCGAATGTGGGCTCGACCAGGAACGATGGTCCCTGGTTCCACGGGGCGGTGATCTGGCCGCCGACGAGCATGTTGTGCCCGACGATGCCGTGGTGCAGCGGGAACGCGCCCGTGCCGATCGTCGCGTGGATCTGCGCCGTACTCGTGGGCGACGAACCCACCGTTGCGTCCGTGTACCAGGTTCCCTTGGGGATCAGCGACCTGGTGAAGGGCCACGCGCCCGGATGCTCCTCGAGCACGTTGATGCCGCCGGCGTCCCACACCATCGTGACGAGGAGCCTGGGCGGATCACGCTCGGCGGCGGGCAACAGGGCCTCCGTCATCGGCTGCCCGTCGGGCGCACGGAAGCCGTCGAACTCCAGGAGCTCTGCCGTCGTCGGCGCGATGCCGGCAGAGGTCACCGGCCGGGAGACCTCACCTTGGGCCTTCACGATTCCGGGCCCGTACCAGAACATCGGCACGGTCTGGATGTAGTCCCAAGGCCCGACGTGGGGAAGCCCGGAGCCCACGAAGTTCGGCTCCGCGGGCACGAAGCTGAGCTGCGCGCCGCGGTCGGGACGCCATCCGCGCCAGATGCGCAGCAGTTGGTCGTGCGGGAGCGAGCACGCGACCTTCTTCAGATCGTGGTCGGACACTTGGGCCGCGGCGTGCACGGAGGGGCGCACGAACGCCGCGCCTCCGAGCACGGTGGACAGGAGGAGATACATGACCAGGCGGCGAACGGGCATCTCGGCATAGGGAACACGACTGCCGCTGAGCTCGACAACCCTCGCATCTCGAGTTGCCGCGGAGCGGCGGCGAGCGTGCAGTGCGCGGTAGCGTGAAGCGTGCCCATCGGCCGCCGACTCCCCATGCTGTTGCTCATCCTCGCGGTCGTGGGCACGCCTGCCGTGGTTCTGCAAGTGCTGTGCGTCGGCAGTGCGTGCGATGAAGGCCAGGCCGTCACCGAGACGGCGGTGCCGTTCTGCGGGCTGCCGGCGGCGCTGCGCAGGGACATCGGCGCGGGGTTCCGGGAGGGTCGATCTCCTGACGTGATGGCGGCGACTGGAGCGCCCGGCCTCGTCTCGACCGAGTTGCCGGGGAACGGTCGAGTTCCATGGCCTCATGGCCCCGCGACGGACACCCGCGTGCCCGTGGCGTTCTTCGGCCGAGGCATCGACAGGAATCAGATGCCATCCGGCATCACTCTCGACTCCATCGCGCCCACGCTCGAAGTCCTCACGGGGCTACGGCGCGAGCATCCGGAGGTGCGTACAGGCGAGTCGATACCTGGCCTCGCTCGCGTGAACGGCGCAGGGACGCCGTTGATCGTCGTGATCGCTTGGAAAGGCGTCGGCACGCCCGACCTCGAGCGGACGCCGGGATCGTGGCCGTTCCTTCGGCGCATCTTGCGAACGGGGGCAGGGTCGCTCGAGGCCATGACCGGCTCGCTGCCCCTCGATCCTGCGGCAACCCTGACGACCGTCGGCACGGGAGCGCTGCCGACGTCACATGGCATCACCGGCACGCTGGTTCGTGAGGACGACGGTGACGTCTCTCGGGCGTGGTCGACGCCGGAAGCAGGCTCGGTGATCGCCACCTTCGCCGACGATCTCGACCGTGCCACGAACGAGCGTGCCCAGGTCGCCGCCATCGTGGAGGACCCTGCAGATCGCGGCATCATCGGCGACGGCTGGTACCTCGATGCCGTTCGCAACGACACCGTGATCGAGACATACAACGTCCCCGAGGGCCCTGCCGGCCCGACGAGAGACATCGCGGTGTCGTTGCGTCTCGGCGCCGACGGTATCACCGACATGTTGGGGGTGGTGATCACTGGTCCGATCGAACGGGTCGACACGGAGACGGCCGAGGTAGTAGCAACGATCCGCGGTCTCGTGCCAGGTGCCACCTTCGTGGTCGCCGGAACGGGCTCGAACCGGACGGATGCCACGATCGATGGAGCCGAGCTGGTATCCAGGGTCGAGTCATCGATCGGCGCTGCAGCGGTCGAGGCGATCGCAGCCGACGGCATCTTCCTCGATCGTGGAGTGATGGTCGAGCGGTCGATCACGACCGATCGGGTGGCCGATGCCTTGCGCCGGGAGCGTTCACTCAACGGCGGAGCGTTGTTCCTCGACGCGTACCCGTCGTTCGCGGTGGCCTTCTCGAGGTACTGCTGATGTCGCTGGGACTCGAGCCTCGTTCCCGGGAGGCAGCGGTGCGGCGAGAACGGCGGCGAAGGTCGCCGGCGCTCGCGGTTCTCGCCTGCTTGATCGCCCTCGCAGCTGCGGTTCGACTGACCGACCCGTCGAGCGTGCCGTGGTTGCGCAACTTCGTCATCGTCTTCGGATCACTGCTCGTCGAGGCCATGCCATTCATCTTGCTGGGCGCCGCGGTTTCAGCAGCGATCGAGGTGCTCGTTCCGTCATCGGCGTTCGCGCGGATCGCACTGCTCCCTCGTGCGTTCCAGCTCCCCGCAGCAGCCGCCGCTGGCGTGGCGTTCCCCGTGTGTGAGTGCGGTTCGGTGCCGGTGGCCCGCCGACTCGCAGCCAAGGGCCTTGCGCCGAGCGCGGCCATCACGTTCATGCTCGCGGCACCCGTCGTGAACCCCGTCGTCGTGGCGTCCACGTTCATCGCGTACCGGGGCCGCGACACGATGTGGATCATGGTGCTCGGACGGCTCGCCCTCGGTTTCCTCGTCGCCATGACGGTGGGGTGGGTCATGGGACGCCTCCGCTCCGGAGAGCTGCTGCGGCCGCGCTCCGTCGAGCCCGAAGCGCTCGAGGCCGGTGACGATGAGACACGGTGGCATCGGTTCTTCGGCCATCTCGCCGGTGACGCGGTGTTCATGGCCCGGTTCCTCATCGTCGGCGCGGCGCTCGCGGCTGCCATCCAGACGTTCGTGCCGCGATCCGTCGTCGACAGCGTCGCGGGCCTGCCGGTGCTGAGTCTGCTCGCGATGATGGCGCTGGCGTTCGTGATGTCGCTGTGCTCGGAGTCCGACGCGTTCGTGGCGGCGTCGTTCATGGCGTTCGGTCCCTCGGCCCAGCTCGCGTTCCTGGTGTTCGGCCCGATGGTCGACCTGAAACTCGCCGCCCTGTACCTCGGCACCTACCGACAAGGGTTCCTACGGGCCGTGATCATCGCCGCCGGGGCGACCACCCTCGTCTGCACCCTCTGGATCCAGGTGATCTGGGGATGAGCACGCACACGGGCGTCACCGACGTCACGCCGTTGCGCTACAGCGTGCCTCGCGTCGCCGCCGGTCTCGCACTCGGCGCATGGGCCGGCTTCTTCTGGTTCCTGGTGGTGTCCGGACGCACCTCTCTCTACCTGTCGTCTCGCACGGCCTGGCTCGTGCCGCTCGGAGCGGTCCTGGCGTCGCTCGCAGCGATCGGGCGGCTCGTCTCGGCACGGGTCCGTCGCGACGAGACATTGGGGGCCACAGAGACATGGATGCTCGGACTGATCGTGGCTCCCGTCGTGTTGCTCGTCACCCTGCCGCCGGCGACCCTCGACTCCTATGCCGTGGATCGACGTTCGACCTCCTCGGGCATCGGCTCGAGCGCACGCATCGTGACCGGACCGATCGATCTGGTCGACATCGCGGCGGCGCGTGCCGTGATCGATGCCGAGGCGGCCCTCCGAGCTCGAGCCGGCGAGAGGGTGTCCATCGACGGATTCGTGACGGAGAAGACGGGCGAGGCGGATCGATTCCAGCTCACCAGGTTCGTGATCACCTGCTGCGTGGCCGACGCGACGATCAGCTACGTGACGGTGGTCGACGCGCCGCCCGGTGTGTTCCAGACCGATCAGTGGGTGCGCGTGGTGGGACCGATCTATCCGCTCGGGAGCGAGATCCTGGTGCAGGCCGAGTCGATCGAGCCGATCGAGCCACCCGACGACCCGTACCTCACACCCTGAATCTCAGGCACACGACCGGCACGTACCGATCAGGTCGAGCCGGTGCCGGACCTTGTCGAAACCGCTGCGCCTCGCGAGCCTGTCGACCGTGCGATCCATCGTGGCCTCGAGGTCGGGAGGGATCGTCACGTCCTGCACCGTGCCACATCGCGTGCAGATCAGGTGATGGTGGTGCTCGGTGAGCTCTTCGGCGAGCTCGTAGCGCGCGAACTCGCCCTCGGTGACGACGCGATGCACGACGCCGGCGTGCTCCAGCACCGAGAGGTTCCGATACACCGAGCTCTGGGGGCCGGTGCGCGCTTCCACGATCTCAGCGGTCGACAGCGGCTTGCCCGCGCGTTCGAGGACTGCGACCAGTGCCTCGCGCTGCGTGGTGTAGCGCTGGCCCACGTTGCGCAGGCGCCCCGCGACCGTCGGATGCAGATCGGAGGACGCGGGCACGGTCATCGCTCGGCCCCTTCGGGGCCGACGGTGCGGGCGAGACCACGGGCCGCGATGGCGACGAGCACGAAGACGGCCGCCGCCACCAGCACGATCGCGCCGCCCGTGGCGAGACCCCATACCCTCGAGATCGCGAGGCCGGCCACAGAGGCTGCCACACCGATGGCGACCGATGCGCCGAGCGCTCCGCGGAACGATCGGGCGAGCAGCTGAGCGCTCGCCACCGGAAGCACCATCATCGCGGCGACGAGCAAGATGCCGACGATCTGCATCGCGGCCACCACCGCGACGGCGGTGAGCACGGCGAGCAGTGCGTTCAATGTCGCTACGGGGAGTCCGGCGACCCGAGACCATTCCTCGTCGGTGACGACCGAGAACATCGCGCGGCCGAGGACA
This sequence comes from uncultured Actinomycetes bacterium, assembly GCA_963762075.1. Lineage (GTDB taxonomy): Bacteria > Actinomycetota > UBA4738 > UBA4738 > HRBIN12 > JAOUEA01. The sequence goes on from CAVXJC010000006.1 coordinate 404,094, forward strand.
GCCACCAGGGCGACGATGCCGCCGCCGAGCAGCAGGATCGTCCACACCTCCTCGGCCTTCACCAAGAGCGGCTGCCCGAACAGATACGTGAGCAGCTTGGCCGATATCCCATCACCGAGCGAGATCAGCACGACGCCGAGCGCGATACCCGAGTAGAACAAGATCGCCAGGGCCACGTCACCCGACGTGCGCCGCCGGCCACGGAACCATTCGATTCCGAGCGAGCCACCCACCGCGAAGGCGAGCGCGGTCCACAGAGGCGCCCAGCCCGCGAGCAGCCCGGCTCCGACGCCGGCGAAGGCCACGTGTCCGATGCCGTCTCCGATCAGCGACAGCCGTTTCTGGACCAGGAAGACCCCGATCATGGGTGCGAACGCACCCACCGCGGCGCATGCGATCAGCGCCCGCTGCATGAATGCGAGCTCGAACGGATACGGAAGCCCGATCTCAGCGATCACGTGAGCTGCTCCAGCCAGATCGGAAGATCTTCGGCATGCACGCCGAGGCTGCCCACGCCCTCGGCAGCGAGGGCGGACGGACGTCCGTCGAAGAGGACCGTGCGTTTGAGCACGACCACCCGATCGACGTCGTCGGCGACCGCGGAGAGCTCGTGTGAGACCAGCAGCACACCGGCGCCGTGCTCATGGATCAGGTGCACGAGCGAGTCTCGGAACAGGCGTTGCGATGCGGCGTCGACTCCGGCGATCGGCTCGTCGAGCACGAGGAGCGACGGCTCGCTCGCGAACGCTCGGGCGATGAAGGCGCGCTGCTGCTGCCCACCGGAGAGCTCGTTCACCGGCCGGTGCGCCAGGTCTGCGAGGCCGACCGACGCGATCGCGTGCTCGACCTGTTCACGGTCGGCCCCCGACATCGGGCGCCACCAGTGGCCGTCTGTGAGCCGGCCCGCCGAAACGATCTCGCGGACGGTGGCGGGAAGCTCGGAACTGAGGTTCGGGCGCTGGGGCACGTAGCCCAGGCGGCCGCGCCGCCGCAGAGCGCCCGGGGGCCGACCGAAGAGCGACACACGCCCCGCATCGGGCTCGAGCGAGCCGAGCAACAGGTGGAGGAGCGTCGACTTGCCCGACCCGTTCGGGCCGACGAGCGCGACGAACTCACCCTCATGCACGCTGAGGTCGACGTCTTCGAGCACCGGTCCCCGGCCGTAGCCGAACGTGAGCCTCCTCGCCGCGATCAGGGGCTCCCCGTCGCCGGCTCCGACGGGCCTCGGCATGGAGTTAGGCGCAGACCAAACCATCACGCAAGGTCTCCAAGTTGCGGCGCATCACCGATAGGAAATCGTCGCCCGCGGCGATCTGCGCCTCGGTCAGGCCTTCGAGGGGACTCAGCACCGCGATCTCGAGATCGGCTTCGGCGGCGAGGGTTTCCGCCGCCTCGGATCCGAGCAGGTCCTCGGCGAAGACCGTCGTCGCACCCGTCAGATCGGCGAGCTCGGCGAGCTCGGCGATGCGCTGGGGGTCGGGCTCGGACTCGGGCGAGGACCCAGCGATCGCCTGCTGATCGAGGTCATAGGCCGCCGCCAGATAGCCGAACGCCGCGTGATTCGTGATCATCGTTCGAGTCGCACACTCGGCGAGCCCCAGCCGGAACGACTCTGCGAGCTCGTCGAGGTCCGCCTCGAGTCGCCGCGCATTCGCGGAGAAGGTTTCGTCGTCCGGGGCTCGCACCTCGGCCAGAGCGGTCGTGACGCGCTCGACCATGCCCGCGTACAAGGAAGGATCGAGCCATATATGCGGATCGTGATCGGTCGAGGCGCCCGGGCCACCGCTGCTCGCGCCAGCCGCATCGACGACGACGCCGGTCGCTTCCGCGTCGACCGACTCCTCGACCGCAGGCTGGAAGCCGCCCGAGATGTACACGACGACATCAGCCGACGCGATCTGCTCGACCGCCTCGGGTGTGAGCTCGAGATCGTGTGGCTCGACCCCCGGCGGGGTCAGGTTCGTGACCGTGACGGCCTCTCCGCCCACGCGTTGGGCGGCGTAGGCCAAGGGGTAGAAGCTCGCGACGATCGAGATCGAATCGTCCGTGGCCTCGCCCGACCCACACGCAGGCACGCCGATCGCGAGAGTAAGAACAAGACTGAGAATCGCTCTCATCTCGCTCGAACGTACCTCGCGGACCTGTGCGTCGTCAATCGATGGCCCGACCCCGCCGTGTCCCTGGCCCGACGCACCTACTTGGGGAACGAGACGAGCCCTCGCCGCCGCCCTTCGAGCGCGGCCGCAGATGCGGCGACCACACCGTCTTCGTGCAGACTCCGCACGGCCTCAGTGAGACGTGAGGTCGAGTTGCCCGTCAAGCGTGCCATGGCCCCGATCGTTCGCGGAGAGCGGGCACGAAGCGCGGCGGTGATCGCGCCACGCACCTGGCGCAGCGAGCCCTCATATGCCGGCTGACGTCGGGCCGACGGCCTGCCCTTGCGATCGGCAGCCGCGAACGTGCACCAGGGTCGCAAGGGACACTCGTCGCAACGCGGCGACGGTCGGCATACCTCACGACCGAGGTCCATGACCGCCTGGTTCCAGGCCGCGGGCCGGCGCCTCTCGAGCCACCCGTCCGCGGCGAGTCGCAACTCGCGTTCCGCCACCTCGTCGGGCTCCACGCCGTGATCCACTCGCGCCCAGATCCGTCGCACGTTGGTGTCGACCGCTGCGATCGGGACTCCATAGGCGAGACTCGCGACGGCCGCCGACGTGTAGACGCCCACCCCGGCAAGGGCCCGCAGCGCCTGTGTGTCTCGGGGAACCACACCATCGTGACGCTCGACGATCCGGACGGCCGCGCGATGCAGCGCCACCGCTCGCCGTGGATATCCGAGGCTTCCCCACGAGCGGAGCACGTCGCCGAGCGATGCCGAGGCCAGCGTTCGCACGTCGGGGAATCGAACCATGAACGCCTCGAAGGCCGGTGCGACGCGCGACGCCTGGGTCTGTTGCAGCATCACTTCGCTGACGAGCACGGCATACGCATCGGGGCGACGGGCACCCGGGCGCGCGGGCACCCGCCACGGGTAGGCTCGCCGCCGAGGCCGGTACCAGTCGAGCAGGGCTTCCCGCGCCCGTTCCTGCGGACTAGGCTGCTGCCCGTCGTCAGTCTGCGTATCGACGAAGGGGCCGATCATGACCGTGATCCGTGACGTGATGAGCACAGGACTGACGATCGTCTCCCCCACGACCACGATCGCCGACGCCGCGACGATGATGAGCACCCGCCAGGTGGGAAGCGCCCTGGTCCTCGACGGCGAGCGACTGCTCGGCATCTTCACCGAGCGTGACGTACTGCGCGCCGTGGGGTCCGACTTCGATGCCGAGAAGCATCACGTCACCGAGTTCATGACGAAGGATCCCAAGACGATCGGTGCCGATGTCGACACGCACGAAGCGCTCGAGTCGATGTTCGCGTTCGGGTTCAGGCATCTTCCGGTCGTGGAAGGCGGCCGCGTCGTGGGCATCGTGTCGATGCGCGACGTGACCCCTCACGGCTGAGCCACCACCTTCAACACCTCGCGCGATCAGAATCCGGCCTTCGAGTCCTTGTTGGGCATCCCATCCGCAGTGGCCTTGAGCACCTCGTGGACCGAGCGGAACACGTCGGCGACGAACGACGCCTGTTGTCCGTCGCTCCCCGTCATCGCGCCTCGCACCGCCGACGCGGTGATCTCGCATGCCTTCTCGAACACGGCCCAATCGCTCTCGCGGGACATCGGTCTCCTCCTGTTGGAACGTTCGCCGGTGGATGGTGCAGGCTACCTGAGCCCGACGTCGTGACGAGCGGCCCGCGCCCCCTCGATCTCCGGCAAGATGTCGATGAGCACCGAGCCCGGTTCGTCGTATCGATAGAGCGGCCGACGCAGCCGCACCGAGCAAGAGGGGGTAAGGATCGATGCAGTACTTGCTGCTGATCTACGGCGACGAGGGCGCCGGCACGGATATGACCGAGCCCGAGCAGGCAGCCGAGATGAAGCGCTGGTACGACTACAGCGACTGGCTCGGCAAGAAAGGGTGGATGAAGGGAGGCGACGCCCTGCAGCCGGTGGAGCAGGCGACGAGCGTTCGCGTGAGAGACGGGGAGCGCATCGTCACCGACGGTCCCTTCGCCGAGACCAAGGAGACCTTGGGCGGGTACTACCTGCTCGAGGTCGACAACCTCGACGACGCGATCGAAGCGGCTGCGGAGTGCCCCGGCGCGGCCCGGGGCACGATCGAGCTCCGTCCCGTGATCGAGCTCTCGGAGATGCCGCGGGGTTGACCGCCGCGCCCCACGAGGTCGTCGAACGACTCTTCCGACGGGAATCGGGGCGGGCGATCGCGAGCCTGATCCGCGTGGTCGGGAGCTTCGACCTGGCCGAAGAGGCGGTACAAGATGCGTTCGTCATCGCGCTCGATCGGTGGCCGCGCGAGGGCGTTCCAGATAATCCGGGAGCGTGGATCACGACGACCGCGCGGAATCGTGCAATCGACCGCATCAGGCGCGACCAGGTAGGGCGGGCGAAGACCCAGGCCGCGGACCAGCTGCACGCGCTGCAGACCCTCCATGAAGGCGAGATGCACGAGATACCCGACGAACGCTTGCGGCTGATCTTCACCTGCTGTCACCCGGCGCTCCCTTTGGAATCGCGCGTCGCCCTCACGCTTCGGACCGTGGGCGGCCTGTCGACGAAGGAGATCGCCCGAGCCTTCCTTTCGACGGAGAAGACGATGGCGCAGCGGCTGGTCCGGGCGAAGCGGAAGATCAGCGGCGCGGGCATCCCCTACCGCGTGCCGCCCCGCGAGCTGCTCCAAGAACGCCTCGACGGCGTGCTCGCCGTGCTGTACCTCGTGTTCAACGAGGGGTACAGCGCCACGACGGGCGACGACCTCATCCGCGTGGAGCTGTGCGACGAGGCGATCTGGTTGACGCGAGTGGTCGATCGGCTGCTTCCCGGTCAGGCGGAGGTGCTGGGGCTGCTCGCCCTGATGTTGCTGCAGCACTCGCGCCGGGAGGCGCGCCTCGATGGCCGTGGTGGCCTGGTGCTGCTCGAAGATCAAGACCGGGCCCGGTGGGACCACGAGATGATCGACGAGGGAGTCGCTCAGCTCGACGCCGCGATCGCGTTGCGGGCGTCCGGGCCGTTCCAGCTCCAGGCGGCGATCGCATCCCTGCACGCTCAGGCACCGCGGCCCGAGCACACCGATTGGCCACAGATCGCGACCCTCTATTCGGCGCTGGCCGAATCCGCACCGAGCCCGGTGGTCGAGCTGAATCGCGCCGTGGCGGTCGCGATGGCCGACGGCCCGGGGGCTGGACTCTCGCTGGTCACATCGCTGGCCGCAGAGCTCGACGGCTATCACCTGTTCCATGCCACGCGGGCAGACCTGTTGCGGCGACTCGATCGGCGAGACGAGGCAGCAGACGCGTACCGGCGCGCACTCGAGCTGTCGACGAATCCGGCCGAGCGAGCCTTCCTGCGACGCCGCATCACAGAGCTCTGAAGCACGCCGATCGTTGCGTTGGCGTGCGTTAGGGTTCTCGAGTCCATGCTCTTCCCCACGATCGATTTCGCGATCTTCTTCGCCGTGGTCTTCCTGGGCCACTGGTTGTTGAACCCGAAGCCTTTGCCCTGGAAGTTGTTCATGATCGGGGCAAGCTACGTCTTCTACGCCTGGTGGGACGTCGATTTCATCTGGCTGCTCGCCGGTGTCTCAACACTTGCGCAGCTCGGCGCCATCACGGTGGCGCGCCAGACCGAGGAGGGCCGCAGACGAGTCGCACTCGCGGTGAGCATCGGGTTTACGCTGGCGCCTCTCATCGCCTTCAAGTACTACGGGTTCTTCTCCCTCGAGCTGACGAGGGCTGCGAGCTCGCTCGGCCTCGACCTCGGATTGCCGCTCGTGCTCTTGATCCTGCCCGTCGGCATCTCGTTCTTCACCTTCATGGCGATCAGTTACATCGTCGACGTGTACCGGGGTGATACGAAGGTCGCGGGCACGATCGACACCTTCCTGTACCTCTCGTTCTTCCCGCATCTGGTGGCTGGACCGATCGTGCGGCCCGACGAGCTCATCCCTCAGATCCGCGTGCGTCGCGATCCACGTCATGTCGATGTCGCCGGCGCGTCGTGGCTGATCCTCGGAGGGTTATTCAAGAAGGTCGTGGTCTCGAGCTTCCTCGTCGGCGCCCTTGTCGATCCCGTCTTCGGTGACCCGGCCGCGTACTCCGCGATCGATGTGTTCTTCGGGGTCGTGGCGTACGCGATCGTGATCTACGCCGATTTCAGCGGCTATACCGACATCGCCATCGGAGTGGCGATGCTGCTCGGATTCCGTTTCCCCCAGAACTTCGATCGGCCCTACACGGCACGATCGCTGCAAGATTTCTGGCGACGCTGGCACATGACGCTGTCGCGATGGCTCCGCGACTACCTGTACATCCCGCTCGGGGGGTCGAAACGTGGCGAGGTTCGTACCTACGTGAACATCATGGCGACCATGGTGCTCGGCGGGCTTTGGCACGGCGCTGCCTGGCCGTTCGTCGTCTGGGGACTCTTCCACGGCATCGGACAAGCCGTCGGAGCGTTCAAACGGATGCATCTGCCCGAGCGCCCCGAGACACCTCTGCTCGTGTGGGGCCAGCGCATCTCGACCTTCGCGCTGGTCTGCGTGGGGTGGGTGTTCTTCCGCTCCGATTCGATCGGCACCGCGTTCACGCTGCTCGGACGACTGGTGTTCGGCTGGACGACCCCGACCCAGATCGTCACGCCGCTCGCGATCGGAACGATCGTGCTGATGCTCGCGATACAGCACGCGCCGCCTGAAACCGGCCTGCATCTGCAACGGAGGATCTCTCGGTGGCGTCCCGTGCCCCTCGGACTCGCCGGGGCGATCGCGCTGTTCGTGATCGCCACACTCGGACCACAGGGCGTGGCCCCCTTCATCTACTTCCAGTTCTGATCGAAGGCCGTTGACCATGAGCTCCCACGACACGCCGACCCTCGAGCACCCGAACCCATACGGCGATGACGCACGCACGTCCGTCGCGCATCGAGGTGACACGATGCCGGCGGGCCGGGCCCTCATCGTGATCGTGGTGACGCTGGTGACGTGGACCTTCCTGTACGCACCCAGGCTCGAACGATCGTCCGATGCCCAGCCTCTCGGCACGAGGCGCACCGTGTCGCTGTGGGTGCTTCGTCCGATCGCGGCCATCAGCGACTTCACGCGGATCACGGCGGTCGCCGACACCGCGAGCCGCGCGCTCGGACGCGATCCCGATGCGGCCCCTGGCGGCACGGTCGACGTGCCACTGCCCGACGAAATCCCGACGGTGAGCGCGTCGCCCCCGCCCACCGAGCCGGTGGTGCAAGACACCAAGATCCGTCGGCCCACCCCGACGAACGAACTCCGAATCGCCGTGGTCGGCGACTCACTCGCAGCAGGCCTGGGGGTCTACCTCGAGCGAGAGTTCCGCCCCGCCCTCGTGCAAGTGCTACGCCAGGGCCGCGTCTCGACGGGGCTGTCGCGACTCGACTACTTCGACTGGATGACCGCGATGCGCAAGATCGAGTCCAACTACCGGCCCGATCTGGTCGTGGTGATGATCGGCGACAACGACAACCAGAGCCTGCTGACCCCCGGCAACCAGGTGATCGCAGAGATCGGCTCGTTCGAATGGCCGCAGAAGTACGAGGGGAGGGTCGAGGAGTTCACGCGCATCGCGGTCGACAGCGGATCTCACGTCGCATGGGTGGGACTTCCGATCGTGCAGCGAAAGGAGCGCTGGCAGGTGATACAGCGCCAGAACGAGATCTTCGAGCGCGTCGTCGACGCCACCCCCAACGCTCTGTTCGTCGACACATGGGACCGGTTCGCCACACGCGACGGCCAGTACACCCCCTTCTACTGGGAGAGCGGCAAGATCGAGCTGATCCGCACGAGCGACGGCTTGCATTTCAATCCGCGCGGCTACGAGTTGCTCGCCGAAGCCGTCGGCGACGCCGTGGTCGAGCAGTTCAGGCTGACGCCCTACGCCCTCGCCGAGTAGGCGGAGCTCAAACCGGGATCGACACCTCCGGGAGGTTCGCGAGGGCGGCTTCCTCGTCGGCGGCGTCGAACTCCACGTCGGGGAGATGTGCCCGCCAGGTAGTCGTCGTAGGCCTGCATGTCGAAGTGGCCGTGCCCGCAGAGGTTGAACAAGATCACGCGCTCTTCCCCGGCCTCGCGCGCGGCGACGGCCTCGTCGATCGCGCCCTTCACCGCGTGATTCGCCTCGGGAGCAGGAAGCACGCCCTGTGTCCGGGCGAACAGCAGCCCGGCCTCGAAGGTCTCGTTCTGGGTGTACGCGACGGCGTCCATGTGGCCGTGCTTCACGAGCAGGGAAAGCGATGGCGAGTCGCCGTGGTAGCGCAGGCCGCCCGCGTGCACCGGCGCAGGCACGAAGTCGTGACCCAGCGTGTACATCGGCACGATCGGGGAGATCTGCGCCGTGTCTCCGTAGTCGTAGGCGAACCTTCCTTTCGTGAGCGTCGGGCACGCCGCCGGCTCCGTCGCGAGGAAGCGCATGTCGGGCGTCTCGCCGCGGAGCTTGCCGGCCATGAAGGGGTAGGAGATGCCGGCGTAGTTCGACCCGCCGCCCACGCAGCCGACGACGACGTCGGGGCGCTCGCCCGCCATCTCCATCTGCTGCTGAGCCTCGAGCCCGATCACGGTTTGGTGCAGGAGCACATGACCGAGCACGCTGCCGAGCGCGTAGTTCGTGTCGTCGTGTGTCGCGGCGTCTTCGACGGCCTCGCTGATCGCGATGCCGAGCGACCCGGTCGAATCGGGGTGCGCCTCCAGGATCGCGCGTCCGCTGTTCGTCTTCTCGCTCGGCGAAGCCACGACGCTCGCTCCGAACGACTCCATGAAGATGCGGCGGTAGGGCTTCTGTTCGTAGGACGCCTTGACCATGTACACGTCGCATTCGAGACCGAACATCTGGCACGCGAGCGACATCGCGGAGCCCCATTGTCCCGCGCCGGTCTCGGTGGCGATGCGGCGGATGCCGGCCTCCTTGTTGAAGTAGGCCTGGGCGACGGCGGTGTTGGGCTTGTGGCTGCCTGCCGGCGAGCCGCCCTCGTATTTGTAGTAGATGTGTGCCGGCGTCTTCAGCGCCTGCTCGAGGCGCGTCGCACGGTACAAGGGCGAAGGCCTCCAGAGCTTGTAGATGTCGATCACCGCGCCGGGGATGTCGATCCAGATGTCGGTCGAGACTTCCTGCCCGATAAGCGACATGGGAAACAGCGGGGCGAGGTCGTCGGGACCGATGGGCTGCTTCGTCTGCGGGCTGAGCGGGGGAAGCGGTTCGATGCCCGACTTCGCGATATCGGGCATGAGGTTGAACCATGCGGTTGGGATCTGGTCGGGCTGCAGGTCGAACCGGGTGCGAACGTCGGTCATCGCAGGAAGCCTCCTCGGTGGTGAGAGGCGCGAGACTACCCTTCACCGGCGCGGGTGGCGACCTCGACCCAGCCGTCGATCTCGCGGGCATGGAAGACGGGGAGCGGGTCGGCCGCAGGGCCTTCGATCGGCTCACCGTTCTCGATGTCGAAGACGCTCCCGTGGCAGGGGCACTCCACGGTCGCAGCCCGGTCGTCGAAATCGCCCTCGGCGAGTGAGCAGCCCTGGTGTGTGCATTCATCGCCGAAGGCGTAGAGACGCGCCTCGATGTGGGCGACCGTGACGCGTCCCGACGGCGTGTCGTAGGCCCGCATCTCGCCTTCAGGGATCTCACCCAGCGCCCCGACTCGCACGAAGTCCATCTCGATCCTCCTTCCTGTCGTCCACCCGGTCAGGCTCTCGACAGCGCCGTGTATCCGCGCTGCAAGACGGTGAAGACCCCGAGTGCCGCGAGCGCGATCAATGCCGGGAACATCATGGCGGGGACGAGCAGACCGATCATGAGCGCGAGCATGCGCTCGAGCCGCTGGAACAAGCCCTCGGTCAGCTCGATCCCGACGGCCTCGGCCTCCGCGCGTATCTGGCTCACCCCGAGGCTCACGATCAGCGTGAGCAGGGCGAGCGCCGCCTGCGTCCGCTGGCCGTGGGCGGCGAGGTTCCAGAAGAGGCACGAGAACAAGATCATGTCGGAGACCCGGTCGAGCACGGAGTCCATGAAGGCGCCCGACCGTCCTTCCTCTCCGCGATGACGAGCCACCGAGCCGTCGAAGACGTCGAGCACGCTGCCGACGATCAACAGGAGCCCCGCCACCAGCCAGTTTCCCGCGACGATCTGCCATCCAGCAAGCACGATGAACACCGGGGAAAGCAGCGTCAGCTGCCATGGACGTACGCCGGTCCAGAGCAGGAAAGCGAGGATGGCGCGGTAGGGCCAGGCGAGCAGTCGTTGCATGGCACCGCCTGCCGCACTCTCGCTCTTTCGCGGGGCGGGCATGTCGCGCACCCGTGGGGCCTCGCGCTCGGCCCGCTCCTCGCGATCGTTCGTCACTAGTCCATACCAGACTAGTTCGCGGTCACCCCGCGAACGGCTCGAAGCCGACGACGACGTAGCGAACGACCCCCGCCGGGGCCTCGTAGGCCACCTCGTCTTTCACCGACGCTCCCTGCAGCGCGGCGCCGAGCGGCGACGACATCGTGACGGTGCGAGCATCGGGGGCTTGCTCTTCCGCATGCTCGGCGAGCAGATAGGTCTCGTCGTCGGGATCGGATTCGTCGAGCGGCCTGATCGTGACGAGCATGCCGGGTCCGATCGTGTCGGCGCGCTCAGGTGCCTCGACGATCTCGGGATCACGCAGCATCTGCTGGAGCTTGCGGATCTTCGATTCCATGAGCCCCTGCTCTTCCTTGGCCGCGTGATACTCGGCGTTCTCCTTGAGATCGCCGTGCTCGCGCGCGACCTTGATCTTCTCGGTGATGCGCTCACGGCCGTGCATGGTGAGCTCCTCGAACTCGGCCTTGAGGCGCAGGTACGCGTCGAGCGTCAGCGTCGCGGTCGGCGCTTGTCCTGCGGGCCGTGTGGGCCTGTTCTGCAGCTCTTCGGGAAGATCAGGCATCGAGCGAGTGTAACGAGGCGACGCCCGCGGCAACCGAGCGATCATTCCTGGCTGAAGAAGATGTTCTTGACTTCCGTGTAGAGCTGCACCGCAGCCATGCCCATCTCGCGACCGATGCCGCTCTGCTTGAAACCACCGAATGGCGCTTCGGTGTGCACGCTCGAGGCCGAGTTCACGCTGAGGTTTCCGGTTCTGATGCCTTTGGCCACCCGGATCGCGCGACCGAGGTCACGGGTCCAGATCGTGCCCGAGAGACCGAACGGGGAATCGTTCGCGAGCCGCGCGGCTTCCTCTTCGGTATCGAAGGGGATCAGGCAGACGACCGGGCCGAAGATCTCCTCCTGCGCGACGCGCGAGCCGTTGTCGACATCGGCGAGCACTGCAGGCCGCATGAAGAAGCCCTCACCGTCGAGGGTGCCGCCTCCGGTCACCTGGCGAGCCCCCTCGCCGAGACCGATCGAGATGTAATCGAGCGACGTCTGACGCTGACCCGATGAGATGAGCGGACCCATCTCGGTCGATTCGTCGAGCGGCTCACCGACCTCGATCGCATCGGCAGCCGCCGCGAAGCGTTCGACGTACTCGTCGTAGATGTCACGCTGCACGAGCTGTCGCGAGCGGGCGCAGCAATCCTGGCCGGCGTTGTCGAAGACCGACCAGAGCGACCTCTCGATGCAGATATCGAGGTCGGCGTCGTCGAAGACGACGTTCGCGGACTTGCCTCCGAGCTCGAGCGAGACTCGCGTGATGTTGGTCGCAGCCGTCTGCATGACGCTCGTGCCCACCTCGGTGGAGCCCGTGAAGGAGATCTTCGAGACGCGCGGATCGGCGATCAGCGCTGCGGCGGTCGTCGACCCCGGCCCCGGGAGCACGCTCAACGTGCCTTCGGGGAGTCCGCACTCGTAGAGGATCTCGGCGAGGGCGAGCGCGGTCAGCGGCGTCTGCGAGGCCGGTTTGACGACCGCCGTGTTGCCGCAGGCGAGGGCCGGGGCGATCTTCCAGCTTGCGATCACGGCGGGGAAATTCCAGGGGGTGATCAGCGCGCAGACCCCGACCGGCTCGCGGAGCGTGACGTCGAGACCGGCCGGCATGACCGGGATCGTCTCGCCGGTGATCTTGTTGGCGGCGCCGCCCCAGTACTCGAAGACATTGGCCGCGATATCGATCTCGGCGCGGGCGGAGCCGATCGGCTTGCCCCCGTTGCGCGCCTCGAGCGTTGCGAGCTCCTCCTGACGCTCGCGGATCGTGATCGAGGCTCGAGTCAACAGCCTGCCGCGCTCTCGGGCGGACAGGCGTGGCCAGGCGCCTTCGTCGAAAGCAGTCGCGGCGATGTCGACGGCCCGCCTCGCGTCGTCGGCTCCGGCTTTCGCCACCTCGGCCATGGGCGCGGCGGTCGCCGGCTCGATCACCTGGTCGCTGGCGCCGTCGGCCGCCTCGACCCGCTCGCCTCCCAGCACCAGCAACTCGGTCATGACGTCTCCTCCCGGACGGTGATGGTGCGCATCGTAGAACGACGGCGTACCCTTCGGCCGTTCGGCGCCAACAGGAGGCAGCATGCGACTCGACGGCAAGGTGGCGCTCATCACGGGCGGCGGCAGCGGCATGGGCAAGGTGGCGGCCGAGCTCTTCGCGAGCGAGGGCGCAAGTGTCGTGCTGACGGACGTGAACGACGAGGCCGGGGAGGCGACGGCATCGGCGATCGGCGATCGGGGTCACTACGTGCACGCCGACGTCTCAACAGAGTCCGACGCCGAGGCGATGGTCGCGACCGCCGTCGAACGGTTCGGGCGGCTCGACGTGCTCTACAACAACGCCGGCGTGATGCTGCCCGACGACGGGAGCGTGGACGCCACCGATGAGTCGATCTGGGACACGACCCTGGCGATCAACGTGAAGGGCGTCGCCTTCGGCTGCAAGTTCGGCATCCCGGCGATGCTCGAGACCGGAGGCGGCTCGATCATCAACGTCGCGTCGTTCGTGGCATGGCTGGGGGCTGCCACATCACAGACCGCCTACACAGCGTCGAAGGGCGCCGTGCTCGCGATGACGCGTGAGATCGCGGTGGAATACGCGCGCAAGGGCATCCGATGCAACGCGCTCTGCCCCGGTCCGATCGAGACACCGTTGCTGCTCGCGCTGCTCTCCGACGAGGCGAAGCGGCAGCGTCGCTTCGTCCACATCCCGATGGGCCGGCTGGGCCACGCGGAGGAGCTCGCCAAGGCTGCGCTGTTCCTCGCCAGCGACGACTCGAGCTACATGACGGGCTCCAGCCTGATCGTCGACGGGGGAATCACCGCCGCCTACGTGACGCCGGAAGACTGACCATCGGCGTCAGGATCCGAAGACGGGGCGGAGCGCCGCATACACCGCGCGATAGCGGGCATAGGCTTCTTCGTACGCGTCTCGGTTCGTCGCGTCGGGCTCGTGCTCATCGGGACGGAATCGCACGAACGCCTCGACCGCGTCGGTCACGCGCTCGTGCACGCCCGCACCCACCGCCGCGAGGATCGCGGCGCCCGTGGCCGTCGTCTCGACCGATTCCGGCACACGCACGGGGAGCCCGCTCACATCGGCCTTGATCTGCCGCCACAACGGGCCCTTGGCCCCGCCGCCCACGATCGTAAGCCGTCGGACGTCGAGGCCAGCGTTTCGCATTGCATCGAGGATGTCTCGAAGGGCGAACGCGCTCCCCTCCAGGATCGCTCTCGTCATGTGGTCACGTGTATGCGCGAGCGAGAGCCCGTAGAACACGCCCCGGGCGGCGCCGTTCCACTCGGGTGCCATCGCTCCCTGCATGCACGGCAAGAAGACGAGTCCCTCGGCCCCTGGTTGCACGTGGCCGGCTTCCACCGAGAGGAAGTCGTACGCGTCACCGAGACCCACGGCTTCCGCGTCGCGCTCGATCGGCGCGAACTGGTCGCGCCACCACCGGAGGTTGCCGCCCGAGACGAAGCCCGGATTCTCGAGCAACCATGCGTCGGGATCGGCGTGGGGATGGCACTCCACGAGCATCGTCGGGTCTTCACGCGGCTCGGCGCTCGCGGCGCACACCGGCTCCGCGGTCCCGACCACGTCGCAGACCTCGCCGGATTCGAATACACCGGCACCGAGCGTCGCCGCCATCTCGTCGCCGCTCCCGATCGCGACGGTGGTCGTCGGGTCGAGCCCGCTGGCGTCGGCGAAGGCGGCCGTTACCGTGCCGACGGGCTCGGTCCCGGCACCCAGACGGGGCAACATGACCTCATCGATGCCGGTCGCGTCGAGTGCGAATGCCGACCACGCGCGCGAGCCCGGCTCGAGCAGCGCGAGCGAGCTCGCGTTGGAGTAGTCGGTGGCGAGCTCGCCGGTCGCGTGCCGCAGCACGTAGGAACCCGGCGGCATGATGTGCGCAGCGGACTTCCACGCTTCGGGCTCCTCGTCACGCACCCAGAGCGCTTTGAAGACCGCATGCGACGAGTCGAGGTTGGCTCCCACGGCGCGGTAGAAGTCCTCGGGCGAGACCCGCTCGGCGAGCTCGGCAGCCTGAGCCTCGGCGCGGCGATCCATCCAGATCATCGCGGCGCGCACCGGGCGGCCGCCGCTATCGCACACGACCATGCCGTCGAGCTGCGATCCGAACGATAACCCCCGTATCGCAGCGGCACCGCCTGGTGTCCCCGCCACCAGCCGGGCACAAGTGTTCTCGACCGCTGTGGTCCACACATCAGGGTCCTGTTCCGCCCATCCCGGGTGCGGGAACGCCACGTCGTAGGCCTCGTACGCCGACTCGATCAGCTGGCCGTCGTCGCGATAGAGGGCCGCGTTCGTGCCCTGGCTGCCGACGTCGCAGCCGATCACGTACGCCGAAGTCACGGCACGATCACCATCTTCAGGCCGGTTCCCGATCGGATCGTCTCGAAGGCCTCGCCGATCTGCTCGAGCGGCCACCGATGGGTGACGACCGCGGCGAGCACGTCCTGCTTGCGGTCGAGGTAGTCCATCGTGATGCGGTACTGGCGGTGCGTGGCGCCGTACGCGCCACGGATATCGAGCTCCTTGTAATGCAGCTGGTTCATGTCGAGCGGGCTCGCGGGGTCGTGCTTGGGCAATCCGGCGAAGTAGACGACCTTCGCACGCTTGGCCGCCATCTCGAGGGCTGCCTGCTGCGCCGACTTCGCGGGCGCGGCGACGCTGATGCGCTCGGCGCCATGACCGCCGGTTCGTGACAACACTTCCTCGACGCCGTTGTCCTCGGCGGCGACCCATGAGTCGTCGACGACGTCCCCAACCGCGTCCATGGCGATCTTCAGACGATCACCCGACACGTCGGTGAGGTAGACCTTCGATGCGCCGCGGTCGCGAGCCATCACTGCCTGCCAGCAGCCGATCGGCCCCGTACCGATGATCACGACGGTGTCCCCCAGCCGCACCTCGAGCTGCTCGATGCCGTTCAGGGCGCATGCGAACGGGTCTGCAACAGTAGCGAGGTCGCTCGGTAGCTCCGGCGGCAACGGGATCAGGTTCTTCGTCGCGATCGGAGGCACGGCCGCCAGTTCAGCGTATGCGCCAGGATATGGGTCGTAGCCGTAAAGAAGGTGGTGTTCGCACAGGTTCTGGAAGCCCTCGGCGCACCACCGGCACTCACCGCAAGTGAGGATCGACCCGAGGAACACGCGATCGCCCTGCCGCGACGCCAGGCGGAAGGTCGGCCTTCGGACCCACCTGCTCTAACACCCCGACCGGCTCGTGACCGAGCTGCCAGGGTGAGGGTGCTTTCGGGTCGCCGTTGAAGAAGGTCCGCGCGTCGGTGCCGCAGATGCCGCACGCCTCGACCCGGAGCAGTGCTCCTGCGGGCTCGAGCTCAGGCTCGTGGGCATCGTCACGGACCTCGACGACGTTGACGTCGGTCATGAACGCGGCGCGCATCTAGGCTGTCTCCTGACGAAGCGCGTCGAGGGCTTTCTCGGCCGTCCACCGTTCCCTGATCACGCGAGACAACGCCCGGGTGATCGCCTCGGGGTTCGCGTGCATGAAGATGTTCCGCCCGACCGAGCAACCGATCGCGCCGGCGGCCATCGCCTGTTCCATGCGTGTCAACAGCTCGTCATCCTCGAGCCGGGACCCACCGGCAAGCACGACGGGGATGCCGTTGGCCGCCTCGACGCACCTTCCGAACTCATCCTGATCGCCTGGCCAGTTCGTCTTCACGATGTCGGCGCCGAGCTCAGCGCACAGGCGAACGTTCCGGCGCAGGTACTCGAACCCATACTGCTGCTTCAGCTCCTCCACGGTGGCGTACGTCGTCGGGAACTCGGCCTCGGCGATGAACGGCATGCCGAGGATCGCGCACTCCCGACCGACCGACGAGAGGATCCGGATCATGCCTGCCTCCGTGTCGCCACCGAGCGCGGTGAAGAGGACGACGGCGTCGGCACCGAGGGTGAGTGCCTCTTCCACCTCGGCGATCTGCACGATCTCGGGACGGTCGCCATCTGGCGAGGCGCTCGCCGATACCAGCAGGGCAAGGGACGTCGTCGCCGAGAACCCTTCGGCGGCGATGCGGATCATGCCCTTGCTCATCATGATCACGTTGGAACCACCGGCCACCGCTTCCCTCGTGCGTTGCGTGATGTCCGCCAACGGCTCGAGGAACGTCGGCGAGGTCATACCGTGATCGAGGGCACAGATCACCGACACACCTTCGGCGTCGATCACACGCTTCAACCGCATCGTCTTGCCGACGTCACCCCTCATCACGACCTCCTTCCCGGCCCTCGTCGGACCACGGTGAACTCGAAGGCTTCCGCGAGGTGGTGTTCGTGGGAGAGCAAGAGCGGCTGCCCTTCGCGCCCGTAGTCGACCTGGCGCAGGTACAGCAACGGAGCGCCATTCTTCACCCCGAGTCGCTTCGAAAGACGGCGATCGGCGCGGGCCGGCTCGATGCTCACGACCCCGTGCTCGACGGAGGTTCCGTGGCGCTCGAGCAACTCGTACACCGAGCCGTCGAGGGGCATCGACGTGAGCTCGGCGGCCGTGACGCGTGAAGCCGACACGACGTCCACAGAGAAGACAACTGCGCTGCTGTCCGCCGTGCGCACCCGCTCCAGCCGCACGACGGGATCGCCCAGTTGCAGATCCAGGCTCGCGGCTTCCTCCTCGGTGGCTCCGCTCGTGTGAACCGCGGTCTGGCTCGTGCCCGGTTCCATGCCGGCCGCGCGGATCGCCTCGGTGACGCCGAAGTTCACGTCGAGGTTGTTGCGCAGGCGCGGCCGGTGGGTGGCGTAGGTGCCTGCGCCGCTCGTTCGCGTGACGAATCCGTCTTCCTCGAGTGAGCGCAGAGCCTCCCTCAGAGTTGGCCGCGAGACACCCATCTCCTCGGCGAGCTCTGGTTCAGGCGGCAGCTTCGATCCGGGTGGGATCGTCCCGGACGCGATGCGAGACAGAAGATCGTCTCGAACTCGGAACGAAAGCTTCTTCCTCGCCATATGCCCTCCTGGAGGCGGGAGCCTAGTTTGTCTGACAAAGACTGTCAAAACGAGGAAGCCCATAGGATGACCCGATGGAGCTGACGGCCGTCGGCGTGCCAGTCGTGACGGGCCCTCCCCAAGGCTGGAACTTCTGGCCGTTGATCGGCATCCCCCTCGCGCTACTCTTCGCATTTCGCTGGCTCAAGCTCCGCCCCACGATCTGGATCGCGATCGCGGCGATCTTGGTCGGACTGCTGACCGCGGACTTCATCAGAACCTGGGGCGTGCTGCCGGTCGGCGCCATGGGCGCCTGCCTGGCGGCAGGCTCGTCGATCGTCCTCGGACGGTTGCGTCGGGGGCATCCCCCGTCCGATTGACAGACAAACGAGTTTGTGTCTCCATACGCGGTGTCCGCCCGACGGGGGTCGGCGGAAGGGAGGGTGACGCATGTCCGAGCGCAAGGTCGGATCGGTCACGTATCGAGAGGTCGGCGAGGGATACTTCGAGGAACGAGGACTCCGGCGCCACGCCGGCGTTTGGTCCCTCTGGGCACTCGGGGTCGGCGCCGTCATCTCGGGTGACTACTACGGATGGAACTTCGGTCTGTCCGTCGGAGGCTTCGGGGGCCTGCTGTTCGCCACGGTGATCATCGCGATCATGTACTACGGGCTCTGCTACAGCATCGCCGAGATGTCCCCGGCGTTGCCGCACACCGGAGGCGCGTACTCGTTCGCGCGTTCCGCCATGGGACCGTGGGGTGGGTTCCTCACCGGACTGGCTGAGAACGCCGAGTACGTGATCACGACGGCCGTGGTCGGCGGCGCGATCGCGCTGTTGGCTCAGTCGACGATCGCCGAGCTCTTCAACATCGTGGGTGACCCGTTCTGGAACAGCGAGCCGTTCTGGTGGGCGGTCTTCTACATCATATTCCTCGTGATCAATATCAGCGGCGTCGAGGCGACGTTCCGGTTCACGGTCGGCATCACCGTGGTGGCGATGGCCATCCTGGCAGTGTTCTACGTCGCTGCGATCGTGAGCGGGGAGTTCAGCCCCGACCTGTGGTTCAACATCGCTGACGGAGGTGGTGAGGCAGCCGCCGGTGAAGGCTCGTTCTTGCCCTTCGGCATCAGTGGCATCTTCAAAGCCTTGCCGTTCGCGATCTGGTTCTACCTCGCGATCGAGGAGGTCCCGCTCGCGGCCGAGGAGTCGATGGATCCCCGTCGCGACGTGCCCAAGGGCACGATCCGTGGCATGCACACGCTGCTGCTGCTCAGCATCGGTGTTCTGCTGCTCAACTCAGGAGTGGGTGGCGGCTCCTTCGCGATCGGCGAGTCAGGAACCCCGCTGTTCGACGGCTTCAAGGCGATCTTCGGCGACAATACCGGCGCCGTGCTGCTCGGCATGATGGGGCTCGTCGGGCTGATCGCGAGTTTCTTCACGATCATGTACGCGTACGGGCGGAACACGTACTCGCTCTCCCGGGCCGGTTACTTCCCGCAGTTCCTCTCGCTGACGCACAAGACCCGCAGGACGCCGCACGTGGCATTGATCGCGGGGGCGGTCGTCGGCTACGCCGTGCTGTGGGTCATCTGGTACCTCGCCCGGCAGGAAGGCGACCTCGGTGCACAGGTCGTGGCCGCTGTCCTGAACATGGCTGTCTTCGCAGCCGTGCTCGCGTACACGCTCCAGGCGATCTCGTTCGTCCTGCTGCGGCGCAAGCTGCCGAACATCGATCGACCGTACGTGAGCCCGTGGGGTGAGGCCGGCGCGATGCTGGCGGGTGTGATCGCGTTGGTCGCGCTCGTGTCGATCTTCCTCAACGAGGACTACCGGCCCGGTGTGTACGGCGTCGCCGTCTACTTCATCCTCGGCATCCTGTATTTCGCCATCGCGGGCCGGCACCGTCTGGTGCTCTCACCGGAGGAGGAGTTCGCGCTGACACAGGGCGAACAGGGTGTGCCCGAAGCGGCCGGATTCTCGTCGTCGGCAGCCGAACAAGAGGCGATCCTGCGAGGACGTGGCGACGGCGGAACGTCGACTCCGCCCGCGCCCGGGTAGATCCAGCGCGCCGAGATGGAACCAGGACACGGCGGCCGGCAACGGCCGCCGTGTCCATGTCGGTGGCCGAGGAGGGACTTGTGGAACAGGTAGGCATGCTCGAAGCAAAGCAGCTCGAGGAGCTCGCCTCGGCGGGCGAGATCGACACGGTGCTCTGCCAGTTCACCGACCTGCAGGGTCGGTTCATGGGCAAACGTGTGCTGCCGGACTTCTTCCTCGAGGACATCCTGGGGCCAGAAGGTCTCCACGCCTGCCTCTATCTGCTGGCCGTCGACATGGAGATGGAGCCGCTCCCAGGCTACGAGTACGCGAGCTGGGACACGGGGTACGGCGACTTCCGCATGGTGCCCGACATGGCGACCTTGCGCATGTGCCCGTGGCTCGAGAAGACCGCCATGGTGATCTGCGACATCTACGAGGAAGACTCCGACGAGCCGGTGCACGTCGCGCCACGCCAGATCCTCAAGGATCAGCTCGCGAAGGCCGCAGCGATGGGCTTCACGGTGAAGACGGGGTCGGAGCTCGAGTTCTATCTCTTCAAGGACGGCTTCGACGAACTGGCCGAACGCGGGTACCGCGACGTGCATCCTTCGAGCACGTACATCATGGACTACCACATGCTGCAGACCACCAAGGACGAATGGATCATCCGTCAGATCCGTAACCACATGCGGGGCGCGGGCATCCCGGTCGAGTTCTCCAAGGGCGAGTTCGGCAAGGGTCAGCACGAGATCAACATCACCTACTCCGACGCGCTCTCGAACGCCGACCACCACTCGCTGTACAAGCACGGCGTGAAGGAGATCGCGGCGCTGAACGGCGTCTCGGCCACGTTCATGGCGAAGTGGACGATGGAAGAGGCGGGCTCGTCGTGCCATCTGCATTCCTCGATCTGGAACGCCAAGGGCACGAAGAGCCTCACCTGGAGCGACAAGGGCGTCGGCAACATGACCGACGAGTTCCGCTGGTACGTGGGCGGCATCATGGCGACCGCGCGCGAGATGGCATGGATGTTCGCCCCGTTCGTGAACTCGTACAAGCGTTACCAGCTCGCCTCATGGGCGCCGACGGCCATCGTGTGGAGCCGGGACAATCGAACGGCCGGGTATCGCACCGTCGGCGAGCACGGAACGTTCCGCGTGGAATGCCGCATCCCCGGTGCAGATGCCAACCCTTACCTCGCCTTCGCGGCGACGGTCGCGAGCGGCATGTGGGGCATCGAGAACAAGGTCGAGCCACCGCCGATGTTCGAGGGCAACGCCTACGAAGCCAAGCGGGTGCCCAGGGTGCCGACGAGCCTGCACGAGGCGATCGACGTCTTCCGCAAGTCGAAGGCTGCCAAAGAGATGTTCGGCGATTACGTCTTCGGGCACCTGCTCAACACAGCCGTGCAAGAGCAGTCGACGTTCGACAACCTCACCGTGACCGACTGGGAGCTCCACCGCTACTTCGAGCGGGGTTGATCGCGTGCCCGAGCCGCCTAAGAGGCGGCGCCGACGAGCACCACATCGGTACCTTCTTGAACGGCCTCGTCGCGTTGATTCACAACCCGCACGTGCATCGTGACGATGCCGCGATCGGGCCTGGAGCGTGACCGCCGCACCTCTGTCACGGTCGACGTCGTGCGGATCGCGTCACCCGCGTACACGGGAGCGACGAATCGCCGCGACTCCTCGAGGTAGATGCCGAGCGACCAGTCGTCGGCCTCGGTTGTTTGGCCGCTCGAGATGGATGTGACCAGCAGGCCGTGGGCGATAGGACCGTCATACGGCGATACGCCGTCGACCGCCGCGGGATCGAGGTGGAGCGGGTTGTGATCGCCCGTGAGCTCGGCGAACGCCTCGATGTCGGCAGCGCTGATGGTTCGCGCCTCGCTCACGAGCTCGAGCCCGACCTCGATGTCCTCCAGATGCTTGTGGCCCACGGTCTCGCCCCCCTCTGCGGGTCGAGGGTAGCAACAGCTAGCATCGGGCAGTGGAGATCGCGGTGTTGGTCAAGTGGGTGCCCGAACCGCAGGGCACGCCCAAGCTCGGCGAGGACCATCTGCTGGTGCGCGAGGGCGCCGACGGCGCGCTCGACCCCGGCGACGAGTACGGGCTCGAGCGCGCGTTGCAGCTCGTGGAGCGCGACGGAGGAGAGGTCGTGCTGGTGTCGATGGGACCCGATGTCGCGGTCGCCGCGGTGCAGCGAGGGCTCGCGATGGGTGCGGCGCGCGGAGTGCTGGTGACCGACGACTCGTTGCGCGGCGCCGACACGCTGGTGACCGCTCACGTGCTGGCCGCGGCGATCGGCTCCATCGGTCCCGTCGACCTGGTCCTCGCCGCGGTCGAGTCGACCGATGGGTACACGGGAACCCTGCCGATCACCGTCGCCGAGCTGCTTGGCCTGCCGAGCGTGACGTTCGCGACGTCGCTCGATGTCGAAGGCGGCGAGCTGCGGGCCGAACGGCAGACCTCCGCCGGAACCGAGGTGGTCGCGTGCCCCATGCCGGCGCTCGTTACGGTGACGACGGGCGTTGCCGAGCCTCGGTATCCGAGCCTCAAGGGCGTGATGGCCGCGAAGTCCAAACCGATCGAACGGCCGTCGCTGTCCGACCTCGGACTCAACCCCGATGTCACGCGGCCGACCCAGACCGTCGCGTCTGTCGAAGCCGCGCCGGCGAAGACCGGCGGACGCGTGGTCGAAGCGGGTCCCGAGACCGCCGGCGAGATCGCGGATCTGCTGGCCGAGGCCAGGGTGATCTGAGATGGCGGGCGTCTGGATCTGGGCCGACGTCGACGACGACGGTGTGGCATCGTCGGCACTCGAGCTGCTCACGAAAGCCCGAGAGTTGGGGGGCGATGTCTCGGCGGTGGCGTTCGGACCGGGCGCCGCGAGGTCTGCCGGCACGCTCGGCGAGCACGGCGCCGTCCGTGTGTACGCCTCCGAGGACGAGCGGCTCATCGAGCCCACGTCGCGCGTCGCCGCCCACACCCTCGCTGCGCTGATCGCCTCACACGCTCCCGACATCATGCTGTTCCCGTCGTCGTATCGAGCCCGCGACGTTGCCGGGCGATCGCAGGCCATCACCGGTTCGACGCTGATGGCGAACGCCGTCGACCTGCCAGCGACCGACCGGGCACGCGCCGAGATCCTGGGTGGCACCACGATCGTCGATGTCGCCCTCGAGGGCCCGGCCCCCCACTTCGTCATGATGCGTCCACGCTCCTTTGAACCGACGCCGGTGAACGGCGAGGCCGAGCTCGTCCCCGTCGACGTGGTGATGCCGGATAACCCCGTCGACGTGCGCGTGCTCGAGACGATCGAGGCGGCAGCGAGCGGGCCGAGCCTCGAGAGCGCGAAGGTCGTGCTTGCGGGAGGCAGGGGACTCGGAGGGCCCGATGGCTTCTCGCTCCTCGAGGAGCTGGCGGCGGCGATCGGGGGAACGGCGATCGGTGCATCTCGCGCGGCGGTCGACGCCGGGTGGGTGCCCTACGCGATGCAGATCGGCCAGACCGGATCGACGGTGAAGCCCGAGGTCTACCTCTCGGCCGGGGTCAGCGGGGCGTTGCAGCACGCGGTGGGCATGAAGGGTTCGCGTCGCATCGTAGCCATCACGAAAGATGCCGAAGCGCCGATCCTGCGACTGGCCGATCTCGGCATCGTGGGCGACCTGTTCAAGGTGCTGCCGGCCCTCACCGAGGAGGTCCGGCGACGGACCGGGCGCTGAGCGCTCCGATCCTCGTCGCCGTGGTCGCCGCGGCGACAACGCTCGCGTGGCGCCGGGCGGCACCTCGTGTCGCGACGCTGCGAGCCGCCCGGCCAGACGATCCGGACCGCGCGGGCTCGACGGCCGAGCGCGCCGCACGCGAGCTCACACACGTCGTCGGTCAGCGAAAGCTCTTCCAGCGGCTGGTGCCCGGGCTCATGCACGCCGCGATCTTCTGGGGCTTCGTGGTCCTGTTGCCCACGATCGTCGAGGCTGCGATCGCGATCGTCGACGCCGACGGGCACCTTCCGCTCATCGGCGACACCGCGGCGTTCGCGTCGCTCGTTGACGTGTTCGCCGTCGTCGTCCTTGCCGGGGTCGCCACCGCCGTCGCGATCAGGAAGGTGCAGCGTCCCGACCGCTTCCGGGGCTCGCACCTCGACGAGGCCGACCGCATCTTGCTCGTGATCACCGCGATCGTGGTCTCGCTGCTGCTGTGGCAAGCGACGCGGATAGCGGTCGGGCTCACCGATGTCGAAGGACCGGTCTCAGGCTGGCTCGCTGCGTTCGTCGATGGCTTCGGCGCCACGACGCTCGAGCGAGCCGAACGCGTGCTCGTCTGGATCCATCTGCTGCTCGTGCTCGGCTTCCTCGTCTATCTGCCGGGCTCGAAGCACCTGCACATCGTGACGGCCGTGCCGAACGTGTGGCTCTCGAAGGCCGGGCCAGGCGGGCGACTCGAGCCTCTTCGCATCGATCTCGAGGGTCCCGAGGAAGATCTGCGCCTCGGTGCCGCCGTCGCGACCGACCTCACCCGCAAGCAGACCCTCGACCTGTTCTCGTGCACGGAATGCGGTCGGTGCCAGGACGTCTGCCCCGCGTGGGCCACGGGCAAGCCGCTCAGCCCGAAGCTGTTGATCATGGGACTGCGTGACCACGTGGTCGCCGGTGGGGCAGGTGAGGTCGATGGGGCCGAGGTGGAGCTACAGCCCTTGGTGCCGAATGCGGTCACCGACGAGGTCGTGTGGGACTGCGTGACGTGCGGTGCCTGCGTGCAGGAATGCCCCGTCGACATCGAGCACGTCGACACGATCGTCGATCTACGTCGACACCTCGTCATGGCCGAGTCCCGCTTCCCCACCGAAGCAGGCGGGCTCTTGCGGGGCATCGAAGGCGCCGGCGAGAACCCCTGGAACCAGCCGGCGAGCGCGCGCATGGACTGGGCCGACGGGCTCGATGTGCGCGTGCTCGTATCCGGCGAGCCCGCGCCCGAGGTGCTCTTCTGGGTCGGGTGCGCGGGCGCCTTCGACGAGCGCGCGCGTGAAGCGACACGATCGACCGTGCGCCTGCTGCAGGCCGCCGGCATCGATGTGGCCGTGCTCGGCCAACGCGAGTCTTGCACCGGGGATCCGGCGCGCCGGATGGGGCACGAGTTCCTGTTCCAGACGCTCGCGGAGCGGAACGTCTCGACGCTGAACGAGGCGGGGGTGACGACGATCGTCGCGAGCTGCGCGCATTGTTTCAACACGCTCGCCAACGAGTACCCGGAGTATGGCGGCTCCTACGAGGTCGTCCACCACTCGGAGCTGCTGGCGCGCCTGGTGAGCGAGGGGCGCCTGCACCCCTCACGCGACTCGGTCGCCGTCACCTACCACGACGCGTGCTACCTGGGCCGTCACAACGACAGGTACGAGGCCCCTCGCGACGTGCTCGGCGCAGTCACCGGATCTCTCGACGAGATGCCGCGCAATCGCGAGCGATCGTTCTGCTGTGGTGCCGGCGGCGCGAAGTTCTGGATGGAGGAGGGCGGCGACGCCCGCATCAACGACACTCGCTACGCGGAGGCCGCCGCCACCGGCGCCGAGGTCGTCGCGACCGCGTGCCCGTTCTGCCTCGTCATGCTCGACGATGCCTCGAACGCGGCGGGGGAAGGCGGACCCAGAGTCGCCGACGTCGCAACCCTCCTCGCCCGCTCGACCCTCGATCCCCCGACTGCACCGGGCAGCTAGTCTCGTTCAGACTACCAAGTCTCTTGTCGGAGCCTGATGACCATGATTCGCCCCGGTGACGACCGCGACATGACCCGACAGATCGAAGCGAAGGTTGGGAACGTTGGACACGAGTTCTCCTCTCCGATGGCCGAACGGCTGTGGAGGCTGTCCATCTCCTTACCATGATCCTCACCCTCGCCGCCTGACCGCGTGTTCGTGCCTCGTGGTCAGTCGTCCATCGACGCCAGGAAGTCTTCGTCGGTGGCGAAGCGCGTTACGCGGCCCGCGGTGATGTCCGCAGTGGTTCAGACGAACGCGCGGTGGCCGGTCAGCAATCCCCCGATCACCAGGGTGTGCACCTCTTCCGTTCCTTCGTACGTGATGACGGACTCGAGGTTCGTCATGTGTCGCATGATCGGATACTCGAGCGTGATGCCGTTCGCACCGAGTATGCCCCGACACGTCCGCGCGACCTTGATCGCTTCCCGCGCGTTGTTGAGCTTGCCGATCGAGACGTGCTCCGGCCGCAGGCGGCCTTCTTCCTTCATGCGACCGAGGTGATACGCGAGGAGCGTGCCCTTCTCGATCTCGAGCGCCATGTCGGCAAGCTTCTTCTGGGTGAGCTGGAAGGCACCGATCGGCTTGCCGAACTGCACGCGCTCCTTGGAGTAGTTGAGGGCCGATTCGAAGCACGCGCGAGCCGCGCCCATCACGCCCCACACGATGCCGAACCGCGCCTCGTTGAGGCATGACAGCGGTCCCTTCAGCCCTTCGACGCCGGGCAACACTGCTCCGGCGGGGAGCCGCACGTCGTCCATGACCAGCTCCGAGGTGATGCTCGCGCGGAGCGACATCTTCTTGTGGATGTCGGGCGCGCTGAACCCGGGCGCGTCGCAGGGCACGGCGAATCCGCGCAGGCCGTCGTCGGTGTTCGCCCACACGATGGCGACGTCGCTCACGCTTCCGTTGGTGATCCACATCTTCGTGCCGTTGAGCACCCAGTCGTCGCCATCTCGCTTGGCGAACGTGCGCATCGACCCGGGGTCGCTACCCGAGTCGGGTTCGCTCAGACCGAAACACCCGATCGCGTCGCCGCTCGTCAGGCGCGGGAGCCACTCCGCGCGCTGCTCGTCGCTTCCGAACGTGAGGATCGCGAACATGGCGAGCGCGCTCGTCACCGAGACGAACGAACGGAGCCCCGAGTCGCCGGCCTCGAGCTCGAGCTCGACCAGGCCGTAGGCGACGGCGTTCAGGCCGAGCATTCCCTCGCCTTCGAGCTGCATGCCGAGGAACCCCATCTCACCGAGCTCCTTGGCGAGCTCGCGCGCCGGGAACTCACCCGCCTCGTACCAATCGTCGACCTCGGGCAGGATGCGGCCTTGCACCCATTCCCGTGCGGTGTCGCGCACCGACCGTTCGTCGTCGGTCAGCAGGTGGTCGATGTCGAGCATGTCGTGTGGATCGATCGAGTCGCTCATGCCTCGAAGGTAACACCGTGCATCGAGAGAGACGCTCGCGACTCGGCCAGCCCGTCTTGTGCGAGACTCGAACGCATGAACCAGATCGTGTTCGCTCGGTGCGACCCCCTCGAGACCTTCGGCGTGGCGCTCCCGGCCGTGAAGGCTGTCGGCCTGCCCGTGACCGTATGGGAAGCGCTCGACGGCGAGCCGCGGCCATCGCTCGACGGCGTCGTCGGCGTGGTGCTGTTCGGCAGCTCCTACAACGTGGAGCACGCCGACGAGCAGCCCTTCATCAAGGATGCCCGCGAGCTCACGCTCGAAGCGATCGAGCGGGGCGTGCCCTACCTCGGTGTGTGTTTCGGCGCGCAGCTGCTCGCCTGGTCGCTCGACGCTCCGGTGTCGAAGGCCCCCGTGCGCGAAGTCGGATTCGAGCCGGTGCGCCCGACGTCGGCTGCAGCCGACGACGCCCTGATCTCCCACCTCGCGAACGGCGACATGGAGTTCCAATGGCACATGGACACGTTCGCGCTGCCCGAGGGCGCGACCCTTCTCGCGACAGGCGACCACGTGCGTGAACCAGGCCTATCGCATCGGCGACCGCACCTGGGGCTTGCAGTTCCATCTGGAGCTCGCGCGCGATGAGCTGGACATGTGGCTCGACGCTTTCGAGAGGGCAGACGGTCCGCTCGAGTCGTCGTGGGGGAAGTCCGCCGCCACGATCCGTGAGGAAGCAGACCGCTACCTCCAGGCACACGAGCGTCGAGGGGCCGAGGTGTTCACGCGGTTCGCAAGGCTTGCCGGCACCACCGCATGACAACGGGATCGGGCCAAGAGGCCGAGCCGTACCGGCCCCTGGTCGCCGTCATCGCCTACCACCTGGGCAGGGATCGAGTCACTCGCTGGCCCGCCGGTGGCTACGGCGTGCCGGGGCCGTACATCGAGGCGCTCCGCCGATCGGGCGCTCGCACCGCGATCGTCGCACCGGGCGAGCCCGCCGATGCCGAACAGACGTTGGAACCGTTCGACGGGTTGCTGCTCGTGGGAGGCGGCGACGTCGATCCTGCGCGCTACGGCGCCGAGCCCGACACCGAACACAACTATGGTGTCGAACCCGACCGCGATGCGTTCGAGATCGACCTCCTGCTCGCGGCTGAACGCATGCTCGTGCCCGCGCTCTGTATCTGTCGCGGCATGCAGATCATGAACGTGGCCTACGGGGGCACGTTGCACCAGCACCTTCCCGACATGGCCGGCCTGCTCCAGCACGGCGTGCCCCTCGAAGGAACCGAGACGCTGCACACCGTCACGCCGGTGCCCGCCTCGTACCTCGCGGCCATGACGAAATCGGGTGATCTCACGTGCTCGTCACATCACCATCAGGGCATCGACCTGCTCGGCGACGGTCTGCGCGCGACCGGCCACAGCCCCGACGGCCTCATCGAGTCGATCGAGCTCGACGTCGGGCCCACCGAGGATCCGACGCTCGAACCATGGATCGTCGGCGTGCAGTGGCACCCCGAGGAGACCGCTGGCGCCGACCCGATTCAGCGATCCCTGTTCGACGCGCTGGTGTTGGTCTCGCGGCTCCGCGGCACGCGAGCGAGGCCGGGCGAGAGCGAAGGCCGCGGGCGCGAGTTCGACATCGTCGATCCCGACCCTGCATGGCCCGCTCGATTCGAGGCAGAAGCAGGTCGCATCGTCGGGGCGCTGCCACGCGACCTCGTCGCTCGCATCGACCACGTCGGATCGACATCGGTGCCGGGACTGGCCGCCAAGCCGGTCGTCGACATCCAGCTCTCGTTGCGCTCGCTGACGCCGCGCGACGCCTACGTCGAGCCTCTTACCGCTCTCGGGTACCGGTGGGTGCTCGACCCGTGGGATGTCGACCACGAGTACTTCAGCCGCGATGTCGACGGTGAGCGGCGATTCCAGATCCATGTGTGCACCGCCGGCTCCGGGTGGGAACGGCGCCACCTCGCGTTCCGTGACTGGCTGCGTGCTCACGACGACGATGCCGCCTCCTACGCCCGGCTCAAGCGCGAGCTCGCGGCCGCTCACCCGAGGGACACGCTGTCCTACACCGAGGCGAAGACCGCGTTCATCGCCGCCCTCGTGCGCCGAGCGAGCAGCGCGGAAGCGGGGGGCTAGCGCGAACGGGCTAGTTCCTGCATAATCCCCGGCATCGTGCGGGGAGGGCCGAACATCATGCATCCGGCACCGCTCAAGGCCACCGATCCATTCGGCCGTCGGCGACGAGCCAGGGTGATCATCAGCGCGTGACACACGTCGCAGCCACCCTCTTCGGCGCTCCACTGCCCCCAGGCGGCACGATCGGCGTCTGCTCGCCCAGCGGGCCCTACTACAACCGCAGCGACGTCGAGCGGCCCGTGGAATGGTGGCAGGAGCGGGGCTTCCGCGTGAAGCTGAGCGAAGGCGTGTGGGAACAGGACGACTATGTCGCCGGCACTCCCGAGCAACGGGCGGGCGATCTCAACGATCTCTTCGCCGATCCGGAGGTCGACGTGATCCAGGTGCTCTGGGGCGGCACCGGCGCCATGCAGGTGCTCCCCCACCTCGACTACGACCTGATCGCCGCGAACCCCAAGGCGCTCATGGGCTACTCCGACATCACCAACCTGCACATCGCGATCCGCCAGCGCACGGGCCTCGCGACATTGCACGGACCGGGTCTGGGTTCGATGGGCATCCCCGAGCGCACGGCGTTCACCTGGGATTCAGCCCTCGATACGTTCATGAAGGGCGGCGCCGGCCAGGTCCCACGCGATCCCGACGATCCCTACGTTCGGGCCATCGCGCCCGGAAGGGTGACCGCGCCGATCGTCGGAGGCAACCTGTTCACGTTCGTGCATCTGCTGGGCACACCGTTCGAACCGGTCTTCGACGACGCGATCCTCTTCTTCGAGGAAGTCCACGAACCGACCTACGTGATCGAGGTGCATCTCGACCAGTTGCGGCTCGCCGGCAAGCTCGACGGCATCGCGGGTGTCGTCATCGGCGAGATGAAGAACTGCGGTTGGCGCGAGGAGCGGCCCGAGACCCCGCGCGACCGTTCACTGGAGGATGCCTTCGAGTTGCATCTAGCGTCACTCGGGGTGCCGGTGCTATACAAGCTTCCGCTCGGTCATGGGAAGCACCTGGCCTCGATGCCGTTGGGAGTGACCGCGACCCTCGACGCAGACGCCAAGACACTGACCATCGACCAACCGGGAGTCGCACCACATGCGTAAGACATATGAGGACGCGAGGCGCAGAAGGAGGCACGCGATGCGAAGGACCCGCCGGATCATGCCCATCGCGCTGGTGCTGGGAGCGATCACAGCGCTTGCGATCACCGGAGGTGCGATCGCCCAGGACGCCACTCCGACAACGACTGACGAGAAGGTGACCCTGAACGTCGGGGTCGACTCCGACGTCACGAGCTTGAACCCCTACAACCTGTGCTGCGGGCCGGACTACGAGTACCTGAGCTTGGTCTACGACATCGCGTTCAGCTTCGACAACGACACCCTCGCGGCTGCCCCGCGCCTGGTGAAGGCGTGGACGGCGAACGAAGACTCCACCGAGTGGACCATGGAGATCGAGAGCGACGCGACCTGGCACGACGGCCAGCCTGTGACCGCCGAGGACGTCGCCTTCTCGTTCTCGCTGGTGGCTGACAACGCCATGCCGTTCTACAAGGACTATCTCCCGTTCAGCCCGACCTTCGAAGTGATCGATGACACGCACGTGCTGTGGACGGCGGAGGAGCCGACCTTCGCGCCGAACGTGCCGGCGTACATCCCGATCGTGCCGGAGCACATCTGGGGCAAGTTCGTCACCGATGACCCCGTCGAGACGAAGAAGGCTGTGAAGGTCTTCGCCAACGACGAGCCGATCGGCTCGGGTCCCTTCACGATGGCCGAGTACAAGAAGGGCCAGTTCATGCGCCTCGAGGTGAACCCCGATTACTGGGGCGGACAGCCTGCCTCGATCGACGAGGTCGTGTTCACCGTCTTCGGGAACCAGGAGACGATGACACAGGCGCTCAAGGCGGGTGAGATCGACTACGCCTGGGGCCTCAAGCCCGGTCTCTTCAACTCCCTCGAGGGTGAACCGAACATCGCGACCCGAGCGGGTGACGGCGGATGCTGGGGCAACATCGCATGGAACTTCGGCGGGCAAGGCCCGAAGGCAACCGCCGATCCGACCATCCACGACACGGCGTTCCGTCAGGCCGTGTCCATGTCGATCGATCGTCAAGAGATCGTCGATAAGGTCTATCAAGGCACCGCTTCGATCGGATACAGCATCCTCATGCCCGGATCAAACGGCTCCTGGGTTACCGATATCCCCGAAGAGCTGCAGTTCAACTACGACCCGGCCGCGGCGAACACGATGCTCGATGAAGCCGGGTATACCGACACCGACGGAGACGGTATCCGCAACGGGACCGACGGCGAGAACCTCAACCTCGAGCTCCTGGTGATCTCCGACGTGACCGGCTCTGTCGACACGGGCAAACTACTGGAGGGCTATCTGGCCGACGTGCAGATCGACTCGTTCCAGACGACGGTCGACACGAACAAGGCATATGACCTGTGGTACACGGGCGAGTGGGACGCGTACGTGTGGGACTGGTGCCCGGATCCCGACCCCGACTTCATGCTCTCGGTGTTCACCACCGATCAGTGCCTCGGTTGGAGTGACGGCTGTTATTCCAACCCCGAGTTCGACAGGCTCTACGAGCTGCAGCAAACGCAACTCGACCGGGCCGACCGCAAGGCCACGATCGACGAGATGCAGCTCATGATCGCGGAAGAGGTCCCGGTCATGGTGCTCAATTATTGGAGCGACCTCTCGGCCTACCGAACGGAC
Organism: uncultured Actinomycetes bacterium; assembly: GCA_963762075.1. Taxonomy (GTDB): domain Bacteria; phylum Actinomycetota; class UBA4738; order UBA4738; family HRBIN12; genus JAOUEA01. The sequence goes on from CAVXJC010000006.1 coordinate 435,659, forward strand.
AAGTTCGACCCTGAGTCGTGGGTCCCGTCGCCCAACAACGAGGTTGGCCTGTACCTGTTCGGATGGACCAACGACACCTACATGAACCTCAGGTTGCGCTCCGATGCCGTGACCGAGACCGCTTCGCCGGGCGTGCCGGCGTGGATCTGGATCGCGGGGGTTGCCGCGATCGTCGTGATCGGGGCAGGAGTCGCCATGGCGCGTCGCCGTGGCAGCGAGGACGAAGCGTAGGCGAACGCTGGCACGACCGAGGCTGAGAGGCGGACGGCGGAGTGGGAGCGCAGGGCTACCTCGCGCGCAGGGTGCTCTACGCGCTCCTCACTCTGCTGTTCGTCCTCGTGGCGAACTTCATGCTGTTCCGGGTCATGCCGAGCGACCCAGTCACGCTGGTCACTCGTACCCTTCGCCTCTCGGAGGCCGACCAGCAAGATCTGCGCGAGAGTTTGGGGCTCTGCGTGCCGCCCGAGGGCGAGAACAAGTGCTCGATCGTCGGCCAGCTCGCGACCCTGCCGACGTATATGAGAGAAACCCTTACCGGAAACCTCGGCCGATCGCTCCGGTCGGCGAGACCGGTCGTCGATGAGATCTCCAGCGCTCTATGGCCAACGATCCTCTTGGTGGGTCTCGGCACGATCTTCTCGACGACATTCGGCGTGCTGATCGGCATCAAGGGCGGGTGGCGACGCGGAAGCTCGTTCGACACCAGCTCGCTGTACAGCTCACTCGTCTTCTACTCGATGCCCGAGGGCTGGCTCGGCATGATCTTGATCCTGCTCTTCGTCGGCACCCTTGGTTGGTTCCCGTCCGGCGGCTACCAGTCCTCCGCAGGCCTTACGGGCTTCGCGCATGTGATCGACGTGGCGAATCACCTCTTCTTGCCCTGCCTGACGCTCACGCTGGGCTACATCGGCGAGTACGCGATCATCATGCGCTCGTCACTCCTCGAGGTCATGAACGACGACTTCGTGCAGACGGCACGAGCCAAGGGCGTGCAGGATCGGCTCGTGCGGCGACGCCATGCGGTTCCCAACGCCTTCCTACCGACCTTCACGTTGATCTTCTTGAGCTTCGGCTTCGTGCTGGGAGGCTCGATCATCGTCGAGACGGTCTTCTCGTGGCCGGGCATCGGGCGGTTGACGTACGACGCGATCCAGGAACTCGACTACCCCATCATCCAAGGGGTGTTCCTCCTCGCGAGCGCCACAGTGATCGTGTTCAACTTGATCGCCGACATCACCTACGCGTACCTTGACCCGAGGATCAGGACGGCCTGACGTGGCGACGCTCGAGAACCTCACGCCTCCGCCGGTGGAGGCGCCCCGCAGTCCCCGCCAGGTCACATGGACGAGGCGCCGCAGGGCGATGGCCGCGTACTGGCGCATGTACCGCCGGAACGCCCAAGGCATGGTGGGACTCGCGATCTTGTCGATCTTCGTGCTGCTCGCGATCTTCGGACCGGCGCTGGTCGACGAGGCGCAGCTCGATGCCGCGACCGCAGACGGGCCGATCTTCGCTCCACCTTCGGCCGAGTATCCGCTCGGCACCGACAACTTCGGACGACCGGTGCTCGGGCTCGTGATCATGGGAACCCGTATCTCGTTGCTGGTGGGATTGACCGCCACGATCGGCGCCATGCTCATCGGTGCGACGGTCGGTATCGCCGCGGGATACGCGGGCGGCAAGATCGACACGGTCCTGAACTTCATCACGAACTGGTTCCTGGTCCTCCCGTGGATCGTGCTGGCGATCGTGCTCGCATCGCTATGGGGACCGAGCCTGCTCACGATCATCTTCGTGATCGCGGTGACGTCATGGGCAGGCACGGCCCGGCTCGTGCGCGCGCAAGCGCTCACGGTGAGGGAACGTACGTACGTGGAACGTTCCCGCGCCCTCGGTTCTGGCCATTGGCATCTGGTGAGCCGGCACATCCTGCCCAACGTGTTCCCGGTGCTGTTCGCGAACACGGTGCTCACCGTGGCGCTGTCAATCCTGTCCGAGACCACGCTGTCGCTGCTGGGGCTCGGCGACCCCAACTCGTTGTCGTGGGGCCGCATCATCGAGGAGGCCTTCAACGCAGGCGCGCTCACCGCGGGGTGGTGGTGGTGGTTGATCCCACCGGGCGTCGCGATCGTCCTCGTGACACTCTCGTTCACGATGTGCGGCTACGCCCTCGACGAGATCTTGAACCCGAAGCTCAGGGACCGATGAGCGTCCTCAGCCTGCGGGACCTCCGGGTCACCTATCACACGTCAGAAGGTGGGGTGCCCGCCGTCCGCGGGGTGAGCATGGAGCTCGCCAAGGGAGAGGTGCTCGGGCTCGCTGGCGAGTCAGGCTGTGGCAAGTCGACGATCGCGGGTGCGATCCTTCGGCTCCTGCCTCCGAAGACGAAGGTCGAGGGTCAGATCCTGCTCGAACAAGAGGACGTGCTCGCCCTCAGCCCCGGAAGGCTGCGAGCCGTGCGATGGGCGGGAGCCTCGATCGTGTTCCAAGGAGCGATGCACGCGCTGAACCCGGTGCAGAGGGTCGGGGACCAGATCGCCGAGGCGATCATCGTGCACCGCCAAGCCGGCGAGAAGGAAGCCAAGGTCCGCGTCGGGTCGTTGCTCGAGCAAGTGGGACTGCCGGCTCGGCGCATGCAGGACTATCCACACGAGCTCTCCGGCGGCCAGAAACAGCGCGTCATGATCGCGATGGCGCTCGCGTGTTCCCCGTCGTTGATCATCGCCGACGAGCCGACGACCGCTCTCGACGTGATGGTGCAGGCCCAGGTGCTCAGGCTCATGAAAGAGCTCCAACGCGACCTCGGCCTCTCGATGATCTTCATCACTCACGACCTCTCGGTGCTCGTGGAAACCTCGGACCGCCTCGCGATCATGTACGCGGGCAAGATCATCGAGGAAGGCCCGGCCGAACTGGTCTTCAAAACTCCCCAGCACCCGTACACCGAGGCGCTCGCGGCCGCATTCCCGGAGATCGGAGACGATCGGTTCCGTGGAAAGCCGATGGGCCTCGGCGGGGACCCTCCAGACCCGGCCAACGTGCCGTCGGGATGCTCGTTCCACCCTCGGTGCCCGAAGGTGTTCGACGACTGTCCGACTGTGGTGCCCGAGCTCTACCCCGCCGGCGAGGGACGCCTCGCCGCATGCTTGCTGGTGCCCGCGGCCAAGACCCAGAGCGGAGCAAGGTCGTGAGCACGACCGAGGTTCCAGTCACGCAGCCTTCAGTGCCCGAACGGGAAACAGTGATCGAGGTTCGCGACCTTCGAGTCACGTTCCAGGGTCGCGTCGGGGTGCTCGAGGGCCTGCGAGGCAAGAAGGGAACGTTGTCGAAAGCGGTCGACGGCGTCTCGTTCGAGCTCCGTCGAGGAGAGGTCATGGCACTCGCCGGGGAATCCGGATGCGGCAAGACCACCACCGCTCGGGCGATCATGGGGCTGCAGCCGGTCAACGGCGGCGCGATCTTCTACGAGGGCAACCCGCTGCCACGAAACCTCAAGCCGTATCGGCGCAAGGTCCAGATGGTATTCCAGGATCCGTCCGGCACGCTGAACCCTCGGCAGACCGTCTACGAGATCATCGCCGAGGGGCTTCGCATCCACAGCATCCACAGGGGTCCGAACGGTGAGCCCGAGGAGCAGCTCGTCGCGCAGGCGCTGTCGCGCGCAGGGCTACGGCCGCCCGAACGGTTCTTCCTGCGATATCCGCACGAGCTCTCGGGTGGACAGCGGCAACGCGTGGTGATCGCGGGGGCCCTCGTACTCGAACCCGAAGTGATCGTGGCCGACGAGCCTGTGTCGAACCTCGACGCTTCGGTCCGAGGAGAGATCCTGCAGCTCCTGATGAAGCTCCGCGACGAGCTGCAGCTCACCATCATCATCGTGACGCACGACCTGGGGCTCGCGTGGACGGTCGCCGACCGGGTGGCGATCATGTACCTCGGCCGCATCGTGGAGATCGGTCCGGCCGAAGATGTGTTGTTGAGGCCGGAGCATCCGTACACCAAGGCGCTCCTCGACGTCGTGCCCGAGGCCGGGGGTCTCGATCGCCCGATCCTCACCGGCGAGCCGCCCGACCCGACGCGCATCCCCGCCGGGTGCCGCTTCCACCCTCGCTGCCCGGTGGTGGTCTCGGGACGGGCCGCCGAGCTCGGCATCGAATCTCAGTGCAAAGGGGAGGATCTGGCCCTGCGGGAGCTGGCTCCTGAGCACGAGGCCGCGTGCTACGAGGCGTTCATCCGGAACGAGGGCGGCGTCGCGCCCGCCTGACCTTCAGCTTCCCGAGGCGTCGACCGGCACCGTCGGGGCCTCATCGACGTCAGGGTTCGACGCGTCGCTCCCCTTGAGCACCCCGAGTATCGCCTCCATCTCGGAATCGGAGACCCTGGCGTCGCGGACCGATCCTCCGCTGCTGGTCGCGCGCACGGTCGCGAGCAGGGTGCGAAGGTTCGATTCGGCCATCTCGGCCCTCGCTTCGAGTTCACGTACCTTCTCGACCAGCGCTCGGGCTCTCCCCTCGGCTTCCTCGCGCGCCTGCCGCGATGCGCTCGTTTCCTCGCGAGCGTTGCGCAGTGCTGCTCGCATCTCGGCCGCTTCGCGCCCGAGATCCACGAGCCGATCGACGACCGCTCGGCCGAAGTCGGAGTAGCGGGCGGCACCCGACGATGCACCGGCCTCCGAACCCGCTGTCTGCCGAGCCTGCCTGGCCCTGCGAGGTCGGCGCCCGATCGATTCCTTCTCGTCGGCGTCGACGCGATCGGTACGCAACAACCTGTACGAACCCTGCGCCGGCTCGAGACGTTTGCGGGCGATCAGGGCACGCACCGCCCGTGCTGTGGACAACGGATCCGGGAAGCCCAGCTCGCGTCCGACCTCCGCGGGCGTCACGCGCATCACCTCCCCGACCTCGGTCCGGTCGGCGACCGCAGCCAGGAAGGCGTTCACCCGATCAAGGCTCTGCTCGTTCACGACCGCCATCATGCCCGAGATGGCCTCGCCAGACCAGTCGCGCCCAGCCACAACCCCGTCTGACCCGAGGCCGGTAGTCTTGCGACACACGATGGGCGATTGGGGCACAGGGCCGAGCGCGCCGCCTCCCGCGCCTCTGGCCGGACTGCGGGTGATCGACCTGTCGCGCGTACTGGCCGGCCCGTTGGCAACACAGACGCTCGGCGACCTCGGCGCAGATGTGATCAAGGTCGAGCGCCCCGGCGATGGCGACGACACGCGCCATTGGGGCCCACCGTTCGTGGGTGAGGACGCGGCCTACTTCCTGTCGCTCAACCGGAACAAGCGCTCGGTCACGGTCGACCTCAAGACCTCGGACGGGGTCGACGCGGTGCGGCGTCTGGCCGGCGAAGCCGATGTCGTGATCGAGAACTTCCGGCCGGGATTGATGCGCGATCTGGGGCTCGGACTTGACGACCTTCGTGCGGCGAACCCACGCCTCGTCACATGCTCTCTGACCGCCTTCGGAGACGAGGCGCCCGAGGCCGCCGCGCGTCCCGGGTACGACATCATCGTGCAGGCCCTCAGCGGCCTGATGAGCGTGACCGGCGAACCAGACGGGGAACCGGTGAAAGCCGGGGTCGCACTGCTCGACGTGGTGACCGGCCTGCAGGCCACGATCGGCATCTTGGCTGCAATCATCGAACGGTCGACGACGGGGCTCGGGCGACACGTCAGCGTGTCGCTGTTCGACGCGAGCGTGGCGGCCATGGTGAACCAGGCATCGAACGCCCTGATCGGGGGGCTGGTGCCATCGGCTCTCGGCACCGCGCACCCCAACATCGTGCCCTATCAGGCTTTCCACGCATCCGATCGGCCGTTCATCGTCGCAGCCGGCAACGACCGATTGTTCCGGCGCATGTGCGATGTGACCGGCCACGCCGAGTGGGCGGACGACGAGCGATTCGTCACGAACCAGGCTCGGGTCGTGAACCGCGAGTCGCTGGTGTCGATGCTCTCCGCGGTGCTCGCAACCCGGCCGGCGGCCGAATGGCTCGCAGCACTCGAGGCGGCCTCGGTGCCGTGCTCGCCGATTCGCACGATGCAGGAGGTCTTCGCTTCCCCCGAAGGTTCAGCGCTCGTCGATGAGGTCATCGACCCCGGCCGCGGCGGCGAGCTCCGACTGGTTGCGAACCCGCTACGCTTCGACGGCGATCGGCTGCCGACGAGATCGGCGCCTCCCGTCCTCGGCGCCGACAACGAGGCAGTGCTCGGACCGTGACCGAGTCCTCGAGGCTGGGGGATTCCTGGGCCACCGCCTTGGAATCATGGGCGATCCCGCAGAGGATCCTCGACGCCGCGCCGGAATCTCCTTTCGGATTCCCGACCGAGCTGTTCGTGAGACGCGCCGAGCGAGCGATCGACCACGTCCCAGAGGAACCGACGCCGACCACGGCCAGAGCCCTCGAAGCGCTCGGAGATGGAGGTACCGTGCTCGACGTGGGCACCGGGGGCGGCGCCACGTGCTTGCCGCTGGCCGCGCGTTGCACCGGTCTGATCGCCGTCGATACCCAGTCCGACATGCTCGAGGCGGTGACACGCATGGTGACGGCACATGGCGTGGCGGTCACGACCGTGCAGGGGCGCTGGCCCGACGTCGCGGCGGAAGCGCCTCCGGCCGACGTCGTCGTGTGCGGACACGTTGCCTTCAATGCGCCCGACCTCATGCCGTTCGTCAAGGAGCTCTCCGCCCACGCGCTTCGCCGGGTGGTGATGGAGCTGACCGCACGGCATCCGTTGTCGTGGATGAACGACCTGTGGCTGCGTTTCCACGACGTCATGAGGCCCCAGCGTCCGAGCGCCGACGATGCGCACGATCTCTGCCGCGCCCTCGGGTTCGATGTGGATCGCGACGAGCGAGTCGACACCGAGGACATGGCGGGAAGCGGTTTCGAGCGTCGTGAAGACGCCATCGGGCTCGTGCGCCGCCGGTTGTGCCTGCCGGCCTCGCGCGACGCCGAGATCGCGCAGGCGCTCGGTCCACGCCTCGTCGAGCGCGACGGTCTCTGGAGGGCGGGCCCGCACGAGCAGCGCGTGGTGACCCTTTGGTGGGATACGCAGACGTCCTTCTAACCTGCGATGGCCGTGAGCACGACCGAGCCGGCCGCACCGTAGGTTCCCTGCCCGCCGTCGGGGATCACGCGATCGAAGCTCGCGGTGGCGCCGTCACGGGCGGCTATCACGAGGCGGCCAGCCGGGATCGTCTCGAGGAAGCCGCTCAACTCTTGCGAGCCGGCCGGACTCCGGCGTGTCGCCTCGAGGCGGAATCGGAGCTCACCGTCGCGGGCGCTCCCAACAGCCTCAAGGTCGACCCGCTCGGCCTGCACCTGTGCGGTCGGCTCGTCACAACGCAGCTCGCCTTTCAGGGTCGCCGATCCGGCGCCTTCGATCGGTCCGTCGACCGCCGCGATGCTGATGTCGATCCGCCAGTTGGCCGCGCAGCGCCCGCCGACGAAGAGGTCGTGGTAGGTGCGGGTGTCGATGCGGACGAGCCAGGTATCTGCGAGTGGTGCCACCGATGAGGTCGTCGGGGCGGCGGCATCGGTCGACCGAACGCCGGGATCGTCGACACCCGGCGGGAAGGGGTTCGTGTTCGCCGCGAACACGGCGCCCACAGCCGCGCAGGCGGCGAAGACGACCGTCCACACCACGATCCTCGTGAAACGTCGCACGAACGCGACCCTACCGCGGTGCGGTGGAACCGAGCCGGCGCCTACCGCGGACGACGTGCGACATAGTCACGAAGCACGAACTCGCCCACGCGATCATCGTCCATGAGGAACACCCGCCCCTTCGTGATGCGAGCGAGGCGCTCCATGAACCTGGCGAGCCCTTCGGAGTCCTCCAACATGAAGATGTTGAGCCTCACCCCCGACCGCGCGAGGCGCATGGCCTCGGCGAGGGTCCGTTCGATCGTCTCGGGCACGGGCGGCCACTCGAAGTAGGCCTGATCCCCCTCGAGGTGCGCGGTGGGCTCGCCGTCGGTCACCATGATCACCTGTCGCGTGGCGCGAGGATGCTCGCCGAGCATGCGGTTCGCGAGCATAAACGCGTGGTGCATGTTCGTGCCGTAGACCCGCTCGAACCCGGGCGCCGTGAGATCTTCGGGCTGCAGCCGCCACGCGTACTCGTTGAACCCGATCAGGTAGAGCGTGTCGTGCGGGTACCGGCTCTCGATCAGGGCGTGGAGCGCGAGCGCCATCTTCTTCGCGTGCACGAAGTGCCCGCGCAGCGGCATCGAGAACGACAGGTCGAGCAGCAGCGCGGTCGCGGTCTCGGTGCGCTGCTCCGCCTCGACCAACTCGAAGTCATCGGGGACGAGGCGCACGGGCTCCCCCGGGGTCGACCGCGTGAGCGCATTGAACACGGTCCGTTGCACGGCGAGCTGCCCGTGGTCGCCGAAGCTCCAGGGGCGGGTGGCGCCGGTCGGCTCGGCGAGCCCGCCGGCGTCTCGCGACTCGTGCGTCCCCTCTCGGTCGTGCTGCAGCGCCTCGAAGATGCGCGTGAGGGCGCGTTCCCCGAGCTTGCGCGCTCCGCGGGGCGTGACCTCGAGGCGGCCGTGGCGACGCTGCACGAGGCCGGCTTCCTCGAGCATGCGCTCGATCCGCTTCAGACGCCGCATGTCCTGAGCGGCGGTATCGCCGAGGGTGCGGCGCACGGCGTCCTCGTCGACGTCGTCGAGCGACGCACCCGGATACTCGCCCTGCATCGCCCGATCGAGCTCTTCGTAGTCGTGGAGGCGTTCCATCACGTCGACGGCCGCCGACATCGACATGCCGAGGCCATCACCGAAACCCGTCCCCTGGCCCTCGGCCCAGTCCATGCCCGGGAACATCCCTTGCAGGTTGGCGCCGAGCCGGTCCACCTCGAAGGCCAGGTCCATGTCCTGCATCACCTGCTCTGCGAGTCCGCGGAGCTCCTCGCGTTGCTCGGGCGAGAGAGAGGCCATCAGCGCGCTCATGGCCGCCATGCGACGCGCCATGTTCTCGAGCAGCTCGTCGAGCGTTCGGGGATCGTCGGGGAAGAGCGCGCCGTGGCGTGACATGAAGTCCTGGAACGCCGACCCGCTGTCCTCGCCTCGTTCCCGCATCTCGATGAGCCGGTTGAGCTCGGACAGCATGTCCTTGAAGCGTTCGATGTCCTCGGAGGACATGGTCCGCATGCCCGCAGCCATCTGCCGGAAGTAGGACCCCATGACCTGCTCACGCACGTGCTCCTGGAGCTCGTCGAACAAGCGTTGGGCCACGGCGTCGACGAACCGGTACTCGCGGAGCTCCGCGAGCTTTCCGGGCGCGTCCGGCGCGAGTGCGTCGAGGAACGCCTCGCGCATGCGGGCGTCGTCCTCGTCGCGGAAGCTCAGCTCCGTTCGCTCCCGTTCGACGATCTCGTCGAGCCGCGAACGGATGTCCTGCAGGGGTCCGGTGAGATCCAGCAGAGACTCCTCACGCTCCCGCTGTCGCTGCAGGCGTTGCCGCAGGGCGTCCATGCCGGAGAAGTGCCCGCGCATGCCCCGTCGAAGCAAGCGCTGCAGTGCATGGTCGGCGCCGCCCCCCATCAAGATCTCGTCGGCGAGCTCCTCCAGCACCTCGGAAGCCGGCACGCCGGGGCCGAACGGATCCTGGGTGCCATCCCACCGCGAGTACCTGAAACGCATGTCGACCAGCGTACGCCGGTCTTCGACGAAGCCCCGCGGCCTCAGGCTCCGATGCCGAGGCCCGTCATCAGACCACGGAGCGAGAGTCCGAAGCAGATGAACGCGGCGAACGCGAACGGCACCCATGGTTGGATCGGCTTCTCGCGCGGCTGCGTCTTCTGCAGATCGCGCGCAAGGGTGTGCGCGATGATCAAGATCACGATCGGGCCGAACCCGTACACGTAGTGCAGCCACTCCGTCGGCCGACGGCCCAGCAGCAACAGCACGATACCGATCAGCGCCTGAACTCCGGCGGTGACCTGCGCAACGGTAAGCCACTGCCAGTAGCGCTCGCCAGGTCCGCGGCGAACGATCAGCGCGCCCAGCGGCCAGAGCCAACCGACCGCGAAGAACGCGACCACCGCGAATCCGACCCAGGTGTGGACCTCAGACATGGCGCCCGGATACTACGGGTCGGGCCCATCAGACGCCCTCGGGACCCGTATACCGCGCCGTGCGATCGCTCCCGTCCTTGTTGAGACGGCGGGATAGATAGAGGCCCTCGAGCGCGAATTCCACCGCGCTCGCCGCGACGCCGGGGCTCTCCTCCTCAACGCCGAGCTGCTCGAGCAGCTTCGCGAGACCCGGCAGATCGCCGATCGCCTCGAGCAGGTCGCTCGCTGGGGTGAGCTCACCCGTATCGACCGCAAGCCCCTCGTTGAACCGCTCGAGCAACGCGGAGAAATCGAACCCGGACAGCCGCCTGCGGAACACCTCGAGCTCGGCCGTTCGCATCGCGCGAAGCAGGATCTCGGGCTCGCGACCTTCCTCGATCGTGTCGAACTCGATGCGCCCTTCCGAGCTCATGAGCACGGCGGGAAGGTCGACCACCCGCGGCACAGCCTCGGCCTCGCCCGTGCGGGCGGCGCGGCGCACGGCAGCCGCCTGCAAGGTCTCGAGATTGCCGATCGAGTACCGGACGCTCACACCGCTGCGGTGGTTCACGTGTGAGGATCGCCGGAGCTCCGCGGTGAGCGCCGCCACGACTTCCTTCATGAAGGTCGGAACGAGCAGAGGCACGCCGGTCTCGAACACCGATGACTCCTGCTCCATGATGCGGATCTCTTCGCGCAAGGTCTGGGGGTAGTGGGTGCGGATCTGCGTGCCGAAGCGGTCCTTGAGCGGGCTGACGATGCGTCCGCGATGCGTGTAGTCGTCGGGGTTCGCGGTCACGACGAGCAGCATGTCGAGCGGCAGCCTGATGCGGTACCCACGGATCTGCACGTCACGTTCCTCGAGGATGTTGAACAGCGACACCTGGATGCGCTCGGGAAGGTCGGGCAGCTCGTTGATGGCGACGATGCCGCGGTTGGTGCGGGGGATCAGGCCGTAGTGGATCGTTCCCTCGTCACCGAGGTAGCGCCCCTCGGCAACCTTGATCGGGTCGACGTCGCCGATCAGGTCGCCGACGCTCGTATCGGGTGTCGCGAGCTTCTCCGCGTATCGATCGTCACGGCCGATCCAGACGAGCGAGGTCTCGTCGCCGTGCTCGGCCACGAGCGCGCGACCGTGCGCGCTGATCGGCCGGTACGGATGGTCGTTGGTATCGGTGCCTTCGATCGCCGGCGTGACCTCGTCGAGGAGCTGCACCAGGGCCCGCACCAGTCGAGTCTTGGCCTGACCTCGCTCCCCCAGCAGGATCAGGTCGTGGCCCGCGAGGATGCCTCGCTCGAGCGCGGGCACGACTGAGTCGTCGAACCCCACGAGCCCTTGGAACATCTCCTCATCGGCGGCGAGCTTCGCGAGCAGGTTGCCGCGGAGCTCCTGTTTCACGGTGCGGTCTGGGAAGCCGGACGCGCGCAGGGCTCCGAGGGTCATCGGGCGATCGGACATGCGTTCAGGGTAATCCCCAAGCGCGGTAAGGCGGTCGGCCCGACTTCGGCTCCGCTTTGAGCGAGGAGGTCAGCTCGCCGTTCGAAGCGACATGACGACACCGCCGAGTGCCTTGGCGAGCTTCACCGGCGTGCGCCCCTCGTGGTTCTCGTGGTGCGGATCGGCACCATGTCCGAGCAGCAATTGCACGATCGGACCCTCGCCTCGTGTTCGGAGCGTCGCGCACCACAGCGGTGTGTTGCCATCGGCATCCTCGGCGTCGACCGCAACGCCGTTCGAGAGCAGAAGCTCGGCAACCGCGACGGAGCACCCTTGTGCGGCGTAGTGCAACGGGGTCTGACCCTCGTGGTCGATCGCGCCGACGTCGGCCCCGGCGGCAACGATCTCCTTCGCGCGGTGGAGGTCGCCGAAGAGCGCTGCGTAATGCAGCGGCACGCGGCCCGAGACGTCTGCGGGCGGCCTGTCGTCAACCAGAGCCATAGGGAGCGTATCGGCGGTGACTCTCAGATCCTGAACCGTGAACGACCAAGAAGGTGTCCGTGGGCACTGGTAGCGTCGCGACCATGGCATCGAGCACGGATCCTCTCGCGGGGCTGAACGAGGCCCAGCGCGAAGCCGCCGAAGCCGTACGCGGACCGGTGGCGATCCTTGCGGGCGCCGGCACCGGCAAGACCACCACGATCACACACCGCATCGCGAACCAGGTGCGTGCCGGGGCGTTCGACGCAGCGTCGGTGCTCGCGGTCACGTTCACCGAGAAGGCCGCCGGCGAGCTGAAGCGACGCCTCGCGCAGCTCGGGGTCGAGGGGATCGAAGCTCGTACGTTCCATGCGTCAGCGCTGAGGCAACTGGGCACCCTGTGGCCCCGTTACACCGGACGCGACCTTCCCGAGATCTTGAACACCAAGGCGCAGATCCTGAACCCGATCGCCAACGGGCTTCCGGGTGCGTACCGGTTCCTGCCCAGGCGTGAGCTCGCGGGCGAGATCGAGTGGGCGAAGAACCGACTCGTAACCCCTGCGGGCTACCTCGAAGCGATCGAGGCCGAGGGCCGCACCCCTCCGTTGCCGGCAGACCTCATGCAGCGCACCTTCATGGCGTACGAACGCACGAAGGGCGATCGTCGGATGGACTTCGAGGACATGCTGCTCATGCTCGTGCGGCTGCTCGACGATGAGGCCGGTGCCGCGAGCACGGTGCGCGACCGGTTCCATGCGTTCACGGTCGACGAGTACCAGGATGTGAATCCGCTCCAACAGGCCCTGCTGGACAGGTGGCTGGGGGGGCGCGACGAGCTCTGCGTCGTCGGCGACGACTACCAGACGATCTACACGTTCACCGGCGCATCGCCGTCACATCTGCTGACGTTCCCCGACCGGTACCCCGGCGCAACCCTCGTGCGGCTCGAGCAGAACTACCGCTCCTCACCCCAGGTGCTCGCGGTTGCGAATGCGCTCGCTCGTTCCCTGGGCGGGTTCGACAAGAGCCTGCGAGCGACCCGTGGCGATGGTCCCAACCCGACGGCCCGGGCGCTGCCCGGCGACGCCGAGGAGGTCGCCTTCGTCGTCGGCGAAGCGCGGCGACTGCGAGACGAGGGTGTGCCCTGGGAGGCGATCGCCGTGCTCTATCGCATCAACGCTCGCTCCGAGGCATTCGAGGAGGCGTTCGCTGCCGCAGCCGTTCCCTATCAGGTGCGCGACGGGTCGTTCCTGCGGAGACCGGGGCCGAGGGGAGTGATCGCCAGGCTACGACGGTCCGAAGGCGGCGATGGGGTCGCCGAGATGGTCGTCGCGGCGACCGACGCGATCGGCTTCTCCCCCGAGATCCTCGGCGACGATGTCGGCGAGGACGAGGCCACGCGTCAGGCCGACCTCTCCCGGCTTCGCGCACTCGCGACCGAGTACGCGAACACGGCCGGCGATCGGGCGACCGTGGCCGGGTTCCTCGCGGAGCTCGAGCAGCGGTTCGCCGCCGAGCGCGAGGGGCGCGGCGTGCAGCTCATGACCTATCACCGGGCCAAGGGCCTCGAGTTCGACGCGGTCTTCCTGCCGCGACTGCTCGACGGTGAGCTCCCCTTCAGGGCGCGCAAGAGCACGGCCGATCCCGACGAGGAACGGCGTCTCCTGTACGTGGGCATCACGCGGGCGCGTGAGCACCTGTACCTGTCGTGGCCGCGCGAGCCTCGGTCATCGCCGAGCCCGTTCCTCCTGGAGATCGGCGTGGTGAGGCCCGAGGCCGCTCGGACTGGGGCGGCGCCGAAGGCCGCTCGAGTGCAGGTGACGGTCGGCGCCGCCGGCGCTCCCCTGTTCGACCGACTGAGGGAGTGGCGGCGGGTGCGTGCCTCGACCGACGGCGTTCCCGCATACGTGGTCTTCCACGACGCGACGCTCGCCCAGATCGCCGAGCGGAAGCCACGGGATCGGGCCGACCTGGCCGCGGTCTCGGGCATCGGCCCCACCAAGCTCGACCGTTACGCCGACGAGGTGCTCGCGATCGTGTCGAGCGCATGACTGCGAGTCGACGTGAGACCGTGCTTCATCGGCCACCGGCGAGATCGAGCCGCGCGTCCCCCTCCTCGACGAGGTGGATCACCTCGCCGGGGTCGGGACGCTGCACGATCTCGATCCACGTGCCGTCGGGGTCGATCGCGTAGTGAACCTTCGCCCCGTACCAATCGCCTTCCTCGCTGAGGCGGACGGGCTTCGATACGAGCGTCACACCGGCGTCTCGGAGTCGCTCGTGGACCGCGGTGATGTCGCCGACTCGAAGCCCGATATGGGTCGCGCCCGGATCCCACAGCGACTTCGTGATTGGCGTACCGGCCGGGCGGATGAACTCGACGAGCTCCAGCACGAGAGTCTCGCCCACATCGATGTCGGCCCAGCGGATGCTCACGTCTTCGTGGCCCATGATCTCGGCGAGCTCGGCGTCGTCGGAGACACCACGGGCGATGAGCGGCAGGTCGAGGAGTCCGACGTAGAAGGCGAGCGATGCGTCGATGTCGCTCACGGTCACCGAGACGTGGTCCAGCCTGACTGGTTCCCTCACCGCTCCTCCTTCAGCCGCTCGGGCACGACATCGCGAGCGAAGACGTCTGGCACCGTCTCGGCCCGCTTGATGACCTCGGCCTCGGCCCCGTGCACGAGCACCGTCGCCGGTCGCGGCAGTGCGTTGAAATTGGTCGCGCTGGCGTCCTGGTAGGCACCCGTGTCGAGGAAGGCAAGGGTCTCACCATCACGCATCTCGGGCAAGGGCACAGCCGGCACCATGAGATCGAAGCCGCAACTGATGCCGACCACGTCGGCCTCACCTGCCGGCACATCGTCGGCGCGCGTCGCCGGCACCACGGTCCACCGATTGTGCTCGATCAGTGAATCCGGCAGGAACATCTCGGTGGTGTCGGTCTCGACCCAACGCCAGGCGACCGGGCTCGACTCGCGCTTGGTGTTCACCACGCTCGCGAGGTGGATGCCCGCGTCGGCGTAGAGGGCCCGGCCGGGTTCGACCTCGAGCGCGACGCCCTCTGCGCCGATGCCGCGACGACCGAGCTCGGTGCGAAGCGTGCTCGTGACGACCTCGGCGTACTCGTCGATCGTCGGCGCGAGGTCGTCTGAGCGCCCGGCCAACCGCGAAAGCAGGCGGCCGGTTGGATCACGCGGCACCGCGAACCCTCCCCCGAGGTCGATCTCCCGCGGCACCCAGCCGTGCCAGGCATCGGAGAGCGCCGCGATGAGCTCCACGAACGACGCGATCATCGAGCGGTAGATGCCGGTCTCGGCGCGATGCCTCGGTAGATGCACATGCACGCCGGAGAACTCGAGCACGTCGCTGGCGAGCGCCCGCAACCCAAGCTCGACGATGTCGTCGGCCGGGATGCCGGCCTTGTACGAGCGAGCGGCCTCCGACGTCGGCATCCCTTCGGGGTCGAAGTCGGTGGGCTGGGTCAGACTCGAAAGGTCCGGGCGAAGGCGCATCCTCACGATCGCGCGAGCGCCGAGCCGGCGCGCCGCCCGCTCGACGAGCGGAAGCTCGCGCGACGCATCGATCGTGATACGAGCGCCCGCGGCCACCGCGTCGTCGATCAACGCAGCGCTCTTACCCGTGCCGTTCACCGAGATCAGATCGGGCGGCACGCCGGCGCCCAGAGCCGCGGTGAGCTCCGAGTGCCCGAACGTGTCGCACCCCATACCTTCCTGCGTGAGCACGTGCCGAAGCGCCAGCGCGTAGTTCGCCTTCAGCGAGGGAAGCACGCGGACCGGCCCCTCGGTCCAGCGCGTTGCGAACGCCGACCGGAACGAACGCGCGTTCCGCCGGAGCTGATCCTCGGAGACGACGTAGAGGGGCGTGCCGAAGCGACGCGCGAGCTCTGCACACGCCATCTCCTCGAGGAACAACCGGCCTTCGCGCACCGAGAGCGCCTGATCGATCCGCCGCATGACTCAGCCTAGTGACACGGCGAGGAAGAGAGCCAGAGCCACGAGTGGCACGGCGATCGAGAGCAGCCGGAGCGCTCGCTCGGGCGCGGCGCGCAGGGCCGCCGCGTCGATCGGCTCATGGGTGCCGTCATCGAGGGTCAGCTCTCCGTGCACGCCCACGACATGACGACGAAGGCGCCTGACCGGCGTCGAGAGCACTCGCTGCGCCGCGCTCAACACCGCGCACGCGGCGGCGGCGACCGCCGCCGCCACGCTCACGTCCGCCGTCTGTGCGAAGTACGCCGTGAGCACCGGGAATCCGCCCCACGCGAGGGCGAACCACGCATCGGAGTGGAACGCCCCCCCGAACGGCTCGAGGTTGTACGCGACCACCAGGAAGGCTCCGGACACGATGAACACGCCGAGCCACGGCGAGACCTGCATCATGCCATCGATGCCCAGCGCGATCGCACCCGCGAGCCCTGCGATCGCGACACCCACCAGCACGCCATCCGACATGCGCGTTGCGAGCGGACGTGAATGCAGCTCGTCGAGCGCGTGCGCGGCGAGCCCCATCGCGAGGAAGAACGCCAGGAGCGTTTCCCCCAGCCATCGCACGTTCACATCGGGCGCGAGCGACGCCCCGATCACCACGTACGACAGATGCCACACGGTGTAGGGAGGATGGAGCAAGGTCCACCAGTCGCGCCATGACCCCGGTGCGAGCGCATAGAACGCAGGACGCTCCCGGCGCTCAGCCGCCACGACGACCTTCCTTCACGCCCCAGATCACGACCGCGGCACCGAGCGTCAGCTCGCGCGAGCGCACGTGGCGGATCCCGGCTTCCTGCCACCATCGGACCTGTTCGGGGAGCGGCGCTCGCCGCTCGAGCCGGCTGATGCTCGGGCCGAGGAAGGCACCCGTGCGTCGCCAGTGCGGCGAGACGAACGAGCCGACGACGGGCAGCACGCCGCGCGTGTATGCGTACCAGCCCGCGCGCACCATCGGCCGCTGCGGCACGTGGAACTCGAGCGACGCGACGGCGCCGCCGGGTCTCACGACCCGCGCGATCTCACACATCGCCGCGGCCGGATCGTCGAGGTATCGAACGAGGTACGTGAACGTCACCGCATCGAACGCACCGTCAGCGAACGGAAGCGTCTCGGCCCGCCCGAGCACCGGCCGGATCCGGTCCGTGAGCCCGGCGGCCTCGTTCGCGGGCAATCCGGCACGAAGCATCGGCTCGGTGGCGTCGAGCGCGACGACGTTCACGAGCCGACGGGCCGCGAGCTCTCGCGAGACCAGGCCGGTGCCCGCGGCGATGTCCAGCACGAGTGAACCGGGCACGACGCCGAGCTTCGAGACCATGAACCGGCGCCAGCGCGCGTCCTGCCCGAACGACATGACCGCTCCCGCCCACGAGTACTGGGGCGCGATGGTCGAGAAGAGGTCGGGCGCCGCGCCACGATCCGACATGGGTCAACCCTCGAGGCCGAGAAGGCCGGGCACATCTGCGATCGAATCCACCACGGCGTCGGGCACACCGCGCTCGAGGTCGGCGGGCTGGAACTTTCCGGTGCGAACGAGCACCCCCGCGAGGCCGGCGGCCATCGCACCTTCGACATCGTTCACGATGTCGTCGCCCACCATGGCGGCCGCGCCGGCCTTCACGCCCAGCCCGCCGAGTGCGGCGGCGAAGTACGCGGCCGAGGGTTTTCCGCACACGACTGGACTGACGCCGCTCGCGGCCTCGAGCGCCGCGACGAACGCGCCTCCGTCGAGCTGCAAGCCGTCGCTCGTACGCCAGTAGAGGTTGCGGTGCATCGCCACGAACGCGGCACCCTCGTTCAGCCTGCGGAACACGCGATTCATGGCCTCGTAGCTGAAATCCTCACAGCCTCCGCCGAGCACGACCACGTCGGCATCGTCGACCTCGACCAACTCGACGCCCACGAGGTCCTCCCTCGGGTCGCCGTCGCTCAACACGAAGGCCTTGGCGCCGGCGTGCTTCTCGCGCAGGTGCGCCGCCGTCGCGCTCACCGCGGTGACGATCTCCTCGGGCTCGAAGTCGAATCCGGCGTCGTGCAGCGTGTCGGTGAGCCCCGAGCGGGTGTGCGTGGTGGTGTTCGTGATCAGCCGGAACGGCACGTTGTGACGCCGAAGCGACGCGACCGCTTCGATGGCACCCGGCAGCGCCTGCCACGAGGTCACGAGCACACCGTCGATGTCCAACAACAAGGCGTCGACATCGAGCCGGAGCGTCATGACCGAAGTGTGCCACGCCCCGAGACACATGAACGTCCGGGCGCGGTCGCTACAGCCGGATGCCCACTCGCTTCCGTACCTCGGCGAGATCGACCCGCGGGTCGAGTCCCTGCTGGCGCATGAGGAATTCCGTGTAGGGCGCGATGAACCGGTACTTCGATGGGAGCAGTGGCCGCGTGGCGCGGATCAACGGGAACATCGCGCGCGTCATCGCTTGCTTCGACGCGCCGAACGGCACCCCGTACATCTCACGGATGTGTGCCGGCAGCGTTCCGAAGGCGAGTCGCGAGACGCCCCTCAGTATCGGGCGCCAGTCGGCCTCTGCGGGCGGATCGAAGAAGAGATCGAGCACCCTGCGAGCGCCGTCGGTGACCCGCAGCTCCCCGCGATCGTCGAGATCGGCGATCCAGGCCCGCAGACCCTGCCAGGTCGGCGGGATGTCTCCCGCGGCACGAGACAGAGCTCAGCAGCGAGCATCTGCTCCTCGTGGAAGCGCTGCCTTCCGGCATCGTCGAGCCGGCCGACCGTGAGCTGTTCGAACAGGATCGCCGAATCGACGAGGCAAGCGTGCACGTAGAGCAGGAGCTCCGGGTCGAGGGCGTCGTAGCGCTTCCCGGTGATCGGATCGGTGCCGTTGATGCGAGTGTGCACCTCGTTGATCTTGCCTGCCGCCGCGTGCGCCTCGGCCTTGGTGCCGAACGTCATCGTGTACGTCAGGATCAACGTTCGCTGCAGGCGCTTCCACGGGTTGCGCTCGTACATGCCGGTCTGGTTGGCTCCCGCCACCACGAGTGGATGCGCGGCCTGCATCAAGAGCGCCCGCGCGCCTCCGAAGAGCACGGTGACCTCGCGATGCACCTGCCAGGAGACGCTCTCGGGTCCGAAGTAGCCGTTGTCGGGCGTCGTCGTCATGGTTGGCACTCGAGCGTACGCGCTTCGACGGCTACGACACGAGCAAGGCGCTGAGGGCGACTGGACTTACGTCAGCACCGGTGCAACCATCGGCCCCCGAAAGCTGTACGCCTTCCCCGTCATGATCGTCGTCCTGTTCATCGCCGTCGCCGGCCTCGTCGCCGGGTTCCTCGCCGGCGGAAGCGTGCGCAACTTCGATCGGATCCACGTGCACTGGTGGGGCGCGGCGCTCGCCGGGCTCGCTGTTGCAGGTCGCCCCGTTGAACCGGTGGCTCGACGAAGATGTCGCCGTCGCGTCCCTGATCGCGAGCTACGGCTTGCTCGTCGCCTTCATGTGGGTGAACCGCCGTCTGCCCGCCGCCCCGCTGCTGCTTGCGGGCCTCGCCCTCAACATGCTGGTGATCGGAGTCAACCGGGGCATGCCGGTGAGCGAAGGGCCATCCGAACGACGCAGGCGGCGAGCGGCACGCTTCCATCGGCCATCGACGACGGCAAGCACCACCTGATGACCTCGTCGGACGTGCTCACGCCGCTCGCCGACGTGATCGGCGTTCCCCCGCCGATCGCGACCGTGTTGTCTGTCGGCGACCTGGTGCTCTACTCGGGGATCATCGTGTTCACCGTGATCGTCATGCGGGGACGCTTCGCGGCAAATCGTCGTCCCCCCGCGTGGATCCAGATGTATCGGGGGAAGCATCTTCCGCCACGAGCGGCGCCTGCCCCGCCGGTCACGGCCTGCGGCGGGACCTCGGCTTGCAGCAGCGAGCTCGGGAACTTCACGGTGATCGTGGCGCCCTCATCCGGCGCGCTCTCGACGTCGAAGGTGCCGCCACCGACCTGAGCGCGTTCGCGCATCATCGCCATGCCGAAGTGACCTTCCGGCCCGGGCGCCGACGTGTCGAACCCGACGCCGTTGTCGCGGAGCTGCAGCACGATCGAGTCGCCGTCCTCGTGCACGCTGATCCAGAAGTCGCTGGCGTTCGCGTGCTTCAGCGAGTTCATCACCGCCTCGCGAGAGATGTGGAAGATCAGCAAGGCGATCGGCGCTGGAAGCGGCATCTCGTCGATGTCGCGGTGGTAGGTCACGCTCGGCGTCGCGCCCGACTTCGTCGGTGAACGACTCGAGCGCTTCGGCAAGGCCCTTCGCGCCGAGCGGCGAACGATGCAGGTCCCGGATCAGCGCCCGGATGCGCTCGGACGTTTCCTGCTTCGACTCGCGGACCTTGTCGAGCTGCTCGCGGACGGCCGAGATGTCGTTCTTGTCGAGCAGCTTGCGCGCGACATCGACCTGGATCGAGAGCCGGAACAGCACCTGCGCCAGATCGTCATGCAGATACCCGGCGATCTGCAGCCGCTCGTCGGCGCGCTCCTCAGCCATGGCGTTCGACAGCGTCTTCAGGACCTGCTCCCTCTCCTGGAGTTCGTTGTGGGCCTCCTCGAGCGCTTGCGATCGGAAGAACATCTGCCGCGCGAAGACCAGGGGCGCCACGACAAGGGGCAGGACCCACCAATCCACGCGCTGGAAGAGCATGGCCAAGGCGAGACCGAGGACTCCGAGGCCTAGGTAGCTAACAATGAACTCGCCGAATCTCCCAATGCGCATCTCGCGCGCCACGGCAACAGGGGAGAGTTGAAGCTTGATGCTCATGAAGAGCATCACAATTCCGCTGTTGACAGCGTAATCGGCGACGGAGGCTAGGACGGCAGCGAGGATGAGCCTCCATGTGTTCGACGGACCTATAAGTTGGCGACTGCGTGAAACGCCCAGCTCGCAGCCATGGCGGAGAGCGCAATCTGGCACCGGTTGAACATCGCCTGCAGGATTGACACTTGCCCCTTGAACTCCCTCGGGTCAGATGCGCCCAGGAGAGCAGCCACCCCGGCAGCGAGGGGAGGATGAATCATCCCGATCATCAGCAACAGCGGCAGACCCACGCTGAGCTGGAGGCCGCGCCAAGCGGGAACGGGTAGGAGTTCAACCACAGCAACCAGGGCGGCGAGGCCGGCGAGCTCGAGCGTGATCACGTCCGGGTCGCGAGAAATCCCAACGCCGAGAAAGACAAGAGTGGGAACGACCACTGACACCTGCAGGAGGTTCAGGGCCCTTTCTCGATCATATGCGTGCTCGCTCATGAACGAGTCATACTGCGCCCAAGACGTGTGGATTGAAAGTAGGGAGACCGCTTCCAGCGAGCCCTACGACATTATGCGTAGGGACATAAAGCGGTTGTCCCCCAACCGGGTGTCCCCCGATAGTTAGCGCTGTGTCCCCCGACTGGGGCGCTACGAATAGGGAGGAACCGGACATGAAGCTCGCACGACGCGTTGTTATCGCTCTCGGGTCGCTTCTGGCTGTCGCCTTGGCGGGCGGGGCCCACTGGCGAGTCTGAGGTTTTCGGCACACCAACGGCGCCGTCACGCGCCACTGAATCGACCACCAAAGAAGGGGGGCCGCAGCGGTCCTCCTCTTTGCGTGCGCTCTGCTGATCGGCGGAACCGTGCTCGACGGAAAGTGCTCAGTGTCGGCGCTGTACGGCGCTGGATGTGCGATTCACTGAATCGGAAGCCGACAAATGCGCCACTCATGCGAGGGCTTCGGCTAAGAGGCAACAAGCGTCGCCCCGCCATCCCTGCGGAGCCGTAGTCAGCAGCGCAGCCCGGTTCCGGCACGGCCAGGCAAGTGACCGTCTACACCGTCATTCTATGATCGCGAGCTCCGCTTCCGCTGAATTGCGAACACGTGAGAGGATGAAAGCTCCAATGAGCGAGCACATCCATCGACGTGACGTGTGGGGCGACGACCCCGAGGAGCGCGATGCGAGCGCCGTCGTGGAGGAGCTGCTCGCCGAGCCCGGCATCGCGAGCAAGTGGCACGACCATCCCTCGATCGTATGGACCAAGGCCGTCGGGCGGTTCATCCAGCGAAGCGGCAAGCGCATCGCCGTCACGGTGGCCGGGTTCGTGCTCTGATCGTGGCGGCGTTGATCATCCCGGTCCCCGGCCCGTGGTCGATCCTGCTGGCGATCGTCGCGCTCAGCATCCTCGCTTCGGAGTACGTCTGGGCACGCCGGCTGCTCGCTTTCGCCAAGCTGAAGACCGAACAGGTCAAGGGCGCGATGCTGCAACGTCGCACCGACAAGGCGAGCGCTGCGACCGAGACCCCTCGCGTCTCGCCGACGTCGGGCGACGACGCCGCCTGACGGGCTCACGCGAGTCGCATGACGCGCGGCGACATCCTGATCGGCACCTCGAGCTGGACGGACCCCACGCTCATCAAGGACGGCAACTTCTATCCGCCGGGCACGACGAGTGCGAAGGCACGCTTGGAGTTCTACGCGTCGCGCTTCCCGCTCGTGGAGGTCGACTCGACGTACTACTTCCCGCCGAGCGAGAAGAACTCCGTGCTGTGGATCGAGCGCACGCCCGCGGAGTTCACGTTCAACATCAAGGCGTACTCGCTGCTCACGAACCACCCGACGCGCACCGAGTCGCTCTACAAGGATCTCGCCGCCGAACTTCCGACCGATGCGCTCGCGAAGCGCCGCATCTATCGCGACAAGCTTCCCGACGAGACGGTCGACGAGGTGTGGCAGCGGTTCCGCGACGCGCTGATGCCCCTGCACTCGGCGGGCAAGCTCGGCGCGGTGCTGTTCCAGTTCCCGCAGTGGTTCGTCATCTCGCGCAAGAACAAGGCCTACATCGAGGAATGCGCGGAGCGATTGCCCGACTTCCGTGTCGCGGTCGAGTTCCGGCACAAGAGCTGGATGGAGGAGCGCAACGTCGAGGAGACACTGGGCTTCCTGGAAGAGCGCCGGCTGCCCTACGTGTGCGTCGACATGCCGCAGGGGTTCGACTCGAGCCTGCCACCGATCGCCGCGGCGACCGCCGACGACCTCGCGATGGTTCGCTTCCACGGACGCGATCCCACGGCGTGGCAGACGAAGTCGGAGACGGCGAGCGAACGCTTCCGCTACGACTACTCGGCCGATGAGCTCGGGGAGTGGGTCCCGAAGCTCGAGGAGCTATCGAGTCAGGCTCGCGAAACCCACGTGCTCATGAACAACTGCTACCGCGACTTCGCGGTGCGCAACGCGAGGGAGCTCGGCGACCTGCTCCACATCGACATGGGCACGTAGTCACGCCTCTGCGTGAACGCGAACCCGGGGTAGGCTCGTGTTCATGGGCGGAACCGGTAAGCGATGGAAGGTTCTGACGGTACGGGGCATCCCGCTCTACGTCAGCACCTCGTGGTTCGTGATCGCTGCGCTGTACGTGTTCCTCGGCTACGAGAACAACCGGGGGATCGTCGCGCCGGCCGAGTCGTTCATGATCGCGGTGCTCGCGGCCGTGCTGTTCTTCTCGAGCGTGCTGCTGCACGAGGTCGCGCACGCGGTGATGGCGCGAGTGCTCGATCTGCCGGTGTCGGGCATCACCCTCGTGATCTTCGGCGGCGCCACCGAGACGAAGGCGAGCGCGAAGGGGCCGCTCGCAGAGTTCCTGGTCGCGTTCGTCGGGCCGGCGACGACCCTGGTGCTCGCCGGTGTGTTCTGGCTCGGCGAGGCGGCCACACACGGACTCGTGGCCGAGACGATGAGATCGCTGGCCTGGCTCAGCTTGCTGTTCGCCGGCTTCAATGCCCTGCCGGGGTTCCCGCTCGACGGTGGACGCATGCTGTTGGCCGCAGCCTGGGGCCTGACGGGGAGCCGGAGGACGGCGATGCGGGTCGCCGGATACGGCGGCATCGCCGTCGGCTCGCTCATGGGCGCGGCCGCGCTGTGGTTGCTGTCGGAGCGAGAGACGTTCATGGCCTTCTTCTTGGGGTACGTGGGGTTCATGCTCATCAGCACCGGCCGGTCGATGGATCAACGCATCGAGATCCGAGACCAGCTGAACAATGGGAAAGTCGCCGATGCGATGCGGGAAGCACCCCCCGCCGTTCCCGTCGACATCTCGCTGGCGCAGGCCCTCGACGACTACCTGCGGGCTGCCGACGGGCAGGCGTTCCCGGTGGTCGATGCCGGGCGCGTGATCGGCACGGTCTCGCTCGAGAGCGCTCGCCGGGTCGGGAGGCGAGACCCGATGCGCCCGGTGCGCGACGGCATCCGTCCGCTGGCTCAGACGCCGGTGGTCGCTCCCGAGGAGTCCCTCGACGACGCGATCGAGTGGCTCGCGGGCCGCGACGGATTGGTCATCCGCGACGGCGTCCTCGTCGGCGCGCTCGGGCCCGCCGATGTGGAACGCTGGTACCGGCGGGTGATCGAGGGCCGGCCCGAAGGGGTCTCTCCCGACGTGGTCGTGCCGGCCCGCCCCGACCTGTAGGCCCGCTGTCGGTGGGCGGCGGTAGCATCGGCGATGTGACGCCCCCCTTCTCCCCCGACGAGCGCCAAGCGCTCGTGCTCGGCCATGCCTCGGGCACCCTGCTGGTGACCGGCGCGGCCGGCACGGGCAAGACGGCCGTGCTTCGCGAGCGCTTCGCCCGCCTCATCGAGGACAGCGCCGACCCCGACCGTGTCGCGCTCGTGGTGGGCTCGTCGGCTGCCCGCGATCGCGTGCGATCGGCCCTGTTGCAACGGCTCCCGGCCTCGCTCTCGGGTCTCCACGTCGTGACGATGCACGGTCTCGCGAACCGCATCCTGAAGCAGCGTGCCGAGCAGGCGGGCGAGGGCGAATCGCCACAGCTCCTCTCGGCGACCGAGCAGTTCGCGAAGGTGCAGGAGCTGCTCGCGGCGCAGGACCCAGCCGAGTGGCCGGCCTACGGCCCGCTACTTGCCATGCGCGGGTTCGTCGACGAGGTTCGCCAGTTCGTCTCACGAGCCCAAGAAGCCATGTTGACGCCCGAGCAGATCGAGCAGGCCGCCGACCGGCGCGGCCTCGCCGGCTGGCTCGAGCTGGCTCGGTTCCTGCGCGAGTACCAAGACGCTCTCGACGCACAGAACGTGGCCGACTTCGCGACGCTCCTGCAACGCGCAGCCACCATCGCATCTGACGGTGAGCCCGCGTTCGACCATGTGCTCGTCGACGATTACCACGACACCACGATCGCGGCGGAGGCCATGCTTCGAGGGCTCGGCGCTCCCGATCTGGTGGTCGCCGCGAACCCCGACGCGCACGTCTTCTCCTTCCAAGGAACGAGCC
The DNA here is from genome assembly GCA_963762075.1 of uncultured Actinomycetes bacterium. Taxonomy (GTDB): domain Bacteria; phylum Actinomycetota; class UBA4738; order UBA4738; family HRBIN12; genus JAOUEA01. The sequence continues at coordinate 460,915 of CAVXJC010000006.1, forward strand.
GCGAGCCGCTCGACCGCTTCGCAGAGACCTTCGAGGGGCATGAGCACGTGGAGCTCGGCACGAACCACCGTGCTCCGAACCCCCACGACATCGTGGCCTGGGTGGCACCGCATGCGAGCGAGGAACACGCGGCGGTCGCGCGCGAGCTGAGGCGGCTGCACGTCGAGGGCGTCGGGTGGAACGACATGGCCGTGATCGTGCGGCGTCAGGGCACGCACCTCGGGGGGCTGCTCCGGGCGCTCGACGACGCGCGCATACCCCGAGCCATGCCCGAGCGCGGGCTGTCGCTCACCGCCGAGCCGGCGACCAGGCCCTACGTGCTCGCACTTCGATGGATCGCGGCAGACGAGGCGGCTCGCGAGGCGCTGATCGAGCAGCTCCTCGTCTCCGATGTGGTCGGCCTCTCTCCCGCTGCCGCCCGGGGTCTGTTGCGTGCTGCTCGCGCCGGTACCGGTTCGATCGCCAATGCGCTCGACGTCACCGAGGGGCTCACGGTTGCCGAGATCGACGCGGTCGTGGCGGCTCGCGAGACCCTCTCACGCGCGGCGCTGTTCGCGGGCATGAGCGTGCAAGATGCGTTCCGCCACCTGTGGGAGCACCTTCCCTGCTCGCGACGGCTGGTCGACCGAGCGGGGGAAAGCCCCGAGTCCCGGCGAGAGCTCGACACGGTCGTGACGTTCGCCAACGTCGTGGCCGAGACCGACGAGGCAACCGCCGACGCGGGTGTCGAGGCGTTCCTCGAATCGCTCGACGCCGGCCGCCACGGCCCCGGCTACTCCGCGTGGGAACGAGGCCGCGTCGACGCCGTGCAGGTGCTCACGGCCCACGGCGCCGTCGGACGGGAGTTCGACACCGTGCTGGTCACGGGCGTCGCAGAAGGAAGCTTCCCGAGCCTCACGAGGTCCGAGCCGATGTTCGATCTCGCGGTGCTCGAGGGGCCGGTGACCAACGTCGCGCGCAACCGGAGCCGGCTCGATGACGAGCGCCGGCTGTACGACATGGTGCTGTCCCGGGCGAAGCGCCGGGTGGTGCTCACCTGCGCCGACACTCAGGGTGACGCCGACGGCGGATCGGCTCGTTCACGATTCGTCGAGGTGGACAGGTGGTCGCCCACACCTTCGGGCCCCTTCGACGACCCCGTCTCGACGCACGAGGCCCATGCGGCGTGGCGATCGCAGCTCGCCGACGACGCGAGTGCGCCGTGGCAACGAGTTGCCGCCCTCGACGGTCTGGTCGCACTCGGCGTCGACGCGCGCCGCTGGTGGTTCCAGCGCGACTGGACCGAGACCGGGCGTCCGCTGCACGAGACGATCCGCGTCTCGTACTCGCGGTTGTCGAACCTGGAGGCGTGCGAGCTCATGCATGTGCTCGGCGACGAGCTGGGACTCGGCAGGCCGGGCGGCTATCACGCGTGGGTCGGCAAGACCGTGCACACCATCATCGAGCAGGTCGAGAAGGGTGAGATCGCCAAAGATCCGCCCGTCGTGGTCGGTGTGCTGCGGGACCGTTGGCGGCCCCAGGAGTTCCCGTCGATGGCGGTGTCGACGGCGTTCTTCAAGCTCGCTCACGACCACATGCTGCGCAACTGGTTCGAGCACTACGCCGATCACCCCGCCGTCGGTATCGAGCGGTTCTTCGAGTTCGAGCTCGAGGGCGCCAAGGTGATCGGCTACATCGACCGCATCGGCCCAGCCGTGCAAGACGGATACGTCATCACCGACTTCAAGACGGGCAAGAGCGACAACGCCGGGCCGCCGCGGGAGAGCCTGCAGCTCGGCATCTACTACCTCGCCGTGCAGGAATCGCCGGACCTCGCGGAGTTCCAGCCGGTGAAGACCGTCGAGCTCGCGTTCCTGCGCGGGAACTGGAAGAGCCCCGACATCGACCACCGCAAGTGGATGGTCACCGAGCGCGATGAACAGGCCTATCAGGCCGAGATGCGCGAGCGCCTCTCCGAGCTGATCAAGCGCAAGCGTGCCCTGAACGAACGTGAGGTGTTCCGGCCGAACCCGTATGCGAATTGCCGCTTCTGCGACTTCCAGACGCTGTGTCCGCTGTATGCCGAGGGGCAGCCCCTGTTCCCGGTCGAGGTTGTGAGGTCGGGCGCGCCACAGGCGGTCTCCGCATGACCGAGGGCTATCCCGCCGAGATCCTCGCGGCCATGGGAGGCGCGCCGCCCACCGATGAGCAGTGGCGCGCGATCACGATGCCGCTCGAGCCGACGGTGCTGATCGCAGGCGCCGGGTCGGGCAAGACGAGCGTGATCGCCGCGCGCATCGTGTACCTGGCGCTGGCGGCGCTCGGCCGCATCGATGCGACCGATGGCGTGCTTCCCGGCAACGTGCTCGCGCTGACGTTCACCGTGAAGGCCACCGACAACCTGCGCTCGCGCATCCGCCGGGCGCTGGCCGGCGTCGATCTCGCCCGCGGGGACGAGCCCGAGATCATCAACTACCACGCGCTCGCGGCGCAGGTGATCGACCGATACGGCATGCTCGCCGGCATCGAGCGCGGCCGCGTGCTGAGCCAGGCGCAGCGGGTCACCATCGCGGGCCGCGTGCTCGACGAGATGTCGTTCGAGCACGTGAAGACCGAGTGGCAGCAGAGCGTGGTCGACAAGATCTTGAACCTCGACGGCCAGATCGCGAATCACCTCGTCGACCCCGACGAGGTGGTCGCGTTCGTCACAGAGCGACTGCCGGTGTTCAAGGAGATCGCCCGAACCGATCGTGTCTATTCCAGCGCGCTCGAGCGCATCGAGCTCGCGAAGGCGGTCGTCGTGTTCCGCCGCCTCAAGCGCGACCTCGGCGTGATCGACTTCGGCGACCAGATCGAACTCGCGGTGGAGGTCGCGACCGAGCATCGCGAGGTCGGACAGGAGTATCGCGACAGGTTCGCCGCGGTGCTGCTCGACGAGTACCAGGACACCAATGTCGCACAGGCCAAGCTCATGCGGGCGATGTTCGCCGGCGGACACCCGGTCACCGCGGTGGGCGACCCCGACCAGAACATCTACGCCTGGCGCGGGGCGTCGCTCTCGAACCTGTTCGACTTTCCCACCGACTTCGCGAAGGACGACGGTTCCCCGGCCGAGCGGCTGCCGCTGTTCACGAACTTCCGGTCGGGAGCGCGCATCCTGCACGCGGCCGACACGATCATCTCGCCGCTGCCCGAGGCACAACGCCCCGATCCCGACAAGCGACTCGTGCCCTTCGGACCCAACGGTGAGGGAGAGGTGACGGTCAGGTCGCACCTCGACGAGTTGACAGAGGCCAGGGCGATAGCCGAGCGCGTCGCCGGCCTGCATGGCTCAGGCTCGCCGTGGTCCGAGATCGCGGTGCTCTGCCGCACCTCTCGGCTGTTCTTCCTGCTGCAGCAGACGTTCGCCGAACGCGAGATCCCGGCGGAGATCGTCGGGCTCGCAGGTTTGCTCCGCACCCCCGAGGTGGTCGAGGTCATGGCGTATGCGCGCGCTGCCAACGACGCGATGGCGAGCGTCGCGCTCGCCCGGGTGCTCATGGGCCCCCGCTATCGGGTCGGGTTCAAGGATCTCGCCCTCGTCGCGAGCTGGGCCAAGGGCAGGAACTACGCCTGGCGTGAGGATGGCGGCGACGACGAGGAGACGCCGTTCCTGTTCGCCGAGGCGCTCGAGCATCTCGGCGAGATCGAGGAGCTCAGTGACGAGGCACGCACGCGGCTCGAGGAGTTCCGCGCCGAGCTCTCGGCGCTGCGCATCGAGGCCCGCCGGCCCGTGCCGGAGTTCCTGGGCGAGGTGATCCGACGCATCGGCATCGTCGATGAGCTCGAGGCCGAGGTCGATCGCGCCACCGCTGCGCAGCGCTCGCGCAACCTCGCCGCCTTCCTCGATCAGGTGCACGCGTTCGAGCCGGTCGAGGGGGAGCTCACGTTGCGGGCCTTCCTCGACTACGTCGACTCGGTCGAGGCTCTCGACAAGGAAGAGTGGGCACCCGTGCAGCCGAGCGACGCGGACTCGGTCAAGGTCATGACGATCCACCAGGCCAAGGGACTCGAGTTCGATCACGTCTTCGTGCCCGGCGTCGCAGCGGGGCTGATGCCATCGAAGCGCATCCAGCAGAACCCCGCCGAGCGCGGCTACTCGCTCGACTTCGAGCTGCGGGGCGACGCGGCGATCCTTCCCGCGTTCGACGGCGTGCTCTCGCACTTCAAGCGCGATCTGCAGGCACAGGAAGTCATCGAGGAACGCCGCACGATGTACGTGGCGCTCACGCGCGCGCGCAGGTCGCTGCACGTGAGCGCGTCGAACTGGTACGGCGAGAACGTGAAGGCCAAGGGCCCGAGCGAGTTCTTCGCCGAGCTCGCCGAGTGGGGCACGGAAAGCGGGGAGGCAGACGTGACGATCGCGACCGGCCCCCGCCGGCCGGTGACTGCAGACGGCGCGGTCGCCGAGCCGGAGCAGAACCCGATGCTCGGCTACCGCGAGTCGCTCGTTCGTGACTGGCCCGGACCCGCTCGTCCCGACGACACCAGCACGCAGTTCCCCGGCGGATGGCGCCGGACCGCCGTTGCAGCGATCGAGGCCGGGGCGGTGCAGACGACGCTCGTCGACGCGCTCGAGCCCGATGCGCGTGCCTCGTTCGAACGACTGGCGGCCGACAGGCGCCAGCTCGTCACGCACCTTGTCGAGCGCGAGGCGATCGAGGGCAGACCGAGCATCGAGCGCACCCCGCAGGCGGTGGGCGCGAGCGACCTCATCACGTACACACAGTGCCCGAAACGCTTCTACTGGTCGCGGGTCCGTCCGTTGCCACGGTTCAGCGGACCCGCGGCGCGCATCGGCACCGAGGTGCACGCCTGGATCGAACGACGAGCCCGCGGGCAAGGCCAGCTCCTCGAGATCGGCGACCGCCCCGACCTCACCGACGAGGAGCTCGCCGGAGACCCGGGTCGGGTCGAGCGTCTGCGCGAGTCGTTCCTGGCGAGCCGGTTCGCCTCGGCGGCGCCGCTGTATGCCGAGCGCGCCTTCCTGCTGCGGCTCGGCGAGTTCACGGTGGGCGGACGCATCGACGCGATCTTCGGCCGACCCGATGGTCCCTGGGAGATCGTCGACTGGAAGACGGGCCGCCGTCCCACCTCCGACGACCCCACTCTCGGCCTGCAGCTCGACGTGTACGGGCTCGCGGCGGTCGAGATCTGGGGCAAGTCCGCGAGCGACCTGACGCTCACCTATCTGTACCTCGCGAGCGGCGAGGAAGCCTCGAAGCCCATGGACGACCCCGCAGCCGTTCGATCCCGCGTGGAAGCCTCACTCACCGCGATCGGTGAAGGCGAGTTCGATCCCACACCAGGTCGGTGGTGCACCCACTGCGACTTCCGTTCGTTCTGCGATGCGGGCCAGGCATGGCTCGCCTCGCACGACGGGTGATCGAGGTCAGCCGATCTCCGGTGACGAGAGTCGTTCGAGGGACTCGCCGAACGTCCTGTAGCCCGCCGCTGGGTCGTAGCCGCCCTCGCTGACGCCCGGCACGAGCCGGGCCACCACGCCCGCCTCTGCCGGAGCTCGATTGAAGGCAACAGCTCGGAACCACTCGAGGCTGCCGGGTGATACGAGCACCTCACCATGCGTGCCTTGGCGCCGGTACGACGCGTCGTCGGTCACGACGACGGGCGTCCTGCGGAAGGCACGCTCGAGCGCTTCCCTGACATCGTCGTCGGCGCCGTCGATCACGGCCTTGCCGTCGACCCAGGTTGCGGTGCCGACGTGCGAAGGCGCGGGCGTGATCTCGGATGCGCCGACGGGCGAGGCCGCGGGCCGGGAGAACTCGACCTTCATCGTCAGCACGCCACGAGCGTCAGCGGGCGAGCGAATGGTCGACGCGGCGAATCATGCGCGCCAAGCTTTCCAGCAGCGAGACCGCGACATCGGGATCGCGCTCCAGCTCCTTCAGGAAGTTCTTGCGCTGGATCATCAACAGGGTCATCGGGGTCTCGGCCCTCACGGTGGCGGTACGCTCTCCGCCGTCGAGCAGCGAGATCTCGCCGAAGTGGTCGCCCGGCAAGATGCGGTGCACCGTTCTGCCCTTGACCGTGACCTTGGCCTCGCCGACGAGCGCCACGTAGAAGCTGTCACCGGGAGCGCCTTCCTTCACGATCGAGGCCCCCTGCATGAAGTTCGCCATCTCGGCGATCTCGGCGACCTTCTTCAGATGACGCTTGGAGAGCCCCTCGAACAGCGGCACAGCCGCGAGCACGGGCTCGAGCTTCTGCTTCGGCTTCGCCACGAGGTCCTCCTTGCGGGCGCATGTGCCGGGCGGGTCGTCGGTGCGGGCTCGCGGCAAGACTATCCGGTCGCGAGGGTTCGGTGCATCGGCTCGCGAGGCCTCGCGATGTCGGTGGTTCGGGGTAGGGTGCTGCTCCCCCGCAGGTCGACTTCTCCCCCCGGAAGGAGTCGGGACGGTGGCGGAACTCTTGCCTCGCAGTCCGCAACCGCTCGTCGTCGAGCTCGTGGTGCGTCCTGGGACTGCCGTCGTGCAGCAGGGGCAGCCATGCCCGCCGATGCGGGTCGTGTCGCGAGGAGCTTTCATGGTCGAGATGCTCCGCCACGACGGACGACGGCTCGTGCTCGACGTGCTCGGGCCCGGCGACGGCGTCGGCGAGCCGGGTGGCTCTCTCGGCGACGGCGTGGGCAGGGCGGCTGGCACGCTCGGCGGCGCCGACCGAGGCGGTCCGCCTGTCGCGCAGGCGACCACCCGCGCGATCGGGCCCGGGCGCTTGCGCGAGGCCCTGCCGTGGGAGCAGGCGGCGCTGCTGGCCCGTCGAGCCGAGCGCGCAGCTCGTCTGGCAGCCGACCTCGCGTGGTTCGACGTGCCTACTCGACTGATCGCCAGGCTGAACGTGCTCGCCGAGCGGTTCGGCCAACCGGTGCCCGGCGGGATCGCGATCGGACTTCGGCTCGGCCATGACGACCTGGCGGCTGTCTGCGCCACGTCACGGGAGTCGGTCACTCGGGCGATGACGGCACTCGTCGCCGACGGCCGGGTCGCCGTCCCCAGCCGGGGCCGCATCGTGGTGCCTCGCCCCGGGCTCGTTCAGGCGCCGCTTCCTTCTTGCAGAAGGATCAGGCTGCACGACCGGCAGTAACGTCCACGCGCGTTCGTCGGCTTGCCGCACCGTTCACATTCGCGCGGGGTGATCGCCTGCCATCGGGCGTCGTCGCCTCGGCCTTCGCTGGCGGCGCGCGCCTCGGCCGAGAGCTTCAACAGGTGCGCGAGTACCGACCGGCCCGCGAGCTCGTGCACGTCGCGTGGGTACGCCGCGTAGATCTCGGCGACGATGTCGGTGATGGTTCGGGGCCCGCGTGAGATCGCGTCCACGATCTGTTGCTCGCGCTCGGCGCGATGGTCGACGTACTCCTGCAGCTTCGCCGGCGCGCCGAGCACCACCGGGCCGTGGCCCGGGTAGATCGTGCGGGGCGCGAGCTCCTGCAGGCGCGCGAGCGAGCGCATGTACTGCACCAGGTCGCCGTCGGGCGGGTCGATGAAGCTGGTGCCACGCCCGAGCACGGCGTCGCCCGTGAACACCGCTCCGTGTGCTGGTGCATAGAACGCCATGTGATCGCTCGTATGCCCCGGCGTGTGCACCGCGGTGAGGGTCAGACCGGCGGCGGTCACCTCTTGCCCGTCGCGAAGGTGGGCAGCCCCCGCAAGGCGGAAGGCGAGCAGGGGGGCTTCGGCGCGAGCCGCGAACGCCGTCGCGCCGGGCGCATGATCCGGGTGGTCGTGCGTGACGAGCACGGCCTCCACCTGTGGTCCTGCCGCCCGGGCGACCTCGTCCAGGTGCCCCGGGTCGTCGGGCCCAGGGTCGATCACGATGACGGGCGCGCCGCGTCGCGCTGGGCGTGCCCGGACCATCGCTGACCGTCGCCGCGTCGCTCGCGATCCACGTGTTCGTGCCCTCGAGCGTGTACGGGCTGGGGTTCGGGGCGAGCACGCGCACGATGTGCAACATGCGACTCAGTCCTCCCAGAAGACCGACCGAGGAAGCCCCACGACCTCGTCGTCGGTAGGCTCGCGGGTCTCGAACGTAAGCCTGACGATGGCATCGGCACTCTCGCACGAGGCCAGTTCGAGCATCGTGGCGTACGTGGGCCAATAGAGCGCCCGGGCGCCCACCTGCCACTCGGCGAGCAACGTACGCGGCGAGGCCCACCACGCGTGCGCGGCCTCGGCCCCGTCGGGCGCGGGATCGAGGCCCCTGGGCGCTGCCACCGCGAAGTAGCGGGCGTCGAATCGGACGGGCACCTCGTCGGGCGCAACCCACCGCGCGAGCTCGTGGAGCTGTTCGGTCGACGGCGGGTCGGCGTGCACCGGGTCCAGGGAGTCGGGCTTGCCCGCGTCGACGAGCCCCTCGCGCGTGAGGGCGAGGCCGGCCTCCTCGACCAACTCCCGGATCGCGGCGGCGCGAGCTGCCTGTAGGGGATCGCCGAACCATCGGTCGGCGAGCTCCGCATCGCCGCGATCGACCGCTCCGCCCGGAAACACCACGTAGCCCGGCAGGAACCGGCTCTCAGCCCCTCGCTCGACCACGAGCACCTCAGGGTCACCAACGGTGCCGTCGTGACCTTCGCGCACTGCGATCACGGAAGCCGCGCGGCGGATCTGCTCGCCCATGGGGCGGGATTCTCCCAGGTACCCTGCCGCTCGATGACGCCGCAACGACGCCCGCGCGATCCCGAGCCGGCCTCGGGGAACGTCGTCTCGGCGATCATCGATGAGATCCATGGGAGCGGTCCGATGCGCTTCGACCGGTACATGGAGCTCGCCCTGTACGCACCCGGCGGCTACTACGACGACCCACCGATCGGAGCGGGGCCTGCGGGTGACTTCGTCACGAGCCCGCATGTGCACGACGTGTTCGGAGAACTCGTCGCCAAGGCGATCCGCGGGCTGCTCGAAGCGATGGGCGGGGCTTCGGATGTCGGTCTCGTGGAGGTCGGTGCAGGCGACGGCACGCTGATGCGCTCGATGCTCCCCGAGCTCGAGGACATCGGGCTGCGCATCACCGCCGTCGAACGGAGCCGCGGGGCCCGCGATTCGCTCGCCGACATCGACGGCATCGAGGTCCGCGAGTCCATTCCGGACACGATGTCTCCCCTGGTGGTGCTCGCGCACGAGCTGGCGGACAATCTTCCGTTCAGACGGATACGGGGCACGAACCGAGGCGTGGCCGAGGTACACGTGAGCGTGCGCGACGATCGTCTCGTCGAGCTGCTCCAGCCCGTCGCGGACGACCTACGGCCGCCGGTAGGCCTCGAGGTGGACGTCGAGGCGATCGTTCCGACCGGAGCCGCATCGTTCATGCGCGAGGCGCTCACGGGGCCGCCGCCGCGAGCGATGCTCATGATCGACTACGGCTCCGACCGTGGGGCGGGGGGGCCTGCGCACGGGTACGCCGCGCACCGGGTGATCGAGGACGTGGTCGCAGCACCGGGCGAGACCGACATCACCGCAGGCGTCGACTTCGGCTTCCTCGCCGAGACAGCGAGCGCGAACGGGCTGCAATCGTTCCCGACCGTCTCCCAGCACGAGGCGCTGATCGCACTCGGGTTCGAGACGTGGCTGCGCACCGAGCTCGAGCGGCAACGCGATCTCTTGGGTACGGGTCGAGGTGCCGAGGCGGTCCGCGCATGGGGAGGTCGGAGCCGCGCGACGATGCTCGCCGACCCCGCAGGCCTCGGACGCTTCCGGTGGTTCGTGGCCACGACGCCCGGCGTCGCCGAGCCGGCGTGGCTGAGAGCTGCGCGCGCGCTAGACGCCTGAGCCCGCCCAGAGCCCTCCGCGGCGCACCCGGTCGATCGCGCGGTACAGCAGCCACACGATCGACGCCGTCAGGGCGAACATGAGCACGGTCGCGGCCGAGGCGTAACCGTAGCGCAGGTACTCGAACGCGTTGCGGTAGACGAACAGCGGCAGATATGTCGTGCCGTAGGGAGGCGGTCCGCCTTCGGTCACGATGAGTGCCGGCACGAACGTCGCCTGGAAGCTCAGGATCGTGTCGCGCGTCGCCATGAGCAGCAGCGCCGGTGTCATCAGAGGAAGGGTCACCCGCACGAACCTCGCCCATGGACCCGCCCCGCTCGCCGAGGCCATGTCGTAGAGCTCGCCCGGCACCGCTCGGCGCGCGGCGAGCGCGATCAGGAAACCTTCCCCGACCAGGAACAGACCCATGACGATCACGCCCCAGCGCGCCGACGCCGGCGCCGAGAGCCACGACGGCGTCGGCAGCCCGACCCCCTGGAGCAGCAGGTTCAGGGGTCCGTACAACGGGTTCAGGATCCAGAGCCAGACCAGCGCGTACGCGACGTCGGGGACCACCGTCGGGAAGAACACCGCCGACCGCTCCCCGCCGACCAAGCGCATGCGCGGGTGCATCAGCAACGCGAGGCCGAGCGCGATCGCGACTCGCAGGGGCACCGCGATCGCGACATAGATGAGCGAGTTGCGGAGCGACGCCCGGAACGCCACGTCGCCCAGGAGCTCCCGGAAGTTGTCGAGCCCGAGGAATCGCGCGGGCTGCAGCAGATCCCACTCGAAGAGCGACATCACGAGCGTGACGAACGTCGGCGCGATGACGAGCACCGTGACGCCGAACAGGAACGGTGCGGCCATGAGCCACAGACCCAGGCGCTCCCGGTCGGCGCCGACCGCCACGCGTCAGGCCCCGTTCGCGCGTTGGAAGAGCGCTTCCGTCTGATCGAGCATCGCGACCACCACCTCGCCTGCCTCGCCCCCGCCCGCCGGGTCGTAGTACGCCTCCTCGAGCAGAGCGTTCACCACGTCCTCGATCTCGGGCCACGTCTCGATCGCCGGCACCGCCTGGATGTGCGGGATGTTGTCGAGGAAGACCTGTGAGCTCGCGGGCGCCATGCTCGGGTCGAGGAACGCGTCGGACTCGGCCACCGCCCGCAGCGAGGGCACGGTACGGCCCGTCGCGGTCGCGATCTCCTGGCCTTCGGGGCCGAGCGCGAACTCGAGGAACTCCCATGCCTGGTCCCTTGCCTGACTCACAGCGGTCATGCAGTAGGCGTCGGAGTGCAGGATCGTGGCCGGCTGCCGGTGCACCGGCAGCTGGGCGACGTCCCAGTCGAAGTCGGTGATCGTGCGGAACGACGGCACGACCTTGCGCGACTCCATCATCATCGCGAGCGTGCCGTCGAGGAACCGCGTCTCGAAGTCAGCGGACTCGGCCTCCTCGTCGGTGGGGGTCACCCCTGCCACGCCTCGCAGGTCGAGGAAGGCCTGAAGCGCCCGGATGCCGTTCAGGCTTCCGAACGTGAACCTCGTCGGTTGCACCGGATCGTCGACGAGGTCACCACCGTTGGACCAGATGAACGGGGCCAACCTGATGATCTCGACGTCGGTACCCAGCCCGTACACGTCGATCACGCCGTCGCCGTCGATGTCCTGGGTGAGCCTCGTCGCGGCCTCGACCATGTCGACCCACTTCCAGCCTTCGGCCGGCGGCGGCTCGACGCCCGCCTCCTCGAACAGCGAGCGGTTGTAGTACAGAACCAGGCTCGACACGTTCTGGGGCATGCACGTCTGCACACCATCGCTCTGGAACACCGTCATCGCCTCGGCGTAGAAGTCGTCGGCCGCGAAGGCATCTGATCCGTCGAGGTAGGGCCCCACCGGCTCCAACACACCCTTCGACTCGAACTGCCCCAGGTAGCGGTAGTTCATGAGGAACAGGTCCGGAGGTCGGCCGCCGGCGAAGGCCGTCGATAGCCGCGCGATCAGGTCGTCACGCTCGGCGATCTGCGTGAGATCGATCTCGATCGCATCCTGCGTCGCCTCGAAGCCTTCGGCCACGTCGACGAAGGCCTGGGTCTCTTCGGGGTCGCCCGAGACCCAGATCGATACGGTCGTGGACTCATCCGGCGCAGGCGAAGCGTGGTCGGCATCGCCTGACGTGCACGCCGCCAGCACCTCGATCGCGCAGAGCGTCAGGACGACCGGTCGACGGAACTTCATGTGGAGTCCCCCAGTCCAGGGTCAGCGAACAGCCGGCGTTGCGCGATCGCGAACCCGAGCACGACCGGGACGCATGCGATTACCGCAGCAGCGAGCATCAGTGGTTGGTCCGTGACAGGCATGATCGCGAGCGACCGCATGCCGAGCGGCAACGTGAACCAACGCTCGTCGTAGAGATAGATCAGCGGGTCGAGGAAATTCCCCCACGTCAGCACGAAGGCGAGCGAAGCGACCGCCGCGGTCGTTCCATGCTGCAGCGGCATCGCCACTCGCCGCCACGTCGACACCGGCGAGAGGCCGCGTTCGCGGGCGAGGTCGAACAGGTCCTTCGGCAGACGTGAGGTCGTCCATGCGTACAGCAGCACGAACAGCGGCGATGTGCCGAGCAGCGCCGGAGCCATCAGCGGGATCGGCGTATCGGTGAGCCCGAGCCAACGGAAGACGCTCACTCGCCCCACGAGCAACGAGGTCGCCGGCACCATGAGCACGACGACGCACAGGGAGACGAGGAAGACGCGCGACCGCCGCGGCAAGCGTGCGATCGCGAACCCCGCAAACGACGCGACGATCACCGAGGCCGGCACCACGACGGCCACCACGAGCAGGGAGTTCACGGCGTATCGAGCGAGCGGCACCACGTCGAACACCTCTGCGAAATTGCCCCACGCCGGCGACGACGGGAACCACTGCAGCACGATGGGCGCTGTGCCGAGCGGGCGGAGCGATGCCACGACCATCAGCCAGAGCGGCAGCAGGAACACCGCAGCAACAGGAAGCGCGACCAACTGCCTGGCGACGCGGCTCCTCAGCTCGAGCGCGGGGCGCCGGCGCTTCTCCGAACCCATCGGGCCAGAGGCCGGCTCGTTCATCGACATCGTGATCGCGCCCTCTCGTCGTGAGTCACGGCCATGGCTCGCGAGCCTATCGGGCGATGACTCCCAAGGGCTATCGCGGAGGTCCTGAACCGGGATAGGCTCCGGCATCGACGTCGAAGGGATGGGTGGGCCGATGACGAGTCAGCGCGCGTGGACCGCAGCAGCAACGTTCGTGGCGATCTCACTCGTTGCGAGTGCCGCGTTCCTTTCGACCGGAGGCAGCGGGGCGGCCGGTCGAGGGCCGGGACGCGCTCGGGCCGAGCGCCTCGAGCAGGCGATCTCCACCGACCAGCGCCTCAGCGCCGTGGCCGATGCGCGCCGGACCGGTGCACTGGGACAAACCGCCCCGATCGTGGCGGCAGCCGCTCCCGGTTGGACCGGGGAGCAGCTCGCGAGCCCCACCGCCGACGACTGGGAACCGGCGATCGCCGCCGCGCAAACATCGCCATGGGTGTACATGATGACCACCAGATACACGGGCCCGAACGCCTGCGGCAATCGATGCCCGACGCCGCACATCGTGCTCCGCCGTTCCAACGACGGTGGGGTCACGTGGATGGCGGACCAGTTCCTGTGTGTATGCCAGGGACAGAAGGGCCAGTTCGACCCGATCGTCGAGGTCGTACCGAACACCGGCCACGTGTACGCGGTCTGGATGAACGACTTCGACGTGTACTTCTCGAAGTCCACCAACAACGGTGCATCGTGGACAGCACCCGTCAAGACCTACGGCAAGGTGAGCTGGAACGATAAGCCGGTTCTGGCCGTGAGTGATGACGGGCAACACGTGTACGTCTCGTGGAACGGTCCGAGCGGCGGCGACCCCTACGTCGCGCAGTCGCACAACGCAGGCGTCACCTGGACTCAAACCAAGATCGTCGACTCCCCACGGTATTTCTTCGCGTTCGACGGCGACGTGCTTCCCAACGGGACGGTCGTGTTCTCCCAATCGAGTGTCGCGTACACCGGGCCGGGCGCTGCTCCTGAGGGACAGGTGCAGGTGCACGCCATCCGCTCGACGAACCAGGGGTCGAGTTGGTCCAACATCGTGGTCGATTCAGTCGAGCTCGGCGCCGAGTGCGTGGCCGCGGGGTGCACCTCGGACTACTACCTTGGGCACTCAGCCGTAAGCGCAGACGCCAGCGGTGCCCTCGTGATGCTCTACGACGGTGCGACGACGGCCGGCGGACCCCAGACCGTTTGGTCTCGTCGTTCGACCGACGGCGGCGCTACCTGGAGCGCACGCACCGCCCTGTCGACCTCCGGCGTGTTCTCCTCGTTCCCGGCCATGGAATCACGCGGCGCGGGTGACGTGCGCATCTTCTACATGCAGCAGGATGCCGGGCCCGACGCGTGGAACGTCTGGTATCGCAGCTCAGCTGATGGAGGCGTGTCGTGGTCGAGCCCGGTGAAGATCTCCGACGCCACGAGCGGTACCGTCTACAAGACCGCTGCCGGGTTCCGCGAACCCTATGGCGATTACGGCGAGGGAGCGATCACGAACGGCGGGAAGTTCATCGGGGTCTGGGGCGAGGGAGACAGCTACACGGGGCCGGGCGGAGCCTGGATCAACCGCGAGCTCTAGCCGCCGGACAGGTGCTTGGCACCCTCGAACCTCAGCCGAGCGCACGGAGCCGGCGAGCGCCTGGTGAGAGACCCTCGTCGGGGTGGGTGTCGTCGCGCAGGTCGAGGAACGACGTGCTCTCGGGTATCGGCCCGGAGGTGAGTGCCCGGCGTAGGCGTGCCATCAGCCGGTTGAGTTGATCGACCGCGGAGACGCCACCTTCGGCCCAGAACGGATCCATCTCGTCGGGGTCGAGCGTGCCGGGCGATCGGAGACGGTCGCCGTCGGTCGTGAGCAGCACGCATCGGCCCTCATGCTCGTTGCGCTCTCCCACGAACCCTTCCAGCCGCTGCCAGACCACCCGATGGGTTCGCACGACATCGACGAGCTGTACCCCTGCCACATCGACCCTGAATCCGAGGCGCGACATGCGCAGCATGACCCAGGCACAACCCAACAAGACAGCCGCTCCCGATGCACGCACGTGCAGCGCGAACGGCGAGAACAGGAAGCCGACCGCGATCAGTGCCGGCACGAGCGCAGGCACTTGCGATTCCAGTCGCCAGCCCCTGGCCCAGACCTCCACCGCTCCGTCACGCGCCACGCGGGTACGGAACAACCCGATCGTCTCCACGTCGAACCCCCCTCAAGGGTTGGATCACTCTGGCGGAGGTATCGGCATCGAGCGCCCCGGAACTGGAGCCCTCAGCGCGAGCCGGTCGTATGCGGCACGGTCGCGCGCGCGAGCGTGGCCACTCGAAGCCCGCCGGTCTGGGCCTGGATCAGATAGAACGTCGCCTCGCGGCTGAGACGTTGAGCAGGGTGTTCGAGCGACATCGCTCGGCCGCCCGTCGCCGCGACGAGGGCATCGGTCGCCCGTCTCGCGAGATCGAGACCACGGTCGCGTTCGGCAGCCCCTGCGGCCACCGCGCCATCGAGGGCACGACCTTCTCCCGCCATCGCATCGATCACCTCGGCGGCGACCCGATCGGCCGCTGCTCGACGTTTCCCGAGCTCGGTGGCGAGCGCCGATGCCGGTCGGGAGAGGGTCTGGTCGCGCGCTCGCTCGCTCAGCAGTCGGATCGCTCGGTCGGCGATGCCGAGAGGCGCAGCCGCGGGAAGCGCCGAGCCCGCCCGGTCACGACGACGCCACTGGTCCTCGGTCTGCACTCCGACGACGTCGCGTCTGGCGACCTCGAGCCCGTTCACCGCGAGGGTCACCGTTCCGGTGGCGCCCATCACCGCGAGGGCCTGCGGCTCCCCGGCGACGAACGCCGGGTGCTCGCCGGGACGATCGACGGCCACGGTGACGACCGAGCCGTCGCCGGCCCGGGCCATCAGCACGAGCGCGCCGATCAGACCCCATCCCGTGATCCAAGGCGCCTCGCCGTCGATGCGCCAACCCGATCGCGTGGGAGTCGCTCGGACGGCCCCAGGTCCAGGCCGGCGCAGGTAAGCGAATCCGATGCCGGCGAGGGTCGAGCCGTCGCAGAGCCGTGGCAACCACGCCTCCCGACCCGGACCGTCGCCTCCCGCAACCCTGCGCACGGCGCCGTGATGCTGTGCCCACACGAAGGCGGTGGCGCCGCACCCGCCGGCGACGGCCTCGAAGATCGGACGAGCCTCGCCGTGCGTCGCGCCGAGGCCTCCCCGAACCTCGACCGGCCCTTGAAGCCCGAAGAGACCCGCTTCGCGCAGCGCCTCGAGGTTCGAAGCGGGCACCAGCGCAGCACGATCGGTCTGTTGCGCGAGTGGGAACAGGATCTCGTCGGCGACCGCGCGGGCGCGCACGGCCGCCTCGGCGGGCGACATGGCGCTCAAGGATCGGCGCGGAAGCGCATGTGAGTCGGCCAGCTCAGCGGTCGACGTCACCGACCACGAAGAAGATCGATCCGAGGATCGCGATCAGGTCGGGAAGCTGCGTGCCGGGCAGCATCGCCGGGATCACGCTGACGTTCGAGAACGATGGCGTGCGCATCTTCAGCCGATAGGGCTGCTTCTTCCCGTCGCCGACGAGGTAGTAGCCCATCATCCCGAGCGGGTTCTCGGTTCGCACGTAGACCTCGCCGTCGAGCTTCAGCGTCTTCGGCAGCTTCGGCGCTCGGTACTCTCCCGCAGGAAGCTTGTCCATGCACTGCTCGATGATGTCGCAGCTCTGCTTCATGCGCTCCACGAGCACCCAGAGACGGTCGTAGCTATCGCCCGTCTGGCCCACCGGCACCTCGAACTCGACCTCGCCGTACTTCTCGTAGGGCTCATCCTTTCGAGGGTCCATCGGCACGCCGCTCGCGTGCAGCACCGGGCCGCTCGTGCCGTAGGCGAGCGCCAACTCCGCCGACAACACGCCGATGTTGCGACAGCGAGCGAAGATGATCTCGTTGCCCATGATCAGCGACTCGAAGTCGCGGATCGTCTTGCGTACAGCGGCGAGCACCCCGACGCTCCGCTTCAGGAATCCTGCCGGCAGATCGTCCTTGAGGCCGCCGACGCGGCAATACGAGTGGTGCATGCGTGCGCCGGTCGCGCTCTCCATGAGATCCTGGATCATCTCGCGCTCCCGGAAGGCGTAGAAGATCGGCGTCATCGCTCCGAGCTCCAACGGGTACGAACCCGAGAACATCAGGTGGTTCAGGATGCGGTTCCACTCGGCGAACATCGTGCGGATCCATCGCGCCCGCTCGGGCACCTCGATGCCCGCGAGGCGTTCCACCGCGATCACGAACCCGAGCTCGTTGTTGAACGCGCTGATCCAGTCGTGGCGGTTCATGAGCACCATGGTCTGGCGTGCGTCGCGGAACTCCGCGAGCTTCTCGGCCGCTCGGTGCATGTAGCCGATCACCGGCTCGGCCCGCACGATCACCTCGCCGTCGAGCTCGAGCACCACCCGCAGCACGCCGTGGGTCGAGGGATGCTGCGGTCCGATGTTGAGGATCATGTCCTCGGTGGCCATCGAACCGTCGACGACCTCGACGTCGAGGCCGCCACCACGGATCATGCTCGCGACCTCGGAGCGGAAGGCGGGAAGCTCCCGGGTGTCTGCCATCGCAGCTATCGTACCGTGGCGGTCACGGCCTGAGCGAGATGACAGGCCGCAGGGTGCGACGAGTCGTTGCCGGCGAGCTCGGGATCCACGCTGCGGCAGGCGCCGTCGACGCCAGCCCCGGCGGCGTCGCCCGATGCGAGCGCAGGACAGCGGGGATGGAACCGGCACCCAACCGGCACCTGCGCCGGGTCGGGCGGCTCCCCCATGAGCAAGGGTCGTCGCTCCCCTCGTTCGACGGCGTCGGGCACGACGTCGAGCAGCGCCCTGGTGTATGGGTGTCGCGGCCTCAGCAGAACCTCGCGCGTCGGGCCAACCTCGACGATGCGGCCCAGGTACATCACCGCGACGCGGTCGGCCACGGTCCATGCGAGCCCGAGATCGTGCGTGACGATCAGGATGCTTATGCTCGCGGTTCGCCGGAGCTCCAGCAGGAGCCGCAGGATCTCGCCGCGCACCGAGGCGTCGAGGTTCGACACCGGCTCGTCGGCGATGATCACTCGCGGCTCGAGCGCCAGGGCGCCGGCGATCACGACGCGCTGGCGCTGCCCACCCGACAGCTCGTGGGGGAATTGCAGGAAGAATCGCTTCGCCGGGCGCAGCCCGGCGCTCGCGAGGGCCGCGGCAACGAGCGTCTCCTCGTCGCCCGGCACTGCGTGGATGCGCAGGCCCTCGGCCACCGCGTCGTACACGGTCTGGCGGGGGTCGAGCGCGCCCGAGGGATCCTGATAGACCATCTGCACCTGTTTGCGGTACCGCTTGAGGTCTCTGCCGAGCGGCTCCCCATCGAACACGATGCGACCGGACTCGGGACGCACGAACCCCATGATCGTGCGCGCCAGCGTCGTCTTGCCACACCCGGACTCCCCTGCGAGCGCAACGATCTCACCCCGACCGATGTCGAGGTCCACGCCGTCGACGGCGCGCACGACACGACCGCTGCGCCGGCGCAAGCCCCGGCGACCCATCCTGAACGTCACGTGAAGATCTTCGACGCGCAGCAACCCTGGCGCGTCGCCGGCGATCGTCGTTGCCGTTCCCTCGATCATGGAACCGACGCTCCTCCTGCGTGCGCCGGCTCCAGCAGCAGGCACGCGGCCCGGTGGTCGTGCCCTGCCGGAAACGACGGGGGGTCCACGATCGGGCACCGGTCGAAGGCCTCCGGACAGCGCGGGTGGAACGTGCACCCGGTTGGCAGGTCACGTGGATCCGGCGGATCACCGTCGAGGCCGGACGGCGACTGAACGAACGACTCGTCGCCGATGCGCGGGAAGGCGCCGGCCAACGCCCGCGTGTATGGATGGCCGGGGCGGCTCCAGACCTCGCTCGCGGGTCCCTCCTCCACGATGCGTCCGGCATACATCACCGCCAGTCGGTCGGCGACCTCGACGAGCACCGAGAGGTCATGGGTGATGAACAACATCGAGAGCCCGAGGTCGGCTTGCAGCGACGTGAGCAGGCGGAGCACTTGGGCCTGCACCATCACGTCGAGCGCGGTCGTTGGCTCGTCGGCGATCACGAGCTTCGGGTCGCACGCGAGCGCCATCGCGATCATCACCCTCTGCTTCTGCCCTCCCGAGAACTCGTGGGGGAAATCGTCCGCACGGCGTGCGGGAAGGCCAACCATCTCGAGCAGCTCCCCAGCTCGCGCAGCGGCCTGGCGACGCGTCGCGAGCGAATGCGCGAGCATGGCCTCCTCGATCTGGTCGCCGACCCGGATCACCGGATCGAGGGCGTGCTGAGCCCCCTGGAACACGATCGACGCCTGCGTCCATCGCACCGCCCCCAAATCCCGAGGCGGCATCGCCAGCACGTCAGCCCCGTCCAACACGATGCTCCCGGACATGCGCGTGCCTCGGGGCAACAACCGCAGCAGACCGAGACCGATCGTGGTCTTCCCACATCCGGATTCTCCGGCGAGCCCGACCACCTGGCCGCGCTCGATCGAGAACGAGACCCCGCGCACGGCCGGAACCGGCCCTTCCCGGCTCGCATACTCGATCTCGAGATCGTGGACCTCAAGCACGCTCATCGCTCGCGCAACCTCGGGTTCACGATCTCGTCCAGCGCGTGGCCACACATCGTGAAGGCCAGCACGACGATCACGATGCACACGCCTGGGGCGCCGATCCACCACCACGCGCCCTGCGTGGTGGCCCCTGCGTCGAACGCCTGCTCGAGCACCGACCCCCATGACACACGGAGGGGGTCGCCGAGCCCGATGAACGACAGGGCCGACTCCGCCAGGATCGCGAGCGAGATCGCGAGTATCGCGTTCGCGAAGATCACCGGAAAGACGTTCGGCAAGACGTGGCGCGCGATCAACTGACGATCCGGGGCCCCGAGTCCGCGCGCGCGCTCCACGTAGGGTCGCTCGCGCACGGACAAGGTCTGGCTCCGCACGAGTCTCGCCGTCCACGGCCACGACGTGAGGCCCAGCACCATCACGATGTTCAGCAGCGACGAACCGAGGATCGCCGCGAGGGTCACCGTGAGCGGGATGAACGGCAACACCAGGAACCAGTCGGTGAACCGCATGAGGAAGGCATCCCACATGCCGCCCTTGTATCCCGCGAGGATGCCGAGTGCCGATCCCACCACCATCGCCACGAACGCGGCGAGCAGCCCGATGAGCAGCGATACGCGCGAGCCCCACACGACGAGTGCGAGCACCGATCGGCCGACGTCGTCCGTCCCGAGCGGGTACTCGGCGGACGGGGCACCGAGGATGGGTCCGTCGACCTTGGTCACGTCGAGCGCCGAGGAGTCGATCAGCACCGGAGCGAACACCGCCACGAGCGCGAAGATCACGAGGATGACGAGCCCCGCCATGCCCATGGCACTCCGCCGGTACGTCGCCCACATGCGCCCGGCGGCGATTCGACGGCGCTGCCACACGACCGAACGCGAACGCCGCGCGGTCGACGTGCCTTCGGGCACCGGCGGAGAGCCTCGCAGCGGCGAGGGACGGGCGCCGGTAGCGGGCTCGGCCATCGGGGTCAGGCCTCCCGCACCCTGGGGTCGAACCAGCTGTACGCGAGGTCGGCGACAAGGTTCGAGACGAGCACTGAGACGCTGAAGAACAGGAACAAGCCCTGCAATAGCAGGAAGTCCTGCGAGTCGATCGCCTGGATCGTGAGCAGGCCGAGACCCGGATAGCTGAAGACCAGCTCGACCGTGATCGCACCGCCGATCACGAACCCGAACGACAACGCGACGAGCGAGATCGTCGGAAGCATGGCGTTCCGCACCGCATGGCGCCACAACACCCGGTCCTCACGAACGCCTTTCGCCCGGACCGTCGTGATGTACTCCTCGCCCAGCACGTCAAGCAGCGACGAGCGCATCACCAGGTAGTACTCGCCGATGTACGCGAGCGTGAGCGTGAGCGCCGGCAGGAACATGTGGTTGGCGATGTCGACGATTCGCGCCAAGCCGGACAGATCAGCGCTGGGCGACTCGAACCCACCCGAGGGGAACCACCCGAGCGCCGTCGAGAACACCACGAGCAGCACCATCGCGAGCCAGAAGTCCGGCATCGAGTAGAACAACATGGAAGAGCCCATCGCGCTCATGTCGAGAGCCTTGCCCCGGTTCCAGCCGCCACGGATGCCGAGGTACAAGCCGACTGCGATCATCAGAACGGTGGCGATGCCCACGAGCAGCAGCGTCGGCCACAGGAACCGAAGGAACACCGACGTCACGGATTGGCCGACGTAGATGAACGAGTTCCCGAAGTCCAGCCGCAGGGTGTCGACGATGTAGTCGATGAACTGCGAGGGCAGTGGCTTGTCGAGCCCGAGCTCGGTGATCAACGCCTGCTGAGCCTGGGGCGAGAGTTGCACGCCTCGCTGGCGCGTGAGCAGCCGAACAGGATCGCTCGGCATGATGCGGAACAGGAAGAAGTTCACCGTGAGGATGAACCCCAGCGTGAACAACGCCTGCAACAACTTGCGAGCGATGTAGCGCCAGCCACCCATCGCAGCGCTCTACGCCGCGTAGTGTTCGCCCTTGCGGCGCCTCAAGAGGACGACCGCGCCGATCCCGAGCGCCACCACGGCGGCCCCGCCGATCCACACCCCGGCGGGCAAGCCGGTGTCGGCGGCAGCGGCTGCCGGCGCGTTCGCCAGAGGTCGCACGCTGAGCGCGGAGTAGGGGTTACCCCAGAAGACAACTCCGTCCGGCTCGGGCCAGCGTTCGAACCCCGTCCAGCGATCGGCTCGCCACGCCTCGAAGCCGTTCGGGTACCAGAGCACGATCTCGGGTGTGTCCTCGTAGATCATCTGCTGCATCTCGTGCACGATCGACTGGCGCTCGGCCTCGTCGAGGGCGGTCTGCTGTTCCAGATAGAGCTTGTCGTACTCGGGGTTCGCGTAGCACGTGTCGCTCCAGTAGCCGCACTGGTCGCTCGTGAAGCTCGACAGGATGAAGTCGGGGTCCGGGTTCGTGCCCCACGAGTAGACGATCAAGTCCCAATCGAACCCGTACCACTGGTCGTACAGTTTGCTGTCGGTCATCGACTTGATCGACGTCTGGACCCCGATGTCGCGCAGCCACCCTTGAATGAACGGCGCTGCCTTGATCGCGTCGGGGTCGGAGCTCGCGAGGAACATGCGCCATTCGAGCGGATCGCCGCCCCCCGGCATCTCTCTGATGCCGTCGCTATCCGTGTCGACGTAGCCGGCCTCGTCGAGCAATCGCGTGGCCTCGGCCGGGTCGAATCCGATCTTCACGTCGCTGGGCGGCTCCCAGTGCCAGAAGTCATACAGGGGCACGATCGGAGTGGTGCCCGGCGTCGCATAGCCACGCATCACCCGGTCCACGAGCGTTTCCTTGTCGATCGCCCAGGCGATCGCTTCTCTGACGACCGGGTCCAACACGGCGGGATGCGCCGTCGACTTCGGATCGTCGACGATGTTGAACGACATCTGGTGGAATGCCTCGGCGCTCGTTACGGCCGAACCCACGCCCGGCTCATCCACGACCTGCTCGTACAGGCCTGCCGTGGGGATGTAGGTGCTATCGATCTCGCCCTTGAGCAGCGCCTGCACGACAGACTCGTCGTTGTTGTAGACGCGGAAGACGATCTCGTCGAGATGGGGAGCGCCGGCCCAATAATCTTCGCGCGCCTCGACGCGCCAGAACTCGCCCGGCTCCCATTCCACGAGCTCGAACGGTCCGGACACGACAGCGTCCGGGTAGTTGCGGAACTCCCTGACTTCCTTGACGCTCATCTCGCCCCAGACGTGCTCGGGAAGCGCCAATGCATATCCTGGCAAACCGGGGATCAGCGTCGGCCGGGTGGTCTTCCACACGAGCGTTCGGTCGTCGGGGGCCTCGAGACTCTCCGTGAAGCGGTAGCTGTCGCTCCACGCGCTCATGTCGTTCTCCATCGTGAACTCGCCCGCCCACACGAAATCCTGCGCGGTGAGGGGGGTGCCGTCGCTCCACTCGAGACCTTCCCGCAGTGTGAACGTCCATGTGAGCCCGTCCTCGCTCGTCTCCCAGCTCTCGGCGAGCGACGGCTCGGTCTCGTAGTCCGCTTGTCCCAACTGCAGCAGCGAGTCGTACATCAAGCCGTACAGGAAGGATTCCGCGGCATCGATCTGCTTGAAGGGATTCGCGGAGTTGAGGTCGTAGGTCACGCCGACCGTGAACGTCACTGGTTCGTCGACCGCCGGCGTCGACGACTGGGCCTGCGCCGACCCCGCGACCGCCATCGTCACCGTGGCCAGTACCAGCGCCATCGTTGCCTTACTCCGCACTGTCGACATCCCTCAGCCTCCTCTATCGATCCCCAGCAGCGACCAGCGTAAGGGTCGCGCGCATTTGGCGATAGTCAGGTCGGAGTGGTCCTTGAACGACCCCCCGATCCCGGGGCACCTACACTCCGACCGATGACAGATGTACGCCGGAAGATACCTGCCGTCGACGCGTTGCTGCGCAGCGCTCCGGGCCGACGCGCCGTGGCGTCGGTGGGTCGTCCGCTGCTGAAGCTCATGTTGGGCGAGGCTATTCAGGAGGTGCGGCAGGCGGCGACCGGTGGCGCCGAACCACCGGACGATGACGAGATCCTCGCTCGCGCCATCGGCCGAGCGAGCCGCATCGCGACAGGGCTTACCCCCGTGATCAACGCGACCGGCGTGATCCTGCACACGAACCTCGGGCGCGCACCACTGCCGGAGCGGGCGATCCGCGCCGTCGTCCGCACTGCGCGCGGCTACAGCGATCTGGAGGTCGATCGCGAGACGGGCAAACGAGGCAAGCGCTCGGCGCGCGCCGAGGCGATGTTGCGCGCCCTCACCGGCGCCGACGACGCCCTCGTCGTGAACAACTGTGCCGCGGCCCTGATGCTCTCGCTCGCCGCGCTCGCGAAGGGGAAACAGGTGCTCGTCTCGCGTGGAGAGTTGATCGAGATCGGTGGTGAGTTCCGCATCCCCGACATCATGGCCGCCTCCGGAGCCAGGCTGGTCGAGGTCGGCACGACGAACCGCACACGCATCGGCGACTACCGCGCGGCGTTCACCGATCGCGTCGGCGCCGTGCTCAAGGTGCACCCGTCGAACTACCGGGTCGTCGGGTTCACAGCGTCGGCGACCGCCGCGGACCTTGCGAGCTTCGCCCGCACGCGCGACGTGCCGTTCATCTACGACGTGGGCTCTGGTCTGCTTCGTCACGGCAACGGCATGCCTCCCGACGAGCCATCGGTCGCAGACGCGCTGAGCGACGGCGCAGACCTCGTGACCTTCTCCGGTGACAAGCTGCTCGGGGGCCCTCAAGCAGGCATCGTGCTGGGGCGGGCGGAACCGATCGGGAAGCTCCGCCGGCATCCGATCGCCCGCGCGGTGCGCGTCGACAAGCTCCAGGCCGCCGCGCTCGAGCAGGTGCTCGTGATGCATGCATTGGGAGAAACCGACGACGTCCCGGTGCCTCGCATGCTGCGCGAGCCGACCGAGTCGGTGCACCGGCGCGCCCGCCTGCTCTGCGAGACGCTCGGGGGCGATCTCGAGCGGGCACATGTGCACCGATGCGGATCGGTCGTGGGCGGCGGCTCGATGCCGGGCATCGGTCTTCCCTCGTGGGGCGTGCGCCTGACCGTGCCAGACCCGGCAGCGTTCGCCGCGCGGCTTCGAACAGGCAGCCCCAGCGTCTTCTGCAGGGTCGAGCGCGAACACGTGCTGCTCGACCTTCGCACCGTCGCCGACGATCAGATCCCCGACCTCGCGCGGGCAACCTGGTACGCGATGGAAGGGGACGACCTCATCGACGAGGACTGAGGTGGCGAGCGAGCAACAGGCGGACGAGGGCCGCGCCGCCCATCGGGTGATCGCGACGGCCGGGCACGTCGACCACGGCAAATCCTCGCTCATCGCCCGGCTCACGGGCATCGACCCCGATCGGTGGCCCGAGGAGAAGCGCCGCGGCCTCACCATCGACCTCGGCTACGCGTGGTGCGAGCTCCCGGGCGGACGCGAGGTCGGATTCGTCGACGTACCGGGTCACGAACGGTTCATCCGCAACATGCTCGCAGGGGTCGGCCCGGCTCCGCTGGTATTGCTCGTCGTCGCGGCGGACGAAGGATGGAAGCCGCAGTCCGAAGAGCACCTCGAGATCCTCGACGTGCTCGGCGTCGCGAACGGCGTGGTGGCGTTGACCAAGCGAGATCTCGTGGACGACGAGACGCTCGCGATCGCCGAGTACGAGGTCGGCGAACGGCTCGAGGGAACCTCGCTCGCCCACGCCCCGCTCGTCGCTGTCTCGTCGACCACAGGCGAGGGGCTCGACGACCTCCGGACCGCATTGGGCACGATGATCGAGCGGGCGGCCCCTCCGCGGCCGGCGGCCGCGAGGCTGTTCGTCGATCGTGTATTCACGATCAAGGGGGCGGGCACGGTGGCGACCGGCACGCTCACCGGAGGCTGCCTCGCAGTCGGTGATGAGATCGCGGTCGAGCCGGGTGATCGCCGCGCTCGCATCCGCTCGCTCCAGACACATCGCCGCGTCGAGGAGACCGCTTGTCCTGTGAGCCGCGTCGCAACGAATCTCGTGGGACTCGAGCGAGCAGATCTCGAACGCGGCGACGTGCTCGCTCGCCCAGGCGCGTGGCGGCCCGCTTCCTCTTTCGACGTGGAGCTTCGTGCAGTGAGGGGCCTCGCGAAGCCGCTCACCTCGCGAGGCGCGTTCAAGGTGTACGCCGGCTCGGCGGAAGCCGACTCGACCCTCCGCCTGCTCGAAGGGAACCGGCTCGAGCCGGGTGCGATGACGTTCGCGCGGCTCCGCACGTCGCGTCCGCTCTTGTTGGCCGTGGGCGATCGCGTGGTCATCAGGGAAGCCGGAAGGCGCGAAACGGTCGCCGGCGGGGTGGTGCTCGACCTCGATCCAGCCAAAGCCCGGGGCGCTCCCGCGCGGCTGGCTACTCGCCTCGGGGCCACTCCCGGAGAGCTGCCCGCGATCCTCCTGCGCGAGCGGGGCGCGGTGCTCGCCGACGACGTTCTGCCGTTGGTCGGTGCGGCCGCCGATCCCACCGCGATCATCGGCGCCTGGGCGATCGACCCGACGCTGCGATCGGCGCTTGATCGTGCGGTCGTCGCAGCGCTCGAACAGTTCCACACCCGGGAACCACTGGCGGCCGGGGCGCCGATGGCGGCCGTTCGGGAGGTGGTCCGCAACACTCTGCGCGAGGCGAGCGCCCCGACGGCCGTCGGGCTGGTCGACGCCGCCATCGGCGCCACGGTCACGTCGGGCACCACCGAACGGGCCGGCACGTCGCTTCGCCTGGCAAGTCACCGAGTCTCGTTGGGCGAGGACGACCTCGAGGTGCAGCGACTGCTCACCGAGATCGGAGGAGAACACGAGGCGATGCCTCCCACGATCGACGACCTCGGGCGGGCCGGCGTGAACCGCAACGTGATCGACGCCGCCGTCGCGAGCGGCATGGTGGTGCGGGTCTCGAAAGACCTCGTCTTCACGCCCGCGTTCGTCGAGCGGGCCGCGTTCCTCGTGAGGGCGGCAACCGGCGGCATCACCGTGAGCGCCTTCCGCGAGGCACTCGGCACGTCGAGGAAGTTCGCTCTTCCTCTTCTCGAGCACTTCGACCGCACGGGCGTGAGTCGCCGCGACGGCGATCTGAGGTTCCCCCGCTGAGGCGATCGGAAACCGCCTGCGCCTGAGCCTCAGTGCAGCTCGGCGGTGACGGCTACCTCCACCGAGGTGCCGAGCGGAAGCGTCGCTACGCCGACCGCCACCCGGGCGTGGCGCCCCGGCTCGCCCAGCACGTCGACGAGCAGGTCGCTCGCGCCGTTGGCCACCGCGGGGTGGTCGGTGAAGCTCGGTTCGCCCGCCACGTACACGGTCATGTGCGCGATGCCGGCCAGCGGCTCGAACGAGCCCAGGGCCTCACGAAGGGCGGAAAGGGACTGCAGCGCCGCTTGCCGAGCGGCCTCGGCGGCCTGTTCAGACGTGACCGATCCCCCGGGGGGTTCACCCACCCGGCCGGCGTGCATCACGATTCCGTCGATCATCGCCACCTGCCCTGCGACGAACGCCAACTTGCCGCTCACTCGCACAGGGATGTACGAAGCCACCGCCTTCGGCGGTGGCGGAAGCTCGACACCCAACTCGGCCAGGCGCGCCACTATCTGTCGATCGTCCATGGATGGGAATCCTCGCAGGTGCGCGCCCGCGTGTCGTGAGTGTCAGCTCGCGGCGCGGGATCGCTCGCGCAGCAAGCGGCGGCGTTCCATCTCGTTCAGGCCTCCCCAGATGCCGTGGCCTTCACGGGTCGCGAGCGCGTATTCCAGGCATTCCGCGCGTACCGGGCAGCGCGCACAGAACGACTTGGCGACCGCCTCACGCGCGTTCTTCTGCTCCCGGCGCTCGAAGTAGTTGGGGGCGAAGAAGTAAACGGCGTCCTGGCCACGGCACGCGGCCCCGTGCTGCCAGCCTTCGGCGACGTTCCACATCTCACCTGATTGTTCGGAGAGGACCGCCGTTCAGGATTGCTCGGCCGGCTCGCCGGCGGACTCTTCCTCCACCTTCAGCACCAGACCGTCGACACCTCGGACCCGAACCTGCGCTCCAGGGGCGATCGCGCCGCCCGAGGCGCGTCCACGCCACATGGCGCCCTTCACATAGACAGGCCCGTCGGGCGCAAGCTTGCCCCTGGCTTCGCCGATGAGGCCGATCAGACCCTTCTGGGTGTTGACGATCCGGTCACGTGACTGGATCGCCACCGTGAGCGCGAACCCGTAGTACAGCAGCGATGCCACGACGGCGCCACCGATGAGCCAGGGCGAGATGCGGATCGCGTCGGCGACACCCGACCATGCCATCACAGAGCCCGCGGCGAACGCGATCAAGCCAGCGGCTGTCGCGATCCCCAGGGTGCGCAGACGCACGTCGAGCGTGAGTCCTGCCACTCCGACGAGCAGCAGCACGATGCCGAGGATCGACGGCGGCACCACCCAGAGCCCGTAGGCGGCCAGGGCCAGCATGCCCGCCCCGGCGAACCCAGCGAACCCGAACCCCGGCTGCGTGATCTCGAAGGCGAGCGCCGCCAGCCCGATCACGAGCAGGAAGTAGACCATCGACGGCGTGGCGATGGCGTGGGTCAGCCGCTGGATCGGGCCGAGGTTGTCGAATCGAAGCGCCACGGTGCTCTCGTCCGCCTCAGCGACGGTCGTGGCGATGCGGGTGTCGAGCGTGACCGGCCCCTGCGACGTCTGCACCGTGCGCCCGTCGACCTCCTCGAGGAACGCCGTCACCGAGGGCGCGGCCACCTCGGCGATGCCGAGCCGTATGGCGTCGGCAGCCGGTAACGGTTCGTCGAGGCGTTCCAGCCGCGTCGCCTTGGCCCGATCGTCGAGCCAGCCCTCGACCGTGATGTCGATGGCCTCGGGCAGCGCTTCGGGGTGCAGCAGGTCGATCGGCTCGAGCGGGCCGGTCTGTGAGCCCGGCGCGACGCCTGCGAGCGACGAGGCGTACATGAGCAGCAACCCGGTTCCCGCCGCCGTGGCGGGGGTAGGCCCCACCCAGGCCAGCACCGGCACGTCGAGTTCGGCGACCCGCTGAGCCAGCGCGATGCCGTCGTGGCCGAGCGTTCCTGCGGTGTCGAGCTGCAACACCACGACGGCGCCGTCGCGCTCCGCCTGCGCGAACCGCTCCTCGAGGTACGGCAGCACCGTGCGGTCGATCGGACCCTCGACCTTCAGCACGACGACCGGCGAGGGCTCGGCGGCCGATGACGGCGACGCAAGGGCGATGACGGCGAGCACGATGGAAGACAGGGCCACGCGATGCATGTTCGTCATCGTACCCGCCGCCAGTGCAGGGGTATCCTGGGCGCAACCGTGCCTGAATCGTCCGTTCCCCGCCGGCCCGATCCGCGGCCACTGTCCGACCGCGCTGTCTTCAAGCCGCTCGCCCTCGTGCTGCTCGCGCCTGTGATCGCGCTGGCGAGCGGCCTGCTCGCGATCGTGATCTCACCGCCGTTCGTGGGCGCCGCGCTCGGCATCATGCGGGTGGACGCCGAGCTCTCGACGCTCGGCGCCGATTTCACGCGCATCCCACGCTTCCCCGAACGCTCGACGATCTACGCCAGGGACGGCAAGACGGAGCTCGCCACCGTCTACCTCGACAACCGTGAGCTCATCCGCCTGAAAGACGTGAGCAAGCCCGCCAAGAACGCCGTGCTGGCGATCGAGGATTCCGAGTTCTACGAGCACGGGGCGCTCAGCTGGAGCTCGCTCGTGCGAGCGATGATCGAGAACGCGCAGGCCGGCGAGGTGGTCCAAGGCGGGTCAACGATCACGCAGCAGCTCGTCGGTGCCACGCTCGGTCCGAGCCAGGACGATCAGGATTTCGAGAGCAAGGTGCAGGAACTCGCGATCGCGATCCGGGTCGAGGAGAAGTACACCAAGGACGAGATCTTCGAGCTGTACCTCAACCAGGTGTATTTCGGAAACGGTGTCTACGGGATCGGCACGGCTTCGGAGTTCTATTTCAAGAAGCCTGCCCGCCACCTCACGCTCGCCGAGGGGGCGACCCTGGCCGGCATGATCAAGATCCCCGAGAGGTACGACCCTTTGGACCATCCTCATCTCGCCCGGGTGCGTCGCAACGAGGTGCTCGTGGGTATGGGAAGGCTCGGACCCGATTCGCCCCTGGGCATCAGTGAAACTCGAGAGGAGCGCGCCAAGGCCCTGCCGCTCGAGTTGCCCAAGGGAGTCGGCAAGCTCACGCAGAAGAAGCAGCCGTTCTTCGTTCGGTACATGATCCGCCAGGTGCTCGAGAACGCGAACGGGCAGTTCAACTCGCTGGGCCGAAGCGTCAAGGCGCGCAAGCGCACGTTGTTCGAGGGCGGACTGCACATCACCACCACCTTCGACCCCAAATGGGAGGCGTACGCGCAACAGGCAGCCGACCAGCCCTACAACGTGTCGATCCCCTCACGAGGCAAGGCGCGCCCCGACACCTCGATCGTGACCGTCGACACCAAGACGGGTGCGATCCGCACCCTGCTGTCGGGCAAGAACTTCAAGCGCGACGAGCTGGCGCTCGCCACCGACCCTCATCCGACAGGCTCGGCGTTCAAGCCGTTCGTGCTCGCCGCTGCCTTCGAGCAGGGCATCCCTCCCACCCAGAGCTATTCGAGCTCATCCCCGTTCTGCAGCCCTCTCTGGGACGACGAAGACCACTGCGTCTCGAACGCGGAAGGAAGCGGCCAGGGCACCGTCGACCTGTGGACGGCGACCGAAGATTCCATCAACGTCGTGTTCGCCCAGCTCATCCTCGACATCGGAGCGGAGACCGTGCCACCGGTGGCTTCGAAGATGGGCGTGTCGAACGATCTTCCCCCGGTGGCGTCGCTCGCCACCGGCTCGGCCGAAGTCTCGCCGCTCGACATGGCGGTCGGTTTCGCGACGCTCGCCAACGGCGGCGTGCAGTGCAACCCCTACACGGTCGAGTCGATCGTGCGTGACGGCGACGAGATCTATCAGCACGAGCCCGACTG
Source organism: uncultured Actinomycetes bacterium (assembly GCA_963762075.1). Lineage (GTDB taxonomy): Bacteria > Actinomycetota > UBA4738 > UBA4738 > HRBIN12 > JAOUEA01. The sequence goes on from CAVXJC010000006.1 coordinate 491,417, forward strand.
CGAGCGCGCGCTCCGTCCCGACATCGCCCACCAGATCACCGCGATGCTCGAGAGGGTTCCCGTGAGCGGCACTGCCGCGACCGCCTTCAGCGCAGGCTGGGGGCCATGGCCGGTGGCGGGGAAGACCGGCACCTCCGACCTCAACAAGGCGGTGTGGTTCTGCGGGTACACGCGGCAGCTCGCGACCGCGGTGTGGGTGGGGTCGAACGGCAACCCGTACTCGCTGGGTTCGTCCGTCTTCGGCGGCACGGTGGCTGCGCCGATCTGGCGGGCGTACATGGTCCGCGTCATGAGCGGCCAGGCCGCGTTCGACTTCCCCGACCCGCCGCCACCGCCGACGGCGACCGTGCCGGACGTGGTCGGGCTTCCGCAGGGCAAGGCCGTCGCCCGGCTGAGCGCCGCCGGCTTCAATGCCTCGATCGTGAAGGTCGACTCGTTGGAGCCCGAGGGGGTCGTCGCGACGCAGAGCCCGGCGGGAGGCTCCACCACGCCGCTCGGGACCGCGATCAGGCTCGAGGTGAGCAACGGGAAGCCGCCGACGTCCGAGGTGCCGGGCACGATCGGGATGAGCGAAGGCGATGCGCGGGCCGCGATCGAGCGTGCCGGCTTCGCCGTGGAGGTCGTCTACGAAGAGGTCAAGGACGAATCCAAGGCGGGCACGGTCGTGCGACAGGATCCGCAGGGAGGCACGCCTGCGGTCGAGGGCTCGGTCGTCACGATCGTCGTCGGCAAGAAGGGCGGCGGCTAGCGCTCACCGGCGAGGCGGGCTTTCACCTTTCCCTGCACAGCCGAGCCGTCGGCCTGTCCCTTCGCCTTGGCCATGACGGCCCCCATCACCTGGCCCATCTGTTGCATCGACGTGGCGCCGGTCGCGGCGATCGCCTCGTCGACGAGCGAGTCCACCGCCTCATCGGAGAGCTGCGTCGGCGCATAGGTCGCGAGAACCTCGCGCTCGGCCCTCTCCTTGGCTGCCAACTCGGTTCGACCGGCCTGCTCGAACGCCTCGATCGACTCGGAACGCTTCTTCACCTGCGAGCCGGCAACCTCACGCACCTCGTCATCGCTCAGCTCGTGGCCGAGGTCGTCTTCCCTGTACCTGATGGCCGAGAGCAGCATCCGTAAAGCACCAAGGGGCACCTGGTCACGTGCCTTCATCGCCGCGGTCATCTGCTCGTGGATCTGCGCCTTCAGATCCGAAGTGGCATCGGTCATTACACTCCTCCACGTGCTTCCCTGGCTGATACTCGGCGCCGTCGCAGCGACCGGCGCGGCATGCATGGCCTACGGCGTGGCGATCGAGCGCCGGTGGTATCGGCTGGTCCACCTCCGCGTCGCCATGTTACCGGCAGACGGGAAGGGCCCCGACGCCCTCACGGTGCTGCATCTGAGCGACCTGCACTTCGTGCGAGGCGACGGGCCCAAGGCGCGTTTCCTGGCGGGCCTTCCGCAGGCAGACATCACGGTGGTGACCGGCGACTTCCTGGCCGAGCCCGAGGCGGTCGAGCGGGTCGTCGCAGCCGTTCGGCCGGTGCAAGGCCGCCTCGCATCGTGGTTCGTGCTCGGATCCAACGACTACTACGCGCCGCGGCCCTTGAACTACCTGGCGTACTTCTTCCCGAGCAGGAGGCGCCCCCACACCGATCCAGGAAGGGCCCGCGAGCTCGTCGCGCAGCTCGTGGCCGAGGGGTGGCAGGATCTGACGAACGTGCGCCGTGAGGTCGAGGTCGGCGGATTGCCGATCGAGCTCCTGGGGCTCGACGACGCCCACATCGGCTGGCACGACCTGACCGTGGCGCCTCGACGCACGCCAGACCGATTTGGCTTCGCGGTCATGCACTCCCCCGACTCGGCGCCCGAGGCGGCGGCGCTCGGCTACGATCTCATGGTCGCTGGGCACACCCACGGTGGACAGGTGTGCCTACCCTCCGGTCGCGCGCTCGTCACGAACTGTTCGATGCCCGCGCGGCTGGTCAAGGGCTTGATCCGGATGGGCGGCGCGGTCCTGCACACTTCGCCAGGGCTCGGCACGAGCAAGTACGCGCCGTTCCGGTTCGCATGCCGCCCCGAGGCGACCCTGTTGGAGCTGCGCCGAATCGCTACACTCGATGCTGCTCGGGACGTGGCGCAGCTTGGTAGCGCGCAGCGTTCGGGACGCTGAGGTCGCGGGTTCAAATCCCGCCGTCCCGACGAGGGCACCGGGGCGGGTCGTGCTACGGCGCGATCCGCCCTCGGTCGTCACACCGCGCACAGAGGTCGGCCGCCGAGCCGATCCATCAGCTGCAACACCGCGGAGATCGGTTCCGCACAACGCAACACGTGTTTGACGCGTACCACGCCGGCCGGTAGCCTCGATGGCGTTGGCTCCGGAGCAACCGGAGCCTTTTGTATTCCTCGACCAGGACACGGCCGGCTCGCAGGTCGGACCAACAGGAGAGCGATGGCCCGCACGACGCAGCGAGTTGTACGGCTTGCCCTCGCCGTCGCGATCGTCGTTCCCACCGTCATCATCGCAGCGGGCCCGGCATCGGTGGCCGCCCCCACCAAAGCAGAAGTCGAGGCTGCGCAGGCCAAGGCTGAAGCGATCGGCCATGACCTCGAGATCGCGATCGAGCAGTACAACGATGCCCGCGTCCGCTTGCAGGGAGTCCAGGACAAGCTTGCCGAGGCCCTCGACGACAAGCGCACCGCCGAAGCCATCGCCGCCAAGGCGACCAGCCAGCTCGAAGCCCGAGCGGTCGAGGCGTACACCGGCGCCGGCTCCCAGATGGACGTGCTGCTGGGAGCATCGGACCTCTCGGAGTTCTCCGACCGTCTCGAGTTCATGGGCGCCCTCGCGCAGAACGACGCCGACCTCGCGAGCGCGGCGCAGAATGCCCGCCAGCAGGCAGAGTGGGCTGCGGCGCGCTACTCGGAGACGATCGACGAGAAGCAGACCGAGCTCGATCGCATGGAGGGAACCCGGGCCGAGATCGAGCGGATGCTCGCGCAGCAGAAGGCGCTCGTCGATCAGCTCGATCGCGAGTATCGGGAGTACATCGAGCGCCAGGAAGCGGCGGCAGCCGCGGCGGCGGCGGCCGAACAGCAAGCCGCGGAAGACATCGGGACCAGTGGTGGCGGAGGCGTCACGGTCGACCCCCCGCCCCCCAACGGAACGGCGGCCTCCGTGGCGATCAGCGCAGCCCTCGGAAAGCAGGGCGCGCCCTACGTCTGGGGCACTGCCGGGCCGGATACGTTCGACTGCTCAGGCCTCACGAGCTGGGCTTACGCGCAGGCAGGGGTCTACCTCCCGCACTCTTCGGCCGCACAGGCCGCATCGTTCCCCGAGGTGCCGATCGGCTCGATGCAGCCCGGTGACCTGCTGTTCTTCTACAGCCCGGTGAGCCATGTCGCCCTCTACATGGGCGACGGCATGATGGTGCACGCGAGACATCCCGGTCCCGGGGGCGAGGTTCAGGTCGGGTCCATAGCGAGCTACGGCACGCCTGTGGTGAAGGTCACCCGCCCCACCTAGGGCTCTGCCGTCTCCCTCCTCCGGCTCCGCCGATAGGCTTCCCGGCGTGGACGCGACCGCCGATACCTCTGACGACGAACTCGAGCTCATCGCAGCGCTCCGCAAGGGTGACGAAGACGCCTTCATGTCGCTCGTCGAACGCTTGCAGCCCGTGATGTTGCGCGTCTCGCGCATGTACGTCTCGTCGCAGGCAGTCGCCGAGGAAGTCGTCCAAGAAGCCTGGCTCGGCGTGCTGCAGGGCATCGATCGTTTCGAAGGACGCTCATCCCTTCGGACATGGATCCTGCGCATCGTCGGCAACATCGCGAAGACGACGGGCCAGCGGGAGGGTCGCAGTGTGCCCTTTGCCTCGCTCGGCGGTGACGATCTCGATGCGCCGACGTTCGACCCTGATCGCTTCCTCGGTCCGAGTGAGGAGTGGGCGGGTCACTGGTCGACGATGCCGGCGGACTGGAGCGGCGGACCCGAAGAGCGCCTGACGGCGTCGGAGACGCTCGACGCCGTGCGGGTCGTGATCGACGACTACCGCCGATGCAGGCCGAGGTGATCCGTCTGCGCGACGTGATGGGCTGGTCATCGGAAGAAGTGCGTAACGCTTTGGATCTGTCCGAGACCAACCAACGGGTGCTATTGCATCGAGCCCGGGCCAAGGTGCGCCAGGCTCTGGAACGTGAGCTCAGGATCGAGGCACACACATGAGCGGTACCGCGGCCGACGATCTGGCGTGCCGCGACCTGGTCGAGGTCATCACCGACTACTTCGACGGCGCCATGAACGATGACGATGGAACGCGCTTCGAACGCCACCTCGCCGGGTGTTCGGGCTGTCAGGCCGTGCTCTCGCAGTTCCGAACAACGCTGCAGATCACGAGGCGACTCACCGAGGACCAGGTCTCCCAGGAGCAGCGCGCCGCGATGCGCGACGTGTTCAGGCGTTGGCGCGAAACCCCGAGCGGCTCCTCGTAGCTCGCGGCTCGTAGCCCACGCTCAATCACCTCGGCCGAGGCCGGCTTCGAGGTCGGCCAGGCGGACCTTCACCTGCTGGACGAGCGGATCGCTTCCGATCGCCTCGGCTTCGCGCAGGGCTTCGGCGAGCAACTCGCCGGCTTGCTGCGCGCGGAGAGCACCCTTGTCGGCTGCCGCGTACTTCAGCTTCTCGTCAGCCTTCACGATGAGCTGGAAGATCTCGTCCGGCTCCATACTTCGCTCCCTCATGTCGGTGATGGAACGTTCGAACCGTACCGCGAGTCGACTCACCGAGTGTGGCCCCTGATACCGGCCGTGTCACACGACCTGGGTCAGGCGGCATGGGGGCTTCGAAACGTCCGGCGAACGGTGCGGGAACGTTCCCCGCAGGCCGTTCCCCTCCCCGCACCGTCGTCGGACACTCTCGACAACCGCGTATCGCGGCGACCAGGACGAAGGGGGTTGGCATGAGCACCCAGGTGCAGACTGGCATGGACGCCGACGAGGCGATCGAAGCGGACGCACGGCGGACCATCGTCCGCGCGCTCAACCGCGATCCGTATGACGTGTGGACCCGTGACAGCCTCGCCCGGTCCGTCGGCGTCTCGTCCGGCCTCGCGGGAAAGATCCTCGGTCAGCTCGCGAGTGCGGGCATGGTGCACCGGCTGAGCGGGCTCGACGGACTGGGCGAGGAGTACACGGTCGCCGGCGACGCCGACTACTGATCTTGCTCGGACCCAGAGGCGAGATCCGGGGCGCTCGCAAGATAATCGTCGAAGCGCTCCCATCACGGGTACGTTGTCGTCGCGAGCAGGCGAGCTTCCTCCTCGATCGCGGTGCGATCGCCGAGTCGGTCGAGCCATGCCGGTGGCAACGCCTGGGTGCCGTTGTAACGCACCGAGCAACGCACCGGTGACCGCGGCGTTCGTGTCCGTGTCGCCGCGGAGGGCAACGACACCTCGAAGGCCGGGCTCGAACGCGCTTCCCTCGCCTGCGAGACGCATGGCGACCCCGGCAGTGAAGAGGACGAACCCCTGATCGGGACCGTCGATCGGCCGATCGATACCCGCTGCCGCGACCAGGTACTCGAGCTCGTCGCCTCCCTCGCGGCCGGCGACGGCCCCGAGCGCATCGTGGACCACCGCCTCCGGCGGTTCGCCCCGAACGAGTGCCGCCGCCGTGAGCGTGACCGCGAGGCATGCGGTCCGGCAACGCTCGTCGGCATGGGTGATGGCGCTGAGCGCGGGTGCGGCCTCATGGAGCTCGCCGGGATGCGTCGCGTAGGCGAGGCCGAGCGGCGCGCAGCACATCACGCTCCCGTTGCCGGCGCTCACCTCGGGCCCACGGCGCCCGACGTACTCGCGCGCGGGATCGTCGTGCCCATCACGCCAGGCGGTCAACACGCGGCGTGTGAGATTCCCGACGTCGGGAGGCGACGTGGCGAACCACTCCAGGTGCCGGCGGAGCACGTCACGGGTATCGAGCTCGCCCCCCGCGTCGATCAGGCTGGTCCACACGTTCCGTGCCATGGCGGTGTCGTCGGTCGTCGTCCCCGGCGACAAGCCCATCCATGGAAGCTCCAACGCGGGAAGCGGATCGGGCACATCGTGTGCCCGTCGGAACTCGAACGGCGCCCCGAGCGCATCACCGAGCGCGAGGCCGAGGATGCTCGCGACGATGCGGTCTCTCGCGGCTTCCACACTGAACATCGTCGCAGGCGGGCTGGTATCGTCGGTGGGCATCGCGAAGGGCACGAGTTCCCGCAGCGCGCCTGTCGCACTCGGCGACGTCTTCACGGCTAGGGGCCGGATCCGGCCCACGCGCCCTGGCCAGCGGGAACACCCCATCGGGGCTGGAGAACGTCGGAGACCATGGACAAGATCGGACCCAAGCACCGAACGTGTAGGCGCGTCGGCGAACCGCTCTGCGGCCGGCCGAACTGCCCGTCGAACAAGCGACCCTACCCCCCCGGCATGCACGGGCGGGGCCGTAAGCGCATCTCGGAGTACCAGACGCGGTTGGTCGAGAAGCAGAAGCTCCGCGCGATCTACGGGGTGAGCGAGAGTCAGATGCGCCGGTACTACGACGAGGCCACCGCGAGCATGGGCGTGACCGGCGAGGAGCTGATCCGCCGGCTCGAGACACGGCTCGACTCCGTCGTGCTACGGCTCGGGTTCGCGCTCACGACTCGGCAGGCGCGCCAGCTCGTCTCGCACGGACACGTGCTGCTCGACGGCAAGCGGTTGAACGTTCCGAGTGCCCGAGTGAAACCAGAGCAGACGATCGAGATCTCGGGCAAGGCGAGGAATTTCGTCTCCGTGCGCGAGGCTGTCGAGATCACCCCCGACCCGCCTGCGTACCTCTACCGCAACAAGGACGAGCTGCAGGGAACCCTCTCGCGGCAGCCCGAGCGAGACGAGGTGCCGCTTCCGGTGACGGTCGAAGAGCGCCTCATCGTCGAGTACTACTCGTAAGGTCGACTCGCAGGGGTCGCCCGCGCGGTCGACGGGCGGGCGCGACGTACGGGAAGGCGGCGACGATGCAGCTGGGCATGGTGGGCCTCGGGCGCATGGGCGCGAACCTCGCGCGCCGGCTGATGCACGCTGGCCACGAAGTGGTCGTCTATGACGTGAACGCCGAGGCCGTCGCCCTACTCGTCGAAGAAGGGGCAGCGGGAGCCGGCTCGCTCGAGGACTTCGTGGGCAAGCTCACTCCACCGCGCTCGGCCTGGATCATGGTCCCAGCAGCCTTCGCGGGCGAGACCGCCGAACACCTCGCGTCGATCATGGATGCCGACGACATCGTGATCGACGGCGGCAACACCTACTTCCGCGACGACATCGAACGTTCTTCGACCCTGGCAGAGCACGGCGTGCACTACGTCGATGTGGGCACCAGCGGTGGAGTGTTCGGGCTCGAGCGCGGCTACTGCATGATGATCGGAGGGGAAACCGAGATCGTCGCGCATCTCGATCCGATCTTCGCCGCGCTTGCGCCGGGGGTCGACGCGGCGCCGCGCACACCGGGCCGGTCGTCGTCGAGCGGCACGGCCGAGGCCGGCTACCTGCACTGCGGTCCGGCCGGCGCCGGCCATTTCGTGAAGATGGTGCACAACGGCATCGAGTACGGGCTCATGGCCGCGTACGCAGAAGGGCTGAACGTGTTGCGTCATGCGAACGCCGGCAGCGACATCCGCCCGGCCGACGCCGAGACGACGCCGCTTCGTGACCCGCATCTCTACCGCTACGACTTCGACATCGCAGCGGTCGCCGAGGTGTGGCGCCGTGGAAGCGTGATCTCGTCGTGGCTGCTCGACCTGACGGCCTCGGCGCTGCATGCCGACCCCGACCTCGAAGGATTCAGCGGACGCGTCTCCGACTCCGGTGAGGGCAGGTGGATGCTGCACGCGGCCGTCGACGAGGACGTGCCGGTGCACGTCCTGTCGGCGGCCGTGTTCGACCGGTTCGAGTCACGCGGTGAGTCCGAGTTCGCGAACCGCCTGCTCTCGGCGATGCGCAAGGAGTTCGGCGGCCACGCTGAGAAGACGTGAGCATCGCCGATTCCCCTGAGTGGGCTGCGCTCCGCGCGCACGCCGATGTCATGCGCGAGGTGACCCTGCGGGGGCTCTTCGCCGACGATCCTCGTCGCATGGAACGATTCTCCGCCGAAGCCGGCGAGCTGTTCCTGGACTATTCCAAGCACATCGTGATCGGCGAGACGATGCGCCTGCTCCGTGGACTCGCCGATCGAGCCGGCGTGCGCGGGCGCATCGACGCGATGTTCGCCGGCGAGCACGTCAACACCACCGAGGATCGAGCCGCCATGCACGTCGCGCTTCGCGCCCCACGCGGCTCCACGTTCGAGGTCGACGGTCTCGACGTGGTACCTGAGGTCCATGAAGTGCTCGATCGCATGAGCGTCTTCGCCGAGAGCGTGCGCGGCGGCGAGTGGACGGGCCTCACCGGCGAGCGCATGCGGGCGGTGGTGAACATCGGCATCGGTGGCTCGGATCTTGGTCCGAAGATGGCCGTCGAGGCCCTCCGCGATCACACCGACCGGGCCATCACGTTCCGGTTCGTCTCCAACGTCGACGGCGCCGACATCGTCGAAGCCACACGCGACCTCGACCCTGCGACCACGCTGTTCGTCGTCTCGTCGAAGACGTTCGGCACGATCGAGACGCTCACGAACGCTCGCGGCGCCCGCGACTGGCTGTTGGCCAGGCTCGGCGATGACGCGACAGCCGTCGAACGTCATTTCGTCGCGGTCTCGACGGCCGAGGAGAAGGTGCGCGAGTTCGGCATCGATCCCGCGAACATGTTCGAGTTCTGGGACTGGGTCGGAGGACGGTATTCCATGGATTCCGCGATCGGATTGTCGCTCATGATCGCGATCGGGCCCGAGGCGTTCCGCGAGATGCTCGCCGGCTTCCACGACATCGACGAACACTTCCGCACAACCCCGTTCGAGCGGAACGTGCCCGTGCTGATGGGCCTGCTCGGGGTCTGGTACTCGTCGTTCCTGGGTGCGCAGACCAAGGCTGTGCTGCCGTACAGCCATCACCTGTCGAGGCTCGCGGACTACCTGCAACAGCTCGAGATGGAATCGAACGGCAAGTCGATCGACCTCGACGGCGACCCGGTAACCTACGACACGGGCGAGATCGTCTGGGGAACGCCGGGCACGAACGGGCAGCACGCCTACTTCCAACTCCTTCATCAGGGCACGAGGTTGGTGCCTGCTGACTTCATCGGATTCGCTCGGGCCACCGATCCCGTACCCGGGCACCACGATCTGCTCATGGCGAACTTCATCGCGCAGACCGAGGCGCTCGCGTTCGGCAAGTCGCGCGAACAGGTCGAGGCCGAAGGAGTGCCGGCACACCAGGTGGCGGCTCGAACGTTCACCGGCAACCACCCGACGAGCACGATCATGGCCCCTGCGCTTACGCCTCGCTCGCTCGGCCAGCTCATCGCGACGTACGAGCACGAGGTATTCACGAAGGCAGCGATCTGGCACATCGACCCCTTCGACCAGTGGGGTGTGGAACTGGGCAAGTCGCTCGCGATGAAGGTGCTTGGAGAGCTGCACGCCGACGACGATCCCGATGCGGGGTCGCACGACTCCTCGACGCTCGAGCTGATCCGGCGCTACCGTCGGATGCGTGATCCGCACGCTGGTTGAGCCATGACGTCGTCGCTGCGACCGCCCAACCCCCAGCTCATCGTGATCTTCGGCGCCAGCGGCGACCTCGCGAAGAAGAAGGTCTTGCCCGCGCTCTACAACCTGGCCGCGGCGGGGCTGCTTCCCGAACGCTACTGCGTGATCGGCTTCGCCATGAGCGAGTGGGACGACGAAGCGTTTCGCACGCACGCCAGAGGAGCGATCGAGGCTCACTCGCGCACGCCGTTCGACGAGTCGATCTGGAAGCCTTTCGCGGATTCACTCTCGTTCATCTCGGGGATGTTCGACGACGAGGAGGCGCTCACTCGCCTGAAGGTCGCGCTCGATGCTTCCGACCGCGAGCTGGGCACCGAGGAGAACCGCCTGTACTACCTGGCGGTTCCGCCGGACGCGTTCCCGACGATCGTGGACTCGCTCGCGGCGATCGGCGCCAACACGCGCGAGTCGCGGATCGTGGTCGAGAAGCCGTTCGGACACTCGCTCGAGTCGGCGAAGGCGCTCTCGTCCGCGATCCACATCGCGTTCGACGAGGCGCAGGTCTTCCGCATCGATCACTACCTCGGCAAGGAGACGGTGCAGAATCTGGTCGTCTTCCGGTTCGCGAACGCGATATGGGAACGAGTGTGGAACCGCGATGCCGTCGACCACGTGCAGATCACGGTGGCCGAATCGATCGGGGTCGAAGGCAGAGCGGACTACTACGAGCGGTCCGGCGCGATCCGCGACCTGCTGCAGAACCACATCTTGCAGGTGCTCGCGTTCCTCGCCATGGAACCGCCGCGCGCGCTCGAGGACGAGTCGTTCCGCGACGAGAAGGTGAAGCTCCTACAAGCGGTTCGCCCGATCGACCCGGCCGACGTCGTGCGTGGGCAGTACCGGGGCTACCGCGCCGAAAGGGGCGTCGACCCGGCGAGCGAGACCGAGACGTTCGTCGCCGCGAAGCTCTACATCGACAACTGGCGCTGGGACGGCGTGCCCTTCTACGTACGTCACGGCAAGAAGCTCCCGGAGCGCGACACCGAGATCGCGGTGTACCTGCGCCAGGCGCCCGACGTGCTGTTCCGTGAGCTGGAAGTCGACCATATCCCCTCGAACCATCTGACGATCAGGATCCAGCCCGACGAAGGCATCTCGCTCGCGTTCCAGGCGAAGGTGCCGGGACCGGGGTACGAGTTGCAGACGGTGCGCATGGATTTCGACTACGACACTTCGTTCATGCACGCGCTCGCCGAGGCCTACGAGCGGCTGCTGCACGACGCGATGAACGGCGACCACACCCTGTTCACCAGGGAGGACGGCGTCGAGCGAGCATGGGAGATCGTGACAGCGGCGCTCGAGCACCCGTCGCCCCTCTACTTCTACGAGCCGGGGTCGTGGGGTCCGCCAGAAGCCGACGAGCTCCTCGCGCCTCACCACTGGCACTTGCGCACGCGGCCAGACGGAAGGCACCACCCGTGACCGAGCCCATCGACATCTCGCTGCCGATCGGACCAGACCTGATGACGTGGCCGGGGCAGCCGTCTCCCGAGATCCGGCCCGTGCAGCGCATGGCCGGCGGCGACGGTGCCGACGTGAGCGAGGTGCGTTTGGGAACCCACGCGGGCACCCATATCGACCCGCCACGCCACATGATCGAGGGAGGGTCCGGCGTCGACCTGGTCCCGCTCGACGTGCTGATGGGCCCATGCTGGGTCGCGGACGCGACGGGCCGTGGTGGCGCGCTCGGCGCCGACGACCTCGACTCGCTCGAGGTCCCCGCCGGCGCCGACCGCCTGCTGCTGCGCACCGACAACTCCGATCTGTGGCGGGGAGCGCCGAAGGCGTTCCCGAAGGAGTACGTCTGCCTGGCACCCGACGGCGCGCGCTGGGTGGTGGAGCGCAACATCAGGTTGATCGGGACCGACTTCCTCGGCATCGAACAACGAGGCGCCGCCGGCCACCCCGCACATGTCGAGCTGCTGTCCAACGGCGTCACGATCGTCGAGGGGCTGAGCCTCGGTCACGTCGAGCCCGGCGGCTATCTCTTGACGGTGTTGCCGCTGCGGATCATCGACGGCGACGGCGGGCCTGCTCGTGCGGTGCTGGTACGGGATCCCGTTGACGCCTCTTGAGGAGCGTCTGGATCCGACCCACGGGGGTCCGGCATCACAGCGACGCTTGACGAGCGAAGAGAAGGTGATGTTGTCGACGCCCGCCGGGACTATTTCTGGCCTCGCAACCGTTGCCCGCGACAGCGGGCGGTCCCTGGGCTTTCGTTCCGATCCGAGATAGGAACTTCGACGTGGCGAGAGGAAACGCGAGGGCAGACGGACGTGATCCGACCCCGAGGAGCATCGAGCGGACGTATCTCGCACTGCTCCTCGGGAACACGCTGGCCGCGTCGTTGATCTGGGGGATCAACACGATCTTCTTGCTCGACGCAGGGCTCACGAACTTCGAGGCGTTCGCCGCCAACGCATTCTTCACCGCCGGCATGGTGCTGTTCGAAGTGCCGACGGGCATCATCGCCGACACGATCGGCCGTCGGGCTTCGTACCTGCTCGGGACGGTCACGTTGAGCGCCTCGACCCTGCTCTACGTGGTGCTGTGGCAGGTCGATGCGCCCTTCTGGCAGTGGGCGGCGGTTTCGGTCTTCATCGGCCTGGGGTTCACGTTCTTTTCCGGTGCCGTCGAGGCGTGGTTGGTCGATGCCCTCACCGCCACCGGGTTCAAGGGTCAGATGGAAACGGTGTTCGGCCGCGGCCAGATCGTCGCAGGTGCAGCGATGCTGACCGGGTCGGTCGCAGGAGGTTTCATCGCGCAGCGGGTGGGCCTCGGCGTGCCGTTCGTGATCCGCGGGGTCATCTTGCTCGTGATGTTCACGGTGGCCTTCCGACTCATGCACGACATCGGGTTCACCCCAGTACGGGGCGGGCGGCCCCTGGCCGAGATGCGGAAGATCGCCTCCGCCGGCATCGAGTACGGGTGGCGCGTACCCGCGGTCAAGTGGCTGATGGTCGAATCCTTGTTCACTGGTGGGGTCGCCTTCTACGCGTTCTACGCGCTGCAGCCCTACTTGCTCGAGCTCTACGGTGACCCTCAGGCCTACCAGATCGCGGGCCTGGTCGCGGCGATCGTGGCTGGCGCGCAGATCCTCGGCGGCATCGCTGCGCCGATGGTCAGGCGCCTCTTCCATCGCCGTACCTCCGCGCTGATCGCAACGAGCGCCCTCGGGGTGCTGGCCCTCGCCTTGATCGGACTCCTCGAGAGCTTCTGGGCTGTGATCGGTCTCGTCGCCGTCTGGGGATTGCTGTTCGCGGCTTCCACCCCGATCCGCCAGGCCTACATCAACGGGCTGATCCCGTCGCGGCAGCGGGCAACGATCCTTTCGTTCGATGCGCTGATGGATTCGACCGGCGGGGTCTGGGTTCAGCCCGTGCTCGGCCGTGTCGCCGACGTATGGGGTTACGCGCCCTCGTACCTGATCGGCGCAGCCATCTCGCTCGTGGGGGTGCCGTTCCTGTTCGCCTCCAGGAGTAAGGGGGCCCCTGCCGACACCATCGAGACCTCCGAGAGCGAGACCGAGACCGCCAACGCACATGAACCCGCGGGCGAACCCGTCTGAGGAATCGATCCGGCGGTCTGTAGCGGCGACCGACCGACGACGCGGGTGTCGATCGACGCGTGTCGACCTCCAGCGCCCGCCATCCTCGTGTGAAGCGCTCCCAGCATGACGCGATCACCGATCTCACAGTCGGCCCGCAAGCGCGAGGATCATGCGCCGGGTTCGGATACCTCGAGATCGGCGAAGTTCGCCGACGTCTTGCCGAACTCCCACCATCCGCGCACCCGAGGCTTGACGACCGCGAGGCTGCGCCCGTACACCATCGGGATCACGACGACGCGATCGGCGACCGCCATCCGATCGGCATCGTGGAACAACGCCAGCCTTCCTCGGTCGCTCCGCTCCTGCCGTGCCCGCTCGATCAACTCGTCGAACGGCGGATGGTCGAACCCTCCTTCGTTGGTCCGGCTCTGCGAATGGAACAACAGCCGCAGGAAGTACTCGGGATCGGCGTAGCCGGGCAGCCATCCGGTGAAGTAGACCGGCGCGTGCTCGCGCGGTGGTCGCATCGTCGCGGTCTCTTCCAGCGACCACGTGTGCCTCTCGATCGCAACGCCAAGGGCCGAGCGCCACGACTCGATCACCGGTTCCAGGATGGGGAGATCGTCGTCGAGGAACGCGACGGGGATCGGCCCCTCGACGCTCGATCGCGCGAGGCACGCGCGTGCCAACTCGGGATCGAAGCGCAGGGCGATGTCGGGTGTGTGCCCCTGCAACGCAGGGGGCACGATTCCGCCCGTGGCCACGACCATGTTCGCGGGCATCGCAGCGGCGAGGACATCGCGATCGATCGCATGGGCGAGCGCCCGCCGAAGGTCGAGATCCGATCCGGTCTCGCTCGTGTGATCGAAGGCCAGGTATCCCGACCATGCCGCCGGGCCGATCGACGCATCGGGCACGTCGCGCGACATCAGATCGGCCAGGCGCGGGGTGTAGCGAGCTGCGATGACGTCGATCTCGTCTCGTTCGTAGCCCCCGAGCGCCTCTCCGATCCTGGCTCGTGTGTAGCCGACCGACGCGACGTTGCCCACACGACCCCCGTTGTCACCCGTCCGGCGCTCGAGGACGAGCCCGTCCGAGGACCGCCGAGCGACCCGGAACGCCCCCGAGACGACCTGCTTCCCCGGCTCGGTCCATCCATCGCCGAGAGCCTCGATCGCGTGCCGGGGCTGCGGTCCACCGTCCGGACGGTTCATCACGCTCATGAAGTACGGCGCCGGCGCTACGAGCCGGAACTCCACCGTCTGGTCGTCGAGGGCCCGCACACCGATCCGCCGGGGGTCGGCCTCCTCGCCCAGGTAATACTCCTGACCCCGTTCCAACACGAAATAGATCGCCACCGATGATCCCGGTGTCGTCGGATCGAGCACGCGCTTCACGCCGAACTCGACATCGTGCGCCGTGAGCGGTGAGCCATCGGACCACGTGAGACCCTGGCGAAGCTTGAAGACGTAGCGCAAGCCGTCGTCGGAGATCTCCCATCGCTCGGCCAACGACGGCACGATCGTTCGCTCGGGCCACTGCTCGACCAGGCGATCGAACAACTGCATGCAGAGTTGGATGTTCGGCCAGGCGATGGCCGAGCGCGGATCTGGGTCGTCCGGCAGGAAGCTCGTGGCGATGTTGAGCGAGGCCGACGGCGTTCGGGCCGGCGGCTCGGCCGGCGTCCAGCGCTCGAACGCTTGTTGATACGCCTCGTTCGCCTCGGCGAACCGCAGCGAGACATGGAGCGCGAGCGCCAACTTGAATTGGACGAGCGCGATCTCTCGGTCTTCGCCTCGGCGATCGAGGAGCGGCAGGAGCTCCCGGTAGTACGCGATCGCCTCGTCGAGAGCGTATTCCTGTCGGGCGCGATCTCCTGCGATCGTCAGGTAGCGAACCGCCTTGTCACCGTCCTGCGCACCGAGCCAATGGTGTGCCAACAGTCCGGCGACCTCGTCTTCTCGGTCGGCGTGGTGCTGCTCCAGCCACTCCGCGGCCCTGCCGTGCAGTCGACGTCGATCCCCGGCGACCAGAGTCCGATACGCCGTTTCCTGGATCAGCGCGTGCGTGAAGCGGTACTCGGGTTCTGGCCATCGACGCCCCTCGCGCACCAGATCGACCCGCATGAGCTCTCCGAGCGCGGCGCGCACGTCACCGCTGGCCACCATCTCCTGCAGCAGCGACAGGCTGAACGTGCGACCCAATACCGATGCTGCGACGACGGCATCGTGAACCGATGGTTCGAGTCGGTCGAGACGCGCGAGGATCACCTTCTCGACCGTGGGTGGTACTTGCAGGTCGACCTCGTGATCGAATCGCCAACCCTCCTCGTCGTGAACGAGCGCACCGGCGTCCACCATCGAGCGAACCATCTCTTCCAGGAAGAAGGGATTGCCTTCGGCCGACTCCAAGATGCGCGGCTCCACGACCGGCGGAAGGGTTGCTCGGCCGACGAGCGCCGCAAGGAGCTCGCGTCCCGCGACGCCGGACAGAGCATCGAGGCTCACCTCCCGGAACCGATGCGGAAGCGTGCGAGCCACGTCTTCCTTCAACCGCCACGACGGATGATCGCGTTCGGGACGAGCCGTGCAGAGCAGCAGCAACGCTTCGTCCTCAGTGTCGCCAACCAGGCGTTCGATCAGCTGCAGTGACGTGGCGTCCGCCCAATGGAGATCCTCGAGCAAGACGGCCAACGGGCCCTCGGCCGCCAATCCCTGCAGCGTCTGGCGCACCACCTCGAACGTTCGGTACTGCAGCGCCTCCGGCGAGAGCTCACCGAGCCGAGACGACTCGTCGGCTGTTGGCGCGAGTCCGAGCAGTGCCGAGAGGTACGGGACCATCTCTCCGGATCGAGCCGCGAACAAGCGGTCGATCTGCCGGCGAAGCGCCACGCGGACCAGCAGGTCGGGTTCGTCGCCTCGTGCCCCCAACCACGATCGCAGCAGGTCACGGAACGGCCAATATTGGAACGACCCTCCGTAGCTCACGCACCGACCCTCGAGCCAGAGCGACCTGCCGAACGCAGGCGTCGTCGCACCGAAGGCACGACGCAGCTCGTGCACCATGCGGGTCTTGCCGATACCAGGCTCGCCGGTAACGAACACGATGCCGCCTGTTCCTTCCGCGACCGCCTCGACGGCGTCCTTGGCCTTGGCGAGCTCTCGGTCTCTGCCGACCATGCGGGGGGATGATCTGGGGTCGGCCGAACCGTGCGGCCGAGCGCCGTCGCCCGTCACCGTGAACGCGGCCACCGGGTCGGCCTTGCCCTTGAGCTCGAACGTCTGCCCGTCGTCCCACGTGAACCGGTCCGCCACGATCCGTCTGGTCGCTTCGCCCACCAGCACGGAGCCCGGCTGAGCCTTGGACTGGAGCCTCGCGGCGACGTTCACGGCGTCCCCCATCGCGCTGAATTCGACCCGCTCACCGGCACCGATCGCTCCGGTCACCACCAGCCCGGTATTCACCCCGACGCGCACGTTCAGCGCGTCGACCGCCCAGGCCTCGGCCACCTCACGTGCGAAGCTCTCGATGTCGTCGACGATGCGCAGACCGGTGCGAACCGCACGCTCAGCGTCGTCTTCGTGAGCGATCGGCGCGCCGAAGAGCGCCAGCACCCCGTCGCCGGCCAGATCCTTCACGGTGCCGCCGAACGCATCGACGGCAGAGACCATGCGTGCGACGGCATCGCCGACGACGAGCTTCAATTCCTCGGGATCGAGACGCTCACCCAGCGCGGTCGACCCCACCAGGTCGGCGAAGAGCGCCGTCACCACCCGTCGTTCGTCGCGCACCTCCACCGGGTCATCCTGCCCGTCGCAGCCACGAGCGGCAATGCGGACGCGAGGAGTGGCTCTCGATCCGCGCGATCCCGGCATCACGCGCGTGAAGCAGGCACAGCGCACTTGCAGCGAAACGGCCTCTTTCGATCGCCGCTCGCACCGCTCACTCGGCAGGACGCAGCGCCGCCCGAACGAACAGCAGCACCTCACGCTCGCGGCGACGGAGCGACGCCCGGCCGCTGTCCGCTCCGACCACGGCGCTCAACACGCTCGCTTCGGTGAGCGAGCCGACGACTGCCGTGTAGAGCGTGAACAGCAGCATGGCGGGGTCCTGCTTGCGGATCTCGCCGCTATCCATGCCGGCCTGCAAGAACTCGATCGCGCGGCGGCGGAGCGGATCGAGCACGCCGGCGAACCGGTCGAATGCGGCGGGCCCGAGTCGGGCGGCTTCGCGTACGAACATCGGGAACTCGGGCCATTCCGCCGCGAGCCCGAAGACCCCGTGGATCACGGCCTCGGCGCGATCCCAATAAGTCTCGGCGCCCTCGAGTGCGGCGGCGAGCTCCGAGCCGAGCCGTTCCCCTGCCGCCTGCAGGCACGCCTCGAGCAAGGCTTCCTTGTTCGGGAAGTAGTAGAGCAGCGTCTGCTTGCGCACTCCGACCGCGGTGGCGATGCTCTCGATGCTCGCGCCCTTGTATCCGTCGCGACCGAACTGGTGGATCGCCTCGGCGACGATCGTGGTGCGCCGTTGCTCGCCGCCCGTGCGAGGCATGCGCTAATCCCAGGTCTTCCTCGTACCACGGCGCTCGATCGGACGCGAGCCTTCCCAGCGTTTGCGCCACTCGGGGCCGCTCGGCCCGTACGGGGGCGGGGTCTCACCACGCTCTGCGCGCTGCAACGATTCCCACCATGTCGTGCGGTCCTCGTCGAGGAGCTCCGCCACCGCCTGGGTCATGCGAGCGGTGAACGCCTGATGAGTCTCGCCCTCGGCGGGGAACAGCGGCGCGCCGATCCGCACCCGCACCGGGGGACGGCCTGCCCGCGGCCACCAACTGCCCTTGGGCATCGCCTGGTACGCCCCGCGGATGCCCACCGGCACCGCGCCGACACCCGCCTCGATGCAGAGCCGCGCGGTGCCATGACGGAACCGCTTCGTGTGGCCGTCGGGCGATCGGGTGCCCTCCGGGAACACCACGAGGCTCCAACCATCGTCGAGGAGCTCGCGAGCCTTCGTGACCGCGTGCCGCCCACCGCGCGACCGGTCGATCGGGAACGCTCCGTAGGCGAGCGCAGTGAACGATGCTCGCCACCACACGTCGAAGAAATAGTCCCGTGCGGCGCCCACAGCCGTCTTCTCCTGCCATCGTTCGGGCAGGGCCGTCAGGATGATCGTCGCGTCGAGGTGGCTCGAGTGGTTCGAGTAGAAGATCACACCGCCCTCGATCGCCGTGAGGTGCTCGAGGCCGTAGACGCGCAACGCGACCTGGCTGCGCAGCAGCGGGCCGAGGCCGGCGTTCAAGATGACGAGCCGCGCTGCTGTGCCCGCACCCGAACGGGCCCAGTCGGTCGGGAACACCGCGTCCTCGCGAGGCGGCGTGTGCGGCTCGGCGCTACGGGGCACCATGGGGCGGCGACCCCATCGGAACCCCTCCGACATCGTCTTCAGCTCGTCGCGCACGCCCATCGCTCAGGTCTCCTCAGTGCACGTCGGCGATCATCACGGGCGGCGCGTGGAAGTAGGTGATCTCGGGCGAAGAGCCGACCGTGTCCTTGGCCATCTCGAGCGCGTCTCGCATCGAGTCGGCGCGCCGGTAGCCGAGTCGCGCCACGCTCGACGGGTTCCCACCGACGAAGATCACATCGCCCGCGTGATCGCGTCCGTGTGCGCCCCAGTACCACATGTAGAACGGATGCACGCCGTGGTACGCGTGGCTCGTGCGGTACAGGTGCACGTACCAGGGGTCGGTGGCGTAGCGTTCCTCGAACTCCTTCTCGATCGTCTTCGGATCGGTGCTCTCGGCCAGCACTTCCTCGAAGAAGTCGATGTAGCTCGGGTGATGGATCGAGTGGAACTCCCACGGCACCGGGTGATGCAGGATGATCACGCCACTCTGCTTCACGAGCGGCTTGTTGCGATACATGTTGAACAGGTACCCGAGCCCGAGGCAGTGCACGAGGATCGGGTTCAGGATGGAGTTCACGTTGTACGGCCCGAGGTAGGGCACGCCCATGATCAGCACATCGGCCTGCCCCTGCACCTCCACGAGCTGCTGGCGATGCAGGTTCGTCAGGGTGCGTTGGTGCACCGCCTCGACCTCACCCGCATTCACGCCGGTCAGCTTGTAGGGAGCCTCGATACGCCGGAAGAACTCACGTCGTACTCGGGGCGGTGCCATGTCGTTGGCCTTCTTCGCCGCGATCATCAGTGCCTGATCGCTCGCCCCCCACTCCCATTCCCGCTTGTTCAGGAAGCCGAGATTCGACGGGAACGTCTCCGAGTTGACGGTCGTCTCGATCTGGAAGATCTTGACGCCCGCATCACGCAGTACCCTGCCCATGCGATTCACCGAATCGTTGATCGCGCTGTGGCCTTCTCGCGGATCCATATACGACTTCGAGTGCATCATCGTGTTCACGTTGTGGTGGTGCTTGAGGCTCCGGTATCCCGCGAGCCCGACCGCGACCGACTTGTGACCGCCGTCCATCGCGACCAGGTTGATGTTCACGTAGACGATCAGATCACTCTCGGCGGCGCGCTTGGAGATCTCGACCAGCTCGTCGTCGTCGGTCCTACCGATCTCGACCAGGCCCTGCGGATCTTCGGCGTCGAAGTTCTTCAGGTGTTCCGGGTAGAACGAGCGGTACACGCGCTCGCCGACCGCTCGCCGGATCTCCTCGGAGGTCATGCGCCGGTGGAGCGCGGTCGCGACGATCAGCTCGAGGTCGTCGACACCGGCGCGGGCGGCGAGTTCGATCACGTGCTCGAGGATCGGTTGGCGCACGTCGGGCGTGCGCATCGGCGGCAGCGGGATCGAGATGTCGTCGATCGCGATCGTGAGCTTCATGCCACCGAACATCAGCTCAGGAAGCGGCTTGGAGTCGCCGACGGGGTTCAACAGCGCGTGACGGACCGCGGCCGGTACGTCGCGGATACCGGGGAGCGGGTCGGGCGGATACACGACGCGGGTGCCGAGGGGGAACTTCTGCATGCGGTAGCCCTCGCCCTGATGCACGAGCAGCGGAGGCGTTCGCTCGTCAACCTGCAACACGAATCCCGGTCTGGGCATCTGTCGTCGTCTCCTAGGTCACGGGTTGGTGAGTCGTCGAGTGTTCCTGCGGGGCGAAGGCGACCTTGAACGTGCCGAGGCGCCCGGCAGACATGGCGTGGTCGATCGCGTCACGCCAACGGGCGAGCGGATACGTCGCGCCGACCATCGGGGCCAGCATCGGCCCGATCTGGTGCGCCAGCTCGAGCGCGAGCGCGAACGAGTGGCGCCTGCCGTCATCGGTCTGCTCCATGGCGGTGGTGTAGGCGCCGACGAGCTCGAGCTCACGGAACCACAGCGGCGTGAGGTCGGCGCCGCCCGACGGGATGCCGCTCACCACCACTCGGCCTCCCGCCTTCGTGGTTCGAAGAGCCATGTCGAGCGCGCGCTTCGTTCCTGTGCACTCGAACACCACGTCGGCACCGCCGAGCAAGAAGTCCTGACCGCGCTCGGGGGAAAGCTTGACGGCATGCCCCGCGCGGCGAACGGCCTTCAACGCGTGTTCAGGGCGCACGACCTCGTCGGCACCGGCCATCTTCGCCGCCGCGCGCTGCGCCGAGTGCTTGGCCGCCACGATCACGCGGCCCGGCTGCGCGAATCGTCGGAGCGCAACCTGGGTCAGCAACCCGACCGTGCCCGAGCCGATCACGAGCACGTCGGCGCCTTCGGGCACACGTGCACGGAAGACCGAGTGGATGGCCGTCGCGAGGGGCTCGATCAGCACCGCGGCGTGATCGTCGATGCCGTCGGGCACCGCCCAGAGCTGCGAACGATGCGCGAGCAACATGCGGCTCCATCCGCCTCCCGTGCTCGAGCAGAACCCTGTCTGCAAACCCGCCTTCAGCGAGCCGACCGACACCCGGTCGCAGCGTCCGTACTCACCCACGGCGCAGTGCTCGCAGAGCTCGGCCTGTTCCCGCGCCGCACAGCCCAGCACCGATGAGAGCGTCACTCGCTGGCCTGCTTTGTGATCGCCGCAGTCGTCGAGCAACTCCCCGACGACCTCGTGGCCCGGCACGAACGGCATCGACACGAGCGGGGAGAAGTAGAAGGAGGACTCTCCCGCGATCGTCGAGAGGTCGCTGCCGCAGATGCCCGCGAGCGTGGGCTTCAGCCGGGCCCAGCCGACGCGCGATGGCTCGGGGTCGGCCTGAGTAACCAGTCGCAGTGGCGTCAACGGCCCGCCCGCCACGAGGCCGGGCACCTTCCTGCCCGCGACCCGGGCGCCCACGTACCGCGGCATCGAGCGGAAGTACTCGAGCGCGAGCGCCATCAGCCCGCCAGTCCGTTCACGCGCGCACCGCCGGTTTGGGGAAGCGCACCCGGGGCATACCCTTGGTCATCTGCCATTCCTCGATCGGCCAGCGGCGGCGACGCGCGTACCGGTAGAGCGACGAGTCGGGTGAGACCGCGACCGGGTTGCCCACCGCTCGGAGCAGCGGAAGATCGGAGTATGAGTCCGCATATGCGTAGGAATGACGCAGGTCGACCCCTCCGAGCGTTGCGTACCGGCGGAGCCATGCCGCGCGCGCCTCGCCCACGAGCGGCGGCGCCGACATGAACCCGGTGAAGCGCCCGTCGCGCTTCTCGAGCTCGGCGCCGATCACCACATCGAACAGCGGCGAGAGCGGGCGCACGAACGGCTCGGCGGCGGCGGTGATCAAGATCGTCAGATGGCCGGCGGCGCGATGCTCTCGGATACGGCGGATCGCCGCCGCGCTCGCTTTCTGCAGCATGAACTCGGCCACGTGACTCGTCACGAGTCGGTCGATGCCCTCGACGCTCGCACCCTCGAACCGCCGGAAGAAGGTACGCAGGAAGTCGCCGCGGTCGCGCCGATCGATCTGCAGGTATCCAGGGATACGCCCGAAGACGCTCGCGAGCTCGCGCGGCCATTCCTCGGGTGTCAGGTCGGCCATGCGCGCCCACACGTAGCTCTCCACCACGTTCGACGTGATGATCGTGCCTTCCATGTCGAAGAGGGCGAGCACGGGCTCGTCACGTTCGCGGATCGTCACACTCGCGCCGCGGCCGTCCCGACGAGAGAGCTCACGCAGCGACTGGGTGACCGCGGGAGAGTGCACATCCTTCATGTAGTGCTTCCAGTCGATCGCCGCGGCATCGAAGGGGAACGTTTCCGCATCACCGGACGAGAGCGACTCGAACAGCGCAAGCGTTCGGTCGTCGGTGTAGACGACCTCCGCCTCGGTGTACATGCCGTACAGATCGCTATAGCGCTTCACGAAGTCGATGCGCGCCTTGTCACGATCGACGCGACGAACGGCGTCGCGCATCGACTTCGATTTCGGCATGTGGGTCACGACCTGCTCGGCGATATCGGTGAGCCGCTCGGCCCGGCGCAGCATGCGCTCGACGGTGAGGTTGCCGGGGAAATCCCACTCGGGCACCTTGTGCTCCCCACGACCCCGTTCGGGAAGAGGGTGCTCCTCGAAGTATTCGCGGATCCACTCGTACAACTCGAAGAAGCGCAGCGGGTTCCGGGAGCCCGAGCTCACGTTGTAGTGCGCGGCCTCACCCGGGGCAGGCGGGTGCGCGGCGATCGCGAGCAACGCGTTCACCACGAAGTCCACCGGGATGATGTCGATGATGCCTTCGGGGATCCCCGGGAACTCCGGGATCTGCCCCAGCCCGTAGGCGCGGATGATCGGGTCGGCCATCTTGAATCCGTCGATCCACCCGGGGAACGGATGCGAGTACGCCGACTCGATGATCGACGGCCGCACGATCGAGAGCGGGAGATTCGCCTCGGCCGCGAGCTCCTCGACCGCCCGTTCGCCCATCGCCTTCGTGAAGGTGTAGACGTCGGGCCATCCGAGCGAGCGTGCCCTGGTGCGCCCGTACTCGACCAGCCGCTTGGAGACCCACTTCAGACGACGATCCTCCGCGTCGTCGGCGACGGTCGTCGGCCCCGCTCGCGAGTGCTCGTCGCGGGCGAGACCCATGAACGCCGAGAGCATCTCGGGCTTGCGGCTGGCGGCTTCCACGTCGCTGCGGGCAGACATGGCGAGCTCGAGCTCGAGCCGGTAGTCGACTCGGTGCTCCAGGGGCCCCTCGGGAATCACGCCCTTCTGCACTCCGGCGACGTAAGCGGTCGAGACGTGCACCAGCGCGGGGGTCGATCCACCGCCGATCACCCCTCGATAGAGGTTCATCGCGCCCTGAAGGTTCGTTATGAACGCTTCGTCGATGGGCGGGTCGAAGCTCACCGTCGCGGCCGAGTGCATCGCGACGTCGATGCCCGCGGGAACCTCTGGCTGCCCACGACCGAAATCGCCGTCGACCACATCGACCCGATCGTCGAGCATCCGTCTGAGCCCGTCCTCACCGACGCGCTCCCGCAACGTGTCGAACGCCGGCTTCCGGAACAGGTACTCGACTCGTTCGCGGCTCGTCGCTCCCGTCTGCGATCGCACGAGCAGCACGATGCGAGTCTCTTCGAAGTCCGCCAGCAGCCGTTCGAACACCACCTGCGCGAGGAAGCCGGTCACCCCGGTCAACAACATCGTCTTGCCCGAGAGCGCTTCGACGATCGAAGGCGTCGCGGAGGCGCGTGCCTTGCCCTCTACCATGCGGCAGATTATGCCTCTCTACCGGTCGGTAGACAACCGGGCGAGGAGGCGATCCCTCGCGAGGAACCGGCTGCGCCCGCCCTGCGCCCTAGCGGAGGCCGACGTTGACGAAGTGGGTCGTGCCGTCATCCAGCAAGACGCCGATCCGCCAGAATCGATTCGCCTGCGTTTTCGCGGTCCCCCAGTTGTAGATGTACTGCTGGTCCACGGAATCCCAGCGATAGGTGCCCCCGCTTGTGGGTGAGCTCGTGTAGACCGACTCGTCGATCGGAGCGGTCAACGCGCCACCGGGCGCGGGCGCGAGCCAGACAGGAAGCATGTTGGTCTGCACCACCCTGCCGTCTGCGGTCCGCAGTCGGAACTTCACCGGTACGGTCGATCCCGCCTTGAAGATGCTGGCGCCGGTTCCAACCTGATGCGCCGTGTCGTTGATCGGCTGCAGGAACCCGCCGAACGCGTACACGACCCGGTACGACCCCGTGACCGACGTCGCGTTCCCGGCGAGGTCGGTCGCGGTGGCGGTGAAGGAGTACGTCCCGACACCGTTGGCGAGCCCGCCCGAGATGCTCATCCGGCAGGAACCGTCGAGTCCCGAGCCGGCGTCCGCCGCCGAGCACGTTCCCGAGGGGACCGCACCGAGCGTGTAGATGCCTCCGTTCGCGACGCCTCCGATCGTGATCGATGGATGTGTCACGTCGATGTTCAGGCCCTCGACCGCTGCCCTACGCTCGTTGCCGGCCGCGTCGACGGCGACGCCGCTCACCGACTGCCCGGCGCCCTCGCCCGAGAGCACCGCATCGGCGGGGCAGGTCGCGATGCCCGAGAGCCCGTCGTGACAGCTGAAGCGCACGGTGACCGCCGAGGCGTACCACCCGTGGGCGTTCGGCGTCGTGGTCGGCGCCCCCGAGATCGACGGAGCGGTCTCGTCCAGCTTCACCTCGACCGAGTCGGTCCCTCGGTTGCCGGCCATGTCGGAGGCCTCACCGTGCACGGTCGTCCCCCCGGTTTCTTCGGTGATCGTGACGTCGGCGGTGACCGTGTCATCGTCCACACCCGAGCCGTCCTCGTCGTCGACCGCGTCGAACCGAACCGTGACGTCCGATCGGTTCCAGCCGGCGGCGTTCGGCGACGGCGTGAGAACGTGCGACACGGCCGGAGCGATCGTGTCGTAGTCGATCTGCACGGCGCCGGGCGTCTCCTCGTTGCCGGCGGCGTCGACGGCATAGAACCGCACCGTCGCGTCGCCCGACCCGCTCAGCGGCACCGCAACACGCGCCGATGCGCCGGGTTCGGTGTGCCACGCGCCCGCACCGATGCGGTAGCGGATCTCCTGGACGCCCGACAGCCCGACCTGGTCGTCAGCCGAGAGCTCGATCGTGGCGTCGTCACGGCAGTAGCCGTTCGCACCGGTGCACGACAGCGTCGCCGTCGTCGACGGTGCCCGGCTGTCGATGTCGATGCCGTGCAGGGTCGTGCTGGCCACATTGTCGGCGCGGTCGGTCGCCGCGCCCGTCACGAACTGGTCGGCGCCGTCCTCGGAGAGCACGGTGTCGGCGGCGCACTCCTGCGTACCGGAGAGCAGGTCCTCACACGTGAAGTGCACGCGGACGGCGCCGTTGAACCACCCTGCGCCGTTCGGGGAGCGTGGCGCGAGGTCATCGTCCACCGTGGTGGCCGCGATCGTGGGGGCGGTTCGGTCGATCATGATGCCGGAGTAGGCGCCTGTACCCTCGTTGCCCGCCTTGTCGAACACCGAGACGGGTCCAGCGACCAGGCCGACTCCCTCGCCGGTGACGGTGATGTCGTCCGGAAGGGTGGAAGGGTCGACGCCGGAGAGGCCATCCTCAGCCGCCCATCCGACCGTGACGTCGCTCCGGTACCAGCCGAATGCGTTCGGCTGCGACGAAGGCGTGCCCGACAGGGTCGGGACTGTCAGGTCGATGTTGATGCCAGCGACCGAGACCGAGGTCGTGTTACCGGCGTTGTCGAGCGCCATACCGGTGACGCTCTGTTCCTCGCCCTCGTTCACCACCTGCGCGGGATCGCTGCAGGCGGCGACGCCAGACTCGGGATCCTCACACAGAAAGTCGACCACCACCGTGCCGTTGTTCCAACCGAAGCCGTTGGCGGCGGGCTGACGGTTGGCGGCGATCGTGGGCGGGTTGCCGTCGATCTTCACGGTGATCGTGTGACC
The DNA here is from genome assembly GCA_963762075.1 of uncultured Actinomycetes bacterium. Lineage (GTDB taxonomy): Bacteria > Actinomycetota > UBA4738 > UBA4738 > HRBIN12 > JAOUEA01. Next base: position 517,492 of record CAVXJC010000006.1, read on the forward strand.
GGGAGCAGTCTCGTCTTCCACGTTGCCGGCGAGGTCCTCGCTCCAGAACGTGATGGTGTGCTCCCCGGTCAAGGTGTGCTGGAACGGTCCGGTGTATTGCCGGGCGGAGCCTCCGTCGACGCGGTATGACGTGGTTGCGATCCCGGACAGGTCGGGTCCGGTGGCGAGGGTGACCTCCACGCCGCCCGCGTGCCACCCGCTCGCGAGCGGATCGGGCAGGATCGCCGTGGTGCTCGGAGCGGTCCGGTCGATCTTGATACCCGACACCGAGCGGTCGCGTGAGTTCCCGGCCCGGTCGGTCACGTGCGCGGTCGCGGAGAGGTCGTCGCCCTCGCCGGTCACGACGCTGTCCTGCGGGCACGTGCCCTCGATGCCGGAGAGCGCGTCGAAGCACGACCATCCAACGATCACGTCGCCGCGGTACCAGCCGTGCTCGTTCGGATCCGTCGCGGTCTCGCCGGTGAGCGACGGCTTCGTCTCGTCGATATCGATGTCACCGACCACCGATCGGCTCTCGTTGCCGGCACCATCAGTGGCCAGGCCGGTCACCGACTGGTCCTCGCCTTCGCCCAGCGTCTCGTCACCGGTGCAGTCCGCGACACCCGAGAGCAGGTCGGTGCACGTGAACGTCACCGTGACGGGAGCGTCGTACCAGCCCGAGCCATTCGGGTCGCGGTCCCGGGCACCCGAGATCGTCGGGTCGGTCATGTCGATCGACACGCTCGCCTCGTCGGTCGCTTCGTTGCCGGCGGTGTCCACGGCCGAGCCGGTCACGAGCTGCCCCGCCCCCTCGCCTGACACGACCTGCGGGCCGGTGCAGCTCGCGATACCCGAGAGGGTGTCGGTGCAGATGAATGTGACGGTGGCCTCGGCGTCGTGCCAGTCGTTGGCGTTTGCGTCGGGTGACACCGCGTGCGAGATCGAGGGGGCAGTGCGATCGATGCTGACCGCGACGGCCCTGTGCGCTTCCTCGTTGCCCGCCTCGTCCATGCTCCAGAACTCGAGGACGTGCTCTCCCTCTTCGTCGATCGACACCGAGGCGCCGGCCTGCGCCGGACCTGCGTCGACGGCGTAGTAGGTGGCGTCCACACCCGACAGCCCATCGCTCGCCGAGAGCTCGACCGTGACGCCGACGTTGCTCCAGCCCGACGGCGCAGACGCCGTCGTCATTGGCGCGGTCGTGTCGATCCTCACACCGGGCGACAGCGCCGCCGTGGTGTTGCCAGCGCGATCGGCCACCGACGCCGACGCGGTGAGTCCGGTGCCGTCGCCGGCGATCGTTCCGTCGGCCGGGCACCCTCCCTCGATGCCGGACAGCGTGTCGCTGCAAGACCAGTCGATCGTGACGGGGCCGTCGTACCAGCCGTTGTGGTTCGGCGCGGTCGTGGGCGACCCGGCCAGCTGAGGGGAGGTCGTGTCGATATTGATGCCACCCACCGTCGTGCTCGCGAGGTTCCCGGCGGTGTCGGTCGCGGTGCCTGTGGCGGAGAGACCGGACCCGTCGCCCGAGAGCACCGTGGAACCCGGGCAGCTCGCGATGCCCGACAGCGCGTCGGAGCAGGAGAAGCTCACCGTGACCGGACCGGCGTTCCACCCGTTGGCGTTGGCGCCGGGGCTTCGCGATCCGGAGATCAGGGGATCGATCTTGTCGAGCTTGACGGTGACCGACCCGGACGCCGAGTTGCCCAGGCGATCGGTCGCAGTCGAGGTGCGAGCGATCCCCGCGGTGTCCACGGTGACGGAGTCGCTCGAGGGGGTCGGGCCACTTGCGATTCCCGATCCGGCGTCGATGGCCGCCCAGGTGATGCCCACGTTCGTGCGGTTCCACCCATTGGCGTTCGGAAGCGGTGTCAGCGTGCCGCTCACCATCGGGCCGGAGTTATCGAGCACGTACGAAGCTTGTCTCGAGCCCGGCTGGCCGGTGCAGTTGTTCGCGTTGAAGTCCGGGCGCGCCGTCGCGGTGATCGTCCGTACTCCATCACCGGAGCCGGCCGAGAACGCGAACGTCCACGATGACTTCGCCGCGGCCGATCGCTGCTCCGCGGTGTGGGCACCCGTGATCTGCACGCACCTCGTGTCGCTCGAGGTCGTGAGGTTCAAGGTGAGCGACCCTCCGTTCCGGGCGTACAGCGTGTCGGCAACCACCACGGTGCCCGTTCCCCCGGCAAACGCCGCGGCCGAGACCGACGCGGCGAAGGCCGGAGGGGACTGCAGGATCGCTGCCGTGACGAGCGCTGCGGCGGTGAGCGCGCGAACGCTCCGAGCTCGGTGTCGTCCGACGTTCCGCGATCCCATCAGCCTCAACAACTCCTCGTATGGCGAGCCCCCCAACCGCCGTTCGGCGTCACCCATGCGGCCCGTCGCCGCGATGACCCAGGATGCACTCCACGCACCCGACCCGGGAACCGCTGAAGGTCGCAACGTTGCGCAGGGGGTGCGGGCCCGACAGCCTGGGCCGAAGGTCCGGGGATCGAAGGGCAAAGGGCGGAGGGAGCTCCATCACCGCCACTAGACTTCTCAGCCCATGCGGATCGACGAGTTGCAAGCATCGATGGACAGCATCTACGGCACGCGCGATGCCGATCGCGGTCGCGACGCCGTCTTCCGATGGCTCGTCGAGGAAGTCGGCGAGCTCGCCAAGGCGCTGCGAACCGGCGACCGGGCGAACCTCGAGCACGAGTTCGGTGACGTGCTCGCCTGGCTCGCGTCGCTCGCCAACATCGAAGGTATCCACCTCGAGATGGCCGTGGCCCGGTATGCGGGCGGATGTCCGAAGTGCGGCCGTACGCCGTGCGGGTGCCCGTGGCCGTGAGCACCGCCGAGATCAGAGCACCCGCAGAAGAAGAGCGTGAGCGCATCGCGGACGTGCTCGCGACGTCTCTCAACTTCTCGCGCGAGCGCGCCCTCGCGCGGTCGCACCTGTACGAGCTCGACGACATGCGGGTCGCGGTCGTCGGCGACGACATCGTCGCGACGGCCGGGGAGCTCCGCTTCGACCAGTGGTTCGGGGGGCGTGCGCTCGCGTGCTCGGCGATCTGGGGCGTGGCCACATTGCCCGAGCATCGCGGCTCTGGGATCGCCTCGGCAGTGACCGAGGCTGTCATGAGAGCGGGGCGTGGCCGGGGGGCGGTCGTCAGCGCGCTGTTCCCTGCCGTGTTGAGACCGTATCGGGCGCTCGGCTACGAGCTCGCCGGCACCTTCACCAGACATCGAGTGGCGATCGACGCGATCCCGTCGCAACATTTCGGGACGCCCGCGCCCGAGCTCTTCGACGCCGAGCGCGATCTTGCCGGCGTTCGCGCGGCCTATCGCACATCCGCGTCCGCCCACACGGGACCCGTCGAGCCGACCGGCGACCGACACTGGGTCGACCGCATCATGATCCGCACCGACGACGAGACCAGGCGCGCCGTCGTGGTCCGTGAGGGCGGCGAGGTAACCGGCTTCCTGGTCACGGGCCGTGAACCCGATCCGGGGCCACTCGACGTCGCGTTCGGACTGTGGACCGAAGCGTTCGTCGCGAACACCGAAGCGTCGCTGTGGTCCCTGTTGACCTACGTGCGACGGTTCGGTGGGATCGGCAAGTGGTTCCAGTGGAGCGGACCGCCCAACGATCCGATCGTGCTGCTCATGCCCGAGCAATCGCTCTCGGTCGACATGCACTACCGATGGATGCTGCGACTGCTCGACGTACGCGCGGCGTTCGAGCGACGAGGTTGGCCTGCGGTCGATGCCGAGGTGATCTTCGCCGTCGACGATCCGATGTTCCCCGACAACAGCGGACCGTGGACACTGCGTGTCGAGCGCGGTGAGGCGACCGTCGCGCGACACGACGGTGAAAGTCCCACGCCGACCCCGATCGGCGTCTTGTCGGCGATGTTCAGCGGGTACCTGCGGCCCGGCGACGCGGTCCGCCTCGGGTTGATCGACGCCGCGCACCCCGCGGTCGAGGAGTTCTCCCGCCTGTTGAGTGGGCCCGACCCGTGGTGCCCGTTCTTCTTCTGACTGCGGTGACACGATGAGCGAGGTCACGGTTCGGATGGCAACGCCCGGCGACTGGGTCGCGATCGCCGGGCTGCTCGTCGAGCTCGGACGCGGCGTCGCCTCCGGTACGGCCGACGACCCGACGCATCGTCAGTCCTTCGCCGGCCACCTACGTCAGCTGGGCAATGTGACACTCGTGGCCGACGTCGACGGAGAGGTCGCCGGCGTCATCGACATGGCGTACCACCAGCGGCTCGGCGACCATCGTCCACAGGCGCGTGTGAACGACGTGGTGGTGACCGAGCGCGCGCGCGGCGCCGGCGTGGGCACCGCTCTGCTGCGACGAGCGGAGGAGCTGGCGCGCAAGCGTGGGTGCTTCCGAATGGCGCTCGTCACGGCCACGTGGCGCGAGGCTTCGATCGGCTTCTACCGGCGGGAAGGCTGGCATGACTATGGGGCGTGGTTCGTGAAGCCGCTCGTCGACGGCGTGTCACCCGGTGGAGAGCCCACCGACGACAACTGATCCATCCAGACTCGGACCCGACATTCGCAGCGGGCGCTAGCGCTTCAGGACGTGAACAGATGCTCGGCGATCTGGACCGCGTCGAGCGCCGCTCCTTTTCGCAGGTTGTCGGCGCAACTGAACAGCATGAGCGCGTCGTCGCGTCCCGGCACCTGCCTGACACGCCCCACGAGCGCCTCGTCGCCACCGGCGGCATCGAGAGGCGACGGGAACACCCCGTTCACGGGATCGTCCATGAGCCGAACGCCCGGCGCCGATGACAACGCCTCGCGGGCTTCTGCGACCGTGATCGGTCGGGAGAACTCGGCGAGCATCGAGACGGCGTGACCTGTGACGACGGGCACCCGAACGGAGGTCGCGACCACGCGCATACCGGGTGCGCTCAGGATCTTGCGCGGCTCGGCCATCATCTTCGATTCCTCGCCGGTGAAGCCGTCGGCCTCGAACTCCCCGATCTTCGCGACCACGTTGAAGGCGATCGGCTTCGCGAAAACCTCGCCCTGTGGCAGAGCGTCGCGTCGGGATGGGCGAGCGACTCGATGTCGCCTCCGAGCTTGTCGACCTGCTCGGCGAGCTCACGCGTTCCCTTCATGCCCGCGCCGCTCACCGCCTGATAGCTCGAGAGCACGAGCGAGACACACCCCGCCGCGCGATGCAGCGGACCCAGCGCGAGCACGGCGGTGATCGCGGTGCAGTTCGGCACCGCGATGATGCCCGGGTGCGGCCAGCCCTCGAGCGCCTCCGGGTTCACCTCGGGCACCGAGAGCGGCACGTCGGGGTCCATGCGGAAGGCACTCGAGTTGTCGATGCAGACCGTCCGTTCGACGCGATGTCGGGCAGGAACGCTTTCGATGTCGACGCGCCGGCCGAGACGAAAGCCACGTCGGCCCCGCGTGCAGCTTCGATGGAGAGCTCACGCACCTCGTGCTCTTCCCCCGCGAACTCGACGAGGCGACCTGCGCTACGGGTACTGGCCAGCAGCACGAGCTCGTCGACGGGGAAGCGTCGCTCCTCGAGGATGCGGAGCATCTCCCGGCCGACCGCCCCGGTGGCTCCGATGACCGCGATCTTCATGGTCGTTCAACGCTACCAGCGAGCACGGACCGCCCGGTCAGATGAACCGCCAGCTCTCGAGCAGATCGTCGAGTCGGTTGAGGCTCGCCTCGAAACCGACTTGCTCGTCGGCGAGCGTCACGCGCCAGGCGATGCCCTCCCGCGCGAACAGCACCTCACGCGACCTCACATCACCATCGGGACCACCGAGCGTCACGTCGAATGCGACCGCATCGACGCCGTCGACCTCCATGGACCTCGACCCGCTCGTCGTGGCGCCGGCGCTCTCGTCGTAGCCGCGCACGAACTGCTCGAAGCGAGCCAGGTCCTGACCCCTGGTGAGTGGCACAGCGGTGACCGTGATGACGGCAGCACCGTCCTGCAGCAGGAAGCGATCGAGCGGACTGTCCGCTTCTCGAGCCGCAGCCGAGACCCATCCGGCCGGGGTGCTCGCGCAGTATCCGAACCGAACGGATCTGAAGTCGGCGTCCTCGCACGCGGCGCCGCCGCGTGCCCATGACACCAACGCGAAACCGGCTGCGCCGACGAGCAGTATCAACGCGAGGGCGAACAGCACCGGGATGGTGGCCCGCGGCGACTCCTGCTCATCGGGAGGTGGCGACCCAGGGGCCTCGTCATGGCCGCCCTTCGAGGGAGGCGGCGGCATGCGGGGATCCAACGGTGGAAGCGGGAGCGACGACGCCAGGCCATCGGCGGCGCCTTCCGCGATCGCATCGCCGAGGTCGCCGAGGTCCATGTTCGTCAGCCCGTGGGGATCTCGGGTGTCGAGCCCGATTCGTCGAGCCCGAAGCGGTCGTGCACGACCCTTACCGCTCGCTCACCATCGGCCTCGCGGATCACGCACGATATACGGATCGGCGATGTGGAGATCATCTCGATGTTGATGCCTTGGCCGGCGAGCGAATCGAACATGTCGGCGGCCACCCCCGGGTGCGTCTTCATGCCAGCGCCCACGAGTGAGAGCTTCGCGATGTCGTCGTCGATCGTGTACGAGTCGGCGCCGATCTCCTTCACGAGGCGCTCCATCACGCTGGCGACCCGCGGCAGATCCGCACGAGGGGCTGTGAACGACAGATCAGTGGCGCCCGCATGCGACACGTTCTGCACGATCATGTCGATCGAGATGGCATCGTCGGCGATCGCCTTGAATACCGTTGCCGCCATCCCCGGCCGGTCGGGCACGCGGTCGAGCGTCACCTTCGCTTCGTCGGTGTCGAGCGCCACACCCGAGATCAGCACGCCTTCCATCGGTTCATCGACCTCCTGGACCCATGTTCCCTGCTCGTCGTCGAACGACGACCGTACGTGCAGGCGCACGCCCGTGCGACGCGCGTACTCGACCGAGCGCGATTGCAACACGTTCGCACCCGCAGCCGCCAACTCGAGCATCTCGTCGTAGCTCACGACGTCGAGCTTGCGCGCCGCCGCGACGATGCGAGGGTCGGTCGTGTAGATGCCGGCCACGTCGCTGTAGATCTCACACACCTCCGCCCCGATCGCCGCGGCCATCGCGACCGCCGTGAGATCGGAGCCTCCTCGGCCGAGGGTCGTGATCTCGAACTGGCTGACACTCAGTCCCTGGAAGCCCGCGAGCACCACGACGTTGCCCGCACCAAGGGCCTCGAGGATGCGCCCTGGACGGATCTCGACGATCTTGGCTTGCCCGTGCTGGTGGTCGGTCATGATGCCCGCTTGCGACCCGGTGTAGCTCGCCGCCCGGCACCCTCTGGCGTTGATCGCGATGCCGAGCAACGACATCGCGATGCGCTCCCCGGCGGTGAGCAGCATGTCGAGCTCACGAGGATCGGGCACGGTCGCGATCTCGGTCGCCATGGCGAGCAGCTCATCGGTCGTGTGGCCCATCGCCGAGACCACGACCACGACGTCGTTGCCGCTCTCGCGAGCGTGCACGACCCGATCGGCAACAGCCTCGATACGCTCGACCGACTCGACCGAGGTGCCGCCGTACTTCTGGACGATGATGGGCACGCCGCGTCGCTCCTCGCCGTCGTGCGATCCCGAGTCCGAGTCTAGCCGCGGGCACCGCCGGTACCGGGAACGGCGAGCGCGCGGTGGAGGAAGTCGACCTCGATCTGGAGCATCGCCTCTGCGGCCGCGGGCTCGACCGGGCGGTGCGTGATGCCGCTGAGCGGGATCATCGTGTGGGGGCAGCCGGCTTCCATGAGAGCCTTGGTCATGCGGAGCGAGTGCGCGACGAAAACGTTGTCGTCGGCGATGCCATGGATCAGCAGCAGGTCTCCTTGCAGCTTCGGAGCGTCGGGGATGAGGTCGGCGTTGGCGTAGGCCTCGACGTCGGCATCGGGCATGCCGAGGTAGCGCTCGGTGTAGTGCGTGTCGTACAGACGCATGTCGGTCACCGGCGCCCCCGAGATGCCGGCGCGGAACACGTCGGGCCGACGCAGCAGGGCGGCAAGGGTCAGGTACCCCCCGTAGGACCATCCCCTGATCGCGACCCGGGAGAGATCGAGGAACGTGAATCGCTCGGCTGCCGCGCGCAAACCCTCGACCTGGTCCTCGAGCGCCACATCGACGTAGCTCCGGTAGACCGACTGGTCCCAGTCGACACCGCGAAACGGAGTGCCGCGCCCGTCGATCACGAGCACGGCGAAGCCTTGGTCGGCCAGCCATTGCGACTCGAGCAGCGGGCGCTGGGCGCGCACGACACGTCCCCAATGCGGCCCCCCGTATGGGTCGAGCAACACCGGCAGCGGCTCGGTGGGGTCGTGTCCGTCGGGCGTGAACATCGCAGTCCGCAGCTCTCTCGGTCCCGCCGAGAAGAACACCGGTTGGGCCACGATCACCGGCGACTCCGCGACCAGCTCGAACACGTGCAGGGTCTCGCTGCCGCGGACGAGCCGCGCCCTGGCATGCGGCTCATCGACGGTCTCGGTGACGAGAACGGCGAGTTTTCCTGACGCCAGGCAGGTGTGCTGCCCCACGACATCGCTGATGCGCTCGAGCGAGCCGTCGGCGGCAAGCTTCCACACGTGCATCTCGGTAGGCTCGCGGGTGGCCGTGAACCACACGTCGTCGGCCGCCTCGATGACGGAGTCGACCTGCAGCCCGACCGGCGAGGCGGGATCGCCGTCGATCAGCAGCATCCGTGTGTCGTCGCGGTGACCAACGGTGAGCAGGCGCCCACCGGGAAGCCACGCCGGCACGCCCGGCGTGATGTGTGTCCACCGTTCGTCGGTATCAGACCACACGACCTCGGTCACACCGGTATCGGGATCGATCGCGAGCACCAGCATGTCGCGCTGAACTCTCGATTGCACGAGCGCGAGGGGTGGGCCTTCGTCGGTCCACGACACCGAGACTACGTACTCGAACGCGTCGCGGTCCCACGCGACGTCGGCGCGAGAACCGTCGATGCCGAGCACATGCAGGGTCACGTTCGAGTTCGCGGTGCCTGCCTGTGGGTAACGCACCTGGCGTGGCTCGGCGGCCGGATCGATCGGTGACGCGATATGCCAGACGCCGACCGGGCGATCGTCGACACGGCACGCGAGCAAGCGTTGCCCGTCGGGCGCCCACCAGTGGCCGCGCAGGCGTTCCATCTCTTCGGCCGCGATGAACTCTGCCACGCCCCACCGGACATCGGCGTCGGGGTCCTCGGCCAGCACCGAGTCAACGCCCCGATCCAGGGCGATCGTGCGAAGGGCGCCGTCGGCCTCGTAGGCGACGCGCTCGCCGGTCGGATCGAGGCGCGGGTCGAACGGGTTCCCCGAGGTTTCGATCGCTCGCGTCTCACCGCTGACCAGGTCGGTGACGTGCAGCTGCCCGCCGGCAGCGAAGGTCGCACGCCGAAGACCGGGGTCGGTGTCGTACGACGTGACGCCCGACAGCGGCTCGCGTGCGCGTTCCCGGCGATCGAGCTCTTCCTGGGTGACGAGCTCCTCAGCCGCCGCGGGGTGGTACACCTCGCGTTCCTCGCCGGTCGCGACATCAAGCACCCAGAGACCCGCCACCGTGTCGTCGCCCGAGCGCGTTCGCAGGAAGCTGACGCGCGAACCGTCATCGGCGATGCGGAAGCCTCTCGGCAATCCGAGGTTGAACCCTCGCGTGCGCGCGAACTGCCGGGGGAACGACTCGGTCACACGCGATCCTCGGCTGCGCCGAGCTTGACGACAGCGTCGCCGACCCGAACCGTTCCGCCCTCGACGACGAGTGCGTTCATGCCACGAAGCCGCGCGGCCCTTCCTTCTCGGGAGCTCACGAATCGGAGGGCCTCGTCGCCGAATCGAGACGAAAACTTCGAGCATCCCGTATGCGGCTTGGAGCTCGCTTCCAGCAGCGCCTCGCCGATGCGGAGCCTGGTTCCGGGAGGCAGGTTCGCCAGGCTCAGGTCCAGGTCGACGAAGAGCTGGTCGCCTGCGAGCGGCCACCGATCGACATCGCCCGCCAGCAGCGCGATACACCGGACGTTCATCAGGGTGACCTCTGCGTCTGGGTTCGGACGCGGCCTCGAGCTCCATGAGTCGCCCACCACACCTCGGCCGGGCTCGATACGCGCCTCGGTCACGACCTCACGCTCGTCCTCGGCGGGTCGCCGCACGACCAACTCGAGCCTGCCCTCATCACGCGGCGACCCCAGGATGTGCCCGAGCCCTTCCCGCAGCTCCTCGAGCCCGAGAACAGTCACGTGAGATCGCCTCCCCGTTCGGATCGGTGGACGCCATCGAACGTACCATCGCGTCATGCGCGCTTGGCTCCTGCACGGGACCGACGGCCCCGAGTCGTATGCGCTCGGCGACATACCGACGCCCGAGCCCGGGGTCGGTGAGGTGCGGGTGGCGCTGCGTGCATCGGCCTTGAACCATCTCGATCTATGGGTGTCTCGGGGCCTGCCCGCTCCGCCCTCATCGCCCCACGTCGGCGGCGCCGACGGGGCCGGCGTCATCGATGCGATCGGTGGAGGCGTCGACGACGTCGCGGTCGGTGACGAGGTCGTGATCGATCCGTCCACGTCGTGCGGCACCTGCTCGTCGTGCCTGCGCGGCGACGTACCGTTCTGTCGCGATTTCCGCATCATCGGCGAGCACCGCTCGGGGACCCACGGCGAAGCGGTCGTCGTGCCGGCCGAGAACGTGCGATCGAAGCCATCGCCGCTCTCGTGGGAGCGGGCCGCCGCGTCGGGACTCGTGACTTCGTCGGCGTTGCGGATGCTCCGCCGCGCGCGGTTCGAACCTGGAGCCGACGTGCTCGTCGTCGGAGTAGGCGGCGGCACGTCGAGCGCCGCCCTGCTGCTGGCCCTCGCGCTCGGCGCCGGCACCGTCTGGGTGACCTCCCGCGACGAGCGCAAGCTGTCTTGGGCGGTCGATCACGGCGCGGCGGGAGGCTGGATCACCTCGGAGCCATACGACGAGGGCGTTCGCCAGGCGACCGAAGGCCGAGGCGTCGACGTCGTCGTCGACAACGTCGGCTCCATCACGTTCGCGCGATCGCTCCGCTCGCTCACTCGAGGCGGGCGCCTCGTGACGAACGGATCGACAACCGGCCGAACCGCCGAGCTGCACCTTCCGGCGTTGTTCTGGAGACAGCTCGAGGTGATCGGTTCGACGATGAACGATCACAGGGAGTTCGCCGACGCCATGCAGCTCGTCGGCAGCGGAACGGTCGAGATCCCGATCGACGCGACCTATCCGTTCGAGGCATTTCCCACGGCACTGGCGAGGCTCGACTCGGGGGACCATCTCGGCAAGATCGTGCTCGGCCGCTGAATGGAACCACCACGGGCCGCGCACGCGTCACAACCGTGTCACACGCCGGTACCCCCGCGGCATGTCCTGGTCGTACTGCTCCACGTATCGCCCGGCCCCGCGGGACGGACACGAGAGGTGAGGCCGTGCTCGAAGAGCGCACCGATTCCGAGCTGCTGATCGCATCGCGCACCGAACCAGAAGCATTCACCGAGCTCTACCGGCGTCACGCCGAGGATCTGCTGCGCTACTTCGCACGGCGCACCCTCGATCCCGAGACGGCGGCCGAGCTGACCGCCGAGACGTTCGCCGAAGCGTTCGCTTCGCGCGCCAACTATCGAGACCAAGGGGTGAACGGCGTGGCATGGCTCTACGGCATCGCCCGACACCGGCTCGGACGGTTCTTCCGCAGCGGCCGCGTCGAGGCCGCAGCCCGCCGCAGGCTCGGCATGCCCGAGCGCGACCTCGCTCCCCAGGACTACGAGCGCATCGAAGACCTGATCGACTTCGCACCGATCCGCGAGGCTCTGGTCGAAGCGCTCGACACGCTGAACGAAGAGCAGCGCGACGCCCTTCGCCTGCGGGTGATCGACGGCCTCGGATACGCCGAAGTCGCCGAACGCCTGAAGTGCACGGAACAGAACGCCCGACAGCGGGTGAGCCGGGGCCTGAGGAAGATCGCACTGCTGCTGCAGGAACGTGGATTGCAGCTCACCACGGAGGTTGAGACATGAACACCGACATCAAGGCACTGCAGTTGTTGGAACGAGACCTCGAGGCGGTCGCCGCGCGAGAGCGCGACCGGCTCGCCTCGCTCGAGCGGGCCCTCGACGGCGATGGACCTGGTGCGCCGCGCGCACCTTCCCCGGCGCGGACGCGGCGGTTCACACGCATGGAGCGGTATCGCCGCGGCCCTGGTCGCGGTGCTCGTGCTCGCAGGCGGGATCGGCTTCCTGTCACAGGGCGGAGGCTCGGGCAACGACGCCGAACCGGCGAGCGGAGGTTCGGACTCGGTCTCCAAGGGCGCTCTGCAAGCAACTCCGGCCCCCGCCCGCGAGGAGAGTGCTGCAGATCAAGCTGTGGCTCCCGGCACAGGTGGGTTCATAGAATCGCCGAACGAGCGCCTGCAAGCGGAGAACGATGCCGCGATGTCCTACCTCGGTCAAGCAGGTGGTGGAAACGCGGCCGACCCTGCCCCACGCGAAGGAGTCGGGGCGATTCCCGCGACGCAGGGTGATCTCACGAAGATCGTCCGCGACGGACGCATCGGAATCGTGATCGCCGACGGTTCCTTCTCCAAGGGCGTCTCGCGCGTCACGCAGATCGCGCGGTCGACCGGTGGCTTCGTGCTCGAATCCACCTCGCGCGACGAGCGTTCCGGCACGCTGACCCTGCGCATCCCGGCGAGGCGGTTCGACGACGCCATGCTCGCGCTCCGCGGGCTCGCCGACGAGCTCGATGGCGAGGTCGAGTTCCAAGACATCAGCGGGCAGGACGTCACGGCCGAGTTCATCGACCTCGGCGCCCGCCTCGAGATCCTGCAGGACCGACGGGATCTGCTCCGCGACATCCAGGCCGACGCGACCTCGTCGTCGGAGATCCTGCGGCTCGCCGCGCTGATCGACGACGTGACCCTGCAGATCGAGAACATCCAGGGACGGCTGAACTTCCTGAAGGATCAGGTTGCCGAGGCCACGATCAAGGTCGAGGTACGCGAACGCGACGTCGAGCGCGAGGATCCGAGCCCTGATCCTGAGAATCCGAGCCTCACCGACTCGTTCGAGCTCGCCCTCCAAGGATTCCTGCGCATCGTCGGTGCGATCGTGATCGGCCTCGGCTACCTGATCCCGCTCGCTGTGATCGCGCTGCTCGTCTGGGGTGTGCTCACGCTGGTGCGGCGTCGCGATCGCGGAGCCAGCTGAGCGCCCGGAACCGTTCGGCTGCTGCCGAGGCCACATGCGCGTCTTGTCCCGCGCGGCCCTCGGTGGCGCCGAACCAGGCGTCTGCTTCGAGCCATGCGGTCTCGATCTCGTTGTGGGGCCGCAGCCGGCCGTGTGAGCGGAACGCATCGACCGACCCGTAGCGCGTGATCGCCCCGTCGAGGTGCTGTTGTTCGAACTCGAGCCCGTACGGGGGCATGCGCTCCAGGTGATGGAGCGCCCAGAGCAGGGTGCCGAGCGCTTCCTTGCGCCACATCGCATCGGCCACAGCCTCGCGTGGCCACGACCCTGAGGGCGACTCGAGAAGCGACCGTTCGGCGGCGGTGACCGCGGGCCAAACGGCCTCGCGTTCGAGCCAGTCGTCGGTCTCTCGGCGTGCCGCCTCGGCTTGTCTGACACGGCCCGGATCGCCCTCCGACTCGTTCACGACGAACTCGATTGAGCCCCGACGCACGAACGCGTACAGCACGAGTGCCCGGTCGCTCACCTCATCAACGGTCGGCCTCGTCACGTCGGGGTCGCCTCGACGCCTCACATCTCGCGACGGCCGTCCAGTGCCTGGGAGAGGGTCACCTCGTCGGCGTACTCGAGATCGCCGCCGACCGGCAGGCCGCTCGCGAGCCGGGTCACCCGCACCCCGACCGGCTTCAGCAGCGCCGCCACGTACATCGCCGTCGCGTTGCCCTCGAGGTTGGGGTTCGTCGCCACGATGACCTCGGTCACGTGGTCGCGTTCGACCCGGTCGAGCAGCTCCTGCACGCGAAGATCGTCGGGCCCGACACCGTCGAGCGGGCTGATCGCACCGCCCAAGATGTGGAAGCGACCCTTGATGAGCGAGGTCTTCTCGATCGTGGCGGCGTCCTTCGGGTCCTCGACCACACAGAGCAGCGTGCGGTCGCGCGACTCATCGCGGCAGATGCGGCAGAGATCGCCCTCGGCCACGTTGCCGCATTCCCGACAGAAAGCGATGCGATCCTTCGCCTGCACGATCGCGGCGGCGAGCCTCTTCGCGTCGGTGGGATCGGCCTTCACGAGCCAGAACGCGAGCCGCTGCGCCGATTTCGGTCCGACGCCGGGAAGTCGCGCGAGCTCGTCGATCAGCTCCTGGATGGGACCTTCGTACACCGACTACTCCGCCCGCTCCGGGTCGCCCGAGACCTGGGCGCCCAGCATCTCCTGCACCCGCTTGAGTGCTGCGGCCTCATCGACGACCTCGTCTTCTTCGACGATCTCGATCGTGGTCGGTCCGCTCGCATCGCGCACCTCGCGGACGACACAGACGATATCGGGCCTGATGCCGAACATGTCACCGAGCACCGCCTTCAGCTCGGACTTCTTGCCGTCGACCTTCTGGGGACCGACCTTGCGATCGGGCGGGAACGCAAGCTCGAGGGTCGTGCCGTCGTAACTCGCGACGGTGGCCGATTCGAGGATGGCCGCGAGGATCATCTCGCGATCGCTCGAAAGGTGATCGAGCAGGGACTGCCACGACCTGCGAAGCAAAGCGACATCGACGGCGCCTGCGTCTGCAGCGTGCGGCACCGGCATCTGTTGCGCCGGTGCCTCGAGTGAGGTGACGGCGTCTGCGGCCGGCGAAACGCTCGCCGGCGCCTCAGAGATCTCAGGGGTCACCTCGGGCAATTCCACGATCTCGAGCTCCGGCGATGCCACCGCGTGCGGGGACTCAACCGCGCCCGCGGGCTCGACATCGTCGACGGGACTGGGCGGACCCTTCACCTGGGCGACGTCGGCAGGCGTGGGTACGACCGCGCCCGGGTCGAGGTTGGCGAGTCGCTCGAGCCGTTCGATGCGAGTGAGCAGGCCCGACGGATCTGCATCGGTCTCGGGCATCGTCGCCCGAACGAGCGCGAGCTCGAGCGAGAGCCTGGGCGAGGTCGTCCAGCGCATGTCGTTCTGGGCAGCGAGCAGCAGGGCGAGCACCCGAGCGAGCTCGCCCGGCGTGAACTTCTCGGCCTGGATGCGCAGCGTGTCGTACGCGTCGTCGGGGACGTCGACGAGATCGGGCTGACCAGGAGCTGCCTTCACCAACAAGAGGTTGCGGAAATGCGCGAGCGACTCGGAGGTCACGTTCCGCAGGTCCTGACCATCCTGCACGAGGCGGCCGACGATCTCGAACACACCCTTGGCGTCGCCGATCGCGACCGCATCGGCGAGATCATGCTGCACCTCGCTACGAGGGGCACCGAGCAACGTGCGAACCACGCCGTCGTCGATCGCAGCGCCCCCGAGCACGCGAGCCTGGTCGAGCAAAGAGAGCGCGTCGCGCGACGACCCCTCGGCCTGACGGGCGATCGCCTGCGCGGCCGAGTCGGTGAGCGTCGCGCCTTCGGCCGAGGCGATCGACTGGAGCTGTGCGGTCAGCGTGTCCAGGCCGAACCGACGGAAGTCGAATCGCTGGGAGCGACCGACGATCGTCGCCGGCATCTTGTGCGGCTCGGTCGTGGCGAGCACGAACCTCACTCCTGGAGGTGGTTCCTCGAAGACCTTGAGCAACGCGTCGAACGCTTCGCGCGACAGGCGCTGCGCCTCATCGATGATGTAGACCTTCTCGCGCCCCTGCACCGGCGCTGTCGGCGCCTTCTCTCGGAGCTCGCGCGCATCCTCGACTCCGCCGTGGCTCGCCGCATCGATCTCGACCACATCGAGATGGGTGCCTTCGCGCACCGCGACACACTGCGAGCACTCGCCGCACGGCTCGGCGGTAGGTCCCTGTTCGCAGTTGACCATCTTGGCCAGGATGCGAGCCGTCGATGTCTTGCCGGTGCCCCGGGGCCCGCAGAACAGGAACGCGTGATGGAGCCTTCCCTCGCGGATCGCACCCGTGAGCGCGCGCATGACGTGGTCCTGGCCGAGCACCTCGGTAGGCGTCTGCGGCCGATATCGGCGGTAGAGGGCCTGATGCTGCTTCTCGTCCGCCACGTGCCGTCACCCGCTTCCGGTCATACCGTTCGTCGCGCTCCCGCAGGAGTGAAAAGGTGGCCGTGCACCCGCCGTCGACCACGGATGACTCGGTCGCTACCTGGAACGACAGCTCCAGTCAGGCGAACCTACGGCACCCACCAGCTTCCGCTTACGGCTGCTTCCTTCCGGACCTGACCGGGTTCGCGGGCCGATGTCGCGCAGGACCCGACCTTCAACGCTTCGTTCCGAGGGCTGCCCCGGACCTTCCGGGCCTCGGGCGGGGATTCAGCCCCGCTGAAGCGGATCGCGGGTACAGGGCACCGCTAGCTCCCCGCCTAGCACGGCCACGGGCAGTATACGTGGGGGGTCCGACGTGAGCGGGGGGCAACGTGGAGATGCCGGTCTTGACCGCAGCAGGCTGGGGGTTGGTCGCAGCCTCGGCCCTGCCGATCGGAGCACTCGCGGCACGCTGGCGCATGTTCACTCTGCGTACCCTGGGCGCCGTGCTGGCGTTCGGTGCCGGCACGTTGATCTCCGCCGTGACGTTCGAGCTCGTCGACGAGGCGTTCCAGCGATCGGACATCTGGCCGGTCGTCGTCGGGCTGGGCCTCGGTGCGGTCACCTTCACCGTCGGCGACGCCACAATCGCCCGCTTCGGAGGAAGGCGCCATCGCGGCATGGGCATGAGCGATGAACCACCCGCTACCGCGGTTCCAGCACACAGCGACGACGGCGGGCTCGCCATCTTGCTCGGCGCGGTGCTCGACGGCATCCCCGAATCGCTCGTGTTGGGCATCGCACTGGCCACCGGCGACGCGGTGAGCATCACGTTCGTCGTGGCGGTCTTCGTCTCGAACGTGCCGGAATCGTTGGCCTCGACCCGAGGCATGCTGACCATGGGCTACCCCTTCCGCCGCGTGCTCGGGCTCTGGCTCTCGGTGACGGCGGCCAGCGCAGGGTTCGCAGCGGTCGGAGCCACGCTCGACGGCCTCGACCAAGCGGTCGTGGCGGTCGTGGAGTCGTTCGCGGCGGGAGCGCTGCTCGCGTTGATCGCCGACTCGCTCCTTCCAGATGCATACCGCGACTCGGGGCTTCGTACCGGGCTCTTCGTGGTGCTCGGATTCGCGCTTGCATTCGCGCTCACGGCGCTCGATTGAGGCATCCCGTCCTCACGGGTGAGGCAAGATCGCCGCGGTACCCTGATGCGCCTATGTCCCCCATGACCACCGGCACGCGCAGGCGATCGATGCTGATCACGGTCGTCGTGCTCGTGGCGATCGCCTCAGTCGCGATCGCGTGGCCGACCTCTGATGGCCCCGACCAAGAGCCACCGCCGCTGGCAGGAGGCACGTCGATCGCGCCACCCGAGTCACCCGGCTCCGACGCTCCCGAGCCCAACCGCCTTGCCCGCCGGGTGTGCAAAACCATTCCTCGTGACGTGCTCATGCGAACGGTCAACGGCACACACCTTGTGCGCAGCGGCGACCTGCAGATGATCACGGCGTTCCCCGACTATGTGGCCGCCGGCCTCACCCACGCCACGCCGTTCGACCACACGCAGGAGGTGCCTCTGCTCGTGTACGGCCGCGGGCTCGTACGTCCGGGTGTCTACGACGAACCGGCCACCCTCAACGATGTCTCCCAAACGGCAGCGTCGCTGCTGGAGTTCGACGGCTTCACCGCCCCCGACGGACGCTCCCTCGACGAAGGACTGCTACCAGCCGGCGATCGCGAGCCACCGAAGCTGCTGGTCACGATGATCTGGGATTCAGCCGGCACCGATCTGCTGGAGCGATGGGACAGGTCGTGGCCGTTCCTGCATCAGCTCGCACGTGAGGGGGCATGGTTCACCAACGCGGAGTTGGACTCGGCGCCGGCCAACACGCCACCGAGCCACGCCACGATCGGCACCGGCGCGTATCCGCGGCGTCATGGCATGGTCGACGAGTACATCTGGATCAACGGTTCGCTCCAGAAGCCGAACGCAGAGGGCCCGATCTTCCTGAAGCTTCCGACCCTCGCCGACGCATACGACCTCGCCATGGGAAACAAGCCGATCGTCGCAGGTGCCGCCAGCCTGTCGGCCCACCTCATGATGATGGGGCATGGCAGGGCGTGGCAGGGCGGCGACTACGACATCGCGATCGCCCGCGAGCGCGAGAACGCTGAGACAGGCGGTGACGACACTGCGAACGCTTGGGGACTCACCGAGAGCATGCGGCCCTATTACCACTTCCCGGAGTGGGCGAACGACCAGTCCATCGACGCCTCGCTCGAGGCAGCCAAAGCCGAACTCGACCAACGCGACGGCAGTCTCGACGGTCTGTGGCGCGGCTACTCGATCGAACAGATGGCCGGTGGATT
The DNA here is from genome assembly GCA_963762075.1 of uncultured Actinomycetes bacterium. Classification (GTDB taxonomy): domain Bacteria; phylum Actinomycetota; class UBA4738; order UBA4738; family HRBIN12; genus JAOUEA01. Next base: position 536,019 of record CAVXJC010000006.1, read on the forward strand.
CAACACGCCCGCGCGGTCGCCGTATCAAACGACCCTGTTCGAGGAGCTCGTGAAGCGCGAAGGGTTCGGCGACGATGACGTGCCCGACCTGCTCTACCTGAACTACAAGATCATCGACTCGCTGGGGCACCAGTTCTCGGCCGACGGCGAAGAGATGGCCGACGCGATCGAGATCCAGGACGACGAGCTGCGGCGGTTCGTGCGATTCCTCAACGACGAGGTCGGTCGCGGCGAGTGGGCGATGATCCTCACGGCCGACCATGGCATGCAACGCGACCCTGCCGTCACCGGCGCGTTCCTGATCGACATCGACCGTTTGAGCGCTGCCGTCGAGGCCGCGTTCGGCGGAACCGAGGGGCGCCCCGTGATCGTCAAGGCTCGGCCGACCCAGATGTGGCTCGACACGAAGCTGCTCGAGCGCGCCGGATACACGGTGGAACAGGTCGCCGAGTTCATCCAGGGCCTGACACAGACTGACGTGGCGGGCGCCTCCGGCACCCAGCCCGGCGAGGCCGGCGACCGAGTGTTCCAGGCGGTCTTTCCCACATCGACGATCGAGCAGCTGCCCTGCCTGCCCGAAGCGATGCGCACCGCCTGAGCGGGAACCGATCTGCGGTGACGAGGCGTCGAAGACGGGTCTCTGCCGCCGGGCCCACGCGGCCCATGCGCTTGCACGGAGGTCACGATGTCAACCGCCGCTCGCACACGCTCAACCTTGCTCGCCGTGATCGCCGTGCTCGTTGTGCTCGCCGTCGGCACCGCGATCGCGGTATCGAGCGGCCCCGACACCGCCGTCAGTTCCGGTCCGATCACGCGCGAGGAACCCCCGATCGACGGCGGTCCCACGATCGTGCAGCCGAGACCCGGCATGGCAGACGTGTACGCGCGGCGGTTCGACTCGGCGAGGGCCAACGACGACGGCACAGCTGTCACCGTCGACTTCGTGAGCGGCGTGGAACCCTGCAACGTGCTCGACCACGTCGACGTTCATCACGGCACCGATGCGGTGACGATCACGTTGTTCGAGGGCCACGACCCGAACGCTGGCGACGTTGCCTGCATCGAGATCGGGGTCTTCAAGCAGGTGGTCGTACAGCTCGACGAGCCGCTCGGCGATCGCGCGATCATCGACGGCGCCGCCTGAGCCTCTAGGACTGGCGCGTCCAGACCTCCCAGTCGGATACTCGTTCGAAGCCCAGCCGTCCGTACATCGACGCGGCCTCGTCGCTCGGATGAAGCCACGCGAGATCGGCGCCGGGGAACGCCCTCGCGGCGTGCACCGTGAGGGCTGAGCCAAGACCCTGTCGGCGGGCTCGCGGCACGACCCCGACTCCCATGACCCCGATCGCCGCGCCGTCGAGGTAGGCGGCGGAGATGCCGACCGCCTCGGCACCACGCCACGCAACGAACATGCGCGCGTGGGACAGCCCGGCGGCCGCGCTCGCGCCGTAGAACGCTCTGCCGATCGCCGGATCGTCTCCGAAGGCGTGCACACCGACCTGCACGAGCGCCTCGGCATCGCCGGAACCGTCGACCTCTCGGATCTCGACGCCTTCGGGTCCGGATGCATCGGACAGCTCACGCGGGTCGATCGTCATGCCTGGACGCTCGATGATCCGCGTGAGCCCCATCGATCGCACGGCCTCGTCGACGTTCCGATGTCGGCCCATCTGCAGATCGATGCCGAACTGCAGATCACGACGGTCGAACTCCGCCTCGGCCACGCGAAGGGCTACTGCGGCATCGCGGGGCTCCCGCTCGACCACGACCGAGCTCAGCGCCGGGTCGGCGAGGTTCGACAACGCGAGCACGAGCCCGTCGATCTCGAGCACTTCCGCGCCGACGACGTTGACACGCCTTGCCCGTTCCGCCGCGACGACTCCGAGCGCGAGTCGTTCGGCTGCGTCCATCGCCCGAGTCTGCCAGGCGCCACGGCCGGCATCCGCCCGGTTAGGCTCGAACCATGAAGGTCACGTCGGTGCTCGTCGACTTCGACGGCACCGCCTGTCTCCACGATGTCGCTGAGCACCTTCTCGAACGGTTCGCGTCCGGCGACTGGGAACGCCTCGACGAGGCATGGGAACGAGGAGCGCTCGGATCCCAAGAAACGGTCGCCGCACAGAGCGCGATGCTCGATGCGGATCGAGCCACGCTCCTGGCGCATGCCACGACTCACTGCGTCATGGATCCGACGTTCGCGCCGTTCGTCACCTGGGCGCACGGTAAGGGCATCGAGGTCGCGCTCGCCTCGGACGGGTTCGGCTTCTACATCGAGCCGTTGCTCGTCGCAGCCGGCGTCCCGCCGATCCCGGTCGTCACCAACGCGCAAGGGTGGGACGAAGACGACCGACCGGGCGGACTCGCCTTCCCCAACGGCCACCCCGAATGTCTCGGATGCGGCACATGCAAGATGCAGGCCGTGCTCGATCGGCAGAAGCGGGGCGCGGTCGCGTTCGTCGGCGAGGGCTCGAGCGATCGTTATGGGGCGCTCTACGCCGACGTGACCTTCGCCAAGCTCGATCTCATCGCGCATTGCGAGCGCGACGGCGTGCGATTCGTCGCATGGAACGACTTCGACGACATCCGGCGATGGATCGAGAGTCCGTCGCCACTGCCGGGTGCGATCTCCCCCGCCAGATGCCCCGGATGGACCGTAGCCTGACAAAGAGATGCGACCTATCGACCTGCCCGAGGCTTATGAGGCGCGCCCGGCGGCGCGAGACGACCTCGAAGGCGTCTTCACGCTCGTGGCCGAGTGCGAGCGTCACGACGACGGTGCGGCCGAGATCGCCCTGAGCGACATCGCCGCAGACTGGAACCGGCCGGATTTCGACCTCGAGACCATGTCGATCACGGTCTGGCGTGGCGACGAGCTCGCGGCGGCAGGCGACGTCTTCATGGGACGCGCGGAGATCGACGTTGCCCCCGCGCATCGAGGCCGGGGGCTCGGTGCCGCACTGCTCCCCTGGACATGGGCCGTGGCGAGAGCCGACGGCCGCGACACCGTCGGGCAGACCGTGTCGGACAACCGCGCCGACGCCGAAGCGCTGTTCCGATCGTACGGCTACGAGGCCTCGCACACTGCCTGGGTGCTCCGCATCGACCTCGACGCCGAGCCGCCCGCCGAGCCGCCGCTTCCCCCCGGGCTCGCGTTCCGGGACCTGCGACCGGGTGATGACGACCATGCCGTGTTCGACGTGATCGACACTGCCTTCGATGAATGGAAAGACCGCGAATCGCACGGCTTCGACAATTGGGCACCGGCTTTCCTGCACCGGGACGAGGTCGTGCCCGAGCTCGTGCCACTCGTGGTCGACGGAGACCGCATCGTGGGCGTCGCGCTCAACCTCCATTACGGCCTCGACGATGATGTGGAAGGTTGGATCCAGCAGCTCGCCGTCGACAAGGCGTACCGAGGTCGAGGTCTCGGTCGAGCGCTGTTGCAGGAAAGCTTCCGGCGCTTCCACAGGGTCGGATATCGACGGTGCGGTCTCTCGACCGACTCGCGTACAGGAGCACTCAGCCTCTACGAGCACGTCGGCATGCATGTACGGTCGAGCTTCACCAGGTATACGAGGCATCTCGCCTGAGTTCCACGATCGGCGGTGGCCGAGGGATTCGAACCCTCGAGGGAGTTGCCCCCCTACACGCTTTCCAGGCGTGTCCCTTCGGCCGCTCGGGCAGGCCACCGGAGCGAGTCTAGCGAGCGGCCCCAGTGCCCACCGCGCCCGCCGTGCCTCGGCGCGGACCACGAGGACCTCATCGATCCGTTCCTTCGGGATCGCGAGCGCGAGCCAACCGTGCCGTCCGCATTCCGCTGCGTTCATCGGTGGCCGCCTCCCCTCACTCCCTCGTTACGCGCCTGCGCTTGTGTCTGGACAGACGCGCAACGAGGGCGAGAGCCTTGCGGAGGCGACAGGATTCGAACCTGTGAGGGGTGGATTAGACCCCTAACCGCTTTCGAGGCGGTCCCGTTCGTCCGCTCCGGCACGCCTCCGTCGGCGAGTCTAGCAACGCGCGGCTCACCGTTCCGTGGCATCATCGGCCGATGCAAGGTCGCCGGGACCAGCTCCCGGCCAACCTCGACCAGGAGGTGCCACGTGGACGCCAAGAAGCTCGGATCCGTACCCCTGTTCGCGGGACTTTCGAAGAAAGAGCGCCAACAGGTGGCCCAGCATGCCGACATCGTCGACCTCCCGGCGCGCTATCACCTCTGCGACCAGGGGGCGTTCGCGCACGAGTTCTTCGTGCTGCTCGATGGAAGCGTCGAGGTCACCCAGGACGGTCGTCACCTCACCGACCTCTCGGCCGGCGACTTCTTCGGGGAAGTCGCGCTCGTCGCGCACGACCGGCGCACCGCGAGCGTGGTGGCTACGACGCCGATCACCGCGATCGTGATGCATCAGCGTGACTTCGACACGATGCAGCGCGCGATCCCACACGTGGCCGAGAAGATCCATGAAGCGGTGCGCGCCAGGTCGCCGCACCAGGCCGGCGATCCGTCGGAGGACTAGGGCCGAGCGGATCCACGTCGGCCGCGGAAGAACTCCCGCACCACCTCGCCGCATTCCTTGGCAAGCACGCCGGAGGTCAGCTCGACGTGATGGTTCAGTCGGGCATCGCGCACGAGATCGCCGAGCGAGCCGGCGAACCCCGCTTTCGGGTCCGTTGCGCCGAACACGACCCGCTGCACCCGCGCCAGCACGATCGCTCCGGCGCACATGGCGCATGGTTCGAGCGTGACGACGAGCGTGCACCCGTCGAGTCGCCAGGAACCTGTGCGGCGCGCGGCTTCCCGCAGCACGAGCACCTCGGCGTGCGCGGTCGGATCCTGGAGCCTTTCCCGGCCGTTGCCGGCGGCTGCGAGCACATCCCCATCTCGCGCGATCACGGCGCCCACGGGCACATCGCCGGTCGCCACGCAGGACCGCGCTTCTTCGAGCGCGAGATACATGAGCGTCTCGTCGCTCTGCTGACTAGTCCGATCCATACTAGTAACGATCGATCTCGTGGAGCCGCTCGTCATCGATGCCGAAATGGTGCGCGATCTCGTGAACGACCGTCTCGGCGATCACGCGCTTCAGCGCAAGGTCGCCCGGGCCGGCTTCCCTGGCGATCGGCACGGCGAAGAGCGTGATGCGATCGGGCAACACGCCTGCGTAGTCGCTGCCGCGCTCGGTGAGCGGGATACCCTCGTACAACCCGAGGGTACCGGGGTCGACGTCGTCGGGCGGGAAGTCGTCGACCAGCACCTCCACGTTGTCGAGCGCCCCGTGGACCCACTCCGGCAGGGCATCGAGAGCTTCGGCGACGAGCGCCATGAGTCGCTCCTGCGCGCCCGTCGGCATGGTGGGTAGCCTACGCGTATGCCGGGGGGCCTCCTCACCGATCTGTACGAGCTGAACATGGCGGCCAGCTACCTGCGTCGCGACATGAACCACGCCGCGACGTTCAGCCTCTACGTGCGAGGTCTGCCGAAAGCGCGGGGCTTCTTGGTCGCGGCCGGACTCGAAGCGTGCATCGAGTTCCTGGAGTCGTTCTCCTTCACCGATGCCGAGCTCGAGGTGCTCGGTTCGATGGGCTTCGACGACCGCGCGCTCGCCGACTTCTCGACGCTGCGCTTCGAGGGCGAAGTCTGGGCCGTTCCAGAGGGACGCATCGTGCATTCCGAGGAGCCGTTGCTCGAGCTCACGGCTCCGGTCGCCGTGGCGCAGGTGATCGAGACCGTGCTGCTGAATCAGATCACGCTGCACACGACGCTCGCATCGAAGGCGGCACGATACGTGACCGCGGCTGAGGGGCGCCGACTCGTCGACTTCGCCTTCCGACGAACCCACGGTGTGGAAGCCGCGATGGCCGTCGCGAGGTCGAGCGCGCTCGTCGGGTTCGTGGCGACGTCGAACGTCGAGGCGGCCCGCCGGTACGGCTTGGCGGTCGCCGGCACCATGGCGCACTCGTTCATCGAGGCGTTCCCGACCGAGGGCGACGCGTTCCGCGCGTTCGCGGAGGATCACCCGAGCCGGACGACCTTCCTGGTCGACACGTACGACACGCTCGACGGCGTGCGTGCTGCGATCGGCACGATCGACGACCTGGGGCTCGACGGTGACCTCGGGGTGCGACTCGACAGCGGCGACCTCGACGCGCTGGCCAGGGGTGCCCGCGCCCTGCTCGACGACGCCGGGCTCCCGCATGCACGCATCTTCGCGAGCGGCGGACTCGACGAGCTTGAGGTGCATGAGCTGGTGCAGGCGGGCGCGCCCGTCGATGCCTTCGGTATCGGCACGCAGATGGGTGTCTCGGCCGACGCCCCGTACATCGACTCCGTGTACAAGCTCGTGGAGTTCGACGGGCGCCCGGTGATGAAGCTCTCGTCGGCGAAGGTGAACCCACCGGGCCGTAAGCAGATCTGGCGCCGCCATGATGGCGAGCACGCCGACGTGCTCGCGTTGCGGGATGAGCATCGGCCCTCCGGTGCGACGCCGCTCCTGGAGCCGGTGATGCGAGATGGCCGACGGCTCGCGCCGGCAACGCCACCGGATGCCACACTCGACGCGGCGCGCGCATACTTCGAGGCCGACCTCACCCGCGTGCCACAGAAGGCGCGGCGCCTCACCCACCCCGAGCATCTGATCGTGCCGCACAGCCCGGCGTTGCGCGCGCTGACCGAGCGCACCCGCGACGAGGCCGAGGCACGATCGGGCGTGGCGAGATGAGCCGCGCGATCGGCGAGCGTGCGCACGGCGTCGACTCGCTCCGCGCAGCCGTCGCGGTTGTGCATCGGCCGCCGCACCCGTAGGGTGCGACGAAGACCCGAACCGACCCCCCTGGGGAGGGCTCTCGACATGAGGAATGCGTTCCGCCCGTCCATCGCTTGGTTCGGCGCTCGGTTGGCGCTCTCCTTCGTGATGCTGATCGGCGCGGCGTCGCCGGCGACATCGGCCTTCGTCAACCCCGACGTGGTGAAGGGCACCACGCTGTTCGAGGGCTACGGCTCGGCGACTCACATCGGGTCGCGCAGGCTTTTCGCATGGTCGAACGAGGTCGGCCGGATCGGCACCGATCTCGCGGCATACGTCGAAACGAACGGCGGCACCCTCACACGCATCAATGCCAGGCGCACGACCGCGTACGTGGGCGGTTTCGACCAGGGCACCGATCGGGTGATCTTCCAGCAGACACACGGGGGCGAGTCCGACCTGTTCCTCTACGACATCAGCGACGATCGGCGGGTCGCGCTGAAAAGGCTGAACGACGACCAGTGGCAATGGAACCCCTCGATCGACAGCCACCGCGCCACGACTTGGATCGTCTACGGGGTGAACCGGTTCGACGGTCCCGCGGCGAAGTGGCGACTCTTCCTCTTCAACGGCGCCACGGGCGAGCGCACCCTGCTCGAAGAGACGACCAACCGATGCGGCTGTCTGTTCCCGGGCACGATCGCGTACCCGTGGGTCACGTGGGCGGTCGGCGACGACGCGACGGCCTGGCGCTACGACATCCGCACCGGCGAGCGCTCCCCCCTGCTGCCGACCGATCACGACGAGTACGGCGTGGCGATCACTCCCGAGGGCATCGCCTACGTCGCGCGATCGGGCGATCGGTGCGGTGAGGCCGCCTCGCTCTACCGCGTGAACCGAAAGGGCGTCCCTTACCTGCTGCACGAGCTCGCCGACGGCAACGAGGCGGCCAACCTGAGCGTGGACTTCATCGGACCCCACGACCGGCTGTACTTCGACCGACGCACCTGCCGCAACAGCTCCGCAGACGTGTTGCGCCTGCGGCGCGCGGACCTCGTCGGCGACCCGGCTCGTCCCGCCGCCCTCACAGCCGGGAACGGACGATCGGGGCCGGGGGGATTCAGGCCGTCGGGAGCCAGCCCGGACGCGTCGCCTCGAACGCGCTGATCTTCTCTTCGTTCCGAAGAGACAAGCCGATGTCGTCGAGGCCCTCGATCAGGCGCCAGTGGGTGAACTCGTCGATGTCGAACGACTCGTCGAGCCCTGGGGCCCGCACGGCGCGACCGGGCAGATCGACCACGATACGGGTGGTGGGGTCATCGAGCACGGCGTCCATGAGGGCTCGAACCGACTCGGCTCGCAACTCGATCGGCAGCACCCCGACCTTGAAGCAGTTGTTGCGGAAGATGTCGGCGAAGCTCGGTGCGATCACGGCGCGGAACCCGTAGTCCTCGAGCGCCCAGGGGGCGTGCTCTCGGCTGGAGCCGCTTCCGAAGTTCGCGCCCGTGATCAAGATGCTCGCCCCGTCGAACCGGGGATCGTTGAGCACGAACCCCGGATCCTTGCGCCACTCGTCGAACAGGAAGGGTCCGAATCCGCTTCGCTCGATGCGCTTCAGGTACTGGGCAGGGATGATCTGGTCCGTGTCGACGTCGGATCGATCCAGCGGCACGGCCGTGCCTTCGATGACGGCGATCGGTTCCATCGGTTCACACCACCTGCCTGACCGGAAGCTCGTCCGGAGTTCCGAACCGACCGAGCACCGCGGTGGCGGCGGCGACGGCGGGACTCACCAGATGGGTGCGCCCACCCTTTCCCTGGCGCCCCTCGAAGTTGCGGTTGCTCGTGCTCGCACTGCGCTCGCCAGGGGCAAGGGTATCGGGGTTCATGCCCAGGCACATCGAGCAGCCTGCTCCGCGCCAATCGAACCCGGCCTCGGTGAATACCACGTCGAGGCCCTCCCGTTCGGCTTGGATCTTCACGGCAACGCTGCCAGGAACCACCAGTGCTCGCAGGTTCGAGGCGACCTTCCGCCCACCCACGACCTCTGCCGCGAGCCGCAGATCCTCGATGCGCGAATTCGTGCACGAGCCGAGGAACACCGTGTCGGGTCGGATCTCGCGCATGGGCGTGCCGGGCGTGAGGTCCATGTACGCGAGCGCCCTCGAGGCCGCGTCGCGCTTGGCCGGCTCGGCGAAGCTGTCGGGCTCGGGGACGACCTGGTCGATCGTCACCGACTGGGCAGGATTCGTGCCCCAGCTCACGAACGGCTTGAGAGAGGTCGCGTCGAGCTCGACCTCGGCGTCGAAGGTCGCGTCCAGGTCGCTCGGCAACGAGCGCCAATCGTCGAGCGCGGCTTCCCAGTCGGAACCCGTGGGCGCGTGGGGGCGACCCTCGACGTAGGCGAACGTCGTGTCGTCCGGTGCGACCATACCGGCGCGCGCCCCACCTTCGATCGACATGTTGCAGATCGTCATGCGACCTTCCATCGACAGCGCCCTGATTGCGGTGCCCCGGTACTCGATCACGTGGCCGACGCCGCCACTCGTGCCGATGCGGTTGATGATGGCGAGGATGATGTCCTTCGCGCTCACACCCTCCGGAAGCTCTCCCTCGACGGTCACGGCCATGGTCTTGGCGGGGTGTTGGGGAAGCGTCTGCGTCGCGAGCACGTGCTCGACCTCGCTCGTGCCGATGCCGAACGCGAGCGCACCGAAGGCACCGTGGGTCGATGTATGGGAGTCGCCGCAAACGATCGTCATGCCGGGCTGGGTGTAGCCCATCTCTGGTCCGATCACGTGCACGATGCCCTGCCCGGCCCCTCCCCAGGGATAGAGCGTGACCCCGAACTCGTCAGCGTTGGTCTGCAGGGCATGCATCTGCCTCGCGCTTATCTCGTCGGTCACCGGTCCCTCGGTCGTGGGCACGTTGTGGTCCATCGTGGCGACGGTGAGGTCGGGGCGACGGACCGTGCGACCGTGCATGCGCAAGCTCTCGAACGCCTGTGGGCTCGTCACCTCGTGCACGAGGTGCAGGTCGACGTAGAGCAAATCGGGCTCGCCCTCGGCACGATGAACGACATGGCGTTCCCATACCTTCTCCGCCAACGTCTGCGGTGAGCTCTCGGGCATGCGCTCGGTCCTCCGTGCTCTCGAGGAGCCTCTGGTGTGGTCCTCGGACGTTGTTCCACGATGTGGAACTGTGATACCGATATATGGAACATGAAGGTAACAGATGCCCATGGAAGCCGCGACATCGCCGAGACCGCCGTCGGCGTGGTCGACCGCTGCGTCGCCGTTGTCGATGCGGTCCAGCACGGCGCTCGGTCGCACGCGGCAGTCGCGGCAGCCACGGGGCTGCCTCGCACGACGGCACACAGGCTCCTCAACTCCCTCGAGCAACACGGCCTGATCGAGCAGATCGGGGGATGGGGATACCGCCTCGGGCCGCGCCTGCTGCAGATCGCGGGCGCCGCGATGCAGGAACCGAGTCTTCGTGCGGTCGCACATCCGGTGCTCGAGCGCTTGGCGGAGATCACCGGTGAAAGCGCCCAGCTCTACGTGCGATCGCTCGAGGGACGGATCTGCGTCGACGGCGTCCAATCGTCGAACGAGCTGAGGACCTTCGTGCAGATCGGTGCCGAGCTGCCCGTCTGGGCAGGCTCAGCGGGCAAGGTGTTCATGGCGTGGACGGCTGAACCAGCCCGCAGCGAGCTCGTGGCGCGAGCCCGAGCGATCACCCCGGAGACCCCCGTCGGGGGCAGGCTCCGCCAGCAGCTCGCCACAGCCCGCCGCCGGGGCTGGGCGTCGAGCGCCGGCGAGCGAGAAAGAGGCGTGGGCTCGCTCAGCGTCCCGGTCCTCGGCCGACACGAGGAACTGATCGCCGTCGTCTCGATCTCGGGTCCGACCTCACGCGTCTCGCGGATCGGTGCGAAACGCTATGCCCCGGCCGTCATCGCCGCCGCCAACGAGATAGAGGCTGCCCTCGGCATAGCGCGGAGCTGACCACCTCGCGTAAGCTCGGGCGCACATGTCTCGAGTACAGGCCCTGCAGCGCACGGTGGACGGATGGCTCACAGGCGGCCGCGCCGTCAGGGCATCGATCGCGACCTTCACTGCCGTGGCGCTCATCTCCGCCACGCCCAGCTCGCCGTTCCACCCCGTGTTACCCGAGAGCCAAGGCAACGGGCCATTCGGCGTGATCGCTCACGTGCTGTTCCTCGACCGGCTGCCGCATGGCATGTTGATCGGGATCGGCTTCATCGCGATGATCGCGGCGGGGGTCGCCTTCTTGCTTCTGCTCTGGTCGGCTGAAAGAGGCGACGTGTCCACCAAGACGGTCGTCACCCTCGCGTTGATCTACCACTTCGTGGTGCTGCTGTTGCCGCTGCTCCTCTCGCGCGATGTCTTCAGCTATGCGATCTACGGGCGCATCTTGAGTCGGTACGGTCAGAACCCCTATGTCAGCACGCCGGCCGACTTCCCCGCCAACGACATCTCACGGTTCGTCTGGGACGGCTGGCGCGACACCCCTTCGGTCTACGGGCCGGTCTTCGTGTGGCTCGCCGCCGCGATCACCGCGGTGTTCCGCGGGTTGGTCGATGTCATCGAGGCGTTCCGGGCCGTGGCGGTGGCGGCGAGTCTCGGGTCGCTCTGGTTCGTCGTTCGGCTCGTGGGAAGGGTGCGGCCGAGCCGGCAGGCGTATGCGGCCGCGATGCTCGGGCTCAATCCGGTGGTGCTGTTCCACACCGTCGGGGGTGGGCATGTCGATGTGCTCGTGATGCTTGCCGTGGCGGCGGCGATCTACCTCGTCGCCACTCAGCGGGAACTGCCCGCAACGGTCGTGCTGAGCGTCGGAGCATTGGTGAAGATCTCGGCGGCCGTGCCACTCGCGCTCCTGATCGCGTACGTGGTCACCCGCGCCGAGCCGTCACGCCGCTGGAAGGTCGCCGGCGCCCATATCTGCACCGCTCTGGGCATCGCGTTCATCGCCGTCGTGCCGTTCATGCAGCGGTCGAACCCCACCCTGGGCATGATGGATCTGATGCAACACGACTCGTGGATCGCGCCACCCGCATTGGTCGAGCGCCTCTTCGAGGGAGTGGGAACAGTGGTCGCGGGAGATCTCGGCGGCACGGCAGGAGTGGTGGTCGCGCGGATCGGCATGTTCGCGGCACTCGCTGCCGGACTCTTCACGATCATGCGCCAGGTGGTGCGCCACGCGGGCGAGGGATCGGTCTCGTTCCTAGCGGCCGCGTGGGGGTGGTCCTTCCTGCTCATGATGCTGTTCTCGCCCACGCTGTTCCCTTGGTACTTCGCCTGGATGCTGCCGGTGGCCTGGGCGCTTCCACGAGTGCCTCGTCGCACGCTCGAACTCTCGTTCATCGCGCTCGTCACGGCGCAGCTCACGACCGAGAACTTCCGGCTTCCTGATTGGATGCACGTCGACCTGGCGATCGGGCATCCCATCTTGGTGATCGTGCTCGTGTGGTTCCTGCGCGATCTCTACCTGCGCCTCACCCATGATGTGCCGCTCGACGCCGAGACCGAAGAGGTGCTGTTGGCGCGGGCCGAGGCGAGGCCACCCGCCTACCAGGCGTAGGCCTCAGGCGCGGGACCCCCGGGACCCGGGAAGATCTCGTCGAGCTTCGCCAGCACCTCGTGGTCGAGCTTGATGTCGAGGGCATGCATCGCGTGCAACAGCTGCTCCTCGGTGCGCGGGCCGATGATCGGCGCGGTGACGGCCGGCTGGTGCAGCAACCACGCCAGCGCGACGTGCGCAGGATCTTCTCCGAGCTCGGCGCAGAGCGCTTCCCATGGTTCGAGCTTCGAGCGGTTCGCTTCGATCTCGCCGCGCATGTACTCGGTGTCGCGACGGCCTTCGCCGACCTTCCTCAGTGCACCCGCGAGCAAGCCACCCGACAGAGGGCTCCACGGGATAAGCCCCATCCCGTATTCCTGCACCGCCGGGATCACCTCGAGCTCGAGCGTGCGGGCGCTCAGGTTGTACAGCGACTGCTCGGTCGCGAGGCCGAGCGAACCGCGGTCGCGTGCGATCTCGTTGCCGCGCGCGATGTGCCAACCGGCGAAATTCGATGAGCCAACATAGAGGATCTTGCCGGTGCGCTTCAGCTGCTCCATCGCTTCCCAGATCTCGTCCCACCACGCGTTGCGGTCGATGTGGTGCATCTGATACAGGTCGATTCGATCGGTGCCGAGGCGGCGAAGCGACTCCTCGCATTGGCGAACGATCGCGAGCTTCGACAGGCGCGCCTCGTTGGGCCAGTCCCCCATCGTGCCGTACACCTTCGTGGCCAGCACGACCTTGTCGCGGCGACCACCCCCCTTGGCCACCCAGCGTCCGATGATCTCCTCGGTCGCCCCCACACCGAGGTGGCGCCCGTACACGTTGGCCGTGTCGAAGAAGTTGATGCCGTTGGCGATCGCCGCGTCCATGATCGTGAGCGAATCGGGTTCGGACGCGTGCGGCCCGAAGTTCATGGTGCCGAGGCAGAGACGTGAGACGACCAGCCCGAGTCGTCCGACGTGGGTGTATTCCATGCGCGCCAGTTTACGTCGAGGCCGCTGTACGCCCTGGGACTGCCTCCGGCTCGGCGAGCCGTCCGTCGCGCTCCGGATCTCGCGCTCCGCGAACGAACATGAACGCGATCGTGATGACCGCGCCGAGCACACCCGCGCCGATCAGCGTGGCATCGACGCCGAAGGCCGAGGCCAACGGTCCGACGATCGCGAACGAGAGCGGCACCCCCGCGATCGAGATCATCCAGTCGAGGCTGATCACGCGTCCGAGCAGATGCCGGGGGACGAGGCGCTGCAGCATCGTGTACCAGAGCACGACCAGCAGCGCGATCGATCCTTCCGCGATGAAGCCGAACACCATCGCCTGCCAGATCGCGGTCGCCACGCCGAAGCCTGCGGTCATCAGCATGCCAACGGCCCATGCCACGTACATGATGGTGAGCGGACGGCGCGGCAGGGTTCCCCGCTGACCCATCGTGAGGCCGACGAGCACCGATCCGAGGCCGCCTGCGCCGAATACGAGTCCGAGCGCGATCTCGTCGCCGTGAAGATCGTTCGTCACCACGTAGGGCACCAGCACCTCCCACGGTCCCCAGACGCAGAGCAGGCTCACGGTGGCGGCGACCAAGGCTGCCCAGATCCACGTCTGACCGCGCACGTACCGGATGCCTTCGCCGATCTCGGCCCATAGACCCGCTGATTCGCCTTCGTTCGAGACGTGCCTGGTTCGGATCGAGAAGATCATCGCTGCCGACCAAGCGAACGTGACGCCGTCGACGAGGAAGGCACCACCCACGCCGATGAGTCCGCTCAAGACACCACCGATGACAGGGCCGAGGAACAACATCGAAGCGGGGCGAACGATCTGCGCGAGGGAGTTCGCCTCGACGAGCAGGTCCTCCGGCACGATCGTCGGAAGGATCGACGAGAACGCCGGTTGGAAGATCGCCTGTCCGGCGCCGAACAAGACCACGAGCCCGAGGAGCAGGGGCATCGTCAGCTCACCGGCGATCGACAGCAGGCCGATCGCGCTGATCGTTCCGAGTCGGATCAGGTCGCCGGCGATCATGAGCCGGCGCCGATCCAGCCGGTCGGAGAGGGCGCCACTCGCGAGCATCAGCACGACCTGTGGAGCGCTCCAGGCGAGTCCCACCATGGCCAGAGCGCTCGGGCCTTCCGATATCTCGAACACCTGCAACGCCATCGCCACGACGTAGATGCCGTCGCCGACCATCGAGACCGTCATGCCGATCCACAGCAGACGGAAATCGCGGATCGCGAGCGGACGAACGACACCGAGTCGATGCAACTGGCTCACGGTTCCGAGGCCCTCACGCTGTCGACCTTCCCGATCCCTCAGTCCCAGAGGTCGATCTGCGGCAGCCCCGAGAGCCCGAGCGTCTCGTTCAGCTCAGCGACGTGGTAGACGTCGTGGCTGAAGACCCGCTGGATCACCGAGCCGCGGGTGTATGTGCGCTCCTCATCGCCCCATGCGCGACGGATCTCCTCGTCGAGCATGTCCAGGGTCCATCGGTCGAGGCAGCCCTCGACGATGCGGAAGGTTGACTCGAGCGCCTCGACGAGCTGCCGGGCGTCGAGCACGTGCTCGAGGTCGTCGTCTCCCGGACAGTCGTACGCGGCGTTCGTGAAGCGCGTTGCCTCTGCGCCTGGCTCGCCGGCGAAGTCACAGAGCCAGAACACTCGCTGACAGGCGGCGTGGCCTATGCTCGCCCAGATCGGCCAGCGTTCGGGCGAGAGGCTGATAGCGAGATGTTCCTCGGTCATCGCCCCGACGGAATCGCTGAGGAGCTTGTTGTACCAGGGCCACTTACTGAAGGCGGGGCGGATGATGGTGGACGTGCTCATGACGTGCACCATACGCTCCCGGCTGCGTGGGATACCCCTCGCTGCGGAGCCGCGCTGATGAACGCGCGCCCCGAGGGATTCGAACCCCCGACCTTCTGATCCGTAGTCAGACGCTCTATCCGGACTGAGCTAGGGGCGCGTTGTGCCTGGCAGCGCAGCATACCGGTCGGAGGAGGTCTCGGCCATGGCTGAGCATCTGACAGCCCCTGGGCCCGGAGGGCCGGCGGCGACTTTGGCCGCTTGACACGACAGGCAGGCGAGGGGCATGTTGATTGGATGAGTTGGTCCCCCCGGCCGGCTACACCCAGTTGGCTGTTCTGGCAGGGAACCCATCACGAATGGAGGAGACATCGGATGAGGTTTCGCTCGCTCGTCATCACGGCCCTGGCCATTGCATTCCTGTCACCCAGTTCGGCGCTGGCGAACCACCGCAGCCGGCCGGCCGAGATCACCGCGCCGACCTGCAGGCTGCCCGAGTCTGATGCCGAGGCACTCGAGATACTGAGCAACTACTACCCCGGGTACTGGTGGGATCACACGGACCTGACGATCGCGGTCCAAGCCCACCCGAAAGCGACCAACAAGCAGGTGAGGGCGATCCATGGTGCCATCGAGACCTGGTCCGACGTCCTGCTTTCCTGCTTCGACGGACTCATCACCCTGACGGATGTCACGGGGTCCGGGAACAATCCCCAGCAGGCTGCCGACATCGTCGTTCACTACGTCCCACGTGCCGGCGGTGTTGTCTTCGGCGGGTACGCGATCTGCGGCGCCCATGGATGCCCGAACATCCTCGTGCGTTCCGACCTTCCCCCAAGCCTCGAGCGCGATCCTTACGAACCCGAGTACCTCGGATGGGTGACACTCCACGAGATCGGACATGCGCTTGGACTTGGGCACGCGACCAACCTGCTCGAGAGCATCGACCTGATGGGATATGGCTGGCCCGATCTGGGGGAACCGATCCTGTCCGACTGTGACATCGACGCTCTCGCCTTCGTGTTCGCATGGGCACTCGAGGGTAGCGACCCTCATCCGCCAGCGGAGGGTCCCTACGATTGCTCACTCGACTGATCCCCTGTCGAGCAGGCGTCCTTGCCCCGAGGGGCCAACCAGTTCGTCCACCAAGAGCCTGACGCGGCCGTCGATCTCATCGCGGATCGGTCGTATCTCTGAGACGGACTTTCCTGCTGGGTCGGGTAGCTCCCAGTCCAGGTAACGCTTGCCGGTGAAGATCGGGCAGGCGTCGCCGCATCCCATCGTGATGACGACATCAGCAGCCTGGACGACTTCGGTGGTGAGCGGTTTCGGGAACTCCTTCGAGAGATCAAGGCCGATCTCATCCATGACCGCGATGACGGCCGGGTTGATCTCATCGGCGGGAGTGCTTCCGGCCGATCGTACCTGCACTCGACCCTGCGCGTGATGGTCGAGCAATGCCGCTGCCATCTGGGAGCGTCCGGCGTTGTGTACGCACACGAAGAGGACCTCAGGGACTTCCTTCACGCCGATCCCCTCAGGCTGTGGCCTTCGTCGCTCGGATGTTCGCTCCGTAGATCTCCTCGGCGAGTTCGTGGGTCACGTCGATGCCGACATCTGTGAACCCCGCGCGCATCAGGCCCTCGGAGTACTCAGACATCGTCAGCGCCCCAGCGATGCACCCGACGTAGCTCCCGCGTGTGGCGCGTTCGGCTTCGCTCAGACCGTCTGCCGCAACGACGTCGCTGACGCCGACTCGTCCACCGGGACGCAACACTCTGAAGATCTCCTCGAGCACCCTCGTCTTGTCGGTCGACAGATTGATCACGCAGTTGGAGATGACGACGTCGACGGATGCATCCGGGAGAGGGATGTCTTCGATGTAGCCCTTCAGGAACTCGACGTTCGTCGCTTCGGCCTTCGCAGCGTTCGCCTTGGCCAGCGCGAGCATCTCGTCAGTCATGTCGAGGCCGTATGCCTTGCCGTCCGGGCCAACCCGCGTCGCCGAAAGGAGGACGTCGATCCCGCCTCCCGAGCCGAGGTCGAGGACGGTCTCGCCCTCATGCAGGTCAGCGACCATCGTCGGGTTGCCACATCCAAGGCTCGCGAGGACGGCGTCATCAGGCAATCCTGCCCTTTGGGTCCGGTCGTACAGCACGTGGCCCAAGCCCTTGCCGGGCTCGAAACATCCCGCTTCATCCTCATCCCAGTCGTTCGCTGCAAAGCCGTCCTCCACCGCCTTCGCGGCAACGGCGTAGCGATCCCGGACACGCTCCCGAAGCTCGCTCATCCTGCCTTCCTCCCTCTCGATGGCTCGATCGGCTCCGCGAGCGCCGATCGGAGGAGCTCGATCGGCTCGGGCTGGAGCCAGTAGAAGACCCACCGGCCGCGTTGCTCCCGACCCAGGAGACCAGCCTCCGTCAGCACCTTCAGGTGATGGCTCACGGTCGGTTGTGACAACCCGATCGGGGCCGTGAGATCGCAGACACACGCCTCACCATTCGGGTTCGCGCCTATCAAGCTCAACAAGCGCAGCCGCGCCGGGTCCGCGAGGACCCGCAGAGCCGCCGCGAGTCGGTCGGCCTCGTCCTCACCCAGGGGAGCGGCGAGGACTTGGGGGCAACATTCGGCATCGATGACGGCGATCTCTCTCATGGGAATATATTGACGGCAGTCGATTCATCTGTCAACGTATCGACGCCCATCGATTACTCGAAAGGAGGGGTGCTTGATGAACGAGCCGTGCTGCCCCGAGGATTGTTGCCCGTCGGGCTGCTGCTGACGCCGGCGAAGGGGAGGGGCCCGTCGAGCCCCTCCCCGTTCAGCCCTCCCGGCTCGCCTGGTTCTCCTCTCAACCTCATCCACCGCCTCCCACCAGACCGGGAGCGGATGGGAATGGCTGGCTCGACCACACCGTCACCAGGGGTTAACGTTGCCCATGACCTCTACGGTGAAGGGGAGCGGGACATCGGACGATCCCTGGGTTCTGCAGACGCCGAGCCTTCAGGGCGAGTTCCAGATGGTCCGGGATCCCGATGCTGATCCTCCGGCGCTCGTGTGCACCGTGGGCTCGACTGAGCTCCGGTACCACCTTCGAGCGATCGAGGATCTGCGCACGATGCTCGTCGAGCGTGGCGACTGGGTGCCGCTCGGTAGTGCCGATGAGCAGAAGCCCGCGAAGGAAGGCACCGTCGAGGCGTGGGCACGCGACCCCGACAATCCGGTCGGCGGGTGGTACGGACTCAAGAAGGGCCTTCGCGGTCGATTCGGGAACTACGTGCCGCCGGTGCTCGAGGTGATGGGGCTCGCCGAGGTGGAGCACAACGCTCGCAACAACCGCATGCGATCCCTCTGATCCACACAGCCGGCTGGTGGGACGGCCACCTTGACCTGCCGAACACGTACGCCCCTGCATCGTTGGGTGTGCGCTCACCTGCACCCCCGTGGGCTTAGGCCCCGGTCGGCGCCCGACTGACGGTTACGGCGTGTCGTGCCAGGCTGTCCGGCATGACGAAACTCGAGGCAGGAGACGCCGCTCCCACGTTCGCACTGAGCGACCAGCACGGCGAGACCGTTCGGCTCGAGGACTTCAAGGGACGGAAGCTGCTCGTCTACTTCTACCCGGAAGCCGACACCCCCGGATGCACCACGCAATCGTGCGACGTTCGCGACCATCGTCAAGAGTTCGCGCAGCTGGGCGTCGATGTCGTGGGCATATCTCCTGACCGGCCCGAGAAACAGCTCGCGTTCGACGAGAAGTTCTCGCTCGGCTTCCCGCTCCTCGCCGACACGGACCACTCCGTCGCCGAGGAATGGGGAACCTGGGGCGAAAAGAAGCTCTACGGCAAGACGTACATCGGCCTCACCCGATCGTCGTTCCTGATCGACGAGCGGGGCCGGGTGCAGGAGGCCTGGTACAGGGTGAAGGCGGACCAGACCGTGCCGAAGGCGAAGGACGCCCTCGCGGGCTGACCGAGGGAACCCTCGAAGGCTCGATCGCGTCACCTCTCACGAATGGTGATGCCACATCGGGCCCTCGGTGGCCCCCGAGGGGTCGTGTCGGTCTTCGCCCTGGTGCTCCTCGCGTCGGGCTGCGACGGCGGACCCTCCCGGCCGTCGGTCTCCGCGACGATCACGCCTTCGTCACCGAGGGCGTCCGCTCCTGCATCGTCTCCCACAACCGAACCCGACAGCCGCTCCGGCACGGTGTGGCCGATCAAGCATGTCGTGTTCCTGGTCAAGGAGAACCGAACCTTCGACAACCTCTTCGGCACGTTCCCGGGTGCCGACGGCGTCTCGTTCGGCTTCGACGACGGCAAGCGACGACCACTCACCCGGGGAACCGACGGAAGCATCGGCTCCGAGGACATCGCCCACTGCTACGAGTGCTCCCTTGCGGCATGGAATCACGGTGAGATGGACGGGTTCAACCAGGACGCCACCACAGATCGGTGGGCCTACACGCAGCTCAGGCGGTCGCAGCTTCCGAACTACTGGCACTGGGCCGAGAAGTTCGTCCTCGCGGATCGGTTCTTCTCCTCCGCCCAGGGGCCGTCGTTCCCGAACCACCTGTACACCATCGCGGCGCAGTCGGGTGGCGCACACGACAACCCCCGAAGGCATGGTGCCTTCCGCTCCAGCAACACGTTCGGATGCGACGCGCCCAAGGGGCAGACCGTGACGGTCGTCGACAGCGAAGGCAAGGAACGACAAGTACGGCCGTGCTTCGAGTTCCGGACCGAAGGCGACCTCTTGAACGACGCCGGCATCGATTGGGCGTACTACGCCGCCGAACCTGACCAGCTCGGCTACATCTGGTCGGCCTACGCCGCGATCGGTCACATCCGGGAAACGCGCCAGTGGAAGGAGCACATCCTTCCTGTCGACCGCTTGATCGCTGATATCGACAGGGATCGACTGCCCCCGATCACCTGGATCTCACCTCGGTACGAGGTCTCGGAGCATCCGCAGTTCAGCTTCTGCGCCGGCGAGAACTGGTCCACGCAGGTGATCAACGCCATCATGCGGAGCCCGATGTGGAAGAACACTGCCATCTTCGTGACGTGGGACGACTACGGCGGCTTCTACGATCACGTGGCGCCGCCGCAGGTCGACGACTTCGGGTTCGGCATACGGGTCCCCTTGCTCGTGATCTCGCCCTATGCGCTGAAGGGTGTGATCGATCATCGCCTCGGAGAGTTCTCGAGCGTGCTGCGGTTCATCGAGGACAACTGGCGGCTCGGACGGCTCACCGGGCGTGATCGGTCGGCGAAGAACCTCTCGTACGACTTCGATTTCACACAAGAGCCTCGGCCGCCCGATCCGTTGCCGCTTCGCACCGATTGCTAGCCGGCAGATCGACATCGAGCCCGCGGAGACGGTGAGATTCGAACTCACGAGGGAGTGTTACCCCCCTAACCGCTTAGCAGGCGGCTCCTTTCGGCCTCTCAGGCACGTCTCCGTCGATGATTCTAGCGGCGCTGCCTGTGGGCTCGCGGGTACGCTTCGCGCGATGCCCGACGTGGTGATCGTGGGAGGCGGCATCATCGGCGCCGCATGCTCGTACGAGCTGGCTTCGCGAGGCGCCTCGGTGACCCTGGTTGAACGTGACCACCTCGCGGCGCATGCGTCGGGCCGCAATCAAGGCCTGTGGGTGCTTCCCGACGACGACGTGAACATGCCGATGGCTCGCGCGAGTCTCGAGATGTACCAGCGCATCGCCACGGACTCGCCGCTCGACGTCCGGCTCGACGGAACGCCCGTGGGTACCGTGCTCGCCGCCATGGATGCCCGCGAGGTGCGGGTGGCAGAGGAAACCGTCGCCCGGGCTGAGAGGCACGGCTTCTCGGTCGACGACATCTCCGGGCCCGCCGACATCCGCGACGCCGAGCCAGGGCTCACCCGCAACGTCGCCGGCGCCTGGCTCGTTCACAGCGGGTACCGGCTCGATCCCGGCGCGCTCACGGTCACGCTCGCGCTGGCAGCCGCCGAGCGCGGGGCGGACATACGCCACCACTCCAATGCTCGAGGCCTCACCCTCGCAGGCGACCGGGTCCGAGGTGTGGTGACCGACGACGGCATGATCGAGGCCGCCACCACGATCGTGGCGGCCGGACCGTGGACGTCGCCGCTCCTGGAGCAGGCCGGCGTGCACCTCCCGATCATCGGCGCCCGCGGGTGGCTAGTCCGGGTCGCTCCCATGAAGCAGCAACTGCTCACACATCTGGTCGAGGCGCCCGGGCCTCATGCTCGTCTGCGTGAGGGCGCGGCCCCCGCGTGGCCCTCATCGTCGGAGGTCATCAGCGAGGGCGAGCCGCGCAGCGAGATCGGATCGCTGTTGCACCCGCATCGCGATGGACGGACCATCGTGATCGGGTCGACCCGCCAGATCTGGCTCTCTCCCGAGCCGCCCCAAGAGCAGATCGTGGGCCGGCTGCTCGCGGCGGCGACCGGGCTCGTGCCCGAGATCGCAGACGCCGCCGTGCAGTCGTCGTGGTGGGGCTTGCGGCCGCTCACGCCCGACGAGCGGCCCCTCGTCGGCGCCGTGCGCGAAGGTTTGCACGTGGCGACCGGTCACGGATCCGAAGGCGTGATCCTGGGTGCCGGCACTGCACAGCTCGTCGCCGCGCAGATCGCCGGCGAGCGGTCTCCCTTCGATCCTGTCCCCTTCGAACCTCTGCGCTTCGGCGAGTGACGGGCGGATCCGGCCGGGAGACACGCCGCAACATGCGGCGATACGATTCCGGACCTACCTGCCATGGCCATCCTCACCCTCGGGGTTTCCTTCCGTCGAGCATCGATCGAGCTGCTGGAGCGGCTCGCCTTCGCTGACGACGACTTGACCAAGGCCTATCGGGTCGCCGCCGACCTCGATGGCCTCGACGGGGCGGTCATCCTCTCGACCTGCAACCGGGTAGAGGTTTACGGAGACGTGGCGAGTTACCACTCGGGTTTCTTGGCGCTGAAGCGTCTGCTGACCGAGACGCGAGAGATCGCAGCCGAGGAGATCGCCGAGCCTCTCTACGCCCATTGGGAGCGAGATGCGGCCGATCACCTGTTCTCGGTCGGAGGGGGTCTCGACTCCATGGTGCTCGGCGAGACGCAGATCCACGCGCAGGTGCGTGAGGCGTTACGGCGCGCCGGCGCAGAGGGCGCCGCGACCCCGGCGCTCACGGCGCTGTTCCACACCGCGGCGCGTGCCGGGCGCAGGGTTCGGCAGGAGACCTCGCTCGGAGCCGCGCCCGACACCTTCGTGTCACTCGGCGCCGACCTCGCAGACACGGCGGCGGGTGGCCTCGCCGAGCGCGACGTGGTCGTTGTCGGCGCCGGCGTCATGGCTGCGCTCGCGGTGAAGCATCTGCGCGGGCGCGGCATGCGCAGAGTGCGCATCCTGAACCGGTCGCTCGAGCACGCGCAAGCCCTCGCCAGCCGGACCGGCGCCGAGCACGGCGAGCTCGGCAGCCTGCCCGAGGCCTTGCGTCACGCCGATCTCGTGGTGAGTGCGACCGGCGCGGGGGGTCTGGTGATCCACCGTTCGGCCGTCGCCGATGCCTTGTCGGCTCGTCACGGACGTCCGCTGGTGCTGCTCGACCTCGCCGTGCCGCGCGATGTCGAGCCTGGGGCTGCCGATCTCCACGGCGCGAGCGTGATCGACATCGTCTCGATCCGCGAATGTCTGGCCGAGACCGATGCCACGACGGATGCTGACATCGCCCGGGCCCACGAGATCGTGGCGGGCGAGACGCATCGATACATGATGCGCCGCCGTGGCGATGAGCTCGGCCCCCTGATCCGAGCGGTGCGTCGCCGTGGCGACGAGGTCGCGCGGTTAGAGATGCAGCGGCAGGCGTCGCGGCTCGCATCTCTCACCCCCGACGAGCGAGAGGCCGTCGAAGCCCTCGCGCGAGGCATCACCGCCAAGCTGTTGCACGACCCGATCGTCGAACTGAAGGAGCGCTCGGAGCCCGGAGTCGACGGGGGCCACGCTCGAGTGCTGGCGGAGTTGCTCGGCATCGACGAAGATACCGACCCTTCGTCGTGAGCGTGCTGCGCATCGGGACCCGTCGCTCGCCGCTCGCGCTCGCCCAAGCGGAGGAGATCCGCATCCGTTTGGAGGCGACCGGTGTGCTCGCCGACATCGTTCCCATGAGCACCTCGGGCGACGAGGGCGCTTCTGCGGTTGCTTCCCCACAGGGGCTCAAGGGGCTCTGGATCGACACGATCCTCGATGCGCTGGAGGCCGGCGACATCGACATCGCAGTGCATTCTGCCAAGGATCTTCCCGCTGAGGACGACGAGGGCTTCACGATCGCCGCTGTACCCGAACGCGAGGATCCGTCCGACGTGCTGGTGAGCCGCGATGCTGCCTCGCTGCCGCCGGGTGCGTTGATCGGCACGTCGAGCCTGCGGCGCCGAGCCCAACTCCTCGCCGGGTTCCCGGGGCTCGAAGTCGTCGACTTGCGTGGCAACGTACAGACGCGTCTTCGTAAGGTCGCCGAAGGTGAGGTCGATGCGGCGGTGCTGGCTGCCGCAGGCCTGCATCGTCTCGGACTCGAGCCCGAGCACGCCCGAGCGCTCCCCCTCGCGATGATGGTGCCCGCCCCCGGCCAGGGCTGCCTGGCCGTGCAGACTCGCGACGACGACGATGACGCCATGGCGGCCGTGGCGCCGCTCGATCATGCACCGAGCCACCGAGCTCTCGATGCCGAGAGGTCGCTGATGTGGCGGTTGGGCGGTGGGTGTGCGCTTCCTTTGGGGGCGCACGCGATCGTCGGTGTGGAATCGATCTCGCTCTCGGCCATCGTTGCCACGCCCGACGGCACCACGGTGCTGCGGGCGGAGTCTGAAGGAGGAACCCCCGAAGACGCGGCCACTGCGGCGGCCAAGGAGCTGATCGACCAGGGAGCAGAGCGCATCCTCGACGAGGCCGAGGCCGGTTGAGCAGGCCGCTTCAGGGTCGGACGGTGCTCGTCACCAGGCCGGCCGACCAGTCGGCCTGGCTCGCGGCTGCGCTGCGACGCCGCGGTGCCCGCCCCATCGTCGCTCCCGCGATCGAGATCGTGCCGGCGCGATCGGCCGCGCTGACAGCGGCCCTTCACGAGCTCGAGACCGGCGCGTTCACGTGGCTCACACTGACCAGCCGGGCTACCGTCGCGATGCTTGCTGACCGCCTCGACGGGCCGCGGGCGGTGGGCACAACGAAGGTCGCCGCGATTGGTGGCGGCACGGCGAGGGAGTTCCGCCGGTGGGCCCGTCGGGACCCAGATCTCGTCCCGACCACGTTCACGACCGCGGGACTTGGCCGGGCCTTCCCCCGCGGTGTCGGGCGGGTGCTTTGCGCGCGCGCCGACATCGCACCCGACGGGCTCGAGGTCGCCCTTGAGAAGAAGGGATGGTCACCGACCCGCGTCGACGCCTACCGCACCCGCATGCCCCGGTCCCTGCCGGTCGAAGCCCGCGAGGCGCTGCGATCGGGCGTCGTCGACGCCGTCACGTTCACGAGCGCGTCGACCGTGCGCGGGTTCGTGGGCGCGCTCGGAACCGTGAAGGGGTCTCCGAAAGTCGTCTGCATCGGGCCTGTGACGGCGAAGGAAGCACGCGCCCACGGATTCATCGTGCACGCCGTGGCCACTCCGCACACGGTCGATGGACTGGTCGAGGCACTCGAGCGAGTGCTGACGCCCTGAACGTCGTTGGCGTGACGGGCCCCGCCGCCGCTACGCTGCAACGATGAGCTTCCCCGAGCAGCGGTTCCGGCGCCTGCGCCGTACCCCGGCGATGAGAGCGTTGGTCCGTGAGACCAGGCTGCACGCCGACGACCTGATCATGCCGCTGTTCTGCAAGCAGGGGATGGACGGGCCGGTGGCCATCTCGTCGATGCCGGGACAGTTCCAGCATTCGCTGGAGTCGTTGCGGAAGGAAGCCGTCGAGACCGCCGAGACCGGAGTACGAGCGTTCATGCTCTTCGGGGTGCCGACCACCAAGGACCCCGAAGGGTCCGAGGCGTGGAATCCCAGTGGCATCGCGCAGCTCGCGATCTCCGCCCTGCGAGTGGAATTCGGTGACGACGCGGTCGTCATGAGCGACCTCTGCCTCGACGAGTACACCGACCACGGACACTGTGGCGTGCTGAACGACCGGGGTGAAGTCGACAACGACGCCACCCTCGAGCGGTATCAGCGCATCGCCATCGCACAGGCCGAGGCCGGCGCTCATATCGTCGGGCCCAGCGGCATGATGGACGGACAGGTCGCCGCGATCCGCCGGGCGCTCGACGACGGCGAGAGACACGATGTCGCGATCTTGGCGTATGCGGCGAAGTTCGCGAGCGCCCTCTACGGTCCGTTCCGGGAGGCGGCCGAAGGCGCGCCACAGTTCGGCGACCGCACGGGCTACCAACAGGACCCCTCCAACGCCGCCGAGGCGATGCGCGAGATCCGAGCAGACATCGACGAGGGCGCCGACATCGTGATGGTGAAGCCGGCGCTGCCGTACCTCGACATCGTGCACAGGGCGAAGGCCGAGACAGGCTTTCCGATCGCTGCCTACCAGGTCAGCGGGGAGTACGCGATGTTGAAGGCGGCGGCGACCAACGGCTGGCTCGACGAACGGCGCAGTGTGCTCGAGACGCTCACGTCGATCCGCCGGGCGGGCGCGGACATGATCCTCACCTACCACGCGAAAGAGGCGGCCGGCTGGCTCGGGGAGAACCGCTGACCGAGCGCTACGACGTCGTGGGTGTTCGCCTCCCCCGCGAGGTGCGAATTCGTTGCACGCACAGGAAGCGCCGATCAGACCTCATACCGGCGCGGCTACCATTTGCGCGTGGATCCGGTGTCTCGTTCCGAGGAGCTGTTCGAACGCGCCCGCGCGGTCATCCCAGGCGGAGTGGACTCACCGGTTCGCGCCTTCGGAGCGGTCGGGGGCACACCGAGGTTCATCGATCGCGGTGAAGGTGCCTACCTGATCGACGCCGACGGCAACCGATACATCGACTTCGTGCAATCGTGGGGAGCCCTTCTGTTCGGTCATGCGCGCCGCGAGATCGTCGACGCAGCGAGAGCTGCGGCCGAGAGAGGAACGTCGTTCGGTGCGCCGACACTCGGTGAGGTCGAGCTCGCTGAACGCATCGTCGACGCGGTGCCGGGTATCGATCGTGCGCGGCTGGTGAACAGCGGGACCGAGGCGGCGATGAGCGCAATCCGGCTGGCGCGCGGCGCCACCGGTCGCGACCTGCTCGTGAAGTTCGACGGTTGCTACCACGGCCACTCCGACTCGCTGCTCGCCAAGGGGGGCGGCAGCGGGCTCGCGACCCTTGGGATCCCGTCATCACCGGGGGTGACCGAGGGTGCAGCGCGCGATACCCTCACCGCCCCGTTCAACGACCTCGACGCGGTCGCCGCACTGTTCGACGAGCGGGGCGGTGACATCGCGGTCGTGATGATCGAGCCCGTCGCAGCGAACATGGGCGTGGTGCCGCCTGAGACGGGGCTCCTCGAAGGGTTGCGTGCCCTTTGCGACCGTCATGGCGCATTGCTGGCGTTCGACGAGGTGATCACGGGCTTCCGAATCGCATACGGCGGAGCACAGTCGCGCTACGGCGTCACTCCGGACATCACGGTCCTCGGAAAGGTCATGGGTGGGGGCTTCCCGTGCGCGGCGTTCGGAGGTAAGGCCGAGATCATGTCGCACCTCGCCCCCGATGGGCCCGTGTACCAAGCCGGCACCCTGAGCGGGAACCCGGTGGCCGTCGCCGCCGGTATCGCAGCGCTCGACCTCGCCCGTGCGGCCGATCCCTACCCTGGACTCGAGACGACCGCCGACACGCTCATCGACGGCATCGAAGTCTCGCTCGGATCGGCCGGCCTGCCGGTCACCATCAATCGAGCGGGATCGATGTTCAGCCTGTTCTTCACAGAAGATGCCGGCGCCCCCGTCCGCGACTTCGCAGACGCGCGCGCCGCCGATCACGGTCGGTACGGGCGATTCTTCCATCACATGCTCGACCGTGGCGTGGCGCTGCCGCCGTCGGGGTACGAGATGTGGACCCTGGGCACGGCGCACGGCCCCGAGGAAACGGAGAGAACCCTCGAAGCCGTGGCGTCGTTCCGGGACTGACGCGGCAGGTGGGCCGGTCCCGGAGCCGTCCCCGGCGCCGGACGGGCAGTCGGACGCCGGGGAGGTGTCGCGAGTCGAGCTAGGCGACCGCGACCTCGGCGAGTTGCAGCGCCTCGGTCAGATCGACTCGCTCGACCTTGGTCGCGAGGCAGAAGGTGCCGATCACACGGTCGAGCGCATCGTGCGTCGGCGCGACCCGGCATCGAACGGTGGCACGGGCTCCCTCGAGCGTGAACGCGGCGGTCTCGCCGTTGAGGGCCGCGATGTGCGCGTCGAGCAACGCGAGGTTCGGGCCTTCCATGCCGAAGACCGCGATCAGGTCACGGCCCTCGACCTTCGAGCGTGGCATGCCCACGACCTCAGACGCCGCGCCGGTCACCGTGCGCACTCGAAGCGCTGTGTCGGTGCTCCAGAAGAACACCGGCCGCCCTTCCGTTGCCGCTTCCATCGTCGCCGCATTCGAGAATCGCGAGTGCGGAGGCGGAGGCGGAGGTGCTTGGGGGATCGGAACCGTGTCGGTGATGCCGATCAATTCCCACTGTCGCATCGATCTCACCCCTCCCGAGGTTTGGGGACGCTTCGTTACCTTGTTTCGGGTAGCGCAGGGGTGTTTCCGCATAGGACCTTCGACGGTTCTTCGCGCACCCGCCGAAAGACCTAGGTGACGCCCATACGATGCATCCGTCCAGCGCTAGGACACTCGCTGGTCTTGAGTGCGGGTCGTCGCGCTTCGCTACGTGAGCGCTGGTCGTCGTGCTATCGCTTCGCTACGTGAGCGCTGGTCGTCGTGCTATCGCTTCGCTACGTGAGCGCTTTGTCGCGCACGATCTCGCGGACGCAGTGGTGCCCGGGAAGGCCCGTGACGCCGCCACCCGCGTGGGTCGCGCTCGAGGCCTGGTACAGGCCCGCGATCGGCGTTCGGTAATCCCCGTAGCCAACCGCCGGCCTCATGTGGAAGAGCTGATCCACCGTCAGCTCCCCGTGGAAGATGTTGCCACCGATCAGGTCCCATCCCTGTTGCATCTGCTTGGGCCCGATCACCTGGCGCGCGAGCACTGAGTCCTTGAATCCTGGAGCAGCATCGTCCATACGATCGATCAACCGGTCGGCATACGCATCGAGGTCCGCCGAGTGATCGTCCTCGTCGTCGGCCCAATCGGCCGGCACCCATTGCGTGAACATCGACACGGTGTGGATGCCTTCGGGCGCGAGGGTCGTGTCGACCACGGTGGGGATCTCTGTGTCGCTGAACGGGATCGTGGCTGCCCGGCCTGCCCGCGCTTCCTGGAACGCTTGCTCGAGCTGCTCGTTGTCGTCGAGCAGCTCGATCGCCCCACCATGGATCTCGGGGTCGAAGTCGGGATTCGCGGTGAAGGTCGGCAGGCGATCGATCGCGAGGTTCACCTTCACGGTGCCGCTGCGCGTCTTCCAGTGCTCGATGTCGTGCACGAAGGAGTCGGGAAGCTCGCTCCGCTCGAGCTGCTGCAGGAAGGTGATCTTGGGATGGCATGCGGTCACCACCAGCGGTGCGTGGATCTCCTCGCCGCCGTCGAGCACCACGCCGGTCGCACGGCCGTTCGAGGTCGAGATCCTCGCCACGGGAGCGTTCACTCGCACCTCCGCGCCGAAGAACTTCGCGCTCTGCTCGCATGCGGTGGCGACGGCGCCCATGCCGCCCTCCATGAAGCCCCACGACGCGACCTCGCCATCGCCGATGTCGCCCACGGAGTGATGCATCAGCACGTACGCGGTGCCGGGAGCATCGGGGCCTGCCCACGTGCCGATGATGCCGTTGACCGCCATGAAGCCCTTCATCTGGGGCGATTCGAACCACCGTTCGAGCAGGTCGGTCGCGCTCATCGTGAACAGGCGCGTGATGTCGGCGACGGTCGCCTCGTCGACGTGCTTGCGCAGCTTCCAGCCGAGCGTGCCCAAGTTCCAGAGGTCTCGAACCTTCTTCGACCCCACGTGCGGCGGCGTCTCCATGAGCAGTGGTCCGAGGATGCCGGCGATGCGACCGATCCAGCCGTAGAACTCGAAGTAGGCGTCGGCGTCGTGCTTCGACACCTGGGCGATGGAATCGCGCGTGATCTGCTCGTCCGTGTGCTGAATGATCGAGCGGCCGTCACGCATCGGCATGTACCCCTGGCCGAGTGGAAGCAGCTTGAAGCCGAACCGTTCCAACTGTAGGTCGCGCCGGACGCTCGGCGGCATGAGCGACATCGTGTACGAGAGGGTGTTGACCTTGACGCCTGGGTACTCGTCGGGCCACGGCTCCATCGTGTCGGCCGCACCTCCGGTCTTGTGCCGCTTCTCGAGCACCACCGTGCGGGCGCCTCGCTTCGCCAGGTAGGCGGCAGCGACCAGACCGTTGTGACCACCGCCGATCACGATCGCGTCGTAGTGGTTCGCGTTGCTCATGAGTTTGAATCTCCATTCAATCTCTGGACCGGCGGAGCGTACACCCAGGACGGCCGGGCTGGGTAGCGGCCCGAACAGAACCGCCCCGCGTAACGGATGAGGGCCAACCTGAGACCATAGGTTCGAAGACCGTACGTGCCCGCTTCCTCTTCGATCAGGAGGTTCGATCGACATGCACGAGCTCGCAACGTTCGGCGCCGGGTGTTTCTGGGGTGTCGAGTGGGTGTTCCGTCAGGTGCCAGGTGTCATCGAAGCCGTCTCGGGCTACTCGGGTGGCACCGTCGAGGACCCCGGCTATCGGCTCGTCTGCACCGGGACCACCGGGCACGCAGAGGTCGTACAGGTCGAGTTCGACCCCGCGATCGTCAGCTACGAGCAGCTTCTCGAGGTGTTCTGGGCGATGCATGACCCCACTCAGCGCGATCGCCAAGGCCCCGACGTGGGCTCGCAGTACCGGAGCGCGATATTCACGCACTCCCCCGAGCAGCGGGTCGCGGCCACAGCATCGCGTGATCGCGCGCAGGCGAGCTTCGATCGGCCGATCGCGACAGAGATCTCCGATGCCGGCGCCTTCTACCCCGCCGAGGCCTACCACCAGCGCTACTACGAGCAGACGGGCCACCAGCCCTACTGTCACGTGCTGCCGACCGGTGTGCTCGAGCGTCTCGGCCTGGTGCGGAGCGCCTGAGGACCTTCTCAGCCGTCGCGGAAGCCGATGTGCTTGTGGCTCCCGTCGCAGAGCGGCTTGGTGCGGGAATGACCGCATCGGCAGAGGGTGACCCGGTTGCGCACCTCGTAGGTCTCGCCGTCGGCGGCGGTGATCTCGATGCCTCCGCGGACCCACAGCGGTCCGTCGCGAACAACCCCGATGCTGACCGGCAGCGCAGGCTCGAGTAGCTCTGCATCGGCGTCGGGCTTCATCTCGAGGGCGCCCGACGGGCAGAGCCTGACCATCTGCATCAACCGCTCGCGCACGGCCGGGTCGTCAGCCTCGCGAGCCATGCGCCGCCAGTTCGTGAACCGATCGCCGCAGTAACCGGCATGCTCACAGGTGGCCAGATCGAAGCTCACCGTGCCTTCACCGGCGGGAAATTCCATGCGCCGTTCGGCGATCTCGCCGCGATCGGCCGTCTCGGTTCCGTCGAACCCATTCGTCTTGTGGCTGCCGTCGCAGAACGGCTTGTCGTTCGACCCTCCGCAGCGGCAGAGGGCGTAGCGCCCATCGGAGTGGTCGAGCGGCTCATCGGGCACCCAGCCCACCGGTTCGCCGAACTCGGTCTCGACCTGCGCGGTGCGGCCCAGCGGCAGATCGCCGCGAACGAGATACGGCCCATTCGGGCGCACGCGGATCCCCGGCAAGTCGTCGTCGGCATCGGCGGTGGGCATGCCGCCCATGCTCGCTGCATACGGCGCGCCTGTCACGTGTCCGACCAACACCACCGAGTGTGCCGAAGGGTGTAGCATTCTCGAACGCATGTTCGATGACGACCTGAACGAGGCCCAGCTCGAAGCGGTCAGGCACGGAGGAGGACCGCTGCTGATCGTGGCCGGCGCCGGCACGGGCAAGACGACGACGCTCGCATCGCGGGTGGCGTGGTTGCTGGGTGAGGGTGTGCGGCCCGAGCGCCTCTTGCTGCTCACCTTCAGCCGGCGCGCAGCTCGAGAGATGACCTCGAGGGCCGAACGCCTCGCCGGTGCTCTTGACGTGAGCATCGACGCTTCACGCATATGGAGTGGCACCTTCCACGCAGTCGCGAATCGGCTGCTGCGGTTGCACGGACGGGCCCTCGGCCTCACGCCCGACTTCACCGTGCTCGATCAGGCCGATGCTGCCGACGTGATGAACCTGCTTCGCGACGAGCTCGGGCTCAGTGGAAGGGAGCGACGCTTCCCTCGAAAGGAGACCCTCGCCAACATCTACTCCCGAACCGTGAACGCGGGCGAGAAGCTCGTCGACGTGCTGAAGCGGCACTTCCCGTGGTGCCTCGACGAGGCCGAGGGCATCAGGGAGATCTTCGGCGCGTATTCCGAACGGAAGCGGGCACAGCACGTGCTCGACTACGACGACCTGCTGCTGTTCTGGAAGGCGCTCGCGACCTCGCCGGCGACGCGCGCACAGCTCGCCGAGATGTTCGAGCACGTGCTCGTCGACGAATACCAGGACACGAACGCGCTGCAGGCAGACATCCTCGAGGGAATGCGACCCGAGGGCACGCCGCAGAACCTGACGGTCGTCGGCGACGATGCGCAGGCGATCTACGGGTTCCGCGCCGCAACGGTACGCAACATCTTGGAGTTCCCCTCGCGGTTCCATGGGTCCTCGATCGTGCGGCTCGAGCAGAACTACCGATCGACGCCGCCGTTGCTCGCCTCGTCGAATGCGGTCATCGCGCTGAGTCCCCAACGCCACGAGAAGACGCTCTGGTCGGCGCGCCGCGGCGATCTCACGCCGACGCTCCGCACGTGCCTCGATGAAGCCGAGCAGTGCGATGCCCTGTGCGAAAGCGTGCTCGCCCATCGAGAGGAAGGCGTGCCGCTCAAGGAGCAGGCCGTGCTGTTCCGCGCAGCGCATCACAGCGATCACCTCGAGGTGGAGCTCACCAGGCGGAACATCCCATTCGTGAAGTACGGCGGCCTGAAGTTCATGGAAGCCGCCCACGTGAAGGACACGCTCGCGATCATGCGCGTGCTCGAGAACCCTCACGACGAGGTGGCATGGTTCCGTGTGCTGCAGCTTCCAGAGGGCATGGGCCCGGCGACCGCGCGCCGGCTCATGGAGGCGATCGGTGTTCGGGCCGCCGACGATGCGTCGCCCCTGATGCGGTTCCTCGACGAACCGGTCGAGGTGCCTCGCAGCGCCGTCGATGCCGTGCAGGAGCTGCGTTCGGCGCTCCGCGGATGCGCCGACGAGGCATCGCTCTCGCCGGCGGCACAGATCGAGCGGCTGCGAGGGTTCCTCGCGCCGGTGCTCGCTCGGCGGTATGACGCATCGGCCGCGCGTATGCGCGATCTCGAACAGCTCGCCGCGCTCGCCGCCGGATACGAGTCTCGTGCGCGGTTCCTGTCGGAGCTCACGCTCGACCCTCCGTCGTCGACGGGCGATCTCGCGGGCCCGCCGTTGCTCGACGAGGACTGGCTCGTGCTCTCGACGATCCACTCGGCCAAGGGTCTCGAGTTCGACGTCGTGCACGTGATCCACGCGGCCGACGGCATGATCCCGAGCGACATGTCGACCGGCGACGACGATGAGATCGAGGAAGAGCGGCGACTCTTGTACGTGGCGCTCACACGCGCGCGCGACGCTCTGCATGTCTACCGCCCCATGCGCTACTACCGCAGACCCAGAGGCGATCCGCACTCCTACTCGCAGCTTTCACGCTTCCTCGAGCCGCCCGAGGTTCGCGCGACGTTCGACGAGATCGGACCTCGCATCGACGCTGCACACGAGGTCGTCGACCTCACGGGAAGCGTCGACGTCGACGCGTATCTCGCCGGCCTCTGGTCGGAATAGAGAGGAGCGCTGGTAGCGTCGAGCACGTGGAGACGGATACCTGCTCATGACGTATGCGGCGGTGCTGCTCGACCTGTACGACACGCTCGTGTGGAGCGACTGGTTCTCGTGGCAGGGACGCCTCGCCGACCGCCTCGGCATCTCACACGAAGCCGTCGGGCGGGCCTTCAGCGAGACTCGCCCCGCTCGCAGCATCGGAACACACCCCGACACGCGGGCGGACTTGACTGCCGTGTTGGTGGCAGCTGACATCGAGCCGACGTCCGGACTCCTCGAGGAGCTCGTCGACATGGAGGCCGACATGGCCGCGTCGGTTCATCTGTACGACGATTCGCTCGAGGTGGTTCGCACGTTGCGGGCACGTGGCACACCGACCGCGCTCGTGAGCAACTGCTCGCACAACACTCGTCCGATCGTCGACCGGCTCGGGCTCGAGCGGGAGTTCGATTCGGTGATCTTGTCGTTCGAGGTCGGCGCGATGAAGCCCGACCCCGCGATCTACCGGGAGGCGCTCGCGCGCGTCGGTGACCCCGATCCATCCGCGTCGATCTTCGTCGATGACCAGATCCGATACTGCGACGGCGCGGCGGCCGTCGGGCTCCAAACCTTCGTGATCCTGCGTCCCGAGGAGGCACTCGAAGGGCGCCCCCTCGACATGAACGGACATCGGCCGATCAGCGATCTCACCGCCTTGCTCTGAGAGCCGCCGATCAATGGCAGGCACGACCGATCAAGAACCGGATACGTCGCCGTCACCGCGGCAGCGACAGCACCACGAGCAGGATCGAGACGTACTGGCACACGGCGGCCGCGATCGTGGCCGCGTGCCACACCTCGTGATATCCGAACGTTCTGGGCCAGGGGTTGGGCCTGTTCGTCGCAAGCACGAGAGCGCCGAGCGAGTACAGCAGTCCTCCGGCCATGAGTAGCAGGGTCTCGGCCGTATCGAGGCCGCGAAGCAACGCGGGCATGCTCACCACGACGAGCCAGCCGAGGCCGATGTACATGAACCCCGAGAGCACGTGCAGATCGACGCGGTAGAGCTTCGTGGCCACGCCGACGCCCGCCCCCGTCCACACGGCGAGGAGCACGGCCGTCGCGAGCGTCCCCTCCAAGACGAGGAGGCAATACGGCGTGTACGTGCCCGCGATCAGCACGAAGATCATCGAATGATCGAGACGGCGCATGCGCGCGTACGCCGATTCGCTCCAATCACCCAGGTGATACGAGGCACTCACGCCGAACAGCCCGGTGAGCGTGAGCGCGTAGATCAAGGTGGCGACTCGAGCGCGCGCATCGGGCGCGAGCAGCACGAGCACGACACCGGCGGGGATCGAGCCGATGAATGCGCTCTGGTGCAGTCGCCCGCGCATGCGCGGCTTGGGGCGTTGATGGATCGGGATCGCTCGCAGGGACCGCTTGTCGGCGAGCACGTCGGGGTCGGCGTGGAGGTTCGACATCTGCATCAAGGGTAGGCCACATACACTTCGAGCAACCGGATGCGAGGGATGACATGTCCGAGGCGATGGAACGCGAGGGTTCCGGCAAGGGGAAGTTCCCCAAGAAGGTATACGAGCGAGAGCTGTTCCGACTCCAGGAAGAGCTCGTGAAGATGGAGCAGTGGGTCGCGGCCACAGGCGCCCGAATCGTCGCGATCTTCGAGGGCCGCGACGCTGCCGGCAAGGGTGGCGCGATCCAGCGCATCACCGAGCACACCAACCCGCGGATCACGAAGCACGTCGCGCTACCGAAGCCGACGGATCGCGAGCAGACGCAGTGGTACTTCGAACGGTATGTGGCGAAGCTTCCTGCTGCCGGCGAGATCGTGCTGTTCGACCGGAGCTGGTACAACCGCGCCGGTGTCGAGCGCGTGCTCGGCTTCTGCACGCAGGCCGAGTACTACCGCTTCCTGCGCCAGACGCCGATCTTCGAGCGGCTGCTCGTCGAGGACGGCATGATCTTGATCAAGTACTGGTTCTCGGTGAGCGACGAGGAGCAGGAACGCCGGTTCACCAAGCGCATCGACGACCCTCTCCGCCGCTGGAAGCTTTCCGAGACCGACCTCTACTCACGGACGAAGTGGGTGGACTATTCACGCGCGAAGGACGAGATGTTCGTGCACACCGACATCCCGGAGGCGCCGTGGTTCGTGGTCGACGCCGACAACAAGAGGAAGGCGCGCCTCAACTGCATCGCGCACCTGCTCTCGATGGTGCCGTACGAGAAACGGCCCGTGCCGGAGATCGAGGTGCCCGATCGCCAACGCGACGACGGGTACGTGCGCCCGCCGCGCGACCTGTACACGTACGTGCCCGACCACGCCGACGAGATGCTGCGCAACTCGAAGGCGTGAGGGTCACACCAGGTCGTCGAAGGCCTCTAGCGACGGGCTTGCGGATGCCGGTGATGAAGGGGATCTCGACCTTGGTGTACAGGCGGGCCTTGGTATCGCGCAGCCGGCGGATCACGTCGACGAGTGAGTCGGCGTGCTCAGCCTCGAAGGCGAGGATCCACTCCCAATCGCCGAGCCCGAATCCGCTCGTGGTGTTCGCCAGCACTTCGGGGTACTCGCGACCGAGCAGGCCATGCTCCCGGAGCAGCTCGCCGCGTTCCTCGCGAGGCATCAGATACCACTCGGGCGTGCGCACGAACGGGTAGACGCAGAGGAACGTCTCGGGCGGGGTCCCCTTCACGAAAGCGGGCTGGTGGTCGGGCGTGAACTCGGCTGGCTTGACGGCCCCCATGAACGTCCACGACAGGTCCATGAGCCGTCCGGCTCTGGTACGGCGGTATTCCACGAGGAACCGCTGCAGATCCTGCGGTGAGCGGCCGACGAGCCAGAGCATCAGGTCGGCGTCGGCCCTGAACCCGACGGTCGAATAGGTGCCGCGGACGTCGACACGGCCTTCCCATGCCTTGTAGAGGTTCTCGACCTCCTGCACCGCGTCGCGCAGGTCGTCGGCCTCGGCGAGCTCATCGCGCAGATCGGGTGAGGCCAGGAACACCGGATAGAGCGCATAGATCGTGTCGGGCCGGTCGGTCATGGAACGGTCTCCTCGTGGTCGGTGGGAGTGAGCGCCACGTCGGCGGCCACCCGCACGGCCGTCTCGTTGGCGGCGCGCACGCAATCGGGAACGCCCACTCCGTCGTAGGCCTGTCCGGTCACGACGATACCCGGGGGCAACGCGGCGCGGATGCTCCCCACGCGATCGAGATGCCCCACTTCGTACTGGGGCATCGACGCTGGCCATCGCACGACCGCAGCGTGCTCGGGCTTGTCGGGAAGGTTCACCACCGCCGCAAGGTGCCGTGCGCACGCCTCGATGAGATCGTCGTCGTCGCTCTCGAGGATGTCCTCCTCACCCACGGCGCCGACGTAGCACCGCACGACGGCGCGGGTATCGAACACCTCTGAGGGCCACTTGCTGCTGAGCCACGTCGCGGCGGTCATCGGCGCCTTGCCGCGAGGCACGACGAAGCCCGTGCCATCGGGAAGCCCGGCCTGCGTGCCGCGCGGGTAGACCATGAGCACGACGCCCGTGGACGCGTACCCGATGGCGCCGAGGTCGGCCGCGATCGAGGGCGCCGCGCTGCCGAGAAGCCTGCCGGCCTCGTGCGCGGGCGCCGTGATGATGATGCCGTCGGCGTCGAGCGATCCGCCTGTGTCGAGCACCACCCGGCCGGGCTCGACGGCGGCGACCGCTGCGTGCGTGCGGAGTCGATCGCCCAGGCGCTCGGCGAGCGTGTCGGTGAGCCGGTCGACGCCGCCTCGCGGTCGCACGAACATCGGGCCGAGCTGGGAACGTCGCGCGAGCCTGGAGGTCGCCTGCGAGCCGCGGAACAGGCTCCCCTGGGCGCGCTCCCACACCCCGAGGTCGGGAAAGGTCGCCCGCACGCTCAGGCGGTCGATGTCGCCCGCATAGAGCCCGGCGAGGAGCGGGCCCACCGCGAGATCGGTCGCTTCGTCACCGAAGCGGCGGCGCAGCAACGACCCTAGCGACTCGTCGCGGTCGCCTTTCCTCGTTCGGCGCACCAGGTCCTGGGCGGCGCGGCGCTTACCCGCCGCGGACAGGCCCGGCCATCGGAAGAGATCGCCGACCTCACCTGGGATGCCGAATGGTGCGTCCTTGATCAGGGGCACGAGGCCCGAGTCGGTCCACAGATACGCCCCGGTCGCACCGGGGATCTCGAGCTCGATGCCGAGCTCCCTGCAGAGCTCGACCGCCCAGGGCTTGCGGGCCAGGAACGAATCCGCACCCGCCGGAAGCACGAGGTCGCCGAGCGCGACGTTGCGGAGCTTGCCGCCCGCGGCGGATCCGGCCTCGAGCACCGCGACGTCGACCGTGGGGTCCGCCTGCGCCAGTCGGTAGCCAACCGTGAGTCCGGTCACGCCGCCACCGATCACGACGACCCGGCGCGCGCGGCTCACGCGATCGACGCCTCTGCCATGTGGTCGCGCACGACCTCGGCGAGCACCTCGAGGTAGCCGGGGTCTGCGTTCGGCATGCGGGTGCGAGCGAAGATGAGGCCGGCCCGCTCCGCGATCAGGCGAGCCTCGACGTCGAGGTCGTACAGGATCTCGAGGTGATCGGCGACGAAGCCGGCACTGCACACGAGCACGGCACGCTTTCCCTGCTTCGCGATCTGTTCGATCACGTCTTCGACCGGTGGGCCCCACCACGGATCGGGAGTGCGTCCGGCGCTCTGCCAGGCGATGAGGTAGTGGCGGAGGCCGAGACGCTCGGCGACGAGGTCGGCGGTGCGCTGCAGGCCGTCACTGTAACGGCACGAGTCGTCGCAATCGCAGTACTTGCATCGCTGGGTGCCATCGTCGACGGTGCGGATCGGCAGCGAGTGGGCGCTGAAGATCACCGTGGTCCCGTCGCGCGCGTCGTCGGGCATGGCCTCGAGCGCATCGCGCACGCGTTCGGTGAGGAACTCGATGAACGCCGGGTGGTCGTGGTAACTGCGTACGAACGTGAACGACGGCATCTCGCCGTGGTCGTCGACCGCCTGGGCTACCCGCTCGACGTACGTCTCGACCGACATGCCCGACCAATGCGGCGCCATGACGATGCCGATGCCGCGTTCGATGCCGTCGGCACGCATCGCCTCCACCCCGTCGGTGATGAACGGTGGCGAGTGCTTCATGCCCAGATACGCCCGGAACGATCCACCACCCGCGTTCAAACGGTCGACGAGCCCCTCGGCCTGTGCCCGCGTGGTATCGAGCAGCGGGAAGACGTTGCCGATCGCCGCGTAGCGGTCTTTCAGCTCCTGAAGGTGCTCGGGGCTCGGCGCGCGGCCGCCTCTGATGTCGGTGTAGTACCGCTCGATGTCGTCGGGCCCGGCGGCCGTCCCGTAGGCCATGACGAGCACGCCGATCGTCGCTGGGTCGCTCACGCCGTGGTCCTTTCGGTCTCCAGGTGCACGAGGTCGACGAGGCGAGCGAGCGTATCCGGCGGCGTCTCGGGAAGCACGCCGTGCCCCAGGTTGAACACGTGACCGTCTCGGTCGCCGATGCGTTCGACGATCTCGCGGGCCTTGCGTTCGACGGTCTCCCATGGAGCGGCGAGCACGGCAGGATCGAGGTTGCCCTGCACGGCACGATCGCCGCCGACGCGATCCCACCCCTCGTCGATGGGCACCCGCCAATCGATGCCGAGGACGTCGCCCCCAGACACGGCCATGTCGCCGAGCAGCTCACCCGTGCCGACGCCGAAGTGGATCACCGGCACGTCGTGGAGGTCTGACAGCCCTGCGAACAACTCACGCATGTAGGGCTGCACGCTTCGCCGATAGTCATCGCGGTCGAGCGCGCCGACCCAGGAGTCGAAGACCTGCAGAGCCTGCGCGCCGGCTTCCACTTGCGCCCGCAGGTGCGGAAGCACGATCGCCACGAGAGCTCGCATGAGAGCCCGCCACATCGCCGGGTCGCCATGCATCAGCGCCTTCGTGTGTTCATGGTTGCGGCTCGGACCGCCTTCGATGAGATAGCTCGCGAGCGTGAAGGGCGCGCCGGCGAACCCGATCAGCGGCACATCGAGCTCCTTGCGGAGCAAGCGGATCGCCTCGAGAGCCTGCGGCACGTCATGCTCGGGCTCGAGCGGCCGGAGCCGACGCAGATCGCTGTCGGCTCGAACCGGCGTGCCGACGATCGGACCTTTGCCAGGCTCGATGTGCACGTCGATGCCCACGCCGGCGAGTGGCACCATGATGTCGCTGAACACGATCGCCGCGTCGAGGTCCATGCGCCGCAGCGGTTGTAATGAGACTTCGACCACGGTCGCCGGGTCCTTGCACGTCTCCAGGATGTCGCGGTCGCCGCGCAGCGCGCGGTACTCGGGCAGGTAGCGGCCGGCCTGCCGCATGAACCACACGGGCGTGCGATCCACCGGCTCGCGGCGGCATGCGCGCAGGAAGCGATCGCGGAAAGGGGCCGAGCTCACGCTTCCAGTTTACGGAGCAACGCGAGACCAACCCTCTGCGCTTCTGTGGGTAGGGTTGCATGTGGGAGGTGACCCGACATGGTCGCGAGGTTGCAGGGAAAGCGAGTGGTGGTGTTGTTGGCGGAAGGCTTCGAAGACCTCGAGTTCCATGTGCCGCTGATGCGACTGCGAGAGGAAGGTGCCGACGTGACCGTCGCCGGCGTGTCGACCGACGAGGTCGCGGGCAAGCATGGCCTGCTCGCTGCCGCCGACACGACGATGGACGAGCTCGATGGTGACTCGTTCGACGCGGTGGTCGTTCCCGGCGGATGGGCGCCCGACAAGCTCCGTCGGTACGACTCGGTGAAGGATCTCGTACGCGGAGCGCACGAACGAGGTGCGATCGTCGGCATGATCTGCCACGCCGGCTGGGTGGGTATCTCCGCCGGCATCGTCAAGGGCGTGCGCGCCACGGGCTCGGTCGCCATCAAGGACGATCTCGAGAACGCCGGCGCGACATGGGTCGACGAGGCGGCGTTCCGCGACGGGAACATCGTGTGGGGACGCGTCGTCGACGACATACCCGACTTCTGCCGCGAGTTGGTTGCCGCGATCGCCGACGGCTGAGGTGAGCGGCGAAGGGGCGATGTCCCAAGTCTTCACAAGAGCGGGAGGAGTGGGATTCGAACCCACGAGCGAGTTGCCCCGCTAACGGTTTTCAAGACCGTCGCCTTCGTCCGCTCGGCCATCCTCCCGCCGGGAGCCTACCGAGAGATCGGTGGGCGAGGAGGCGCGACGCGAACAGGGTCGTTGCCCCTGCTTGAGGCGTGCAGGAAGGCGGAGTCGTGGTTACCTACGCGTGCCGTGTGCCGCTCGCCTCGATATGCCTCGAACATTCGGATCGTGGTATGGGCGGGTCCTGCTTGCTCACTGGTGGGTCTCGCGAGATGTTGCACCCTTGCGGCGACGGCCGATCTGGATGAATCGTGAGCTCTGGTGGAAGACGCCCCTGATCTCATTCCTCGCGGGGCGTCCCCTAAGGGCTGAGCGACGACTGGATATCGGAGATCTGCCTCACCGAGTCACTGGCGATGTTGAGGACGGCACCGAGCACCAGCATCGGCAAGATGATCCCGGCCGCGCCGAGGATGAGTCCGGCGATCGCCTGACCCTTGTTCCCGCCGCCGGTGTTGGCCCTGCCGAGCCCGAGACCGCCGAAGACGATGGCAAGGATCGCGAGGACGAAACCGACCACAGGCACCCACAACAAGACGACCCCGAGGATGCCGAACACCATGCCCGCCGTGGCCGGGCCGTTCGAGGGTTGCGATGTGACGGGGAACGTCTCCTGAGGGAGGTGCGAGACCGGGGAGGCCGGAGGCGGCGGAGGCGGTGGGGCCGTGAGTGCGGGCTCCCGCTGGCCTTCCTCGACCACCGGAATGACCCCAGCACCGACATCAGTCGGCTTCGCGCAATGCACGCACACGCGGTCGCCCGGGTCGTTGCGCATGCCGCAGTGTGGGCAGGTCAAGGTCTCCACCGGGATCTCCTACGTGCTTCGAGCATCTCGTCAGCATCGGCATGAACGACCCGGTACTTCATGCCGATCTCTGGTTCTGCGGTTGCGCACCTACCCGATCTCGGGCAGGTCTAGAGCCCTTAACCGGACACGCTGGCTGGCGCGACATCAGAATGCCGCGCAGAGGCCGGGTCCGAGTCGTCTGGAGGCAGGCATCGCCAAGACACGCAGGTCGTCCCTCGCGGAGGCGATTCGACGTTATCTCCGAAGCAGGGTGCGCTTCATTGGTCGAGCCTCAGTCCACGGCTCGCACCGTCTTGGCCCCAAACCCACGGCCGCGACCAGGCGCCCCCGGCGCCGCCGTGAAGGGTCCGAAATCATGCTTCAGCAGCAATGTTCTGTGGATGTTGATGTTCGCAAAGGGGTCGCGCACGTAGCCGTCGTAGGTGAGCTCGATCTGGCCACGACTCCGCTCTTGCTCGACCACCTGACGCATCTCGAACGGACGGATGTCGACTCGATCCTGCTGGATCTGCGTGAGGTCACATTCCTCGATTGCTCCGCGATCCATGCCTTTCTTACCGCCCGTGACCATGCCCAGCAGAACGGGCATCGGTTCATCCTGGTTGGGGCGAACGCTCTCGCGCAGCGCGTCATCGAGCTGACAGGCACCCAGTTCCTCTTGCACCAGGAGGGGATGGCCGATGTGGGAGCCCAGTTCACTCCTGAATCTGCCTCCCCACAGGATCCTGCTGCAGAGGTGGGTCGGTCCACGTGATCGATCAGCTCGAGGAGGGCGCGGCGAACGAGACCATCTTCAGGGAGATGAACGAATGGGCCGCCGACGCCAACGATTCGCGGCGGGCGATGGTGGCGTCCATACCTACCTTTGCGAATGCTCCGACGAGCGTTGCAGCGCTCCGATCGGATTGACCTACGCCGAGTACGAAGCCGTCAGATCATTACCCGTGCGGTTCGCGATTGCGGTGAATCACGAGAACCCCGAGCTCGATTCGGTAGTAGCCGAACATCCACGATTCGCGGTGGTGGAGAAGATTGGCTCCCGCGCTTTGGCAATCGCACGGGCGACCGACCCTCGTCGCTGAGCTCAGCGCCCGACGGGGCCGAGCGGGTCCCCGTCGCTATTCCGGCCGCCGGAGTGCTGGGCAGCAAGATGAGACTGGCGACGATCGCGTCGGCCACTTCCACAATCTTGCGATTCGTGCGCCGTGACTGATCTCGAAGCATCAGGAACGCGGCTCTCTCATCAAACCGGTGGCGCTCCATCAAGACACCTTTCGCCCGCTCGGTGATCGCTCGTCGAGCAAAGGCGCCCTCCAGGTTGTGATATCTCCGCGAAGCGGCGCAACACGATATCGATCGAGCTTTGAAGGTCTGTGGCGGCACCTTCTGTACTCACATAGGCGAAGATGCCGAGCTTGACGCCATCCT
>CAVXJC010000007.1:0-243778 GCA_963762075.1 uncultured Actinomycetes bacterium
ATGTATTGCTGACAGGTTCTATGTCTAGGCCGAAGCAGATGCGCATGGATGGACGATCGGGGGTGCGCGGGTACGAGTTCGAACCCATCCGCGCCGCCGCCGAACGCTACCTACCCGACCTATCCGCTACAAGCTCTACTAGTGCTACGCCCCTGGCCAGCGGCGTAGCGGGTGTAGCGGATGTAGCGGATAGGTCGGGTGACGGCGCACAAGATCGAGACGAACCCGACGCGCTGAAGCTCGTCAAAGACACGTTTGACGCCACCGAGGTATACGAGGACGCAACGTTTGTAGCACGCGCTGCCCCCGAAGAGCCAACCGCGAAGGCTGCGATCCAGACCGAGCGCCACCGAGGGTTCGACTCGTCGATCGCGGCTGTGTTCGACGGCCAGGCGAGGACGTTCCCGCCGCCCCCTTGCGGGTTTCGACGGTGGACAGGACATGCGGTGCGAGTCGCGATGGGGGAGGTGTCGCCGTGACGCGTGAGAACGCCCAGGCCAAGTGTCGCGTCATGACTCGGGGCACTCAACCCATTCGGCGTGGGATGGGCGCACTTCGCCGACGGGATGGAGGAGCATCACCCGACGTGCAGGGCTCGTCTGCTCGGTCGGCTCGGCGCACCAATGCTTGCCGCACTCAGGGCACGTCCACGGTTCCGATGAGCCATCGTCAGCCAGCAGCGGCCATTCGGTCGGCGTCGCGCAAGCGTGGTCGCTCACCGGCTGAGCCTACCCCCGGGGTGCACCGTCGCGCTCGATAGGGAGGCCGCCGGGGACTCCAGGTCACTCCCATCGCGTATAGGTTTCGCCGACTTTTTCCGGACGAAAGGGTGCACATGACGAAATGTCCGGCCTGCAGCGAGCCCGTAGTCGCTT
This sequence comes from uncultured Actinomycetes bacterium, assembly GCA_963762075.1. Lineage (GTDB taxonomy): Bacteria > Actinomycetota > UBA4738 > UBA4738 > HRBIN12 > JAOUEA01. The sequence continues at coordinate 876 of CAVXJC010000007.1, forward strand.
CGGGAGAGGTCGGCCGCCTCTGTGGTGCAGCGGCCGTTGCCGCCGTTGGGTGATGCTCGGCGGGCCCCGGGCGCCGCTGACTGGAAACGATCGACTGCGCAGAGTTGGCGGAACGTCGGGACGTGGGCCAACCCCGACGCCCACAAGTTCGCCGAGCAGTTGGAATCGGAAGCCGCAGCTCGATGCCCTCGAAACTCCGGCCACCGTGGGGGGGGTCCGGAGGCGACCCGGTGAGCGCCCCACCCGTCGCCGCCGTCGAGCTGATCGCAGGCGAGCTTGAACGAGCCCGTCGCCTGCTCGCCGTTGCCGCCTTCGACCGGGCTGAGGCCCTGACCTCGCTGCAGGAGATCGCGGTGCAGCTCGAAGATCGCGCCAAAACGAAGGTCTGCCGCCACGGGCACGCCAGCTCTTGTCATTCGACGCGCTCTTTAACGTTCGAGGCGATGACCCCACTCACCCGACGTATCGCACCCGAGGAGGAGCCATGACCGACGAGAACGTCGATATGAACAAAGAAGATCCGTGCGCGCTCGCAGGCAGGTCTCCTTGCCTGCCGAGCACGAGCAGCCTGCAGACGAAAAGGGCGCGTCCCGGCGACGCGAACGGCGGCGTCCGGCCGCTGGCAACGACAGTCGAGGTCGACATGAACGAGGAGATCCGTGCCGCCGGCGTCGCCATCGATACGGCCACGACGGCAAGCAGTCCAAGCCCATCCCATGAAACGACGAGAGGAGCACGACATGCAACGTCACGACGCACACCCGAGCTTGCAGCTGCGACTGCCCCCACTCGGCCTGCCGCCGCTGGACGCGATCGACCACAGTGCGGTGAGGAAGGCCGCCGGAGCCGCTCAGAGCATGGAGTCGAAGTTCCGAGAGGCGCAGGAGCGGTTGACGCCTTAGAACAGCGCCGGCCCGAGGTAGAGGCCGAGGATCGCAAGGCACTCGGTGACGCCATGCGTCGAGGTGAGGCGGATCCAGGCGACGCCGCACTCCAGGAGCTGGACATCAAGATCGCTAGCGCCCGCAGGGAGGCCGAGGCGGCCTTCGTCGCTGCAGAGAGCGCCCAGCGCGATCTGGGTGAGGCGATCGAGCGAGTGCGGCCCGGGCGCGCTCGGCAAGCGTCTGGGCACCGTGGACGAGGCGCGTGAGGCGATCGGTACTGCTATTGAGCAGCTCGCCGCCGCCCTCGATCGGTTCGCCGAGGCTCGTGCCTTCGCCGTCTGGCTCAGTCATTACCCGCAGCGCCACCTGCCGCTCGGCAGTGACGTGGCGGCGTTGCGCAGGGCAAACGGCGAGGCGTTCAGGGCGGCCGAGTCGTCGAGGCCCTGCGTGCGCTCGCCGAGAAGCCTGTACCGCCGCCCGGCCCTCCGGTGCACCTGCCCCCTGGCCGAGCAGCGGCGAAGCCGGTGTCGCGCCACAGCCGAGTGCAGCTTCGTGAGCCGCGCCGCGCATTCTGCTGTGGGCGATGCTGCGGCTCGCACTGTGTCGGCCGGTGAGCGCGATGCCCGATGAAGCACTAGCTACTTTCACCGAGTACTTTGGAGGAGCTTGATGCTCTCGCCCTCCCTTCCCCCTGACAGAAGGGACCAGCATGGGCCTGCCCGACGGCCAAGTCGCGCCGCCACGCTCGCAGCATCCGCCGAGGGAAGATGAAGCACTTCGCAGGGGCCGCCGTGGTTCTGTTACTTGCTGGTCTACTTCTTGCGGGCGGTGCACCAGGGAATGCCAGTCGGGACCAGCGGTTGATGCAGGTGCGAGGAGCTGCAACTGCAGCTGCTGCCGCTCGGCCACATTCTCGTCATCGTGACCGATGATCAACGTGAGGGGCTGAATGTCATGCCCGACACACAGCGGTGGTTCGGCAATGGGGGGACGTACTTTTCGAACGCCTATGTGACCACGCCCACGTGTTGCCCGTCACGTGCGTCAATCCTCACAGGTCGCTACGCGCACAATACCGGCAGGAGGAAACAAGGCGACCGGCTTTCACCAAATGACTACGATCAACTATTACTTGGACAATGCGGGATACCACACTTCCCTCTTCGGAAGTACGGTAGCGGCCCCTAGAGAATCCTCCCTCCTACTGGGACGAGTTCGCTTTCTTCAAGAACTCCACATCATTGACCTATCAGGGCCGAGGCTGGAACATCGATGGGGCCATTGGAGACACGGGGAAGTACGCGACCGACTACATCGGATCTCGAGCCGTTTCCGCTAAGATCACCAACAGCGCCAACGCGTTGGCTCTGTACCTCTCGACTCCCAACCCACATGGTCCTTGGGTGGCGGAGCCCGAGTACGCGAAAGCGCCGGTTGGGCAATGGGACGGGCAACCGGGCAGTGTTCGAGACGGACCTCTCGGACAACAAACCTCCCTATGTGCAGAGTTCGAAGACGTCGTTCTCGACGGGCACGCGGCAGCGCACGGAAAGAGCTTCGCACTCTGTACTCGGTCGATGACATGGTCCAGAGAGTGTTCACGGCGTTACAGGACACCGGGCAACTCGGCAACACGCTCGCCTTCTTCATCTCGGACAATGGCTACCTCTTGGGCGAGCACCATCGCTGCTGCAAGTCAGTCCCTTACACTCGTTCAATTCAGGTGCCGATGTTCGTGCACTGGCCCGGTCACTTCGACGGCGGGCGCCGTAGATTCGAGGCTTGTCGCGAACATTGACATCGTACCCACGATCCTCGATGCGACCGGAGTGAGCGCGACGATGGCGCTGGTTGATGGGCGCTCGTTGCTATCCAGCCAGCGGGCGCGGCTCTTTCTCGAGTTCTTCAGGAGTCAGTCTTCGGCTCCAACGTGGTTCTCGACGCTGACAGCGACGACGAGTATGTTGAGTATGCTGATGGATTCCGCGAGTACGACAACCTCCAAAACGACCCGTGGCAGCTAGAGAACCTCTTCAACAACACGATCGTCGGCGACGAGCCTTCGAACGCCGCTCAGCTCGAGGCCCTGAGCTCGCAACCGATAAGACCTGTTCCGGCACCACATGTCCCGGCTCGGCCAGATGACCGCTCGCCGAGCTGTGATAGGCGCTCTCGCCACGCTGGCCCTGCTCGAGTCTCAGCCTGGTCGCTCGCCTCGAAGCCCGAGGTTCTGCCACAGAGAGCGCGCCAACGGACGTAGCTCTGCAGGTCGGGCTGGACGACGGCGCGCTCCGATCAAGGTCGTTTCTGGCGGATCCCTTTTCCGATTTCAACGAGGACGGGTTGCAGGACGTGTTCGTCGTGCCTCATGTCCAGGCGGGAGGGCGTCTCTACGTCAACGCGGGCGGCTGTGCAAGGGCGGCGGGGGACCTTCGTCAAACGCGACCGCCATGGCTGCGCGTGGGGAGATGTCGACATGAACGGCGGCCCGGAGATGTACTGCGTCGTCGGAACGGACGCTGGCGGCACGCTGGTCAAGGCGAACGAGCTCTGGATTCAGGGCTTGGACATGCCGTTCGTCGACCGAGCGTCGAACTACGGCGTCACCGATCCCTACTGGTCGAGGACGCCAGGCGGTCTTCGTGGACGTAACGACGACCCCTATCCCGATCTCTACGTCACGAACGTCTTCCCCCGCGAAGGACGTGTTCCATCACCTAACCGCCTCTTCATCAACGAGGGCGGACGGTCGTTCAGGGCCGCCCCCGAGTTCGGCTTGGACCAAGAGGTCGGCGGGACCGGGCGTATCTGCGTGCAGGCGGTCGACTTCGACAGGGATGGCTGGCAGGACCTCCTCGTGTGCGCAAAGAAGTCTCGACCGCTCTACCGGGAACAACGAAGGGGACGACATTCACGAACGTGGGCCCCAACGTGGGCATCGAGCAGGCCGTGGCTCGACGCCGAGCTGGCCGACCTGAGACGGTGATGGATCCCTCGACCTCGTCGGGATCAAGACGTTGACGGCGCTTAAGGTCCAGCGCTTCGTGGGTGGCCGCTTCCAGCCAGCCGTGACCGTGCGAAGTCCTCCGGCTCCTCGAGGACCTCGTGACCGGTGACGTGAACCACGATGGTCGACACGATATCTACGCGGTGCGGCGCGCAGATGCGAGCGGCAATCTGCCCGACCTGATGCTGATTAACTCGGGAGTGGGAACGCACCCTCCACCGACCTCGCGATCCCAACAGGCGACGTCGGGCGACGGGCAATCGGTCGCCGTGATCGATCACGACGGGAATGGAACCACCGACTTCATCGGTGATGAAATGGATGCGCCGAGGTGCGCGGGCCGATACAGCTCATCAGCTTCCCCTGATCGCCGGCCAGCGAGGCGGCGCTCTGGTGGCGCCCACGAGCTACCGTCTGTGCCTCCCACGCTCGTCCTTTGCACCTCGCGTTCGCCACCACCCCGGTAGCCACGGGCGGATCGTCTTCGAGCCTGGGCCATGCTCCCGATCCTGGTTCAGCGTGTGCAGATGGCAGGTCGGCTCGGGTCTGACCCTCAGCGAGTACCAGGCGCTTGAAGCGGGCGAGCTGCACATCGACTATCGACCTGTACCTCGGGATTCTGGACCTGTGCGGGTGGCCTCGGTAGCGAGTCCCGCAATCCGTTCGAGCTTGTCGGGGTGCTCAACCGACTGCGCAGAACGGTCAGGCCCGATTTCGGGGAGCACGACGAGCGGGGTGGCTTGGTCAGCCTGTGGGGTCGTGGTGCTGTCCTCCCCTGTTTCGGAGCCATCTTCCCGCAGGGCATCGCTCTCATCCCCGATCGACGAAACCAAGCTGCCGATCGTTTCGAGGGACCGGGTGAAGGAGAGGCGCAGATCGGCGACCATGGAGTCTCGCTGGGCCGTCAGATCAGCCACGGACCGCTCTGCTTCCTCGCGCACCTGCGCGGCCGCCAGGTCCGCCGCCGCGCGAATCTCCTTGGCTTCGCTCAGCATGCGAGTGGCCTTGCCCCTGGCGTGATCCAAGATGTGCTCCGCTTCTGCCTCCGCTTCTCTTTGCGCTTCTCCTCGAAGCTTTTCGACGCCTCGGTTCAGGGCCGCCATGAGCTCCATCACGCTGCTAGACACCTGCTCGTCGGTATCCTCAGTCGCTGCAGGTCGCTCTCGAGCTGCCTCTCGCTCCTCAAGGGCAGCATCCCGCTCTCCCAGGACTACATCTAGCCGTCGCTCCGCGTGATCAACCTGGACCGCAGCCTTTGAAGCTCTGCTTCGACGTCTCGCCAGCGGCTCCCTCTCGCGAGCCAGGTAGTCGTTCACCTGAGCCTCGTCGTAGCCGCGCCTCGTCGTCTTGAACTCGGGCCCGACCTTCTCCGAAGCTTCCGGAGGGCGTTGCGAGATGCCTGACCATAGGTCTAGCTCGTTCTTGGACTTGTCCATCGAACTGCTCCTATAGCTAAGTCGTGAAGATAGCCCACAGCCTGCAGAACAAATTATCCCGTGAAAGTCCCTAGGGAGCAAGAGCTACAGCAAGATGCGGAGCCAACGCGAACGCCTGAGGCAGCCGTGCAATCCGGCCTGCGTGGAGTTCGCAACTCTCAGCCACCTAGCCGCTATCGTGTGCCCGAGTGACACCGAAACTCCGAACCAAGGCGAACGTGTGCCGAGTCGGGCCGAGACGATGAAACGATCCGTGGTGCTCCTTCTCGCGTTCCTGACGGTTGCAATACCCGCTGGCAATGCGCAAGCCACGTTCCCTGGCTCCAACGGCAGGATTGCCTTCTACGATTTCTTCGCGGTCTTCGGACCACCCCGAAGGGTTGGCCAGATCTACTCGATGGAGCCGGACGGCTCGGATATGACAGAGGCTGACGATTGACTGATGGCGGGACAAGATGATCCGGCTTGGTCGGCGGACGGAGCCAAGATCGTCTTCGCCGCCAACGCCCCCATCGATCCCGGTCGAGGCCGCGTCGTCGTCATGGATGGCGACGGTAGCAATCGCCAGGTGATCGCCGCCTTCGATCGGGCATCGGCGATGTGCTGGAACCCGCATGGTCACCCGATGGAACTCAGGTCGCGTTCTGTGCGACTCGTGGCGGGAACAGAGCGGGGATCTGGGTCGTGGAGGCCGACGGTTCGAACCTCACTCGCATCTCTTCGAACACACGAAATGAATGCTTCCCCGACTGGTCTCCCGATGGCTCAAGGATCGCCTTCACGAAGTTCACGAGGAGAGGATCGGCGCTCGCGACGATGACACCGGACGGATCCTGATCGTGAGCGCCTGGTCACCGGGGGGAGGAATCTCTGGCCGTCGTGGTCACCGGATGGCGCGATGATTACATCTTCGTGATTCGTGCAGTCCGACGATCGCGCTGCGCAGCATGATGTGTTCCTCGTCGACGTGGCCACAGGCTCCCTCACTGCGATCACGCACTCTCCCGGGCGTGATGAGTACACGCCGAGTCTTTCCGCGAGATGGGTTACAGATTGCCGACAGTCGTGTCAATGGAGGGCTCGCGGGAGACATCTGGATCGTCGATGTGGATGGGAGCAATCGGACGAGGGTCACCGATACTCCTGCGCGGGAGGAGTTCAAGCTGAGCTGGCAGGCGATCTGAGCCGCGGTCCCGAGTTTGGTATGGAGCAAGCAATCAGGCCTGACAATCCAGTAGCACAGGATGCACGTCGTAGTCGTCGACCAAGGTCTCTTGTCAGTCCGAACCACCCCCGTGTGCTGATCACCGGGACGGTGGATCGTCGTCGAGGCACGCTGTCGTTTCGGTCCTCATGGCGGTGGGGGAGGAAGTATGGGCGAGACCGTGGGTACCCGATCAGTCGGCCCGGGTGGCAGGCAAGAGTGGCAGCAAGCCGTTTGCCCGATCAAGGAGTGTAACTCGCTAGTCGCCGCAGGTGGAACGGGTGCCGGGAGAGGGGGTCGAACCCTCACGAGCCGAAGCCCACGGGATTTTGAGTCCCGCGCGTCTGCCAGTTCCGCCATCCCGGCCGGAGACATCCATAGACTAGCGGCCGCCCAGACCATGCCTCTCCGTCACAGGTTCTCTTGGCATCTGCTGACTGTGGCGATCTGGTGCTCGCCGCGTGCGCACCGGCCTCCGATCGACGACGATGAAGACGCCCGACATGAAGATCGCGTTCCTCCAGGATCTCTCGGTGCCGGATCACGTCGACCTCGTGTCGCCTTCGTTCCTCGTCGTTCGACACTCGCCCAGCGCGAAGCCGTCGGTGTGGCCGGGGCCGACTTCGGCGTCGAGATGGTGCAGCTCGACACGGGCGGCGACCCCGGCTGCCGCGGAGGAGATGGCGCGAGAGGTGGCAGCCGATCCGGCCTTCGTGGCGGCCGTCGTCGCGCCGTTCTGGGAGGAGCCGCCCGAGGTCGCGCGCATCCTCGCGGGAAGCCGGCGTGCCCACGATGAGCCTGTCCCCAGAGAGCGCGTCCCCCGGCTCGCGTCTCCATCGCCCCCGGGCGATCCAGCGGAGCTCTGGCGCCGGTTCGTGCCCGGCCGCGAGGCGCAAGGGGAGTCTCCTCGCCGAGGTTGCCGAACGAGCACGTCAGGTGGAGCCGATCTGCCTCGTGAGAGACGGAAAGCAACTACAGCGCAGACCTCGCAGCCGGGATCGCGACCGCACTGGGTCGAACCGCCTCGACCGCTGTCGACGTCTCCGACCCGATCGAGCGGCCCGAGAGCTGGCGTCGCCGCGTTGCGGTCTCGTGGTCTGGACCGGACCCCCCGAGGGGGCGATGGGACTGGCGTAGGCGATGCACGACGAGGGTTGACGCGAGCAGAGCCGATCGATCTGGCAGGCGATGCCGTTGAAGACCGTCGTGCCTCCGGGCGCTCTCGACGGCGCCGGCGTGGTCGGATCGGTGGTGTGTCCGTGCTCCGATGTGTCGGTCGCCACCGATCTCGCGAGCCGGAGCTTCCTGAACATCTACCAGTCCGAGCACGGCCTCACCCCCGGTGTCTATGCCGCCGAAGCCTGGGATGCTGGCCACATCGCGGCAGATGCCATCACGTCGGGGACGACGACCCGCGAGGGCATGCGCGAGGCGTTCCGGCGGATCGACAGCCACGAGGGTGTCGCGGGCACGTACATCTTCGACCTCGACGGCGAACCCGTGGGCCTGGGAGCGCAGGTGTTCATGGCGGCCGGCACCCGCTGGCTCCCCATCCAGGGCTGATCATCGAACTCTGCACGCTGCGCTCTGCGTAGACCAAGCTGGGAGGACGTCACGGGCTGCGTTGCCCACAGGTCTCTCCGGTCCTATAGTCCGTCGGGGACGCCTGCGCCGGGTTCCCACTACGGAAGGAGGCATCGATGCCCAAGTTCCGATTCCGATCGATCATCGTGATCGTCGCCGCTCTGTCGCTCGTCGGGGCGGCGTGTGGCAGCGATGAGGAGCCCACAGAGCCCGCGGGTGGCGGTACAGGCGGGACAGCGACGGGTGCCTGCGCCGACGCCGACACGAGCGCCGGCGACCTGCTCGCCCAGATCTGCGAGGAAGGCGTGATCACGGTCTCGACCGACCCCGCGTATCCGCCGCAGTCGTCGCTGAATCCGGAAACGGGTGAATACGAAGGTTTCGACATCGATGTCGCGACCGAGATCGCCGATCGTCTCGGCGTCGAGATCGAATGGGCGACGCCGAAGTGGGAGGCGATCACTGCCGGCAACTGGCAAGGGCGCTGGGACATGAGCGTGGGCTCGATGACCGTGCTCGAGGAACGGGCGGAGGTCCTCGACTTCACCCCCGCCTACTACTTCACCCCCGCGTCGGTCGCCGTTCCCGAAGGGAGCGACATCACGTCCGCAGACCAGTTGAGCGGGAAGACCATCGCCGTCTGCGCCGGATGCACATACGACTTCTTCCTGCAGGGAACGCTCACATCCCCGGATACACCATCCCCGAACCTCCGGCGGGGGTGACCGTCAAGGGATTCGACACCGACTCGACAGCCATCCAGGCACTCGAGTCCGGGCAAGCCGACGCGGTCATGTCGGCGACACCGACACTTCAATCAGCGATCGACAAGGGCCGCTCGATGTCGCTGTTGGGTGAGCCCCTCTACTACGAACCATTGTCGGTCGCGATCGACAAGTCCTCGGAGCTCGATCAGGCCTCGCTCGTTGCGGCGGTCTCTGACATCATCGAGGAGATGCATGCCGATGGCACGCTCAGCGAGCTGTCGATGACGTGGTACGGAGAGGACCTGACGGTCTCGAACGAGGGCTGAGCCGCCCGAGATCCAGGAAGCGGGGGACGGTGGCGACACAAGAGATGGGGGCCGGGGAGACCCGGCCCCCTGCACAGCGACCGACGGGCCGGATGGAGGGCGCTGCCCAGGCGAGCGCGAGGGTGCCTTTCCGCCTCAAGGTCGGAGTCGTCTGGATCTTGATCTTCATCGTCCTCGCGGTGCTCTTCGCCGCGGCAGACTTCAACACGCAGTTCATGCGGGACAGCGCGGACTATGTGCTGCGAGGGCTCGTCTACACGCTGATCATCGCTCTCGCCGGCATCGCGTTGGCCATCGTCCTCGCCTTGATCGGTGCGCTAGGACGACTGTCCACGAACCCGGTCGCGTACGGGGTCTCGGGCTTCTACACCTCGTTCTTCCGTGGCACTCCGCTGATCGTGCAGCTCTTCCTGATCGCATTCGCCCTTCCCGTGGTCGTGAGGAACCTCGGCCTCCCCGACAGGGTCGTGGATCTCTTGATCCTCGATTCGTTGGTCGCCGGCATCATCGCGCTCGGGCTCAACTACGGGGCGTACATGACCGAGATCTTCCGCGCCGGCATCCAGTCGGTCAGTCATGGCCAGTCCGAGGCAGCCGATGCGCTCGGCATGACATACGGGCAGAAGATGAAGCGAGTGGTGCTTCCTCAGGCCTTCAGCGTCATCATCCCGCCGACGGGTAACGAGTTCATCGCGATGTTGAAGGACACCGCCCTGGTGAGCTTCATCGGGGCGACGGTCGGCCAGGAGGAGATCTTCCGTCGGGCGCAACTCGTTGGCACGCGGGACTTCCTTCCTGTCGAGGCGCTATCTGCTCGCCGCGATGGTGTATTGGGGCCTCACGGCCATCTTCACCTTCTTCCAAGGCAAGCTCGAGCGCCGGATCGGCAAGGGATACGTCCGAGGCAGCGCGACTCCCGCGAGGACCAAGAAGTTCAACTCCACAGGAGGCGCCGGGGGTGGCCGGAGGCGGCGGCATGGTCGATATCGACGCCGATGAGGTATCCGGTGGACCGGAACCTCCCGGGCAGGGGCACTGATGAGCTCTCGAGACGGCGACGCGGTCGTTCGGGTGGAGAACCTCCACAAGAGCTTCGGCGACCTCGAGGTGCTCAAGGGCATCGACATGGAGGTCGACAAGGGCGAGGTCGTCGTCATCTTCGGGCGGTCCGGATCCGGGAAGAGCACGTTGCTTCGCTGCGTCAACTTCCTCGAGGATCCGACCTCGGGGATGATCGAGGTCGCGGGTGTGCGTCTCGAGGGTGGACACCGAACGAAGGGCAAGCGCGAGCAGGTCCGCCAGCTTCGGATCAAGGCAGGCATGGTCTTCCAGCAGTTCAATCTGTTCCCGAACATGACCGTGATCGGCAACGTGATGGAGGGCCCACTCACCGTGAAGGGCATCCCCGAGCAGAACGCCCGATCGCACGCGCTTGAGCTTCTCGCCAAGGTGGGGCTCTCCGACAAGGCAGACGAGTACCCGATCCGCCTCTCGGGCGGGCAGCAGCAGCGCGTCGCCATCGCGCGCGCGCTCGCGATGGAGCCCGACGTCATGCTCTTCGACGAGCCGACCTCGGCGCTGGACCCGGAGCTGATCGGAGAGGTGTTGACGGTGATGAAGTCACTCGCCACCGATCTGCACATGACGATGATGGTCGTCACCCACGAGATGGGATTCGCCCGCGAGGTGGCCAACCGCATGGTGTTCTTCCACGAGGGGGTCATCCTCGAGCAGGGCACGCCCGACGAGATGATCAACCACACGAAGTACCCCGAGACCAGGAAATTCTTCGAAGCGGTGCTCTGAGGCGACCGGATCGCGGGTTCGCCGGTCAGGGCTCCAGCATTGGTTCAGGGTCCGTGGAAGTCTCGACCCGGGGTTGCAGGTCTGCGGGGTGGTCGACATCGGCAACCCCCGGAAACAGATGACGGGCCGCGACACCCCTCGGGTTCGATCACGCCTTCCCCATACGCGATCGTTCCCTGTCGAGCATCGCGGCCCGTCAAGCTGCGGTCCCGTGCGACCTTGGCCGGTCGGTCTCCCGACCTGCGTGCGGTCTCGCGGGACCGTCGCGAACGATAAACGCGAGGTTGAGACCTGTCAACTCGAGCTCGCGGCCTCCGGTCAGGCTCGGGGCGATGTGCGAGCTCGCTCGGCCTCGGGGATCGACACCGGCGTCGCCGCCGGAATCGCAGGGCTCGATCTCAGGAAGAGCCCTCCGACCACGACGAGGTAGGCGAGCCAGCCCACGATCTCGAGCCACGTGGGGTTCGCCTGGTATCCGAAGATGGCCCGCAGGATGCCGCCCACACCGCTGTCGTCGGGGAGCGTTCCCGAGATGTCGAACGCCGTGCCTGCGAGCATCGGGAGCCATCCCGCTTCCTGCAGCTCGTGCAGGGCGAAAGCGAAGAGTCCGGCGGCGACCACGATCAACAGCAACCCGGTGACGCGGAAGAACGAGCGGAGGTTGAGCTTCAGGCCGCCTCGGTAGAGCAGCACGCCGAGGCCCACCGCGATCGTGAGGCCGAGGACGGCGCCGAGCACCTGCGCACCCACACCGCCGGAATCGACGGCGGTGCCCTGCGCAGCCGCGAAGATGAACAGCGCGGTCTCGACCCCCTCGCGGAGCACGGCGACGAACGCGAGGGCCGCCAGCGCGAAGCCCCCCGTGAGCAGAGCGGTGTCGACACGCTCCTGCAGCTCGGACTTGACGCGTGCGCCCTGGCGGCGCATCCAGAAGATCATCCAGGTGAGCACGCCGACGGCGGTCAGCGTGACGAGGCCTTCGAAGACCTCCTCGGCCTTCCCTTCGAACTCGGCGCCCGCCATGAAGATGGCGGTGCCGACCAGCACACTCGCGATGACCGCGAGCCCCGTACCCCACCACACGAGGTTCCGGCGGTCTTCGGCGCCGATCTGCTTCAGATACGCGAGCAGGATCGAGATGATCAGGGCAGCTTCGATGCCCTCTCGCAGCGCGACCAGGAATGCAGCACCCACGCCATGACCTCCCCTTGTTCGGCTATCCGAACATTCAATCTTCGGTAGGTCGAAACCCTACTGACTAGATCGGATTCGCGTCAAGGTCGTTCGGGGTCGAACCTTCGCCTTGGGCTACCGCCCGCCTTGGATATCGACCCAGAGATTGTCGGCGAGCTCGGCGCCGAGCGCGACGCTCTGGCCCGCGACCGTGAGCCGCATCGAACCGTCGGGACCGAGGCCGTCGACCACGATCGCGGCACCCGGCATGAGCCCCGATTCCTCGAGGAACCGCATCACAGGAAGCTCGAGTTCCAGATCCTCGGTGAGCCGGCGCAGGGTGACGCGCGTGCCGGGGGCGACGTCGTTCAGCGCCGTGAGTGACGTGACGTCGACCTCGTGACTGGAACCGGGGATCGGGTTGCCGTGCGGACATGCGCCCGGATCCCCGAGGATGTCGACCAGGCGCTCTTCCACTTGGGCGGAGATGACCCGTTCCCAGACTTCGGCCTCCTGGTGCGCTTGGTGCCAGGGCAGCCCGATCACGTCGATCAACAGGTGCTCGGCGAGCCGATGGCGTCGCACGAGCGCGACGGCCATGTCGCGTCCGACAGGGGTGAACGAGAGCGTACGTCCGTCGGCTTCGAGCAGCCCGTCTCCGACGAGGCGCTTCACGTGTTCGCTCACCGACGGGCGGCTGACGCCCATCCATCGGGCGATCTCGGCCTGCACCATAGGGAAGTGCTCTTCCTCGAGCTCGTAGAGCGCTTCGAGGTAGTCGGCGCCGGGGTGGCGGGTCTCGGTCACATGGGCGTCGGTCGTCATGGGCGGAGATTACGATACGCACCGTGACCCCCTCGAAGGAGCGTGCCGAGACCGGCGAGGTGCCGCGGCGGTTGTTCCTGCTCGACGGGCATTCGCTCGCCTACCGCGCGTTCTTCGCACTCCCGCCAACGCTCGCGACGTCGAGCGGCACCCTCACCAACGCGGTGTACGGCTTCACGAGCATGCTGATCAAGCTGCTCGCCGAGGAGAAACCCGACCTCATCGCGGTCTTCTTCGATTCCGGCGCCCCCACGGTGCGGCTCGCGAAGGACGCCGACTACAAGGCCGGACGAGCCGAGACCCCGGGCGACTTCAAGCCACAGCTCGGGCTGATCGAGGAGGTGCTCGACGCGATGCGCATCCCGGTGCTGCGCATCGCCGACGGCAACGAGGCCGACGACGCGATCGGCGCGCTCGCCGTGCGTGCCTGCGGCCAGGGCATCGACGCGACGATCGTGACGGCCGATCGTGACTTCTTCCAACTCGTGCGGCCCGGCATCACGGTCATGTTCAACCGTCGCGGCATCAGCGACATCGTCCGTTACGACGAAGCGGCCGTGACCGAGCGCTTCGGCATCACGCCCGCGCAGTACCTCGACTTCGTGGCGCTCAAAGGCGACACGAGCGACAACATCCCGGGGGTGCCGGGCGTCGGCGACAAGACCGCCGCGAAGCTCGTGAACCAGTTCGGTACGGTCGAGCAGCTCCTCGCCAACACCGACATGCTCAAGGGCAAGCAGAAGGAGAACGTCCAGGCATCCGCCGACCGGCTCGGTCTCAACAAGGACCTCGCGCGCATCGACACGGCCATCGAACTGCCGGTGGACCCCGACGATTGCGTCATGGGGGAGTGGGACGCCGACGAGGTGCGTCGCCTGTTCACCTCCCTCGAGTTCCGCTCGCTGTTCGACCGGTTGCAGGAGATCGGTCACGCGAAGCCCAAGGTCGACGTCGCCGAGCTCGACCTCCGCGAGGTGCCTGCGGCCGAGCTCGCCTCGACGTGGGCCGGCGGCGGACCCGTCGGCGTGCGCCTCGATGCAGACGGCGACTCGATCCGCGGCGCCGCGATCTCCGCGGGGGGCGCACAGGCGGCCTACGCGGCGCTCGAGGGCGTCGGTCCCCTCGAGGCCTTCCTCGCCGACGCCGGGGCACCGAAGTGGGCCCACGACGCGAAATCTCTCGAACGGGTCGCGCTTCGCGCCGCGGGGGCGATCGCCGGTGTCGCGTTCGACACACTGCTCGCGGGATACCTGCTCGATCCGGCGTCGGCCGAGTATCCGCTGCGCGCGCTCGCGGAGAGCTACCTCGGGTCCGACGTCCTCGGCGCCGTCGAGGAGCAGGCCGAAGGGCAGCTCTTCGCCGACGCGCCCTGGCGTGAGGTGGCCGCCGAGGCCGCCGCGATCGCTCTGCTGGCCCCGGTGATGGAAGAGCGCATCGACCAGCAGGGCCTGCGAGACCTGCTCGACGGCGTCGAGTTGCCTCTCTCGACGGTGCTGGCTCGCATGGAAGCTCGCGGTATCCGCCTCGACGTCGCCTATCTCGAGGAGATGGGGGAGTCGGTCCGCGACCGCATGGCGACGCTGAAGGCCGAGGTCTATACGCATGCCGGCGAGGAGTTCAACCTGGGCTCACCTCCCCAGCTCCGCAAGGTCCTGTATGAGCAGCTCGGCCTGCAGCCCGGCAAGAAGACCCCCAAGGGCGAGCTCTCGACCGACGCCAGCGTGCTCGAGAAGCTCCGTGACGCCCACCCGATCGTCGATGCCCTGTTGAGCTGGCGTGAGCTCGACAAGCTCAACTCGACCTACCTCGAGGCTCTGCCACGGCTCGTCGACCCGAGGGACGGGCGCGTGCACACCACCTTCGTGCAGACGTCGGCCGCCACCGGGCGGCTGTCCTCGACGAACCCGAACCTGCAGAATGTGCCCATCCGCACCGAGCTGGGCCGCCAGATCAGGCGATCGTTCGTGCCGGGCACCGAGGGCCAGGTGCTGCTGGTGCTCGACTATTCCCAGATCGAGCTGCGCATCCTTGCGCACCTCTCCGGCGACGAGGGGCTCCGGGCGGCGTTCGCGAGCGGCGATGACATCCACACCGCGACCGCGGCGCGTGTCTTCGGGCTTCCACTCGACGCCGTCGACCCCGGCTCTCGCTCCCGGGCGAAGATGGTGAACTACGGTCTCGCCTACGGCATGAATGCGTGGGGACTCGCGCAGCGGCTCGACATCGCCCCCGACGAGGCGCAGGAGATCATGAGCGCGTACTTCGCGTCGTTCCCCGGTATCCGCGAGTATCTGGACCGCCAGGTGGGTCGCGCGACCGTGGAGGGTTTCACCGAGACGCTGCTGGGTAGGCGCCGGTACATCCCGGAGCTTCAGGCGGCGAACCCGCGACTGCGCGACCTGGGCCGGCGCCAGGCGCTGAACGCCCCGATCCAGGGAAGCGCGTCCGACGTGTTCAAGGTCGCGATGATCCGAGTCGACGAGGCGCTCCGCGGACAGCCCCAGCTGGAATGCCACATGCTGCTCACCGTGCACGACGAGCTCGTGTTCGAGGTGCCCCAGGCCAACGTCAAAGCTGCCGCCGAGCTCGTCCAGCACGCCATGGAAGGCGCGATCGACCTCGACGTGCCGCTGCAAGCAGACGTCGGCTGGGGCACGAACTGGTCCGACGCCGCGCCTGCCGGCCATTGACGGACGTTTGACGCGGTTTCCGCTGGCCACCTACCATCCCTGACGGCCGTGCGGTGCCGAACCTGCCTGGGCAAAATCCCAAGCCGCCCCGGCAGGGCGTCGCGTGCGCCGGAAGGAGACCACCACCATGACCGAGGAGACCACGGTCGTCCCCGCGGCGACCGAGAGCGAAGCGGCCTCTGAGGCCTCCACCGAGGAGGTTGCAGCCGCTGACAATGACACCGCCGACATCACACCGAAGGCCGGCGCGCCAGCGAGTGAACAGAGGCTGCCCGTCAACGCGGAGAAGAGCACGCCGGCCCCCGCAGACGGCAAGGACTACACGCCGGAGGAGCTGATCCAGGCGCTCGAGGCGAGCTTCCACGACTTCGGCGACGGCGACATCGTCGAGGGCGACGTGGTCAAGATCGACCGCGACGAGGTGCTGCTCGATATCGGCTACAAGAGCGAGGGCGTGATCCCGAGCAAGGAGCTCTCGATCCGCCACGATGTCGACCCCAACGAGGTCGTGAAGGTCGGCGAGCACATCGAGGCTTTGGTCCTGCAGAAGGAGGACAAGGAAGGTCGCCTGATCCTGTCGAAGAAGCGCGCGCAGTACGAGCGCGCCTGGGGCCGGATCGAAGACGTCATGAAGTCAGGCGAGACGATCAAGGGTCCGGTCATCGAGGTCGTCAAGGGTGGGTTGATCCTCGACATCGGCTTGCGCGGGTTCCTTCCCGCTTCGTTGGTCGACTTGCGGCGCGTGCGTGATCTGAATCCGTTCGTCGGCACCGAGCTCGAGGCCAAGATCATCGAGCTCGACCGCAACCGCAACAACGTCGTGCTGAGCCGGCGCGCATTCCTCGAGGAATCGCAGAGCGAGGGCCGCAAGAAGTTCCTCGACGGTCTGCAGAAGGGCGAGCGTCGCAAGGGTACGGTCAGCTCGATCGTGAACTTCGGCGCGTTCGTCGATCTGGGCGGCGTCGACGGTCTGGTGCACGTCTCCGAGCTGAGCTGGAAGCACGTCGACCATCCGCAGGAGGTCGTCGCCGTCGGTCAGGAGGTCGACGTCGAAGTGCTCGACGTCGACCTCGAACGTGAACGCGTCTCCCTTTCGCTGAAGGCCACGCAGGAGGACCCCTGGAAGGAGTTCGAGCGCACGTCGAAGGCGGGTGCGATCATCTCCGGACAGGTCACGAAGCTCGTGCCGTTCGGTGCGTTCGTTCGGGTGGCCCAAGGCATCGAAGGCCTCGTGCACATCTCCGAGATCTCCCACGAGCACGTCGACACGCCCGAATCGGTGCTGTCGGTCGGCGACGAGGTGCAGGTCAAGGTCATCGACGTCGATGTCTCTCGCCGTCGGGTGAGCCTCTCGATGCGCCAGGTCTCGGCACCCGCGCCACGCGAGCCCGAGATCAAGGCGGAGCCGGCGGAAGATCGCCGCGAGCCCGGGCCCGACATGGTCTCGACGATACAGATCCCCGACGACATCCTCGCGGCGGTGGCCGAAGCCGATGCGGTCCGGGCGACCGAGCCCGAGCCTGTCGTCGAGGCGACCCCGGAACGGGAGCCTGTCGTCGAGGCGACCCCGGAACCGGAGCCACCGGCGGCGCAGGTCGAGATCGAGACGCCAACCGAAGCCGAGGTCGCAACGCCCGCAGAGCCTCACGCCGCGGAGGCCGCGGTTGAAGGGTCGACGGAGACCGAAGAGACTGAGCCTGCTGCCGAGCAGGCCCAACCCGACGACGCCATCGTTGCGGAGGCGGAGGCCGACGCCGAGCGTACGGCTTCCGCCGACGATGGGTCGACCGAGGAGCAGCCCGACGAGGCGTCCGACGAGGAAGTCTCGCTCGAAGCGATCCTCGAGGATCTGAAGCGGCGCGAGGGCCGCTCGGAGTAGCGGCCTCGCTCCGGCCGGTGGTGCGGCGTGCTGCTGGTCGGTCTCACGGGCGGCATCGGTTCGGGCAAGTCGACGGTCGCTCGCCTGCTCGCGAGCCACGGCGCCGTGGTGATCGACGCAGATGTGCTCGCTCGAGACGCGGTCGAGCCGGGGACTCCTGGGTTCGACGCGGTAGTCGCTCGCTTCGGCGAGAGCCTGGTCACCCCGGCGGGCGAGATCGACCGTGCCGCCCTCGCCGCGATCGTGTTCGCCGACGACGGCGCGCGAGCCGACCTCGAGGCCATCGTGCACCCCGCGGTCCGCGCTGCGATCGCTCGAGCCATCGCGACACACGCCGTCGGCGATGACGTTGTCGTCGTCGATTCCCCGCTGCTGATCGAGACCGGCGCTCACGTGGACTTCCCGGTCGTGATCGTGGTCACGGCGTCAGAGGCGGCGCGTATCGCCCGGCTCGCGAGCGCGCGGTATGTCCGAAGCCGACGTGCGTACCCGCTTGGCCGCCCAGATGCCCCTCGGCGACAAGACGGCACACGCCGACGTGGTGCTCGACAACGACGGCGACGAACGTGCGCTCGAGGCCCAGGTCGACCGGGTCTGGACCGATCTGCGCGAGCGAGCCCTATCATCGCGGGCGTGAGGTTCAAAGCGGTGATGTTCGACGTGGGGGAGACGCTGGTGCATCCGGCGCCGTCGTTCCCTGAGCTCTTCGCTCGCATCGTGGCCGAAGCCGGACACCAGCGCGATGCCGACGCTGTGCTCGATGCGAGTGCCACGGTGCGACGGCGTTTCAGCGAGGCTTCTCGCGACGGCGAACTATGGACGCTCACGCCCGAGTCATCGCGCGCGTTCTGGCTCGGCGTGTACGAGCTCATGCTCGAGTCGCTCGGTCTGCCCTCGGCCTACGGGCTGCGCGAACAGCTCTACGCAGGATTCACCGATCTCGCCAACTACGCGCTCTTCGACGACGTGCCCCAAGCGCTCGATGACCTCTCGGACGTTGGAGCGACGCTCGGCATCGTCTCGAATTTCGAGGCGTGGCTCGAGGACCTGCTCGGACTGCTCGGCGTGCGCCACCGATTCGCGGTGCGGGTGATCAGCGGTCTCGAGGGGCTCGAGAAGCCCGACCCTCGAATCTACCGCCTCGCGCTCGAACGCGGCGAGACGTCTGCCGCCGAGACGGCATTCGTCGGCGACAGCCCCGAGTTCGACGTGGCCCCTGCAGCGGCGCTCGGCATGTTCCCGGTGCTGATCGACCGACGTGAACGACACCCGGACCACGACGGTGCGCGCATCACCGATCTACGCGATCTCCTCGGCGTGCTGGAAGCTGCATGACCGATCGCCTGTTCGACGCCGAGCGTGCCGAGGCGGCGCTGCCCATGCTCCGCGAGCTGCTCCCGAGGGTGCGCGAGTCGAGGCGTGCGCTGATCGAGTCGAGCGCGCGCATCAGCGAAGCCGTGCAGGCCGACGGGGGAGGCGTCGCAGGAAGCGAGTGGTTCGCCGCGCAACAGTCGCTGCGGACCGACCTCACCCTGCTGGCCGATGAGGGCATCCTGCTGCGGGATCCCGAAACCGGGCTCGTGGACTTCCCGGCCGAGCACGAAGGCAGGCGGGTCTTCCTGTGTTGGCGGCTCGACGAGGACACCGTGGCGTGGTTCCACGAGGAACGAGCCGGGTTCTCGAACAGGAAGCCGTTGTGAGCGCCCCTCCGGTCGTGGTCGTGGTCGGGGCCGACGTGGGATCGCCGCCGCCGGGGATCGACGCGGCCGCCGATGCGGTGGAGCTCAGGTACGCCCCCGACGCCGAAGCCCTCGACCGGCTGCTGCCGGACGCGGACGCGCTGTTCGCGTGGCGCTCCGATCCAGCATGGTTACCGGCCGCGTGGCCACATTCACCTCGCCTCCGGTGGATCCAGTCAGCGTCGGCTGGGGTCGACATGCTGCTGTTCCCCGAGCTGATCGAGAGCCGGGTCCTCGTGACGAACGCCCGCGGCGTTTTCGAAGAGCCGATCGCGGAATGGGTCATCGCCGCGATGCTCGCGTTCGCGACCGGGCTGCATCGCTCGATCGTCGACCAGCAGAAGGGTGAATGGACGTCGGGTCGGTGCACGGAGCGGCTCGAGGGTGCCCGGCTCGTGGTCGTCGGGCCGGGCCCGATCGGCCAGGCGACCGCCACCCGCGCGATCGACCTCGGCATGTCGGTCTCGCTCGTCGGCCGGCGTCCCCGCCGCCACGAGACGTTCGGCGACGTGCTGGGTGTCGATCAGCTGCATCGAGCGCTCGGCGGAGCCGACCACGTCCTCGACGCGCTTCCGTTGACCGATGCCACACGGGAGCTGTTCGATGCAGCCGCCTTCGCCGCGATGCCTTCCCGGGCTCGGTTCTACAACGTGGGGCGCGGCGGCACGGTCGACGAGCCGGCGCTGATCGAGGCTCTGCGAGCCGGCACGGTCGCCGGAGCGGCCCTCGATGTCTTCGCCGCCGAACCCCTGCCCGACGACAGCCCTCTGTGGACGCTGCCGAACGTCATCGTCTCGCCTCACATCAGTGGCGACGTGCAAGGCTGGGAACACCTGGTGGTCGCGATCTTCGTCGAGAACGCTCGCAGGTTCGCGAAGGGCGAGCAGCTCGCGAACCTTGTCGACAAGCAGGCCGGTCACGGCGTCGGTGAGCCGCCGCCGAACATGGGGCGCGGCCTGCCGCCGGGCCCCGGCGGGGCATGAGCACCCGGCCGGCATGACGGAGCGAGTGATCGATGTTCGAGGTCTGCGGAAGACCTACGGCGACCTCGAGGCGGTGCGAGGCATCGACCTGCACGTCGATCGCGGTGAGGTGTTCGCCCTGCTCGGTCCCAACGGCGCCGGGAAGACCACGACGGTGGAGATCCTGGAAGGCTTCCGGGACCGTTCCGACGGAGCGGTGCAGGTGCTCGGGCCACGAGGAGGCGCTCCGCCGGAGGATCGGCATCGTATTGCAGTCGACAGGGGTCGACCCATATCTCACGGCCTATTCATCCCTCTCGGCGATGACGCGCCAGGGTGGATCACGACCGTCAGCAACATCTTCCCGGTCCGCCATTTCTTCGATGCCATGGCCAGTAGCTTCCTCGGCAACATCACCGTGCGCACACCCGAGGGCGCCGTTCGCGCCCTCCCCTTCGACTGGGCCGACCTCCTGATCGTGGCGGTCTGGGGCCTCGCCGGTCTGCTGCTCGCGGCACGCTTCTTCAGCTGGGAGCCACGGAAGTAGCTCGAACCCGCTCTGCTAATCTCCGGGCTCTGGGCGCGAGGTGGTCCTGCCGCCTGCCCGATGACGATACGAACCAGGGGGAAGCGATGCGGAAGTTCCGGCTCGGGCTGGCGGTGCTGGCGATCATCGCGATCGCGTGCGCACCCGAAGAAGAGGCACCGATCGACTCCGGAGGAACGACCGAGCCGACCCCCGTCGACGCCGCGAGCTGCGCAGCCGACGCAGCCCTCGTGAACGACGGGACCCTCACCGTGGGCACGGGCAACCCCGCGTTCCCGCCGTGGTGGGAAGGTGGCACCACCGACGAGCACAAGGACTGGGAGTTCAACGACCCGTACCTGCTCGAGGGTTTCGAGGGCGCGACCGTGGGTGCGGTGGCCGAACAGCTCGGGTTCTCACCCGACCAGATCGAGTTCGTGCCGGTGCCATTCGGCAAGTCGTTCGCCCCAGGGCCCAAGGACTTCGACTTCGTGGTGCAGCAGATCTCCTACGCCGACAAGCGCGCCGAAGCAGTCGACTTCAGTGAGAGCTACTACGAGGTGAACCAAGCGCTCGTCTCGGTCAAAGGGTCCGCGATCGAGGGGGCAGCCACGCTCGCAGAGCTCCAGGCGGCGAAGCTCGGGGCCCCCCTCGGCACGACGAGCTTCGATTACATCGAGCAGAACATCCAGCCCACCGAGGAACCTGCCGTCTATCCCGACCTCAACGGCGCCGTGCAAGCGCTGAAGAACGGCCAGGTCGACGGCATCGTGGTGGATCTGCCCACGGCGTTCTTCGTCACGGCCGTTCAGATCCCGAAGGGTGTCATCGTCGGTCAGTTCCCCACCGTCGGCGCGCAGGAGTACTTCGCCTTCGCACTCGAGAAGGACAGCGCGTTCACCGAATGCGTCGATCTGGCCCTGCAAGCCCTGAAGACAGACGGCACCCTGGACTCGATCCAGCAGGAATGGCTATCCGACAACGCCTCGGCCCCGGTCATCGAGGGCTGATCACCACGGAGGCATAGCTGTGGCCTCGGGCTCGGGGGGTACTCCGAACCTGCACACGCCGCTCGGCACACCAGGGCTCGATCCGAGGATGCCGCTCCCTCCCGGGAACCGACGCTCCCGGATCCTGAGCGGCGGCGAACCAGGCGCGAGGAACGTGTGGATCGCCGTCGCGAGCACCGCGATCTTCTTCGGTGTCGTGGCGGTCCTCATCGTCCGCTCACCCGGATGGGAGTCGATCAAGGCGACGTTCTTCGATGGGGAGGTGTTCACGGACAGCCTCCCGAAGATCGTCCGTCAGTTCGGGACCAACGTGCTGATCTTCCTCGTCGCCGAGGCGCTCGTCTTGATGGTTGCGCTCGTGCTGGCTGTGCTGCGGAGCCTTCCCGGGCCGGTGTTCGCCCCGCTGCGGATCCTGGCGATCGGATACACGGATCTGTTCAGGGGTATCCCGACCATCCTCGTCATCTCTCTCCTCGGTTTCGGGGTGCCGGCATTGCGCTTGCAGGGCTTGCCCACGGACGAGGTGTTCTGGGCCATCGTCGCCCTCGTGCTCGTGTACTCCGCCTATGTGGCGGAGGTGTATCGAGCGGGGATCGAATCCGTGCATCCGAGCCAGACCGCGGCCGCCAGGTCCCTGGGCTTGTCGCGCATGCAGTCGATGCGCCACGTCGTGCTGCCCCAGGCCGTCCGCCGCGTCATCCCGCCGTTGCTCAACGACTTCATCGGTCTGCAGAAGGATTCAGCCCTGGTGGCGTTCATCGGCGTGATCGAAGGTCTGCAGACCGCGAACATCATCTCCCAGGCAAGCTTCGACTTCACGCCCTACGTCTCACTCGCGATCGTGTACCTGGTGATCACCATCCCGCAGACGCGTCTGGTCGACTGGCTGGTCGAGCGAGACCGCCGCCGGCGGCAAGGAGGGTCGATCCTATGACCGACGTCACCCCGTCGCGGTCACGTGCGATCGTGATCGAAAGCCTGCACAAGTCGTTCGGCTCGCTCTCGGTGCTCCGCGGCGTCGACCTCGAGGTCGCCGATCACGAGGTGATCTGCCTGATCGGTGCCTCGGGATCGGGCAAATCGACGCTCCTTCGATGCGTGAACCTGCTCGAGTCGATCGACGCCGGGCGCATCTTCGTCGAAGGGGAGGAGATCACGGCACCCGCCGTCGACGTCAACGCCATCCGCCGGCACATCGGCATCGTCTTCCAATCGTTCAACCTCTTCCCGCACATGAGCGTGCTGCGCAACATCACGCTCGCGCCCACGAAGGTCGTGGGCTCGACAGCGGTCGACGCCGAGGCCGAAGCGCGGGAGCTGCTCGACCGGTTCGGCCTCGCCGACAAGGCCGACGAGTACCCCGACCGGCTGTCCGGCGGGCAGCAGCAGCGCGTGGCGATCATGCGCGCGCTCGCCATGAAGCCCGACATCATGCTGCTCGACGAGGTGACGAGCGCGCTCGACCCTGAGCTCGTGGCCGAGGTGCTCGACGTGATCCGCGAGCTCGCGTCAGCAGGAATGACGATGCTGATCGCGACCCACGAGATGAGCTTCGCGCGCGATATCGCGACGCGGGTCTGTTTCCTCGATGAGGGGGTGATCGCCGAGCAAGGCCCACCCGAGCGGATCTTCGGCGAGCCCGAGCACGATCGGACCAAGCAGTTCCTCGGTCGCATCATCGCCGCGGGCCGCATGTGATCCGCAACTGTCGGAGTCGACGAAGCCACCGTCGCGATCGGGCGTCCGTGCATGTCGGGGGCAGGCCCTAGACTTCCCGGGTGCCCCCGTTCACCATCCGGTCCGAGTTCCGGCCCGCCGGCGATCAACCCGCCGCGATCGAGCAGCTCTCGGCTGCCGTGCAGGCCGGTGACGAGCACGTCACCCTCCTCGGCGCCACCGGCACCGGCAAGACGTTCACCATCGCGCATGTGGTCGAGCAGGTGCAGCGCCCGACGCTCGTGATCGCGCCGAACAAGTCCCTGGCCGCCCAGCTCGCCAACGAGTTCCGCGAGGTGTTTCCCGACAACGCCGTCGAGTACTTCGTGAGCTATTACGACTACTACCAACCGGAGGCCTACATCCCGTCGACCGACACCTACATCGAGAAGGACAGCTCCGTCAACGACGAGATCGAGCGCCTCCGTCACTCGGCCACCGCCGCGCTGCTCGGGCGACGCGACGTGTTGATCGTGGCAAGCGTCTCTTGCATCTACGGCCTCGGCTCGCCCGAGGAGTACGAGGGGCAGATCCTCAGGCCGTACAAGGGCACCGAGATCCCGCTCGAGTTCGCGATGCAGCGCTTGGTCGACATCCAGTACTCGCGCAACAACATGAGCCGCGCCAGGGGAACCTTCCGCGTACAGGGCGACACGCTCGAGGTCTTCCCGCCGTACGACCAGACGGGCTACCGCATCGAGTGGTGGGGCGACACGATCGAGAAGATCTCCAAGTTCGACCCGGTCACCGGCGAGCTCGTCGACGATGCGATCGTCGATCTCACGGTCTTCCCTGCCTCGCACTATGTCGCCAGCGAGGATCGCATGAAGCGAGCGATCGTCACGATCGAGGAGGAGTTGCACGAACGTCTCGCCGAGCTCGAAGGGCAGAGCAAGCTGCTCGAGGCCGAACGCTTGCGCATGCGTACCGCGTACGACCTCGAGATGATGCGCGAGGTCGGATTCTGCAGCGGCATCGAGAACTACTCGCGCCATATCGACGGACGCAGGGCCGGCACGGCGCCGTACACGCTGCTCGACTACTTCCCCGACGACTACCTCGTCGTGATCGACGAATCGCACGTCACCGTGCCGCAGCTCGGGGGCATGTACGAGGGCGACCTCTCGCGCAAGTCGACGCTCGTCGAACACGGGTTCCGGCTACCGAGCGCCATCGACAACCGGCCCTTGAAGTTCGAGGAGTTCACCGAGCGAGCTCACCAGACGGTGTACATGTCTGCGACGCCGAGCGCGTACGAGCTGCGGATGTCGGGGCAGATCATCGAACAGATCGTGCGCCCGACCGGGCTGATCGATCCCGAGGTGCAGATCCGCCCGACGAAGGGCCAGGTCGACGACCTCATCGAGGAGATCCGCAGACGCGCCGAAGCCGAGCAGCGAGTGCTCGTCACCACGCTCACGAAGAAGATGGCCGAGGACCTCACCGACTACCTGGTCGAGATGGGCATCCGTGTCCGGTACCTGCACTCCGAGGTCGACACCCTGCAGCGCATCGAGATCGTGCGAGACCTGCGACTCGGGGAGTTCGATGTGCTCGTCGGCATCAACCTGCTGCGCGAAGGTCTCGACCTTCCGGAAGTTTCGCTCGTCGCGATCCTCGACGCCGACAAAGAAGGCTTCCTGCGCTCGGAGACCTCCCTCGTGCAGACGATCGGCCGTGCTGCGCGCAACGTCGACGGAACCGTGCTGATGTACGCCGATCAGATCACCGACTCGATGAAGAAGGCGATCAGCGAGACCCAACGCCGCCGTCAGATCCAACTTCGCTACAACACCGAGCACGGCATCGACCCGACGACGATCCAGCGCAAGGTCACCGACATCCTGCTGACGCTTCGAGGCGATGGCGACCCGAAGGCGACCGCGCCCTCGAAGCCCCGGCGGCAGCGCTCGTCCCGCCCCGAGATGCCGACCGAGGAGCTCGAACGTCTCGTACAGGGCCTCGAGGAGGAGATGCATCAGGCCGCCAAGGATCTGCGATTCGAGTACGCGGCGAGGCTGCGCGACGAGGTCCACGACCTCAAGCGGGAGCTGAAGCAGCTCAGGGAAGCCGGGGTCGCCTGACCCTCGGCCGCTCGTGGGTCCACCCTTCGTTCCGGAGTGCCCCGAACTCCCCGACGGCGTCGTGACTCAACCGCGGGCCACACCCGCTCGTGCGCCGCCCTGGCTTACGAACGATGCCGGTAGAAGTCCACTTCCTCAGGCTCGAGTGGCGTGTTGCCGAGGATCAGGTCTGCGGCCTTCTCGGCGGTCATCATCACGGGTGCGTAGATGTTGCCGTTCGTGACGTAGGGCATGACCGACGCGTCCACCACGCGAAGCCCCTCGAGGCCGTGCACCTTCATCGTGAGCGGATCGGTGACCGACATGTCGTCGACACCCATGCGCGCCGTGCACGAGGGGTGCAGGGCCGTCTCGGCGTCCTTCGCGACCCAGGCGAGGATCTCCTCGTCGGTCTCCACCCCTGGTCCCGGTGAGGTTTCGCCGCCGTTGAACGGGTCGAAGGCCGGTTGGGTCAAGATGCCACGCGCCACCCGGATCGCCTCCACCCACTCCCGTCGGTCTTGGTCGGTCGACAGGTAGTTGAACCGCAGCGCCGGGTGCTCACGGGGATCCGTGCTCTTGAGCTTGATCGAGCCTCTCGCGTCGGAGTACATCGGCCCGACGTGCACCTGGTACCCGTGGTCGCCGGCGGGCGCCGAGCCGTCGTAGCGGATCGCGATCGGAAGGAAATGGAACATCAGGTTCGGGTAATCCACGTCGTCGTTGCTGCGGACGAACCCCCCGGCCTCGAAATGGTTCGTGGCCCCGAGCCCCGATCGCAGGAAGAGCCACTGCGCGCCGATGAATGGCCGGCGCCACATCTTCATGCCGGGCGCGATCGACACCGGCTGCGTGCAGGCGTACTGCACGTAGACCTCGAGGTGGTCCTGGAGGTGCTCGCCCACGCCGGGAAGGTCGATCACGACGTCGACGCCCATCGTCTGCAGGTCGCCGGCGTTGCCGACCCCGGAAAGCTGCAGGAGCTGCGGCGTGTTGATCGCCCCTCCGCAGAGCACCACGTCGCCCGCGGTCGCGCGCTTGAGCGAGCCGTTACGCCCCTGCGTGTACTCGACCCCGGTCGCCCTCTTGCCGTCGAACAGCACCTTGGTCGCGAACGCTCGCGTCTCGACCGTGAGGTTCGGCCGCGACGTCACAGGATGAAGGTAGGCACGTGCGGCCGACAGCCGGCGCCCGTTGTGCACGTTGCGGTCGAACGGCGCGAACCCCTCCTGCCGGTAGCCGTTCACGTCGTCGGTGAGCTGATAACCAGCCTGCTGCACGGCCTCGAAGAACGCCCCGAACAGCGGGCTCGTCGCGGGCCCTCGCTCGAGCACGAGAGGACCGGCATGCCCGCGGAACTCGTCGGCGCGGTCGGCGGCGAGGCAACGCTCCATCCGCTTGAAGTAGGGAAGGCAGTGCTCGTAGTCCCACGTCTCCATGCCTGGGTCCGACGCCCATCGTTCGTAGTCCAGTGGATTTCCGCGCTGGAAGATCATGCCGTTGATGCTGCTCGAGCCTCCGAGCACCTTGCCGCGAGCGTGGTAGACGCGACGGCCGTTCATGTGGGGCTCGGGTTCGCTCTCGTACTTCCAGTCGTAGAACGTGCTTCCGATCGGGAAGGCGAGCGCCGCCGGCATGTGGATGAAGACGTCCCAGATGTAGTCGGGCCTGCCCGCTTCCAGCACGAGCACACGGTTCGAGGGATCCGAGGACAACCGATTGGCCAGAGCGCTTCCGGCGGAGCCGCCGCCGACGATGACGAAGTCGTACTGCCCGCCCATCGCGTTCCCCCTCTTGGCTCGTGCGCGTGGCCGCTAGGGCGCGAGCATGCACCACGCCGTCAGAGGCTGCATCTGCGTAGTTGCCCGATACGCAACCGGTCTCGTGCCCGGATGGCGCCGATGCCGGGAGTAGGGTTCGCCACATGGCCCGTCTCGTCATCCGTGCGCCGCTCGCGTGGCTCGGTCCGGGCCGAGTGATCACAGACGCTCAGGTGGCGTGCGAGGGGGGCGTGATCACCGAGGTCGGACTCACGCGGCCCGTGGCAGATGCGGACGACCTGGTCGAGGCCGACGGGTTCCTCATGCCGGCGGGGGCCGACCGTCACGTGCACGTCGAGCTGGGCGACCAGGTCGCGATCGTCGGGCGGGGAGTGACAGCGGTGCGCGACCTGGCCTGGCCGGCCGAGCGCATCTTCCCCCTGGCGGAGGCATCGGACATGCCCGGGTTCAACGGGCCGCTGATCCGCGCTGCGGGGCCGATGCTCACCGCACCGGGCGGCTACCCGACCACGGAAGCCTGGGCCCCCGAGGGGACCGGGCTCGCGCTGACCGACGCGGCAGCAGCTGCGGCGGCAGTCGCGGACCTCGCCGGGAAAGGTGCGGTCGCGATCAAGGTCTCGCTCAACGCGGACGCAGGACCGACCCCGAGCGACGCCGTGCTCACCGCGATCTGCGACGTGGCTGGCGAGCACGACCTCCCGGTGACCGCGCACGCGCAAGGCAGGGGACAGGTCGAGCGCGCGTTGGGCGCGGGAGTGAGCGAACTCGCACACACCCCGTGGAGCGAACGCCTCGACGACTCGACGCTCGACGCCGCGGCGGCACGCATGCGTTGGGTCTCGACGCTCGACATCCACGGGTTCGGACGTAACACGCCCGAGCTGCGATGTGCCCTCGAGAACCTCGCGAGGTTCCACCGTGCCGGAGGCGAGATCGCGTACGGCACCGACCTCGGCAACGGGCCGATCCCCTCGGGCGTGCACGTGACCGAGCTCCAGTGGTTGCGTCAGGCAGGCCTCACCACCGAGCAGGTGCTCGAGACGTTCGTGCGAGCTCCGGTAGAGGTGGGTGCGCCGGCAGACCTGCTCGTGGTGGGGGAGAGCCCGCTCGGCGACGTCGCCGTCCTCGACGACATCCGGATGGTGTTCAAGGCCGGCAAGCGCGCCTTCTAGTCCACGCCAGACTAGTGTCGGGGCGATCGAGATCCGCTAACGCGATCCAAGCACCGCGCGCAGCTCGTCGAAGCAGCGGTCGATGTCGGCTTCCGTGTTGAAGAAGTGCGGGCTGATGCGAAGGCCGTCTCCTCGGAAGTCGGTGCACACGTCGCGCGCGAGCAGCTCGTGGCAGATCGCATGCGCGTCGTCGCCGACCCGAACGTTCACCACGCCTCCGCGCATCGACGGCTCCCGCGGCGTGCGCACCTGCAACCCGGCCTCGTCGCTCCGCGCGATGACGTAGTCAGTAAGCTCGCTCTGTCGCGCGCGGACCCGCGAGACACCGACCTCCGAGATGATGTCCATGCCCCCCTGCGCCAGGAAGAACACAGGCGCCGGCGGCGTGCCGTGCTCAAGCCGCCGCGCGGTCGAGTGGTAGACGAGGTGCTGGTTTTCGAACGAGAAGGGCTCCTCGGTCGCGAACCAACCCGTGATCGTCGGTTCCAGCGTCGGCAGGAGCGAGCGCCGCGCGTAAAGGAACGCCATGCCCGGCCCGCCGCACATCCATTTCAAGGTGCCGGCCGTGTAAAGGTCGCAGCCGAGGTCGTGCAGGTCCAGGGGCACGATGCCGAGCCCGTGGTAGTCGTCGACGAACGACAGTGCCCCTCGATCACGCGCCATCGTGCATACGGTCTTCGCATCGACGACCGCGCTCGACCGGTACAGCACGCGGTTCACCATCACCAACGCGGTCTGCTCGTCGATGGCCCGGTCATAGGCCTCCAGCGGGATCGTGAGCCCGTCGGGTGAACGCAGCCACACGATCTCCGCTCCGCTCTTCGCGGCCCATGCGAGCCACACGTGCCCATCGGTGGGGAAGTCCAGCTCGCTGAGCACCACCTGATTCCGCTCACCGGAGAGATCCAGGCACGATGCGATGGTCGACAGCGCGATCGAGATGTTCGTCGTGATCGCCACCTCGCCTGCATCGCAGCCGGCGAGCGCCGAGAACGACGACTTCAACCTCGCCATGGCCGGGAAGATGTCCTCGAGCCAGACGTGGTCCGGTGCGCCTTTCGACGCCCACGCGTCGAGGTAGCCGTCGAGCAGGCCACGCGCACGAGCCGAGATGGGCCCAAGCGATGCGCTGATCAGGTAGGTCTTGCGAGCGAGCACCGGGAACTCCTCCCGGTACGAGACGAGCTCGCGCTCAGGCGTCGCCGGCTTCCTTCTCGAGCAGGTACTCGACGTACATCGGCCGCAGGGCCTCGCCGATCTCGCCCGAGTCCGAGTCGTACAAGAAGTCGTTCAGCAACGCGAGCGGGCGGAAGATGTCGGTCTTGCTGCGCTGATCGTCGCCCGCGATCTCCTCGGCGACGGGAAGGGCTTTCAGCAGATCCCACACGAAGCCCACGTCGAGAGAGTGCTTCGCGGAATGGATCGCGCGGTCGTGCAGTTCCTTGGTCGCCAGCGCTTCGAGCTCTTCACGGGTCGTCATGGCGCGCAAGCCTATCGTGGGTGGCCGGGGGCGTCGTTCGTGGCGGGCAGGTAGCGTTCGAACCAGGCGACCGTGCGCGTCGCGAGATCCAGGATCGCCGGGAACTCCCCGACTCCGTGCCCCTCCTGGGGATAGACGACGACCTCACTCGGCACGGCGCGCTCGCGCAACGCCCGATAGAACTCGACCGCCTGCCCCACGGGGGTCGCGCGATCGTGACGGCCCGAGGTGAGCAGGACTGGCGTGGTGACGTCGGCAACATGCAGCACGGGGCTCCTGCCCGTGTACTCCTCAGGCACCTCATGCGGTTCCCCGCCGAGGAAGTCGCCCACCCACGCGCCGAGGCTGCTGTCGAACCGCTCCGACCACCAGTCCGTCACCGGCGAGATCGAGACCGACGCCTTGAATCGTCGATCGCGTGTCGGGATCCACGCCGCCATGAACCCGCCGTAGCTGCCCCCGATGAGCACGAGGCGATCGGGGTCGGCGATGCCCGACGCCACGGCCGCGTCGACGCCTGCAAGGTCGTCGTCGACATCGAGGCCACCCATGTCGCCGACGACCCGGCGAGCGAAGTCCTGGCCTCGCCCGGTCGAGCCCCGGGGGTTCGGCGCCAGGATCGCGAAGCCTCGCGAGAGCAGGAGCGCGTCGAGCGTTCCCGGGAATCGGTCGTCGATGTTGCCGATCGGTCCTCCGTGCACGTGGAGCACGAGCGGGAACGGCCCATCACCGTGGGGCACCCACACGAGACCCTCGATCTCGAGTCCGTCGGGGGCGGCCCATCGCATGACCTCGCATCGGGCGAGGCAGTCGAGCACCACGTCGTGACCCTCGTGCCGTGGTGCGATCACAGCCCGCTCGGTGCCGTCACCAGGCGCCACGAGGATCGACGGGGGACGAGCGTGCGACGAGGTCACGACCGCGACGCCTCCGTCGAACGCCGCACCCGACGGGTGATAGAGCTCGCCCACCGATCCGTCGGTGGCCCACACCTCGCGAGTCGTGCCGTCGCCGAGAGCGACCTCGATGGCAAGGGAGACCAGCCCGCGCCTGCCGAAGGCCAGGAGGCGGTCGTCGTCGAGCCAGGTCGCGCGCGAGGCATCGACATCGCCCAGTTCGACGGCAGATATCGAGCCGCTCGCCACATCGATCACCCGCAGATCGCCGCAGACGACCAGCCGGTCGCTGCAGATCGCCTCGATCAGCGCGACGCGGTCGCCCGCGGGCGAGCCCACCACCCATCCGAGCTGCACCTCGCTCGTCGCGAGCGGGCGCTCCGCCCCTGTCTCGAGGTCGAACACGCTGACTCCGGCTCCGTACCACGCGTCCTCGCCGGCGCCGTCGGACGTGATCGCCACGGCGTGGCCGTCACCGCACCAATCGGCTTCCCATACGTTGCGGGAGTCCGGCGAGATCCGGCGCGTCTCGCCTGTCTCGACCTGTATCAGCCAGAGCGAACGTCGCTCGTCCTCGGCGTCCTCCGACGACTCGATCTGGGGCACCCAGCCCGGCACGTCCTGCTCTCCTCCGAGGGTTCCCGACCCGAGCGCATCAGCCTGCTCGGCCGATGTGCCGGCGAGACCGACGAGCATGCGAGCGCCGTCGGCCGACCACCGGTGCCACTCGACCACGCCGGGCAACGACGTGAGCTTCCGGGCTTCGGCGGGCACCTCGGTGTCGAGCACGTAGACCTGGTGCTTGCCCTTTGCCTCGCGATCCGACCTGAAGCTCAACCGAACGCCGTCAGGGGACCAGCGCGGCTCGGAGTCGTCGTTGGGCCCGTCGGTGATCTGTCTCATGCCTGAGCCGTCGGCGCCGACCAGGCAGATGCGGCCGAGGGCGTGCCCCTCGAGGCGGTCGAGCCGCTCGCCTCGGAAGGCGAGCCATCTCCCGTCGGGTGAAGGCGCCGGGTCGCCTGCCGGCTCGGCCGATCCGAACCCGGGCTCGAGCACCGACCGGTAGAAGGACTCGACTTCCTTGAAGAGCGGGCTCTCGCGCAGGTCGCGTTCCATCCGGCGAGGATAGAGGCGCGACGTCGGGCGTGTCGTCGGCCGCCACTACACTGACTCGACGTATGGGCACCGACAGCCTCGTCATCCACGGCGCCCGTGAGCACAACCTCAAGAACGTCACGCTCGAGCTCCCCCGTGACCGGTTGATCGTGTTCACAGGCCTGTCCGGCTCCGGCAAGTCGTCGCTGGCGTTCGACACGATCTATGCCGAGGGCCAGCGTCGCTATGTCGAGTCGCTGTCGTCGTACGCGCGGCAGTTCCTCGGGCAGATGGAGAAACCCGACGTCGACTTCATCGAGGGGCTGTCGCCGGCGATCTCGATCGACCAGAAGTCCACGTCTCGCAACCCACGGTCGACGGTGGGCACCATCACGGAGGTCTACGACTACCTGCGGGTGCTCTACGCGCGGGTCGGACATCCGCATTGCTTCAACTGCGGTCGCCCCATCGGGCGTCAGACCCCCGATCAGATCGTCGATCAGGTGCTCGAGCTGCCCGAGGGCACCCGCTTCCAGGTGCTCGCACCGGTCGTGCGTGGTCGCAAGGGGGAATACGGCAAGCTCCTCGACGATCTCGCTCGCAAGGGCTTCCCGAGGGCACGGATCGACGGTGAGGTGCGCGAGCTCACCGAGCCGATCCGGCTGGCGAAGACCTACAAGCACACGATCGAGGTCGTCGTCGACCGGCTCGTGGCCAGGCCCGGCATCCGCCGGCGAGTGGCCGACTCGATCGAGACCGCGCTCGAGCTCGCCGAGGGCATCGCGTCGATCGCCGTGCAGACCCACGACGGTGCCGAGGAGATGCAGAACTTCTCGCAATCGCTCGCGTGCACCCACTGTGGGCTCTCGTTCGACGAGATGGCGCCACGGAACTTCTCGTTCAACTCTCCGTACGGCGCGTGTCCCACCTGCGACGGCCTGGGAACGCGGCTCGAGGTCGATCCGGAGCTCGTGGTGCCCGACACCGATCTGTCGGTGAGCGAGGGTGCGCTCGCGCCCTGGGCGAGCGCGACGCTCGAGTATTGGAACCGCGTGATCGAGTCGGTCGCCGAGGCGCACGGCATCGGCCTCGACACCCCGTTCCGGCGGCTTCCGAAGAAGCAGCGTGACGTGCTGCTGTACGGAAGCGACGAGCAGATCCACGTGCGGTACAAGAACCGCTACGGCCGGCAGCGGTCGTACTGGACCACCTACGAAGGAGTGGTCACCAACGTCGAACGGCGGCACCACGAAACCGACTCCGAGTCTCAGCGCGAGAAGCTCGAACAGTTCATGCGCGAGATCCCGTGCCGGGCGTGCAAAGGCGCGAGGCTTCGCCCCGAGACCCTGGCGGTCACGGTCGCCGGGCTGAACATCGCCGAGCTCACCGACCGCTCGATCCGCGACACCCTGGCGTTCGTCGAGACGATCGAGATGAGTGAGCGCGAGCTGATGATCGCCGAGCGCTTGCTCAAGGAGATCCGCGAACGGTTGCGTTTCCTCGTCGACGTGGGGCTCGACTACCTCTCGCTGTCGAGACCGGCGGGCACGCTCGCCGGTGGCGAAGCGCAACGCATCCGCCTCGCCACCCAGATCGGGTCGGGGCTCGTGGGCGTGCTCTACATCCTCGACGAGCCCTCGATCGGTCTGCACCAGCGCGACAACAAGCGGCTGATCGACACGTTGGTGCGCCTGCGCGATCTGGGCAACACGCTCGTGGTGGTCGAGCACGACGAGGCAACGATCCTCGAGGCCGATCACATCGTCGACATCGGGCCGCTCGCCGGCGAGCACGGGGGGGAGATCGTCTACTCGGGCGACCTCAAGGGCCTCCTCGAGTGCGACGCCTCGATCACGGGAGCCTTCCTGTCGGGAAGGCGCCAGATCCCGACGCCCGAGGTCCGCCGGCGGCCGGGGGCCCGCCGGCTTCGCCTCGAGGGGGTGCGCGAACACAACCTCCAGAACATCACGGTCGATGTGCCGCTCGGCATGTTCGTCTGCGTCACCGGCGTGAGCGGTTCGGGCAAGTCGACACTCGTGCAAGATGTGTTGCTGCGCATCCTCATGCAGAAGGTCTACCGCTCACGGCTACAGCCCGGCAGGCACAAGCGCCTGGCGGGCTGGGAGCAGGTCGACAAGATCGTCGACATCGACCAGTCACCGATCGGGCGTACCCCCCGGTCGAACCCGGCGACGTACACGGGTGTGTTCGATCACGTCCGCAAGCTCTTCGCGCAGGTGCCCGAGTCCAAGCTCCGGGGCTATCAACCGGGAAGGTTCTCGTTCAACGTGCGAGGGGGCCGGTGCGAGAACTGCGCTGGCGACGGGCAGATCAAGATCGAGATGCACTTCTTGCCCGATGTCTACGTCACGTGCGAGGTGTGCAAGGGCCGCCGGTACAACCGCGAGACGCTCGAGGTGAAGTACAAGGGTCGTTCGATCTCCGACGTCCTCGAGATGAGCGTCGACGAGGCACTCGAGTTCTTCCAGCCCATCCCGCCGATCAAGCGGCATATGCAGACCCTCTCCGACGTCGGGCTCGGGTACGTGAAGCTCGGGCAGCCGGCGCCCACGCTCTCCGGCGGCGAGGCACAGCGCATCAAGCTCAGCTCCGAGCTTCACAAGCGGGCGACCGGCAACACCCTCTACGTGCTCGACGAGCCCACGACCGGCCTGCACTTCGAGGACGTGCGCAAGCTCCTCGCGGTGTTGCAACGCCTCGTTTCGACCGGGAACACGGTGCTCGTGATCGAGCACAACCTCGACGTGATCAAGACGGCCGATTGGCTGATCGACCTCGGTCCCGAAGGGGGCGACAAGGGTGGCGAGATCGTCGCGACGGGCACGCCCGAGGCCGTCGCCGCCGAGCCCGCGTCGCACACCGGACGCTTCCTCGCCGAGGCGCTCGATCGCCCGCAACTACCGCTCGAGGCGGTCGAAGCACTCGCCCCCCGGGCGTGATCGAGGCCAGCCTGCACGTGTCGCGATGCTTGTTACTATCCCCGCCGACGTGACCAAGCGGCTGCCGATCCTCCTCATCGTGCTCGCCCTCGTGACGGCCGCGTGCGGCTCGATCCCCGAGGGTGAGGTCGTCGCCGGCGAGGGCGATCGCTTCGTACCCTTCGTCGCGGAGTTCCTCGACGACTCAGGGCTCGGCAACTCGATGGCCGTCGACTCGGAGGGCGTGCCGGTGATGTCGTACCTCATCTTCCCCGCCGTGCTCGAGGAAGGGGAGATCCCCGTCGGACGGCCGCTCGGCGCCGCGTACATCACGACCGACGACGAGAAGCCCAAAGACGGTGCTGCGGTCGGGGTGGCGAGCCTGTCGGCCGAAGGCGTGTGGACCCGGGGCGCCATGGCGCAGGTGCGCGAGACGCCCGACGGCGTCTACATCCCGTACGGCCCGGCAGTGGAGCCGTCGCTCGTCGGGGCGACCGCCGAGAACACCAACGGCACCGACATCGCCGTGGACGACGCCGGAACGACGCACGTCGTCTGGGCCGGCAAGGGTGGCATCTCCTATGCAAGCGGCACCGACAGCGCGACGGTCGAGCCCGTCTTCGACTACGACTTCAGCCTTCGAAAGGCCGGCCCGATCGGACGGCCGGGCGTTGCGGTCGATGCCGACGGGAACCCCTGGGTCGCGTACACCGTGAGCGCCGGTGGCCAACAGGTGCGGGTCGCGATGAAGTCCGGCGACAAGTGGCGGACACAGACGGTCGCGACGGTGCCGCAGTGCGCCGATTGTCCGCCTCCACGGCCCACCCAGATCGGTGTGACTTCGGCGGGACCGACGGTGGCGTGGGTCGACAACGGGGCCGGCGCGGTCATGGTCTCGGTTCTCGATGGAACGGAGTGGGTCTCGACCGAGGTCGCACGCGGCGGTCAGGGCCTCGATATGAGCGTCGATGCCGACGGCAACGCGCTCCTCACGTTCTACGACGCCCAGGGCGCCGTGCAGCTCGCCCGTCCCGACGGTGCCGGTGCCGGATGGTCGGTCTCGACGATCGCCGACGCGGCGCCCACCGACCTCGATACCCTCGGCAACCTCGCCTCGATGACGAGCATCGCCGTCGACGACGAGGGCGTCATGGCGGCAGCGTGGGACGACGCCGACGGCGTGGTGCTCGCGACATCTGAAGACGGCGAGACGTTCACGCCCGTCGAGACTCCGGACACGTTCGGCGGACGTACGCCTTCGGCGGGGGTGAGCCCCGACGGATCGAAGATCTTCCTGGCCTGGTACGACCCAGAGAGCCAGAACCTCCGATTCGGCGTACAGGGCGATATGGGCGAGCTCGCGGTCGCGGCCCCGAGCCCCACCATCGACCCTGCCGAGATCCCGACGGCTGCGCCGTCCGACGGCGGCGGGGAATGCGGCGCCGACGGCCAGATCCTTCTCGACATCGTGGCCGAGGGGATCGCCTGGATCCCCACATGCCTCGTTGCTCCTGCCGGCGAGCCATTCACGATCACGATGGACAACCGGGACGCCGGCACCCAGCACAACGTTGCGATCGCCGCCGACAGTGACTTCGCGGACTTCCTGTTCACGGGCTCCCTCGAGACGGGACCAGCGGTCGTCGAATACGAGGTCGATCCTCTCGATGCAGGTCCCTACCCGTTCCGCTGTGATGTGCATCCCACGATGCTCGGGACCCTCGCTGTGGTGGAGGCCGGTGGTGGAAGCGACGGAGGCGGGGGAGGCGGCAACGGGAACGCTAGCTGATCGAGCAGCCTTCCTCTTAGGTGTGTCCGGTCGCCCGGCTACGATGACCGTGTGAGCCTCACCCGGCCCCCTGCAGGCGACATCCCCGATCTCCCCGGTGCGTACCTGTTCCGTGACGGTGACGGGCGAGTCGTCTACGTGGGCAAGGCTCGGTCGCTCCGTAAGCGTCTCGCCAACTACTGGGGCAAGCCGCTGCATCCTCGCACCGAGGCCATGGTGCAGGTCGCCGAGAGCGTGGAGTGGATCGTGGCGAGCGGCGAGGTCGACGCCCTCATGCTCGAGTACAACCTGATCCAACGGCATCGGCCTCGGTTCAACATCCGCTACCGCGACGACAAGTCCTACCCGTACCTCGCGCTCACGGTCGGGGAGGAGTGGCCCCGCGCCCAGGTCCTGCGAGGCGCCAAGCGCAAGAAGGTCCGGTACTTCGGGCCGTACGGCCACGCATGGGCGATCCGGGACACGCTCGATGCGCTGACCCGAGTCTTCCCGGTGCGCACGTGTTCCAACTCGTTCTTCGAGCAGCGGGCGCGCGCGAAACGGCCGTGCCTCTATTTCGACATCGGCCGCTGCAGTGGGCCGTGCGTGCCGGAGGTCACCGGTGTCACGCACGAGTCCTACCGCGCCGACGTCGATGCCCTCGCCGACTTCCTCAGCGGCAACACCAAGCCGATGATGCAGCGGCTCGACCGCGAGATGGGCGAGGCCTCGAACCGGCAGGAGTACGAACAAGCGGCGAAGCTGCGCGACCAGCTCGGCGCCGCCCGGCGCGCCCTCGAGACGCAGGAGATGGTGCTCGACCGCCCCGACGACATCGACGTGATCGGCATGGCCGACGACGATCTCGAGGCGGCGTTCCAGGTGTTCATGGTGCGAGGTGGACGCGTGCTCGGCCGTAAGGGTTGGGTCGTCGACCGGGTCGAGGAGCTCTCGCGTGAGGAGCTCGTGGCATCGTTCGTCCGCCAGCTCTACATGGAACGTGACGAGGTACCGCCGAGCGTGTTGGTGCCGGTCGAACCTGCAGATCGCGACGTGCTCGAGGCGTGGCTGGGTGAGCGCCGCGGCACCAAGGTCCGTATCGGCGTGCCCGAGCGGGGAACGAAGCGGCGTCTGCACAAGGTGGTCACGAGCAACGCCGCGGAGTCCTTCCACAGGCACAAGCTGCGGAGGGCATCCGATTTCGGCGCTCGCTCACGCGCGCTGGTCGAGCTCGCGGATCGTCTCGGCCTCGACCAGGCGCCTCTGCGCATCGAGTGCTACGACATCTCGAACCTCGGCCCGACCGACACGGTCGGCTCGATGGTCGTCTTCGAGGACGGTCTGCCCAAGCGTTCGGAATACCGGCGATTCCGTATCAAGGGTGTCGTCGGACAGGACGATTTCGCGTCTATGGAAGAGATGCTCCGCCGACGCTTCTCACGTCTGCTCGAGGAGCGTGCGGCTCCTCCCGAGGCCAGGCGTCGGTTCTCGTACCCGCCTGCCCTTGTGGTGGTCGACGGCGGCCGGGGACAGCTCGGCATGGCGTCGAAGGTGCTCGGTGAGCTCGGACTGACGATCCCGCACATCGGTCTCGCGAAGCGTCTCGAGGAGGTCTACTTCCCCGACCATCCCGAGCCGCTCATGATCCCGCGCGGCTCCGAGGCCTTGTTCGTGCTGCAGCATCTGCGAGACGAGGCGCACCGGTTCGCCGTGACATATCACCGGCAGCAACGCGAGAGGCGCGCGCTCGTCTCGCCGCTCGACGATGTCCCCGGTGTAGGCCCGGCACGGAAGAAAGCTCTGCTGAAGCGGTTCGGGTCGCTCGCGCGAGTTCGTCGCGCGGACGTCGAACAGAT
This sequence comes from uncultured Actinomycetes bacterium, assembly GCA_963762075.1. Classification (GTDB taxonomy): domain Bacteria; phylum Actinomycetota; class UBA4738; order UBA4738; family HRBIN12; genus JAOUEA01. The sequence continues at coordinate 39,400 of CAVXJC010000007.1, forward strand.
CGCCGAGACCCCCGGCATCGGGCCCGAGCTGGCTGCCACGATCCACGCTCGGCTGCACGAACCCGAGCCCGGGGCGGCGGCGGCTCCGTTGACCGGTGGCCCCGGCACCGGCCCGGGCAGGCCGGGAGCGGTTCCGGATCGCAAGGTCAGCGCATGACGACCGAGGCGATCTCCGTGCCGCTCGCCGACGATCCCGCCGCCGGACCCGGGTTCCTGCTGATCACGGGGCTCTCGGGGGCCGGGCGTTCCGAAGCCGCTCATTCGCTCGAAGACCTCGGATACTTCGTCGTCGACAACCTTCCTCCCGCGCTGTTGCCGACAATGGCCGAGCTGGTGTCGCGTCCGGGCGGGCCGACTCGCATCGCGATCGTCGTCGACGCCCGCGGAGGCGTCTTCTTCGGCGAGCTCTCGAAGGCACTCGACGAGCTGAAGCAGCTCCGGGTCGACTGCCGCATCCTCTTCCTCGAGGCGGCCGACGACGACCTCGTCAACCGCTACGAAGCCACCCGACGCCGCCACCCGCTGGCGCCGGCCGACCGAGTGGTCGAGGGCATCCGCAAGGAGCGCCTCATGATGGAGAGCCTTCGCGGCGACGCCGATCTCATCTTCGACACCACGGGGCTCACGCCGCACGGACTCCGCGACCGCATCCGCGATGCGTTCTCCGAGGCCCCTCCCGAGCATGGCTTGCAGGTGTCGATCACGTCGTTCGGCTTCAAGTACGGAGCGCCGCGTGACGCCGATCTCGTGCTCGACGTGCGCTTCCTGCCGAACCCGCACTGGGTCGACGAACTCCGCCCGCTGCCGGGCACCGACGAGCGGGTGCGCGATTACGTGCAGGGTCAGGATCAATATCGGGCTTTCATGGAACGGCTCGAAGCCCTGCTCGAGGTCGTGGTGCCCGGCTACGTGACCGAAGGCAAGTCCTACCTCACGTGCGCCGTCGGCTGCACCGGCGGCCATCACCGCTCGGTCGTGGTCTCCGAGGAGCTCGGGCGCTACTTCGCCGAGCGGGGGATACCCGTGACGGTGACGCATCGTGACGTGACCAGGAGCTGAGCCCCTTCACCGGTCCGGCGCGGTGCCGCCTGGCGACCGCGCTGGCTAGGATGAGTTCGCAGGACGACGAGCCCCCAGCCCAAGGACGGAGGGACCTCCAGTGAGCGTCAAGATCGGCATCAACGGCTTCGGCCGCATCGGCCGCAACTTCTTCCGGGCCGCGAAGCAACTCGGTCTCGACTTCGACTTCGTGGCGGTGAACGACCTGGGTGACGCCGTGACCATGGCTCATCTGTTGAAGTACGACTCCGTACACGGGCGATACCCGGGCGAGGTCTCGGTCGGTGCCGACGGTCTCGTGATCGACGGCGACGAGCTGCGCGTGCTCGCCGAACGAAACCCGGCCGACCTTCCCTGGAAGGAGCTCGGCGTCGAGATCGTGATCGAGTCGACGGGCATCTTCACCGATCGCGACAAGGCGGCCGCGCACCTCGAAGCCGGCGCGCAGAAGGTCATCATCAGCGCCCCGGCGAAGAACGAAGATCTCACGGTCGTGCTCGGAGTGAACGATGACACCTACGATCCGGCCAACCATCACGTCATCTCCAATGCCTCGTGCACGACGAACTGTGTGGCTCCCATGGCCAAGGTGATCGACGACGCCTTCGGCATCGAACAAGGCTTCATGACCACGGTGCACGCGTACACGAACGACCAGCAGATCCTCGACCTGCCGCACAGCGACCTTCGCCGGGCACGGGCGGCGGCCGTGAACATCATCCCGACCTCGACCGGCGCCGCGAAGGCCACCGGGCTGGTGTTGCCCCACCTCAAGGGCAAGCTCGACGGCATGGCGATGCGCGTACCGGTGCCCGACGGCTCGGTCACCGACCTCGTCGCGACGGTATCTCGTGAGGTCACGGCCGACGGGGTGAACGCCGCGTTCCGAGCGGCGTCAGAAACGGGGCCTCTCGCCGGGAAGCTCGTGTACACCGAGGATCCGATCGTCTCGAGCGACATCGTCGGCAGCCCCGCATCGTGCACGTTCGATGCGAGCGCCACGATGGTCATGGGGAAGGTGGTCAAGGCCATCGGTTGGTACGACAACGAGTGGGGCTATTCGAACCGATTGGTCGACGTCGCCTCACTCGTCGCCGCCTCGCTGTAGATCCGTCGGCCGTGGGAGATGCGCTGACGCTCCGCACGCTCGACGGCCTCGGCGAGGTCGATGGCGCTCGCGTCTTCGTGCGAGCCGACTACAACGTGCCGCTCGAGGGTGGTGCGGTCGCCGACGACGCCCGAATCGCCGCCACGGTTCCGACGCTCCGGGAGCTTCGTGAGCGTGGTGCCACCCTCGTGCTCGGCTCGCACCTCGGCCGGCCCGATGGCGTAGTTGACGACGAGCTTCGACTCGCCCCGGTGGGCAAGCGCCTCGCAGAGCTCCTCGAGGAACCGGTCGCCATGGCCGTCGAAACGACCCCGGCCCAGCTGCCTGCCGACCCCATCGTGCTGCTCGAGAACCTTCGCTTCGATCCCGGCGAGGAAGGCGACGACCACGCCTTCGCCGGACGCCTTGCCGAGCTCGCGGATGCCTACGTCGATGATGCATTCGGCGCTGCACATCGGTCGCATGCGAGCGTGCACGCTTTGCCCGATCTGATGCTCGCGACCGGACGACCGGCGGTCGCCGGTAGGCTCATGCAGCGCGAGGTCGAGGTGCTCACTCGTCTGCTTCACGAGCCAGCCAGGCCATACGTGGCGATCCTCGGCGGCGCCAAGGTCAGCGACAAGCTCGCGGTGATCGACTCGCTGATCGACCGTGTCGATGCCCTGTTGGTCGGTGGCGCCATGGCGTTCACATTGATCGCCGCCGAGGGCGGCGAGATCGGCGAGAGCCTCTGCGAGCGCGATCGGTTCGACGATGTGCGCAAGGCAAAGGCGAAGGCCCGCGAACACGGGGTGCTCATCGAGGTGCCACAGGACGTGGTCGCGGCCTCCGAGATCTCGTTGCAGGCCGATCGCCGGACGGTGCCGGCCACCGAGGTTCCGCGCGGCATGATGGGGCTCGACATCGGACCCAAGACGGTCGAGGAGTACGCTCGCATCGTCGCCGACGCCAAGACCATCCTGTGGAACGGACCGATGGGTGTGTTCGAGCTCGAGCCGTTCAGCGCGGGCACCCGCGGCATCGCGACCGCGGTTGCCCACGCGCCCGCATTCACCGTTGTCGGCGGGGGAGACTCACTGCTCGCCGTGAAGAAGGCCGGACTCTCCGGCGCCTACGATCACCTGTCAACCGGTGGCGGCGCCTCGCTCGAGTTCCTCGAAGGCCGCGCGCTTCCCGGCATCACGATCTTGGAGGAGCGCCCGTGACGGATCCTTCCGGCGCCGCGAGGCGCCCGATCATCGCTGCCAACTGGAAGATGCACAAGACACACCTCGAGGCGATCCAGGCGGTGCAGAAGCTCAGCTACCTGCTCGACGAGGCCGATGCCGAGCGGGTCGAGGTGGTGATCTGCCCCAGTTTCACGTCGCTGCGGTCGGTCGAGACGCTCATCGACTCCGACAAGCTGCCGTACGGGCTCGGGGCGCAGAACGTCTCGTTCGAGGAGCAGGGGGCGTTCACCGGCGAAGTGTCACCGGTCATGCTCCGGGCGCTGAGGGTCGCGTACGTGATCGTGGGGCATTCCGAACGGCGGCAGCTCTTCGGCGAGGACGACCTCGTCGTCAACAAGAAGGTGCGCGCGGTGATCGAGCACGGGATGATCCCGATCCTGTGTGTCGGGGAGTCCCTCGAGGAGCACGACGCCGACGGCGCCGAGACGAAGGTTGCCCAGCAGATCCGTCGTGGGCTCGACAACGTTGGCGCCGAGCATGCGTCATCGGTCGTTGTGGCGTACGAGCCCATCTGGGCGATCGGCACCGGTCGCAACGCCGAGCCGGCCGATGCGGGCAGGGTGGTCGAGGTGATCCGGACCACGCTGGCCGAGCGCTACGACGACGAGATCGCGCAGGCCGTGCGGGTGCAATACGGTGGAAGCGTGAAGCCCGGCAACATCAGGGAGTTCATGGCGCACCCCGAGATCGACGGTGCCCTGGTCGGCGGCGCGAGCCTCGATCCCGAGGATCTCGCCCTGATCGTGAAGTACCGGTGATCGCGTGAACAGGCTGCTCTACGTCTGCCTCGACGGACTCGGCGATGACCCGATCCCCGAGCTCGACCACCGAACTCCGCTCGAGGCCGCCGAAACCCCGAACCTCGACGCGCTGGCGCGGCGCGGGCGCACGGGCTCGGTCATCACGGTCGGGGAGGGCATCGCCCCCGAGTCCGACATCGGCGTCTTCGGCATCCTCGGCTACGACCCGAACGAGGAGCATCCGGGCCGGGGGGTGCTCGAGGCGCTCGGCATCGGCATGGACTTCCGCGACGGAGACCTCGCGTATCGGGTGAACTTCGCGACGGCCGACTGGCCGGAGATCGTCGATCGCCGGGTCGGCCGCGATCTGTCCAGCGATGAGGGCCACGCCCTTGCGGATGAGGTCAACCGCACCCTGGCGCTTCCCGGCGCCTCGTTCGACCTGCGTGCAACGATCGAGCACCGCGGGGCCCTCGTGATCCGTACCGACGATGGCACTGCCCTTTCGGCCGAGGTGACGAACACCGATCCTGCGTACGAGCGGCGTGGCAGCCTCGGTGTCGCGCTCGAGACCTTCGAGCCCGCGGTCGTCACCGCCGTCGCCATGACCCTGTCGGTCGCCGCGGAACGGGCCGCCGACCTCACGAACGTGTTCGTGCGGGACTCCGCCCGCACCCTCGACGGCAGCGAGGTGAACACCCGACGGCGTGAGCAGGGGAAGCTGCCCGCGAACCTGATCCTCACCCGCGACGGTGGCGATCACCTGCCCAGCCTGCAGCCGATCGCCGAGCGATTCGGCATGGCGTGGGGCTGCTTCGTCGAGATGCCGGTCGAACGGGGCATCGCGATCGCGCTCGGCATGACCCCGGTCGATGTCGGTCGACTCGACGCGGTGGGCTTCGGGCCGTCGGCGGAGGATCGATATGCCGATTGGGCGCACGTCGCCGCCGAGGCGCTCGACGGCTACCAAGCCTTGTACGTTCACATCAAGGGCCCCGACGTGCCCGCGCACGACGGCCGTGCCCGGGACAAGCGCGATGTCATCGCCGCGATCGATCGGGCGTTCTTCGGCGAGGTGCTCCCTCTGCTCGATGACCGCACCATCGTCGCGGTCACCGCGGACCATGCCACCTCGTGCGTGCGGAAGGCCCATACCGCCGATCCGGTGCCACTGCTCGTCAGCGGCCGGTCGGTTCGCCCCGACGGCACGGAGACCTACGGCGAGCGGGCCTGCCGCGACGGATCCCTGGGTCTCCTCATGGGACCCGGGATCCTTCCGGAGCTGACCTCACTGCTGGTTCGATGAAACACGAAACCCTCTCGGGGGCTCCCCGTCGTATACTCCTGCGGGCGATTCCGCCGCTGGGTTCGCGTGTGAGCGGTGCGGGCCCGGGTTAGAGTCGTTGCAACAGGTGGGACAGAGAGGGGCGTCGTGGCGCAGACCAAGCTCGGGCCCGAGATCGTTGATCACGACCAAGCTCCGTCGGAGTCGGCACAGGCCTCCGACATCGTCGGCCGCTCGCCCGGGCAGATCTTCTGGCGGCGCTTCCGCAAGGACAGACTCGCCTTCGTCGGCGTGTTCATCCTCATCATCATCGTGGCCTTGGCCCTCGCGGCACCTCTGTTCGCACGGCTGCTGGACCACCCCGTCAACAAGCAGTTCGTCTTCGAGATGACCACACCGGGCGGGGTGCCGCTCGGCCCGACCATGAGCAACGAAGCGGGTGTCTTCCTCTTCGGTGCCGACGGCACGGCGCGAGACCTCTTCATCCGGGTGCTGTACGGCGCACAAACGTCGCTGATCGTTGCACTCACCGCCACCGGTATCGAGCTCCTGCTCGGCGTGACGCTCGGCATCATGGCCGGCTTCTACCGCGGCAAGGTCGACAGCTTCATCTCCGGGCTCACCGACATCTTCTTCGCCCTCCCGACGCTGCTGTTGATGCTCGGCATCGTGGGGGCGTGCGGGGCGCAACCCCCCGGGCAGGAATGCCTCGGAGGTCTGCTGCAGCCGGGGCGAGGATTGGTCGCGTTCGTCATCGGCGTGTTCGGCTGGCCCTACATCGCGAGGATCATCAGGGGCCAGGTGCTGTCGTTTCGTGAGAAGGAGTTCGTCGAGGCATCACGGTCGCTCGGCGCATCGAACCGGCGCATCATGTTCAGGGAGATCCTGCCGAACGTGCTCGCGCCGATCATCGTCTACACGACGTTGATCATCCCCACCAACATCTTGATCGAGGCGGCGCTGTCGTTCCTGGGCATCGGGGTTCCGCCATCGATCCCATCGTGGGGAGCGGCGCTCAACGAAGCGACGGCGTACTACCGGGTGGCATGGTGGATGATGTTGTTCCCGGGGTTGTTCTTGTTCGCGACCACCCTGGCGTTCAACCTGGTCGGGGACGGCTTGCGCGATGCGTTCGATCCCAAGACGGCCTGATGTGCGTACATGGAACGTAGGACAGATCCGGTTGGTGAGCAGCATCGAGAAGGGGGCACGATGAGTAGGAAACTTCGTTTGGGCGCGATCGTCGCCGTATTGGCGATCGTCGCCGCCGCGTGTGGCGGCAACGGGACCGACAGCGAGACGCCAGGTGGTGACACGGGGGCCGAGCCCGTCGCAGGCGGCACGCTGAGAGTCGGCATCGAGACCGGTTACGACTTCTTCTACGCCATGAACCCCTCGGCGGAGTACTACTCGGTGTCGTGGGCGTTCCTGCGCTGCTGCCTGGCCCGCACGCTCCTGTCGTACAGCGGCACGCCCGGCACCGAGGGCGGGAACGACACGTTGCCGGACCTCGCAGCCGATCAACCGGTTGTCTCAGATGATGGTCTGACGTACACATTCACGCTGAAGGACGGCATCATGTTCGGCGATCCGCTGAACCGCGAGATCGTGGCCGAGGACTTCGTGACGGCTCTGAACCGGGTGGCCGATCCCGAGGCATCATCGGGTGGGTACTGGTTCTATTACGCCGGTGTCGTGGAGGGCTTCCAAGAGGCCTACGACGACGACAAGATCGACGAGGTCAGCGGCATCAAGGCCATCGACGACAAGACTCTCGAGTTCACGCTCGAAGAGCCGATCGGCGCCTTCCCGTACCTGGTCGCGATGCCCGCGATGGCGCCGCTGCCGTCGGAGCTGACCGAGGCCCACCCGAAGGACATCGGGCAGTTCCTGGTCTCCTCGGGCCCCTATCAGTGGGAGGGCATGGAGGACATCGAGATCACCGGCAAGACGCCGCCCACGGGCATGGACATCGGCAAGTCTTACGTGCTCGTCCGCAATCCCGCCTATGACCCATCGACCGACGACTTGCGGCCCGCCTATGTCGACCGCATCGAGGTCCAAGTCGGCGGGCAGACGCAAGACCTGCTCGACAAGGTGGAGAAGGGCACCATCGACCTCTGCGTCACGTGCGGCGCGACCGCCACCACCTTGCAGACGTATCACGCCGACCCCACGCTCGAAGAGCGACTCAAGATCTACCCGAGCGACGGAATCACGTACACCGGCCTCAACGTGTTCCAGCCCCCGATGGACGACATCCACATCCGCAAGGCGGTGAACTGGGTGATCGACAGGGCCTCGTTGCTGCGGCTGATCGGCGGAACCGACCAGGGCGAGATCACGAGCCACTTCATCCCACCGACGATGCTCGGCGGACTGGGGCAGGACTACAACCCCTACGGAACACCCGACGAACGTGGCGATGTGACCAAGGCCATGGAAGAGGTGAAGCTGTCCAAGTACGACTCCGACGGGGACGGTGTATGTGATGCGCCGGAGTGCGAGTTCGACGCCTTGACCGTGACCGACGATGTCGATGCGATCAAGACGCTGGAGACCATGGCGGCGAGCATGGAGCAGGTGGGTCTGCAGATGAACATCAAGACCCTCAACTACAACGCCGTGGTCCAGAAGTGCGCGACGCTCGCTGGGCACACTCCGTTCTGTCAGGCGGCTTGGGGCAAGGACTTCGCAAGCGCGTACACGTACTTCGACCCGCTGCTCGACGGTGGAGAGAACGGATCCAACTACGCGTTCCTGGGCACCACCGAAGCCGACCTGACGAAGAACGGCTACGAGGTGCCGGCCGACGGCATCCCGAACATCACGTCCGAGATCGACGAGTGCTGGGCTCTGCCCTTGGACCAGGCTAACCAGTGCTGGGCCGACCTGGACAAGTTGGTGATGGAGGAGATCGTGCCCGTCGTGCCGCGCCGCTTCTCCAACAACATCGATGTCCTGGGAGAGAACATCGTCAACTACTCGTTCGACCAGTTCGCCGGCTTGGGAGCGCTGGACCACTACTCCCTGGCCAGCGCCTAGGGGGAGACCCACTCGGAAGGAGCGGGGCTGCAGAGCCCCGCTCCTTCCACTGAGAGGAAGACGCGGACAGGCCGATGGGGCGATATCTCATCCGCAGGACCCTGTTCATGCTCTTGGTCCTGTTCGTCATCTCCGTCCTGACCTTCCTCATCTTCGTGAAGCTGCCCCCGGGTGACCCCGCCCGGCGTTTGGCGGGCCGCGCCGGCACTCCGGAAGTGATCGAAACGATCCAGGAACGCCTTGGCTTGAACGACAAGCTCACGACGCAGTACGCCAGGTTCGCCAAGGGGCTGATCCCGTGGCCCGGTCTGTGGCTGAACGAAGAGGTCTACTTCTCGTACGCGAACAACGTGCCCGTGAAGCACGAGATCGTCGAGCGGCTGCCGGTGACCGCCACGCTCATGGTCGGCGGTGTGGTGCTCTGGCTCCTGATCGGCATCCCGACCGGCGTCGTCTCGGCAGTGAAGCGACGGAGCGCGGCCGATCGCACCGCCATGCTGTTCGCCCTGATGGGGGTCTCGCTCCCCAGCTTCTGGCTCGGCATGGTGATGATCTACGTCTTCTTCTACAAGCTCGGCTGGGCCCCGCCCACTGGGATCGAGATCGGGGCGTCGTTGCCTGAATCGATCCTGCAAGGAAAGTTCCTCCTGGCCTGGATCACACTCGCGGTCACCTCGGCCGCGTTCTACGCCCGCATGATGCGGGGCAACATGCTCGAAGTGCTGAGTGAGGACTACACCCGCACCGCCAGGGCCAAGGGTCTCAGCGAGCGTCGTGTCATCTACAAGCACGGCCTGCGTGCCGCGCTGACCCCGGTCGTCACGATGCTCGGGCTCGATATCGCCTTCCTGCTCGGTGGAGCCGTCATCACCGAGCAGGTCTTCGCGCTTCCCGGACTCGGGGAGTACGCCCTTCAGTCTCTGGGAGACACCAACTACCCCGGCGTCATGGCGGTCACGATCATCGGTGCGTTGTTCATCGTCATCGCCAACCTGGTCGTCGACGTCGTCTACGCGGCGCTCGATCCGCGCGTGCGATACAGCTGACCCCCGACGAACACGAGAAGGGAGCTTCGTGGCCGAGCCGTTGTTGGAGGTCTCCGACCTGCGCGTGCACTTCGACACCGACGACGGTGTCGTACGCGCCGTCGACGGCGTGTCGTTCTCGATCATGCAAGGCGAGACCTTGGGCGTGGTGGGGGAGTCCGGATCGGGCAAATCGGTCAGCTCGCTCGCGATCATGGGCTTGGTGAACCGCAAGCAGGCAGACGTGAGCGGCTCGATCACCTTCAAAGGTCAGGATCTTCTGACCCTTCCGAACGACGAGATGCGCGACATCCGTGGCAAGCAGATCTCGATGATCTTCCAGGATCCGATGACGTCCCTGCACCCCTACTACCGCGTTGGCGATCAGATCTCCGAGGCGATCTTGGAGCATGAGGACATCTCGAAGAAGGAAGCCAGCAAGCGCGCGGTGGAGATGCTGGGTCTGGTGAACATCCCGCGCCCGGTGGAGCGGGCCCGCCAGTATCCGCACGAGTTCTCGGGAGGAATGCGTCAACGAGCCATGATCGCGATGGCGCTGTCGCTCAACCCCGACCTGCTCATCGCCGACGAGCCCACCACCGCCCTCGACGTCACGGTGCAGGCGCAGATCCTGGGACTGATCGACAAGCTGAAGGACGAATTCGACACCGCGGTCATGATCATCACGCACGACCTCGGCGTGGTGGCCGAGTACTGCGACAACATCCAGGTGATGTACGCCGGCAGGATCGTGGAATCCGGGAACACCGACGACATCTATTACGAGCCGCATCACCCCTACACGTGGGGACTGCTGCAGTCGATCCCACGCCTCGACGAGCACGAGGAGCGTCTCACACCGATCAAGGGGCTTCCGCCGTCATTGATCAACCTGCCACAGGGGTGCTCGTTCGCCCCCCGGTGCCCGTATCGGTTCGACCGCTGCATCGCTGAAGAGCCCGCTCTGGTACCGACCGACGGACACCATGCCGACGCCTGCTTCCTCACGCTCGAACAGAAAGAAGCAGTCGTCCGCGAGCAGCTGGCGGTGAACCAGTGAGCACGCCTGCGGTCGCCGGACGACCCGAAGCAGCACCCCCGTCCGGGAAGCCCTTGGTCAAGATCACCGGCCTGAAGAAATACTTCCCGATCACGCGCGGCGTGTTGTTCCAGAAGCACGTCGGCGACGTCCATGCGGTCGACGGGGTCGACCTCGAGGTCAACCAGGGCGAGACCGTGGGGTTGGTAGGGGAAACGGGCTGCGGCAAGTCCACGCTTGCCCGAGTGATCATGCGGCTCTACGAGGCCACCGAGGGCACGATCGAGTTCGACGGCCGCGATATCACGCACATGAAGGGAGGCGACCTGCGGGAGTTGCGCCGCGATATGCAGATGGTGTTCCAAGACCCCTACGCGTCCCTCAATCCGCGCAAGACGGTCGGTTCCATCGTGGGCGAACCGTTCCAGCTCCACGGCACCGTAGAGCGGAACAAGCGCAAGGACACGGTGCAGGAGCTCATGGAGCTGGTCGGGCTCAACCCCGAGCACTACAACCGCTACCCGCACGAGTTCTCCGGTGGTCAGCGTCAGAGGATCGGAGTCGCCCGGTCGCTGGCCCTTCGCCCGCGACTCATCGTCGCCGACGAGCCGGTGTCCGCCCTCGACGTGTCGGTGCAGGCGCAGATCCTGAACCTGCTATCGGATCTGCAGAATGAGTTCGATCTGACATATCTGTTCATCGCACACGATCTCTCGGTCGTGAAGCACGTGTCCGATCGGGTCGCGGTGATGTACTTGGGCAAGATCGCCGAGATCGCCGACGGCGACACCCTCTACCGCGAGCCCAAGCACCCCTATACCGGAGCGCTCCTCTCAGCCGTTCCGGTGGCCGACCCGCGCATCGCCAGGCAGAAGCAGCGCGTCGTGCTCGAGGGCGACGTGCCATCGCCCATCGACCCCCCGTCGGGATGCCGGTTCCACCCCCGATGTCCGCAGACCAGGCGACTGGCCAAGGCCGATGGACGCACCGACGGTGTCGTGCCGAAGTGCAGAGAGGAAGTCCCGGAGCTGCGGCCCTTCGTCGAGGGGCACACGGCTGCGTGTCACTTCCCGCTCGAGGAACCTATCATCGGTGCAACCGACGACTGACCGCCGACCGACCCGGAGCCTCAATGCTGACCACCATCGTGATCGTCATCGACGTCATCGCCGCCCTGTTCCTGATCCTCACGATCCTGCTGCATTCCGGGCGGGGGAGCGGGTTGTCGGACATGTTCGGGGGCACGTCGTCGCTCGCGGGCGGCACGGCCATGGAGCGAACCCTCGACCGGCTCACCGTCATCACGGCGATCGTGTTCGGGCTCTGCACCTTCTGGCTCGCCTGGCAGTGGAACCCGTAGGCACGCGGGCGCACGCGGAGCGGGCACATGAGACCGGGTTGGTAACATGCGATCGCCCTCGTCGGAGTGGCGGAACTTGGTAGACGCGCTAGGTTGAGGGCCTAGTGCCCTTTACGGGGCGTAGGGGTTCAAATCCCCTCTCCGACACCACTTGCGGAGTTAGCCGAACGCGATGCTGACCTCGTCCATGATGCCCTTGTACCAGTCTGCACCGGGTGGCTTGGCCCCGAGGTAGAGCGCGATGCTGCTCGAGATCGAGCCGACGTTGACGCTCTTGCTGAACGACGAGCCGTCCACCGTGAGGATAATGCTCGATGACGTCTTGCGACAGGTGATGGTGTGCCACCTGTTGTCGGACAGATCGGGGCCCGCTGTGATGTTGGTGCCGCCGTTGGTGCCGCTGAACCTGCAGAAGGCCCGGCCGTTCAGGAGGATCTCCATCTTGTAGGTACCGGCGGAGTTGGACTGCTTGCGCACCAGGTCGTAGTCGCCGACCGACGACGACGGCCTGCTCGAGAACTTCACGTGCGCTTTGATGGTCACGTTCTGCGAACCGGGGTTGAGACTCGAGTCGTTCGGCACGGTCACCTTGGAGCTCGAGCCGTTGAAGCTGTAGGCTCGGCTGCTCCCCCCGTACCCCGGCGACACCCGGGTGACGTTCGACAGGATGCCGTCGTTGTTCGAGCTCGACGAGTCGACCATCTGGCCCGACGACTCGTCCATGTGCCAGAGCGCGACCGTCGTCGCCGCGTTCGCCGCTGTCGGGACCGCAAGAACTCCCGCCGAACAGGCGATCACGACGAGGATCCGTCCCACACGAAGATTCATGATGTCTCCTCCCCAGGCCACGCTCAGCCGCCATCGTCAAGGCCGGTGCATCGTTCGAACCTACCTCGACGGTTCCCGACCGCGCAACTCATCCGTCGTCACGGGGGGTCAGCGGCAGGCTCACGAGGCGAACACCGCGGCGAGCCACAGGCCGATCATCGCCACGCCGGCCGCGAGTTGGATCACGATCCCGAGCGCGACCCCCTTCATGGCCTCGAGCGTCGCCGTCCACGCCGGGCCGAGCCGTTTCTGGCGATACAGCTCCGCGACGAGCACCCCAGCCGGGAAGCCAAGGAGGGCGCCGACGACCGGCACGACGAAGAAACCGATCACGACGCCGATCCCGCCTGCGACGACGACCCACGCGGGGGCCCCGCCTGCGGTCGCACGTCGAACGGGAAGCATGCTCGCAGCCACCATGCCCGCGATGCCGATCAGCGCCATGATGACGGCGATGGCCCACTCAACGCCGCCCCCGCGCTCTCCTGCCCACACGAGACCTGCGCCGATCACCAGGATGAGGCCGGGGACGATTGGGACGAGAACGCCGACGAGCCCGGCGAGCATCACGAGCACGAGAGCAAGCTCGAGCGTGGACATCGTCGCAGGATACCGTCGACCCGAGGGGCAACCAGGTGGTAGCTTCGGTGCTGTAGGACGAAAGGGATCGACGAGCGAGAGGGCTCCGAGCTTTGACGGTGGTGTCGAGAGCAACGGTACTTGCGATCACCGTGAGCGCCGTGATGGCCGCCCACGCAGCTTCGGCGGCCGTACCTTCCGAGAACGCCGCGACGACCTCCATGGTGGACAGGCGGGCATGGGTCGTGCGGGCCGCAGGCCGCAACATCTGGGTCGGGGGAACGTCGACTCGGTACCTCAATCCAAACCGGGGTCCCGGTCAGGCCGCGAGGGGACTCGCGGCCTTCGACCCGGTGACCGGTGCTCCGGCGGCCGTGTCGCTTCCGAACCTCGGAACCAACCCGACCGTGTACGACCTCTTCCCCGGGCCGAACGGCACCCTCTACGTGGCCGGAAGGTTCTCGTATTCGTTCGGCGGAAAGGCTCGCCAGAACCTCGTGGGGATCAACCCGGCGACGGGCGCGATCGTCGCCGGCTTCTCGACGCCGAAGCTGAGGACCGTGCTCGTGACCGCCGACAGGATCTACGCGGGCGGCGTGCGACTCGAGGCGTATCGGCTCGACGGGCGACGAGACAACGGCTTTCAGGCTGTGGTGCCGGTGATCGACGATTCGCTCCGTTCCCATGACACCCAGCGACAGTTCCGAGACCTCGTTGTCCACGATGGCGCCGTCATCGCGATCGGACAATTCGATTTCATCAACGGAGATCCGCAGAAGGTGGCCGTGAAGCTCGACCCGGTCACCGGCAAGCCGAGATCCTGGAAGCTGGCCAACATCGCCCCGACCAGTGCCGCGTTCGGCCTCAGCGGCGTCATCTCGGGCGATCGCCTCTATGTCGCGGTCGGCGGTTCGGACTTCGCCGGCGCCTATCGCGCCCAAGACGGCAGTCAGATCTGGAAGTCGGACACATCGGGGTCCGCACAGGTCGTCTCCGTCTACGATCCCACGACGGTCATCGTGGGCGGACACTTCGAGTGGGTCGCCCGCTCGCCCGGACAACAGTGCGGAAGCAACCAGCACCCCAACACGTCATGCTTCCAACAGCCCCGGCTCGCCGCCTTCGGGGCGAACGACGGCCGGGTGAACACGTCGTACACCCCCCGCATCTGCTGCAACTACGCGGGGGTGTGGGGTCTCGCCGTGCGAAAGGGCGATCTGCATGTGAGTGGTGCCTTCACGCAGGCCGGTGGCCGGAGGCAATATCACTACGCGAGATTCGGATGAGATCCGGCGGCCCACGTGCCGCTGCGCTAAGCTCGCTTCCATGAGCTAGCAGGACTCCCTCGTCGGCAGCGGCGCCCGAGTCTCGGACGCCCTGTTCGTTGCCCCTACCGGACAACCCTGCACCGAGGAGTCCTTGCCATGATCGCGCTCGAGGTTCGAGAGATCGAGGTCGAAGCCGGCGGCACCAGCGTCGTCGAGGGCCTCTCGTTCACGTTGCGCGCCGGCGAGAAGATGGGCGTGGTCGGGCGCAACGGTGCCGGGAAGACGAGCATGCTTCGCGCACTGGCCGGGGAGATCCCCGTCGCCGCTGGCGCGGTGGTTCGCCGTGGGGCTGTCGGGTATCTCCGACAGGATCCGCGTCAACACCGGTCGAACGACGAGGTGCTCGCCCTCGCGTCGGTACTCGAGGCTCGAGACCTGGTCGATCTCGCGACCCGGGTCGAGAAGGCTCGTGTCGCGCTCGAGCGATCGCCGTCCGATCGCCACGTGGCGCGCTTCGCGCGCCTCGAGGACGAATACACGACGCTCGGTGGCTATCGCGCCGAATCCGAGGCGCGTTCGATCGCCTCGGGTCTGGGGCTCGCTCAGGATCGCCTTCACCTACCGGTCGGCGCCCTGTCGGGCGGGGAGCGCCGCCGCCTCGAGCTCGCCCGCATCCTCTTCGGAGGCTCGGACCTGTTGCTGCTCGACGAGCCGACGAACCACCTCGACGCCGACGCGAAGGCGTGGCTGATGAAGTTCCTCGCGGAGTACCCCGGAGCGTTGCTGGTGGTCAGCCACGACCTCGGGCTGCTCGACGCCTCGATCACGCGCATCCTGCATCTCGACCGCGACGGGGTCGTTCAGTATCGAGGGACTTACTCCCAGTACCGGCTGGCACGAGCTCGCGACGAGGAGCGGCTGACCTCGCTGGCCGAGCGCCAGGACCAGGAGATCAGAAGGCTCCGCACACTTGCCGACTCGATGCGCGGGCAGACGCAGCGGCGCGCTCGAGCCGCCAAGTCGATCGACACGCGGCGAGGGAAGCTCGAGGCGACCCGTGTCGCCGCGCCGACGCGCGAACGATCTGTGCGGTTCCGCTTCCCGTCACCTCCTCGTGCGGGTCGCACCGTGTTGGTCGTCGACCGGCTCACGAAGTCCTACGGGTCGTCTCCGGTGTTCGACGAACTCTCGTTCGACGTCGGCAGGAACGATCGCCTCCTCGTCATGGGCCTCAACGGAGCGGGCAAGACGACCTTGCTGCGCATCCTGATCGGGCAGACCGGAGCCGACTCGGGCACGTTCGCGTGGGGCCACGACGTCGTTGCCGGCTACTACGCGCAAGAGCACGAAGGCATCATCGAGGGAACCGATGTGCTCACCCACATGCGCTCGGCATCATCGTCTGCCGACGACCAGCAGCTCCGCGCGCTGCTCGGAATGTTCGGCCTGTCCGGGGGCATCGCTTTCCAGGATGCCGGCACGCTCTCGGGCGGCGAGAAGACCAAGCTCGCTCTCGCGCAGCTGGTGGCGGGGGCCAAGAACCTGCTGCTGCTCGACGAGCCGACGAACAACCTGGACCCTCCATCACGGACCGCGATCGCAGGGGCCCTGCAGGACTGGCCTGGCGCCATGATCATCGTGAGCCACGATCCGGAGTTCGTGGAAGCGTTGACGCCGGGGCGTGTGCTGATGATGCCCGAAGGTGAGTTGTCGTTCTGGAACGACGAGCTGCTCGACCTCGTTGCGCTGGCGTGAGTACTCATCGGTCGGCCGAGTCTCGCCTCGCATGGTGATCGAGACCACACGACGCTATCCTCCGGCGCAGCCGGCACACGCTCGAGGGGAGAAGGATCGTGACGAGCAACAACGGGTCAGCCGACATTGCGTTCGTGAACGGTGCGGTCTACACGGTCGACGCGGCTCGCTCGTGGGCTCGAGCCATCGCGGTGCGCGGCGGCCGCATCGTCGCGGTGGGCACCGACGCCGACGTCAGGGCCCACGTCGGCCCGACCACCGATGTCGTCGACCTCGCGGGAGGCATGCTGGTTCCCGGCTTCCAGGACGCCCACGTGCACCCGGTGAGCGGCGGGCTCGACATGCTCCAATGCGACCTGCACGATCTGTCGACGCAAGAGGACTACCTGCTCGCCATCAAGACCTACGCCGAGGCGAACCCCGAACGTGAATGGATCCTCGGGGGAGGTTGGGCGATGGACGCCTTCCCGGGCGGAACACCCATGAAGGAGCTGCTCGACGCAGTCGTACCCGGCCGGTGTGTGTACCTGCCCAACAGGGACGGGCACAGCGTGTGGGTGAGCTCGCTCGCGCTCGAGCGCGCCGGAGTGACGAAGGATACCCCCGATCCGCCGGACGGCCGGATCGAACGCGCCCCCGACGGGGAGCCTTCGGGAACCCTCCACGAAGGGGCCTCGGACCTGGTCGGTCGTCTCGCGCCCGAGCCTACCGACGCTGAGATGGCTGAGGGGCTGCTCAAGGGCCAGCTCTATCTGCATTCATTGGGCATCACGGCCTGGCAGGACGCGATCGTCGACGACGGGTCGCACTCGGGACACAACTTCACCAGGTACGTCGAAGCTGCCGGCAGGGGTGACCTGACCGCTCGAGTGATCGGCGCGCTCTGGTGGGATCGTCATCGTGGGGCCGACCAGATCGAGGAGCTGGTCGAGCTCCGCGAACGGGGACGAGTGGGCCGATTCGCAGCGACGAGCGTCAAGATCATGCAGGACGGCGTCTGCGAGAACTTCACGGCGGCAGTTCTGGACCCGTACCTCGACGCGCACGGCGAAGCGACCGACAACCGGGGCATCTCCTTCGTCGAGGCCGAGGCCCTGAAAGGCTACGTGACCGAGCTCGACCGGCTCGGGTTCCAGGTGCATTACCACGCGCTCGCTGAACGAGCGGTCCGAGAAGCGCTCGATGCGATCGAGGCGGCCCTCATCGCGAACGGCCCGAGCGATAACCGACACCACCTGGCCCACATCCAGGTGGTGCATCCCCAGCGACATCGCTCGGTTCCGCGCGTTGAACGCGGTCGCGAACGCCCAGGCGCTCTGGGCGGCCCACGAATCGCAGATGGACGATCTCACGATCCCGTTCCTCGGAGAGCCACGCTGGCGTTGGCAGTATCCCTTCGCGAGCTTGGTGCGCGCCGGCGCCACCTTGGCGATGGGCAGCGACTGGAGCGTCTCGAGTCCCGATCCGCTCGAGGAGATCCACGTCGCCGTCAACCGCACGTTGCCGAGCGACTACCCGCACAAGGTGGGACGACAGGATGTCTTCCTACCCGACGAACGACTGGATCTGCCCACCGCGCTCGCGGCCTTCACCGTGGGATCCGCGTACGTGAACCACCTCGATCGTGAGACCGGCTCCATCGAAGTGGGGAAGCTCGCCGACCTCGCGGTCATCGACCGCAACCTGTTCGAGCACCCGGTCGAAGAGATCGCTGATGCCAACGTCGTCCAGACGTTCGTGGAGGGCGAGCGTGTGTACGCCGCCTCTTCTGCGTGATCCTGCCGACGTGTATCGGTCCGATGGCCGCGTTCGCGGTGGTCGTGAGCGTGTGGGGTTCGATCGCATCGGACGCGCCGGTCCGGGCCGCCGAGCACCCCCGCGGCCTGGTCTACCGCTGCAGGCTCGTGGCGACCGACCGCGGTGACGAGATCACCCTCAGCTTCCGACTGAGGACGAACGAGCCCCACGGACGGTGGCGGATCCGCATGTTCCATGAACGCGAGCGCATCGTTCACAAGGGTCGTCGCACCGACGCTGACGGCGACCTGAGGGTCAGTCGCATCGTCGCCGACGAGCCTCGACGCCACGACGTGATCGGACGAGCCCGTCATCTCGTGACGGGCGCCGTGTGCGAGGTGAGGTCCCGCGTCTGACCTGCGGTCGGTGAGGCGGTGCCTGGCGCTCATGGGCGCTGCTAGCATCGCCTCACCAGGCTGAACGCTCGTTCAGCCAGGCGCCCCCTTTCGTCGCATATGGAGTACCGCCGATGTCGATGAGTCCGATCCCCCCCGAGCTGTTGCGGCCGGTGCTCGCGCCGACGCTCGGCCTTGCCCGCACGCTTCCGGGCGTGGCGTACACCTCGCAGGCGGTGTTCGACTGGGAATCGATGCACCTGTTCGAGCGCGGATGGGTGTGCGTGGGGCGGGCTGACGCGCTCGCCAGCGCCGGCGATCAGCGGGCATTCCGGATCGGAGCCGAAGGCATCTTGGTCGTGCGCGGTCACGACGGCGAACTCCGAGGCTTCTACAACACCTGCCGCCATCGTGGGCACGAGCTGCTCGAGCCGGGCACCTCACGGAACCTGCGGGTCATCAAATGCCCGTACCACGCATGGGTCTACCAACTCGACGGTGCACTCGGCGCAGCTCCGCGGTTCGGCGACCTGGAAGCCTTCGACAAGCGTGAGTATCCACTGACCACCGCGCGCGTCCACGAGTGGGGCGGGTGGGTATTCGTGAACGCCGATGCATCGGCCCCCGATCTCGACGAGCACGTGGGCAACCTCGACGGGTTGATCGCTCCGTGGGAGACCGACCGCCTGTTCGTCGCCGAGACCCATGAGTACGAGATCGCTGCGAACTGGAAGACGATCACCGAGAACTACCACGAGTGCTACCACTGCCCGTCGATCCATCCGGCGCTCTGCGACGTGACGCCGGTCGACTCGGGGCAGAACTTCCCCCACGACGGCCTCTGGGTGGGTGGAAACATGGAGCTCAAGGATTTCGCCGAGACGATGTCGCTCACAGGGGAGTCGGGTGGCGTACCGATCCGAGGACTCGACGCTCGGCAACGGCGCGAAGTCTTCTATTTCGGCCTCTTCCCGAATCTGCTGATCAGCCTGCACCCCGACTACGTGATGACGCATCGCATCGAGCCACTCGGACCGGGCCGTACCAAGATCGAGTGCCAGTGGCTCTTTCCGCCCGAAGCCAAGGAGCGCCCGGACTTCAGCCCTGCCTACGCCAGCGAGTTCTGGGACATCACGAACCGCGAGGACTGGCTCGCATGCGAGTCGGTCTACCGGGGTGTGCAGAGCTCGGGGTTCCACCAGGGACCGTTCGGGCGGAGCGAGGACGAGGTGCATATCTTCATGGCGATGGTCGCGCAGGCCTACGTCGACGGATACGCACGCAAACCGCCCCAGGTGCAAGAGTCCGTCTGACCCGGGGACAGCGCCGGGCCTTGCGGCGGCTGCGGCCACGCGTACGATTCGCTCGAACCTGCCACGGACCTGCGAGATCCTGCCACGAAGGGAGACACAGACATGGCCGAGCCGTTCGACATGGGACTGGTGCAGCGAGGCGCTCGTAATCGACGCACGCCGTATCACGAGGCGGCTCAGAAGTACGGCCCGAAGGGATACACGGTCTACAACCACATGTATTTCCCGATCCGGT
This sequence comes from uncultured Actinomycetes bacterium, assembly GCA_963762075.1. GTDB lineage: Bacteria > Actinomycetota > UBA4738 > UBA4738 > HRBIN12 > JAOUEA01. Next base: position 59,400 of record CAVXJC010000007.1, read on the forward strand.
TCGACTCGTTCGAGAAGGAGTTCGACGCGCTTCTCAACGGCGTCACGCTGTGGGACGTGGCCGTCGAGCGATGCCTCGAGATCTCGGGTCCCGACGGCTTGCGATTCGCGCAGCTGCTCACCCCTCGCGACCTTTCGAAGTGTGCGGTGGGTCAGGCGAAATACGTGTTGATCGTCGACAGCGATGGCGGCATCGTGAACGACCCGGTACTCACGCGCATGGACGAGAACACGTTCTGGTTCGCGCTCGCATCGAGCGACGCGCTGCTGTTCGCCCGCGGGTTGAAGAACGCTTATCCCGACCTCGACGTCACGATCAAGGAGGCAGACGTCGCACCGCTGCAGGTGCAGGGGCCGAAGTCCAAGGACCTCATGGTCAAGCTGCTCGGAGAGGAGATCTTGGACCTCAAGTACTACTTCTGGACCGACGCGAAGATCGCCGGTGTGCCCGTCGTCGTCACGCGCACCGGCTGGACGTCGGAGGTCGGGTACGAGGTCTATACGACCGACACCACGCGCGGGACCGAGGTCTACGAGGCGATCATGGAAGCCGGGCAGGAGTTCGGCATCGTGCCCACCGGTCCCAGCGACATCCGGCGAATCGAAGGTGCGATCTTCAACTGGGGCGCCGACATGACCTACGACAACAACCCGATCGAGATGGGCATGGACCGCCTCGTCGATTGGGACTCGCTCTCCGACGATGCCTCGATCTCGATGGCGGCGCTGCGCGCGATCCGCGATGCCGGTGTCGAGCGACGCATCGTGGGTGTCGAGATCGACGGCGACGCGTTCCCGGCACTCAACAACGTGAAGTGGATGGTCTCGTCGGACGGCGCAGAGGTGGGCAAGGTGACGTCTGCCATCTACTCGCCGAGGCTCGAGAAGAACATCGGATTCGCATGGGTGCCGAAGGAGCTCGCCGAGCCGGGGTCGTCGTTGAAGGTCGCGACCGAGTGGGGCGATCGCGGCGCGACCGTCGTGGAGATGCCGTTCGTCGATCCGAAGAAGACGATCCCGATCTCTTGACGTGCACCGCTGTCGTTGAGCGGTGATTCAGGCCCGGCGTCGCAGCCAGGCCTTGCGACGCCGATTTGCATCTCGAGCCCGGTTTGAACCATGATTCAGCTCATTCGCCGGGCACTCGACTCGGCCCCGACAACAGGCGGAGGCGTCATGGCCAATGAGCGGCAGGAGATGCTCGAGAAGAGTGCCACCTTGTACTTCGGTCCTTGGTACCGGCAGTCTCCGTTCTTCAACGCCACGAGACGCGCTGGTTGCACCTCGTACGACATCTACAACCACATGTACCTCCCGGCGTACTTCGATGACCCGGAGACCGAGTACTGGGCGCTGTCGAATGCCGTGACCATGTGGGACGTGGGCGTCGAGCGCACGATCGAGGTGAGCGGGCCGGATGCCGACCGTCTCATCGACTCGATCACGTGCCGCGACCTCACGAGATGCGCTGTGAAGCAAGGCAAGTACATGCTCGTCACCGGGCCCGACGGATCGATCGTGAACGACCCGGTGTTGCTGCACGTGGCGGAGAACCGGTGGTGGATGCAGCTCGCCGATTCCGATGCCGGACTCTATGCGCTCGGTGTGGCCGCCTCGAGCGGGCTCGACGCGCGGGTGAGCACCCCCGACGTGCACCCCATGCAGGTGCAGGGCCCCCTGGCCGCCAAGACCCTGGAGAAACTCGTCGGGCCGGCGATCTACGACATCAAGTACTACTGGATCGAGGAGTTCGAGATCGATGACATCCCTGTGGTGATCAGCCGCACCGGGTGGACCGCGATCCCCGGCTTCGAGGTCAACTTGCTCGACCATTCCAAAGGGGATGTGCTGTGGGACAGGATCGCGGCCGCCGGCGAGGAGTACGACATCCGACCGATCGCGCCGTGCGAGGGGAGGCGGATCGAGGCCGGCATCTTCAACTACGGCTCAGATATCAGGCTGGGCGATACTCCTTTCCACGTGATGGGCTTGGAGCGCCTCGTCGAGGACCAGCCACAGGACTACATCGGCAAGACCGCACTCGAGGAGCTCCGCATCAACGGCGTCGACCGCAAGCTCGTGGGCATCGAGCTCGAGGGTGACGAGCTGCGTGCCGAGATGTCGGAGTACTGGTCCGTGTCGTCGGGTGGCCAGGAAGTGGGACACATGACCGACGCCGTCTGGTCGCCGGGTCTGAAGAAGAACATCGGGTACGTGTGGGTGCCGATCGCCTTGTCGGAACCTGGCAATCGCCTCGACGTCGAAACCGAAGACGGAGAGCACCTCGTGGGCACGACCGCCGCGATCCCGTTCGTCGACCCTCGGAAGGAGAAGCCCGCAGGATCGCTGGCGACATAGCCCGGGGGATGAACCTCCCTCCATCGGGGTATCGAATCAGGCGTGTGAACGTCGTACCCTCGAACGGGAGGACCCCTCGATGAGACGAACCATGATCGTGCTGGCGGCCGCCCTTGCGGTGTCGGCGAGCGCCTGCTCCGTGTCCCTCGGCGACAAGGCTGCGGACAGTGGCGTGACGGGCCTGAACAGCGCGGCCTCGGCCGAGCCGATCGACCCCGGCAAGGAGCCGGTCGCCGCCGTCGTCGAGCGCGTGCTTCCCGCCGTCGTCAACGTCACGACCGATGTCTACCAGTCCGACGGCAGCTCGGGGCAGGGCGTCGGTACCGGATTCATCGTCCGCGCCGACGGCGTCATCGTCACCAACTGTCACGTGGTCGAGGGAGGCTCGAGACTCACCGTGTTCCTCTCGGATCGCGACCGCACCGAGTACGAAGCTCGGCTGATCGGAGCGGACTGCCTCAACGACCTGGCCGTACTCGACATCGAGGAGCAGGGACTTCCCACCGTGCCGCTCGGTGACTCCGACGGATTGCGGCTCGGCCAGCGGGTCGTGGCGCTCGGCTACGCTCTCGGTCTCGAAGGAGGCCCGACCGTGACCAGCGGGATCGTGTCCTCCTTGGATCGAACCATCGAAGTGCAGGACCCGAACTGTCAGGCCTGCCAGGTCGAACAGACCGCGCAAGGTGAGGTTCGTGTGCGCACCTACCCGAGCGTGATCCAGATCGATGCGGCGATCAATCCGGGGAACTCGGGAGGCCCACTCGTCGACATGGCGGGGCGCGTCGTGGGCATCAACTCTGCCGGCACCCAGAGTGCAGAGAACATCGGGTTCGCCATCAAGATCGCGTTCGTGAGGGATACGATCGAATCGTCGATCGATGAGCCGCTCGCCGCGACCGGGTACCTGGGTGTGTCGACCACCCAGATCACGGCCGATCTGCGGTTCCAACAAGGACTCACGACCGACTCGGGGGCCTATGTCGTTGGGACGCTCGCCGACGGGCCCGCCGACGACGTGGGCATCGGCCAAGGCGACGTCATCGTCTCGGTCGACGGAGAGGCGGTGCGGTCGCCCGACGACCTCGGCACCGTTCTCGACGGGCTGGCGCCTGGAGACTCGGTCGCGATCGAGCTGGTCGAGTCAGGAGGAGACACGCGCAGGGTCGAGGTGGAGCTCGCTGCGCGGCCGCTTCCGGTGGAGATCCCCTGATCGGTCCCTGACGGGCGTGGCAGGTGCGCTAGCCTGCCACGTGTGACCGCGCCTGCTTCCAGCACCGGGCCTTTCGGGGAGGGCGATCGCGTGCTGCTGATCGACCAGCGGGATCGCACCTACCTCTTCCGCCTCGAGGCTGGGGGCACCTATCACACGCACAGTGGCACGCTCGCCCACGACGCGGTGATCGGCGTCACGGAGGGAACCCGGCTCGAGACGTCGCGAGGCATGGTGCTCGTGGCGTTCAGACCCAGGTTCGCGGACTTCGTGCTGAAGATGCCGAGAGGCGCCCAAGTCGTGTATCCCAAGGACATCGGGCCGATCGTGACGTATGCGGACGTCTTCCCGGGCGCGCGGGTTCTCGAGGGAGGAACAGGTTCGGGAGCCCTCACGATCGCGCTCTGTCGCGCCGTCGGCGAGGCAGGAAGGGTCGTGTCGTACGAGCGACGGGACGAGCATCGCGAGAAGGCGGTCGCCAACATCGAGGCATTCTTCGGCAAGGTGCCGGATGTCGTCGATCTGCGGAGAGGCGATCTGTCCGAGGTGGAGGGAACGGACGAGCGCTACGACCGCGCGGTGCTCGACATGCCGGAGCCGTGGTCACCTCTGCCCTCGCTCCGACGGGTGCTCGAGCCTGGCGGGGTGGTCTGCGCCTACCTCCCAACGACGGGACAAGTGCAGCAGCTCGTACTCGCCTTGCCGGGTAACGGGTTCCAGCACATCGAGACGTTCGAGACGCTGAAACGAGGATGGCACGTGAGCGAGCGCAGCGTACGACCGGACCACCGTATGATCGGGCACACGGGTTTCATATCGGTCGCGCGTCGCGAGGCGTAACAGGATCCATCGCGGGTCGCGGGGCGACATCGCCCGCCGCGAGTCGTACAGAACCCTGTCGGAAGGTGCCGATAGCGTTACTCAGGACGGAACTACCCTGGAATGGGCATTACACATCCGTGCAGAACTTCCGTATCAATGGGTACGAAGACTCGAGACCGGGCTCCACAGGACCGGGGAGACCGGGGGTACCATCCGGCTCTACCCTGCTGGAGGTGTCACCGATGGCGGAACGAGAGCGCGTCGAACGATACGACGCGCAGGTGCATGAGCTTCAGAGCCAGGTGAAGTTCCTGGAGGAAGAGGTCGGCCTGCTCCGCCGCCGGCTCACGAACGCGCCTCGCCAGGTCACCGTGCTCGAGGAGAAGCTCGTCGAGACTCGAGAACAGCTCGACCGCGCCGTCGGCCAGAACCAGAAGCTCGCCGACGCACTCCGAGCCGAGCGCGACAAGATCGAGTCGCTCGCCGAGGAAGTCGAGAAGCTCTCGCAGCCGCCCGCGTCGTTCGGGGTGTATCTCGCCAGCAACGACGACGGCTCGATCGACGTGTTCACCGCCGGACGCAAGATGCGCGTGATGCCTGCACCCGACATCGATCAACGTGCCTTCCGCCCGGGCGTACAGGTCGTGCTGAACGAATCCCTGAACGTCGTCGAGGTGCTCGAGCCCGACCGGGCCGGCGAGGTCGTGAAGGTCAAGGACCGTTTGGGCGACGACCGCGTCATGCTGGTCGGTCGCGGCGACGACGAGTACGTCGCCCATCTGGCCGGGGAACTGCTCACGACACACGTGCGCGCCGGCGACAACGTGCTCTTCGACGCGCGAGCCGGCGTGGCCACGGAGCTGCTCCCGAAGGAAGAGGTCGAGGAGCTCGTGCTCGAGGAGATCCCCGATGTCAGCTATGAGGACATCGGCGGTCTCGAGGGCCAGATCGACTCGATCCGCGATGCCGTCGAGCTCCCGTTCCTCTACGCCGAGCTGTTCGCCGAACACCAACTCGAGGCCCCGAAGGGTGTGCTGCTGTACGGGCCTCCCGGGTGCGGCAAGACCCTGATCGCCAAGGCGGTCGCGAAGTCGCTCGCCGAGAAGGTCGCGGAGCGTGCGGGGCGCGACGACGCCCGCAGCTACTTCTTGAACGTGAAAGGCCCCGAGCTCCTCAACAAGTACGTGGGTGAGACCGAGCGACAGATCCGCGAGATCTTCATCCGGGCGAAGGAGCGCAGCGAGGAGGGCCTGCCCGTCATCGTGTTCTTCGACGAGATGGATTCCATCTTCCGCACGCGTGGCACCGGCATCTCGAGCGACGTGGAGTCGACGATCGTGCCGCAGCTCCTGAGTGAGCTCGACGGCGTGGAAACACTGAAGAACGTGATCGTGATCGGTGCCTCGAACCGCGAGGATCTGATCGACCCGGCGATCCTGCGACCGGGCCGGCTCGACGTGAAGATCAAGATCGAGCGTCCGAACCAACAGCAGGCCGCCGACATCATGTCGAAGTACCTGCACCCGGTCGTGCCGATCCACCCCGACGAGATCGGTCGTTACGGCGGCGACCCGCAGCAGGCGTGTTTCCGGATGATCGAGAAGACGGTCGAGCAGATGTACGAGCAGAACGACCGGAACCGGTTCCTCGAGGTCACCTACGCGAGCGGCGACAAGGAGATCCTGTATTTCAAGGACTTCAACTCCGGCGCCATGATCGAGAACATCGTGCGTCGCGCGAAGAAGGATGCGATCAAGCGATTCCTGTCGATGGGCGACAAGGGCATCAAGTCCGAAGATCTGCTGGCCGCGATCCGCGACGAGTTCAAGGAGAATGAAGACCTGCCGAACACGACGAACCCCGACGACTGGGCACGCATCTCGGGCAAGAAAGGCGAGCGCATCGTGTACGTGCGCACCTTGCTCGGCCACGACGGCGACGGTCGTCAGGTCGATCGCGTGAACGCCGGTCAGTACCTGTAAGGTGGCCGCGTGGCCATCCCCAAGGTCTTCGGGACCGAGACGGAGTACGGCATCGCCGCGGTCGGGGCGCCCGATTTCAATCCGGTCCTGTCGTCGTCCCTGCTGATATCGACCTACGCAGGTTCGCTGCGCCGGATCCGGTGGGACTACGAGCAGGAGTCACCGCTGCGCGACGCGCGAGGGTTCGAGCCGGTACCCGGCAGGGAAGGCAGCGACGAGGATCTGGGCCTCGCCAACGTCATCCTTCCCAACGGCGCCCGCTACTACGTCGATCACGCGCACCCCGAGTATTCGACGCCGGAGTGCATCACGCCGCGCGAGCTCGTGGTGCACGACAAGGCGGGGGAGCGCATCCTCGAGCGCTCCCTGCACGAAGTCGCCCAGACGATGGCGAGCGCGCCGCCCCTGTCGATCTACAAGAACAACTCCGACGGGAAAGGCAACAGCTACGGCACCCATGAGAACTACCTGGTCGACCGGGCGACGCCGTTCGGAGACATCGTGCGCGATCTCACGCCGTTCTTCGTCTCGCGCATCGTCTTCACCGGCGCTGGGAAGGTCGGCGCCGAGGCCCCATGGGACGAACGAGGTCGCGAGCTCTACCAGATCACCCAGCGGGCGGACTTCTTCGAGACCGAGGTCGGGCTCGAGACCACGTTGAAGAGGCCGATCATCAACACCCGAGACGAGCCCCACGCCGACCCCGAGCGCTACCGGCGACTGCACGTGATCGTGGGCGACGCGAACCTGTGCGAGGTCGCGACGTTCCTGAAGATCGGCACCACCGCGATCGTGCTGAAGATGATCGAGGATCGGGCGCTGCCGGACCTGACCATCGTGAGTCCAGTGCAGTCGTTGCACGAGATCTCACGTGATCTGACATGCATGCGCGAGATCTCGCTCGCTGACGGCAGGCGTGTGAACGCCGTGCAGCTCCAATGGGAGTATCTGGAGCACGCCAAGAAGTACGTGGAACGTGAGGACGACACGCCCGAGCACCGCGAGGTGCTCGACCGATGGGAGGCTGTGCTCACCGGGCTCGAGACCGACCCGTTCACGCTGCATCGAGAGCTCGATTGGGTCGCGAAGCATCGCGTGCTGACGGCTTACCGCGACCGCGACGATCTCGGATGGAACGATTCGAAGCTCCGAGCGATCGACCTTCAGTACCACGATGTCCGTCGCGACAAGGGCCTCTACTACCGGCTGGAGGCGAGCGGCAAGGTCGAGCGCCTCACCACCGACGACGAGGTCGACGACGCGATAATGAACCCTCCGATCGACACGCGGGCGTACTTCCGCGGGCGGTGCATCGACAAGTTCCCCGACGCGATCGCAGCGGCCTCGTGGGACTCACTCATCGTCGATACTGGGGCAGAAGCGTTACAGCGCATACCGATGCGAGAACCACTGCGAGGAACGAAGGCCCATGTCGAGGATCTGCTGGCCGCCAGCGACGACGCGGCCTCGCTGGTCGCGAAGCTGCAGAGCTGACCGCGGCCCGCGGCTTCAGGCCTAGGCCGAACGTTCCGAAACCCCCGGGTAGGATAGGTCGCACCGAAAGGAGCCGTACCGTGCCCCAGGAGCAGGAACAGAAGAAGGTCCAGCACAAGGGCGGCGGTGGCGATGAGAGCAGCGCCGACGCCGGCCAGACGCAGTCGTCGTCCAAGGCGTCGGAACTCAAGGAAGAGATGGACGACATCCTCGACGAGATCGACTCGGTGCTCGAGGAGAACGCCGAGGAGTTCGTCAAGAGCTACGTGCAGAAGGGCGGGGAGTGACCGACCTGCTGCGTCCATTGTCGGGCGCGTCGTTCGGCGCGAACCCGAGCTTCGTCGATCTGCTGCGCGAAGCCCGCCCCGACGAGCTCGCGCACCTGCGCCACACGATCTCGGCAGAGGCCGTGAACGGCATCGCCCACGGCACGACGGTTCTCGGCCTGATCTACGCCGACGGCGTGCTCGTGGCCGGCGACCGACGTGCGACGAGCGGCTACACCATCGCCGACGAAACGATGCGAAAGGTCTTCGCGGCCGACGACTATTCCGCGATCGCGATCGCAGGCGCCGCGGGCATGGCGGTCGAGATGGTCCACCTCTTCCAGCTGGAGCTCGAGCACTACGAGAAGCTCACAGGCGACCGACTGTCATTGGAAGGCAAGGCGAATCGGCTCGCCCAGCTCATCCGTCAGAACTTCCCGCTGGCGATGCAAGGTCTCGTGGTGGTGCCCCTGTTCGGGGGCTTCGACGAGCGTCGTGACGCCGGCCGCCTGTTCTACTACGACGCGACCGGTGGCCGCTGGGAAGAGGACGACTATCAGGCGACCGGATCCGGCGCCCAGCCGGCGAAGAACTCGCTCAAGAAGCGCTGGCGGGAAGACCTCACCCGAGAAGAGGCGATCAGAGCCGCCGCCGAGGCGCTGCTCGACGCCTCCGAAGACGATGTCGCGACTGGCGGGCCGAGCGTCTATCGAGGTATCTTCCCGATCGCGCTCGCCGTGACCGCATCGGGAGCCGACGAGGTGCCCGAGGCCGAGGTCGAGGCCGCCGTGAAGGCCGTGCTCGAGGAGCGTGCCTGATGTCGTTCATGCCGTACGTGGCGCCCGAGCAGATGATGAAAGATCGCTCGGAGTACGCCCACAAGGGCATCGCTCGCGGCCGATCGGTCATCGGCCTCGAGTACGTCGATGGGTTGCTGTTCATCGCCGAGAACCCCAGCGCCACGTTGCACAAGATCAGCGAGATCTACGATCTCATCGCGTTCGCTGGCGTCGGCAAGTACAGCGAGTTCGAGGATCTTCGCATCGCGGGTATCAGGCTCGCCGACCTGCGAGGCTTCAGCTACGGCAGGGAAGACGTGAAGGCACGCGATCTTGCCAACGCCTACAGCCAAGCGCTGTCGAACATCTTCACCCAGCAGATGAAGCCCTATGAGGTGGAGATACTCGTCGGAGAGGTCGATGGCGACGCGTCGGGCACCGCGATCTACCACATCCTCTTCGACGGGTCGGTGACCGACGAGCACGGGTTCGTCGCGATCGGTGGCCACGCCGAGGATCTGACGGAACTGCTCAAGAGCCGCTTCACCGCCGAGTGGGATCTGGCGACCGCTGTCAAGACGGCCGTCGAGGTACTCGGCTCGCCCGACAGCCGCACGATCGAGGCGGGTGCGATCGAGGCGGGCGTGCTCGATCGAGGACGCACCCATCGCCGCAAGTTCCGCCGCCTCGAAGAGCCCGAGATCGCCCAGCTCCTCGCAAGCTGACGCGTCCCAGCGTTCCTATCGACCGGGCGTAGGCTTGCTCGATGGACCGGCGCATCTTCGGACTCGAGAACGAGTACGGCGTGACGTGCACCTTCCGTGGGCAGCGGCGCCTATCGCCCGACGAGGTCGCGCGGTACCTGTTCCGACGGGTCGTGCACTGGGGCCGGTCGTCGAACGTCTTCCTCGAGAACGGGGCGAGGCTCTATCTCGACGTCGGTTCGCATCCGGAGTACGCGACCCCCGAGTGCGACATCGTGAAGGAGGTCGTCGCGCACGACAAGGCGGGGGAGCGCATCCTCGAGGCGTTGCTCGGAGCGGCAGAGATGCGCCTGCACGAGGAGGGCATCTCGGGCCAGGTGTACCTCTTCAAGAACAACACCGATTCGGCGGGCAACAGCTACGGATGCCACGAGAACTACCTCGTCGGCCGCCATGGCGAATTCGCACGCATGGCCGACGTGCTGATCCCGTTCTTCGTGACGCGGCAGATCTGGTGCGGAGCGGGCAAGGTGCTGCACGGCCCTCGTGGCGCCCAGTACTGCATCGCACAACGCGCCGAGCACATCTGGGAAGGCGTCTCGAGCGCGACGACCCGATCGCGGCCCATCATCAATACCCGCGACGAGCCACACGCCGATGCCGAGAGGTTCCGGCGGCTGCACGTGATCGTCGGCGACTCGAACATGAGCGAATGGACGACGTTCATGAAGGTCGGCATCACCGACCTGGTGCTGCGCATGGTCGAGGGCAACACCGTGATGCGCGATCTCTCGCTCGAGAATCCGATCCGGGCGATCCGCGAGATCAGCCACGACACGTCGTGCACTCGCTCGGTGAAGCTCGCGAACGGCCGCGAGCTCTCGGCGATCGAGATGCAGGTCGAGTACTTTGAGAAGACCGAGCGGTTCATCGAGCGCCGGGGCGCCGACGAGATCTCCAAGGTGCTGCTGCGGGAGTGGCGAGAGGCCCTCGACGCCCTGATCGACGGGGAGCCGGACCGTCTCGTGCGCAAAGTGGATTGGGTCACCAAGCGAATGATGATCGACCGGTACATGGCCAAGCACGACCTCGCACTCGCCTCGCCCAGGGTCGCCCTGCTCGACCTGAGCTACCACGATGTGAATCGTGCCCGCGGTCTGTATTACCTTCTCGAGAAGGCGGGCAAGGTCGAGCGGGTCGTGAACGAGGCGCAGGTGAATCTGGCGATGCGCGAGCCTCCGCAAACCACCCGCGCGAAGCTCCGAGGCGACTTCATCAAGCAGGCGAAGGCGAAGCGTCGCGACTATACCGTCGACTGGGTACACCTGAAGCTCAACGACCAGGCGCAGCGCACCGTGCTGTGCAAGGATCCGTTCCGCAGCGTCGACGAGCGCGTGGAGCAACTCATCGCCCACATGTGACGGATCTCCCTTGCCCACTCGGGGAAGCCGTCATCGCCAACGCCGGTTCCCTACGGCGAGGCGGCCGGCGAGCACGCCCGAGGCACCGGCGGCGAGCTCGTTGAGGGTAGGGGCATCGTGGGAGGTGTCGTCAACATCTGCCAATGCCGGACGCGGATCGACCTCGACCACGTGATGGCCGACGAAGAGTCCGAGCTGCTCGGCGACGTCACGGACCCGACCCCGGAGGGGCTCCTCGACCGACGGCACGGCGACATCGAGATCAACATCGCAGTCGCGGAGCATCGCGCGGGCCTGGCTCGGTTCGTCGAATGCGATCACCGGCAGCGGTCTGCCGCCCAGCATCCTGGCGACCACCAACGTGACCCCCGCGGCCGCCCCGTGCGAGACGACGAGCAACACCTCGGCGTCAGACGATGCGCGGAGCAGCGATGCTCCCGGAGACCCTTCGCTGTCGGCCTCCACCCGCGCGACGGACGCCTTGCCTGCCCGCTCGGCGCCTGTGCGTACCGTGGTCTCCAGTGCCGGGTCGCTCAACACCACGACCGGCGTGTTGCGGAGGCCGCCCGGATCGATCTCTGATTCGAACCGACCGAGCGGAACCCGGGCCTGGCGGGTTTCGACGCCGACAGCGATCTCTGCGACGATCTCGATCGAGCCATCGATCAGGTGCTCCACGGATCGGATCACGGAGGTCCTCGGTGGCTCTGCATGCCCGACTATGATGCCCGACGATGACAGGCGCCGAACGCATGGAGCCGCTCGAGCGGCTGCTGAACCTCGTCGCCCTGCTGCTCGAGACGCCCACCCCGCTCACCTATGAGCAGATCCGTGACACGCTTCATGCGTACCGGGGCGACAACGTCGACAGCGCCAAGCGCATGTTCGAGCGCGACAAGGATCAGCTGCGAGAGTTCGGCATCCCGCTGCAGCTCGTCGAGACCGATGCATGGGGAACCGAACAGGGCTACATCATCCCGAAGGACGAGTACTACCTTCCCGAGATCGCATTCACACCCGAGGAGCTCGGCGCGTTGCTCGTCGCCGTGCAGAGCGGCGGTGAGAACACCCGCGCCGAGCAAGCGGCACGCAAGCTGCTCTATGGCGCCGACGGGGGAGTGCTGGCGGGCCTCGCCGGCGGCCCCTTGGCATCGGGGTCAGACGCTCGGGGCACGCTGGTGATCGAGTGTGCAGATGCGGCCCAACGACGCCGCCGCGTGCGGTTCGGCTACCGCACGTCGCAAGGCCGGGCGGGGGAGCGGATGGTCGACGCCTTCGCGGTGGTCTTCCGGGGCGGGCATTGGTACCTCGTAGGGCACGACTTCGAGCGCGACGACGTGCGCGCCTTCAGACTCTCACGGTTCACGAGCGACCTCGATGATCTCGGAGACGGCCACGAGCCACCGGCAGGCTTTCGGGGTGCTGACCATGTGCAGGCAGGACCATGGGCCGCGACCCCGGAAGACCATGCCGAGATCGCGTTCTCGCCCGACGTCGCATGGTGGGCGGTCGGATCCTTCGCAGGCGCACGGGAATCACGGATCGACGACGATGGGTGGGTCGTTGCCGACGTTCCGATGGCGGACCCGGGGCTGCTGGCATCGCTGGTGCTGCAGTTCGGTCCCGACGCGATCGTGCGTTCTCCCGAGGTGTTGCGTGACGAAGTTGTCGACCGCCTCGAGGTGCTGAGTGGCTGAGAAGATACGCGCGAGCCCTCCCAAGACCGCCGAGCGGCTCGGCCGCATGCTCGTGATCGTGCCGTACCTCGTGCAGCATCCCGGCTCGTCGCTCGGCGACGTCGCGTCGTTGTACGACGTGAAGCCCGAGCAGCTCCGACGCGACCTCGACCTGTTGTTCATGTCGGGCCTGCCTCCCTACGGGCCCGGGGATCTGATCGATGTCGATGTCGATGAAGACGACCTCATCTGGATCACGATGGCCGATCACTTCTCCCGCCCGCTGCGCCTCAGCCGTCAGGAAGCGCTGGCAATCACGCTGCGTTCGGCGGAGCTCCTCGCCGCTCCCGGGCTGCCGCAGGCCCCGGCCCTCGCGAGCGCCGTGCGCAAGCTACGTGATGCGATAGGCCCTGATACGGCCGGCGACGAGCACGCGATCGCCTCGGCGGAATCGGGGCGACCAGCCGAGCACCTGGAGACGCTTCGGCGCGCGGCGCTCGACCATGAGCGCATCACGATCGAGTATTTCGCGGGTTCGACCGGGGAGTGGTCGACGCGCGACATCGAGCCCGAGGAGGTCTTCTCGGCCATGGGCAACTGGTATGTCGCTGCGTGGGACCTCGGCGCACGAGACGAGCGGCTCTTCCGCGCCGACCGCATCCGGGCGGCTGCCCGGAGCGGCGTGCGTTTCGAACCCCGCGGCCTCGAGGGGGCGGGGCGCGCGCTCTACACGCCGACCGGTGACGAGGTCCGTGTGAGGCTGGCGTTGCGGCCAGGAGCGCGTTGGATCGCGGAGTACTACGCGACCGAGGACCTCATCGAGCGAGACGATGGAACCCTGGAGGTCACACTTCCTGCGGCCGAGCTCGCATGGGTCGCTCGGCTCATGCTCCGCGTCGGTCCCGACGCGCGGGCGATCTCGCCGCCCGAGGTGAGCGAGGCCGTGGTCGAGCTCGCTCGCGCGACCCTCGCGCTCTATCGCTGATCTTCAGCGCAGCCGAGGTCCGAACGTCTGCGAGCCCGCCGTCGAGGTACGGCCTGGTGATGGTTCGAGTTGAGTAGACCCGTTCCTGCCGCGGGCTCTCAAGGCTCGCCTGAACGCGGCCGATAGCACCCCTGAGATGACAACGATCCGGACAACGTGCCCCAGGTGTGGCGAAGTGGACATGGGCCCCGAGGCGATCATGCTCTCGGTGCGCCAGAGCGGTCGTGAAGGCAGCTACCGTTTCACCTGCCCCAGCTGTGCCGACGACGTGGAGAAGCGTGCCGACCGCAAGATCGTGGCGCTCTTGGTCTCGGCGGGAGTGGACATCGAGCAGTCAGAGAGCGACCAGTTGCTCTTCGACGACGAGGGTGCCGAGGATCTGCGGGGAGCGATGCCGCAGGGTCCGCGATTCTCGATCGACGACGTGATCGAGTTCCACTACCTGCTGGAAGACGACCGCTACATCGAGGAGTTCGTGGCCTCGAGCGGCGGCAACGGCTGACGAGACAGGAAGCTCCACGATCGACGCGGTCTGCCGCGAGGGCAACGCCCTCGTGTAGCATCGCTTGGTGGGCACCTGGCTCATCGTCTGGTTCGTGATCGGCATCGTCTCGACGATCGCCGTGTTGGCCTTCTTGACCGCACTGATCCGCCATATGTTGGTGCTCGGACGCACGGCGCAGCGCATGCGCGACGAGCTCGCGCCCGCCGTGCGGGAGATCTCCGACGAAGGTGGACGTGCGAGCGCCCGCGCCTCGCGGCTCGGCGTTCGCCGATAGGCAGATCTCATGCTCAACATCGGGCCCCCTGAGCTCATCCTCATCTTCGTCATCGCCCTCGTGATCGTGGGTCCACAGCGGCTACCCGAGCTGGGGCGAACGATCGGCAGGGGCATGCGCGAGCTGAGGAAGATGCAGGACGAGGTGAAGGACCTCGTGAACACGGGCATGGGCGACGACTTCAAGCAGACGGCCGCGGAGCTGAAGAGGACCGCGACGGAGCTGAAGAGTGCCACCGACGTGCGATCGGCGTTCCGCGACGACGGGCCGCACGCCCGGCGCGAGGCACCGAAGCGTCCGACGGGTCGCCCGGCCGAGGACCTCGACGTCCCGTCCGGACACGACGGAGCGCCAGCCGTTTCGGCGATCCCACCCTCAACGCCGCCCACTGCGGGCGAGGATGCCGTCGAGGATCCGGCCGAATGAGGCTCGCTGCATGCAGCTGATGCCGAGGTTCCTCCGCAAGTCGGAGGCAGAGCGCACAGGCACGATGTCGGTGCTGGAGCACCTCGACGAGCTGCGCCGACGCATCATGATCGCCTTCTTCGCGGTCGCCGCAGGCGCGGTCGTGGGCTGGTTCCTCTACGACCCTGTGCTCGACATCCTGGTGGATCCGTACTGCCAATACCTGCGCGACAACCCGGACGTGCGACCTCCTGCGGGATGCGATCTCACGATCGTCAGTCCTGTGGATGCCTTCCTGACGAAGATCAAGATGGTCGGCTTCCTCGGTCTGATCGTTGCGCTCCCCGTCGTGCTGTATCAGCTCTGGGCTTTCATCGTGCCCGGGCTGACGAGCCGGGAGAAGAAGTGGTCGATCCCGTTCATCACGACCGCCACCTTGCTGTTCATCGGAGGTGCCGCATTCTCGATCTGGTCCCTGCCGAGGGCGCTCGACTTCCTGTTGGGGTTCGGTGGTGAGTACGTCGTTCCCATCATCACGTTCGACCGCTACCTCGGGTTCGTCACGCTCGTGACGCTCGCGTTCGGCGCGTCGTTCCTGTTCCCCGTCGTCCTGGTCTTCCTCGAGGCGGTCGGGGTGCTGTCGTGGAGGCGCCTCGCCTCGTGGCGGCGATGGACAATCCTCGGCATCGCGGTGTTCTCGGCGGTCATCACCCCGAGCGGCGATCCCTACACGATGTTCGCGATGATGATCCCGATGTACCTGTTCTACGAGGCCTCTATCATCATCGGCCGGATCATCAAGCGATAGGAACCCTCGATGGCCATCAAGGGCAAGAACAAGAGCAGATCGAAGCAACGGTCCGCACCCCGCGCCCCCAGGCACGAGCCGATCACGCCCCCGACACCCTTGCTCCGGCGAAGGTGGGTGGTATTCACGGCTGGTGCGCTCGCCGGCGTGATCGCGATGGTCGTGCTGGTGTGGGTCACGAACAGTCTGCGAGCCGACGAAGCCGATGTCGCGGCAAGTACCGAGGCGTCGAATCGTCGAGCTGCAGCCACCTCGTATCAGAAGGCCGTTCGTGACGCATTCAGCCAGGTCGGGGTGGTCGAGCAGGGGATCCCGCCCACGATCTTCGCCGATATGGACTCGGCGCTCGACGCCCTCGCGAAGGGCAAGCCACCGGCCGACGCGAAGGACACCTTCGTGCAAGCGGCAGATGACGCATCGAAGGCGGGCAAGGATCTCGCGAGCTTCGATGTCGCCGCCGCGGTCCGTGATCAGGGTTTCGACCCCGGCGCCATCGTTGCGTTCACCGGTTCGGCGAACACGCTGACAGGGGTCTTCGACCTCTATCGCCAGTCGGCGCGCGTCGCCGCATCGGCGGTCGCGGTCGAAGGTCCCGAAGGGCAACGCCTGGCCGACGTGGCAGTCGACCTGCGCGACACGGCACGCGGCGATCTGATCGCCGGGTGGACGCGGTACCTGCAAGCCCTTCAGTCCGGCGGCATCGCCGAGGCTCTCCCCGGCGGCGGGTCGGTGCCAGACCTCGGCGCGGCATAGAGGAGGCGCGCCGATGGCGGGCGGTGCACCCGTCGTGGTGGTCGCGAATCCCACCGCGGGCCGAGGGAAGTCCGGCAAGCGCATCGGCGTCGTCGACGCGATGCTTCGAGAGCTTCGCGTCGAACATGAGGTGCTTGTCGCCGGATCGGCGAAAGAGATGGAGTCCACCTGTCGCGATGCGGCCGAGCGGGGAGCCGGGGTCGTCGCGGTGATCGGCGGCGACGGCACGGTGTCGTGCGCAGCCAACGGGGTGCTCGGCACCGGCGCGGTGCTGGCGGTGCTCCCGGCGGGCACGGGCAACGACTTCGCCACTGCGATCGGCGCCAGGACGCTTCGGGGATCGGTGCGGCTCCTCGCCGATCCGAAGACGGCGTCGATCGACGTGGTCCGCGCGCGAACGGTCGGATCCGAGCGTTGCTTCGTGAACATCGCAGGAGCGGGGTTCGATTCTGAGGTCAACGAGACGGCCAACGCGATGCATCTGAACCTCGGAGGGACAGGAACCTACGTTGCGGCCCTCGTCAAGACGCTGTCTCGGTTCACCCCCGCTCACTACGACCTGATCGTCGATGACGAGCGGCTCACGCTCGACGCGATGCTCGTGGTCGTCGGAAGCGGTCTCTCCTATGGTGGCGGCATGAAGGTGCTTCCCGACGCGTCACTCGACGACGGCGTGCTCGACGTGTGTATCGTGGAAGCACTCTCGAAGGGAGCGTTCCTCCGGGCGTTCCCCAAGGTGTTCATGGGTACCCACACCGAGCATCCGAAGGTGCGCATGATGCGAGCGACGAGCGTGACGATCGAGGCGAACCGGGACATGCAGGTCTACGCCGACGGCGAGCACGTCGGCGCGCTACCCGCATCGTTCGACGTGATGCCGGGCGCCCTGCAGGTCGTGGTGGGGCCGAACGCGAGGGGGATCCGATGACCGTGACCGCCGATGGAGTGCTGTTGATCCACGCGTTCCCGATGGACGCGAGCATGTGGAGCCGTCAGGTCGAGGATCTCCGCGATCGGTGGCCGGTCGCCGCGCCGAACCTGCCCGGTTTCGGCGGCGCCGGCGATGCGGGAGCCGTGATGACGATGCGCGCCGCCGCGGACCAGTGCGTGCGAGCCCTCGACGACGCAGGCATCGAGCGTGCGATCGTCTGCGGTCTGTCGATGGGAGGCTACGTCGCCTTCGAGCTCTGGCGCTCGGCGCGAGAGCGCATCGCCGGCCTCGTGCTCGCCAACACCCGCGCCGGTGCCGACACCGAGGAGGCCGCGGCGACCAGGCGCTCGCTCGCCGGGAGGTTGCGCGCAGAGGGCAACGCCTCACTCGTGGCCGCCCCGCCGCCATTGCTCAGCCGGCGAGCATCCGAAGCGCTGTGGCAAGAGGTGAAGGACACGATCGCCTCGCAGCCGGCAGAGTCCATCGCGGCCGCGGCCGAAGGCATGGCGGACCGCCCGGATTCCACCGACGATCTCGCCACGATCGACGTGCCGACGCTCGTGCTCACGTCCGATGGCGACACCCTCATCACCCCCGATGTGAGCTTGTACATGGTCGACCGCATCGGGGGCGCCGACTCGGCGACCCTGCAGGGCGCCGGGCATCTGTCGAACCTCGAGGCGCCCGAGGCGTTCGCGGCCGCGCTCAACGGATTCCTGGGGCGATTCAGCAGAGGCTGAGAGACTGGGACGTATGAGCTCACCTGCGGCGTTCGCCGCACGGTTCCCGTTCACGCTGGACGAGTTCCAGATGCAGGCCGCTGATGCGGTCGAGGCCGGCATGTCGGTGCTCGTCGCCGCTCCCACCGGGAGCGGCAAGACCGTGGTGGCCGAGTACGCGATCGAACGATCTCTCGCCTTGGGGGGCAAGACCTTCTACACCACGCCCCTCAAGGCCCTGTCGAATCAGAAGTTCGGCGACCTCGTCGTCAAGCACGGCCCCGCGACCGTCGGCCTGTTGACCGGCGACAACACGATCAACTCCGAGGCGCCGGTGGTGGTGATGACGACCGAGGTGCTCCGCAACATGCTCTACGAACGATCCGACACGTTGCGCGGTCTCGTGAGCGTCGTGATGGATGAGGTGCACTATCTGCAGGATCCGTATCGCGGCGCCGTCTGGGAGGAGGTGCTGATCCACCTGCCGCTCAGCGTGAGCGTCGTCTGCCTCTCGGCCACGATCTCCAACGCCGAGGAGTTCGGCGAATGGGTCGGCACGTTGCGCGGCGAGACCCGGGTGATCATCGAGGAACGTCGCCCGGTGCCGCTCGAGCATCACTACCTCGTGGGCCATCGCCTGCATCCGATGCACGTGGAACAGGACGGCGTGGCGATCCCGAATCCCTACGTCGTCTCGCTCGACCAGAACGAGCTCCGAACCAAGATCTACCACCGGCGCAGCAGCGGCTACCCGCAGCACGAGCGCATCTCGCGACCGCGCGAAGGCCACCGGCGGGTGTACGTGCCGAGGCGATCTGAAGTCGTCGACGTTCTCGAGGAGCACGGCATGCTTCCCGCGATCTACTTCGTGTTCAGCCGGGCCGGGTGCGACCGCAGCGTTCGGTGGATCCGTGAGGCGGGCATCTCGCTCACGAACCGGGCCGAGGCCGAGCGCATCCGTGAGCGCGCCGAGTCCCGCGCTGCGTGGGTCGACGAGGACGACCTGGTCACGCTCGGGTTCTACGACTTCCTCGACGGGCTCACGGCGGGGGTAGCGGCGCACCACGCGGGCATGCTTCCCGTGTTCAAGGAGACGGTCGAGGAGTTGTTCGAGGCCGGTCTCGTGAAGGTGGTGTTCGCCACCGAGACGCTCTCGCTCGGCATCAACATGCCCGCCAAGACGGTGGTGATCGAGGACCTCTGGAAGTTCCAGGGTGAACGGCACGAGTTGCTCACACCGGGTGAGTACACGCAACTCACCGGGCGAGCCGGGCGCCGTGGCATCGACGAGGTCGGCCACGCCGTGGTGCTGTACCAGAAGCAGGTGGACTTCGAACGCGTCGCCACCCTGGCGCAGCGCCGCACCTACGATCTGGTGTCGTCGTTCCGTCCTTCCTACAACATGGCGGTCAACCTGGCTCGCAACTACACCGAGGAACAGGCGCATCGGCTGTTGAACAGCTCGTTCGGGCAGTTCCTCGCCGACCGGAAGGTCGTCGGGCTCGAGCGTGAGCGACGTCGCGACGCCGATGCGATCGAGGGTTACCGCGAGAACATGCGCTGCCACCTCGGCGACTTCGACGAGTACTGGTCGCTCATGTCGAGGGCTCGCCGCATGCGCGAGAGCGATCGCAAGGGTCACGAGAAGGCGCGCATCGACTCGGTGCGCGCAGCGGTCGGCAAGCTGAAGCCCGGCGAGGTGATCTCGGTGCCCAACGGCAGGCGCGGAGGCCTCGGGGTGATCGTGAGCTCGCGCGAGGGCAAGCCCACGGTACTCACGCAGGACCGGCGGTTCTTCCGGCTGGCTGCCCGCGACTTCCACGACCCGCCGGCGGTGCTCACGCGGATACCGTTGCCGCGCTCGGGCAGCGCGCGGAGCAGCCGATACCGGCGAGACGTCGCCGCCAAGCTCGTCTCGCTGCAGGTACGACCCGCGAAGCCGCCGAAGCACCGCGCCGATCCGAAGGTCGAACGCGAGGCGACCAAGCTCGAGGAACGCGCAACGAACCATCCGTGTCACGCTTGCCCCGAGCGCGGCAAGCACGAACGGTGGGCCAAGCGCGTCGACGAGCGCGAGGCCTCGCTCTCGGGCATCGAGCGGCGTATCAGGGTGCGGACCGAAACGCTGGCGCGCCAGTTCGACCGGGTCCTCTCCGTGCTTCGGGAGCTCGGCTACGTCGAGGGCTGGTCGGTGACCGAACGGGGAAGGAGCCTGTCTCGCATCTACGGCGAGGGTGACATCTTGGTGGCGGAGGCGCTCGCCCGGGGCATCTTCGACGACCTCGAGCCTGCGGAGGTCGCAGCCCTGCTGTCGGCGGTCGTCTACGAAGGACGTGAACGCGTCCCCCTTTCCGGCGGCATGCCGACCCCGGCCGCGGCACAGAGCTACGAGCGGCTCGAGCGCACGTGGCGGCGGATCCGCCGGACCGAGGACGACCACCAGGTGCAGCTCTGCCGCGAGCTCGAGGCCGGGTTCGCGACACCCGTCTTCCACTGGGCCAGTGGACGTGCTCTCGAAGACGTGCTCGCCGAGACCGACATGGCCCCGGGAGACTTCGTGCGCAACTGCAAGCAGCTTCTCGACCTGCTGCGTCAGGTCGAGGAGGTGGCGAACCCCGACGTGGCCGCACTTTTCGCGATGGCCCGCTCCTCGGTGCTCCGGGGCGTCGTCGCGTACACGGGCGTCTGACGCAACGGTGCGAGCGGTGCGGGAGCGATGACGAGCCCCTTCGGACGCCTCACGGTCATCGCCGACCCCGACCACGGCGTGGCCGGGAGAGGGGAGCGGCTCACGGAACTGGAGCGCGCGCTGTCAGCCAGCGAGCTCGCCTATACGCTCAAACTCATGGAGCGCCCGGGCGACGGTGCGCGCCTCACGACGTCTGCCCTGGAGGGAGGGTGTCGCTACGTCGTGGCCGTCGGCGGCGATGCGATCGTGCAGGACGTCGTGAACGGCATGTTCCGTGACGGCTCGCCGATCCTCGAGGAGCCTGTGCTCGGCGTGATCGCGGCTGGAACCGAGAACGACCTGTTGCGGAGCTTCGGGCTTCCGGGCGACATCGACGGGGGAGTCCGGCACCTGCTGGGTGACAACACCTACCCCTTCGATCTGATGCGCGTCACGTGCACCGACCCCCACGGCGAGCGCATGACCCGGTACGCCCACAACCTTGCGCAGCTCGGGCTCGGGGCCGATGCCGAGGTGGCGCGACGGCGCCTCCCCGCGTGGCTGGGTGACCGTACTAGGCGGTTCCTGGGATTCTGGCGCGGCTACGCCGCCACGAGGCGAAGGGTCGTGCAGGTTGGATACGACATGAAGACCTGGGAAGGCGAGAGCTTCCACGTGGTGATCGGCAACGGACAGTTCGCCTCGGGGATCCGGCTCTCGCCTCGCTCGTACCCGGGCGACGGCGTGCTCGACGCCCTGGTGTTCACGGGCCAGAAGTCCGACGGGTACACGATGATCCCTCGCATCATGCGCCACGGCGGGCATGTTCCCGACGACGCGATCAAGGAACTGCGAGCGAAGATCCGTTTCTCTGTCGATTCCGACCGGCCGCTCGCGCTCATCGCCGACGGGGAGCCGTTCGGCACCACCCCGGCGACCTTCCAGGTCGTGCCGCAGCAGATCCTGTTGAAGCTGTAGAGGAGGCTCACACGTGGACACCGGCCGATTGACGGACCGCATGCATCGTGTCACCAGGGCGGCCGAAGCCCAGGGGCTCGATGCCCTCGTGGTCGCGCCCTCGCCCGATCTCGCCTACCTCACCGGCTACGACCCAATGCCGCTGGAACGCGCGACCCTGCTGGTCCTGCGGCCCGACCGTCCGGCGATCATGCTCGTACCCGAGCTCGAGCGTCCGCTCGCGGCGGCGTCGCCCGCGGGAACGATCGTCGAGCTGATCGGATGGGTCGACGGAGTCGACCCCTACGAGGAAGTCGCCGGGCTCCTCTCGGGCGAGGCGAGGGCGGCCGTCAATGACCGGTGTTGGTCGAGCCACCTGCTGGGTTTGCAGGCCGCCCTGCCGGGAACGACCTTCAGCCCGGCGTCGCCCGTCATTGGCCGTCTGCGCGCGGTGAAAGACGACGACGAGCTCGCGGCGCTTCGGCGAGCGGCGCGAGGAGCAGATGAGTCGTTCCGTCAGATCTGCGCCATGTCGTTCCTCGGACGCCGGGAGGAGGAGATCGCGGCGGACCTGGCCGGCCTGCTCGTCGAGCACGGCCACGCGAGCGCGGAGTTCACGATCGTCGCGAGCGGACCGAACGCCGCCTCGCCGCACCACGAGCCCGGCGGGCGCACCATCCTGCCCCGCGACGCCGTCGTGATGGACTTCGGAGGAGCGCTCGGAGGGTACTTCAGCGACACGACGCGAACCGTGGTGGTGGGAGAGCCCCCACCCGGATTCGAGGCGGTGTACGAGACGGTGCGCCGAGCACAGGCGGCGGCGTGCAACGCCGTGCGACCCGGCATCGAGGCCCAGGAGATCGACCGCGTCGCGCGAGGCATCATCGACGACGTGGGGTTGGGGGAGAAGTTCATCCACCGCACCGGGCACGGCATCGGGCTCGAGGTACACGAGCCGCCCTACATCGTGGAGGGGAGCGACTGGATGCTCGAGGCCGGCACGACGTTCTCCGTCGAACCCGGCGTCTATCTCGAGCACGAGTTCGGGGTGCGCATCGAGGACATCGTCGTGGTTACCGCCGACGGGGTGGAACGATTGAACCGCTCGACGCGCGAGCTCCAAGTCGTCGAGTAGCGAGCGCGGGGATCAGCTCCTGGGACGAACCTTCGTGCCGTCGGGCGTGTCCATGACCTCGAGGCCCATGTCGGCGAGCTCGTCACGCAGTCGATCGCTCTCCGCGTAGTTCTTGCGAGCGCGTGCCGCGTCTCGCGCCGCAACCCTGGCCAGCATCTCCTCGCTCGGCGCCCAGCCGCTCGTGGCCTCTCGCTCGAGATCGAGCCCGAGCACCGAGTCCCACGATGCCAGCAGCGAATACTTCTCGCCGTCGCTCACGTCGTGCGAGCCGACGACCTCGTTCACGACCACCACGGTGGAGGGCATGTCGAGGTCCGAAGCGACCGCCTCACGGAAGCGCACGTCGAAGGCGCGGGCGGCCGGACCGAGCTCCTCGGCGCCCGGAGCCCACCCCGCCATGCGCCGGCGGAGCTGCTTGACACGGGCGTCGGCGGTGTCCATCGCATCCCACGTGAAGTCCATCTCCGAGCGGTAGCGAGTCTGGAACGTGAGCCACCGGAACGCGAGTGGATCAGACCCCCGCTCGACGAGATCGGGGACCCGGACCGTGTTGCCCGTGGACTTCGAGATCTTCTGGCCCGATTGCCGCAGGTGGCCTCCGTGCACCCAGATCGAGACCACCCGATGCCCGACCGCCCCCTCGCTCTGAGCTATCTCGTCCTCGTGATGAGGGAACCGCAGATCGTTGCCCCCGGTGTGGATGTCGAACCGCTCGCCGAGGTACTTCATCGACATGGCCGAGCATTCGATGTGCCAGCCGGGAAAGCCGAGGCCCCACGGGGAGTCCCACTTCATCAGGCGTCCCGGGCCTGCCGACTTCCAGAGGGCGAAGTCGGCAGGAGTACGCTTGGCCGGGTCGCTCTCGAGGTCGCGATGACCCTCGCGGAGGTTGTCGAGGGTGTTGCCGCTCAGCGAGCCGTAACCGGGCAGTGACGACACGTCGAAATACACGCTTCCCGAGTCGACGACGTATGCATGGCCGCGGTCGATCAGGGTCTGGGTGAGTTCGATCATCTCGGGGATGTGCTCGGTCGCCTTGGGATATCTGTCGGCGGGTCGGATGCCGACCGCAGCAGCGTCGGCGAAGACCGCGTCGGCGTACTTCTCGGCGATCTCCAGCGGGGAGGTGCCCTCGTCCTCGACCGCGAGCAGCATCTTGTCGACGGCCTGCGGCGACGCCTCGTCGGTCATGTGCCCGACGTCGGTGATGTTCATGATCTGCGTGACGGTGTGGCCCTCGAGCTCGAGACCGCGCCTGATCAGGTCGGCGAGCATGAAGGTGCGCATGTTGCCGAGGTGCGCGTAGCGGTAGACCGTTGGCCCGCAGGTATACATCGTGACGTGACCGTCGGCAGACGGTGTCACCTCGTCGAGCCCGCGCGTCAGCGTGTTGTACAGGCGCATGGCCCGAGCTTACCGCCGGCAGGTGCGCGGCTACGCAGAGTCGTCCGGGCGCGGAGGAGACTGCGGGTCGAGCATGACGCGTTGCCGGTCGGCCTGCCGGTTGCCCGGGGCCGAGGCGGCGACCTCGATCGGCGGAGGTGGCACCGGAACAGGGATGCGCGTCTCGACGCCGGCGTGTTCCCTGTGGGCGCGGAGCACCGCATCGTGGTAGCGCTCGATCATCTTCAGGAACATCGGGTCGTGATACGGCCTGCCGTCGACCGTGGGACCTTGCGTGCCCTCGATGATGGCTTCGACGTCGTCACCCGTGATGGTCTTCACGGTCTCCAAGGCGTGCGCGAGGGCGAGGATGTCCGAGCGGTGCTCGTCGAGGAGCTCCCAGGTCTTCTCGTAGAGCTCATTCAGCTTGTCCTCGACGCTCTGGCCGAAGACCGAGTCGAACAGCGCCCGGTCGCCGCCGGTCTCCATGGGCGTCGAGCCCAGAGGCGCGAGGGTGACGGACCGCGAAGCGATGCGGTCGCCCATCGCGTAGTAGGCCAGCGCCTGGCTGGTCATGCCTGTCGCGGCGCGCATGTCACCGCCGACCCCCATGGAATGATCTCCGTCGAAGAACATGCGCTCACCGGCCAGCGAAGCCAACGCGGTCATCACGTCGATCTCTCGTTCCGTGCGCCACTGCACGAACTGGTCCTCGGGCGGGATCGACGAGACGAACCCGCCGACGTCCCCACGGCGCTCGATCGTGGCCATGTCGATCACCGCATGCTTGCGCAACCTGTAGGCGACGACGGCGTGGCATGCCTCGTGCACCGCCACGGAGTGGCGCTCGCGCTCGATGTACTCGTGCTCATCGGGCAATCCGTGCTGCTTCAGCTGCTTTGCCTTCACGACGTCGCCATAGGTCACCATGTCTCGGTCGTCGCGGATCGCGATCACGAGGCCCTCGTTCACGATGTCCTTGATCGACGCGCCCGAGAAGTACGGTGTGATCGTGGCGAGCTTGTCGAGCTCTGCTGTGTCGATCTCGTTCTTCACCTTCGCCAGGTAGTACTCGAAGGTCGCCCGCCGTCCGTCCTTCTGCGGGTAGCCAACCTTGTACTGGCGATCGACACGGCCGGGGCGCAGCATCGCCGGGTCGAGGGTGTTCGGCATGTTCGTCGCGAAGATGTGCAGGATGCGGTACTTCGGCGGGGGCTTCGGCTTCATGCCGAGGAGCTTGCGGATCTTGTTCACGAGCCCCTTCGGCTTCGTGAGCCCCGACATCTCGGCGAGTAGCGCCTGCAGGGTGCCCATCCCGCCGCCACCCGCCATGCCGCCCATGATGACCCGCTCTTTGTACGGCTCTCCCGCCCCGGCCGACGATGATCCGGCATGGAATGCCGCGTCGCGACCAGGCGCGGACAGGTAGGAGACCCCGTTGCAGGTGGGTGCGGTCGACCACGGCGAGACCGACGCACCCGCCCCACCGGCGATCTGCTGACCGCGGCTTCCCAGTGAATCTGCCTCGTCGATGAACACGATCGCGCCGCCGTAGCGCATGGAGAGCTTGCGGAGCTTGCGGTACAAGGAGCGGACCTTGAGGATGCCGACTCCCATGAACATGTTGATGAACGCGCCCGCATCGACGTTCACGAACGGCTTCGCCGTCTCACCCGCCACGGCCTGGGCCATGAGTGTCTTGCCCGTCCCGGGAGGGCCCCAGAGCAGGATGCCCCCGGGCACGTAGCCGCCGCGAGACTCGATCGCCTCCGGGTCGTCAAGGAACACCAAGGTCTCTTTGAGTTGCCCGAGCGCCGCGTCCTGGCCCTTGACGTCATCGAACCGCGTCTCGATCTCGTCCGGCATGATCGTGTCGATGCCGCCTCGGGACAGGAACCAGAACAACCCGATGAACTGGAACATCACGAAGAAGAAGCCGAACGCGAGCTGCATGATGAATGGCAGGGCGACAACGAGTCGCGCCGGGGCCTCGATGATGCCCAACCACACGGGGTCCGAGTTGAAGATCCGACCCATCAACGTGCTCAGGACCGTGAGGAACAGGAAGAGCTTGAATGCGCGACCCGCCCGGAAGCGCGTGTAGTCGCTCATGCCTCCGAGCCGGCGATCCGCGCCACCGAAGACCGTCTTCTCCCAGAACCTGTAGTAGCCCTTCGAATGCTCCTCGATGAAGTAATGGGTCTGGCGCAGGAACTCCAACGCCATCAGCGCCAGCAACCACCAGTAGTCGTTGATCGCGATACGGATCGCATCGACGAACGGACCGTCGAGCGGTTTCACGGTGGTGGACCACACCACCGCGAGTCCCGCGAGCCAGAGGATGCTCAGCAGGACGAGGAGCTTGATGCGATCCCAGAACACGGCCGGCGCCCGCGTCTGCCGCTCCGATGCTCGCGGCCTCGACGGCCGGTCGGCCAAGATGTTGGAACCGTTCCCCTTGGTGCTCACGCGATCACCGCCCAAGACTCGATCACGGATTCGATGTCGCCGCGATTGCGGCCGAAGCACTCCGCACTGCAGAGGACGGCCAACACGTACACCTTGTCAGACGCCGGATCCATGTAGGCCGTCTGCGAGATGTGCACGAAACGGTCGTCGAAGAACACGTCGGTTCCACCGGTCGACGTGTTGCCCTCCAGTGCCGATGCCCAGATCTGAGCTTCGAAATGAAGGCCGCGGAATCCGTCCTTCTCGATGCGGTCGTCGTACGCCAAGAGTTGAACCGCCTCACGCCCGACTTGATCCTGGATCTGGTCGATCGGGACGATCAGGTTCCGCAGCGCCCCATAGTTGATGCCGTCGCGCTGCTCCGCCGTGAGGCGGAGCACGACCGCGATGCCCTGAGGGTAGTCGGAGAAGTAACCCCGTTGGTTCATCACGTTCCCCACGTCGGGCGAAGGGTCGGCGTCGATCCCGATCAACCACTCCACCGGATCGGGTGTGTTGACCGGCGGACCCGCTGTCTCGCCCTGTAACGTCGCTTCATCGAAGACGGTCCATTCGATCGGCACCTTGAACGCCGTCTTCGCCTCGGCGTTGCGAACGTACTCGTAGCTGGGCGAGCCGCAGGCCGCGAGGATCGTCGCAACCGCGAGTGCGGCCGCGCACGCCGGAACGCTACGGCGACGTGTCATCGCATCATCATCTCACGCTTCTTCGGAAGGGTTCCTCGTTCGGATGACTCATCGGCACGTGACGATCGAACCTCGAGGGAACGTCAGCCGCGGAGGGGGCGGCGTTCGAACGGTATCGACAGGGCGATCGTCGTCCTGGTGTCGACGTTGGCCTTCTCGCGGAGGCGTCGGATCAGGTCCTCCAGGTCGGCCGTCGTGCGCGTGCGCACCTTGAGCACGTAGTTCGTCTCCCCGGCAACGCTGAGACAGTCCTCGACCTCAGGGAACTCGGCGACCCGGTCGGGCAGATCGTCGGGCTGGCGAGGATCGAGGGGCGAGGCGGCGATCAGGGCCGTCACGAACAGTCCGAGCGCCTGCGGGTCGACGACCGCCGAGTAGCCGCGGATCACGCCCTGATGCTCGAGCTTGCGCACCCGGTCGTGCACCGCCGAGGCCGACAGACCGACGCGCGCCGCCACGTCGGCGTAGGTCGCTCGGGCATCGTCCTGCAGAGCGGCGACGATGTCGCGGTCTCTCTCATCGAGCATGGGGCAATCATAGGTGGCCCTCGGCAGCCATGGACGTCGGCGGGCATCGGCCGATCGCTCCCCGCGGCGACGTTCGACCTATGACCCGGGGTGACCTCGAGACGCTGGTGCGGCCGATTGCGCCGACTCCGACGAGCGCGGTACAACCCATTCGAGATCGGCGCCGACCTCCTTCCGGCAGCCGGCAACGGCATGAGAGGAGGGCGGTTGCATCACATGCGCCCGCCGACATCGTTCGAGCGGGCCGACGGTCCCATCCGACTCGAGGTGGTCTCGAAGCCGGACGGGGGATCGCGCCTGCTCGCCCACTTGCCAGAGGGTGACCGACGGCGCTACGAGGCAGCCGTGGCCGCGGTGACGCCCAGGGTCGAACGGGCCTTGGGCGTGGGCGTCCTCGCGAACCGGGCCCGGACATCGGGCCCGCGACTCGAGCTCGAGCCCTGGAGGCTCGCCCGACGCAGGTACGAGCGAGGGCTGCGTGCCGCGACGAGCGGGCCGGGCCGCGCCGCCTTCGTCGGCGATGTGCGCGATTGCTACCGCTCGATCAGGCCCGCTACGGTCGACCGGGCACTCGTCGCGATGGGGGAGACACCCGACCGCATCGAACGCCTCACGACGGTTCTGAGGAGCTTCGAGGCCCGCGGGGGCAGGGGCCTGCCGATCGGACCCGCCCCCTCGGCGGTGCTGGCCAACGCGGTGCTCGCACCGGTCGACGCTGCGCTCGTGGAATCCGGCGACGGCCCCGTCTATCGCTGGGTCGACGACGTGGTGGTGCTCACCGCCGACGTCGCTCGTGCTCGCCGAGTGGCACTCGCGTTCCGTCGCGCATTGAGCGTTCTCGGGCTGTCGGCCAACGAGTCGAAGTGCCGCATCACCGATGACCCGTTCGTGCTCGTGGCTGCCGCCTCGACGACGTCCATCTCCTGCACCCCGCGGCGTGGCATGATGCGCGCGCCGTGAGGACCCTGTATCGAGCTGCGCTCGTGCGAACCCAGACCTACCCCGAGTCGGGGGAGTGGTTGCTCGTCGACGACCGGCACGTGCAACGAGTCGGCGTCGGCACACCGCCCGACGCCGACAGGGTGGTCGACCTTCCCGGGGCGACGATCGTGCCTGGGTTCATCGACAGCCACGTGCATCTCACCGAGACCGGGCTGTCGCTCGCCCAGGGCGATGTCGAGGCCGCCCGCTCGGCCGGTGACCTCGTCGCGGTGGTGCGGGGCCGGGCAACCGAGGGCGATGGGCCGATCTTCCTGCTCGGTTACGACGAATCGGCATGGGAGCGGCCGGTCCTTCCGACGATCGACGAGCTCGACGACGTCAGCGCTCGACCTCTGGTTGTGCGCCGCGCCGACGGGCACATCGCGCTCGCCAACCGGGCGGCGCTCGAGGCCGCGCGTGTGCTCGACCTTCCAGGCGTGGAGCGCGACGGCGCGGGGCAGCCGACGGGACGTCTGACCCGCCAGGCGAACGCTGCGATCGGCCTGTGGGCCATGACGGTGCTCGACGATCTCGAGCGCCAGGATCTGCAGCTCCAGGCCGCGTCGCTCGCCGCTTCCAGAGGCATCACGGCGGTGCACGAGATGTCGATGCCGCACTGGAGCGGCGAGCGCGATCTGGAGGTCCTGCTCGCGCACCGTGAACGTCTGCCCATCGACGCTCTGCCGATCGTCGCTTCCACCGACCTCGGTGCCGCCATGCAGCGCGGGCTCTCGGCGATCGGAGGCGATCTTCCGGTCGACGGCTCGATCGGCGCGATGACGGCCTGGGTGAGCGAGCCCTACGTCGATGGCGCCGACGGATGTCGGCTACTGCGCCGACGACGAGCTGGCGGAGCTCTTCCACGGAGGACATGCGGCCGGGCTGCAGGTGGGGGTGCACGCGATCGGGGACCGGGCGATCGATCAGGTCCTCTCGGTGTGGGAACGTGTCTACCACGCGCTCGATTCGCGCGAGCGCCGGCACTTCCGGGCCAGGCGGCATCGCATCGAGCATTTCGAGATGGTCTCGCCGCCGCAGCTGGAACGCGCCGCGATGCTCGGGCTCGCCGCGTCGGTACAACCGGCGTTCGACGCGACCTGGGGCATGCCGGGCGGCCTCTACGAGCAGCGACTGGGGGCGGAACGTGCCCGACGCATGAACCCGTTCCGCACGATGGTGGAACGCGGCATCGAGGTCGGGCTCGGTTCCGACGCTCCGATAACAGCACTCGACCCGATGCGCGCGATCGATGCGGCCGAGCGCCACCACGATCGAGCGCAGCGGTTGTCGCGGCTCGAGGCGATCCGGCTCCACACGATCGGCTCGGCACGCATCGGTCACCAGGAGGGCAAGAAGGGCTCGCTCTCGCCGGGGATGCATGCGGACTTCGCAGCCTTCGGGTCCGATCCCTTCACCGAACCGTCGCTCGAGGGTCTGCGGCCGATGCTCACGGTCTCGCTGGGCCGGGAGGTCTTCGTCGGATGAGCGCCTTGTCACTCTTTCTGTGCATCGACGGTTGACCTCTCAGCGTTCGCGGCAGTACCGTGCGGGCCGCGCCACCGCTTCGGCGGCGGCGCACGAGGGTCCGAGTGGCTGAGTAGAGAACGTGGCGCCCCGGCGTCGCGGCCCCAAAGGTCACTCGGGCCCTCACGTTCTCCCCCTCTGTCTTCGGAACGGGAATCTCTCGCGGTGTGCTCGCGTTCAATCGGTTCCGTGTGACGTTCGTGCGTCGGTCGATCACGCCGCCGCAACGTGGTTGCACGAGCGAGAAGGGGAAGTAGGATACGCGCGCATCGAAGGGGTCCGGCCCTTCGGAGGGAATGAGATGAGCGACACGATGAGCGATATCGAAGAACCGAGCGAAGACGAGGCGCCGTCCGAAGAGCACGACGACGAGGAGCCCACCGAGGCCGATCTCGCCGATGCAACCGTGCCTCCCGATCCAGCCACCGGGGGCGACGTCGAGTCGATCCAGGAGCTGCTCGTCAAGCAAGAGGCAGCCGACGAGGCCGACGCCGATGAAGAAGAGGAAGCGGTGATCGCTCTCACCAAGGAAGAGCGCCTGGCCGCCGACCCGGCGGAGTCCCGGGTCATCCCGATCCAAGAGACCGAGTTCGTCTGCAAGCGCTGCTTCCTGGTGAAACATCGCAGCCAGCTGGCCGACAAGAAGCGGACGCTGTGCCGCGACTGCGCCTAGAGGCGCGTCCCGCTCTTCCGCTCGCGCTCCTGATCGCAGCGACCTCGGGTCTGCTGTTGTCGGTGGCCTTCCCCCCGGCGGGTCTTTGGCCCGTTGCGTTCATCGCGGTGGTGCCCCTGATGTGGCTGCTCACCGCCACCGGACCTCGACGGGGGTTCGCACTGGGGCTCGTGTACGGGCTGGCGTTCCACGGAGCGACGCTGTACTGGATCCTTCGTTTCGGCGAACTGGCGTGGGTTGCCGTGACCATCGTGTCCGCGCTGTGGCTCGGGGTGTTCGGCGCGCTCGTCCCGGCCTTCCTGCGCCGTGAGCGCCCCGTGGTGAACGTGCTCGCGATCGCGTCGCTATGGACGGTGCTGGAATGGCTGAAGGGGATGTGGCCGCTCGGAGGATTCTCCTGGGGCACGATCGGGGTCTCCCAGGTCGATAACCTCGCCACGGTCCGCCTCGGCACCGTCGCGGGCGTGTGGGGGGTGACGTTCGCCGTCGTCGCGGTCAACGCCGCGCTGGCTCAGTTCGCCGGCGGGGGAGGGGGGCGCGACGTCACGGTGGGCCGCGCCGGCGCCCTCGCCGGAGCCGCGACGCTCGCGATCGCCCCCTTGGCGTTGCCGTTCGCGAGCGCCGACGGCCAGGCGATCGACATCGCGACGCTCCAGGTCGATGTGCGCGAAGCCGAGAACCAGACCACGGTGAGCGAGGATCTCCGCGTCGCGCAGCTGAACATCGCACAGCACCGGCTCTTGGACCAGGGGACTCCGCCCGATCTGGTCGTCTGGGGTGAGGGCGCCCTCGACCCGGCGGCGGCGGCCGATCCTGCGGTCCGTGAGCTCGTCGCTCGAGTCGTGTCCGAGCTCGGTGTGCCGACGATCGTCGGCGCGGTCATCGATGATGCAGACGGGGGCCAGCACACCTCGGTGTTGCAGCTCGACCCGACCGGCGCCGAGGTCGACCGCTACGACAAGACCCATCTCGTGCCCTTCGGCGAGTACATCCCGTTCCGCTCGCGGCTGGGTTGGATCGACGCGATCGACCAGGTGCCCGTGGATCGAGAGCCCGGGCACGGCACCCGTCTCCTGACCAGCCCGGGCCTGCCGCCGTTCAGCACCCCGATCTGCTTCGAGAACTCCTTCCCCGCGATCACACGGTCGATCGTCGATCGGGGCGCCGGGTTCGTCGTCGTCCCCGTGAACAACGCCTCGTACGGCTTCACCGCCGCGAGCGCGCAGCACCTGCAGATGTCGCAGATGCGGGCGATCGAGACCGGGCGCTGGTACGTGAACGCCGCGATCTCGGGCATCAGCGCGTTCGTGGATCCGGCGGGACGCATCGTCGCCTCGGTCCCGTTGTTCGAGACCGATATCCTTCGCCGCACCATCAGGGCCTCCGACGAACGGACGTGGTACGTGAGGCTGGGGGACTGGCTCCCCTGGCTCGCCCTCGGATCCCTGGCCGTCGTGTTCGCGGCACCCCCCCGCCGCACGCGCTCCCGTCCTGTCCCGCTTCCCCTCGGACCCGGTGAGCGTCGCACCCTCGTGATCCTGCCCACCTACGAGGAACGCGCCACCGTGGAGCAGGTGTTGAGGGGCGTCCGCAAGGCTCCGCACGATGTCGACCTGCTCGTCGTGGACGACTCGTCGCCCGACGGGACGGCCGCGGTCGTCCGCGACGTGATGTCGACCGAACCACATATCCGACTCGTTCAGCGGCCGCATCGCTCCGGGCTCGCGAGCGCCTACCTCGAAGGGTTCCTCCGGGCGCTCGACGAGGGTTACGACCTGATCGTCGAGATGGATTCGGACCTCTCACACGATCCCGCGGAGCTGCCGAGGCTGCTCGACGCGGCCGCCGCGGGCGCCGATCTCGCCGTCGGAAGCCGGTACGTACCGGGCGGCTCGGTGTCGAATTGGAGTCGGGCCCGCGTCGCCTTATCGCGAGCAGGCAACACCTATGCGCGCTTCATGCTCGGTCTCCCGCTGCATGACGCCACGAGCGGGTTCCGTGTCTACCGGCGGGCGCTCCTCGCCGAGCTCATGACCAACCGGATCGCCTCGGAGGGGTACGGTTTCCAGATCGAGTTGGTCATGCGATCCTGGCAGCTCGGAGCCACCTTGGTCGAGGTGCCGATCACGTTCCGCGAACGTGAGCACGGGCACTCGAAGATCTCACGCCGAATCGTCGTCGAGGCCCTGTGGCTCGTGACCCGCTGGGGCGTGACCGACCGGCTCAAGGCCAGGAACTCGAGGGGAACGATGTTGGACCCCGCTTCCCCATAATGTGCATTATGTCACTTAGTCAGAAGAGAGGCCCTCATCGTCCCGCCCCCACCGCAATCGCAGTCGCCGGGCGGCCTTCGCCTCGTCGAGGCGCCGAACCGGCGTGGTCACGGGCGCTTCGCGGAGAAGGTCGGGGTTCGTGTGCGCCTCGCGTGCCGCCTGCAGGAACGCATCGGCCATGGCGTCGAGGGTCTGCTTCGACTCGGTCTCCGTCGGTTCCACCATCATCGCCTCGTCGACCACGAGCGGGAAGTACACCGTCGAAGGGTGGTAGCCGAGATCGATCAAGCGCTTCGCGACATCCATCGCTCGGACCCCCGTCTCGCGCTTGAGGGACGAGGCCGTCGAGACGAACTCGTGCATCGGCGGCGCATCGGGATAGGCGAGCGGGAAGGCCTGGCTGAGCCGGGCGGCGAGGTAGTTCGCGTTCAACGACGGCGAGCTCGCTCACCCCCGTCAGTCCGTCACCTCCGTGGGCGAAGACATAGGCGTAGGCGCGAACCAGCACCCCGACGTTCCCGTGGAAGCCGTGGAGCCTGCCGATCGATCTGGGACGGTCGCGATCCCACCGGAACGCGCCGCCATCGTCGCGAACGATGATCGGCGCCGGCAGGTATTCGACGAGACGGTCGGTCACACCCACGGGTCCGGCACCCGGTCCTCCCCCGCCGTGGGGCGTCGCGAACGTCTTGTGGGTATTGATGTGCACGATGTCGAAGCCCATGTCGCCCGGGCGCGTCTTGCCCATGATGGCATTGAGGTTGGCGCCGTCGTAGTAGACGAGCGCGCCCGCCGAGTGCAGCATGCCGGTGATCTCCTCGATCCGCTCCTCGAAGAGTCCGAGCGTGTTCGGGTTCGTGAGCATGAGGCCCGCGACATCGTCGTCGACGAGCCCGCGGAGGGCCTCGACATCGACGAGACCCCGGTCGTCGGATGGCACGTTCACCGCGTCGAAGCCCGCCAACCGAACGCTCGCCGGGTTCGTGCCATGCGCCGCATCGGGGATGAGCACCTTCCCGCGTGCGCCCCCCGTGGCGCGTGGGTCGTCATGGAAGGCCCGCATGATCAAGAGTCCGGTCATCTCCCCGCACGCGCCAGCGGGCGGTTGCATCGTGGCTCGGGCCATGCCCGTGACCTCGCAGAGAGCCCGTTCGAGGCGCCAGAGCATCTCCAGCGTGCCCTGCACGGTGGCGTCGGGCTGCAGTGGATGGGCCCGCTGGAACCCAGGGAACGCCGCCACGGTCTCGGCGACCTTCGGGTTGTATTTCATCGTGCACGAGCCGAGCGGGTAGGGGCCCGTGTCGACCCCGTAGTTCTGTTGGGAGAGCCTCGTGTAATGGCGCACGAGATCGATCTCGGCCACCTGCGGCAGCTCGGGTGGCCGTGCGCGCGCGTGCGCGGCGGGCAGGTCCGCCTCAGGCACGTCGAGCGGCGCGAACGCAGAGGCTCTGCGCCCGGGCGAGGACCGCTCCATGATCGTGCCGAGGGACGCGGCGGGGCCCTGCGTGCGTATCGGTGCACCCTCGCTCACGACCGCAGCACCTCTCCCATCGCCGCGACGAAGGCGTCGATCTCTCCTCGCGAACGGCGTTCGGTCACGGCGACGACGAGCACGTCGTCACCGGCCTGGGGCATGGCGACCCCCGCGAGGAAGCCTCGCTCGATCAACTCGCCGATCACGTGGGTCGCCGGCCGGGGCAGTCGCAGGGCGACTTCCTTGAACATGGCGCGATCGGGGAAGACGCGAGATACCCCCTCGAGAGCCGTGAGGCATCCCGCCGCGTAAGCGGTCTTGGCGACGCACTGCCGCCCGAGCTCGGCGAGGCCATCGGGGCCGAGCCACGCGAGGTACACGGCCGCAGCCACCGCCATCAGCGTCTGGTTCGTGCAGATGTTGGAGTTGGCCTTGTCGCGGCGGATGTGCTGCTCACGGGCCTGGAGCGTCAGCACGTACCCCGGTCGACCCGCGACATCGACGGTCTCGCCGACGATGCGGCCTGGCAGCTTCCTCACGTCCGCCATGCGCCCCGCGATGATGCCGAGGTAGGGCCCCCCGTAGTTCAGGTGGTTCCCGAGCCCCTGTCCCTCGCCCACGGCGATGTCGGCTCCGAGCTCGCCGGGAGAGGCGAGCACACCGAGCGACAGCGGGTCGAAGATCTGTATCGCCGCAGCGCCGCCGGCGTGTGCGGCATCGAACAGCTCGCGCGCCGGTCCGAGCACCCCGTAGGCATCGGGGTGTTGCACGACGACGGCGGCCACATCATCGGTCACACGTGGCTCGGCCTCGAACGACTCCGGCTCGTACCCAGCTCCTCGCCCGGCCGTGCGGAGCGCCTCGACGGCGCGCGGATCGACGCCCGATGCCACCAGCACCCGAGATCGATCCGGGCGGATGGTCATGTGCACCGCCTCGACGAGCGCGCTCACACCGTCATACAGGGAGGCGTTCGATACCTCGAGCCCGGTCAGCTCGCAGATCATCGACTGGTACTCGAACAGGATCTGGAGCACTCCCTGCGAGAGCTCCGGCTGATACGGCGTGTACGACGTGTAGAGTTCGCTGCGGCTCGCCAAGGCCCAGACCACCGCAGGCACGTAGTGGTCATATGCACCGCCTCCCGCGAAGCAGACGAGATCATCGGCGCTGCGGTTGCGGCTCGCGAGCGCCGCCATGTCTGCTGCGAGCTCCATCTCGCTCACACCGTCGGCGATCGCGAGCGGGCGATCGAGACGCACCGAGGGCGGAACCTGCGCGAAGAGCTCGTCGATCGAGGAACGCCCGACCGTCGCGAGCATCTCTCGAACCTCGTCGCCGGTGTGCGGGCTGAACCTCACGTCGGGTCAGTCTACGGAGCCGCTCGCCCCACGACCCAGCACTCCCCCGGCATCGACGGGCGGTACCGTGCGGACGTCTTCGAGGCCGTACTTCGTGACGAGTGAGAGGTAGTCGCGCTGGTAGAAGATCTTGCACGAGATCTCGGGGTACCGCTCCCGCAGTCGACGCACCTTGCCGTTCTTCTTGGTCACGAGCTTCTGGTTCAGCGTCGTGATCTCGATGTAGAGGTCGAATTCGGGAAGGTAGAAGTCGGGTGTGAATCGCTGCAGCACGCGGCCTTCTTTGTCGAAGTCGATATCGAACGAGGTCGGCTCGTACTGCCAGTCGATGTCGTAGAACTCGAGGAGTTTCGCGAACTGGCGCTCGGAGGCGTGCGCGAAGCGGATCGTGTCGCTCTTGAGAGAGGGAACGTCGAGGTTCGCCGGGCGCGCGCTCACGACCCTCCGGCCGCGGCACGCCGGGCCCGCGGTTTCGTCGCCGATGCGACGCTGTCTTCGAGGTCGCTGTAGACGGCGTCGAGGGAGATCGCGAACACGCCCTGGCCGTTGCGCAGCAGGTCGACGACCGCTTCGGGCGAATGGGCCTCGTAGACGCCCGTTCCGTCGGACATGAGCGTCACGCCGTGCGCGGGGCGATCCATCGCCCGCAGGTATTCGACCGCCTTGCGCACGCGCTGAAGGGAGATGCCTGTGTCGAGGAGCTTCTTGATGACCTTCAGGGTCGCGAGATCCTGGAAGGAATACAGCCGCTGAGTGCCGGACCCGTGAGCGTCGTTGACCGATGGTGTCACGAGTCCTGTGCGTGTCCAGTAGTCGAGCTGACGGTACGAGATGTCCGCGATGCGCTTTGCCTCGGGCGCACGGAACCCTTGCTCATGCATGACGACTCCCATGGT
Source organism: uncultured Actinomycetes bacterium (assembly GCA_963762075.1). Lineage (GTDB taxonomy): Bacteria > Actinomycetota > UBA4738 > UBA4738 > HRBIN12 > JAOUEA01. The sequence goes on from CAVXJC010000007.1 coordinate 96,498, forward strand.
CGGTCCACGAGGCGACTCAGAATCACGCCGATGTGTTTCAGCAGCGTAGGGCCCATGTCGGCGCCTGTCAACGCCTCACGATGCCCAGATCGCGATGCCGTGGCTCAAGTTCACCAGCGGGATGCCCGATGTCTCCATAGTCACCGATCGAGCTGCGTCGTAGTCACGACTCGCACCTCGACGTAGTCACGAAGGACCACCAGCCTCAGGAGAGAGGAGGGGTACCATGACAACGACCCCCCGTCGGCTCGCAGCGGCCGCCGTGCTCGCCGTCTCGCTCGCCCTGGTGCCGGCCGCTGCACAAGCGCGCACCCCGAACTACTCCTGGCAGATGTTCCGGGAGACCAACGAGACCCGCGCCCACCACTCGGCCGGTCGCCTCGATCGAGCGCATCGCCTCGAGTGGATCGCCACGAAACACGCGCGTTCCATGGCACGCCGAGGTGAGCTCTTCCACTCTTCGGGGCCGAGCCGCTACGGGATTCGATGCCGCACGTGGGGCGAGAACGTCGGCTACACCAGCGGCGACGTCGAGGACCTGCAACGTGCGTTCATGGCGAGCCCGACGCACCGCAGCCACGTGCTCGACCGGAGCTTCGATCGGGTCGCCGTCGGCTCGGCCACGGATGATCGTGGGCGGCTGTACGTCACGCTGTTCTTCTGCACCTGAGCCCGTCGGCCCTCGGGCTCACCGATCGAGGCTCAGCCCGCGAAGTCTTCGGGGGTGACGGTGTCGAGGAACTCGCGGAATTTCTCGACCTCGTCGTCCTCTTCCTCGGGGATCAGGATCGAGGCTTCCTCGAGCACCTCTTCGTGCACGAAGATCGGCACCGACATGCGCACGGCGAGCGCGATCGCATCGGACGGACGGGATGAGATCTCGTAGTCCTCGCCCTGGCGGTTCATGGCGATCGTGGCGAAGAACGTCGACTCCCGCAGCTCCGTCACCTCGATGCGCCGCACGTCGACGGCGAGGTCTTCGAGGATCGTTCGGAGCAGGTCGTGCGTCATGGGACGAGGCGTGACCACCCCTTGCAGCGAGAGCGCGATGGCCGCCGCTTCGGCCGCGCCGATCCAGATGGGAAGGTATCGCTCGCCTTCTCGTTCCCGCAACAACACGATGGGCTGATTGGTGGGCAGTTCGACACGCACACCGGTGAGTTCCATCTCGATCATGTCGGTGCGAGCGTAACCGCGGGTCCACGCTCGGGCAACCGGCACGCCGCTCGCTGCGCCGCCGGGCTCAGGCCGTGGCGAACCGAGGCGCGAGCAGGTGCGGATCGGCGGCGAGGGCATCGAGGTCGTGCACCTGCACGATGTCGGGGAGGTTGCGGTAGCGCTCCTGGAAGTCGAGCCCATAGCCGACCACGAAACGATCGGGGCAGTCGAAGCCCACGTAGCGCGGCGCCAACGGCACGATCCGGCGGACCGCCTTGTCGAGCAGTGTGCACACCTCCAGCGATGACGGGCCGCGGGCGCGAAGGACGCCGAGCAGGTACCGAAGGGTGAGCGCGGTGTCGACGATGTCCTCGACCAGGAGCACGTCGCGGCCGGCGAGGTCGATGTCGACGTCCAGGAGGATGCGCACGCGTCCGAGAGATTCCTTCGCGTCGCCGTAGCGACTGATCGCCATGAAATGTGGCTCGACGATCAGAGGCGTCGAGCGCATGAGATCGGCGAGGAACACCGCTCCGCCCTTGAGGACCGTGACGAGCACGGGTTCCCTCCCCGCATAGTCCTCGGCGATGGAGCGGCCGAGCTCCTGCACGCGGCGGCGGATGTCTTCGCGTCCGAACAGGACGCTCGCGACCTCCGTCATGACGCGCGGAGCCTAGCAGGCGCCGCAGATCGATCAGCCCACGACGCCTCCGAGGGCCTGTCCGATCGCGCGGCTGAGCGCACCGCCAGCGCGCTGCCACCACGGATCGTCGCCGGCGGGCGGCGGGGGTGGCACCTGTGCCACGACCAGTGGGCTCGCACCCAGCGACAAGCCGGGAACCATCACCCTGAGTGTGCCGACCCGCTCTCCCATGGCGGGGGGGAACAGCGCACCGGCACGCACGAAGACCTCGTGGCGCACCGCGTCGAGGTGCGGCGTCGGCACGAGCGAGTCGATCGCTCGACGGGCCTCGACCGCCACGGTCCCGCCGCGGATGGCGACCGTGCCGATCCCCTGGCCGGCTCGCACGAGCGTGCGTTCCTGGAAGCCCTCGAAACCATGATCGAGCAAGGCGGCGGCCTCGGAGAACGGCTCGCCCCTGCTCCCGAGCACGACGGCGATCAAGCGACGGCCATCGCGCTCTGCCGTCGCGATCAAGCAGTAGCCGGCGACAGCCGTGAAGCCTGTCTTCACCCCGGTGGCTCCCGCGTAGAGCCAGAGCAGAGCGTTCCTGTTCTGGACCCGGCGCGGCCGTCCCTCGGGAGCGGAGATCTCTCGGAACCTCGACGCGACGATGCGGGCGAACCCGGGCACGGCGTAGGCAGTTCTCGCGAGAACGAGCAGATCGCGGGGGCTCGAACGTCCACGATCGTCGAGGCCGTTCGGCGAGAAGAACTCGGTGCGCCGCAGGCCGAGTGTGCGAGCACGCTCATTCATCAGATCGACGAACCGCTGTTGGGTGCCGGCGATGTCGACCGCGAGCGCCACCGCCGCGTCGTTGGCCGACTGCAGCATGAGGGCGTCGAGCAACTCTCTGACGGTCCGCCGTTCTCCGGCACGCAGCCCGAGGGTCGATGACGAACCGTAGTCGTCGTCGTCGAAGACCGCCTCGGCGGTGACCTCGACCACGTCGTGCAGATCTCTGCGCTCCAAGACGATCAGCGCGGTCATCACCTTGGTGAGGCTCGCGATGGGTCGCCGGATCTCGGGCGCCTTCGCGAACATGACGTGTCCGTCGTCGAGATCGGCCAGGATCGCCGCGGGAGCATCGAGCCGCGGAGCCGTGACGGCGTCGGATGGAGTCTCGAGCGCTTGCGGGAACGGTGATGGCGAGCCTCGAGGAGGGACAGGCGTCGGCGGCGGTCCGGAGCGCTCCGCCGATGAGACGCCCAGCAACCCGACCTGCAGGGCCAGGCAGGCGGCGACCGAAGCAGCGAGGAGCACGAACCTCCGGCTGCCGGTCGCCCGCGGGATCCGGCGCACGCTCACGCCTCGCGCAGATCTTCGCCCAGGTTCGTGCGCAGCAGCGCCTGTTTGAGCTTTCGGCTGGTGATCGACAGGTCGGCGAGCATCTCGGCCGCCACGCGCCGCGCGTCGGGATTCTTCTGACGCAGCCGCGGCGCCACGAGATCCTCGAAGAACTTCGACTCGCGGTCGGCGAAATGCTTGTACATCGTGAGATGCCGGGGCTCGATGCCGTACCGGAAGAAGTCCTTCACGATCGACAGGACGATGTAGTCGTCGCCGTCGTAGTAGCGAGCGCCGTCGGGACCGTGGGAACAGACGATGCCGAACGATTCGAGCTCCTTGATGCGATCGCGCTCGACCCCCGTTGCGGCCGACATCTCCTCGATCGACATCTGCAGACCTGTCGGGGCGTCGGCGAGCCCCTCGTCGACAGCCGCGTCATCGGCATCGTCGTCGGGATCCGGTGCATCGCCGTCCGTTCCCTCGTCATCTGCATCCTGCTTCAACAACCGCTCCTTGATCACCTTGAGCGGCAGGTACTCGTCTCGTTGGAGCCGCAGGATCGACCTGAGGCGATCGACGTCGTCGACGTAGAACTTGCGATAGCCCGACGGCGTGCGCTCGGGCTCGATGAGCCCTTCGGCCTCGAGGAATCGGATCTTGGAGATCGTGATGTCGGGGAACTCGGTCTTCACGGCCACGAGAACCTCGCCGATCGATTGGTAGTTGCGGGTTCCCGCCATCGCGCCATCACTCCCCTGCCGAGAAGAACACGAGCTTGAATCGGCCGACCTGCACCTCGTCGCCGGACGCGAGCTTCGTCTCCTCGACCTGCTCGCCGTTCACGTACGTGCCGTTCAGACTCCCGGCATCGCGGACGAACCACTCGCTTCCCGCCCGGCGTTCGAACACCGCGTGCGCGCGGGAGACGGTGACATCGTCGAGGAAGACGGCTGCGTCGGTCGCCCGGCCAACGGTGGTGAGGTCGTCTTGCATGAGGAACGTCGACCCTGCGTTGGGACCACGTTTCACGAGAACCAGAGCCTGACCTGGGTCGAGCTCGTCGTGAGGGAAGGGGAACTCGTCGTGACCTTCGTCGTCGGTCTCGAGCGGCGTCAACGAGACCGTGGGGTCGCCATGCAGTGAAGCGCCGCACTTCGCGCAGAACCGTGCGTCATCACGATTGGGATGTCCACAACGGGTACAGAACAACGTCGGCTTCCCCTCTGGTTCGGTCTCCCGCCGAGGGTTCGGGTCGAAGGTTCCGCCACCCGCCGGGACGCTCGGATGACGTTACCGCAGGGTGAGAGAACCTTCAACCGTACCGAAGAGGAACCCTCGACCCCGCAAGCAGTGAGGTTCGACCATGGGTCGATGGGGTCAAGTCTCGATGTCGCCCGCGCCCTCAGCGAACGCTCGATACGCAGCAGCGTCGAGCAGGCCTCCGATCGCCTCGGGGTCGTCGGCGGCGACGACTACGAGCCAGCCGTCACCGTAGGGTTGTTCGTTGACGAGCTCGGGCCGTTCTTCGATGAGCGGGTTGCGCTCGAGGATCGTGCCGGCGAGCGGACTGTACACATCGGAGACGGATTTCGTCGATTCGACCTCGCCCAGCGGTTCGTGTGCCTCGACCCGCGCACCAACCTGCGGGAGGTCGACGTAGACCACATCGCCGAGCGCATCTTGCGCGAAGTCCGTGATGCCCACGCGCACACGATCTCCCTCGGCTCGAGCCCATTCATGCTCCTTGGTGTACCGAAGTTCCTCGGGAAACTCCACTGAGCGCCTCCTCTTCATCGACCCCGGACAACGACCCCCACGAACCGTGGATCCTGCGGCTGCACGATAGTGCGAAAGGCGCTCACGCGGATGCATGTGCCTGCCCGCCGGCCACCGCTCGGCGCGCGTCGCGAGCGTACGCGCCCGCGGCGATGTAGTACGCCACGATGCCCACCGCGTAGGCGAGCCACCCGACCGCGAGAGCGGCCGCAGACGGCCACACTCCCAGCGAGCCCCACGAGATCGCCGGGATCGCGATCATCAGGGCAAATGTCGCCACCTTGCCGATGCGCCGAACGTCGATGCGCACGCCGCGCCGCAAGAGGACGGCTCCCGCCACCAGGATCGATACGTCGCGCACCAGGATGACGACCGCCGCCCAACGAGGGAACACGCCGCGCACGACGAGCGCGATCAGCCCGGCGGCGATCGCCGCCCTATCGGCCAGCGGATCGAGGATCGCGCCGAGTTCCGTTACCTGACCGGTGCGACGCGCGATCGTGCCGTCGACCCAGTCGGTGGCCACCACCAGGCCGAACACCGCGATGCCCACTGCCGTCGTGTCACGATCGACGATGAGCGCGCAGAAGACGGGGATCGTGACGATCCGCAGGAGCGAAATCGCATTGGGAACGGTGAGCACACGCTTCGATGCCGGCGTCGGCTCACCTGGCGCATCCATCGGTCGGGACGGCGGGACTTGAACCCGCGACCCCCGGTCCCCCAGACCGGTGCGCTACCAGACTGCGCCACGTCCCGTGTATCCGCGAGTGTATCGGCTGCCACGCGGTCCCCGCATACCTAGTCTGGTCCGGACTAGGCATGCGGGAGTCGTCAGCGCGACCTCCTCGGGCGGTATCGAACGCGAACGGGCACCCCCTCGAGATGGAACTCGCGCCTGAGCCGACCCTCGATGTACCGGCGGTACGTGGCATCGGGCTCGTGGGCGCCGCCGAAGATCACGAACGTCGGAGGGCCGGTCGAGACCTGAGTGGCGTAATGCAGCGTGCCGGCCCGGCGAGGCGTGGGACGTTCACGCTGCGCTCGCTGGATCACGTCGTTGACCTTCGATGTCGGTACCCTCGAGCTCCACCTGCCGTGCAGGTCGATCAGGATCGCCGGAAGACGGTGCACCCCACGCCCGGTCGTCGCCGATGTGCGCATGACCGGCGCGCTCGCGAACTGCCTCATCGTGCGGGTGAGGTCGGCATAGGCGTCGTCCTTGTCCACCACGAGATCCCACTTGTTGGCGACCATCATCAGCGCCCGGCCGGAATCGATCACGACGTTGGCGATCTTCTTGTCCTCGACGGTGAAGCCCTGGTCGGCATCGATCAGGAGCAACGCCACCTGCGCCCGCTCGATGGCCTGGGTGGCTCTGACGACGCTGAAGTACTCGACCCCGTGCAGCCTGGTGCGCCGGCGCATGCCGGCGGTGTCGACGAATCGGACCAGCCCGCCGGGCCATCGCACGATCGCGTCGACCGCGTCGCGGGTGGTACCGGCTTCCTCGTAGACGACCGATCGCTGCTGACCCACGATGCGGTTGAACAGGCTCGACTTGCCGACGTTCGGCCTGCCGACGAGCGCGAAGCGCGGCGCGGCGGCGTCCGAGGGTCCGTCGCCGCGAGGCGCATCGGGCAGGAGTTGCACGATGCGGTCGAGCAGGTCCCCGGCGGCGCGACCGTGCATGCCCGACACGGGGAACGGATCACCGAGGCCGAGCGAGTGGAAGGCGGCGGCGTCGGATTCTTCCCGCTCGGTGTCGACCTTGTTGGCGATCACGAGCACGGGCACCGTGGCCCGTCGCAGACGCCGGGCGAGCGCGCCGTCCTCCTCGGTGATCGGGGCCTGGGCATCGACGACGAGCATGATCAGGTCGGCCTGGTCGATCGCACGGTCGGCCTGCTCGCGCGCGAGCGCCTCGATGCCTCGAGCTTCGTGCAGGTAGCCCGCGGTGTCGACGAGGGAGAAGCGCCTGCCGCGCCAGGTCGCTTCGAGCTCGACACGATCTCGCGTGACGCCCGGCAGGTCGTGGGCGATCGCCTCGCGCCCGCCGAAGAGCCGATTCACGAGCGTCGACTTCCCGACGTTCTGCCTCCCGATCACGGCCACCCGGGGCACGCGGGCGCCGGCGTCCTCGCCCGGACCCCGTCGATCGGGCCCGGTCACGGCACGAGCTCCGGCGCCCGCTCCCGCACGACCGCGAGGGCGGCCTCGAGGGTCTGAGCGGGATCGAGGTCGCTCGTGTCGAGCACGATCGCGCCCCGGGCGGGTTCGTGGGGGTTCGTCCGGGCATCGCGGGCGTCACGTGCCGCGAGCGCATTCGCGACCTCGCCGACGCTCCTCGTCTCACGCTCCTCGGCACGTCGCTCGGCCCGCAGACGCGAGGGAGCTCGCAGGTAGAGCTTCACGGGCGCGTCGGCGAAGACTACCGACGCGATGTCTCGACCTTCCATCACCGCACCGTGCGTTTCACCGAGACGTCGTTGTTGGCGGCGCATGTGGGCCCGGACGGAGGCATGGCCCGCCACCGCCGAAACCGTCGACTCGACCTCGACGCTCATCAGCTCGTCGAGACCGTAGCCCTCGACCTCGAGCTCGTCCGGCGACCCTGCCACCAGGTTGAACCTCAATCTCCTCATCGGGCCGAGCACGTTCGGCTCATCACCCGGTTGCACTCCATGGCGCAGGGCCGCTGCGGCGAGCGCTCGATACATCAGGCCGGTGTTCACGTACGGGAGCCCCAATGCGCGCGCAAGGCTCCTCGCGAGCGTGCTCTTGCCGCTGCCGGCCGCCCCGTCGATCGCGACGACGCGTGGAGCGTTCACGGGCCCCCCAAGGGCTCGACCGATGCCCCGAGCGCGGCAAGCGTCGCGACGAACCCCGGGAAGGACACCGCCGCGCTCTCGATCCCTTCCAGCTCAACCGGGCCCCGCGCCGCGAGAGCTGCCACCGCGAACGCCATCGCCATCCGATGGTCGTCGTGCGCATCGACGCGACCCCCCACCAGCCCGCCCCCGGCCACCACCAGATCCTCGCCCTCTGCCGCCGCATGGCCGCCGAGGCCCCGGATCCCCCCAGCGAGACCCTCCAGTCTGTCTGCCTCCTTCACCCTGAGCTCCCCGGCCTCCAAGAACCACGAATCCGACGCCGCGAACGCTGCGAGCACCGCGAGCACCGGCACCTCGTCGATCACCAGCGGCAGTTCCCCCGGCTCGACACGTACCGAATGGATGCCGTCGGTGGGCAACACGTGGATGTCACCCACCGGCTCGCCGAGCTCTTCCCGGCGAACGCTCTGCTCGGTGCGCACGCCCATGCGGGCCATGACATCGAGGAAGCGGGTTCTCGAGGGATTGAGCCCTACGTCGCTGATCGTGATCTCCGACGCGGTCAGGGCCGCCGCCCCGATGAGGAACGCCGCAGACGACGGATCGCCGGGCACCGACGCCGAGAAGCCCTCATGCTGGAAGCGGTGCACCGCGACGCGCCCTGGGGTGATCTCGATGGGCGCTCCCAGCGATCGAAGGGCTCGCTCCGTATGGTCGCGCGTCGCGGCCGATTCGTGGAACTCCGTCGTGCCGTCTGCATCGACGCCCGCCAGGAGCACGGCGCTCTTGACCTGCGCGCTCGTCACGTCCGGCGCACACCGCACCCCTCGCAGCCCCTTGCCGTCGACGGTGACCGGAGGATGGCCGTCGAGCGTGCCGATGGAGGCACCCATCGCTCGAAGCGGTGAGGCGACGCGCTCCATCGGGCGGCTCCGCAGGCTTGCGTCGCCCGTCAGCACCGATCGGAACGTCGTCGTCGACACGATGCCCATGAGCAGACGCATCGCCGTTCCCGAGTTGCCGCAGTCGAGCTCGGCATCGGGCTGCACGAGCCCCTGACGCCCCTCACCCTCGACCTCAAGGACCCTCGAGGCGCCCGTTCTGGACGCACTCTCAACCATCGGGTTCCACGTGGAACGATGAACCTCGGCGGTGACACGATCGTTCGCTGCCCATGCGTTGAGTGCAGGTCGACCCTTGATCGTCAGAGAAGCGAGGCAGGCAGCCGTCGAGCGAACATCGAGAGAGGCCGGAACCTCGAGGAGACTGCTACGCCCCTGCGCGGTGGCGGCCAGCATCAGCCATCGGTGCGCGATCGATTTGTCGCCCGGCACGCGAGTCGTTCCGTGCAACCTTCCACCGGGAGTGATCAGAGCCCGCATCGCCGTGCTCAAGCGAGCCTGATCGGGTCGAGACCGACGGCGCCGAGCACGGAGCTCGCTCGTTCAGCGGAGTCGACCGCTACGGTGAGATGCACCGTGCCGCGCCCTCCCTCGGGCGAGTGCACGATCTGGAGGTCCTCGATGTTCACCTCGCCCGTGCCGAGCACGGCGGTGAGATGAGCGAGCGCTCCGGGCCGGTCGGGAACCTCGATCTGCAGCACGGCCACTCCCGCTCGCACTGTCGGCTTGGCGGCGAGCCGTAGACGCGCCTGTTTCGCGCTGGCGAACGTCGCTTCGACGTCGTCAGCCTGCTCCCCGACGATCTCGTCGCGCAGTCGGGTCAAGCGCTCTGTGTATAGGTCGATGGCCTCCGCGATCGCCGCCCTGTTCGCCAGCAAGATGTTGCTCCAGAGCTCAGGGTTCGACGCCGCGAGGCGGGTAAGGTCGCGGAACCCGCCCGCAGCCAACAGCAGGATCTCAGGCTCGTCGGCTTCCTCGGTGGCGGCCAGGCTCATCAGGGCGGTCGACGCGACCTGCGGAAGGTGACTCACGAACGCCACGAGCCGATCGTGACGCATCGGGTCGAGCCGCACCGGTCGGGCCCCTAAGGAAGCGACCCATGCCTCGAGGGTGTCGACCGCCGCCGGGTCGCTCGCATCGTGCGGGGTGATCGCCCACACGATGCCGTCGACCACCGAGGGCGACGCGTGCTCGGGGCCCGATCGCTCGCTTCCCCCCATAGGGTGGCCGGGCACGAAACGCGCGACATCGCTCGTCGGCGTCATCTCGATCGCCTCACGCACGAGGGCAGTCTTCACGCTGCCGACATCGGTCACCACCGCCCCCGGTGACGACGCGAGGCACGCGGCGACGAGGCTCGCGATGATGGGGATCGGGGTCGCGACCACCACGATGTCGGCATCCTCGACCGCTTCGCCGAGCGAGGCTGCGGGCCGGGACGCTGCGATCTCCGCTGCACGCCTGCCGACGGCTTCATCGGCGTCCCATGACGAGACCATCGAGCCGGTTCGAGCGGCAGCGAGCGCGATCGACGTGCCGATGAGGCCGGTGCCGACGACGGCAACGTGCTCTGTGGTGGTCATGTCAGGTCATCACGCAGCGACTCGGCACCGTCGAGGTACACGGCTTCCATCTCGTTCTGTGATCGATCCGTGTGCAGGTGCATGAGCACGCGAACCACGAGCGGCATCGAACCTGCCACGGGGATCTCTCGCGCACACATCAGGGGCACGAGGCCGAGACCCATGCGCCGCGCCGCTTCGGCGGGGAAGACCGAGGAGATGTCGTCGGTGACGGTGAACAGCATGCTGATCAGATCGTCGCCGGTCGCTTCGTTGCGCTCGAGCATCGCGTCGACCAAGCGCTCGGTGGCGGCGAGCACGCAGGGGGACGTGTCCTCGGCCACCTTGATGGCCCCTCGAGCCGCGCGAACCGTCATGTCAGTCTCCATCGAGATCCCGCCGGTCGGCGGGCCGGACCACAGGCTACCGTTCGGCTGCGGCCGCGGCGGCGAGCGCTTGGATCTCGTCGCGCGGGAGGGGACGCCATTCGCCCGGCGCGAGGCCGCCGAGCACGATCGGCCCGACCCGAAGTCTGACGAGCCGCGTGACCGGGAGCCCGACCTCGGCCAGCAACCGGCGCACCTCGCGCTTGCGCCCCTCGGTCATGACCAGTCGCACCGCTCCCCGTCCTTGCGAGGACGCCACGATGCGGGCGCGCACGGCCCGGGCAGGACCGTCATCGAGCTCGACTCCGGTTCGGATGCGGGCGAGCTGCTTGGCCGTCGGGGGATGACCGACTTCCGCGAGATACTCCTTCTCCACCCCATGTCTCGGGTGCATCAGCCGGTTGGCGAGCTCACCGTCGTTCGTGAGCAGCAGCAGACCTTCGGAATCGCGATCGAGGCGACCAACGGGGAACACACGGGGCCCCTCGGGTGGCAGATAGCGCGTGATGTCGGGCCGTCCCTGCGGGTCACGCATCGTGGTGATGACCCCGGCAGGCTTGTGCAGCGCGAAGTAGCGCACGCTCGGGTCGAGGTTGACCTCGAGACCGTCGACCTGCACCCTCGACACGCCAGGCTCCGCCTTGTCGCCGAGCGTGGCCACCGCGCCATCGAGGGTCACTCTTCCGTCGACGATGAGCTCCTCGCATGATCGCCGCGAGCCGAACCCCGCCCGCGCGAGCGCTTTCTGCAAGCGCTCCTCGACCACGGGGGGCCTCAATCCTCCGGGGACGGCTCGCCGGGGTCGTCGTCGGCCACTGCCCCCGCCAGGGCGTCGTCGGGTGCGGGATCGAGCAGCGGTGCGAGCGACGGCAGGGAGGCCAGGGACGCCAAGCCAAGCCGTTCGAGGAATCCTGGAGTGGTGGCATAGAGCACCGGACGCCCCGGCGCCTCGTCGCGTCCGGCTTCCTCGATCAAGCCGCGATCGGTGAGGGCTCGAAGCACGCCGTCGGAGTTCACACCTCGGATGCCGCTGACCTGATGCCTCGTGACCGGCTGCTTGTACGCCACGATCGAGAGCGTCTCGAGCGATGCCTTGGTGAGCCGAGCCTGGCGCGACGAAAGCACGAACTGCTCGACGAGCGGGGCCGTCTCGGGATGGGTGTACACCCGCCATCCGCCAGCCACGTTGCGAAGGACGAGCCCCGAGCCGCGATCTTCCATCTCCGCCTGTAGCCGGTCGCAGAGCGCCTCGATGCCTCGACGGTCCATATCGAGGGCCTGGGCGAGCACCGACGCGGTCAACGGCTCGTCGGAGACGAAGAACAGCGCCTCGAGTACGCGAGCGGCGTGGGCATCGGCCTCACTCGTGCCCGTGTCTGCTGCGCCGAGCTCCGGGGTCCCCTCTCGATCGCTCATCGTCTCCTCAGCCTGTCCACTCGACCTCGATGTCCCCGAACGTCTTCGCTTGAGCAAGCTCGACCTTTCCTTCACGGTACAGCTCGAGGATCGCCAGGAACCGTACGACGACGTGTATCCGCTCGTCGCAGTCGGCCACGAGGTCGCGGAAGGTCGCGCCGTGACCGAAGCTCGAGATCCGCTCCTCCAGAGTCGTCATGGCTTCGACGACCGTGTAGCGAACGGGGGTCACATGTGACAGATCGAGGGTCGGTGGGAGTCGCAGCAGGGTCGCGGCCAACGTCGCGAGCTGTTCGGGTCGCAGGCTCGCCATGGGATCGGGGTAGAGGTGGGCCAGTTCGGGACCGGGACCGACGTCTCGCGAGAAGTACCCCGCCTCGTCCTCGAGCCTGCGAGCGATCTCGACCGCCACCTTGCGGAACGCCGCGAGCTCGATCGAGCGGGCGTACGCGAGGTCGGGAGACCCTCCCAGCAGGTCGTCGTCGTCGAGCTCCGTGTGCTTCGGGGTCAGGCGCGAGACCTTGAGCTCGAGCAGCACGGAGCAGATCGCCAGGAACCACGTGGCTTCCTCGAGGCTCCATGCGTCGGCATGTTTGCTGTGCTCGAGGTAGCGATCGGTCACCGACGCCACCGCGATGTCGCAGACATCGACCTTCTGCTCCAGGATCAGCTCTGCGAGCAGACGGAACGGCCCGGCGAACACCGGTAGCTCGACCGCGAACTCGCGTGTCGGGGGTTGTGCGCTCACGACAGATGCATCGCCTCTCGAACCGCATCGAGGGTGGCCCGCGCAACTGGCCTCGCCTTCTCGGCGCCCTCGGCGAGCACCTTCTCGACGAGCCCGTGCTCTTCGGCGAGCTGGGCCCGGCGTTCCCGATAGGGGCGGAACCGCTCGATGAGATGGTCGGCCAAGATCGTCTTGCAGTCGACGCACCCCAGCTCGCCCGAGCGGCAGCCCTGCTCGATCTCATCGAGCCGATCAGGGGAGAACTTGCGATGCAAGGCGAAGATCGGGCAGATCTCCGGGCGGCCCGGATCGCCCCGGCGCACCTTCTGCGGGTCGGTCACGAACGAGCGCACGCTCGCCCGGATCGCGTCGTCGTCGTCGCGCACCCAGATCGCGTTGTCGAGCGACTTCGACATCTTCCTGCCGTCGGATCCGGGGATCAGCGGCGTCTCGGACAACAACGGCTGCGGCTCGACGAGCACCTCACCGTAGAGCCGGTTGAAGCGGCGCACGATCTCGCGACTGATCTCGAGGTGCGCGACCTGATCCTCCCCCACCGGCACGAGCTCGCCTCCCATGATCGCGATGTCGACCGTCTGCAGCACCGGGTAGCCGAGCAGTCCGAAGTTTGCGATGTCGCGCTCTGCGTGATCTCGGAGCCGCTCCTTGAACGACGGCACCCGCTCGAGCCAGCCGAGCGGCGTGATCATGCCGAGCAACAGGGTCATCTCGGCCACCTCGGCGATGTCGGATTGGCGGTAGACCGTGGCTCGGTCGGGATCGATCCCCGCGGCGAGCCAATCGAGCGTCAGCTCTCGCGTGAACCCGGGAAGCTCGTCGGTGCGGTCGTAATGCGTCGTCAGCATGTGCCAATCGGCGATGAAGAAGAAGCAGTCACGTGTGCGGTCGGCCTGCAGGGCGAGCATGTTCTCGATGTTGCCGGCCCAGTGTCCGACGTGGAGCGGCCCTGTCGGGCGATAGCCGGTGAGCACGCGTGAAAGCGTGACAGGAAGCGTCGAGGAGGCCGCGGACTGGTCGATGCCGCGATGATAACGCGGGCCGGTGAACCACCCCGGGAGATCGGGTGCCGAACCCAACCAGACACTCAGACGCCGGGGAACTGCATCGCCCCCTGGCAGTCCAGATCGGTCGCCGCATCACAGATGGCGCCGGCCAGGGTCGTCAGGAACCCGAGGATGAGCGTCGAGAAGACGAAGAGCGCCACCAGCACGAACAAGGGCAGGTACTTGTCGGCGTTGCGATACACCTCGCGAGGGTGTGGGGGCAACAGCAGCCCGACGATCCGCGCCCCGTCGAGCCCGGGGATCGGCAGCAGATGGAAGACGACCAGGGCCGCATTCGTGAACGCGAACACGACGGCCGCCCGGTACACCTCGAGGGGAAGCCCCCCGATCCGCACCACCAGGCCCCCGAGGAAGGCGAACACGAGGTTCGTGATCGGACCGGCGACGGAGACCAGCACGAGGTCGCGGGTTCGCCGCAGGTAGCTCGGGTCGACCGGCGCAGGCTTCGCGTACGCGGCCGGGATCACGAGCACCTGCACGGACCACAGGATCGCGATCAGCGCCGGCACGAGACCGCTGCCGAACGACTCGAACCACGCCTTCGGGTTGAGGGTCAGGCGGCCCCACAGCCGCGGGGTCGGATCGTGTAGCTTCGCCGCGGTCCATGCCCGGGCGAACTCCCGCGCCGCCAGCCCGATCGCGAGCGAGACGAGCATGAACAGCGCGAGGCGGAACCCGAGCCAGGTGAAGTTGCCCATGCAGTCGTCTCCTCACTCGAGCCAGGTGTGCACGAGGGGCGGGGGGTCGGCCTTCCCGTCGCGCAGCACGATCGCATCGAGCACACGACGGGCCGCCTCACGGGCGCCGCCGTCATCTCGCGCGTGCACCTCTCCGATCGGCTCCCCCGCATCGAGCACGTCACCGATCTTGCAGCGCACCACGATACCCACTGCCGGGTCGATCGCGTCGCCCTTACGCGCGCGGCCGGCCCCGAGCGCCCCGCTCGCGAGCCCGATCTCCTCGGTCGCCATGCCCGCGACTGTGCCGGCCCGATCCGCCTCGATCGGCGTCACGACGGGCGCCGCGGGCAACACCCCACCCGGGTCGTCGACGACTCTCGGATCGCCTCCCTGGGCTTCGATCATGGCGCGGAATCGATCGAGCGCGGAGCCGTCGTCGAGAGCGCGTTCGGCCTCGGCCGTCGCACCGTCGAGATCGCGCCCCGTCGTCACCGAGGCGGCCCGCGCCGCGAACGCGACCGCGAGCTCGCGCAGCCGGCCGCGGTGTTCGCCCCGGAGCACCGCGATGGCCTCGGCGACGTCGAGGGCGTTGCCGATCGCGTCGCCGAGGGGCTGGCTCATGTCGGTCACCGCGATCCTCGCCGCTCGCTCCCAGCCCTGCGCGAGCTGCAGACATGCTCGCGCCAGGGTCTGAGCATCCCGGGTCGTCTTCATGAACGCGCCCGAGCCGGCCTTCACGTCGAGGACGATGAGATCGGTCTCGACCGCCAGCTTCTTGGACATCACGCTGGCAGCGATGAGCGGGATCGAGGGAACGGTTGCAGTCGCATCGCGCAGCGCGTAGAGCGCCCCGTCGGCCGGGACCAGCCGGGGCGACTGGGCGCCGACCGCGCACCCCACCTCGGCGACCTGACGCCGCATCCGGTCGGGATCGAGGTCGGTCTCCAGGCCCGGGATCGACTCGAGCTTGTCGAGGGTTCCACCCGTGTGCCCGAGACCGCGGCCGGAGAGCTTGGCGACCGCCATCCCGAGCGAGGCCGCGATCGGGGCGAACACCAGCGTCACGCCGTCGGCGACCCCTCCCGTGGAGTGCTTGTCGACCGTGGGCCGTTCGAGCCCCTCGAACGCCACGGTGTCACCCGAGGCGATCAGCGACCGGGTCAGCGCGATCGTCTCTTCAGTGTCCATGCCTCGGAGCAGGCACGCCATGAGGAACGCGGCCATGAGTGCGTCGCTGACGTCACCGGTGGTGTAACCCTCGACGAAGGCCTGGACCTCATGGTCACCGAGGGCATGTCCGTCGCGCTTTGCGGCCACGACCGCACGTGGATCCGTCACTGTCACTGGTGCATCTCCCCTACATTCGAGTGACGCCCGAGGTGACATTCGACTGGAGCAAGCATCACCCGGTCAACGGAATCCCAACCGGTCGATGAAAGATTCACCGTGTAAACCCTCGACGTCAACGTGAAGCAGAGCAGCCACCGTATGCCCCAGATCACCGAACCCATGCCTCACGCCGATCTCGCGCGGCGCATCTTCGGCGAGGCCCGCGACCAACAGCGGAGTGCGTTCTCGGGAATGGTCGGTGGGAGGGGTCGTGGGATCGCAGCCGTGGTCACCGGTGATCAGCATCACCCCCCCTTCGAGAGCGTCAACAAGCTCGGGCAGGCGACGGTCGAAGGCCTGCACGGCTCGCGCATAGCCCTCGGGGTCGTTGCGATGGCCGTACTTCGAGTCGAAATCGACGAGGTTCGAGAACACGAAGACAGGCCCGGGACGCCGGAGATATTCGAGCGTCAGGTCGATACCGTGATCGTTCGAATCCGAATAGACGGCCTCGGTGATCCCGCGGCCGTCGAAGATGTCCTTGATCTTGCCCACGCCGCACACCGTTACGCCCCCCTCCTGCAGCGCATCGAGGACGGTGGGGCCGGGGGGAGGAACCGAGAGATCTCGCCGCTCGGGACTCCGAACGAACGCGCCGGGCTCACCTTCGAACGGCCGTGCGATCACACGCCCGACCCTGTGGGGGTCCACGAGCAGACCGCGTGCGATCCGGCACCACGCGTACAGCTGCTCGAGCGGCACCACGCTCTTGTGGCATGCGACCTGGAACACAGAGTCTCCGCTCGTGTACACGATCGGCCTGCCGGTCGCGATATGTTCCTCGCCGAGGTCGGCGATGATCTCGGTGCCTGATGCCGGCTCGTTGCCGAGGATCGGCCTGCCGATCGCGCGCTCGAACGGCTCCACGATCTCCGGTGGAAACCCATGGGGGTACACGGGGAACGGTTCGGCGAGGATGATTCCCATCATCTCCCAGTGACCCGTCGTGGTGTCCTTGCCCGCCGATCGCTCGACCGCCCATCCGTGAGCGGTGCCCGCCTCGGCGCTGCGCTTCACCCCCTCGATCTCGCTCAGCAACCCGAGGCCGAGCCCTTCGAGCGCGGGCACGTGCAGTCCCCCTACGGCGGCGGCGGTGTTCCCGAGCGTGTTCGAGCCTTCGTCACCGTATCGTGCGGCGTCGGGAGCACCCCCGACACCCCATGAATCGCAGACGACGACGAGCACCCTCGGCACGAGCCGGCCGACCGAACCCCCCTCGAGCGACTCGCTCACGCTTTCACTCCTTCGTGCTTGCAACGGATGCACAGGATCGCCCACGGAAGTGCATCGAGTCGCTCACTCGCGATCGGCTCGGCGCAGCGTTCGCACACGCCGTACGTGCCGACCTCGAACTTCGCCAGGGCCCGGTCGACATCGCGCAGGTTGGACCGCAACGCCGCCGCCACCGAGATCAGCCGAGACCGCTCCTCGGTATTGTGTGAACGATCCGCGAAGCCGGAGTCGTCGATGAACGTGACCTCGTCGGAGTCGGGATCGGCCCCCTGGGACACCATCTCCGCGCGCAGGTGGATCCGCTGCTCTTCGAGGGTCGATCGGCGACGTGCGGTGGCCTCATCCATCGTGGTCCTGTCCTCCTGACCCATGCTCCGGCCGGCCCCCGCCGGCAGTGGGTCGCCGCGCCCGCGGGTGTGACGTGTAGTAGACCTCGCGAAGGTGCTCCCGTGTCACGAGCGTGTAGATCTGGGTCGTCGCGACGCTCGCGTGTCCGAGCAGCTCCTGCACCACCCGAACATCGGCTCCCCCTTCGAGCAGGTGGGTCGCGAACGAATGCCGCAGCGTGTGCAGCGACACATGACGTTCGATGCCGGCGGCTCGCGCGGCCGCGCGCACCATGCGGTCGCAGCTCTGCCGCGTGAGCCTTCCGCCACGCTGGTTGAGGAAGAGCGCTCCTCGTCCACGGCCGGTGGCGAACACGGGCCGCGCGCGGACGAGGTAGGTCTCGACGGCATCGCGTCCGAATCGCCCGACGGGCACCTCTCGTTCCTTGCCTCCCTTGCCGAGCACTCGCACGAAACCTCCCTCGAGGTCGAGGTCGTCGACATCCAGACCGGTCAGCTCCGAAACGCGCAGCCCCGAGCCGTACAGGAGCTCCAGGATCGCTCGGTCGCGCTGACCCGCGGGGGTCGCCGCATCGGGCGCATCGAGCAGTCGTTGCATCTCATCGACGGTCAAAGGATGCGGCAGTGCGCGGGGCAGCTTCGGCTGGACCACCCCCGCGGCGGGGTCGCTCTCGACGACGCCCTCCCGCAGCAGGAAGCGATGGAAAGAGCGGACCGACGACAACGTGCGAGCCACCGACGTTGCACGATACGGCCGCTCGTCCTCACCGTGGGTCGAAGCGCTGATCGATGCCAGGAACGATCGCACCACGGATCCGTCCACCTGTTCGGGCTCGCTCACGCTCCGAGAGCCGAGGAAGCGCAGGTACCGGACGAGGTCGCGGCGGTACGCGGAGAGCGTGTTGTCGGACAGGCCCCGCTCGACGGCGAGATGGTCGAGGTAGCGGGCGACCTGGGTCTCGATCGATGTCTCCACCCGGCGTCACCGCGCGCCGGCTCCGTCGACGACGGACCCGACCGGCGTCGTGTCGAGGCCGTGTGCCGCCGCGACGCCATCGTTCGTGACGAGCCCCGAGTGGACGTTCACACCCAAGGCCAGCGCCGCGTCGGCGCGGATCGCGTCGTCGAGACCCTGGTCGGCGATCGCCGAGACATAGTGCAGCGTGACGTTCGTCAAGGCGTAGGTCGAAGTGCGCGGCACGGCGCCCGGCATGTTCCCGACGCAGTAGTGCACGACGCCGTCGACCACGTACGTCGGATCGGAATGCGTCGTGACGTGCGACGTCTCGAAGCACCCGCCCTGATCGATCGAGATGTCGACCAGCACGGCCCCGGGCTGCATCGCGCGCACCGTCTCGGCGCTGACCAGGTGCGGCGCCTTCGCACCCGGCACGAGCACGGCGCCGATCACCATGTCGGCCCCGAGTACGAGACGCTCGACGGCGAGCGCGGAACTCATCACCGTCTGGATACGCCCGTGCCAGATGCGATCGATCTCGCGGAGCCGGTCGACGTTGCGATCGACGACCGTCACATCGGCTTCCATGCCGGCGGCGATCTGCGCGGCGTTGGCCCCGGCCATGCCCGCCCCGAGCACCACGACCCGTGCCGGCGCGACCCCCGACGCCCCGCCCATCAACACGCCTCGACCGCCTCGTGGTCGCTCGAGCGCCGCCGCCCCCTCTTGTGGTGCCATGCGGCCGGCGATCTCCGACATCGGGGCGAGCAGCGGAAGTCGTCCGTCGGGGGTCTGCACCGTCTCGTAGGCGACCGAGACGACCTCGCGCTCGGCCAGGAAACGCGTGAGCCTTTCGTCGGCGGCGAGATGCAGGTAGGTGAAGAGCACCTGTCCCGGCCGGAACCGCTCGTACTCTTCGGGCTGCGGCTCCTTGACCTTCACGATCATCTCTGCCTCTGCGAAGACGGCCTCGGCGTCGGGAAGCACCTCGGCACCCGCGGCCGAGAACTGCTCGTCGGAGATCGACGATCCTCGCCCCGCCGAGGCCTCGACCAACACACGATGCCCGGCTCTCGTGAGCTCACGGACCCCTTCTGGTGTCGCCGCCACCCGATACTCGCTGTCCTTGACTTCTTTCGGGATGCCGACATGCACGCGCGCGGCCTTCCTTGCCAGCGGCGAACGACCACACGCTGTTGCGGAGTCGTCCTGTCCGTTCCGGCGCAAGCGTACTCAACACCGCGCGGGAGCGCGATGATCAGGGCGATGGCAAGGGTGGCCGGCCGGCCACCATCATCAACATAAGCGCCGTCTTGGCGTCACGCACGCGACCCGAACGCGCGGCGGCGACCATGCGGTGGAGCGGCTCCACGACGAGCTCGATGCCGGGCTCGACCGGCCCTTCGGGCTCGGCCTCGGTGCGAGCCCAGAACAGGTGCACGTACTCGTCGCTCGAGCCGACCGACGGATAGATCCCGCCGAGGAACTCGATCGAGGTGTGGCGGTAACCGGTCTCCTCGAAGAGCTCACGGCCGGCTGCGGTGAGTGCATCCTCTCCGTCGATGTCGAGCAATCCCGCGGGCACCTCGGTCACGGCCAGGCGCACAGCCGGACGGAACTGCCGCACGAGCACCACGCGATCGTCGGGGGTCAGGGCAAGCACTGCCGTCGCGTCGTGCCGCCGTACGACCTCCCAGGGCTCGAGGCCGGGCCACTCCTCGAGGTCGACCCGCACGAACGAACCATCGAACACGGTCCGCGAGGCGAGCGGCTCCGGCACCGCCGCGCTATCCGGTGGTCGACAGTGCTCGACGGGACTGTTCCCGCCGGTAGGTTTGCGCGGCGCCGACGAGGTCGCGGAAGAGCGGGTGCGGCCGGGTCGGACGTGATCGGAGCTCGGGGTGGAACTGGGCGGCCACGAAGAACGGATGATCGGCGAGCTCGACGATCTCGGTGAGACGCCCGTTGTGCGAGTTGCCGGAGAGCACGAGGCCATGCGCCTCGAGCTGGGAGTGATACGCGGGGTTGACCTCCCAACGATGGCGGTGCCGTTCGTAGACGACCGCCTCGCCGTAGGCATCGGCGGCCCTGGTTCCCGGCACCACGTGGCAAGGCTGAGCGCCGAGGCGCATCGAACCGCCCAGGTCGGTCACATCCTTCTGCTCCGGAAGCAGGTCGATCACGGCATGCGATGTGGCCGGGTCGAACTCGCTCGAGTTGGCGCCGTCGAGGCCCATCACGTTGCGGGCGAACTCGATCACCGCGCACTGCAAGCCGAGGCAGATGCCGAGGAACGGCACCCCCCGCTCCCGCGCGTATCGCACGGCCGCGATCTTGCCCTCGACTCCCCTGATGCCGAAGCCGCCGGGGATCAGCACGCCGTGCACGTCACGGAGCGCATCTTCGGTGGCCTGACCGCCCAGATCGTCGGAGGCCACCCATCTGATCTGCACATCCGAGCCATGATGGAACCCGCCGTGATAGAGGGCCTCCATGACCGAGAGATAGGCATCGCGCAGCGTGACGTACTTTCCCACCACAGCGATCGTGACCGGCTCGGTGGCCGCATGGATGCTCTCGACGAGCGCCTCCCACTCGGTGAGATTCGGCACCCCTTCGATGCGGAGGTGGCCGGCCAGCTCGTTGTCGAGTCCCTCACGGTGCAGCACCAACGGCACCTCGTAGATCGACGATGCGTCGGGCGCGCTGATCACCCCACTGATCGGCACGTCGCATAAGAGCGAGATCTTCTCCTTGAGGTTGCGCCCGATCGGCCGGTCGGAACGGCATACGATCGCGTCGGGCTGGATACCGAGCGACCGCAGCTCCTTCACGGAATGCTGGGTTGGCTTGGTCTTCAGCTCCCCGCTCGGACCGATGAAGGGCATCAACGACACGTGGACGAACGCGCAGCGGTCACGTCCGATCTCGTTGCGGAGCTGCCTGATCGCTTCGAGGAACGGCAGCGACTCGATGTCTCCGACGGTGCCGCCGATCTCCACGAGCACGAGATCGGCAGATTCCGTCTCGGCGAGCGCCCTGATGCGCTCCTTGATCTCGTCGGTGATGTGAGGGATGACCTGCACCGTCTTGCCGAGGTAGTCGCCGCGGCGCTCTTTCGCGATCACCGCCGAGTAGATGGCGCCGGTCGTGTGGTTCGCGCCGCGATGCAGGTCGATGTCGATGAAGCGCTCGTAGTGGCCGAGATCGAGGTCGGTCTCGGCGCCGTCGTCGAGCACGAACACCTCGCCGTGCTCGAAGGGATTCATGGTGCCCGGATCGACGTTGATGTACGGATCGAGCTTCTGGACCGCGACCTTCACGCCGCGAGCCGAGAAGAGCCGGCCGAGGGAGGCGGAGGTGATGCCCTTGCCGAGCCCGGAGGCGACTCCCCCCGTGACGAAGATGAACTTCGGCTGCTCCCTGACCACGGAACCCGACTCTAGCAGAGGTCTGTGACGCTCGGAACTACACCCTGGTGGTCGGGCGAGAGCCTCGGCCGGCCTTCAAGGCTGAGGCCTCCGACAGAAGTTCCTCGGCGTGCGAGGAGGCCGACGCGCTCCCGTCGAGCCCCGCGAGCATGCGCGAGAGCTCCGACACACGCTGCCGGTCGTCGAGCACGCCGGCCGAGGCCGTGCCTCCATGCTTGAAGACCTGCACATGCCGATCGGCGAAGCACGCGATCTGCGGAAGGTGGGTCACGACCAGGACCTGACGATCGCGCGCGAGCCCGGCCAGGCGGCGACCCACCGCCAACCCGGCCTTGCCTCCGATGCCCGCATCGACCTCATCGAAGACCAGCGTCGGCACCTCGTCGATATCGGCCAGCACGCTTCGGCACGCGAGCATCGTGCGAGAGAGCTCGCCGCCCGATGCGACTCTCGAGAGCGGCATCGCAGCCACCTCGAGCCCGGCGGCGAAGCGAAGCTCGACCCGCTCCGCGCCTTGCGCCCCACGAACCGGCAACGTCTCGAGCACGACCTCGACGACGGCCCCCGGCATGCCGAGCTCGTCGAGCTCGGCGGCGACGGCGTCGGCGAGTCGCCCCGACGCCTCGCGGCGCCCCGCGGTGACGATGGCAGCACGTTCCGCCGCTCGGCGTTCGAGCTCGCCGCCGGCGGCGGTGAGCTCGTCGAGGCGTTCGTCGGCGCCGGCGAGCTCGGCGAGCCTTGCCGACGCCTCGGTCATGTACGTCAGCACGTCGGCGTCGGTTTCACCGTACTTGCGCTGCAACCCCTTCAGGGCTCCGATGCGTTCGCGGACGAACTGGAGTCGCGCCGGGTCTGCCGTGAGTGATTCGCGGTAAGCACGGACGTCACGAGCGAGCTCCGTGACCTCGGCAGTGAGAGCCGAGCCTCTCGAGGCGAGCTCTCCCGCCAGCGGATCGAGAACGCCTGCCGCCTCGAGACCACGTGCAGCCTCACCGAGGGTGTCGACCGTCGACCCGTCGTCTCCCGCCAGGGCCGTCTCGGCGGTGGCGCTCACGTCGAGCAGGCGCTCGACGTGGCCGAGCCGCGCTTCCTCGGCCGCGAGCCGCTCCGATTCGCCAGTTCCGGGCATGACCGACTCGATCTCGCGGACCTGGTACGCGAGAAGATCGAGCTCACGTTCGCGATCGCGCGAGGCCTCGCGGAGCTGCTCGAGCGCGGTCAGGATGGTCCGCAGCTCGTCATGCGCTTCTCGGAACGACATCAGTGCGACGAGGTGCCCGTCGCCGGCGTATCGATCGAGGAACGCCATCTGCAACCCTGGTTCCAGCAGGCGTTGGGCTTGGTGCTGACCGTGGACCTCGACGAGCGACGAGCCGAGCGCCGCGAGCGCCGACGCGGTTGCGAGCTGCCCGCCGATCCGAGCGGAGCCCTTTCCTTCCGCGGAGATCGACCGAGCGAGCACGACCTCTCCGTCCTCGACCCACTCGGCGAGCGGCTGCGGAGGTCGGTCGCCCACATCGAACAGGGCCTGCACCTTGGCCGCCTTCGCCCCGTCGCGGACGAGTGAGGCCGATCCCCGGGTGCCGAGCGCCAGGGCCAAGCCCACCGTGATCATCGTCTTGCCGGCACCCGTCTCGCCGGTCAAGACGTTGAGGCCGGGGTGCAGCGACAGATCGAGGTCGTCGATGACCCCCAGACCCGAGATGTGCAGCTCGCGCAACACGTTCGGATGCTAGCCGTCGCCGCCGACATCGGAGCCGGGCGCGCGATCGCCCGGCTGCCCCGGAAGGCCGAACTTCTCACGCACGAGCGACAGGAATCCCGGTGCGTCGTGACGGCGCACGAGCCGCGCCGGACGGGCCGAGGCCCTGATCCTCACCGTCGACCCAACCGGAAGCTCGATGCTGCGACGACCGTCGGCCGACAAGACTCCGCTCTCCTCCCCGAGAACCTCCAGCTGAACCTGGCTCGTTGCTTCCAGCACGAAGGACCGGTCGAAGACCATGTGGGCGGCGATCGGCGTGAGGACCAGCGAATCGACGCCGGGCATCACGATCGGGCCCCGGGCCGAGAACGAGTAGGCCGTCGACCCGGTGGGGGACGCGACGATCACCCCGTCGGCGGAGAACGTGGTCACGTAGTCGCCGTCGACCTGGACGGCGAGCCTCACGAGGCGGTGACGGACCTGCTTCTCGACCATCACTTCGTTGAGTCCCCACTGGGGAGCGAAGTCGGCACCGGCGACCGGCTCGGCGGTCAGGGCAAGCCGCTCCTCGACGTCGGCATGCCCCTCGAGCACGGCTCGGACCAATGGCAGCGCCTCGTGTGGCTCGACTTCAGTGAGGAAGCCCATCCGGCCGACCTTCACGCCCAGCACCGGGCACCCGGCGTGCGATGCGGCGTAGGCGGCCCGCAGGAACGTGCCGTCGCCGCCCACGCTCACCACGAGATCGAGATCTCCTCTGAGCTCGGGCGCATCGCCGTCGTCGGCGAGCACGGTCGCTGTCACCCCTTCGCGTCCGAGGGCTTCGACCAGGTCGTCCGCGGCCTCGACCGCGGCCTCGCGACCCGGGTGCATGACCACTCCGACCCGGTTCATCTCGAGACGGCCTCGCCCTCGGCGATCGCTTCGCCGACGGCGAGCATCGCCGGCTCACCGCCCATACGCGTCCACAGCAGGAACTCCACGTTGCCCGCGGGACCTCGTGAGGGCGACGCCATCAGAGATCTTGGCTCCAGACCAGCCCTGCGAGCCGCCTCGATGACGGAATCGAGGACCCGCGTCCACACCGCGGGGTTTCGGACCACGCCCTTCGGACCGACGTGATCGGATCTCGCTTCGAACTGCGGCTTGACGAGGAGCACCGCGTCGGCATCTTCGCTCGCGACCATCGACAGGGCAGGAAGCACCGAGCGCAGCGAGATGAAGGAAAGATCCACCACGATGAACGTGGGCCGGTACGGCAGAGCCACGGTCGTGAGATCACGAACGTTGGTGCGCTCGAGGACCGTCACGCGGTCATCGAGCCGGAGGTTCCATGCGAGCTGGCCGTACCCGACGTCGACCGCGACGACGTGACGGGCGCCGGCCTGCAGGAGACAATCCGTGAACCCCCCCGTGGAAGCGCCGGCATCGAGACAATCCGATCCCGATGGGTCGAGCTGGAATCTCGACAGCGCCGCAGCCAGCTTCTCACCACCCCGCGAGACGAACCTCTTCTTCGGTTCCGCCAGCGCGACCGGCATGTCGTCGGACACGAGCGTGGTCGCCTTACTCGCCGGAGAGCCGCCCACTCGCACGAGGCCGGCAAGCACCGCGCGCTGCGCGTCGGCGCGTGACGCAACCAGGCCTCGTCGCACCAGCTCCGTGTCGAGTCGGCGGCGCGTCACCGCGGCCGAGCCCGGGTCACCCGCCGGAGGCCGAAGTCGACCTCTTGGCCGCAGGCTCCTTGCGACGGGCCCGGGAGCTCGCGGTCGTCTTCTTCGCGGTCGCACGCGTCCGAGACCCGGACGAACGAGTGGTCTTCGCGCCACCCGAGGCGGTCTTGCCGGCGGCCCGTTCGAGGTCGCGCACACGCTTCTTGAGGGCGTCGAGCTCGGCCTGCGTCGCAACACCTCCGACCGACTTCAGCTGATCGGAGATCTCACGCCGAACGAAGCTCGACAAGCGCTCACGGTTGGTCTGGGACCACTCGAGCAGATCGGCCGCGGTCTTCGCCACCTGTTCCTTGGCCGCGCTCGGCTCCAACATGTCCTTGGCCAGCCGCTGTGCCCGGGCTGGGGTCAGCGTGCCCACGACACCTTCCAGGGTCTTTCGCAGGTCGTCGATGATCATCGCGAGTTCCTTTCGGCATCGATCACGGAATGACATGCCAGCATACCCGTGGGTGTCCTGCGACCGGGTGAGACCGCCGTTCGCTCAGTCCTCGGTGAACAAGGCGTTGAGGTTCTCCGCCACGTAGGTCGGACGCACGGGCGAGTCCGCCACTTGGTCCCGTCCGTCGATGCCGGTGAGCACGAGCATCGAATCCCACCCGAGGCGAGCGGCCCCAGCGATGTCGGTGTCGAGTCGATCGCCCACGAGGAGCGGCCGGCCGCCTCCCGCCCGCTCGAGAGCGGCGAGCAGCAGCGGCGCATGCGGCTTGCCGATCACCTCTCCGCGCACCCCCGTGGTGGTCTCGATCGCCGCGAGCAGGGCCCCAGCACCTGGCCATCTGGTGCCGTCTTCGGCTGGGAAGGACGCGTCGGGGTTGGTCGCGACCAGCGCGGCGCCGCGCTGCACGAGCACCGACGCGGTTCGAAGCTTGGCGTAGTCGGCGCCGCGGTCCCAGCCGACCACGACCACATCGGCACGCTCCGGGTCTCCGTGGACCACGTGCACCCCTGCCTGCGTGAGCGCTTGCACGAGACCCTCCTCACCGACCACGAAGGCGAGGCGGACATCACGGCGGGAGAGCACCGCGGCGGTGGTCAGCGCAGAGGTCTCCACTTCGTCGGCACGAGCCTCCACGCCGACCGACCGCAGCCGTTGGGCGACCGCTTCGGGGGTACGACCGGAGTTATTCGTGACGAACACGATGCGCCTGCCCATCGCCCTGAGTCTCGCGAGCGACTCCGGGGCAGCCGGCACGCGGTCGGCGCCCCGATACAGCACCCCATCGAGGTCGAAGAGGATCGCGTCGTATCGATCGGCGATCACGATCGCGGACCCGTGAGCCGCACGCGACCCGAGGCCGGGACAGGACTGCTATACAAGACGCGTGCCTCGCCTCTCCCCGTTCGACGGACTCGTCTTCGACGCCGCGGTCTCGGGTCCCCTCGAGAGCGTCACCGCCCCGCCGTATGACGTTATCAGCGACCGTCGACGACTCCGATACCTGCAGGCGAGCGAGTTCAACGTGGTGCACCTCGATCTCGCCGAGGGCACGGCCGATCCGACGCACCCGGAGAACCGCTACGCGCGTGCGGGGCACCTGCTGCGCGCCTGGGAAGAGCGGGGCGTGCTTCGACGGGCGGTCGAACCCAGTTGCTACGCCTACGAGATGTCGTACGACGCCGAGGGCGCGAAGTGGGCTCACGCGCCCGCGGCCGATCACGCGATCCGTGGCCTGATCTGCGCCATGACGATCGAGGACTGGGGTGGCACCGTGCTCCCGCACGAGCGGGTGCGCAAGGGCCCCGTCGCGGACCGTCTCGCACTGCTCCGAGCCACACGCACACACCTGTCGCCCGTCTACGGCACGATCGAGAGCCATGACGACCGGCTGGACATGTTCGTGCGGGAGATGACCTCGGGTCCCGCACCGTTCGAGGCCGTCGACGAGCAGGGTGTGCGCCATCGCATGTGGCCGGTCGACGGCGACGCGTTCGTTCGAGCGGGACTCGGTCGCACCCACGACGAAAGGCTCTTGATCGCCGACGGACACCACCGCTACACCACGGCCCTGCGCTACCGAGACGAGCGACGCCGCGTCGACGGACCCGGACCGTGGGATGCCGTTCTGACCCTCGTCGTCGACGCCGCCGCAGAACACATGCACGTGATGCCATTCCATCGTGTGCAACTCGCGGGCCAGCCGCCATCGATCGAAGGAACGTCTGTGACTGGGCTCGCCGCCATGATCGACGGCCTGAGCGACGACGACCTGACGATCGGCACGATCTCGCTCGACGAGCGTCATGAGGTCGAGTACCGGATGAGGCGCCTCGAGGGCGAGCCGCCCACGGTTCGCGCCTTGCACGAGACACTCCTCGACGGGCCCGGATCCAACGCGTCGCTGCGGTACGTCACAGACGCTGCCGAGGCGGACGCAGCCGTGCGCAGTGGCGAAGCCGTCGCCGCCTTTCTGCTGCCGCCCACCACGCCCGGTCGCATCAGAGCCCTCGTCGAGCGTGGCGAGCGGCTGCCCGCGAAGTCCACCTATTTCTGGCCCAAACCCCTGACGGGGATGATCATGATGCCGCTCGATCCGCCCCTTCCACCTGCCCCTCTGCCGACGGCCGCGGTCGATCGAGCGGCCGATCCTCGGGCGGATCCAACGGGTCGAGCTTCTTGATACCGCTCGCGACCACCTCGGTGAGGCTGCGAGCTCCGGCTCCGCTCCGGTAGAAGCGGCGGACCAGTTGCCCGTGCACGAGCACTCGATCACCTTTGGCGATCTCGTCGAGCGCTCGGGCTCCGACCGTGGCGTGCCAAGCCGCGATCGGGAGGGGGAGGAGGCGTCTGCCCGCCTCCGGAACGGAGAGCCGGAGCTCGGTGACCTCGTCGCCTGACGGCATCCGGCGATTGACCGGATCCGCCGAGACGGTGCCCGCAAGCACGACGACGTTGACCGTCACCATGGCTCCTCCTTCTCGTGGGTTCTCGGTTCCTCTCCCCTTTCTCGGCCCGCGTTCGGACCCGAGGGCACGCTAGCAGCGGGGTCCGACACTCCGTGTGCCAAACTCCAGCCCGTGACCGTCGACGGACGCCACCCCGTGCGAACCCCAGTGGCCGACGGCGTCACCATGATCGACACGCTGCTGAGCGGTGAACCCGAGTTCAACGCGGTGTATCTCCTCGATGGCGACGAGCCCTGTCTCGTCGAGACCGGGCCGGGGGCAGATGGTGCGCTCGTGCTCGAGGCCCTCGACGACCTCGGCATCGGGGACGGCGATCTCGCGCACATCGTCGTCACTCACATCCACCTCGACCACGCCGGAGGAGCCGGTGCGCTCGCCCAACGCTTCGCAGGTGCGACCGTGTGGGCGCACGAGCGCGGCGCAGCGCATCTCGCCGATCCCACGCGCCTGATCGCGAGCACCGCCCGCACCTATGGCGCCGAGCGCATGCTCGCTCTCTTCGGCGAGACGCACCCGGTGCCGGCCGGTCGCCTGCGTTCGCTGACCGACGGCGACACGATCCGAATGGGACGCCGAGAGCTCGCCGTCATCCACACGCCCGGCCACGCCTCCCACCACGTGGCGCTGCACGATTCCGAGAGCGGTGCCGTCTTCACCGGCGAGGCCATAGGCTCGTACCTTCCGTGGGGGCCTGCGTTCCGCCCCGCGCTTCCGCCGCCCGAGGTCGATGTCGCGAGCGCCACTGCAAGCATCGAGCGGATCCGTTCGCGACATGCATCGGGGCTGCTGACGTCGCATTTCGGTCCCGCTCCCGACCCGGATGGCGCCTGCGATGTGGCGAGTCAGCAGATCAGATCGTGGTCGGAAGCCGTGCGCCGCCGGCTCGAGAGAGAACCCGACGCGGGCACAGACCCGGTAGCCCACGACCTCGAGGATCTTGCCGCGGCGGAATTTCAGCGAGTGACCGGAAGGCCGATCGAGATGACGCGCTACGACGCGATCGGCTCGATCCGCATGAACGCCGCGGGGCTGCTCCGATACTGGCGCAAGCGCTGGGAGCACGAGTCGCTCGAGCCCCGAGCCTAGGTCAGCTCGGCCAGGCGCTCGGCGGTATCGAACGCGCTGGCATCGTGGCGCATGATCCTTCGGAATTCCCCCGCAGCCTCGTCGCGTCGGCCCGCCTTCGCGAGGATGTCTCCTCGCACGTACCACAGTCGCAGCGTATATGGAGCGGAGACGCCCTCTTTGGTCTTCGCCCGCGCGAGGAACGCGAGGGCCTCGGCGAACCTCTCCTGATCGGCGAGCGCCGACGCCGCCACGATGACCGCTTCCGCTTTCGCCTCGGGCGAGACCTTCGCTCGAAGCTCCTCCTCGGCAAGCGGCACGGCTTCCTGCGGCTTGCCTACCGCACGCAAGCAATCGGCGATGACATGATTCTGATCCGCGCGACCGCTGAAGCGGCGATACGCCTTCAGCTCCGTCAAAGCCTCCTGCCACCGACCCTGGCCGTACAGGGCGAGTCCGAGCACCTCGCGGACAGCGGCCGAACGCCCCGAGAGTTGCTTCGCCTTGGCAGCTTCGGCCACGGCGGCGCCTGCGTCGCCGCGCTCGAGCAGCTCCACGGCCCGTGACAAGCGCGACACCGCGTCACGTACCTGGGTCGGCTTCGTCGCACGTTGCAGCTCCTCCAGGACATCCCGAGGCAGGCCGGCCGGGCCCGTTGGTCGTGTACGTCGATTCCCCCCGTGACGGGGTGTGAAGGCTTTGGACATGAGGACTCCTAGGCTACCGACGCACGAGCCTCTCGCCTGACACAGAACGAGCCGCCCGAAGGCGGCTCGTTCGAAGATGCTCCGGCGGCGACCTACTCTCCCACCAAGTCTCCCTGGCAGTACCATCGGCGCTGGAGGGCTTCACTTCCGGGTTCGGGATGGGACCGGGTGTTTCCCCTCCGCTGTGGCCACCGAAACGGTGGTTCCCGAAGGATCCTCGAAAGGACCGACGAGACAACTCTGAGGATGCGCCCCTCGAGCAGAGCTCGAAGAACTGCGATAGCGAGCGCGAGCAGAAGTCAAGCCCTCGGCCTATTAGTACCGGTCAGCTCCACACGTTGCCGTGCTTCCACTTCCGGCCTATCAACCTGGTGGTCTGCCAGGGGCCTTACCCGGTTGACCCGGTGAGAGATCTCATCTCGAGGCCGGCTTCGCACTTAGATGCTTTCAGCGCTTATCCATCCCGAACGTGGCCAACCAGCCGTGCCGCTGGCGCGACAACTGGCACACCAGAGGTTCGTCCACCCCGGTCCTCTCGTACTAGGGGTAGCTCCTCTCAGATCTCTTACGCCCACAGCGGATAGGGACCGAACTGTCTCACGACGTTCTAAACCCAGCTCGCGTGCCTCTTTAACGGGCGAACAGCCCGACCCTTGGGACCTGCTCCAGCCCCAGGATGAGACGAGCCGACATCGAGGTGCCAAACCCTGCCGTCGATATGGACTCTTGGGCAGGATCAGCCTGTTATCCCCGGGGTACCTTTTAGCCGTTTAGCGACGACCCTTCCACACGGAGTCGTCGGATCACTAGGCCCAGCTTTCGCTCCTGCTCGACCCGTCGGTCTCACAGTCAAGCTCCCTTGTGCCCTTGCACTCAACGTCTGATTGCCAACCAGACTGAGGGAACCTTTGGGCGCCTCCGTTACCTTTTGGGAGGCAACCGCCCCAGTTAAACTGCCCACCAGACGCTGTCCCCGACCCGGATCACGGGCCTGGGTTAGAGTCTCAACGAGTGAAGGGTGGTATTTCAAGGATGGCTCCACGCGACCCGAAAGCCACGCTTCACAGCCTCCCACCTATCCTACGCAACACATGCCAAAACCCAACATCAAGCTGCAGTAAAGGTCCCGGGGTCTTTCCGTCCTGCTGCGGGTAACGAGCATCTTTACTCGTATTGCAATTTCGCCGAGTCCCTGGTTGAGACAGTGCCCAAGTCGTTACGCCATTCGTGCAGGTCGGAACTTACCCGACAAGGAATTTCGCTACCTTAGGACCCTTATAGTTAGGGCCGCCGTTTACTGGCGCTTGGGTTCGAAGCGTCGATCCCGAAGGATCTAACCTCTCCCCTTAACGTTCCAGCACCGGGCAGGCGTCAGTCCGTATACGTCGTCTTGCGACTTTGCACGGACCTGTGTTTTTAGTAAACAGTCGCTTGGGCCTGGTTTGTGCCACCCCTTCGGACTCACGACGCGAAGTCGTTCACCCTATCGGGGTCATCCTTATCCCGAAGTTACGGATGGAATTTGCCGAGTTCCTTAACCAGGGTTCTCTCGATCGCCTTCGTATGCTCTACGTGCCCACCTGTGTCGGTTTGGGGTACGGGCACCTCATCAGCTGGCTAGAGGATTTTCTCGGCAGCATGGGATCACTCGCTTCACCTTGAACGGTTCGGCATCGTGCCTCAGGGTTGATGACCTCCCGGATTTGCCTAGGAGATCCCCCTACACACTTGCCCCAGGACAACCAACGCCTGGGTCGAGCTACCCTCCTGCGTCCCCCCTTCGCTGGCCTAGTACCAAGTTGGTCGGTAGCCCCCGAAGGGGTTCCCTTAGTACCTCGGATTCGGCCTGGGCGCGGATGAGGTGGTACTGGAATATCAACCAGTCGTCCATCGCCTACGTCTCTCGACCTCGGCTTAGGTCCCGACTAACCCTGGGCGGATGAACCTTCCCCAGGAACCCTTGGGCATTCGGCGGACGGGCTCCTCCCCCGTCTTTCGCTACTCATGCCGGCATTCTCACTTCCCACGCATCCACGGCTGGGTTACCCCGCCGCTTCACTCGCGTGGGAACGCTCCCCTACCGATCCCTCGACCTGGACCCCGACGGCTTCCCGTCTGGGCCGAGTCATATGAAGGATCCCGCAGCTTCGGCTCCATGCTTGAGCCCCGTTACATCGTCGGCGCAGGAACACTTGACCAGTGAGCTATTACGCACTCTTTCAAGGGTGGCTGCTTCTAAGCCAACCTCCTGGTTGTCTGTGCACTCCCACATCCTTACCCACTGAGCATGGAATTAGGGGCCTTAGCTGGCGATCTGGGTTGTTTCCCTCTCGGACACGGAGCTTAGCCCCCGCGCCCTCACTCCCGGGCTCTGGTGTTGCGGCATTCGGAGTTTGACTGAGTTCGGTAAGCTTGTAGGCCCCCTAGCCCAATCAGTGCTCTACCTCCGCAACAGAACGCCCGAGGCTGCCCCTAAAGGCATTTCGGGGAGAACCAGCTATCACCGAGTTTGATTGGCCTTTCACCCCTACCCACAGGTCATCCCCCAGGTTTTCAACCCTGGTGGGTTCGGTCCTCCACGAGGTCTTACCCTCGCTTCAACCTGCCCATGGGTAGATCACTCGGCTTCGGGTCTAGGGCATGCGACTCTTCGCCTTGTTCGGACTCGCTTTCGCTTCGGCTTCCCGAGAACGGTTAACCTTGCCGCATACCGCTAACTCGCCGGCTCATTCTTCAAAAGGCACGCCGTCACCCGCACTGGTTGCCCAGCACAGGCTCCGACTGCTTGTAGGCTCACGGTTTCAGGTACTATTTCACTCCCCTCCCGGGGTGCTTTTCACCTTTCCCTCACGGTACTGGTTCACTATCGGTCGCCAGGGAGTGCTTAGCCTTAGGGGGTGGTCCCCCCAGATTCACACCGGATTTCCGGGGTCCAGTGCTACTCGGGATCGCCGCGAGGAGGCGGGTCACGTTTCGTCTACAGGGTTGTTACCTTCTGTGACGGCCCTTTCCATGGCCTTCGACTACGTGCCTGCTTTGTAACTCCTTGAACCCTCCGATGCGGGTCCGTGCGGATCCCACGACACCGACCAGGCAACGACATCGGTCTTTGACACCTGATCGGTTTAGGCTCTTCCCCGTTCGCTCGCCACTACTAGGGGAGTCGCGTTTGCTTTCTCTTCCTCGCCCTACTGAGATGTTTCACTTCGGGCGGTTCCCTCCACGTGTCCTATGTGTTCAGACACGGGTGACCGGGCATGACCCCGGCCGGGTTTCCCCATTCGGACATCTGCGGATCAAAGCTCTCTCGGCAGCTCCCCGCAGCTTTTCGCAGCCAGACGCGTCCTTCATCGGCTCCTGGCGCCAAGGCATCCACCGTAAGCCCTTCATAACTTGACTAATAGATGCTCGCGCTCGCTATCGAGTTCTCAAGGTGCTCGAGGGGCTCGCACCCTCAAAGCTGAACAGTGTGCCCGTCGACGTTGCAGCTTTCTCGCGGTCGCGTTCCACTCCCCCAGCTCTCACTGAGGACGTACTAACGGTTGGAGATCGCCGACATCGCCGACGGGGCCAGTGCATCGACCTGGAGTCTTCCGGAATGCAGCACGACGGGACGGTCGCCCGCGTGCACCGGTATGCCAAAGGCTCCTTAGAAAGGAGGTGATCCAGCCGCAGCTTCCGCTACGGCTACCTTGTTACGACTTCACCCCAATCGCGAGCCCCACCTTCGACGGCTCCCTCCACAAGGGTTAGGCCACCGGCTTCGGGTGTTGCCCACTTTCGTGGTGTGACGGGCGGTGTGTACAAGCCCCGGGAACGTATTCACCGCAGCAGTGCTGATCTGCGATTACTAGCGACTCCGGCTTCACGAGGTCGGGTTGCAGACCTCGATCCGAACTGAGCGCGACTTTTTGGGATTCGCTCCCCCTTACGGGATCGCAGCCCTCTGTATCGCGCATTGTAGCATGCGTGCAGCCCTGGGTATAAGGGGCATGCTGACTTGACGTCATCCCCACCTTCCTCCGGTTTGGCACCGGCAGTCTCCCTAGAGTTCCCGGCATGATCCGCTGGCAACTAAGGACAGGGGTTGCGCTCGTTGCGCCACTTAAGGCAACACCTCACGGCACGAGCTGACGACAGCCATGCACCACCTGTGCAGGCTCCGAAGAGCGCCCGCTTTCACGGGTTTCACCCTGCATGTCAAACCCAGGTAAGGTTCTTCGCGTCGCATCGAATTAAGCCGCATGCTCCGCCGCTTGTGCGGGGCCCCGTCAATTCCTTTGAGTTTTAGCCTTGCGGCCGTACTCCCCAGGCGGGGTGCTTAATGCGTTAGCTTCGGCACGGACGGGGTCGATATCCGCCCACACCTAGCACCCAACGTTTACGGCTAGGACTACCAGGGTATCTAATCCTGTTCGCTCCCCTAGCTTTCGCGCCTCAGCGTCAGGTAAGGCCCAGAGATCCGCCTTCGCCACCGGTGTTCCTCCTGATATCTGCGCATTTCACCGCTACACCAGGAATTCCGATCTCCCCTACCTACCTCTAGTCGGGCAGTATCGGATGCAGTCCCGAGGTTGAGCCTCGGGATTTCACATCCGACTTGCCAAACCGCCTACGCGCGCTTTACGCCCAATGAATCCGGACAACGCTCGCTCCCTACGTCTTACCGCGGCTGCTGGCACGTAGTTAGCCGGAGCTTCTTCTGCAGGTACCGTCACTTGCGCTTCGTCCCTGCCGAAAGGGGTTTACAACCCGAAGGCATTCGTCCCCCACGCGGCGTCGCTGCATCAGGCTTTCGCCCATTGTGCAAGATTCCCCACTGCTGCCTCCCGTAGGAGTCTGGACCGTATCTCAGTTCCAGTGTGGCTGGTCGTCCTCTCAGACCAGCTACCCGTCGTCGCCTTGGTAGGCCGTTACCCCACCAACAAGCTGATAGGCCGCGGGCCCATCCCAGACCGTCGGAGCTTTCCCGATCGAGCCATGCGGTTCGACCGGAGTATCGGGTATTAGCCCCGGTTTCCCGGGGTTATCCCTGTGTCTGGGGCAGGTTGCCCACGTGTTACGCACCCGTTCGCCACTGATCCCCGGACCGAAGTCCGGTTCACCGTTCGACTTGCATGTGTTAAGCACGCCGCCAGCGTTCGTCCTGAGCCAGGATCAAACTCTCCGTAGAGATAGTGACATCCCCGGCCCGAAGGCAGGGGGTTGCTATCTGGTGTTGGAGTTCAGCCGGCCGAGAGCAGGCACTGCTCCATGACCGGCCTTTCGTGATCTGGCCCCGCCCGGTCGGAACCGGACGGATCCAGTACAACCATCAGGAAGCTTCCACGACACGGCGAACCGCGTCATGAACCTGACGGGTAAAGGCACTGGCTTCTGTCACACTGTTCAGTTCTCAAGGTACGAGTCCGGCGGGCACGCAACCCGAACGTGGCACTGCCACGCGCAGGAGCTTGGCGCCGACCGCACATGGTAGCAGTCGAGCAGGGACCGTCAACCAGAGCGCCTCAGCCGAGTCGCACGAAACGCCGCTTGCCGAACGCCAATACCTTGCCCCGCAGAGCCTCTGTGTCGAACTCGGCGTCGGCGTCGTCGAGAACGACGCCGTCGAGGCGAACGCCCCCCGCCGCGATCGCACGGCGAGCCTCGCCGTTGGTGCTGGCCAGACCCGTGGCCACGAGCAGTCGGGGTAGCCAGATCTGACCCCCCTTCCCGGCCCATGCGCGGTCGATGGGCATCTCGGGCACGTCCTGGGGCGTCTCGTGTCGCTTGTGGACCAGGTCGAATGCCGCCTCTGCATCTTCGCCTGCACCCTCGCCGTGGTACAGGTCGACGATCATCCGCGCCATGCCTCGTTTCTGGTCGTTCGGATGCAGCGACCCATCGGCGAGACCCCGCTCCACCTCGTCGACCTCGCTGGAGGCGATCGGCGCGCACAGGCGAAGGTACTTCACGATGAGCCCGTCGGGGATCGACATGAGCTTGCCGAACTGCTCGTCGGGTGGCTCCGTGAGGGCGACCCAGTTGTCCAGAGACTTCGACATCTTGCGCACCCCGTCGAGGCCTTCGAGCAGGGGCATGGTCATCACAACCTGTGCAGGCTGGCCGTAGGCCCGCTGCACCTCTCGTCCCATCAGCAGGTTGAAGGTCTGATCGGTCCCCCCGAGCTCGACGTCCGCGTCGATGGCGACCGAGTCATAACCCTGGAACAGTGGGTAGAGGAACTCCACCACACTGATCGGCCTGCCGTGCTCGTATCGGTCTCTGAAGTCTTCACGTTCCAGCATCTGGGCGACGGTCGCGACCGAGGCGAGCTGAAGGAGCCTCGCCATGTCCATGCCGGCGCTCCACTCGGCGTTTCCCCGAATCTCCGCTGATTCGACGTCGATGACCTTTGCGGCCTGCGCGAGATAGGTCTCTGCGTTCGCGGCGATCTCGGTCTCGGTGAGCATCGGCCGGGTCTCCGAGCGCCCGCTCGGATCGCCGATGCGCGCCGTGAAGTCGCCGATGATCAGGACCGCGGTGTGCCCTGCTTCCTGGAACTGCCGCAGCTTGCGGAGCACAACCGCGTGACCGAGCGTGAGGTCGGGGCGGCTGGGATCGACGCCCAGCTTGACGCGGAGTGGGCGTCCGAGAGACAGCTTCTCCTCGAGACCCCCTTCCGGCACGAGATCCACGACGCCGCTGCGCAACGCGAGCAGGTCGTCGGCGTGATCGCGAGCCATACCGCGCGGATGCTACCAGCGGCGATGCGGCCGGCTTCCACCGTCCCGGCGGTCTCGCGGCATACACTCTCCCGGCCATGCGCCATCGCCGACGCTTCCCCTCGTTCGGCCTGTTATCGCTGTTCGTCGTCGTGGCGACGAGCTGTGATCTGCCGAGCCTCGACCGATATGATCCGCTGCCGCTGGCCCAAACCTCCTTCCTCTACGCGGCCGACGGTTCGCTCATCACCGAGCTCCACGCCACCGAGGACCGGGTCGTGCTCCGCGAGCGCGACATGGCTCCATCCGTGCGCGATGCGGCAGTCGCGATCGAGGATCGTCGCTTCTACGCGCACCACGGCGTCGACCTGCGAGCCATCGCGCGAGCAGCCGCCGTGAACGCGCGAGAAGGCGAGGTCGTGGAAGGCGGATCGACCATCACCCAGCAACTCGTGAAGAACCTCTACGTGGGCACCGCTGATACGTTCCGGCGCAAGCTCGACGAAGCCTCGCTCGCGTGGCAGCTCGAAGACAGGCTCTCGAAGGACCGGATCCTCACGAGGTACCTCAACACGGTGTACCTGGGACAGGGTGCCTACGGCGTGCAGTCCGCGGCACAGACGTACTTCTCGACCGATGCCGACGACCTGACCGTCGCACAATCCGCGCTGCTGGCGGGATTGATCGCCGCCCCGAACCATTTCGACCCCTTCGTGCACCCGGAGAACGCCTACGGTCGCCGCAACGTGGTGCTGCGCCTGATGCAGGCTCAGCGGTTGATCACCTCCCCGGAGTACCGGGTCGCTGTGAGCGAGCCCATCGTCTTGCGGCGCGGGGAACCGACCGACCGATACCGATTCCCGTACTTCGTGGACTACTTCAAGGAGTGGTTCCTCTCCAACCAGGCCTTCGGTCCCACCCGCCAGGACCGATACAAGTTGCTGTTCACCGGTGGCTTGCACATCACGACCACGCTCGACCCGACGTTGCAGGGGTATGCCGAGACCGCGGTTCGCGAGCTCCTCTCGTACCCGAGCGACCCCGACGGCGCGATGACCGTGATCGATCCCCGCACAGGTTTCGTGCGGGCCATGGTGGGCGGTAAGGACGAGGACTACTGGAAGGATGAAGATGGAGGGCGCGTCAACCTCGCGACCGGCAAGGGCGGGCTCGGCCGCCAGACCGGCTCGGCGTTCAAGCCCTACGCCCTTGTCACGGCGCTCGAACACGGCGTCAGCCCTTCGACCGTCTTCGCGGCGCCCAGCACGATCGACATCCCGGTCGAGGGAGGAGCTCTCTGGCACGTGACGAACGCTGAAGGGAGCGGGTTCGGCTCGATGAGCCTCGCGAGCGCCACCGTGAACTCGGTGAACACCGTCTACGCACAGCTGATCGAGCAACTCGGCGCTGCAGAAGTGGTGGAGACGGCGGAGCGCATGGGCATGCGGTGTTGCCCCCGGGTGAGCGAGCCGAGCACCCCGCTCTCGCCCTACCTCTCTGCGGTACTCGGCACCAATGAGTCCAACACGCTCGAGATGGCGAGCGCGTACGGCACCCTCGCGACCGGTGGGGCGCACGTGGACCCCGTGCCCGTGGTGAGCGTCGTCGACCCGCAGGGCAAGACCTTGTGGCAGGCGCGTCCTGCCCTCAAGCAGGTGCTCGAGCCCGAGATCGCCATGGTGGCCGATGACATCCTGCAGGACGCCGTCAGCTTCGGTACGGGGCGATCCGCCATCATCGGTCGCCCTCAGATAGGGAAGACCGGGACGGCCGACACCCACACCAACGCGTGGTTCGTCGGCGCGATACCCCAGCTCACCGCCGCGGTGTGGGTGGGCTTCCACGAAGGGCAGATCCCCATGGAACCGCCCCGAACCCGGATCACGGTGTTCGGCGGCACGTGGCCGGCGCAGATCTGGCGGCTGTTCATGGAGAACGCCGCAGCGAAGCTCCCGGTGCGCGATTTCCCGACACCCGACGTTGGTTACCTCTCGGTGACCGTCGACGTGACGCAGTCCACGCCGTGCCTGCCGAACGCCTTCACGCTTCCGCAGAACATCGACACGCTTCAGTTCATCGAAGGCACGGAGCCGACCGAGATCTGCACGACTCCCACATCTGTGCAAGACGTGGCCGTGCCGTCGGTGATCGGTCTCGACGAGGCGTCGGCGACGCTCGCCCTCGAGAACACGGGGTTCTATATCGAGGTGCGGGGCGAGCCTTCGACCCAGCCGCCCGGCATCGTCATCTATCAGTCGCCACCGGCGGGCACCCAGGCGACCCAGACCAGCTCCGTGACGATCACGATCGCGGAGGCCGTGGAGGCGGTGGAGGCACCCGCGACGACCATGTCGCCGACACGTTCGTCGTCGGCGTCGCTCGGCGCGAGGGTGGGCCCACCCGGCCCCGACTGACGAACGGGTCGTCGCGGATGAAGGATCGCCATCGATGCTCCAGCCCCACCCTGATGCCGACCCGAACAGACGTCGCCACATCATCGGGCAACGGCGGCACGCCCGTCTCTATCCAGACCTCGGTTCCCCGCACCAGATCGGCGCCATCGTGAGAGCGATCGACCCCCAGCGCTTGTGCCAGCTTCCCGGGTCCTGAGCAGAGATCCAGCAGTCGTTCGCGCCCCCGTGCTCGCTTCATGATCTCGAGCCCTTCCAACGGCTCGATCGCCCGAAGGAGCACGGCGCTGCCTTCTCCCCGCCCGCGCGTTACGACGTTCATCATCCAATGGTTGCCGTAGGTGAAATACACGTAGAGATGGCCCCCCGGCCCGAACATCACGGCGTTGCGCGGGGTCATGCCCCGGAAGGCGTGGCTCGCTGGGTCTCCGGGTTCGTAGGCCTCGGTCTCGACGATGCGCCCTGCCAGCCGGGTGCCGTCAAGGGAGCGGCGGACCAGCACGTGTCCCAGCAGGGCAGGGGCGACCTCGACGGCCCCGCGCTCGAAGAACGATCTCGGCAGCCGGCGGCTCAGGAGCCATCCTTGCGGAGGAAGCGCTCGAGCTTCGTGATCGGCCAGGCGTTGATGACATCGCGCTTGGTCACCCACCCGCGCTGTGCAGTTGCCACGCCGAACCGCATCATCTCGAGGTGACCGACGGCGTGTGAGTCCGTGTCGATCGCGAACTTCACCCCGTGGCGCCGAGCCCACAACACGTGCTCGTCACGCAGGTCGAGCCGGTCGGGGTACGCGTTGATCTCGAGCGCCGTGCCGGTCTTCCCCGCCGCTTCGAACACCGCCTCGAGATCGAGCTCGATCGGATCGCGAGCACCGATCTTCCGGGTCGTGAGGTGTCCGATGATGTTGACGTTCGGATGTTCGATCGCTCGGACCACACGCCGGGTCATCGCCTCTTTCGACTGCCCGAAGTGCGAATGCACCGACGCCACGGTGAGATCGAAGTCGTCGAGGAAGCGCTCGTCCCAGTCGACCCCTCCGTCGGGGTCGATGTTGAGCTCGGTGCCGTGCAGCAACCGCATCGAGCCGAATCGCTCCTGGAGCTCGCGCACACGCTGCCGCTGGGCAAGCATCTTCTCATCTGTCATGCGCTGCATGTACAGGTTGGGGGCGTGATCAGTGACCGCGTAGTAGCGATAGCGACGCTCCGCGGCCGCCTCGAGCATGCGTTCCAGCGGCGCGAGCCCGTCGGTGAGGTCGGTGTGCGTGTGCAGGTCTCCCCTGATCTGCTTCAGGGTGATCAGGTCGGGAAGCGCCCCCGCGAGTCCCGCCTCGATCTCGCCCCGGTCCTCGCGCAACGTGGGCTCGATATAGGGCAGACCGAGTCGCTCGTACACCGCTTCCTCCGTATCGGCGGCTAGCAGCCTGCCCGTCTTCGCGCGGAACAGTCCGTACTCGTTGAGCTTGAGACCCGCGCGGACCGCCATCTCCCTGATGCGGATGTTGTGCGCCTTCGAACCCGTGAAATAGATCATCGCCGCGCCCCACGCATCGAGGTCGATGACACGCAGGTCGACCTGGAGCCCTGCACCCGTGACGACCGAGGACTTCGTCTCGCCTTTCGCGATCACACGGTTCACCGTGTGGTGACCGACGAACGCATCCATCACCGATCCGGGCCGGCCACTCGCCACGAGCAGATCGACATCGCCGACGGTCTCCGCCATGCGGCGGAGCGACCCCGCGTACGCCACCCGGCGCACATCGCGGATCTTCGCGAGGCGATCGAGCAGCTCCTGCGCGACCTCGAGAGCGACGTTGACCTGGGTCCTTCCGGTGCTGGAGCGGAGCCGCCGTACGCCGTCGATCACGTTGCGCTCGGTGGTGCGGGAGAAACCCTTCAAGCCAGCCAGCTCGCCACGCTCGGCTGCTCGGAGCAGCTCGTCCACCGTGCCGATGCCCAGGTCGTTGTGAACGGCCAGCGCCTTCTTCGGCCCGAAACCCGCGATCGCGGTCATCTCTCGCACGCCGGCAGGCACCTGAGCGCGGAGATCCTCGAGCTCCGCGAAGCTACCCGTCTTCAGATACTCGGTGACCTTCGCCGCGATCGACTTGCCCACCCCTGGGATCGCGAGCACTCCGCGGTCATCGAGATCGGCGATCTCGTCGGGGAAGCCGCCGACAGCACGCGCAGCCTTCTCGTAGGCCCTGGGCTTGTACGGATCGCCGGTGACGATCGCCAGCAGATCGGCGTACTCCTGGAGGGCCCGTTCGACCTGATCGTTCGATCGAGGCACCGACACGCCTCAGGCGGCGCCGAGCAACCGCAGCAACAACGCCTTCTGGGTGTGCAGGCGGT
The DNA here is from genome assembly GCA_963762075.1 of uncultured Actinomycetes bacterium. GTDB lineage: Bacteria > Actinomycetota > UBA4738 > UBA4738 > HRBIN12 > JAOUEA01. Next base: position 137,940 of record CAVXJC010000007.1, read on the forward strand.
TCTCGGCCTGGTCCCACACGGCCGATCGTGGTCCGTCCAAGACTTCGGCGGTGATCTCCTGACCCCGATGGGCAGGAAGGCAGTGCAGCACGACCACGTCTTCCGCCGCGAGATCGACGAGTGCTTGTGTCACTTGGAACGAGGTGAACATCAGCAAGCGCTCATCGGCCTCGGCCTCCTGCCCCATGCTCGCCCACACGTCGGTGTAGAGCGCGTCGGCGCGACGAGCCGCCTCGACAGGGTCGTTCGTCACCTCGACGGCGCCTCCCGTCTCGGCTGCGATCTCGGTCGCCCGTTGCACGATCTGCGGGATCGGCTCGAACCCCGGGGGGGTAGCCACCCGCACTCGCATGCCGGCTTTGGCTCCTCCGAGCAACAGTGAATGCGCGACGTTGTTGCCGTCGCCCAGGTACGCAAGGGTGCGTCCATCGAGCGCACCGATCCGCTCACGCAGCGTCAACAGATCCGCGAGCGCCTGGCATGGGTGCTCGAAGTCCGAGAGGGCATTGACGACCGGAACGTCCGCGGTCCCCGCCAGCACCTCGAGGCGTTCCTGCTCGAAGGTTCGCAGGACGATGGCATCGACGTAGCGCGTGAGCACGCGCCCGGTGTCTTCGATGGTCTCTCCTCTGCCGAGCTGGAGCTCGCTCGCGGACAGCACCACTGCATGTGCGCCGAGCTGCGCCACCCCGACCTCGAACGAGACGCGCGTGCGTGTGCTCGGCTTCTCGAAGATCAAGGCTATCGACCGGCCGGCCAGGCGCCCCTCGTACGCATCGGGACGAGCCTTCACGTCGGCGGCGAGGTCGAGCAGCTCGCCGAGCTCCTTGGGGCTCAGATCGTCGACAGACAGGTACGCCGTGTCCACGGCGCGGAGTCTATCGGCATCGCCCCCGGCGGGGTCAACCGGCGCGGAGCTCCGCCTCGAACGCTCCCTCGACGCGCTCGACGATCGCGGCGAGGATCGGATCGCTCTCGCCGCCCGTCAGCGTGCGATCGGTCGCACGAAGATCGATCGCGAATGCAAGGCTCTTCGTTCCCGGCGTCAGTGGGGGGCCGCGGAAGACATCGAAGAGCAGGCAGCGATCCAAGAGATCGCCTGCGGCTTCCTCGATCACCGCTTGCACCGCCGCCGCGGCGATATCGTCGGCGACCACGAACGCCAGGTCGCGACGAACCGGGGGGAACCGCGGCACGTCGCGCACCACGACCGGTGCCGAGGCAGCGGTCATCAACGTGTCGAGCACGAGCTCGCCCACGGCCAGCCTGCCGAGGACCTCGTGCTGCCGGGACGCCCGCGGGTGTGCCTCGCCCACGACACCGGCGGGCGCATCGTTGACGAGCACGATCGCCGAGCGACCAGGGTGGAAGGGGAAGCCGGCGGCGGCGCCCAGCTTCCAGTCGTGAACTCCGAGCTCGATCATCATCGAGCCGAGCACCCCCGTCGCGTCGAGGGCGTCGAACGGCCGGGCCTCGGCGTACCAGCCCTCGTCAGCCTGGCCCGTGATCGTGAAGGCGACATGCTGGCGCTCGACGACCTGGTCGCCGTCGAGCTCGAATACGGTTCCCGCCTCGAAGATCGCGACCTGCCCCGTGCCGCGAGCCTGGTTGCGGGCGACGACGTTCACGAGTCCGGGCAGGATGCGTGTCCGAAGCGATCCCTCGTCGGCCTGGAGCGGGTTCGTGACCGGCACCGCCACGGTGTCGCCTCCCCAGAGGAGGTCGGCGTCGGAAGCGAACGTCATCAACCGCACCTCGCGGAGGCCACAGCGCACCAGCGCATCGACCGCGCGCATCCGGAAACGATAGGCCTGCGGCATTCCGCCCGCCTGACCGGTCGAGGGCACGTGCGTGCCGATACGGTCGTAGCCGAGAAGGCGAGCGACCTCCTCGATCAGGTCTACCTCCACCTCGATGTCGACACGGTAGCCGGGTACTTCGACCTCGAGCTCGTCACCGTCGGTCGAGGGCCGCTGCTTCATGCGGAGACGATCGAAGGCCCCGGCAGCGTCGGTCGGCGTGACCGGATAGGAGAGCAGCGCCGACGCCCGCTTGGGGCGCATCGACACCCATCGCCGGGGTGGCGTGTCACCGGCTTCGGCGAGTCCTCGCGACACCGATCCCCCAGCCCACGTCGCCATGAGCTGGGCGCCCCGCTCCGCGCCGGCCTCGAGCGCTTCGGGATCGGTGCCTCGTTCGAAGCGATGCGATGCCTCGGTGTGCAGGTCGAGTCTGCGGGCGGTTCGCAAGATGCCTGATCGCGTGAACGAGGCCGACTCCAACAGCACATCGACGGTGTCGCCGGCGACCTCAGACGTCGCTCCACCCATGATGCCCGCGATCGCCACCGGCCGCTCGTTGTCGCAGATGAGCAGGTCGTCTCCGGCCATGACGCGTTCGACGCCGTCGAGCGTCTTCACGACCTCACCTTCGGCGGCACGGCGTACCACGATCCCCGGACCGTCGAGTCGATGCAGGTCGAAAGCGTGCAGCGGCTGCCCGAGCTCCAACATGGCGTAGTTCGTCGCGTCGACGACCGGCGAGATGGGACGCATGCCGCACGCCGTCAACCGCGCTTGCGCGCGGATGGGAGTCGATCCGGCTCCGATGCCTCGGATCACGCGCGCAACGTAGCGAGGACACCCGTCGATGGCATCGATGCGCACCGTCGCGACGAAGTCTGCTCGCTCGCTCGACTCTTCGATGGCGACCGGGAGATCCTCCAGCGGGGTGCCGGTCAGGACCGAGACCTCGCGCGCTACTCCCAGCACGCTTAGGAAGTCGGGGCGGTTCGGTTCCACCTCGATGTCGAGCACCTCGTCGTCGAGTCCCAGCGCCTCCGCGACATCATCGCCCGCCGAGACCGGCTCGCCATTGAGCACGAGGATTCCCTCGTGGACGTCTGCGATCGCGAGTTCTCGCGGCGAACACAGCATGCCGTTCGACACCACCCCTCCCAGGTCTCGCGGGGCGAGTGGTTCCGACAGCCCCGGCACACGGGATCCGGGCCGGGCCCACGGCACGAGGTCGCCGGCCTCGTAGTTCCGAACCCCTGCGCAGACGACGTACTCGCCTGCGCCGTCATCGACGGTGACCACGGTGAGCTTCTGCGAGTTGGGGTGGTCCTCGACCTTCACGACCCGGGCCACGATGACGCCCTGCACACCGTCCCAGGGACGGAGAACTTCCTCGACCTTCACGCCGTGCAACGTGAGCCGCTCGGCGAGCTCGGCCGCCGAATGCTCGGTCGGACAGAACTCACGTACCCACGACCAGACGATCTTCACATGGCCCCCTGGAACTGCTCGAGCAGCCGCACGTCACCGTCGACGAGCATGCGGATGTCGGGGATCTCATAGCGCAGCAGGGCGACCCGTTCGATGCCGAGCCCAAACGCGAACCCGGTGTAACGCTCGGAGTCGTACCCGCAATTCTCGAGGACCGCCGGGTGCACCATGCCGGCCCCGAGCAGCTCGATCCAGCCCGTGCCACAGACCCGGCACCCGACGCCGTCGCAGCGGAAGCATGACACCCCGACCTCGCACCCCGGCTCGACGAACGGGAAATACGCGGGCCCGAGCCGGATCCGCCGACGCTCTCCGAACATCGCCTTGACGAACACCTCGAGCGTTCCCTTGAGGTCGGCGAACGTGATGCCTTCGTCGACGGCGAGACCCTCGATCTGGTGAAACACCGGCAGATGCGTGGGGTCCGAGGTCTCACGCCGGTAGACACGCCCAGGGGCCACCACGAAGACAGGGGGCGGCTGCTTCTGCATCGTTCGGATCTGCACCGCTGAGGTCTCCGTTCGCAGCAGGAGCTCGGGGTGGCCGGGCACGCTCACGAACAAGGAATCCTTCATCGTGCGGGCGGGGTGATCGGGCGCGATGTTCAGCGCCTGGAAGTTGTGCCAGTCGTCTTCCACCTCAGGGCCCTCGGCCACCCGGAACCCGAGGTTCGCGAACACCTCGACGAGGTCGCGCTCGACGATCGACAACGGGTGAAAGGATCCGACACGCGGGCTGCGGCCAGGAAGTGTCATGTCGAGGCGGTCGGCGTCGAGCAGCGCGTCTTCAGCCAATAGCTCGAGCGTCTCGCGACGCGAGGCGAATGCGGTCTGGAGCGCTTCGCGTGCGGCGTTCACCGCCTGCCCGACGCGCTTGCGATCGTCCGGGGCGAGTGAGCCCAGCGACTTCTGGATCGCGCTGAAGGGCGCCTTCCTGCCCATGACCTCGATCTGCGCGGCCTCCAGCTCGTCGAGCGTGGCGGCACGATCGAGCAGAGTCACGCCGCGATCACGCTCTCGCTCGAGCGAGCTCAGCATCTCCTCGGGGTCCATCAGGGGCCAGAGTCTACCGGCCGAGGTCGGGCGGACGGTCGCTCCACACCGTCACGACACCGAGGCGTGCAGACCTGCGGGCAGCTCCAGATGGAACGTGAGCACGCCGTCATCGATCGTGCCCCAGCATCGCCCTCCCTGCGCCTCGGCGACGCCCCGAGCGACGAACAAACCGATCTTGCTGCCCGCGCCCTCACCCGGTCGCCGTGGCGTGAAGAGGGGCTCGACCTCGTCGGGCAGCAACCCGACAACCGATCGCGACGCCCGCACGAACAACCGGAGGCCGGCCGTCTCGGCCTCCACGACGATCGGTCCGTCACGGCCCCACCACACGAGGGACTCGCAGAACGCCAACAGGCTGGTCTTGAGGCGAGCGGGGTCGACGAAGACGACGACCTCTCCGCCGGACCACTCGATCGCGGGATGATCCGGATCACGGCGCTGTGCCTGTCCGACTCCGAGGACCAGTTCCCCGACGTCGACCTGTTCGGGGAAGATCTCGAGGGTTCCGCCGACCACCCGGGCGGAATCGACGAGCTGACGCAGGATCGTGTCCATGCGGTCGGCGTCGTGGACGATGCCTTGGAGCATCAAGGCCCGTTGATCTTCGGTCATCGACTCCCACCGTCGTTCGAGGGCGTAGCCGAACCCCTTCATCGCCGTCAGGGGCGAACGGATGTCGTGGGCAGCAGCCGCGATGATGCTCTCGAGCGCCTCGGGGGCGGGCATGTGCCGCCTGGCCCACTCGAACATGCACACGGTCGCGGCAGCGGCGAGGTTGAGCGACTCCGCCCCGCCCGCGTGGGGCACCCGAACCCGCTCGTCTGCCGCCTCGAGGATCTCGGGGGGAAGTCCTTGCGCCTCGTTGCCGAACACGAAGACGGAATGACCCGAGAGACCGGTCCGGTAGAGATCGGAGCGGCCGTCGGATGTCATCGCGAGGACCCGAGCCCCGGCCGCCTTGGCCCGGCCGATCACGTCGCTCGTCGCAGCGCCTCGAACGATCGGCAGGTGGAAGACCGAACCCGCGGACGCGCGCACCGTCTTCGGGTTGTACACGTCCACCGACGTTTCTGAGAACACCACGGCCCCCACGCCGGCAGCGTCGGCCGATCGCAACACCGTGCCCGCATTGCCCGGGTCGCGCACCTCGTGCAGCAAGGCGACACAGCCATCGGTGTCGTGCGTGAAAGCGCCCTCGAGTGCTGCGGCGAGATCGACATCGAGAAACTCCGCCACGCCCACCAAGGCCTGCGGCGTGACTGTCGACGTCAGGTGGCGAACGACATCGTGGGCAACATGATGCGTGATGACACCTGCCTGCCGCGCCTCGACCACGATCGGGTCGAGCTCGTCCGCAGTGAAGAGCGTCTCGAGCATGCCTGCGGCGAGCGCCTCGCCCACGGTCTGGGCGCCTTCCAGCAGGAACCGACGGTCGTGCTCACGCAGGGCGCGCTTGCGGAGCCGGAGGGCGCTCGCCACCTTGGGGTTTCGGGCGGACGTCAGCACATGTGGTGCCCTCCGCCGATCGAGGCCTACGCCGCCGTCGAAGCCGCTTTCGCCTGCTCGACGAGCGCAGCGAATGCCGCCGGGTCGTTGACCGCGATGTCGGCCAGAATCTTGCGGTCGAGCTCGATCCCGGCATCCTTCAAGCCGTGCATGAACCGCGAGTACGACAGGCCGTGCGGGCGCGCAGCGGCATTGATGCGAGTGATCCAAAGCCGACGGAACTGGGCCTTACGGTCACGGCGGTCACGGTAGGCATACATGCCCGAGTGCATGACCTGTTCCTTGGCGGCCCGGTACCGCTTGCGCCGGGTGCCGGTGTACCCCTTGGCCTGCTCGAGCACCGCACGGCGCTTCTTGTGCGCATGGACCGCTCTCTTCACTCGTGCCATGGCTCAGGCCTTCCCCAGCAGTCGCTTGATCTTTGTCTTCTCCGCGGTGACCTCAGACATGCCTTCGACCCGACGGCGCTGCGCTCCGCTCTTCTTCGTGAGCATGTGATTACCGGTCGCCTTGCGGTGCAACACTTTTCCCTTGCGGGTAACACGGAAGCGTTTGGAAGTGGCGCTATGGCTCTTCATCTTGGGCATCGGTTCATCCCTCGGTATCGGAAGCGGGCTCGAGCGCGGCCTCGTCCGCCGCTCCTGCCACGGGCTCCTCGGGTTGATCGTCGTCGGGCGTGTCCGCAGCATCGGTGGAACGAGCGGCTTCGGCCTCTGCCTTCGCCGCAGCACGGGCCTGTGCCTCTTGGTAGACCTTGTTCGGCGAGATCACCATGATCATGTTGCGCCCTTCCTGCTTGGGCATCGACTCGACCACGATGGCCTCCCCGAGGTCGGCCACGAGACGATCCAGGATCTTGCGTCCGAGTTGCGTGTGGGCCATCTCTCGCCCGCGGAACATGATCGTCACTTTGACCTTGTTGCCGCCCTTCAGGAACCGGACGACATGGCCCTTCTTCGTGGCGTAGTCGTGTGGGTCGATCTTCGGTCGGAACTTGATCTCCTTCAGGCCGCTCCGCGACTGCTTGCGGCGGGCCTCCTTCTGACGCACGTCGCGTTCGTACTTGAACTTGCCGTAGTCCATGATGCGGCACACGGGCGGAGTTGCCTGTGGCGCCACCTCGACGAGGTCGAGATCGAGCTCTTGGGCCTGGCGCAGCGCCTCGCGGGTGTCGATCACCCCGATCTGCTCGCCGTCGGCCCCCACCAGGCGCACCTGGGGAGAGCGGATCCGGTCGTTGATTCGCGGATCGGTGGAGACCCCGCATCACCTCCTACAGACGAACGAGCACCGGGCAGGCCCGATGCATGACGAACACACGGCGTGCACTTCTGGGCGGGAAGTATAGGGCTCCGACGTTGGCGATGTCGACGAGTCGAGCTCACCAGTCGGGCTCGAGCGGACGCCCGTAAGCATCTTCCAGCCGCTGCGTGTCGTCCTCGGTCGTGTAGCCGTACGCGATCTCGAGGATGCGTCCGCGCGACGGTCCACCACATCGGATGCGATGCGTTTCCTCTGCGGGGATCATGAACTCCTCACCGGGTTGCGCCTCGACGACTCGATTGCCGATCTCGATCGTGAGTCCGGGGTCGAGCACCACCCACATCTCGTCACGCATGCGGTGGTAGTGGACACTCGTCTCGTGCTCGGGCTCGACCGTGATCACGCGGACGGATGAGGGTTGGTTGAGCGAGTACGTCGCGACCTTCCCCCATGGCTTGTCGACCAGCATCTACATCGCCTCCCTCGCGTCGCGATCTTCCCAGAGCCTCGGTTCCCCGCAATGCATCATCTCGCCGTCGGCGCCCCGCCGGGAAGCTGATCCATGAGCGAGGCCGTCTCGAGCGCCGCCTCTGCCGCCTCCCAGCCCTTGTTGCCGTGGTCGCCACCCGCCCGCGCCTCGGCCTGAGCGAGATCGTCGGTCGCGAGCACCTCGAAGATGACGGGCACGCCCGTGTCGTGAGCCACCTCGGCGATGCCCCGGGCGGCTTCGTTCGCGACCAGGTCGAAATGCGCGGTATCTCCCCTGATGACGGCTCCGAGGCAGATGACGGCATCGTAGTCGCCCGAGCGCGCGAACCTCGATGCGACCGGCGGGATCTCGAAAGCCCCCGGCACCCACGCGATGTCCACCGCGTCGTCGCCGACGCCGTGCTTGGCGAGCGCGGCGAGCGCTCCCTCGACGAGCTTGGCGGTCACGATCTCGTTGAAGCGCGCGGCCACCACGGCCACTCTCCGGCCAGTCCCATCGAGACGGCCGGCGAAGGTCGTCACGCGCGAACCTCCGCGTCTTCGGCTTCGGCCTCAGGCATGTCGAGCAGGTGGCCCATCTTCTCCTGTTTGGTCCGTAGGTAGCCGATGTTCTCGGCGGTCGGCGCGACCTGCAGCGGCAGGCGATCCTCGATCGCGAGCCCGTACCCTTCGAGACCGGCCCGCTTGTCGGGATTGTTCGTGAGCAGCCGCATCGTGCGCACGCCGAGGTCGACCAGGATCTGTGCGCCGATCCCGTATTCGCGCTGATCCGCTCCGAACCCGAGCTCGAGGTTCGCCTCGACGGTGTCGCGACCTCGATCCTGCAGCTCGTACGCTCGAAGCTTGTGGGTGAGGCCGATCGCCCGGCCCTCGTGTCCGCGCACGTACAACACGATGCCTCGCCCCTCCGCACCGATCATGTGCATCGCGCGATCGAGCTGCTCGCCGCAGTCGCATCGCTTCGAGCCGAACACATCCCCGGTGAGGCATTCCGAGTGCACCCGGGTCAGCATGCTCCGGCCATCTCCCACCTCGCCCATCACGAGTGCCACATGGGTTCGGCCGTCGATGAGGCTCTCGTAGGCGTAGGAACGGAACTCCCCGAAGGGCGTCGGGATGGTTGCCTCAGCGACCCGCTCGACCAGCACCTCGCGGCGACGGCGATACTCGATCAGGTCGGCGATGGAGATGATCTTCAGGCCGTGCACCTGTGCGAAGCGCAACAGGTCGGGAAGCCGCGCCATCGTGCCGTCGTCGTTGACCGTCTCGCAGAGCACCCCGGCCGGATACAGGCCGGCCAGTCGGGCGAGGTCGACGGAGGCCTCGGTATGGCCCGCGCGCTTGAGTACCCCTCCTTCTCGGTATCGCAACGGGAAGATGTGACCCGGACGCGAGAAGTCCTCGGGCCTGGTCCCAGGGTCGACGATCGCGCGGATGGTCGCGGCACGATCCGCAGCAGAGATCCCGGTGCTGACGCCTCGCCTGGCGTCGATCGAGACGGTGAACGCCGTGCGTCGGAGGTCCGTGTTCGCCGCGACCATCAGCGGGATATCGAGCTCGTCCAGGCGTTCGCCCAGCACCGGCATGCAGATGACACCGCTCGAGTAGCGGACGATGAAGGCGATCGACTCCGGCGTGGCCTTCTCCGCCGCCATGATCAGATCGCCTTCGTTCTCGCGATCGGCGTCGTCGACCACGATCACGATGCGACCTTGCCGTATCTCTTCCACCGCCTCATCGATGCTGGAGAACACCCCTTCGTGCATGTCGGCGATCTCTGTCACGTTCTCGCTCATCGCAGTCGTCCTTCCTTCGGGCTCTCGAGCAGTCGTTCGACGTATCTCGCGATCATGTCGACCTCGATGTTGACAGGGCCACCCGGGGCGAGGGACCCCAGGGTCGTCACGGACAAGGTGTGCGGGATCAATGCGATCGTGACGCCGTCGTCGTGGAGCTCTGCCACCGTGAGGCTCACACCGTCGACGGTGATCGAGCCCTTCTCGACCGTGTAGCGGCGAAGGTCCGCAGGGATGGCCAGGCGCACTCGCGCGCCGCCCACAGCGTCGCGATCGACGGCGGTCACCTCGCCGACGCCGTCGACGTGACCCTGCACGACATGGCCTCCGAGGCGCGCCACGAGGGTGATGGGCCGTTCGAGGTTCACGGGCGCGCCGGTCGCGAGGCGCCGCAGGCTCGTCCGGGCAACCGTCTCTTCGGAGATGTCGAAGGCCAACGCGCCCGGGGATCGTTCCACCACCGTGAGACAGACGCCATTCACCGCCACCGAAGCGCCCGCGTCACTGTCGTCGGTCACGGTGTCGCAGGCAACCACGAGGCGGTTGCGATCGAGGGTGCGGACGGAGCCGAGCTCCTCAACGATGCCCGTGAACATCGCTCACCACCTTCAAGTCGTCGTCGAGCGCCTCCACGAGGAACGGACCGAGCCGAAGAGCCTCCCCGATCGGAGCGAATCCAGCGCCCGACAGCACCGTGGGCGCGCTCTCTCCGCCGACCAGCATCGGCGCCAGGTACAGCACGACGCGGTCGATCACGTCGTCGCGGATCGCGCTCCAGGCGAGGGTCGCTCCCCCTTCGATCACCAGACCCTGCACGTCGCGCTTGCCAAGATCGTCGATGAGCGAGCGCACGCAGACGCGGTCGTCTGGATCGCGGTCGAGCACCACGACGTCGGCGCCCGCGCGCACCCATCCGTCGATGCGGGTCTGGGGCGCACGGTCGGTCGTGGCGACGAGGGTCGGCGCATCATCGTCGAACATCCGGAGCGTCGGCGGCACGCGTCCGGCGGAATCGACCACGACCCGCAGCGGCTGCCTCGCCGTGGCAGCATCGGGACCGCGCACGGTGAGGGCCGGATCGTCGGCGATCGCCGTCGCGGCGCCCACCACGACCGCGTCGGACCACGCCCGAAGGTGATGCACGTCTGCCCGTGCCGCCTCGCCGGTGATCCATCTCGACGTGCCGTCGCTCGCCGCGGTCTTGCCGTCGAGGCTCGACGCCATCTTCAGCACGACGTACGGCCGTCCGGTCGTGACGTGACGCTCGAACGCGACGTTGAGAGCCCTCGCTTCGTGCCCGAGCAACCCCGACCCGACCTCGATACCGGCCGAGCGCAGACGCGCGAAACCACGACCGTCGACGACGGGGTTCGGGTCGGTCGCCGCGACCACGACGCGCGCGACCCCGGCGTCGATCAGGGCGCGAGTGCACGGCGGCGTGCTGGCGAAATGGTCGCAGGGCTCGAGTGTGCACACGACCGTCGCGCCGCGTGCCGCATCGCCTGCCTGGTGCAGGGCGCGGACCTCGGCGTGGGGTTCCCCCTTCGGGCCCCGGTACCACCCTTCCCCGACGACGAGGTCACCTCGGAGCACGACGGCGCCGACCATGGGATTGGGTGAGACGCGTCCCCAGCCTCGCCGGGCGAGCTCGAGCGCCCGCCGCATGTGCGCCTCGTCGGCCAACCGTGCCTCCTTCCCGCCCGAGGCGGTGGGCACGGCAGGCGCACGGCGGTCACGCAGCCGTGCACGGAAGGCACGGCCGAGCCGTGTGCCCGTCTCCTCCCATCCCGACTGTCACGGTCGGTTCCGGAATCTCACCGGATCAACCCACGGCTGGCGGCCATGGGGTCGCGGACTTTCACCGCCGGTGGGGAGTTACGCCCCGCCCCGGAAACGAGCTTCTTCCGGGAAGTATACGCCGAGCGCAAGGCGGGGGGAGATCCGTCGAGCGCTCAGTCAGGCGGTGCGTTGGTCGATGGCGAAGGACGAGCCGGCATCGCGCTTTGCGAACTGCTTCATCTCGGTCGCGACGGCGACCGCCTCGCCGTAGTGCGCGAACGGCCTGCGGGTGCTCGAGGCGACGCCGATCGAGATGCCGACGAGCGGGATGTCTTGCAGCACGCCCTTGCGGTCCTCGACACGCACGAAGCCTCGTTCGAGGTCACCGGGCTCGTAGAATTCGGCCTTCGCCTCGTCGAACGCATCGCAGATGACCTTGGCGACGGCCTCGGCGACATCGGGGCGCACGACCGCCACGAAATCGTCGCCGCCCACGTGACCGACGAACCCATGCCCACCGTCGTGCGCCATCACCGAGTCCTGGATCATGCGCGCCGTCGACTGGATGAGCCGATCGCCTCGCACGAACCCCTTCTGGTCGTTGTATGCCTTGAAGTTGTCGAGATCGCAGTACAGCACCGCGAAGTCCTGCTCGTCGCGAACCTGGCGCTCGATCTCCTCCTGGATGCGGATGTTTCCCGGAAGCCCGGTGAGCGGGGAAAGGTTCCGCATCTCCTTGGCCCGCCGGAGCGTTCCCTTGACCCTGGCCAGCAGCTCGATCGGGTCGAACGGCTTGATGATGTAGTCATCGGCCCCCGACTGCAGGCCGGTCACCTTGTCGGCCGATAGGGCCTTCGCGGTGAGCATGATGATGCTGGTGTTCGCGGTGTGCGGGTTCTTGCGGAGCCGCTGCGCCACCTCGAAACCGTCGAGGCGGGGCATCATGACGTCGAGGAGCACGAGGTCCGGCCGGAGCGCGCTCGCTTGTTCCAGAGCGGCCTCACCGTCGCCGGCGACCGCCACCTCGTAGCCGGCCGAGCGCAGGTTCACCTCGACGAACCGGGCGATGTCGGGATCGTCGTCGACGACGAGGATCGTCTCGGCCATCTACGCCTGCCCGTTCGCGATCGCCTTGAGCACCCGGGCGTTCTCGGTCGGGTCCCCATCCTGGAAGACACCGCTCGCGCTGATCAGCACGGTCGCCCCTGCCTGCACGGCCCTGTGGGCGTTGTCGATCTTCACCCCGCCGTCGATCTCGACCTCGGCCACCAGACCTCGACGCTCGACCTCTGCGCGGACCGCTTCGATCCTCGGGTAGACCGCCGGGTCGAGGCGCTGCCCGCTCCACCCCGGCTCGATGCTCATGAGCATCACGTCGTCGACCTGATCGAGATACGGGAAGACGTCGTCGACCGGGGTCTGCATGTTGATCGTGACCCCCGCCCCGAGGCCCGCAGCGCGAGCCTTGTCGATCGCCGTCACCGGGTCGGCGACTGCCTCGTGGTGGAACGACACCACGTCGAGGCCCGCCTCGGCGAGCTCCTCGAAGAATGATTCGGGAGCGTCGACCATGAGGTGGCCGTGCATGGTGCGATCGGTGTGCGGCCGCAATGACGCGACCACCACCGTGCCCAAGGCGATGGGAGGTACGAAATGCCCGTCCATGATGTCGATATGGATGATGTCGGCATGCTCGTGCACCAGCTTGACCTGATCGGCGAGATGCGCGAGATCGGCTGACAGGATCGAGGCGGCGAGCTTCCCCACGTGGGCAATCGTACCGGCAGGCTCAGCCGTTCTTCGCGAATGCGGCAACGAACATGCCGTCGCTGCCGTGGCGATGCGGCCAGAGGCGGACGCGCGTTGCCGCTCCGTCGGGACCTTCGAGCGTGACGGGTTCGAGGCCGGGGTTGTGTCGCACGATCGCGTCGGCGACGGCATCGGTTTCCGCGCGCGGGAACGTGCAGACCGAGTAGACGAGCCTGCCTCCAGGCGTGAGCAGGTCCGCCGATGACGAGACGATCTCGACCTGTGCACGCGCCGTCTTGCTGAGGTCTTCCTTCTTGTTGCGCCAGAGCAGCTCCGGGCGACGCCTGGCCGAGCCGAGTCCCGAGCAGGGGGCATCGACGAGGATACGGTCGAAGGGACCGCGGACGGCGGGCGCGGTCGCGTCCTGGGCGAGCACGAGTGCGTGCACTCCGAGCCGGCGAGCGCCGCGGCTTATCAGTCCGACACGTGAGGCATGCAGGTCGGCTCCCACCACGATGCCGCTCGGTCCCGCGAGCGAGGCCAGGTATGCCGTCTTGCCTCCCGGTGCAGCACAGGCGTCGAGAACACGATCTCCCGGTCGAGGATCGACGGCGCGCACGACGAACGCGGAGGCTTGATCCTGGACGGCGAACCATCCCTCGTCGAAGCCGGGCAGCCGAGCCGGGTTTCCCTTGTCGAGCAGGAAGCAGGTCGGGTCGAGCGGCGCTCGCCGGATGTCATGGCCTGTCTCTCGCAGCGCCTGTTCGAGCCGCTCCGGTGTGACCGTCGTCGTGTTCGTGCGCAGACAGAGACTCGCTTCGGTGGCAAGCGCCGCCGCAGCGATTTCGACCTCGTCGCTCGGAAGCAGTCGTTCGAGCTCCTGCACGGCCCATGCCGACAACCCGGAGCGCACGGCGATGCCGGCGACCCCGTCGTTCACGGGCCACGGCGGCGGATCCGATGCCAGGCGGCGCAGCACCGCGTTCACGAAACCACGCTCCCGGTCGCGTGCGAGACCAACCGTCTCCCCGACCGCGGCGTGGTCAGCGACATCGGTGAACAGCAGCTGATACGCCCCGAGGCGCAACACCGTGCGTGCGCTCGGCGACATGCGCCCCACCGGACGGGTCGCGACCCGGTCGAGCGCCCAGTCGATCGACGGGAGGCGCCGGATCGTCCCGAATGCGAGCTCGGTTGCGAACGCACGGTCGCGCTCGTCCAAGCGTGACCGCCCGAGCGCCCCTGGCACCACGATCGTCGAGTAGGCACCCTCGTCGGTGACGCGACGGACGGCCTCGAGCGCGACGGTTCGAGCGGTCTGCTTCACGAGAGGCATTCTCCGCGTTCGATGCGCGCCCCACGAGCCCACTCGGCGCCCGACATGCGGGCTCTTCCAGCGGGCGCGACCTCGAGCAGGCAGACCGACCCCCCTTCGGCGACGACCGCCGGTGCCCCGTCGGGGCCGACCCGCAGCTCACCCGCCACAGTGGTGCCCTCACCCGCCTCGGATCCGTCTGCCCGTGCCCGGAGCACTTTGAGGCGATCACCGCGGAACGTCGTCGTCGCCCCGGGTGCCGGAGCATGGGCTCGCACCTGCCGGACGATGCGATGGGCGTCATCTCCCCAATGGATCACGCGCTCGTCGGCGGCCAGCTTCGCCGCGTATGTCACGCCATCGTGTTCTTGGACCTCGGCGGCAGCGGTGCCCGCGTCGAGGGCACGGAGCGCGTCGATCACGAGCGGCGCGCCCAGCGTCGCGAGGCGTTGTCCCAGACTCGCCTTGTCGTCGTCGTCGCGGATCTTCTCGGGAAGCGCCGCGAGCACTGGGCCGGTGTCGAGGCCCTCGTCGAGCAGCATCACGCTGACCCCGGTGATCTCGTCGCCCTCGAGGATGGCCCGTTGCACAGGCGCAGCGCCACGCCACCTGGGGAGCAACGAGAAGTGCAGGTTCACGCTGCCCAGACGGGGGATCTCGAGGATCTCGGCAGAGAGGATCTCCCCGTAGGCCACCACCACGAGCGCGTCAGGCTGTGCCTCCTCGATCGCCTCAGGTCCGGGGCCCGATCTCACTCCCGGGATCTCGAGTACTTTCAGGCCGATCCGCCGGGCGGTCGCAGCCACAGCGGTCGGCATCAGATGCGATCCGCGTCCGGCCGGGCGCGGCGGGTTCGTGACGACCATGGACACGTCGATATCGGCCGCGGCGACGAGCGCTTCGAGGGTGGGCACCGACCACGGGTCGTTGCCCAGGAAGATCACCTGCAGTGAGCCCATCACCCGTCCCGTCGAAGGGGGCCCCGGGACGGCGGTTCCTCGATCCCGAGCTCGATACGCCTGAGCTCGGCCATCACGGAGCGCCTGCCCTCGTCGTCGAGGCGGTCGATGTAGAGCATCCCGTCGAGGTGATCCGTCTCGTGCTGCAGGATGCGCGCGAGCAGCCCTTCGCCGCCGATCTCGAACGGCGCACCGTCGATGTCTTGGCCCCGGCACATGATGGACGAGGAACGTCTCGTCTCATGGTACGGACCGGGGATGGAGAGGCAGCCCTCTTCCTCGAGCAGCTCGCCGTCGGGAGCGACGAGCACCGGGTTCGCCACGAACGAAGGCCCCGTCTCGCCGTCGTCGAACACGAACACCCTGAGGGAGATGCCCACCTGCGGGCCCGCGAGACCGACTCCGGGCGCGTCGTACATGGTCTCCATCATGTCGTCGCGGAGCGTTCTCAGACGCCTGTCGAACTGCGTGACCCGCCTCGCCGGCTCACGCAGCACCGGGTCGCCGAGGGTACGGATGCGCATGATCACGGGGGTCGATCCCTCTCCACTCGATCGATGGCTCGCTACAGGTGTGGTTCAGCTTCGACCCGGGTCACCACCTCTCGACGAGCGAGCTCGCGCGCCGCTCGCCCGAACGCTGGCACGCCCCCAGGGTCGAGCGCGAGCAAGCATATCGTCTGCCCTTCACCCGACGAGGCGAGCAGGGTGATCGGATCGAGAGCGGCGAGCTCGTCCTCGAGCCCTGCCCCTCCCACCACCCTGAAGACCGCAGCGCCCACCGGGAAGCCGGCGTCAGCTCGCCGCGCTCGCTCATCGCGGTGAAACCGTGCCGGGTCGCCTTGGACCAGGGACTGCACGGCCGGGTCGTTCGGGTGCGAGGTCTGCACGATGGCCCGGCCGGCCGGACGCGCCCACGCGACCGCTTCCATCCAGGTCGTGAGGGCTCGCTCCCTCGCAGCCAGTCCGGGGCGTCGGGCCGCGATGTCGGCGTCGAGGATCGCGACCAGATCCAGCTCACCCGCGCCGAGCTCGTGCACGTCGTCGGGGCCGCCCACCAAGACCTCCCCGTCGCGCGGGAGCCGGGGCCTGTCGCCCTGCGCAAGCCGGCGTACCGGAACCGTGGCTGTCCTCGACGCCCATTCCTCGACGCGCTCCTCGCCTCCCCGGCGAAGCCCGAAGTCGCTCGCACCGCACGCTCGGCAGCGCCCCACCGAACCGCAGATCACGCAACGGACGGAGCCCTCGCTCGAGCGGAGCACACCGCCGCACACAGCACATGCCGCCGGCTCGCCACACGCACGACAGACAGCCGCGACGCCGTATCCCGGAAGCGGCGAGAACAAGAACGCTCGCGACGTCACCCCGAGCGCCTTCACGAGCCGGGGCGCGCGTCCTTCCGGGCCGGGGCCGACGACCTCCACGGGGACCCAGCTCCGCCGGGCCGGCGACACGGTCGGCAGTGCCAGCGCAGCGGCTTCCGATGACGGGGCGAGCGCGCTCAACACGACGGTCACGTGCTCGATCTCGCCGCGCGCCAGAGCGACATCGCGCACGTGGTAGTACGGCGCGCGATCCTCGCGCATCGCCGGGTGGGATTCGCGGGCGACGACGATCAGTCCGAGGTCGGGAACGGGCGCGAACACGCTCGGACGCGTGCCGACGACCACGTCGTAGTGACCCGCTTGCACGTCGAGCCACGTCCGATACCGCGCGCGCTTGGACCCGGCGAGCAGGAGCGCGGCACGATCGCCGAACGCCTCGGAGATCGCTCGAGCGGTGCCGGGCACGGGGGCCGATTCCGGCACGATGACGAGCGCGCGGCGGCCCGTCCCGACGCAGGCAGACACCGACTCGACGACGGCGAGTGCTTCGTGCTCGGGCACGGGTCGCAGCAGCCAGGCGCCCGCCGCTCCGTCTGCGATGGCGAGCAACAGATCCCGACCTCGGCGGTGCTCACCGAGCACGTCGGCGACCGTTGCGGGTGAGGCGATCTCGCGATGCGCGGCCGCGAGTGCACGATCCTCCTCGCCCGCGACGCGGGGCGGAGTCGCGCGGGGGAACACGGCGGCCAGCGGCGCCACGTAACGCTCACTCACCCACCGGCAGAGCGCGAGTCCGCGGTCGTCGAACCACCGGGTCGGCGAGACGAGCTTGCGAACCGCCAGCACCCGGTCCGGCACGTCATCGGTCGGCCCCAGGACCCAGGCCCGCACAGCACGTCCATGGAACGGCACCTGCACGAGAGATCCGACCCCGGCGCCGATCTCGGCCGGCAGGTCGTAGGTGAACGTGCGATCGAGGCTCAGCAGCGGCCGGTCGACGCAGATCTCGACCGGCCCGGCGAGCGGTCCCCAACTAGGCGAAGGCGGCGCGGAGGTCGTCGACGCGGTCGGTCCCCTCCCACGGGAACTCCTTGCGGCCGAAGTGGCCGTAGGCGGCTGTCTCACGGTAGATCGGCCGGGCCAGGTCGAGGTCGCGGATGATCGCCGCCGGCCGGAAGTCGAAGATCTCCCACACCACGGATCGCATCTTCTCGGGGTCGGCCTGTTCGGTGCCGAACGTATCGAGCCACAGGCTCACAGGGTGGGCCGTGCCGATCGCGTAGGCGAGCTGCAGCTGCGCTCGATCGGCGAGCCCCGCCGCCACGATGTTCTTCGCGACGAACCTCGCCATGTACGCCCCCGAACGGTCGACCTTCGTCGGGTCCTTGCCGCTGAACGCGCCGCCGCCGTGCGGCGCGTAGCCGCCGTAGGTGTCGACGATGATCTTGCGGCCCGTGAGCCCGGTGTCGGCCTTCGGACCTCCGATCTCGAAACGTCCCGTGGGGTTCACGAGCACCCTGACACCCGAGGCGTCGAGCTCGGGGAACTCCCGGAGCACCGGGTCGATCACCTCCGCCTCGATGTCTGGTTTCAGCAGCGTCTCGACGTCGACTTCCTCGCGGTGCTGCGCACTGATCAATACCGTATCGACCCGCACCGGCCTGCCGGCCTCGTACTCGAGGGAAACCTGACTCTTCCCGTCGGGACGCAGGTAGGGCACCACGCCGGCCTTGCGGACGTCGGCGAGGCGGCGGGACAATCGGTGGGCCATGGCGATCGGCAGGGGCATGAGCTCGTCCGTCTCGCGGCAGGCATAGCCGAACATCATGCCCTGGTCGCCGGCGCCCAGCTGGTCGAGCGGATCGCCGGAACGGTCTGCCCGATGCTCGAGCGCGTCGTCGACGCCGCGCGCGATGTCGGGAGACTGTTCCTGGATCGCCGTCAAGACCCCGCAGGTCTCGCCGTCGAGGCCGAACTTGGCATCGGTGTAGCCGACCTCGGTGATCGTCGAACGCACGATCGAGGGAACGTCAACCCACCCTTCCGCGAGCGTGATCTCACCGCTCACGAAGACGAGCCCGGTGGTGACGAGGGTCTCGCAGGCGACCCGGCTGCCGGGGTCCTTGGCGAGGAAGGAGTCGAGGATCGAGTCGGAGATCTGGTCGGCGAGCTTGTCGGGGTGCCCCTCGGTCACGGATTCCGACGAGAACAGGTAGGGCTGGCTCATGATGGGCCGGAGTCTAGCCCCCGACTCCGACGCCCGTCAGCGCGGGCCTCGAGGTCAGCCCGCCGCCGACAAGCGCGTGACGATGCGGTCGACGAGAGCCTTCGCGAGCTCGGCCTTGGTCCAGTCGCGCAGCGCCACATCGTCGCCAGAGGAGTCGATGATCGCGGCGTGATTCGTATCGGACCCGAAGCCGGTGCCGGCTCTCCCCACCTCGTTGGCGACGAGCAGGTCGGCACCCTTGCGCTCGAGCTTCGACCGTCCGGCGGCCTCGACGTCGCTGGTCTCGGCCGCGAATCCGACCAGCACCTGTCCGGGCCTACGGACCTGGCCAAGGTCACTCAAGATGTCTGGCGTTGGTTCGAGCGCGAGGTCGGGCGTGCCGTCCTCCTTCTTGAGCTTGCCGGCTGAGGCCTGCTTGGGGCGGAAGTCGGCGACGGCCGCAGCCATCACCACCACGTCGGCACCCGCCGCCGCTTCCAGCACTGCGGAGCGCATCTGTTCGGCCGTCGTCACATGCTTGACCGCGAGGCCTGACGGCGGCGAGAGGCGCGCCGGCCCGAGGACCAGGCGCACGTCGGCGCCTCGGCGGGCCGCCTCGGCGGCGACCGCGATGCCCATCATGCCGCTCGAGTGATTCCCGATGAAGCGAACCGGGTCGATGGCTTCGTGTGTCGATCCGGCCGTGACGACCACAACTCGGCCTGCGAGATCGCCGGCTGCGTCGGTGAGGACCGCCGACACGTGCTCGACCACTTCCTCGGGCTCGGCCATGCGGCCGATGCCCTCGTCACCGTGAGCGAGCGGGCCGCTCGCTGGACCTACGAACCGAACGCCGCGCTCACGAAGCGTGCCGACATTGGCCTGCGTCGCAGGGTGCTCCCACATGCCGGTGTGCATCGCGGGAACGACGATCACGGGGCCGCGGTACTCGAGCAGCACCGAGCTCAGCAGGTCATCGGCGAGCCCGGTCGCGATCTTGGAGAGCAGGTTGGCGGTGGCCGGTGCGATGACCACGAGGTCGGCCTCGTGCGCCAGCCGCACGTGCAGCACCTCGCCGGGGCGCTCCCACAGCGACGCGTGAACCGGCCTTCCGGTGAGCGCGGCGAAGGTATCGGCGCCGACGAAGCGGGCAGCGGACTCGGTCATGACCACGGTGACCTCGGCGCCGCCCGCGGTCAGCAGGCGCACCAGGTGAGCCGCCTTGTACGCCGCGATGCCCCCCGTGACGCCGAGCAGGACCCTGCGGCCCGCGAGCACCGCTACTCGGCCTCGGCGGGTTCCTCGGGACGCTCGTAGGCGATCTTTCCCTCGGCGATCTCCTCGAGGGCGATCGACAGTGGCTTGTTGCTGAAGCCGCTCTCGACCAGTGGCGGCACGAACTCGCCGCGGCCTTCACCGAGCTGGTTGTAGTAGCTGTTGATCTCGCGGGCCCGCTTGGCCGCCAAGATCACGAGCGAGTACTTCGAGTCGACGGCGGCGAGCAGATCGTCGATCTTGGGTTCGATCATTCGGAAGGGTCCTCCGTGGGGTCGTGCGCGGCCGTCCGGCGACCTGTCGGAACGTTGGGCGACGTGCGAGCGCGCGAGGACTCGATGATAGCAGCGACCTGCGACGATGCTCTGTCGAGGTCGTCGTTGATCACATGGTGATCGAAGAGATCGCGTTGTGACAGCTCCCAGTCCGCCTTGGCCAGACGTTCGGCGATGCCCTCGTCGGAATCGGTGCCGCGAGACCGCAGGCGCCGCTCGAGCTCTGCCCGAGAAGGCGGACTCAGCAAGATCATGACGGCGTCGGGAACACGTTCACGCACCCAGCGAGCGCCTTCGACGTCGATCTCGAGCATCACGTCGCGGCCGGCCTCACGATGCAGCTCCACGGGGCCGGCGGGTGTGCCGTACCGATGACCGTGGAAGACCTCCGCCCATTCGAGCATCTCGCCGTCACTCACCATGCGGTCGAAGCCGGCGTCGTCGACGAAGTAGTAGTCGGTGCCGTCGACCTCGCCGGGACGTGGTCGGCGCGTGGTGGCGCTGACCGACAGGACGAAGCCATGCGGCACCCGCGAACGCACCTCGTGAACCAGCGTTCCCTTTCCGACGCCCGACGGGCCCGCGATGACGAACAGGATGCCCTTGGGATCGGATGCTGCGCGATCTGTTGGGGGAGGATCGGCCTGGGGGCGACCGGCCAAGGCAGGTTTACTTCGCGAACTTGGCGAGCAGCTGTTCGCGCTGCTTCGCGCCCAGGCCGCGCACTCGACGCGTCGCGCTGATGGCGAGCTCTTCCATGATCTTGCCGGCGCGAACCTTCCCGACGCCCGGCAGCGATTCGAGAACCACCGACACCTTCATCTTCCCGACGGTGTTGTCGTCGCGCTTCAACACCTGCTGCAGCGAGAGTTTCCCGGACTTGAGCTCGCCCTTCAGCTCGGCGCGAGCCTTCCGCGCGATGGCCGCCTTCTGAAGGGCCTCAGCGCGCTGTTCCGGGGTCAACTGCGGTAGAGCCATCATGCGCTCCTTCGTGAGTGGAAGAGCCCGGGATCATGGTGGACCCGGAACGAGAACCCGGCGAGTATACGCATGGCCCCCGAACGCCTACAACGCGCGATGTGGTCGACGACCTGCGGTTTCTCTGCGCCTGCGCGGGAATGGCCGAGCGTCATCGAACGCCGAGCACGATGCCTCTGGCGACCCCGACGGGATCGGCCGAGCCCGTGATCGGTCGGCCCACGACCAAGTAGTCCGCGCCCGCATCGAGGGCTTCAGACGGCGTCAGAACGCGGACCTGATCGTCGCCGTTCGCGCCGTGCGGACGGATGCCCGGCACGACGAGACAGAACTCCTCGCCGCAGACGTCGCGCACGTCGCGCACGTCCTCACCCGACACCACGACACCGTCGAGGCCCGCCGTTCTCGCCTCGAACGCGAGCGAGGCGGGCGAGGCGAGCTCCTCCCCCGCCATCGACGACAGCACGGTCACGGCGACCACCGATGGCATGGCATGACCGGCCTGGTCCGCCCCCCGCGCCGCGCCATGAAGGGCCGCGCGCATCATCGCGTCGCCCCCGAGCGCGTGCACGGTGAGCATCGCAACGCCGAGTCGCGCGATGTTGGCGGCCGCGTGCTCGACCGTATTCGGGATGTCGTGCAGTTTCGCGTCGGCGAACACCGGGCCATGCATCGCGATGCGCCGGATCGCCTCGGGTCCCTCACCCCAACAGAGCTCCAACCCGGCCTTGAGCATGCCCGCATGAGGCGCGAGGTCGGCCGCCAGCCGCTCGGCCGTGGCGAGATCGCTGACGTCGAGCGCGACCACCAACGGGTTGGCCGGGCGCGGGATCATGGGGGCCTGCTCCCCGCATCGACGGCACCGAACGATGCGGGCACTCGCAGCCGCGCTCGCAGATCGGCAGGCGACGTGAGTCCTTTCCCCTTCAGGTAGTCCACGATGCCCTGGGCGACCGTCACGGGAGCGTGCGGGTCGATCAACGTCGCCGTGCCCAGCTGCACCGCCCACGCCCCGGCGAGGAACGCCTTGACCGCGTCTCTTCCAGAACAGATGCCGCCGGCGGCGATCACTGGCGTGTCGGGCACCGCACGCGAGGCATCGAAGATCCCCCGAAGGGTCATGGGCAACAATGCGGGTCCGCTCAGCCAGCCGGTGACCCCGCCGAGGCCGGGACGCAAGCGATCGGATCGCACATCGAGGGCCGGAGGGGATCCACCGATCGTTAGGCCCGAGACCCCTGCCCGAACCACTGCCCGCGCGATCTCGGGGAGCTCCGAGGCGTGCATGGGCAGCTTCGCGAAGACCGGCACCATGGACATGCGGGCGACCGCGCCCGCGACCTCGGCCGCGCGGTCCACATGCACACCGAGCATCGCGCGCCCGAGCTCCACATCGGGCCCAGAGAGATACACCTCGATCGCCGAGACGTCGGCTCGCCCCTGGAGAGCACCGGTGAGCCGCACGTATTCCTCGACGCTTCCACCCGCGATCGACACCACGACGTGGACAGGCAGGCTCGCCAGGCGTGGAAGCTCGTCGGCCACGAACGCGTCGATCCCGGGATTCTGCAATCCGGTCGACCACACGGCCCCGGATGCGGATTCCGCGAGGCGCGGCGTCGGCGAACCCTTCTCGGGCTCCACGGTGATCGTGCGACTCACCACCGCGCCCACCTTGCGGAGGTCGACGAGACCCGACAGCTCGCTTCCGGTTCCCGCACAGCCGGCGGCGATCATGACGGGCGTCGGCATCACGACGCCGCCCAGATCGACCGCGAGCGAGCGTCTCACCCCGGCCACGAGCGCACCACCGGCAAACCCTCGGGGGGGGTCGGGAGCATCGTGGGCGCCTCGGAGAGCCATCGGTCCCACAACACCCTCGCCGGATTGAAGACCGGACCGTCGACGCACGACCGCAGGTGGTCATAGCCGCTGCCGTCCTTGCGTGCGACCGGCACCACGCACGTGTGGCACAGACCGACCCCACAGCCCATGCGCTCCTCGACCGCGACCTGCGAGGGGATGCCGCGTTGCGTGCAGAAGCCCGCGATCCGGGCGAGCGTGGCCGAAGGCGCGGCCGCGTACAGCACCTCGGTGCCCGTGGCTTCGACCATCTCCGGCAGCGCGTCGATGACCTGGCCGCGTTCGCCCAGCGTCCCGTCGCTCGTCATGATCGAGATCGTCTGGGAGAGCCGCTTGCCCTCGATCGGCTTGAAGACCTTCTCCCACGTGGGCGCGCCCACGATCATGTCAACCCGCTTGTGACGCGCCGAGAGCTCTTGGGCGAGGAAGTAGAGGGAAGCCGCGCCGTGGCCTTCGGCGACCAGGAGGCAATTCGTGTGCCGCTTCGGATACGAGAAGGCGGTGCCCAGCGGCCCGATCACATCGAGGAACTCGTGCGCCGTCACCGACGCCAGCCACTCGCTGCCCGGGCCCTGTGGGTCGGCCACGAACTCGAGCGTGCCCGCCCATCCTCCCCGTCTGGAAGCCTGGTGGATCGCGAAGTGCCTACGTAGCAGGAAGTCTCTGCCTTCGGGCATCTTCACCGCGAGGAACTGACCCGGCCTCGCCTTCTCCGCGATCTCGGGCGCGACCAGGGTGAGCGAGTGATAGGCCGCGAGCTTCCTCGTCGACAGCACCTCGGCGCGGACCTGCGTCACACCGGCAGCTCCCCTGCGCTCGTGGCGGCCGCCGCTCGTTCGAACGTGAGACGCACTTGCGTCGGCTCGGCCATGGCCTCGGCATGGTACTCCTGGATCGATCGCGGCTCGGTCGGGCAGCCGAGGAGCGCCTCGATGCCACGCACCGCCGCGAAGACGCCGGGCAGCGTGGTGATGCACGGGACCCCGGCGCTCGCCGCCGCGGTCCTGATGAAGTACCCGTCGGTGCGAGAACCCCGCCCGAAGGGCGTGTTGATCACCACGTCGATGCTGCCGGCGCGGATCATCGCCGCCACGTTCTCGGATCCTTCGCTCACCTTCGCCACCCGCTCGACCTCGATGCCCGCTCTCAGCAAGACCCCGGCGGTGCCGCCCGTGGCGACCAGGCGGAACCCGAGATCGGCCAGCCGTTTGGCGGGGAACACGATCGCCCGCTTGTCCCGGTTGGCCACGCTCACGAAGACCGTGCCGTTCGTGGGCAAGGCGTGCCCGGCGGCGACCATGGCCTTGGCGAGCGCCATACCCGAGTCAGCGTCGACCCCCATGACCTCGCCGGTGGACTTCATCTCGGGCCCGAGCACGGTATCGACGCCTGGGAAGCGCCCGAAGGGAAGGACGGCCGCCTTGACGCTCGTGTACGACAGATGGCGATAGTGATGGGGGTCTTGAGGAAGCACGCCTTCTGACTCGAGGTCGGCGAGGCTCCGGCCGGTGAGCACCAGGGTGGCGACCCGGGCGAGAGAGACGCCCACGACCTTCGAGACGAAGGGCACCGTTCTCGACGCGCGGGGGTTGGCCTCGATCACCCAGATGCGCTCGTCCTTCACGGCGAGCTGAAGGTTCAGCAAGCCGATCACCCCGAGACGGCGCGCGAGACGCCTCGTGATGTTCTCGATCGCGTCGAGCTCGTCGTCGCTGAGCGTCGCCGGCGGGATCTGGCAGCTCGAGTCGCCCGAATGCACACCGGCTTCCTCGATGTGCTCCATGACCGCTCCGACGAAGACCGCGCCGTGAGCATCGGCCACGGCGTCGACGTCGACCTCGATCGCACCCTCGAGGAAGCGGTCGATGTGCACCGGGTGATCGGGCGAGGCTTCCGCGGCCGTTCGCACGAAGGTCTCGAGCTCGTCGGCGCCGTACACGATCTCCATCGCCCGGCCGCCCAGCACGTACGAGGGACGCACGACCACCGGGTAGCCGATGCGCGCGGCGACGACCGACGCTTCGTCGATCGTTCGCGCTTGGCCATGAGAGGGGGCCGCGATCTCGAGCTCGGCGAGGACCTCGGCGAACTTGCCACGGTCCTCGGCCAGATCGATCGCATCGGGCGATGTGCCGAGCACCTCGAAGCCCTCGTCGGAGAGCACGCGCGCCAGGCGCAGAGGGGTCTGGCCTCCCAGCTGCGCGATCACGCCGGCGGGCTGTTCGGCGCGACACACGGCGAGCACGTCCTCGGACGAAAGCGGCTCGAAATAGAGGCGGCTCGAGGTGTCGTAATCGGTCGAGACCGTCTCGGGATTCGAGTTCACCATCACCGACTCGAACCCGGCTTCCTCGAGCGCGAACGCAGCGTGCACGCATGCGTAGTCGAACTCGATGCCTTGTCCGATGCGATTCGGACCCGAGCCGAGGATCACGATCCGCGGCCGCTCGGCAGGGGTGACCTCGGTTTCCTGCTCGTAGGTCGAGAAGTGGTACGGCGTCCGCGCGGGAAACTCACCCGCGCACGTGTCCACCGTCTTGAAGACGGGTTGCACCCCGAGGGCGTCGCGGTGCCGTCGCACGGCCGTCTCGGTCGAGCCGGTGAACAGGGCGAGTCGAGCGTCGGACAGGCCGACGCGCTTGGCCTCGGTGAGATCGTGGGCGGAGAGGTCCGCCAGCGTTTGGTCTCGCAGCGCTTCCACCTCGTCGAGGATCTGCGCGATCTGATCGACGAACCACGGGTCGATCGCCACTCGCGGCGGCGACCTCGTCGACGGTATGGCCGGCGGCGAGCGCACCCTCCACCAGGTGCAACCGCCTTTCGGCGGGCACGACGATCGATGCGAGCAGGCCCTCGTCGGTGGCGCTCGTCGGGCCGGACTCGAGCTCGTGGCCGAGGTCGAAGCCGGTCTTCTCCATGCCTCGCCACGCCTTTCCGAGCGCTTCCTTGAACGTGCGTCCGATCGCCATGACCTCGCCGACGGACTTCATCGTCGAGGTGAGCACCGGGTCGGCCTCTGGGAACTTCTCGAACGCGAACCGTGGCACCTTCACCACCACGTAGTCGAGCGTCGGCTCGAACGACGCAGGTGTCTCGCCCGTGATGTCGTTCGTGATCTCGTCGAGGCGGTAGCCGACCGCGAGCAGCGCCGCGATCGTCGCGATCGGGAACCCGGTCGCTTTCGAGGCCAGTGCGCTCGAGCGCGAGACCCTCGGGTTCATCTCGATGAGCACCTGGCGCCCGGTGGCAGGGTCGACCGCGAACTGCACGTTCGAGCCCCCGGTCTCGACACCGATCACGCGGAGCACCTGCAGCGCCGCGTCGCGCATCTGCTGGTACTCCCGATCGGTCAGGGTCTGCTGCGGCGCAACGGTGATCGAGTCGCCGGTGTGCACGCCCATCGGATCGACGTTCTCGATCGAGCAGACGATGACGCCGTTGTCGTCGGCGTCGCGCATCACTTCGAGCTCGAACTCCTTCCAACCGGCGATCGACTCCTCGACCAGGATCTCCGAGACGGGCGAGATCTCGAGGCTTCGGGCCGCGAGCGACGCGAGCTCGTGCCGGTCGGCCGCGAAACCGCTGCCGCCGCCGCCCATCGTGAACGAGGCGCGCACGATGAGCGGGAACCCGATCGCCTCGCCGAGCGCGAGTGCCTCGTCGAGCGTCGTTGCGGTGCCGGCCCGCGGCACGTCGAGGCCTGCCTTCATCATCGCTTCCTTGAAGGCGCTGCGGTCTTCCGCTCGATGGATCGCCTCGAGCGACGCCCCGATGAGCCTGATGCCGAGGCGGTCGAGATCCCCGGACTCCGCGAGCGTGACCGCGACGTTCAGAGCGGTCTGGCCGCCGAGGGTCGGCAACAGCGCGTCGGGGCGCTCCCGTTCACAGATCGCGAGCACCGAATCGGGCGTGAGCGGCTCGATGTAGGTGCGGTCGGCGAACTGAGGGTCGGTCATGATCGTCGCGGGGTTCGAGTTCACGAGCGTGACCCTGAACCCCTCGTTGCGCAGCGCCTTGCACGCCTGCGTGCCCGAGTAGTCGAACTCGCACGCCTGTCCGATCACGATCGGCCCTGAACCGACCACCAGGATCGAGTCGATGTCCGTTCGCCTCGGCATCAGCGCACGATCCCCCGTGCCCCCGGCCATCAGCGAGCGGAAGTCGTCGAAGAGGTAGCGGGAATCGTGTGGGCCGGGTGCCGCCTCGGGGTGGTACTGCACGCCGAAGGCGGGCACATCCAGACATCGCAAACCCTCGAGGGTGCCGTCATTGAGGTTCCAGTGGGTGAGGGCCACCCGCCCACGATCGGTGTGCGCCACCCCCCCGTCGTCTCGCTTCCACCCGTGGGGGTCGACCGCGAAGCCGTGGTTGTGGCTCGTGATCTCGACGGTGCCGGTCTCGAGGTTCTTGACGGGCTGGTTCACGCCCCGATGTCCGAACGGCATCTTGAACGTGCGGCCGCCGAGCGCGAGCCCGAGCAGCTGGTGGCCGAGGCAGATGCCGAAGACGGGCACCGCGCCCAGCAGCTCTCTCGCGGCCGCGACCCCGTACGCGGTCGCTGCCGGGTCGCCCGGTCCGTTCGACAGGAACACCCCGTCGTAGCCTCCGGTCGCGATCTGCGCAGCCGGGGTCTCGGCCGGGAAGACGGTCGCCTCGATGCCGGCGGCGGCCAACCTCCGCAAGATGTTGCGCTTCAGACCGTAGTCGTAGGCGGCCACACGGAACACGGGCCCCACGTCGGGGTTCGCCGAACCCACCAAAGCGGACGCCTCGTACGGTTCGGCCGTGCTCACGCTGCGCGCCATATCGGCGCCGTTCATGCCCGGCGTCGCCCGCACGCGTTCGAGCAGCGACTCGGCGTCGAGATCGACCGAAGAGACGGCGGCGCGCATCGACCCTCGATCGCGCAAGGCTCGGGTGAGCCGGCGCGTGTCGATGCCCTCGATGCCGGTGATGCCGGCGGCCTCGAGCGACTCACCCAAGGCGGCCTCTGCCCGCCACGACGACGCACGCCGCGATGCTTCGCGAACCGCGAAGCCGGCCACCTGGATAGCGCTCGACTCCGGATCGTCGGCGTTCATGCCGTAGTTGCCTTGGTGCGGCGAGGTCATGACCACGATCTGTCCCGCGTACGAAGGATCGGTGAGCACCTCTTGGTAGCCGCACATGCCGGTGTTGAACACGGCTTCGCCGAAGGATTCCCCATGGGCGCCGAAGAGGGTGCCGAGGAAGGCGCTGCCGTCCTCGAGCACGCACACGGCGGCGGGGCCCCGAGCTCTGTGACTAGTCTGCTCTGGACTAGCGATCGCCATGCTACCGGCTCACCTTGCCGTCGGTGACGGTGAGCGTTCCTCGGAGCATCGTGTGGCGAACACGACCCGTGAGCTCGCGTCCGATGAACGCGCTGTTGCGAGCCTTCGACGCGAACGGAGGCTCGACCACCCAGGACTCGGCCGCGTCGAATACCACGAGGTTCGCCGGACGTCCGGGTTCGATCGAGCCGCCGTGCCCGGCGGCGCCGACGATGCGCGCCGGCGTCGCCGACATCGCCTCGATCGCCCGCTTCAGATCGATGATGCCCGGCTCCACGAGGTGCGTCAGCACGGCCGCAAGTGCAGTCTCGAGGCCGATCGTGCCGGGTGGCGCCTGGTCGAACTCCGATTCCTTCTCTTCCACGGCATGCGGCGCGTGATCGGTCGCGATCGCGTCGATCGTGCGGTCGGCCAGTCCGGCGCGCAGCGCCTCGCGATCCTCGGCGGTGCGAAGTGGCGGGTTCACCTTGAAGTTCGTGTCGTAGCCGAGTAGATCGTCATCGGTGAACACGAGGTGGTGTGGCGTCACCTCGGCCGTCACGCGCACCCCATCGCGCTTCGCTCGCCTGATCAGCTCGACCGCGCGCGCACTCGAGACATGACAGATATGGATGCGGCCGGCCGTGGCGTGCGCGATCGCCAAGTCGCGGGCCACGATGATCTCCTCGGCCTCGGCGGGCCTTCCGGCGAGTCCAAGGGAATACGAGTGCGCACCCTCGTGCATGTGCCCGCCGGCCACGAGCGAGGCATCCTCGCAATGGTCGGCGATGACGATCTCGGCCGTGAATGCCTTGGCGTAGACGAGCGCGTTGCGAAGCGTGCGCGCCGTCGGCACGCAGTTGCCGTCGTCGCTGAACATGCGCACTCCCGCCTCGACCATCTCGCCGAGCTCGGCCATCGACTCGCCTGCGAGATCCTTCGTGATCGCGCCCACGGGATACACGTCGGCGAGCCCTGCCTCGGCAGCCTTGTCGCGGATCTCGGCGACGATGCCGGCGTGATCGGTGACCGGATCGGTGTTGGCCATGGAGGAGATGGCGGTGAACCCTCCGGCGGCGGCGGCTCTGGTCCCTGTCGCGATCGTCTCCTTGTGCTCGGCACCCGGCTCGCGCAGGTGCGTGTGCAGATCGACGAGTCCCGGTGCGAGGACCAGCCCGTCGCACTCGAGCACCTCCGCGCCCTGGGGATCGAGGCCTCGGCCGACCGCCTCGATCCGATCGCCGGCCACCAGCACGTCGGCGACGTCGTCGGATCCGGTCACCGGATCGATCACCCGCGCGGCGTGGAACAGCACCGCCTCAGGCACGGGCCACCTCGAGCTCCTCGGTCGCGTCAGAGCGTGCTCGCGAGACGCCGCCACCGAGCAACAGGTAGAGCAGGGACATGCGCACCGCGATGCCGTTCGTCACCTGTTCCTCGATCACTGCGCCGGGCAGGTCGGTGACGTCGGAGTCGATCTCGACGCCGCGGTTCATCGGCCCGGGGTGCATGATCAGGGAGCGTTCGGGCAACACCGCGGCACGAGCCGCCGTCAGGCCGAACAACCGGTTGTACTCGCGAACGCTGGGGAAGTATTCGAGCCGCTGGCGCTCGCGCTGCACGCGGAGCATGTAGCAGACATCGAGCTTCGGGATGACGCCGTCGATGTCGTAGCTCACCTGCACGCCCCACGATGGTGCATCGGGTGGGATCAGCGTCGGCGGGCCGATCAGGGTGACGTCGGCGCCCATCTTCACGAGGCCGAAGCAGAGCGATCGAGCCACCCTCGAATGCAACACGTCGCCCACGATCGCCACGCGGAGCCCCTCGAGGTGCCCGAGTCTCTCGCGCATCGTGTAGAGGTCGAGCAGCGCCTGCGTCGGGTGCTCGTGCGTGCCGTCGCCGGCGTTCAGCACATGACCGTCGACCCATTTCGTGAGCTGGAGCGGCGAGCCGCTCGAGGAGTGCCGGATGACGATCGCGTCGGCGCCCATCGCCTGCAAGGTGAGCGCGGTGTCCTTCAGGCTCTCGCCCTTGGCAACGCTCGATCCGCTGGCCGAGAAGTTGATCACGTCGGCCGACAGGCGCTTGGCGGCGAGCTCGAACGAGATGCGCGTACGCGTGGAATCTTCGAGGAAGAGGTTCACCACGGTGCGACCGCGCAGTGCCGGCACCTTCTTGATGACGCGCGACCCCACTTCCCGGAAGCTCTCCGCGGTGTCGAGCACTCGAACGACGTCGTCGGCTGAGAGATCGTGCATGGAGAGCACATGCCTGTTCATCTCGCGACTCCTTCAGTTGCGCTACCGCTTCGCTGCTTGAGCGCCTGTTCGTCAGTGGCGCTACCGCTTCGCTGCTTGAGCGCCTGTTCGGTTGCGGGTTCCTGGATCAGCACTGCGTCGTCGCCGTCGAGCTCGCGAACCCGCACGCGAACGTCATGGTCGCGCCGCGTCGGTACGTTCTTCCCGACGAAATCGGCACGGATCGGCAGCTCGCGATGACCGCGGTCCACCAGGACGGCGAGCCGGATGCGCGCGGGTCGTCCGAAGTCGTTGAGGGCGTCCATGGCGGCGCGGATCGTGCGGCCCGTGAACAACACGTCGTCGACGAGCACCACCGTTCGGCCGGTGATGTCGACGTCGATGCGAGTCTCCTGCACCTCGGGCGCCTCGGCACGAAGCCCGATGTCGTCTCTATAGAACGTGATATCGAGCACGCCGACCGGTACTCGCGTCCCCTCGATCCGCTCGATCTCTTCGGCGAGCCGGCGAGCGAGGTGATCACCTCGATTCGCGATGCCGACGAGCACCAGGCCGGCTGCGCCCTTGTCGCGTTCGATGATCTCGTGCGCGATGCGCGTGATCGCCCGTCGGATGTCGTCTCCGTCGAGCAACTCGGCCTGCGCGCTCATACGCGGACGCCCCCTCGGACATGCGAGGAGGCGCGACGGATGTGCTGCGTCATCTTCGGGTACTCCCTTCCCGGCCTCTCAGGACCGGACTTAAAGGGGGAAGCGCTGTCGCCCGAGCATACCGGCGTGCGCCCACATGGACAACGAGGCCGCTCGTGGCCATCGAGGAAGCCCCGGCGTAGACTGGTGGTACCGCCCGATCCTCGAGGGTCGGTTCCCGACGATCGGCCGATGAACGGAAAGGAAGTGGCAACCGCATGAACGAATGGGTCATCGTGGGCATCGTGGCGATCGCCGTCATCTTCGGCGCGACGAAGCTCCCCGAGATCGCGCGGAACCTCGGCCGTTCCTCGGGCGAGTTCAAGAAGGGTCTGAAGGAAGGCGACGAGGCGCAGGCTTCCTCACCGACACCCACGCCGGAGCCACAGCCGCCGGTGGTCGCACCCCCCGCGGTGACACCGACACCGGCTCCGACACCGACACCGACGCCGCAGCCCAGCGAGCCGACCGACCCGCCGCCGGCTCAGGCATAGTCTCGAGCCGGCGTCACGCTCGGGCGATCTTCCCGAGGATGCCGTTCACGAAGGCCTTCGACTCGTCCGATGAGAGTTCGGCTGCGGTCTCGACCGCCTCGCTGATCGCGACCGAGTCGGGCACGTCGTCGCGGTAGCGCAGTTCCTCGATCGCCACCCGCAAGATCGTGCGGTCGAGCGCGGCCATGCGGGCCACCGTCCAGCCCTTCACATGCTCCTCGAGCAGCAGGTCGATCGAGGGTCCGTGTTCGGCGACGCCCTCGACCAGCGATCGTGCGAACGGGGGAACGGCACGGCCCGCTTCCGCCCATGACCCGAGGACCAGCGAGGGATCGTCGCCCGTCACGTCCGCCTGATAGAGGATGTCGATCGCGAGCCGACGGGCCTCACGGCGTGTGGTCACTGGCCACCCAACGACCCGCGCTCAGGCCTTCACGCGTTCCATGTACTCGCCGCTTCTCGTGTCGACCTTGATGCGTTCGCCTTCCTCGACGAACAGAGGAACGTTCACGACGACGCCGGTCTCGAGGGTCGCGGGCTTCAGCGCGCCGGTGCGCGTGTCGCCCTTCACGCCGGGGTCGCACTTGATGATCGTGAGGACCGACGATGCGGGCAGATCGACCGAGATCGGCACACCTTCGTGCGTGGCGATCTGCGCGGTGGCCCCTTCGGTGAGGTAATCGGTCGCGCTCGACATGATCGCGCGCGGCACGTGGATCTGGTCGTACGTCTCGAGGTCCATGAACACGAAGTCGTCGCTCTCGGGGTAGAGGTACTGGAAGTCGCGCCGCTCGACGATCGCGAGCCCGACCTTCACGCCGGCGTTGAAGGTGCGCTCGAGCACGGCGCCCGACTTCACGTTCCGAAGCTTCGAACGAACGAACGCGCCGCCTTTGCCCGGCTTCACGTGCTGGAACTCGATGATCTGGAACAGCACTCCGTCGAGCTCGAGAGTCATGCCGTTCTTGAAGTCGTTCGTGGAAACGCTCACAGCTCGATCAGCTCGCGCGAGGCGTTGCCGAGCACACGGCATCCGTCGGGCGTGACCTCCACCATGTCCTCGATGCGCGCGCCGCCGAGACCGGGGACGTAGATGCCAGGTTCGACGGTGACGACCGTGCGGGCGGGAAGCGTGTGCTCCGCGAACTCACGACCGAGCCTCGGCCCCTCGTGGATGTCGAGGCCGACGCCGTGGCCCAGTCCGTGGCTGAAGGCGTCGCCGTAGCCGGCACCCTCGATCACGCCGCGGGCGGCCGCATCGACCTCAGCGCCCGTGGCGCCTTCATGCACGGCGTCGATGCCCGCTTGCTGCGCCTGGCGCACGGTGTCATGGATCTTGCGGAGCTCGGCCGCAGGTTGGCCGAACGCGACCGTGCGAGTCATGTCGGCGTGGTAGCCACCGTACAGGGCACCGAAATCCATCTTGATGATGTCGCCTTCTTCGAGAGAGCGATGGGTGGGCTCGTGGTGGGGCTCCGCGGCGTTCTCACCGAACGCCACGATCGAGTCGAACGAGAGCCCGTCGGCGCCGTCGCGGCGGAGCAGCTCCTCGAGCTGACGAGCCACATGGCGTTCGGTCATGCCGAGCGCGATCGTTTCGAGCACGTCGTCGAAGGCCTGGTCGGTCACGGCCTGGGCTCGGTTCAGCAGGTCGATCTCCTCGTCGTCCTTCACCCAGCGGACCCGCTCGACCAGCTCGTCGCAGGCAACCAGCTCGACGCCGCCCGGGAGCGCCGCCACTAGTCGCTCGTGTGCACGGACGGTCACCTCGTGCGCCTCGAATCCGAGCCGTTCGACGCCGAGCTGCGCGACCTCGGCTGCGAGCGCCTCGCCGAACGCGGCCGTGTACGTCACTCGGTGCATGTCGGGCACCTCGTGGCGTGACTGCTCGGTGTACCGGCCGTCGGTGAAGAACACGCCCTCGGCACTCGCGGCGCTCTCCGCGCTCGCGACCAGGGCGTGCCCGTTCGAGCCGGTGAAGCCTGTCAGGTACCGCACGTTGGTGAGCCCGGTCACGAGCAGCGCGTCGACCTCGAGGGCGGTCAGTCGCTCGGCCAGGGTGGTTCGTCTCACGTGGTGATCCACGGCATCGCCTCCAGCGCCAGATGATAGCCACCGGCCCCGAGACCGGTGATCGTCGCCCGGCAGACCTCGGAGACCACCGAATGCCGGCGGAACTCCTCTCGGGCGGCGACATGGGACATGTGCACCTCGATGACCGGGAGCCCGCACGCCTCGATCGCGTCGCGCACGGCGTACGAGTAATGTGACAGCGCGCCCGGGTTCACGACGATCGCCTCGTCACCGTCGGCCGCCGCGGCGAGCAACCAGCCGACGAGGTCACCCTCATGGTCGGACTGGCGCCAGGAGATCTCGTGGCCGAGCGTCGTCGCGCGCTCCCCTACCTCTTCCATGATCTGCTCCAGCGTCTGGGACCCGTAGGTCCCGGGATCGCGGCGACCGAGCGCGCCGAGGTTGGGTCCGAACAGGAACAGCACCCTCATGTGGTCGCTCCCATCTCGCGCATCGTGGCCCGCAGCTCGTCGTTGGACACATCGTCGACCACGACGGGATCTCCCACGTCGCGCAACAACACGAATCGAACCCCACCGTGGAACTTCTTGTCCATTCGGAAGGCCGCGAGCACCTCGTCTGCAGGCGGCAACGATCCGTCGGCTTCGAGGCCGAGCGAGCTGAGCAGCCGCCCAGTGCGAGCGGCCAGTCCAGCCGCCGCGAGTCCGCGAGCCTCGGCGAGGCGAGCGGCGAACATCATGCCGACCGCGATCGCCTCGCCGTGGGTGCGTCCTGCGAACCCGTCGACACGTTCCAACGCGTGGCCGACGGTATGTCCGTAGTTCAGGAACAGCCGCGAACCCACGTCGAGCTCGTCGTCGGCGACCGTACGCGCCTTGGCGGTCACGCATCGGGCGACCAAGGCTTCGAGCGCTATCGGATCGCGACGAAGCACCGGGGCCGGGTCGGATTCCAACGTGTCGAGCAGCTCGAGATCGAGGGTGAGGGCGTATTTCGCCACCTCGGCGAGTCCCGACCGGAAGTCTCGCTCGTCGAGGGTTGCGAGCGGCTCGACATCGGCCAGCACCACGCGGGGTTGCGAGAACGTTCCCACCAGGTTCTTGCCCTCGTGTAGGTTGACCGCGGTCTTGCCTCCGATGGCGGCATCGACCTGGGCGGTGAGGGTCGTGGGCACCTGAACGAACGGCACGCCGCGCATGTAGGTCGAGGCGACGAAGCCGGCGAGGTCTCCCACCGACCCGCCGCCGAGCGCCACCACCACGTCGTCGCGGTGCGCTTCCTGGGTGGCGAGCTGATGCAGCAGGGTGCCGTAGACGTCGAGGGTCTTCGCGTGCTCGCCCGGCGGCACCGTGAGCAGCACGCACGCGAGGTCGCGCTCCGTGAGGCCCTTCGAGAGCCGGTCGAACCATCGATCGGCGACCCCCCGGTCGGCAACCACGAACGCGCGTGTCGCCCCCGGTAGCGACGGCAGGTGCTCGCCCGCACGGTCGAGCACGCCGCCCCCGATCACCACGTCGTAGGAACGTCCGGCGATCGGTACGGTCACACGGACCAACGGAGCTCCTCGACGATCGCGTCGGCAACCTCGCCCGGCGCGGCGGCACCGTCGACGACGTGGGCGGCGAACTCGCGATAGAGGGGACCGCGCTCGGCGAGCAACCGCTCGAGATCGCCTTCCTCTCGGATCAGGGGACGGTCCTGGGCTGGGCGGACCCGCTCGCGGAGCTCGTCGAGGGGCACGTCGAGATAGACCACTGAGCCGGTATTGCGAAGCGTGATGCGGTTCGCGGGCTCGAGCACGACGCCGCCTCCGCACGAGACCACCGACGGATCGTTCGCGCCGGCCTTCACGAGCGCTGCCGCTTCGAGGGCCCGGAACGCCGGCTCACCCTGGGCCTCGAAGATCTCGGTGATCGCACGGCCCTGCTCGCGCTCGATCTCGGCGTCGAGGTCGACGAACGGCACGCCCAGACGGTCCGCGAGCTCACGACCGACCACGGTCTTGCCGGCGCCGGGCATGCCCACGAGGTAGACGATCATCGCTCGAGGCCATCCCGGTAGTGGAGCAGATTGCCCCTCGTCTCCTCGAGGGAGTCGCCGCCGAACTTCTCGAGCACCGCATCGGCCAGCTCGAAGGCGACGACCGCCTCCCCCACGACGCCGCCGGCCGGCACGGCACAGACGTCGGTCCGCTGCTTGATCGCGACGGCAGGCTCGCGGGTGGCGATGTCGACCGTTGCGAGCGGCTTCGGCACGGTCGAGAAGGGCTTCATCGCGGCGCGCACCCTGATCGGCTCCCCCGTGCTCATGCCGCCCTCGATGCCTCCGGCGCGAGAGGTCGTGCGGGTCATGCGCCCCTCTCGCACGACGATCTCGTCGTGTGCCCTGGAACCGGGCCTGGCCGCAGTCGCGAATCCATCGCCGATCTCGACGCCCTTGACCGATTGGATGCTCATGAGCGCCTGCGCGATGCGTCCGTCGAGCTTGCGATCGAAGTGCACGTACGAGCCGAGGCCCGGCGGCGCTCCGTAGGCCAGCACCTCGAAGACCCCGCCCACGGTGTCGCGCGCCTTCCGAAGGCGATCGATCTCGGCGACCATGGCCCTCGAGGACTTCGGGTCGAAGCAGCGCACGGGCGAGCGGTCCACGGTCGCGGCGTCACCGGCAAGCGGCGCCGGGGCGCGAGCCGGAACCTTCACCGACCCGATGCGCACGACATGGGAGACGAGACCGAGGCCGAGATCGGCCAGGAACCAACGACAGAACGTGCCCGCGGTCATGCGGGCGGCCGTTTCGCGGGCGCTCGCGCGCTCGAGCACGTTGCGCACGTCATCGAACCCGTATTTCTGCGAGCCGGCGAGGTCGGCGTGGCCCGGCCGGGGGCGAGTGAGCTTCTTGGCGGGGTCGATCTCACCCGTGACGCCCATGAGCTCTGCGTACTTCTCGTCGAACTCGAGATTGGGGATCGTCACCGCGATCGGCGAGCCCATCGTGCGACCGTGACGCACCCCGGCGATGATCTCGAACCGGTCGGACTCGAATCGCTGGCGTCCGCCGCGACCGTGACCGTGGCGGCGTCGGGCGAGCTGGTGCGCCAGCGCATCGGGATCGACCGGTACTCCCGCCGGAAGCCCCTCGAGCACCGCGACGAGCGCCTTGCCGTGCGATTCGCCGGCGGTGAGCATGCGGAGCATGGGGCACATCATAGGGAACGGCTCGAGGCCGCCAGGAACGGCTGGGCTCCGAGGGCGTGAGGCGGGGGCGGCCCGTAGGCCGCCCCCGCGCCGGCGACCGCTCCCCCCGTGGGCGGGCCGCCGGGGCTTGCTACTTGTCGGAGCTCACGCAGAGGGTGAACGACTCGTCGCCGAAGAGGAACGTGGCGCAGTCACCGGAGATCGACCGCAGCTCGTATCGCCCGTTGTCGAAGGTGTCGCCGATGCCGATGTCGCTGAAGATCTGCCCGTCGACCGAGACCTGCACCATCGGCTCGCCCCCCTGGCTGAAGACCGAGATCAGCACGACGGTCTTGCCGCCGACGTCGTCGCCTCCTCCGGGATCTCCCGGTGGAGAGGTCGTCGTCGTGCCGCCGCCCGGCGGTGTCGTCGTCGTGCCTCCAGGCGGTGTCGTCGTCGTGCCGCCAGGGAGCGTGGTCGCCGTTGTCGGTGACAGCTCCGGTGGGATCGAGAACGGGTCTCGACCGAAGAACACCGGGATCGGGCTCACCCCGATGGTCGGCGAGACCGACGGACCGGGCCCGCCGTCGTCGGGACCAAGCGTGATCGGCGGCAGCGACGGGATCGCCTCGTCGCCGCCTCCGCCCGACAACAGGTTCATCAGCAAGAAGCCCACGAGCAGCACGGCGAGCACGCCGCCGCCGATCATCAAGGTGCGCCGGTCGCGTGGTGTCAGCGGCATGTCACGCTCCCCCCGCCGCGGCATCGTCGGTCGGGCCGGGCTCGGAGCCCGGTCCGGCGCTCTGGTCGCTCGTGTACAACACGACGCTCGCCTGAAGCTGCAGCAGGTTCGTCACCGTCGTCGTGGTGTCATCGCCGGTTCCCGGGGCGAGCGAGATCGTGAGCACCTTGGCGGCCCTGGGCAGCGTCTCGATGCTGTAGAGGAACTCGGCGATCTGGAAGTAGGTCCCCGTCGCCGTGACAGCGAGCGGGATCTCCGACAGGCCCGTCGTCGCATTGAGCGTCGGCGTGCCGGGCGTGAGGTTCGAGAAGGCGACGGCGGAACCTGCGGCGGCATTCCTGATGAGCAACAGGAGTCCCGGCTCGTCGACGGTCGGCGGGATCTGCCGCTCCACGCGCTCGATGACCGCCTTGGCCTCGGGTGCGGCTGCCTCCGCCTGCTCCAGAGCCGCGAGCTGCGATTCCAGGGTCCGCTGCTGCGCCTGGGCTGCCGCGAGCTCCGCCTCGGCGGTCGATACCTGCCCCATCTTCGGCAGCACGAGGAAGAAGACGAGGATCGCCGCCAGGGCCACCACGCCGGCGCCCGCGATGATCGGAGCGCGGCTACCCCGCAGCATCGGAGGTGCCTCCCTTTCCGCGATCGGTCACCACGTCGTCGGTCAGGTCGACGCTCAACGAGTAGTCGTAGCCGGCGAGCTCGGGGTTCTCGCTGACCGTCGACATCCATGGGTTGACCCAACCCTTGACCTGCTCGAGACGGGTGAGGAACACCGAGAGCGAGTCGACGGTCTTTGCCGTGCCGCTTCCGGTGATCGTGCCGATCAGGCTCGCGACGACCCCCTCGGCGGGCTCCGTGGTGGGCTCCGACACCTGCAGTGCGAGGCTGTCGACGAAGGCATCGGAGGGGATCACCCTCGAGAAGTCCATGAGCAGTGCGGAGAACGACGTCTCGCCCGCGTAGGCGGACGCCAGGAGTTGCTGCTTGGCCTGCGCTCTCGCCTGCAGATCGGCGAACTTCTGCTTCTCGGCGATGCTCGCCTGGATCGAGGCGTTGTTTGCGTTCTGCGCTGCGATCTCGTCGTTCACGCCGCCGAGCCTGTTCGCCTGCAGCAGGTAGAAGCCGAAGATCAGCACCAGCAGCACGATGCCCCCGAGGATCACCAAGGAGGTCGTTCGCCGGTATCGCTGCGCCTGCAGTATGTCGGGAGGAAGCAGGTTGACCTGGCTCACGCGTTCCTCCTCGGGATCGCGAGCCCCACCGCGACGGCGAGCACCGGCTCGGCCTCGGCGAGCGCCTCCTCGGACAGCGAGAGCTGGGAACGCGCGTTCTGGAACACCCGGCCCGCATCGACCTGCACCGGGATGCGTTGCCGCAATAGGTCGAGCAGTCCCTCGAGCTTCGAGCCTCCGCCCGTGACCAATACCCGGGCGATGCGGGCGCCCTGGGCCTGTGCCGTGTAGAACTCGAGCGACGAGCGGATCTCGTCGACGAAACTCCCCGCGCGTTGCATCGAGATCTCTCTCACGCGGTCGTCGTCGGGAGTCATCGGGGGTCCCGAGCCGCCGACCCCGGCGTCGTCGCCCTCATGCTCGGACGGGGCAGCGGGCTCACCCTCGGCTCCGGCAGGCGCCGCCGCGAGATCGACCTGCTCACCGCGCTTGAGTCGCTCGGCGATCTCCTCCTCGACACCGATGCCCCGCATGATCGCCAGGGTCACGTCGCGGCCGCCCGACGGCAGGATGCGAACGAATCGCACGGTGCCGCCCGCGTGCACGACGATGTTGGTGACGTGGGCGCCGATGTCGATGACGGCCTCGTCGCCTTCTTCCTCGAGATCCATGCCGACGCCGGTGGTGCCCACCGATCGCACCAAGGCGAAGGGCACGAGGTCGAGGCCGACGGGCTCGAGCTTGGCCCCGGTGACGGCCGAGATGGCGATGTCGACCATCTGCCGCTGAGCCGCGACCAACAGCATGCGAAGCATGCGGCGATCGTCCTGGTCGAACTCCCCGATCGGGTCGTAGTCGAGCACCGCTTCGTCGACCGCCATCGGGATGAATTCCTGCACCTGGAAGCCGAGCGAGGCCCGCAGCTCCTTCTCGGGCAGGTACGGCAGCGCGATCTCACGCACGACCACTCGCTGGTTGCCGACGCCCATGAAGACACGTTTGACCTTGAAGCTGCCGCGCTCCCACAGCTCGCGGAGCGCCTCGGTCACGAGACTCGGGTCTTTGACCTCGCCGTTCTCGACGGCTCCCGCAGGAAGCGGCACCTGGGCGGCCTTGACCACGACCGGCTGGTCGCCGCCCGCCAGCTCGACCGCCCGCACGGCCGTCGAGCCGATGTCGAGTCCGATGCGCCCCTTCGCCACTACGCTTCCTCCACCCGCACCGAGCGGTCGTCGAGGAAGCGCTGCAGCTCCGAACCCCTGATCCGGTACCCCTTGCCCACGCGAACCGCGGGCAGCTCACCGCTCTTGATGAGCCGGTATACCGTCATGTTCGACACGCGCATAGCCGAAGCGACCTCCGCGACCGTGAGCAAGCCCCCGGTCACGAACGGCTGCGCGTCGGCCATGCTTCCTCCGTCACATCGGTCACATCAGTCACATCTGTCACGTGGGTCACAACAGCGAACAGGAGTGCTGTTGAGCCTGCTCACGAAACATCAGGGCACAGGGCAAGTCAAACATCTGCCCGAACGTCGTCCTGAACGTGTGTTCGAGTGTTTCGGAGGCTTTTCCGGTACGCGAGACCGTTCCGCTGCTTCAGCGCTCAGACGACCGTGGCGGTGAATGCGCCCAGGTACCACTCGGCGATGGGTTCGCCCCAGAACGCCGCCACCACAGCACCGGCCGCCATGTAGGGGCCGAACGGGATCATGGACTTGCGGTCGCGCCCGGCGATCAGGGCCACGACCCCGCCGATACCACCGAAGAGCACGGCCCCTGCGGCGGCCACACCCACGAAGCTGAGCCCGATCGAACCGAGCACGACGCCGATCACCAGGGCGAGCTTCACGTCGCCCATGCCCATGCCTCTCGAGATCACCGCGACGACGAACAACACGCCTCCGTACAGGAGCGCGCCGATCAAGGCGCGCATTGGATCGGTCCCCCCGTCGAAGAGCCATGCCAGCACGACGTACCCGCTGAAGGCGAGGAACGCGGGGTAGGTGATGCGGTTCGGGATGATGCGCCGCTCGATGTCGATCCACGCGATCACGGGCATCAGGGCGAGGAAGGCCGCGATCATCACCGCCACCCACACCCGCTCGTACGACGCCGCGCCCGCGACCACGAGCGCGGCCGTCGAAAGCTCCAGAGCCGGATACCGGGCGGAGATGCGTTCGCCGCACTCGCGGCACCGGCCCCGAAGCAGCACCCAGGAGACAACCGGCACGTTATCGCGGTTGCGGATCGGTGCGCCACAGCTCGCGCACCGCGACCTCGGTCGCAGCACGCTCTCTCCTGCCG
This sequence comes from uncultured Actinomycetes bacterium, assembly GCA_963762075.1. GTDB lineage: Bacteria > Actinomycetota > UBA4738 > UBA4738 > HRBIN12 > JAOUEA01. Next base: position 179,218 of record CAVXJC010000007.1, read on the forward strand.
GCACACGGGAGGCGACGACGGTCATGAAGCTTCCGATCGCCAACCCGAACGGGAGCGCGACGAGGGCTCGCAGCCAGGCATCACCCATCGCCGGCGACCCTATCCCGTCGAGAGCGCCGAACCGATGAAGCTCAGGCCTCGTGGATGTATGCGATGTCCTGCTTGAACCCGGTGATGCCCGTGATGCCGGGCACCAACACCGGCTTGTACGTTCATCTCGAAGTTGTTTGAGATCGAGACGTTCGTCGCCATGACCTGGCCCGAGAAGCTGTTCTGGTTCGCCATCGATCGCCGTGCACGGCGTGTAGAAGAACACGTTCGTCTGACTGTTGAAGCTCGCGTTGTTGCCGACGCGATGATGTTGTCGTTCGCCGTGCAGGTCGCGGGATCCTGCCACGTGCTGATGAAGTGCAGCAGCTTGGTCGCGCCACCCGTCCCGTTCCAGTTGGAACGCTGCGCGAAGTTGAATCCCCAGTCGAGATCACTGCGAGGTTGCCGGTGACCGAGATGACGGCGTTGTTCCCGGGGTGTGAACGATGCAGGCAGCGGCCGGGGCGATGCGAACCGCGATGTTCGTCAAGCCGCTTGCCCGCCCACGAGTTCCTGATCCAGCTGTAGGCCTCGGCACAGTCGTTGGCCCCTGGCTCTGGGTCGTAGAAGGTGTTGTCGATGATCGTGTAGCCGGCGCCGGTCCAGTGGCTCGCGCACATATGTGATCTCGGGAAAGTCCTGCGTCGGCGTGGTCGGCACCTCGGTGAACGAGCTCACGGTGCCATTGATCGCCAAGCCGCCAGATTGATCGATGTCGCCGAGGGCGGCGGCCGCTCCTTCGATCAACCCTCCCGGCGAGCCGCTGATGCTTCCGAGCTCCGAAAGCACGCTTCCCTTCACGACGGAAGGATTCTCGATCACGATGTCGTCGCGGGCCCACAGGTTGCCCCAGATCGTCAGGTTGGTGTCGAGCTGAGCGTCCCTCCCAACGGCACGTAGATGTTGCCCTGGATGCTCGGGATGCCTCGTGAGATCGTCAGGTCGCCGTTCAGTACGTACACGTCGCCGTCGTTGCCCGAGCTTCCATAGACGTCGAAGTTGTTCGAGAACGAGGTCGGTCCGTTCGCCAGGATCGCGGCGCCGAACCCACCGTAGTTGGGCGTGAGCCGCATGAGCGTCTCGATGGTGCGGGGCGTTTCGTCGGCTACCGTGCCGATCGAGCTGATGAGCGCGTAACTCGGATACGTCGTATCGGAGAACGTCGAGCAATCCATCACGGTCGTGCCGTCGTCGTCGTAGAACGTCGCCGACGCCTCGAACGTCGCCACCGACGGGCCGGTGTCGATATCCAGCACCTTCGTGGAGCAATCCATGCCCACGATCGGCGTGGTCTGCAGGTACTGATACCAATGATTCGTGCCCGCCTCGGCGGCGTTGACCGAGAGCAGCCGTTGGCGGTCGTACCCGCTCGAGTCGAGGGAGTGGATCGATTGAGCCACGACGATCGTCGACAACATCAGCACGACGAACGCCACCATGAGAGCCACGATCATGGCGACGCCGTCCTCGCGGCGCAGATGGCGGTGCAGGTTGATAAGCATCTCGTCGGTCTCCTCGTTCACATGTCGGCTGGAAGGTCTTCGCAGAGGTTCGACGGGTAGCCGAACGACGTGTTACGACCCGTGAGCGCCACCTCGAACCGTTGGGTGGCCTCGGGTTGGTTCTCGAGATCGGGGTTCACCAGGAAGTCGACCGTCAGGGTGCGGCCGGTGGAGTCGATGACGAACGGCTGCTCACCTTCGTCGCGGTTCACGATTCCGGTCGCGATCACCTGCCAATCGGTGGCCGCCGTCTCGTCGAGCGGCGGCCAGTACCGGTAGAGGAGCTGCCGCTCATCGTCGACCAGCCACGCCGCGCAACGAGGGTCCTCGTCGCCGCCGAACTGCGCCTGGGTGTAGACCCGGAACAGATAGCCCGACGCGTCGACGCCGAACGGGTCGACGGTGCCGACTTCGCTGGTCGGGTCGTAGAGCAGGTTGCCCGAGCGGACCTGACGATCGATCGCCTGCATCGCCAGCCGCGCACCGTCGTTCAGCCGGGAGCGCACGTCTTCCTCGACCACGGCGCGTTGCATGCTCGCGAGCGTGCTCGTGAACACGAGCATCACGATCGACAGGATGGCCATGGAGACGAGCAACTCCGCGAGCGAGATGCCGTCTTCGCGGCGCCATCGCGACAGCAGCGTTCGTGCGCGGTTCATCGTCGTCAGATCCCGAATTCCGGCGGCGGCTCGTAGGAGCTCTGCGCGACCAGCTCGCCGAGGTCGACCGTCATGATCAGGTCGACCTCAGAGACGGCGTTCACGATCAGCCGGTACTGCACGGTCACGCTGATCGGCGTGGTGCGGGCCTCGGTCTCCCACTTGTTCTCGGCGTCGTCCGGATCGTTCGTGGAGGCCGTCGAGGTCGATCCAGGCACGATCCCCGCCGCGAGCACCCTGACCTCCCAGGTGACCGACTTGCCGGACACCGTCTGGGTGCTCGTGCAGGTCACGGCGAGCGAGCTGAGCGAGGCGTCAGTCACGCTCTTGCTCAGGTACGCGCCTGCGCTGTTGTAGTACAGCGTGCCGGCGGTGATGCTGGCCGTGGGGCCGGTGGCGGTGCTCTCACCAGCCAGCGCGCGAACGGTGTCTTGGTATCCGGAGATCCTGAGGCAGTAGTTGTTGTCGGCAGCGCTGCTCAGCGACATACCCGTCGGCGCCGTCATGCCGGCGGTCGGGAAGCCCCCGAGGTAGATCGTGCCCAGGGTCCTCGAGGCCTGTGAGTCCACGAGCCCGTCCTCATTCGCGGTGGCGGAGACGTCCCTTTCGGTCGTCACCATCGAGGCCGTCGAGGGCGCCCCGACCTTCACCAATGTGGCGGGCCCGAGGGTGCCCACGGCGTGACTCAGCGGGGCCACGATCGTCATCGCGCCGCCGAGTGTCGTCTGCGCCCCGCTACAGGCAAGGTTGTCGGTCTCACGTGTTCCGCTCGGCGGACACGCGTACGCGTCGGCGAGCGTCGAAACCGTCGACAGACCCGCGGTGGCGGTATCCCCCGACGGCGCGGTGAGCTTCGCGCCGATCTCGCCTCCGGCGTCGGGCTGCAGGCGCTCGAGGTACCCGCCGGCACCCGCCGTCGCCGACCCGCCGCCGGTCGAGGTGGTCGTCGTGCTCGGGTCGGAGTCGGCCGCCCAGGTGGTCTCGGCGAACCCGTCGGTGTCCCGTCCCGACGAATCGATCACCTCGACGTACGACGTGGTGGACCTCGCATCGAGGTCGACGACCTGTTCCTGTTGGAGCGCCGCCTCGGCGCCCGGCAACACGATCGTCCCTTCCTCGAAGTCCACGGCACCCTCGTGGAAGGCCCCGGATGCTCCCCCTGTCTCGATCGAGATGGTGGAGTTGGGAAGCAGGGCCTGTCCGTAGAAGAACGGTTGGCACGGCGCAGCGAACGGATGTGTGGTCGAGCTCACGCACCCCGACGGCGACCAGAAGGCGCTCTGGACCCTCACCAGGTTGTCCGCGTTGTTGGCGATCGCGCCACCGCCCTGCCATGACACCTGCACCGTCACGGAGTAGGGGTTCGTGGCGACGTCGTCGTTCGTGACGTACGTCGACCACGTCAGCTCGAGGCCGTTGCCGGTCGTGGTCGTGCCTGTATGCGGAACGATCCAGTCCTCGGTGTAGCCGCCTGAGAACGTCTGACCCACGAGCTTCTCTCCGGCGCAGTTGAACAGGCGGTAGTCGGCGCCGCAGGGCTCGATGTTCGGGTCCGTGGAGTACTCAGCGGTGTCGAGCCCTTTCGTGATCGCCGAGTAGGGCAACGCCCTGATGCCCTCCATGACCTCGTTGGCGTAGCCGGTCGCCTGGATGCGGTCGCGGCCGAACGCGATGTATTGGAAGCCGATCGTGGCGGTGTAGGCCAGCGCCGTGAGCGAGCCGAAGATCACGGTGATGGCCACGATCGTCTCGACGATCGTGAAGCCGCGCTCGCCTTGCAGTCGCGAGCGAAGCCGTCTGGTCAGCATGCGTCGAGTCATCGACACCTTCCTGTGAACAGCATGGAGAACGCCTTGCCCTACAGCGTCGGCACAATGGGGGACCCTCTTGAGGGCCGAACGGCCGGTTCCTGAGTTCCGAACGCCCGGGATGCAGAAGGGGCGACCCGTTGGGCCGCCCCTTCCTCGGTGCTTGGGTCTACGCGTGGATCACCAAGGAGAACCGGTGACTCCGACCGCGTCGCTGCCGGCACACGTAGTCGCAGCGTTGGCCGTGGTGTCAGACCCGTAGAAGGTCCCGGCACCAGCCCCGGTGCCCACCTCTGTGAGGTAGTAGCACTCGCCGGACTCCGAGTACGCGGCGACCGAGAACACCTGGCTGTCGCCGGCTGCCACGTCGCTGACGTCCCAGCTGACTACGTTCGGCCCTGTGGAATCGGTCTGCAGGTACGAAAGCGCAGGCTCGATCGCGTCCAGGCTCGTGCCCGACACAGCCCGAGGAGTCGCTGTCGTCCGTGTACGCGGTCTTGGCCGCAACCAGCGCGTTCCGCAGGCTGGACTGAGCCGCGCGGTTCTGCGCCCGCTCACGGGCACCGAGGAACGTCGGCAGCGCGATGGCGATCAGGATGCCGATGATCAGAACGACCACCATCAGCTCGATGAGGGTGAAACCCTGCTCCTCATCTGCGCGCTTCATCAAGCGCTTGAGCATGTGCTGTCAACTCCTTTCCTTGTGACGTGCGCACCCTAGTGGTGCGCGTTCTGTCACGTTTTCGGTCGGCGATGGCCCGACCTGAAGTCGCCGGAGGGCTGAAGTTCGCAGTCCACCGTGGGACCTACCATCGAACGGGTAGCTGGACTACTCGATCTCGGAGATGATGCCGAACATCGGCATGTAGAGCGCGATGACGGCGCCACCGACGCAGGCACCGATGACGGCGATCAGCAGCGGCTCGATGAGCGAGGTGAGGGCGTCGACCGCGGCCTCGATCTCCTGGTCGTAGAACTGCGCGACCTTCTCGAGCATCGTGTCGACCTGACCGGTCTCCTCTCCCACCGCGATCATCTGCACCACCATGGGTGGGAACACCGCATGCTTCGCGAGTGGCTTCGCGATCGACTCACCTTCGCGCACGCTCGATTGCACGTCGGTGACCGCGCCCGAGACCACCTTGTTGTTCACGGTGTCGGAGACGATGTCGAAGGCCTGCAAGATGGGCACGCCGGCCGAGAGCAGCATCGCAAGCGTGCTCGAGAACCGTGACAACGCGGTCTTGTGGAACAGCGGCCCGAACACCGGCACGCGCAGCTTCAATCTGTCGATCTGCAGCCGCCCGTTCTCGGTCGCCTTGTAGCGGCGGATGAAGAACCGAAGCACGAAGCAGAACCCGAAGAACATGTACCAGTAGGACTTGAAGGCATCGGACATCATCAGCAGCACGCGCGTGGGCATCGGCAGCGTGCCGCCGAGCTGACCGTAGATGCCCTCGAACTGCGGCACGACGAACAGCAGCATCGCGGCCATGATCAGGAACACGAGCGCCACAACAGCGATCGGGTAGGTCATGGCCGATTTGATCTTGCCGCGCAGGTGCACTTCGCGCTCGAGCATGGCGGCGAGCTTGAGCAAGGTCGTGTCGAGCGAGCCGCCCATCTCACCCGACTTCACCATCGAGACGTAGAGGTCGTTGAAGACCTTCGGGTGCTTGCTGAACGAACCCGACAGCGAGGCGCCCTGCTCGACATCGGCGCGGCATTTCGAGAGCGTCTCGCTGAGCAGCTTGTTGTCGGCCTGCTCGGCGAGGATCGACATGGCCCGCAAGATCGGCAGTCCGGAGTTGATCATGGTCGCGAACTGCCGCGAGAAGATCGAGAGGTCCTTGAGCTTGACCTTGGCCTTCTTGATGTTGATCTCGAGGTTGAGGCCCTTCTTCTCCTTGCCCACCTCGAGGGGCGTGTAGCCGAGCTCGCGCAGGCGCTGCAGCACGAGCAGCTCGCTGTCGGCCACCAGGGTGCCGGTGACCGTGTTCCCCGCTTTGTCGCGGACCTTGTACTGGAACGTCTGCGCCATGGCTACATGCCTCCCATGACCATGCCGCCGCCGCCCGTGCCGCCCATGCCGCCGCCCATGTCCATGCCGGCGCCACCGTCGGAGGCTCCGAGGCCCGGGGTCGCCCCGCCCATCAAGCGCGTGAGCTCCTCGGGATCGTGACAACGCTCGAACGCGAGCTGCTGGGTGATGTGGCCCGCCTTCACGTGCTGGGCCAGCGACATGTCCATCGTCTGCATGCCGAAGCGGCCGCCCGCCTGCATCGACGAGTAGATCTGGTGCACCTTCCCCTCGCGGATCAGGTTGCGCACCGCCGGCGTCGTCACGAGCACCTCGATCGCCGCGACGCGACCCTTCCCGTCCTGCGTCGGGATGAGCTGCTGCGTCACCACGCCCATCAGCGTCGTGGCGAGCTGCACCCGCACCTGCTGCTGCTGATGTGGAGGGAACACGTCGATGATGCGGTCGATCGTCTGCGGCGCGTCCTGGGTGTGCAGCGTCGCGAAGACGAGGTGACCGGTCTCGGCCGCGGTGATGGCGGTCGAGATCGTCTCGAGGTCTCGCATCTCACCGACCAGGATCACGTCGGGGTCCTGGCGCAGCACATGCTTGAGCGCGGTCGAGAATCCGTGTGTGTCGGCGCCGACCTCGCGCTGGTTCACGATGCAGCTCTTGTGCTTGTGCAAGAACTCGATCGGGTCTTCGACGGTCATGATGTGGCCCTTGCGCTCGGTGTTGACGACGTCGACCATCGAGGCAAGCGTCGTCGACTTGCCCGACCCGGTCGGCCCGGTCACCACCACGAACCCACGCTGGAACCGCGCGAGGTCGGCTACGACCGAGGGCAACCCCAGGTCCTCGATCGCCTTGATCTCGAAGGGGATCACACGGAAGGCGGCGCCGATCGCGTCGCGTTGCATGTACACGTTCACACGGAACCGCGCCCGTCCCGGCAGCGAGTACGACATGTCGAGCTCGAGCTCTTGCTCGAACCGCTCGCGCAGCTTCTGCGGCAGGATCGCGTAGATCATGCCCTGGAGGGCACGCGGCGACATGGCCGGGTACCCCTCGATGCGCTCGAGCTCGCCGTGCACGCGCACGACCGGCGGCGCACCGGCGGTGAGGTGCAGGTCCGAACCCTCGTGATCCAGCAGCGCCCCCAGCAACTCTGGGATCGGTACGTGGATCTCTGTCTCTTCTTGCACCGTGCTCACGTCACTTCACCACCCTCGCGACTTCCTCGATCGACGTTTGACCCATGCGCACCTTCTCGAGGCCGTCCTCTCGCAGGCCGATCATTCCCTGCTGGACCGCGACGGCCCTGATCGTGTCCGAGGACGCCCGTTCGATCGTGAGTCGTTCGATCTCTTCGGTCATGGGCATGACCTCGTACAGGCCCATGCGGCCTCTGAAGCCGGTGTTCGCGCACGCCGCACAGCCTTGCGGTTTGAAGAGCTGCGTGACCTCGGGCCACAACCATTCGGGAAACCCCGCCGCCTCGAGCTCGCGCTCATCGGGCTCATAGGTGACCTTGCAGCGCTCGCAGAGCTTGCGCGCGAGGCGCTGCGCGACGATCGAGTCGACCGCCGAGGCCACGAGAAAGGTCTCGACGTCCATCTCGGTGAGCCGCGTGACCGCGCTCGGCGCGTCGTTCGTGTGCAGGGACGAGAGCACCAGGTGACCGGTGAGCGCCGCCTCGACCGCGATCATCGCGGTCTCGCGGTCTCGGATCTCGCCGATCAGCACGATGTCGGGGTCGGCCCGCAGGATCGATCGGAGCGCGCTCGCGAACGTGAGCCCCGCCTTGGGGTTCACCTGCATCTGATTCACTCCGGGCAGCCGGTACTCGACCGGATCCTCGACCGTGATGATGTTCTTGGCTTCCTCGTTCAAGATGTTGAGCGTCGAATACATCGTGGTCGACTTGCCCGAGCCCGTCGGACCCGTCACCAAGATCGCGCCGTATGGCTTGCGGAAGGACTGTGCGAACCGCTTGTACGCGTCGTCGAGGAACCCGAGATCCTCGAGCTTCAGCAACGCCTGCGTCTTGTCCAAGATGCGGAGCACGACCTTCTCGCCGAACACCGTCGGAAGGGTCGCGACTCGAAGGTCGAGCGACTTTCCCCCGACCTTCATCGAGATGCGGCCGTCTTGGGGGACGCGCTTCTCCGCGATGTTCAGCTCGGCCATGACCTTCAGGCGTGAGATCAGCCCGCCTTGGATGTTCTTCGGCGCCGGCGGCATCGGCTCGTGCAAGACACCGTCGACGCGGAAGCGGATGCGCACGTTCTTCTCGGCCGGCTCGATGTGTACGTCCGATGCGCGGTCGCCGACGGCCTGGGTCATGATCGCGTTCACGAGCTTGACGATCGGGGCGTCCTCGAGGGCCGCCTCCATGTGCTCGTCCTCGGTATCGGTGGAGTCGGCAGCCACGCTCGCGAGCGCCTCGACCTGACTGTCGAGGCCGGCGAACTTCTGGATCGCTCGCTCGACATCGGCAGCCGTCGCGACGAGCGGCTGCACCTCCCGATTCGTGATCGTGCGGATGTCGTCGAGCGCGTAGACGTTCGCCGGGTCCGACATCGCCACCAGCAGCTTGCCGTCACGTTCCCCGATCGGGATCGCCCTGTAGCGGCGCGCAAGAGCCTCTGGCAGCAGGGTCGTCGAGGTGGGCTCGATCGGGTACTCGTCGAGGTCGACGAACTCGAGTCCGACCTGCTCGGCGAGGGCGCGAACGAGGTCGCCCTCCTTGATCATGCCCATGTCGATCAGCACACGGCCGAGGGATTTCGGCGTGCGGCGATGCTCCTCGAGCGCCGTCTCCAGCTGCTCGGGCGTGATCATGTTGAGCTCGATCAGGATCTGCCCGAGCTGTTTCGACTTGCGCTTGACCGTCGTCATCGCCGTCCTTGCGTGGTCGACCCTCGAAGGTCCCCCGATGGTCCTAAGGCTCAGGAACTTCCTTCGTCACCGTCCGAGTCGAGCTGAAGCAATCCCGAGAACTCTTTGGCCAGCAGGAAGGGGTCGACCTCGGAGTCCTCGTCGTCGCTCGCGTCACGGCTGGGTTGGACGGTTTCTGGGGGAACCTCCGACCGCGACGCGGGTGTCTCCTCGGGAGCGGCGGATGACTGTTCGGCCGGTGTGCTCGGTGCGGGCTGCTTCGAGCCTCCGGCCCTGGGCGGGAAGCCGCCTCGATCGGCCGACGCACGCTCCGGCGAGGCGGCGATCTCCACGATCTCAGCGGGCTCGGAGGACGGCCTGCCGGCCTGCGGATGCAGCGATGTGCGAGGCTTCCCCGACGGGGCGGAGGCGGCGTCGGGGACCCGCAATGCGTCCTTGCGGGCGCGTGCTTCCTCGACGACCAACAGCACGTTCTCGAGCTGGTCGACCAGCACACCGGGACGTGTTCCGGGCTCGGCGGTGGCGAACGCCGCGTAGGATCCCCGCCGCACGTAGGCCCACACCTGGTCGGGGAACTCCACGAAGCTCCTGTCGGGCTCTCCGAGCGCGATGAACCTGAGCCATGCCGGTTTGGCGAGGCTCTCGTCCTCGTTCGGGTAGGCGCCGAGCACCAACCCGTCTCTCGACAGGATCAGGGCGCCCGTCACCCCGCTCGCGCTCACGGAGATCCGCTGCGCGAGCGCGGAGTAGTCGTCCATCTCCCGTGAGGCATCGACAGGCCGAACGGACCTCTTGAGGAACCGCCCCCAGGCAGGCGTCGTCAGCTCGGCTCGGCGAGCACACCGAGCGCAGCCGCCGACATCGCGTCGAGCGGCGCCGGCGTTCCCGTCCAGAGCTCGAACGAGAGTGCTGCCTGCTGCAGCAGCAATCCCAGGCCCCCGAACGTCTCCGCGCCCGCGTCGCGAGCGGCGAGCTGCAGCGGCGTCTGCGCCGGCCGGTAGAGTAGGTCGACCACCAGCACGCCCGGCCCGAGCGCCGGAAACGGCGGACGGGTCCGGCCGTCGGCGCCGAGCGGCGTCGCGTTGACCACGAGATCGGCGTGCAGCTCCTGCACGGCATCGAACGCCACGACCTCGACCCGCAGACCTGTGCCCTCAACCGTCTCGAGCAGATCGGCCGCACGGCCGGGCTCGCGCACAGCAACCTGCAGTGCCGCCGCACCAGCGAGGCCGAGCGCCAGGGCGACCGCCCGCGCGGCACCCCCCGCACCGAACAACAGCGCCGTGCGACCCTGAGGTTCGAACCCCGCGTCGTGACGAAGGAAGCGGTCGAACCCCGGGGCATCGGTGTTGTGACCGAGCAGGCGGTCCCCGGAGACCACGAAGGTGTTGACCGCCTTGAGTCGCCGCGCGTCGTCGGAGAGCTCGTCGGCCAGATCTGCGCTCTCGGTCTTGTGCGGCATGGTGACGTTGACGCCGCGGAACCCCAGCGCCACGAGCCCTTCGGCGGCTGCTCGCATCGCTCCGGGCGGCACCGCCAATGGCACGTAGGCCCAATCGAGGTCGAGGGCGGCGAACGCGGCGTTGTGGATGGCAGGCGAAAGACTGTGCTCGACCGGCCAGCCGATCACACCGGCGACGTGGGTGGCGCCCCCGATATGCCGGACGGCGGATCGCCCATCAGAGACAGGCATCGACGTTGGCCAGATGCTCGTCGTAGGTCACGGCGAATCGGTGCCCGCCGTCGGCACCGCAGAGCACGTAATAGAAGAACGGCGTGTCGGCCGGCTCCAGCGCAGCCCGGAGCGACCAGAGGTAGGGACTCGCGATCGGCGTCGGCGGCAACCCTGTGCGCATCCGGGTGTTGTACGGGCCGTCGGTCTCGAGATCGGCCGTCGAGAGCTCGCCGTCTGGCGTGGGATCGTCGTACAGCAGCGTGGCGTCGATGCCGAGGGTCATGCCCTCGGCCAGCCGGTTGTAGATGACACCTGCGATGAGCGGCCTGTCGCGTTGCACGCCGGCTTCCTTCTCGATCATCGACGCGATGACGACGATCTCGTACGGGGTGACGCCGAGCGCCTCCGCGTTCTCCCAGGCGAGCCCCTCGGTCTCCCGGGTGAACTGGTCGAGCAGGCGCTGGATCACGGTGTCGGCATCGTCGCGCGTCGGGATGCGGTACGTCTCCGGCCACAGGAACCCCTCGAGCGGCGCCTCGTCGGGAAGCGCCGGCGGACGATCGAACTGCCCCTCGTCGATGCGGGACAGGATCTCCTTGGCAGGGATGCCGAGCGAGCCCTCGATGGCGTCGGCGATCTGGGTGACCCGGTAGCCGGGCGGGACCAGAAGCTCCGCCGTCGGGATCTCCTTCGGCGGGGTGGTGAGCACCACGACCGCCTCCTCGAGGGTCATGCCCGTGGTGAGCGAGTACGTACCGGCCCGGATCTCCTCGGATTTGCCGGTGCCTCGCATGAGCAGGTTGCCGAGGAAGCCGCCGCACGGGATGACCCGTTCGACCGCGAGCCTCTCGACGACCATCTCCGCGGTGGCACCTCGATCGACGGTGAACGAGACGTCGCGGACGGGTCCATCGGCGGCCCCCTGACAGCCTTCGTAGTACCGGCTCGCCATGACCAGTGCCGCGACGAGCCCGCCCATCACGAGGAACAACAGGAGGAGCGACACCCGCCGCGGACGGTCGTGGCGCGCGTGGCGGTCCGCACGGCGCGGCGTCGTGGTCTGCATCGGTGCCTTGAGGATACCGGTCACCGGTGGCCGTGGGCCTCGAGCCACGCGCCGAGGATGACGGCGGCTGCGCTCTCGTCGACCACCTGACGGCGGCGACGGCCCGACACGCCGGCATCGCGCAACGAGCGCTCGGCCTGCGCAGTGCTCAACCGCTCGTCCTGGAGCTCGACGGGCACGGTGACGACTGCGCGCAATGCCCCGGCGAACGCTTCCGCATGCCGGGCCTGCGTACCCGATGCCCCCGACATCGACCGCGGATGCCCGACCACCACCACGGTCGCGTCGAGCTGATCCACCAGGGCCGCCACAGCCTTCAGCTCACCCGGAGGCTGACCCACACGGATCGTTCCGTGCGGAACCGCGACCCGACGATCGGGGTCGGAGATCGCGACGCCGATGCGGGCGGTGCCGAGGTCGAGGCCCAGCACCCTGCCCGCCGAACCACGCGATCTCCCATCGAGCATGTCGTCGTCGCCGTCGGTGCCGTCGCGGGCAGTAGTCCGGTCCATACTAGCCCGCGACCAGGAGCTCCTGCAGGCGGGCTGGGATACTCGCGACGGCGGGCACGACCGCCTCGGCGTGCTTGCCGCCCGCGAACCCCAATCCGGGCTTGCCGCCGGCACCCCCACCGATGACCGACGCAGCATGTTCGAGCAGGGCCGGCGCGGTGATGCCTCGTTCGGTCAGCGGCTTCGAGCACGCCGCCACGAGCAGCGCCTTGCCGCCTGCGGCGGAACCGAGCACCACCGCTGACTGCCCCCCGAGCTTGCCGACCGCTTTCTGAGCCAGATCGCGCAAGGTGTCGGCGTCGGCGTCGGTCACGGTGTGGACCAGCCGCACTCCGTCGACGCTGATGGCACCCTCCACGATCTCCTCGACCCGCCCGACGGCTTGCTGCTGGCCGAGGCGGCCGAGCTCGTTCTTCAGCCGCTTGTTCTCCTCGACGACCCGTCGGGCATGGTCGAGGGCTGCCTCGGGATCCTTGCTGCCGAGCGCCGCGACGAGTCCGCGCAGCAGCTCGCGTTCGGCGTTGATCTCACGCAGCGCATCAGGTCCGACGAGCGCCTCGACCCTTCGCATGCCGGCGCCGATCGACCCCTCGTGCAGGATGCGAAGCACCCCGATGCGACCGGTGCGCTCGACGTGCGTGCCGCCACAGAGCTCTCGGGAGTAGTCGCCGATCTCGACCACGCGCACGACGTCGCCGTACTTCTCGTCGAACAGCATGGTCGCGCCGAGCGCCTTCGCCTCGTCCATCGACGTCTCGAAGATGTTCGGCGCATCGTCGCGCGCCAACAATCGGTTCGCCTCGAGCTCGGCCCGCTCGAGCATGTCGACCGGCACCGATGAAGGGTGCGGGAAGTCGAAGCGGAGCCGTCCCGGTGCCACGAGCGAGCCCGCCTGGCGAGCGTGGTCGCCGAGAAGGTCCTTCAAGGTCCAGTGCACGATGTGGGTCGACGTGTGCGCGCGAGCGGTCGACTCACGGCGCTGTCGGTCGATCTCGGCGATCGCGTCCTGCCCGGCTCGAACCTCGCCCGAGGTCACCGTTCCGACGTGCACGATCGACGCGGGCCCGGCCCACTGCGCGTCGCGCACGGCCACGGTGCCCGTCTCGGTGCGGATCACACCGTGGTCCGCCACCTGCCCGCCGGACTCAGCGTAGAAGGGCGTCTGCCCGAGGAAGATCGACACCTCGTCCCCTTCCTGCGCGCCCTCGACCATGCCGTGGTTCGCGTCGAGCAGCATCGCGATCGGCGCCTCGGCCTCGGGTCGACCGTAGCCCACGAACTCCGTCGGCGGCACCGCACCGGCGTCGAGACCGATCTCGACCTTCTTGACCGCAGCGCGGGCGCGAGCGCGCTGCGCTTCGAGGAGCTCGCGGAAGCCCTGCTCGTCGACTTCGAGGCCGGCATCGGCCGCGAGCTCGACGGTGAGCTCGATCGGGAAGCCGAACGTGTCGGAGAGCTTGAACGCGTCGGGGCCCGTGACGCGGCCACCCTCGGCCCGCTCCCGGGCTTCCTCGAACAGAACCAGGCCTCTGCCCAGTGTCGCGGTGAAACGTTCCTCCTCAGAGGTGGTCACCTGCCTCACGAACGCCTCGTTCTCCCGAAGCTCGGGGAAGGCATCACCGAATCCTTCGATCACCGATGTGATCAACGGATCGAGCACGACCCCCTCGACGCCGAGCCGGCGAGCGTGCGACACGGCGCGGCGGAGCATGCGTCGCAAGATGTACCCGCGCCCCTCGTTGGAAGGCTGCACACCGTCGGCGATCAGGAACGCGGTCGCGCGACCGTGCTCGGCGACGATCTTCAGCGATACGTCGTCGCGCGCATCGTGGCCGTGGCGCCGGCCCGACAGGCGTTCGACGACCTCGAGGACGGGCAGGAAGAGGTCGGTCTCGAAGACGTTGTCGACGCCCTGCACGATGGTCGCGACGCGCTCGAGGCACGAGCCCGTGTCGACGTTCTTGCCGGGCAGCGGCGCGAGCACGGTGCCGTCGTGGTCGATCTGCTCCTGTATGAAGACCAGGTTCCAGATCTCCATGAAGCGCTCTTCGTCGACGTCGGGGCCGCCGTCGGGACCGTAGCTCGATCCTCTGTCCACGAAGATCTCCGAGCAGGGCCCCGCCGGGCCCGCCGCGTGCGTGTGCCAGTAGTTCGCGAGCTCGCCCTCGGCATCGAGCTTTCCGCGCCGGACGATCCGCTCGGGAGCCAGCCCCGCGAGGTCGACCCACGCCGAGGCGGCTTCCTCATCGGTCTCGTAGATCGTCACCCAGAGGCGATCGTGGTCGATGCCGTAGCGCTCGGTGAGGAGCTCATGCGCCCACGCGATCGCGTCGGCCTTGAAGTAGTCGGCGAACGAGAAGTTCCCCAGCATCTCGAAGAGCGTCAGGTGGCGCGCGTCGTTGCCGACGTTCTCGATGTCGTTGGTCCGCATCACCTTCTGCGTCGTGACGGCCCTCGGGTACGGCGCGTCACTCTGCCCCAGGAAGTACGGGATGAACTGATTCATGCCTGCGTTGGTGAGGAGCAGACCCGACTCGGGTGGCGGGATCAGCGACGACGAGCGCACACGCGTGTGACCGCGTTCTTCGAAGAACGACAGGAAGGTCTCGCGGATCTCGGCGCCCTGCATCACGCGAGTCTAACTAGGGGTGGTCGCGGCGGAGCTCCGCTTCTCGCTCGTCCATCGCGCGCTTGCCCTCTTGGATCGACTCAGAGACGAGTTTCGACAGGTCCAGCAGTCCACCCTTGGTCTCGCGAGCGATGGTCGCGGGTGCGACTCGCTTGGCCTGCTTGCGGGTCCAGCGGCTCGCGAGGATGGCTCCGGTCGCTCCTGCGCCGAACCCGAGCGCGACCCAGAAGCCTCGCCTCACTTCTTGCGGCCCCGCACCTTCGCGAAGCCCGACTTCACGCCGGCACCGAGGCTGATGACCTTGACCAACGGGCTGGCGGCGGCCTGCTCCACGAGCCCCGAGAGCTTCTCGACGCGCCCGACGATGTCGTTGGCGCTCACGAGCATCGTGTCGACGCGGTCGAGCTCGCGGTTCGCGCGCTCGACCGACCCCTTGACCTCGCGCAACAGGGGCACGGCCTCCTCGCGCATGGTGTCGATCGTCATCTTCGTGCTCTCGAGCACGCGGAAGGTGTTGAGCAGCACCACGCAGAGCGCGAGCACCAGCAACCCCCAGAACGCCGCCAAGATGATGAGGGCGGTGTCACCGGCCGTGATGGCGAGGAGCGTCATGATCGTGCCTCCCGTGGGTCGTCGTCGGGGTCTGGTCGCGCTGGGCGCCTAGCCTACCCGACGGGTTCATCAGACCGGTTTCCGGCGTTTCAACGATCGTCCGAGGACCTGGGCACGGCGGTGCCGGGTTCGCGTTCGACGTCGTCACCCTGCCCCGAGGGCTCGTAGTAGCGCCTGCCGGTCACGCTCGCGGGGCGGTATTCCTGCTCGACGGCATGCCCCGGGAAGTCGTGAGGGTACCGGTACCCCCTGCCGTGGCCGAGCTGCTTCGCGCCTCGGTAGCTCGCATCCCGAAGGTGCAGCGGCACGGGATCCGAGGCCGGCGCGTCCTCGAACGCCGCGGCGATAGCGGTGTACACGCTGTTCGACTTGGGCGCGGTGGCCAGGTACACGGTGGCGTGCGCGAGGTTCAACCGCACCTCCGGAAGCCCGACGTGCTCGACCGCCTGGGCGGCGGCGACCGCCACGAGCAGTGCGTTCGAATCTGCCATGCCGATGTCCTCGCTGGCGTGCACGATCAGCCGGCGCGCGATGAATCGAGCGTCCTCCCCGGCCTCGATCATGCGGGCCAGCCAGAAGAGCGCGGCGTCGGGGTCCGACCCGCGGATGGACTTGATGAACGCGCTGATGACGTCGTAGTGCGCGTCACCCTGACGGTCATAGACGATCGCCTTTCGCTGCACCGCGTCGGCGGCGACCTCGCGCGTGATCTCGGTGTCGCCGGCGGCCCCCGCCGCCTCGGCCGCCGCCTCAAGGCCCGTGAGGGCCATGCGGGCGTCGCCGCCGGCGATCGTGACGAGGTGCTCGAGCGCGTCGTCGGAGATGGTGAGCCCGGCGCGACCGAGGCCGCGCTCTTCGTCGACGAGGGCCCGGCGAAGGAGGGTCGCGACCGACCCATCGTCGAGCGGCTCCAGCCGCAGCAACAGGCATCGCGACAGGAGCGGGGTGTTGAGCGAGAAGTAGGGGTTCTCGGTCGTAGCGCCGATCAGGGTGACCGTGCCTTCCTCGACGGCGGGCAACAGCACGTCTTGCTGCGCCTTCGACCAGCGGTGCACCTCGTCGACGAAGAGCACCGTGCGGAAGAGCCCGCCGCGCGCACCTTCCATGATCTTGCGCGCGTCGGCGACGCCGGAGCTCACGGCCGAGAGCTGCATGAGATCTGCGCCGACCGCATCGGCGAGCAGATGCGCGAGCGTGGTCTTTCCGGTGCCGGCCGGGCCCCAGAGGATGATCGAGGGCAGCGACCCCCGAGAGAGGATACGCGTGAGCGCCCGGTCCTGGCCCACGAGGTGCCCCTGGCCGACGAACTCCTCGAACGACGCCGGGCGCATGCGTGCGGCGAGAGGCGCGTCGGCCACGGTCAGGCGTCTTCCGGCACGGCGGGCCTCGGGGGTTGTGCCCTGAGCGCGAGCCCCAGCTCCCGAAGCTGGGCGTCGTCGACCGCTGCCGGAGCTCCCGTCAGCGGGTCGGTGCCCGACTGCGACTTGGGGAAGGCGATGACGTCGCGGATCGCGTCCTTGCCGGCCATGATCATCACGAGCCGGTCGACGCCCATCGCGATGCCGCCGTGGGGCGGGGCACCGAGGGTGAGCGCGCGCAACAGATGTCCGAACTTCTCCTCGATCTCGTCGTGAGCCAGACCCAGCGATTCGAAGACCTTCCGCTGCGTCGAGGCGTCGTGCACGCGGATGCTGCCGCCGCCGACCTCGGAGCCGTTGAGCACCAGGTCGTAGGCGCACGCCTTCGCGGTCTCGGGGGCCAGGTCGTCGGACGCGGGGGCCGTGAACGGATGGTGCACCGAGACCCACCGATGCTCTTCGTCGCTGTACTCGAACAGCGGCGGCTCGGTCATCCAGCAGAAGGCCCAGGTGTCGTGGGGGATCAGCTCGAGCCTTGCCGCGAGGTCGCGGCGGAGACCGTCGAGCGCGACGTTCGCCCGATCCTCGCGGTCGGCGACGATGCAGACGAGATCACCCTCGGCCGCGTCGGTGCGCTCGAGCACGCTCGCGACCTCGTCGGCCGCCAGGTACTTCTCGACGGGCGAGCGGACGCTTCCCCCGGCTTCGATCGCGATCCACACGAGACCGGCTGCCCCCCGCCCCTTCGCGTCATCGATCAGCCGATCGAGCTCCTTCCGTGAGAACGACCCCGCTCCCGGCGCGGCGAGTGCCTTGATCACACCCCCGCCTGCGAGCACCGACGCGAAGGCGTTGAAGCCGGTCCCCTCGAACGCCGGCGCCAGGTCGACGAGCTCCATGCCGTAGCGGAGGTCGGGCTTGTCGGAGCCGTAGCGGGCCATCATCTCCTCGTAGGACAGGCGGGGGAACGGCGCCGTCACGTCGGCTCCCGCGATCTCGCGCACGATGCGCGCGTACAAGGGCTCGATCAGCGCGAACAGATCCTGCTCGGCGACGAACGACATCTCGACGTCGAGCTGGGTGAACTCGAAGCCACGGTCGGCGCGGGAGGCTTCGTCGCGCAGGCACCGCACGATCTGGTAGTAGCGATCCTGTCCACCCACCATCAAGAGCTGCTTGAGCTGCTGGGGCGACTGGGGCAGCGCGTAGAACGTGCCCGGCCACAGCCGGCTCGGCACGAGGAAGTCGCGCGAGCCCTCGGGGGTCGAGCGCGTGAGCATCGGGGTCTCGATCTCGACGAAGTCCAGGGCGTCGAGATGCTCGCGCATGAGGCGCACGATCCGTGCGCGCGTCGCGAGCACCCTCGTCATCTCGGGTCGGCGGAGGTCGAGGTATCGGTACCGAAGCCGCAGGTCCTCGCCCGCCTCGATGCGATCCTCGATCGGGAAGGGTGGCGTCTCGGAGGCGTTGAGCACCTCGAGGGTGGCGGCCACCACCTCGATCTCACCGGTCGCGAGCTCCGCGTTGACCATGCCATCGGGCCGAGCCCTGACGGACCCCGTGATGCGAACGACGTCCTCGGCACCAAGACGCTGCGCGGCAGCGTGCGCCTCGGCCGCCGTCTCGGGGTGGAAGACGACCTGCACCGCGCCGACGCGGTCTCGCAGGTCGATGAAGGTCACGCCCCCGTGATCACGACGATGCGCGACCCATCCGCAGAGGGCGACCTCGGTCTCTGCGAGATCGAGCCGCAGTTCGCCGCAGGCGTGGGTACGCATGGTTGTTCGCATGGGTCCGGCCTCGGCGGTCACGTGGTTTCATCCGTTCTGTCCGGCCAGTCCTGCAGCCTCGACAACCATCGTGTGACGTCGGCTCGGGGCACTTGCTTCTGCACGCCGTCGGCGAGGCGGCGTAGGGTGACCATACCGTCGGCGATATCGCGCTCCCCTACGATCGCCGTGAAGCCGGCGCCCGCGCGGGCCGCCATCTTGAGCTGCGCCTTGAGCGGGCGGTCTTCGAGCGCCCTCGCCGTCGCGATGCCGGCCGCGCGGAGCTCGTCGACGAGCGCCGAGCCTGCCTCGCTCGTTCCCTCACCGATCGCGACGACGAAACCCGTTGGTGTGCGGGCGGACGGCAGCGTGAGTGCCTCGGCTTCCATTGCGAGCAACACCCGGTCGAGACCCATGGCGAACCCGACCCCGGGCGTCGGTGCGCCCCCGAGCGCCTCGGCGAGACCGTCGTAGCGCCCGCCCCCGTTCACGGTGCCGGCCTTGTTCGCCCCGAGTGCGCCGGACACCCATTCGAACGCGGTGCGCGTGTAGTAATCGAGCCCGCGGACCAGCCTGGGGTCGAGCACGTACTCGACGCCCGTTGCGTCGAGTCCTTTCCGGACGGCGGCGAAGTGCTCCGCACACGCGTCGCAGAGATGGTCGGCGATCGAGGGTGCGGCTCGCACGAAATCCCTCTCGCCATCGACCTTGCAGTCGAACACGCGCAGCGGGTTGCGCTCGAGACGGCTCCGGCAGTCCTCATCGAGCTGGTCACGGAACGGCTCGAAGTACGACACGAGCCGTTCCCGGTAGCCGGGACGGCACACCTCGTCGCCGATCGAGTTGAGTTGCAGGGTCACGTCGCTGAGCCCGCGATCCTTCAAGAACCGGTCGCCCAGCTCGATCACCTCGATGTCGGCGCCCGGAACCGCGGTGCCGATCACCTCGACCCCGAACTGTCGGAACTCTCGCGTGCGACCGGCCTGCGGCCTCCCGTGGCGAAACTCCGTCGCGATGTAGTAGCCCTTGAACGGGTTCGGCAGCGACTGCGCGTGGGCGAGGTACGCCCGCACGACACCCGCGGTGCTCTCGGGTCTGAGTGTGACCGAGCGCCCGCCCTTGTCCTCGAACGTGTACATCTCCTTGGTCACGACGTCGGATGTCTCGCCCGAGGTGCGTGTGAAGAGCTCCGTCTGCTCGAACGTCGGCGTCTCGAGGTAGCGGTAGCCGAAGAGCCGCGCGATGCGGTGGGCCTCGTCGTAGAGGCCGAGCATGGCGTCGGCGCGGTCCGGCAGGAGATCCTGCGTGCCGCGAGGCGGCGAGAGCTCCATCAGAGGAGTTCCCGCAGGAACGGGTTCGAGGCGCGCTCACGGCCCACAGTTGTGTCTGGCCCGTGCCCCGGCAGCACCGGCACGACATCGTCGAGCTCGAGGAACCGTCGCAGGCTCTCCTGCATCGCCATCGGGTCGGAGTTCTCGAAGTCCGACCTTCCGATCGAACCCGCGAACACCAGGTCGCCCGAGCAGAAGGCGATGTCGGCATCGACACGGAAGGCGCAATGGCCCGGCGTGTGACCGGGCGTGTGCATCACCGCGACCTCGAGCCCGGCGAGACGCAGCACATCGCCGTCGGCGAGGGTGCGCAGATCCTTCACCGGTGCGAGGGGGTTGTCGAATCCGGCATGCCAGGCCGGCTCGTCGGTGAACGCGACGGCATCGGCCTCGTGCACGTAGAACGGCATCTCGCCGGCGAAGTCTCCGGCTTCCCCCGCGTGGTCGAGGTGTGCGTGGGTAGCGAGCACCGCAACCGGAGTCTTTCCGGCAGCTCCGAGCATGGCGTGCACCGCATCCGGAGAGAATCCCGGGTCCACGACCACTGCATCGTCACTGGAATCGGAGGAGAGCAGCCAGCAGTTCGTGCCGTACGGGTTCGCGTTGTACACATCGAGCCACATCAGGCCGCTCATGCTAGCTGACGCTCTGAGCAGGACCGCCTCAGCCCGCCGGTGACACCGTGGCCGTGTCGTACGTGAGGGTGACCGGGCCGTCGTTGAGGAGCTCGACCTGCATGTCGGCGCCGAACACGCCCCTGCCGACGGTGAACCCGCGCCCTTCGAGCTCGGATGCCAGCGCTTGCACGAGCGGCTCGGCCTCGGCCGGATCGGCGGCATCGGTCCATGACGGACGGCGGCCCTTCCGCAGATCCGCGTAGAGGGTGAACTGGGGGACCACGAGCACCTCGCCCCCGATGTCGCCGAGCGCGAGGTTCATCTTTCCGGCGGCATCGGCGAACACCCGGAGGGTCGCGATCTTCTCGGCGAGCCGTTCCGCTTCGCGCGGGCCGTCGCCGTGTCCGACGCCGACGAGCGCGAGGAAGCCGCGCCCGATCTCCGCGACCCGATGGCCCCCGACGGAGACCGAGGCCCTCGAGACCCTCTGCAGCACCGCCCGCATCGGGACGTTAGCTGGGCACGACCCGATAGGCGTCGTACACGCTCTCCACGCGCTTCACCGCCCCGAGCACGCTCGACAGGTGCGCGATGTCGGCGAGCTCGAACGAGAAGCGCAAGCGGGTGATGCGGTCCTTGCCGGTGGTCGACGTCGCCGAGAGGATGTTGACGTGACTGTCGGACAACATCGTGGCGACGTCGGAGAGCAGCCGGGTTCGGTCGAGCGCCTCGACCTGGATCGCCACGACGAACGACGTCGACTTCCCCTCTGCCCAGGTGACCTCGATCAGCCGCTCGGGCTGCTGACGGAGCGACGTCACGTTCGGGCAGTCGGTTCGGTGCACGCTCACGCCCTGCCCCTTGGTCACGAACCCGAGGATCTCGTCTCCCGGCACGGGCGTGCAACAGCGGCTGAGGCGCACCCACACGTCGGGAAGGCCGCGGACCACGATGCCCTTCGACGTGTCCTGCGCGCCGCCCAGGCGCACCGGCCGGGCAAGGGGCACTTCCGCAACGAGCTCTTCGTCGGTGTCGCCGACCACCAGACGGGAAACACGAGCAACGATCGACTGGGGCGACACGTGCCCCTCGCCGACCGCGACGTAGAGGGCTTCGAGATTCCCGTACTTCAGCTCGCTCGCAACCGTGGTGAGCGACTCGGTGGTCGCGAGGCGCTTGATCGGAAGGTTCTGCTTGCGCATCAAACGCGTCACCGCGTCGCGGCCCTGCTCGAGCGCGTCCTCACGCCTGCCTCGTGAGAACCACTGCCTGATCTTCGAGCGTGCCCGAGGCGTCTTCACGAATTGCAACCAGTCCTGCGACGGCCCTTCGCCCTTGGCTCGCGACGTCAAGATCTCGACCGTGTCGCCGGTACGAAGTTCGTAGTCGAGCGGCACGAGCTTGCCCCCGACCTTGGCCCCGATCGTGCGATGCCCGACGTCGGTATGGATCGAGTAGGCGAAGTCCACCGGAGTCGCGCCCGCCGGCAGGTTCGCCACGTCTCCCTTGGGCGTGAACACGAAGACCTGGCCGCCATAGAGGTCGATGCGCAGGGAATCCATGAACTCGCGGGGGTCGGCCATGTCCTTCAGCCAATCCATCATCTGGCCGAGCCAGGCAGCCTCGGCGTTCGCCTCCTTGGCCTGCTTGCCGCCTTCCTTGTAGCGCCAATGCGCGGCGATCCCGTACTTCGCGGTGCGGTGCATGTCGCGCGTGCGGATCTGGATCTCGAGCGGCTTCCCACCCGGACCCACCACGGTCGTGTGCAGCGACTGGTACATGTTCGACTTGGGCATCGCGACGTAGTCCTTGAAACGGCCGGGGATCGGCTTCCAGAGGGCGTGCACACAGCCCAGCGCGGCGTAGGTGTCGCGAAGGGAATCGACGAGGATGCGGAGCCCGACGAGGTCGTAGATCTCGTTGAACTCCTTGCCGCGGATCACCATCTTCTCGTAGATCGAGTACAGGTGCTTCGGGCGGCCCTCGACCTCGGCCTTCACCCCGAGCTCCTTGAGCTTGGCGCGCGCCTCGGCCGTGACCTGCTCGATCAGAGCGGTGCGCTCTCCACGGCGGGCCGCGACGAGGCTCGAGATCTCCCGGTAGGGACCGGGGTGCAGCGTGCGGAACGCCAGATCCTCGAGCTCCCACTTGATCTCCTGCACGCCGAGCCGGTGCGCGAGCGGCGCATAGATCTCGAGGGTCTCGGTAGCGATGCGCCGCTGCTTCGGCTCGGGGAGCACATCCAGGGTCCTCATGTTGTGCAGGCGGTCGGCGAGCTTGATCAACAGCACCCTGATGTCGCCGGCCATCGCCACGATCATCTTGCGGACGTTCTCGGCTTGTTCCTGCTCGCGCGAGTGGAACTCGTAACGGTCGAGCTTCGTGAGCCCGTCGACGATGCGGGCCACCTCGGCGCCGAATTCGGCTTCGATCTCCTCGAGCGTGACGGCGGTGTCCTCGACGGTGTCGTGCAGCAGCGCGGCAGCGAGCGTTGTCGTGTCGAGCCGCAGGTCGGCCAGGATGCTCGTGACGGCGATCGGATGCGTGATGAACTCCTCGCCGGACTTGCGCAACTGTCCCTCGTGTGACGCTTCCGCCAAGGCGAAGGCGTGCACGATCTCCCGTGTGTCGGCCTTGGGGTTGTAGGCGCGAACCTTCTTGATCACGTCGTCGATCGGCGACGGGGCGGGAGCTTCTCCACGACGCAGGCGCGGTCGCGGGATGCTGGGCAGCAGACCTCCGCGTCGCTGTTGCGGCGCCTCCGGCTGCTGATCGAGGCCGAGCTCTTCCCTGCTGTCCACCGCGCCTCCTCGACCCAAGTGTAGGGCCTCGGGCAGGCGTGATCGGCTCAGTAGTGGATGAGCGTGTAGAGCTCGTGATCTGCGAGTCGCTCCCGTCCGTGCAGGAAGTCGAGCTCGATCACGGTGGCGATACCGCACACCTTGCCGCCCACCCGCTGCACGAGCGAAGCGGCGGCGCGAGCGGTGCCGCCGGTCGCGAGCACATCGTCGACGATCAGCACGCGCTCGCCGGGGTTGATGCCGTCGACGTGGAGCTCGAGTGTGGCTGTGCCGTACTCCAGCTCGTAGTCCTCGGCGACGCTCTCGGACGGAAGCTTGCCCTGCTTTCGGATCGGCACGAATCCGGCGCCGAAGTGATACGCGACGGGCGAGGCGATGATGAACCCGCGCGCCTCGATGCCCACGACCTTGTCGACGTTCCCCCTGCCGAACCGCACGACCATCAGATCGGTGATGGTCGAGAACGCGATCGGATCGGCAAGCACCGGCGTGATGTCCTTGAACACGATGCCCGGCTCGGGGAAGTCGGGAACATCGCGGATGAGGCCCTTGATCTGTTCGATGTCCATGGTTCCCTGCTCCTCGTGGCTCGTGAACGTGCGCCGCTACCTGCGTTTGCGCTTGGCGGGCGGACGGCGCTTGCTCTTGGGCCTCGGCCGAGAGCCCGCGCGTGCGGTGGCGGCGCTCGCCGCGGCATCTGAGGTCCTGGCAGTCGTCGCCGTGGCGGTCGGCGCGACCCGCGCGTCGGGCTCCGGCGCCGGTCCGATCGTGCCTCGGGTTCGCGCGGTGCGTCGCGCCTCCATCTGTTGGAACCGCTTCTCGCGCATCTTGAGCACGGCGAGCAGCGGCGCGGCCAGGAAAACCGAGGAGTAAGCACCGATCGCGACGCCGACGAGCATCGCGAAGGCGAAGTCCTTCAGGGTGTCGCCGCCGAACAGCAGCAACGAGAGGATCGGCAGCAGCACCACGAGCGACGTGTTCACCGAGCGCATCAGCACCTGATTGAGCGAGAGGTCGACGACGCCCACGTAACCGAGTCTCGTGACGAGCACGCTCGACTCGGTGTTCTCCTTGATCTTGTCGAAGATCACCACTGTGTCGTACAGCGAGAACCCGAGGATGGTGAGGATGGCGATCACGGTCTCGGGCGTGACCTCACGTCCGACGAGCGCGTAGATGCCAGCCGTGATCACCACGTCGTGCACCAGCGCGACCATGGCGGCGAGCGCCATCTTCGGCTCGAACCTGAATGCGATGTACACCGTGATCGCGGCGAGCACGATGATGAGGCCGGTGAGCGCCTGACGGCGCACCTCTGCCCCGAACGTGGGGCCGATGTCCTCGATGTTGATCTCGGCCGGGTCGATGCCTGCCTGCTCGGCGAGCGCCGTCAGCAGGTCATCGGCTTCGCCGGTCTGCGTGAACGATTCCGTCCTGATCGCGACCTGGTCGCCGCTCACGATCTGCACCTCCGCGGAATCGCGGCCGGCATCGGCGAGCACGGTCGTGATGTCTTCGACGGTCACCTCTGCCGCGAGTGGGTACTGCAACCGGGCGCCACCGTCGAAGTCGATCGAGTAGTCCAGCCGGCTGGCGATGAGGCCGACGAGCGACAGTGCGATGAGCGCGCCCGAGAACGCGAACCACGCGTTGCGCCGTTCCACGAAACGGAAGTGCGGGATCGTATGGCCGCGATAGGTCTCGAGGGCGTGATGCATCGTCGTCACGGTTGTGCTCCGATGGCATCATCGCTCGACGTCTCGCCCGCCACACCCGCTTCCAGTCCGAAGCCCTTGAGCGAGACGAGGCGGGGGTTCCGGGCAAGCAGGAACACCGTGGGCCGTTTGAAGAAGTACACGACGAACAGGTCGAGCAGCGTGGCGACGCCCAGTGTGAGCGCGAACCCGCGCACGGAGCTCACCGCCGTGAAGTACAGCGCGACGGCGGCGATGCCCGTGACGATGTCGGCCGCGATGATCGTCTTGTACGAGCGCGCGAACGCAGGCTGTACGGCCGCACGGGCGCTCTTGCCCCCACGCACCTCGTCCTTCAGCCGCTCGAAGAACACGATGTAGGAGTCGGCGGTCACGCCCAGCGAGATCACGAGCCCCGCGACTCCGGCAAGGGTGAGCGCGTAGCCGAACTGCAACCCGGCGAGTGAGATCAGCCCGAGCGCGAGCACTGCCCAGATCGACATGCCGAACCACGCGACGACGCCGAGCAACCGGTAGTAGAAGAGCAAGTACAGGAAGAGCAGCACCAGTCCCGCGACACCCGCGATGATGCCCTGACGAAGCGATTCCTGTCCGAGCGTCGGGCTCACGGTCTGCACCTGCTGACGCGTGAGCTCGACGGGCAGCGCACCCGCGTTGAGCACGGTCGCGAGGTCACGCGCCTCGGCCTCCGTGAAGCCGCCGGTGATCTCTCCGGTGCCGCCCGTGATCGCGCCTTGCACGGTCGGCGAGGAGATCACCACACGGTCAACGACGATCGCGATCTGGTTCTGTGGCGCAGGCAGGGTCACCGCGGCGGTGGTCGCGTCGGCGAACCGGGCGCTGGCATCGCCGGTGAGCTGGAACGAGACCGTCCACTCCGACCCGGTCGCACCCCCGAGGATCGCGTTGGCTTCGGCGATGTCGCCTCCACCGATGATCGCCGGCCCGAGACGGAAGCGGTTGCCTTGCTCGTCCTCGTACACGACCTCCTCGTCGGCGAGCACCGAGAACGAGCAGGCGCGGCGTGCACGATCGGCCTCGGTGGGGCACGTGGCAGGCGTGGCGGCGTAGGCAGGGTCCTGCGTCGACACGATCGCGGTCACCGGACGCTCCTCGAGCCGAGCGGTCTGTCCGATCACGTCGAGCAAGCGTTGTTGCCCGGTCGAGCGCAGGCGCTCTTCGGCAGATGCCCGGTCGATGAAGCAGCCCAGGTTCTGACCGCCCGAGCTGATCACGCAGAAGAGCGTGTCGACCGATCGCACCTGCGCATCGGCGATGGCTGCCTCGGCCGCTGCTTCGGTCTCGAGCGAGCACGGAAGCTCGCTCGCGGCGAGCGTGAGTCCCGAGAACGCGGTCGGAACAGGCCCGGGTGAAGGCGAAGCGGAAGCCGAGGGAGAAGCCGATGCCGACGCAGACGGCGACGCGGTGGGCGGGGGGGTCGGCCCGGCTTCCTCTTCCTCGACGCCGGCCCCGTCGGTGACGCAGAACGTCTCCCGGGTCACCTCGACCTTCAGCGCGGCCTTGGCAGCTTCGGCATCCTTGCGCGTCGGGAAGCAGTCGAGTTGCTCGCCCGTCGTGCTGATGAGACAGAACGATTCGTCCTTGCCGCCGGCACCGCCCGCCTCCTGGGAGGGGCTGGCACCCGCCGAGGCGCTCGGCGAGGTCTCTGCCTCCGGAGCCACGGTGATCGCTCGTTTCGCGAGCTTCGCGATCTCTGTGGTCGGGAAGCATTCCACCTCGGCGCCCGAGTCATCGACGACACATGCCTCGACAACCTGAGGCACGACGGTGAGCTCCCCGAGCGCGTCGTCGGCCGCCTGCACCGAGTCGGCGCAACCGTAGTTCTCGTCATCGGGCCCGACCAGGCACGACCGGGTCTCGGCGCGTTGCTCGATCGTTCCCTGGCCGAGACCGGGGATCTGTACCTCGATCGACGTCCCCGACACGACGATGTCGGGCTCGCCGACGCCGAACGCATCGACACGGCCGGAGATGTTCGCCCGCGCCTGTTCCATGACCGCCTCGGGCGTACCGTCGGGCGCCGACAGTGTCACCGAGACGCCGCCCTCGAGGTCCAGGCCGAGGATGGGTCGCAAGGCCCCGGTCGCGATCCCGATCACCGAGGCAAGGGTCAGCACGAGCACGAACACGATCGAGGCCCAGAGGCCGCGGGTCTTCTTCACGCCAGTTCCGCCCCGTTCACGACGAGGCGGAACCGTGCGTCGAGGTGCTCGGCCGCAACACGGCAGAGCTGCATGCGCCCGAGGAAGATCTCGAAGTACTCCATGACTTGGCTGATGCCCGTGTCGATCGTCAGCTCGAGGCTGACGGTTCGGGCGGCGGAGTCTACCCGAAGGAAGGATTGTTCCACGGCGTAGTTCACGCGGTCGTGGATGTCGAGATCGATCTGGCCGGTCGTGCGCACCCGGCTTCGGTGCACGTCGGACTTGTCGGCCAGGATCACGGCCGCCGACACGGGAGAGACCGCCGTGCCCTCGGTCTCCTCGTGATTGGCGATCGCGGCGATGATCGGCATCAAGTCGGCCGGAGCCACGGTGTCACGCAGCGCTTGATGGACCAGGATCGCGCCGGTCTGTCCGTGTGCGTCGCGCGCGAGCGCGTTACCCACGTCGTGCAAGTAGCCGGCGACGCATGCGAGCGTCGCATCACGCTCCCCGTACCCAAGCCTCGAGAGCACCTGGAAGGCGATGCGAGCGACGAGATTGGCGTGGCGGAACCCGTGCTCGGTGAAGCCCATCGCGTCCATGACCCGGTCCGCCGAAGCGATGAATCTCGAGAGCTCCTCGTTGGCCTGCACGCTCTCGAGCGAGACCGTGGCCGCTTCGTCGCCCGCGGGCGACGCCGGTTCAGCGGGGAGCGGCGCCGGTTCCGGCGTCGTATCACTAGCGACGACGGTCGATGCGCCCGTCGTGTCCGGCAGCGTCTCCCGGGGCGTCTGGATCGCCGGTTCGTCGGGCGGGATGAGGGGTTCTTTCACGTCTGCTGGAACGGCCCGTCCCGGCCGTCGGGCACCTCGGTGTCGACATCGTCGCTCTCGATCGCATCCGGCTCGTCGCCGACGATGCGTCCCACACCAGCTCGCACCATCCGGATGCGTGTGCCCGGCGCGATCTCGAGGGTGATCACATCGCTCTCGTCGTCGATCGCGACGATCGTGCCGAAGACGCCGGCGGTGGTCACGATCTCATCGCCCACCTCGACGCTTCGGAGCAAGGCTTGTTGAGCGCGAGCGCGCCGCTGCTGCGGTCTGATCAGCAAGAAGTAGAAGACGCCGCCCATCAGGAGCAGCGGCAGGAACGCGACGAGGCTGCTGCCTCCCTGGGAGTCCTGAGCGAGGAGCTCGAGCATAGGTGAGCCTTTCCGTGTGGTTTCGATGATGCGGAACCTGCGCCGACCGGGCGAGTCTACCGCTCGTGCACTCGGGCGAGTCTCAGAGCGGAAGGGTGCCGGGCGGTTGGGAGCCCAGATGGCGGTACGCGCGCTCGGTCGCGACCCGGCCCCGGGGTGTTCGATGCAGGAACCCGAGCTGTAGCAGATACGGCTCCACCACGTCCTCGACCGTATCGGGCTCTTCACCAACCGATGCCGCGAGTGTCGACAATCCGACCGGTCCCCCGCCGAAACGCTGCACGATCGCCTGCAGGATCGCGTGGTCGAGGCGATCCAGGCCCTCTTCGTCGACCTCGAATACCTCGAGGCCCGCGCGAGCGACCTCGCCGGTGATCGCGCCGTCGCGCCGCACCTCCGCGAAGTCGCGCACGCGCCGGAGCAACCGGTTGGCGATGCGCGGCGTGCCACGAGACCTCCTGGCGATCTCAGCGGCGCCGGGTTCGTCGAGGCGCACGTCGAGGATGCCGGCCGACCGCCCGACGATGCGCGAGAGATCGTCGACCGGGTAGTAGTCCAGACGCGGTGAGAAACCGAAGCGCTCGCGCAACGGAAGGGTGATGCGCCCCGGCCGCGTGGTAGCCGCGACCATCGTGAATTTCGGAAGCTCGAGTCTGATGGATCGCGCGGTGGGTCCCTTGCCGAGCACGACGTCGAGCACGAAGTCCTCGAGCGCCGGGTACAGCACCTCCTCCACGGGACGCGGCATGCGATGGATCTCGTCGACGAAGAGCACGTCGCCGTCGCCGAGGTTCGTCAGGATCGCGGCGAGGTCACTCGGACGGTCGAGCGCAGGGCCGCTGGTCGGCTGGAACCCGGCCCTCATCTCGTTCGCGACGATCTGGGCGAGCGTCGTCTTGCCGAGACCCGGCGGACCACTGAACAAGAGGTGGTCGACGGGCTCGGTGCGCCGGCGCGCGCCGTCGATCAGCAGTTGGAGCTGTTCCTTCACGCGCTCCTGGCCGACGAAGTCGGTGAGGCTCGTGGGCCTGAGGGCGACGTCGAACTCGCGATCCTCCGGGTCGACGACGGCAGCCTCGATCAGACGATCGTCGTCCACGTCAGCGGCCCACCTTCTGCAGCGCTTCTCGCAGCATGTCGTCGACGTCGCGACCGTCGTGGTCGACATCGCGGGTCGCCTCGGCCGCTTCCTGGGGCGTGAGTCCGAGCGAGATCAGCGCGTCGCGCACGTCGACGATCGGACCGCCCTCGCGGGGCAGGTCCGCTTCGCCGCCGAGCGCGATCACGCAGGTCGACGACGACACGCTGGGCGACCTTCTTCCCGACTCCCGGCACGATCGTGAGCGCGTCGGCATCGCCGGCGATCACCGCTCGTCGAAGGGAATCGGCGCTCATCGCCGAGAGGAACGACAGGCCGGCCTTCGGCCCCACACCGGTGACCCCGGTCAACAGGTCGAAGAGCTCGCGCTCGTCGGTGGTCGAGAATCCGTACAGCGTCATCGAGTCGTCGCGAACGATCAGGCGGGTGTACACCCGTGCCGTCTTCCCGACGGGGGGCAGCCGGCTCACCACCGAGGTCGGCACCGACACGTCGTACCCGACGCCCCCGACCGCGAGCACCACTCGGGTCGCACCCTTGTCGACGACCTCTCCCTCGAGGAAGGAGATCATCTGGCGGCTCCCGCGCGCGCTGCCGCTCGAAGCGGGGCGCTGCCGAGGTGCGTGAGCGCGACGGCCGCGGCGTCGGCCGCGTCGGGGCTCGACGGCAGGTCGCGGAAGCCGTGCACGCGCTCAAGCGCATCGCGCACCTGGCGCTTGTCGGCATCGCCCGCGCCGGTCACCGCGCTCTTGACCTCGGTCGGGCTGTACTCCTCGACCGCGAGCCCGGCCTCCGCGGCAGCGACCATCACCGCGCCGGTGGCGCGAGCCACCGTGAGTGCGCTCACCTGGTTCCGATTGAAGGCGACCCGTTCCACGGCAACGCTCATGGGCCGGTACGTCGCGATCGCCTCGCGCACGGCGTCGGCCAGGCGTTTGAGGCGATCCGCCTCAGGTGTGCGGGCGTCCGTCGTGAAGGTGTCGGCCCACACGAGGGTCGGACGCCGTTCGTCGCGGGACACCACAGCGAGACCGAGCTTGGCCACACCCGGGTCCACACCCATCACGCAGGAATCGAACATCTGTTCGTGCATCATAGTCTCGCTCGGTGGCGGGGCAAGTAGGCGAAGAGCGGCCCTGCTCGTCACGATGAGGCTGTGGGCGCCGCCTACAAGGGCCTACAAGGAAGCCATGACCTCTTCGGGGATGTCGAAGTTCGCGTACACGTTCTGCACGTCGTCGAGATCCTCGAGCGACTCGATCAGGTTCAGCACCTGCTTCGCCTCGCCGCCATCGACCGGGATCGTCGTCTGCGGCACCATCGAGATCTCGGCGGAGAACACCTCGACGCCGGCGGCTTCCAGGGCATCGCGCACCTGCTTGAATGCAGCCGGATCGCTCACGATGTCCCATGAGCTCTCGGAGTCGCGCAGGTCCTCGGCGCCCGCTTCCATGACGATCTCGAGCAGGCGCTCCTCGTCGGGGGCCATGGATTTCTCGACCACCACGACTCCCTTGCGCGTGAACATGAAGGCAGTGGAACCGGTCTCGCCGAGGTTGCCGCCGTTGCGTGTGAACGCGTGGCGGACCTCCTGGGCTGTACGGTTGCGATTGTCGGTGAGCACCTCGACGAAGAGCGCGATGCCGCCTGGGGCATACCCCTCGTAGCTGATCTCGTCGTAGCGTGCCCCGCTGTCGTCGGCCCCGCTGCCACGCTTGATCGCGCGCTCGATGTTCTCGGTCGGCACCGAGAAGCTCTTGGCTTTCTCGACCGCCGAGGCGAGGGTCATGTTCGCGGTGACGTCGCCGCTGCCACCCTCGCGCGCCGCCACCTCGACCGCCCGCAGCAGCTTGGCGTACTGGTTCGACCGCTTCGAGTCATTCGCGGCCTTCTTCCGTTTGATGGTGGCCCACTTGGAATGGCCGGACATCTCGATGCTCCCTCCTCCCGGGGGCTACGCTCGGCTTCGCCTCGCTTCTTGAGCCCCCGTACCCCCCTCCCGGGGGCTACGCTCGCGGCCTGCCCGGTTCAGAGCTTGGCGAGCAGGTAGCGGTGCAGGCCGGTCTCGCCGATCAGCTCCGGGTGGAACGATGATACGAGCAGGTTCCCCTGTTCGAGCACGACCGGCGCGCCTTCATGTGAAGCGAGCACTCGCACTCCGTCGCCGACGTCGATGATCCGCGGCGCCCTGATGAACACGCCACGAACGGCGTGATCGATCCCATCGACCTCGATGTCTGTTTCGAACGAGTCGACCTGGCGTCCATACGCGTTGCGCTCGACCCCGATGTCCATGACCCCGAACAGGGGCTCTCCGCCCAGCACCCGCTGCGCCAACACGATCATGCCGGCGCAGGTGCCGAAGACCGGCATGCCGTCGGCCACCCGGGCACGGACCGGCTCGACCAGATCGTAGGCACGAGCGAGCTTGCCCATCGTGGTGGACTCGCCGCCCGGGATCACCAGGCAGTCGACGTCGGCGAGATGCTCGGCGTTGCGAACCTCGACCGGAGTGGCGCCCGCGTCGGCCAGAGCCCGGCCGTGTTCTCGGAAATCACCTTGCAGCGCGAGCACGCCCGCCTTCACGTCGGTCACCCCTGCGCGCGGCGGGCTACCAGCCGCGATCCTGCAGCCGGGTCTCGAGCGTGCCGATCTCGAGCCCGGCCATCGGGTCGCCGAGGCCGTGCGAGAGCTTCGCCAGTACGTCGGCGTTCTCGAAGTTCGTGGTCGCCTCGACGATGGCTCGCGCCATGGTGGCCGGGTCCTGGCTCTTGAAGATGCCCGATCCGACGAAGACGCCGTCGACGCCGAGTTGCATCATCATTGCCGCGTCGGCCGGGGTGGCGATGCCGCCCGCGGAGAAGTTCACCACAGGAAGCTTGCCCAGCTCCGCCACCATCCGCACGAGCTCGACGGGCGCGCCGAGATCCTTGGCCTTCGTCACGTACTGCTCTGGGCGGAGCGTCGTCACCTCGGCGATGTCGCGCAGGATCTGGCGCTCGTGGCGCACGGCTTCGACGACGTTGCCGGTGCCTGCCTCGCCCTTGGTGCGGATCATCGCCGCGCCTTCGGCGATGCGCCGCAGCGCCTCTCCGAGGTTCCGCGCGCCGCAGACGAACGGCACGGTGAACGCCCACTTGTCGATGTGGAACTCCTCGTCTGCCGGCGTCAGCACCTCGGACTCGTCGATGTAATCGACGCCGAGTGATTGCAGGATCTGTGCCTCGACGAAGTGGCCGATGCGGGCCTTGGCCATGACCGGGATGGTGACCGCCTGCTGGATCTCTTCGACCTTGGTGGCATCGGCCATGCGCGCGACACCGCCGTCGCGGCGGATGTCGGCCGGTACACGCTCGAGCGCCATGACGGCACACGCGCCCGCGTCCTCGGCGACCCTCGCCTGCTCGGCGGTCGTGACGTCCATGATCACGCCGCCTTTGAGCATCTCGGCCAGGCCGGACTTCACGGTGAAGGTGCCGGTCTCGCGCTGCACGGATATCGCCTCCTGATCGGGGTCCCGGGGACCGGGACCGACACTCCCGAGTGTACCGCGGGCGAACGCGCGGGTAGAAGCGAGGAACCCCGGCTCCACGTCCGGATCGAGTTGCTAGGGTCGCCCGATGCTTCGTCGGATCGCCGCAGGCGCCCTCTACGACGCGAAGACGTCGGTTGCCCGGTATCCGTGGATCGCCGTGCCCGTGCAACGCATCCGCGCACGGGGCGAGCTGATCGACGAACGTACCGAGGTGGTGATCGAGGCATTCCCTCGGTGTGCCTCGTCGTTCGCCGTCGCGGCCTTCAGGCTCGCTCAGGAACCGCGCGGGACCAACATCGCCCATCACACGCACATGCCCGCCCAGGTCATGCACGCCGCGAGACGGGGTCTGCCGACGATGGTGCTGCTCCGGCGAGCCGTCGACGCCGTGGTCTCGCACGTCATCCGCAGCCCCGACCTCAGCGTGAACGCAGCGATGCGCGGCTACCTGCGCTTCTACGAACCGCTGGTGCCGCTTCGCGACCACTTCGTGACCGCGACGTTCGACGAGGTGATCGGCGGGTTCGGTGTGGCGATCGAGCGCTTGAACACTCGGTTCGGCACCACGTTCGGCATCTTCGAGCACTCGACCGGCAATGTGACTCGGATCGAGGGTGAGATCGAGCGCGACTACTTGGCGCGCGAAGGGTCCACCGAGCGGCTCGAGGCCATCATCCCCCGCCCCTCGGCGTCACGCGAGACGACCAAGGTCCAGCTGCGTGAGCGAGTTCGCCGGGAAGTCTCGCCCCGCACGCTCACAGAGGCCAACGCGATCTATCGCGC
Source organism: uncultured Actinomycetes bacterium (assembly GCA_963762075.1). GTDB lineage: Bacteria > Actinomycetota > UBA4738 > UBA4738 > HRBIN12 > JAOUEA01. Next base: position 213,069 of record CAVXJC010000007.1, read on the forward strand.
CCTGCTTCCGCAGCGTTGAAGGAGACCGCTCGGTCAGGCTCAGCCGAAGGAGATCTCGGCGTCGAACATGCCTTTGGGAGCGAGCTCGACGAACGTCGTGCCTGGCTTCAGCGCGATCTCGTCTCCCGACTTCGTCAGGAACCTCGTGAAGCCGGACTCGTCGGGACGTTCCCACGTGCCACTGATCAGCTTGCCGTCGCGGAGCACCCACGCCTTGCCGCTGCCCAGCAGGTCGATCTCCGGCGAGGGATACTGAGCCACGTCCTGGAAGTCGCTCTCGGTCGTCTTCACGACCTGGATCACGACGTTGTCGGCGGTGATGGGCCGACCGCTCTCGAGCAACATCGGAGAGCCTTCGAGGTATCGGACCCAGTGCCCCTTGGCCCATCGCCACTCGGCGGTCGCGAGACCCGAGAAGACCACGGTTGCGCTCCGCGCCTTCTTGCTCGGCGACGGCACCTCGTCGTTGTACTCGAACGGCGGCGACGGTGCCGGCTCGCCTTCGGCGCGCTTGACCCCCTTGGCCCACAGTAGCTCGGTCGCCGTGAAGAGGTTGTGGGGCGCGACGCGATCGTCGTCGCGCTCGAACGCCTTGGTGGCGCTGTCTTCGTCCAGCGTGGTCATGCCTGCATCCTCGACGATGTTCCGCACCCCCTTCGATCCGCCGCTGAACGCGAGCAGAGGATGCTCGCTGAACGGGGCAAGGATGCCGGGGTCGGTCGAGCGGATGCTGCGCACCGGGCCCACCCGGTTCGCATCGTCGCAGTGGAAGAGCGCCACGAAGCGAGTGATCCCGCCTTCCACCACTTCCTCGTAGACGATGTCGGCGCCCTGCAAACCCGCGAGCGGCTGCGCGTCGGGAGTGTTCTCGACCTTCACCGCGAGCAGCGGGCGGTCGGGAGGCGCTGCATCGCCGGGGAGCGTCTCACCGGTCAGCGGGCAAGGCTCGACCCGATCATCCACGCCCGGAAGCACGCCGAGAACTTTGGTCACCGAGTCGGGGGCGTTGCCCGAGAGCGCGAGAGCTGCGATACCGCCGCCGAGCACGGCGACGACGGCGCCGCCGGCAACTACGGCCTTGCCGCGTGAGGTGAGAGCCACGGTGAGGGGACCTCCTAACAGGCGTCTGTGGGGAGCAACGATGTGGGATGAGTGTGAGTGGGAGCCGCATCCGGCAGGACTGGCCCAGCGATGCTAGACCCGCGACCGGGCCCTTCCAAACACCCGGAGCGAGTTCGACACGAACGTCACAACTCCACTCACATGTCCTCGAGACGAGCGATGCGCTCCGCGATCGGCGGGTGCGTTGCGAAGATCTTCTCGAGCGGCCCCATCTTCTCCCCCTCGATCCGGGAGGGCTGCGAGAGCCACAGGTGCGCGGTCGCGTTGTTCGCGGAATGCATCGCCGTCGGCGAGGCCCCGATCTTGCGGAGCGCCGACGCGAGTCCTGGCGGGTAGCGGGTCAGCATCGCGCCCTGCGCGTCCGCCAGGAACTCACGATTGCGCGAGACCGCGCTCTTGATGATCTGGCCGGCGAGCGGCGCGAGCACCATGAGCGCGAACCCGACACCGAACAGCACGAGCGTGGCCGGACCTCCGTTGTTGTCGTTGCCACGACGTCCTCCGAAACCCCCCCAGAACCACGAACGCATCAGGAACTCCGCCATGAGCACGACCGCACCCACGAGGGTCGCGACGATCGTGCCGAGCAGCATGTCGCGATCGACCACGTGCGCGAGCTCGTGTCCGATCACGCCCTCGAGCTCGACCCGATCCATGACCGCGAGCATCCCTTCGGTCACGGCGATCGAGGCGTGCTCGGGGTCACGCCCGGTCGCGAACGCGTTCGGTGCCTGTTCCGGCACCACGTAGATGCGTGGCTTCGGCGTGCCCGCCGCGATCGCGAGCCCCTCGACCAGATTGTGTAGCCGGGGCTCGTCCTCGGCGCTCACCTCACGAGCCCGTGACGATGCCAGCACGAGCTTGTCGCCGTAGAAGTACGAAGTCACAGAGAGCACCGCGGCGACGGCCAGCGCGATCGCGAGCCCGGTGACGCCCGTGCCGAAGATGTACCCGATCAGCGTGCCGACGCCGCCGAAGAAGACGAACGCGCCGATGACGAGCAGCACAGACTTGCGCCTGTTCGAGGCGATCTGCTCGTGCATCTACTCGCCTCGTCGGAGGTCGACGGCAATGGGTTCGCCGATGGGATCGTCGATGTCGAAGAACTGCCGTTCCTCGAAGCCGAACGCTCGCGCGACGAGGTTCGACGGGAAGGTGCCGATCGCCGTGTTCAACAGCCGCACCTGGTCGTTGTAGAACTGCCGAGCGTAGGCGATCTTCGATTCGGTGCCGACGAGCTCCTCCTGCAGCGCGAGGAACTGAGTGTCGGCCTCGAGCTGGGGGTAGGCCTCGACGACCGCCATCAGCTTGCCGAGCCCTGCCGTCACGGCGTTCTCGGCACTGGCTTGGTCGGCCACTCCGCCCGCGGCGATCGCATCTGTGCGCGCCTGGGTGACTCGTTCGAACAACTCCCGCTCATGGGTTGCATAGCCCCGCACCGTCTCGACCAGGTTCGGGATGAGGTCGTACCTGCGCCGAAGCTGCACGTCGATCGTGGCCCAGCCGTCGTCGGTTCGCGTGCGCAGGCGGATCAGCCTGTTGTAGAGCCAGACGAGTGCGAGGAGCACCACGGCGACGAGCCCCAGGGCGATCCAGATGACCGTTGACATGAGGACCTATCGTAGCGACGCTCGGCCAAGCACCGACCGGTAGACGGACTCGATGCGCCCGGTCACTTCCGGCCAATCGAACGAGGCGGCTCGGCGGCGACCCGCATCGGCGAGCTTCGACGCAAGATCGCCGTCGTCGAGGATGTCGCCGACCGCCGACGCGAGAGCCCGGGCATCACCGGGTGGCACCAACAGCGCGTCGACGCCGTTCGTCGCAACCTGCCGATAGCCCTCGATGTCGGTCGCGACGACCGGAACGCCTGCGGCCATGGCCTCGACAAGGGCGATCCCGAAGCTCTCCTGTCCGGTGGCGGCGGCGACCGCCACGTCGGCGCCCGCGTACACCAGCGGCACTCGAGGATGATCGAGTCGACCGAGCATCATGACCCTGTCGCGCACATGACCGGGCAGATCAGCGATCACACTCCGGTCGGCGCCGTCACCGCAGACGCTCAGCCAGACATCGTCACGTTCACCGGCGAGCGACCGGAACGCCTCGACCATCACGGGGAATCCCTTCTGGCGATCGAGCCGATGCGCCCATGCGATGCGACGCCCGGGCGGCCATGACAACGGTGCCGCCTCTGCGAACCTCGCCACCGAGAGCCCGTTGGGGATCACCCGGGGCCTGAGCCCTGGCAGCGCGCGATCCACGAACGACGCTGCGGCCTGAGACACGGCGATCGTGGCGGCGAGCCGGCGTCGCACCGGCACCATGAGCGGCGCGGCGCGCTCGTAGATCCGCGATCGATCGAGCCACGAATGGAAGGTCGCCACGACCGGCACCGTGGCGACGAGCGTCGCCCACATCGAGGCGCTCGGCGTGAACGGCTCGTGCACGTGCACGATGTCCGGTGAGAACCTGCCCAGCGCACGACGCGTCCTCGCCAGCGCCGGCCACGGTGCGATCGGGGCCACAGTGCCACGGTATGGGATTCCGATCGGCCTGCCGAGCCCACCCCGTCCCGGGCCAAGGATCTCGACGGCGTGGCCTCGTTCGGCGAGCTGCATGGCGAGGCCGGCGACATGCACCTGTACCCCCCCGGGCGCATCGACGTCGTACGGACACACGAGCGCGACACGCACGCCGATCAGTCCTCCCACGCCGACTGGAACATGTGCCAGTCGGTCGGAGCCGATGCGATGGCGCGCTCGAACTCGTCTGCCATGCGCTGCGTGAGGGCTCGCACGTCGACCCGTCGATCTCCCGTCCGCTCGATCTCGAGTGGTGGCGTCATGACGCAGCGCCATCCGCGCTCGGTCTGGAACACCGGCGTCACGAGCAGTGGCGCCCCGGTGGTCAGTGAGAGCAGAGCGGGTCCGGCCGGCATGCGCCGTGTTCGTCCGAACATCGTCACCTCCACCCCCCGCCCCGTGAGATCGCGGTCGGCGACGAGCGCCACGATGTAGCCGGCCTCGAGCTTCGAAGCGAGGGTGTGCCCGATGCCTGCATCGCCGAGCGCGAGCACTTCCAGCCCGAACGAGGTCCGGTTCGCGACGAAGAGCTCGTACAGGCGGGCAGGGCGCAGGCGCTCGGCCACCGCCACCGCGAGGCGGTGCTCGGCGCGTAGCCACGGCCCGGCGGCGTCCCAGTTGCCGATATGAGGAAGGGCGACGATCGCGCCGCGTCCCCCTTCCAACGCATGCCAGAGGTGGTGGTCATCGACAGGTTCGAACCGAGCCGCGACGGACTCCGGGGTCATCACCGCGAATCGGAACGCCTCGAACCAGTACCGCGCATACGAGGCGAAGGCGTCTCTCGTTGCCCTGCGCACGAGAGGATCCGTCGGCCCCCGCCCGAGCACCTGGGCCTGGTTGCGTGCGACCACCGCTCGCGTTCCGGGCGCCAGCTCGAAGGCGAGCAGGCCAGCGCGGCGGAAGACCCGGCGGCCGACCTTCTCGGGCAACGTCCGAGCGAGCCATGCCGCGGACCGATACAGGTGGAAGGCGATCACCTCCTGAGGGGTCTCGTCGCGGGGCCGCGTCGTCACCGTCGCCCCTGCTGGGTCACCTGCGACGTTCGTTCCTCGCGCGCAACCTGCGTCGTTCGTACAGCCACGGCGAGTCCCGACACGCCCGCCGCGAGCCAGAGCGCCCATGCCTGGCCGAGGCCGACACCTGCCACCACGAGCCCGTATCGCAGCCCCCGCGTGAGGTGGCTCTCCTCGACGCTGTACGCGAGCGACGCGCCGCGAGCGCGAACGTACGCCGAGAGCGCACTGAGGCACAGCGCAGCGACGGCCGCGAGCGCGACCCCGGGCTCGGCGTCTCGAGCGACCCAGGCGACCGTTCCCAACACGGCTCCGTCCCAGACCCGGTCGAGCAGCTCGTCCAACATCCGGTCTGTCGGACCCCCGGCGCCGTGGTTCGCCCGGTGCCCGCCGATGAGCAGCAGCACTCCCGACCCTGCAGCGGCGATCGCCGCCTGCTCCGGCTCCCGCGCGACAACGAGCCATGCTGCCAGGGCGGCGAGCATCGCGCCCACGGACAAGGTCGTGCGGGTGAGGGCGGTGCCAGGCGGCTGTCGTTCGAATCGCACCATGAGCGAGGACCGGGCGAGCGTAGCAACTCGCTCCTTCGGTAGGATGCTCGGACCTCTCACGCCCCGGATCGATGACCAGAAGGAGCGCGCGTTGAAGACCTACGACGCGAAGGACATCCGAAACGTGCTGCTGGTCGGCCATGGGGGGTCCGGAAAGACAACCCTGCTCGAGGCGATGCTGTACACGTCGGGTGCAATCACCCGCATGGGCACGATCGAGGACGGCAACACCGTCAGCGATCACGACCCCGACGAGCAACGCAAAGGCATCTCCGTCTCGCTCACGATGGCCCCGATCGAGTGGGACGGGGTCAAGATCAACGTCCTCGACGCGCCGGGCTACGCCGATTTCATCGGCGACATGCGCTCGGCGATCCGCGCCGTCGACGCCGTCATCGTCGTGGTCTCGGCGGTCGACGGCGTCGAGGTCCAGACCGAGGCAGCGTGGGAGCTCGCGGTGGAGGCGGGTCTGCCTCGCGCGATCTTCGTGAACAAGCTCGACCGGGAGCGTTCCGACTTCCAGGACACGCTCGATCAGCTCGTCTCGTCGTTCGGCAGCCAGGTCGCGCCTTTCGAGCTGCCGATCGGTGCCGAGCATGATTTCAAGGGCATCGCCGACCTTCTGCACGAGAAGGCCGACCTGTACCCGTCGGGTCCCAAGGCCGAGGAATCGGAGTGGCCCGACGAGATCCACCAGATGGCCGATCCCGCCCGCGAGAAGCTGATCGAAGCCGTCGCCGAATCAGACGACGCCCTGATCGAGGAGTACCTGGAGCAGGGAACGCTTCCCGAGGAGCACATCGTGAGCGGGGCGAAGCTCGGATTCGCCAACGCCCGCCTCGCGCCCGTGATCGTCGGCTCTGCCGACAAGGCGATCGGCATCGACCGACTCCTCGACTTCATCGTGGAAGAGTTCCCCTCTCCCCTGGACCGGGCGCCGATCACCCTCGTCGGCAAGGACGGCGCTGAGAGCGAGCGCGCCGCCGACGCGAGCGCGCCGCTCGCGGCGTTCGTGTTCAAGACGCTGTCGGATCCCTTCGTCGGGCACATCACGATGTTCCGTGTCTTCAGCGGCGCGGTCCGCCCGGATTCCAGCGTCCACAACGCCACGCAGTCCATCGACGAGCGCGTCGGACAGCTCTTCACGCTGGTCGGCAAGGAACACGAGGCCGTCTCCACTGTGGCGGCCGGCGACATCGGAGCGGTGGCCAAGCTGCAGCAGGCGCACACCGGCGACACGCTCTCGGTCAAGGACGCACCGGCGCAGGTGCCCACGCTCGGTCTTCCCGAACCTCTGCTTGCCTACGCGATCGCGCCGAAGACCAAGGGCGACGAGAACAAGCTCGCGACGGGGCTCTCGCGCCTGCGTGAGGAAGACCCGACGCTGCGTGTCTCACGCAACGAAGAGACGCACGAGACGGTCATGCACGGCATGGGAGAAGCGCACCTCGAAGTCATGGTGGAGCGGCTGAAGCGGAAGTTCGGCGTCGAAGTGACGACGGCGCCCGCCAAGATCGCCTACCGCGAGACCATCCGCGGCAGCGCGAAAGGACTCGGTCGCCACGTGAAGCAGACCGGCGGGCACGGTCAATACGCCGTGTGCAACATCGAGATCGAGCCCCTCGCCCACGGAGAGGGATTCGTCTATGAGGACAAGATCTTCGGGGGCGCGATCCCGCACCAGTTCATCCCATCGATCGAGAAGGGCGTCGTGAGGACGATGTCCGAGGGTGTGATCAGTGGGAACCCCATGGTCGATCTGAAAGTCACCCTCGTCGACGGCAAGTTCCATCCGGTCGACTCATCCGACATGGCATTCCAGATCGCCGGTTCGATGGCTCTGAAGGACGCCGTCGATCAGGCCGGCGTCGCGTTGCTGGAGCCGATCGTCGATCTCGAGGTGGTCGTGCCCGAGACCTACACCGGCGACATCATGGGCGACCTCAACTCCAAACGAGGGAAGATCGCCGGCATGGAGCAGATGGGTGGGGGCAAGCAGCGCATCCGAGCCCAGGTGCCGCAGGCCGAGGTCGCTCGCTACGTCATCGACCTCCGCTCGATGACCGGCGGTCGCGGGGCCTACACCGCGACGTTCTCCCACTACGAGGCGATGCCGCAGCAGCTCGCGCAGAAGGTGATCGACGCGCACCAGGCCGCCCGAGAGGAAGCCCATCGGAAGTAGTGTCGTCCTCGCGGAGCCCCTGCCGGTCAGCGAGGAGCCATCTCGAGCAGGAACGGCAGCACGGCGTCGTCGAACGCTGCAGGGGCGCGCATGTTCACGACGTGGTCGGCGTCGATCGTGACCAGCCGGCCATCGAGCACCTCGCGCGCGATGAGCTGCGATGCTCGGCGACCGTCGGGCGGGTCGTGTCGCGCCTCGACCACGAGCGTCGGCACGTCGATCTCGCCCAGGCGCAGGGCGGCCGGCGGATCGATATCCTCCGCACCCGACTCGTCCATCGTGAGCTCGTGGATGTTGTCCCGCGCGATCTGCTTGATCCTGGCGCCGGCTTCGTCGTCGACCCCGAGCGATGCCCAGATGCCCAGCGAGAGATCCTGCGCCCGTTGTAGATCCCCTGCCTCGATCGCCGTCTCGATCGGAGCCGCTCGCTCGTCCCACCAGGCTTCCTCGTCGTCGGTCTCGACGAATCCACCCAGGCCAGGAGCGATCGGCACGAGCGCCCACACGCGTTCGGGAACGGTGAGCGTGGCATCGATCGCGAGCGCACCCCCCATCGAGCACCCCACGAGGGCCGTACGCCCGATACCGAGGTGATCGAGCAGCGCGACGAGGTCGCGCACGTGTGAATACGGCGAACCGTCGGGCCTCGACGACTTCCCGTACCCGCGCTGGTCGTACCGGAGCATCCGGAAGCGCTCGAGCCACGGTTCGAACTGCGGATCCCAGGTCCGCATGTCCCACAGGCCGGGGTGCAGCAGAGTGACGACGGGTCCGTCTCCGGCGACCTCATAGTGCAGGCGGCCACCCTGCGAGATGTCGACGAACCCTTCCTCGCGCTCAGACATCGGCGAACCTCGGCGCGAGCCTGCGCGCGGTATCGGCCAGCAGCTCGGGCAGCACCCGCACCTCCCCCACCACCGGCATGAAGTTGGTGTCACCGCCCCACCGCGGCACGACGTGCCAGTGCAGGTGATCGGGGATGCCCGCCCCCGCGATCGACCCGAGGTTCATGCCGATGTTGAACCCGTGCGGCTCGGATTCCTCGCGCAGCGCCCGGATCGATCGCTGCATCAACGCCTGCAGCTCGACGTTCTCCTCGACGGTGAGCTCTTCGATGTCGCCAGCATGGCGCAGCGGCACGATCAGCAGATGTCCCGGGTTGTAGGGGAACTTGTTCAGCACGACGTAGGCGAGCTCGCCGCGGGCGAGCACTCGTTCGGGCTCACGGTCGGGAACGGCGCAGAACACGCACCCACCGTCTTCGGAAAGCTCCTCGCGCGCCGTCTCGATGTACTGCATCCGCCATGGACTCCAGAGGTGATCCATGGGGCGCCGCCTCAGGCCCGCTGTCCGAAGTCGGTCTGCATGAGCGCGCGGCTCGCCGCCTCGTCCACGAGCGCGTCGATCAGCCGGTCGAACGTGACCCCGGTCGTCTCGGTCCCCGCGCGGTCGCGCACGGTGTAGGCGTCGGACTCCGCCTCCTGATCGCCCACCACGAGCGTGTACGGAGTCTTCGCGAGCTGAGCCGCACGGATCTTCTTGCCCACGCTCTCCTTGGAATCATCGACGAACGCGCGCAGTCCCGCGGCCTCGGCCTTCGCGGCGAGCTCCTCACAGTGTGCGGCATGGCGATCGGCAACCGGCACGAAGCGAAGCTGCTCGGGTGCGAGCCACAGAGGGAACGCTCCCGCATAGTGCTCGGTGAGCACGCCGAAGAACCGCTCGACCGAGCCGAATAGAGCACGGTGGATCATGACCGGCTGGTGGCGAGCGTTGTCATGGCCGGAGTACTCCATCTCGAATCGCTGAGGAAGCTGGAAGTCGACCTGGATCGTCGACATCTGCCACGTGCGACCGATCGCATCACGCGCCTGCACGCTGATCTTCGGGCCGTAGAAGGCGCCGCCGCCTTCATCCATGACGAACGGAACGTCCATCGATCCGGCGGCGAGTCGGAGCGCCTCGGTCGCGTCATCCCACTCTTCCTGCGTGCCGATCGCCTTGCCCTCGGGACGGGTCGAGAGCTCCATGTAGAAGTCGTCGAGACCGTAGTCGCGCAGCAGGTCCAGCACGAAGGTGAGCACCGACGCCAGCTCCTCCCCGAGCTGCTCATGGGTGGTGAAGATGTGGGCATCGTCCATCGTGAGCCCACGTACCCGTGTGAGCCCGTGTACCACTCCCGAGAGCTCGTATCGATACACCGTGCCGAACTCGAAGAGGCGCAGCGGCAGCTCTCGGTAGCTGCGGGTGCGACTCTTGAAGATCAGGATGTGCATCGGGCAGTTCATCGGCTTCAGGTAGTACTGGGTTCCCCCGTCGAGCTCGATCGGTGGGAACATGCCGTCTGCGAACCACGACAGGTGCCCACTGATCTCGAACAGCTCGGCCTTCGTGATGTGCGGCGTGTACACGAACTCGTAGCCGGCCTCCTCGTGCCGGCGCCGTGAGTAGTCCTCCATCAGCCGGCGCACGAGCCCGCCCTTCGGGTGGAAGACCGCGAGTCCCGACCCGATCTCCTCGGGGAACGAGAACAGATCGAGATCGTGTCCGAGCTTGCGGTGGTCGCGTCGCTCGGCCTCCTCGAGACGATGCAGGTACGCGTCGAGATCCTCGCTCGTGGCCCACGCGGTGCCGTAGATGCGCGTGAGCTGGGGGTTCTTCTCGTCACCTCGCCAATAGGCCCCCGCGACATTGGTGAGCTTGAATGCCCCGAGCACGCCCGTATGCGGCACGTGTGGACCCATGCAGAGATCGACCCAGTCGCCGTTGGAGTACAACGACACACTGTCGCCGGCCGGCGCCTCCGAGCCCGCCTCGTCGTCGCCGCCGGCGATGCCGTCGATGATCTCGAGCTTGAACGGTTGGTCGCGGAGGCGATCGATCGCCGCTTCGCGCGAGACCTCCTCGCGCACGAACTGCTGGTTCCGCTTCACGATCTGACGCATGCGCCGGTCGATCTTCACCAGATCGGCGGCATGCAGCGGCTCAGGCAGATCGAAGTCGTAGTAGAAGCCGTCGGCGACCGCAGGGCCGATCGCGTAGGTCGCGCCGGGATACAGATCGCAGACGGCTTGGGCGAGCACGTGCGCCGTCGAGTGACGGAGCACGTGCAGCCCTTCGTCCGACTTCGGCGCGATCGCCTCGACGAGCGCGTCGGTCGAGGGGACGAACGACAGGTCCCGTAGCTCGCCGTCGACCCTCGCGGCGATCGTCCCCTTGGGCAGCGCGGCGCCGACAGGCTCTCCTTCGGGGAGCTCCACGCGCGAGCCTCCGGGCAGGGTCAGGGTCGGCATGCGGGCATGATAGCCACCGCGCCGAGGGCTATTCGTACGAGATCGCCCGAAGCACGTTGAGCCTGGCGGCTCGGCGCGCCGGCCATATCGCGGCGACGACGCCGATGATCGCGGCAACCACAAGGTAGACGGCGAGTTGACCCACCGGAAGCGTGAACTCGCTCACGCCTTCCGACTTCAAGGCCTGTTGCAATGCCCAGCCGAAGACGATCCCGATGGCGAGACCGAGCACCGCACCGAACACGGCGATCAGGATCGACTCCCACCGCACCATGCGCGAGACCTGCCTCCTGCTCATGCCGACGGCTCGCAGCAGCCCCAGCTCCCTCGTCCGCTCGTAGATCGAGAGCCCGAGCGTGTTGATGATGCCGACGCCCGCGATCAGGATCGACATCAACAGCAATGCCGTGATCAGACCGAGGATCTGATCGATGAATCCTGCCTGCTGGGCCCGGAACGCAGCCTGATCCTGGACCTGGACGCTCGGAAACTCATCGATCGCCTCTCGTATCGAGGCCTCGACGTCGGCCAGTGCCACACCCTGCGCGCCCTTCACGAGAACGAACGAGTCCAGTCGTTCGATGTACAGGTCGTCGTAGGTGTCGAGGGAGATCACGTAGTCGCCCGCCAAGCGGTTCTCGTCGTACACGCCGACGATCGTCAATGGGGTGTCTCCCGTCGATGCGAATTGCGCAGGGACCTGATCGCCGAGCACCCAGGCGTTTTCCGCCGCCACGTCTCGATGCACCAGCAGCGTGTGTGGTTGGGCCAACGCCGCGACCGAGCCCTCCGACACCTCGAGGGTCGCGACGCGTTCGACGGTCGCCGGGTCGACGGCCGTGAGGAACGAGGTCGAACCGTTCACCCGAAACCCGTTCTGGCGGAAGGCAGAGACCGCCTCGACCTCGGGCAGTGCGGCCACCCGCACTCCGGCTTCGCGGCTGAACGCCGTGAACGAGCTGGTCGTCAGGGTGTAGTCGGCCCGCAGGGTGTCGGTGAGCGCCGCGTCGAACGACGATTTGAGCGACGACGCCAGGATCGCGACCATCGAGACGAGCCCGAGCCCGATCATCAGGGCGGCAGCGGTCGACGCCGTGCGCCGGGGGCTCCGCATCGCGTTCTCGCGACCCAGCCGGCCCTGGATCGACAGGCCCCGGATGGGGGCGCCGAGTGCGCCGACGATCGGCCGCGCGGCCAATGGCGACAGCATCGCGACACCGATGAAGGTGATCGCGGCGCCGGCACCGACCGAGTAGACGCCGTTCGACTCGGCGCCGAACAGGCCGTACACGAGAGCGCCGACGCCGACGACCGTCACGACGAGCGCGACGATGAGTCTGCGACCGGTGAGCTCGCGGGTCGAGACGCCATCGCCCGCCTCGCGCAGCGCCTGGACGGGCGCCACGGAACCAGCTCGGCGAGCCGGAAGGATCGAAGCCGCGACCGTCACCACGACGCCGACGAGCAGCGACGCGATGATCGTGCGTGGAAGGAGCTGCAGAGACGTGCTCGGCAGGTCGATGTTGAAGGCGCCGAGCAGCCCCTGAAGGCCGACCGCGATGCCGATGCCCGCGACGATGCCGATCCCCGACGCGACGAGACCGACCACGAGTGCCTCGATGACCACCGAGACGACCACCTGCCGCCTCGACGCGCCGAGCGCGCGCAGCAGAGCGAGCTCGCGGGTCCTTTGCGCCACGATGATCGAGAACGTGTTGAAGATGATGAACGAGCCCACGAACAACGCCACCGCTGCGAACACCAGCAGCGCCGTTCGGAAGAAGCCCAGGTCTTCCTGCAGGTTCTGGGTGGCTTCGTCGGCCACCGATGTGGATGTGACGGCCTCCACGCCTTCTGGAAGCACAGCTTCGACCGACGCCCTCAACTTGGTCGCCGCAACGCCTTCGTCGCCGACGACGCTGATCGCATCGAAGACCTCTTGCTTGCCGAGCACCTCCTGCGCGGTCGCGGTCTCGAAGATCGCCAAGGTCGCCCCGCCGAGGTTGTCGGCGTCGCCGAACCCGGCGATACCCACGATCGTGAACCTGCCCGGATCGCCTTCGAACAGTATCTGGATCTCGTCTCCGACCGACAGGTCCGCGATCCGCGCGGTCGCGGCGTCGACCACCACGTCGCTCGGGCCCGTCGGAGCCGCTCCTTCGCGGATCTCGAGCACGTCGCCTGCGAGCTCGCTCCAGTTCGTGCCGATCGTGGGCGGGCCGACCCCGCCGATCGGCTCATCGGTCGCCGGATCGACCATCTGAGCGATGCCCTGCACGTCACCGACCGCCGTCGCCACGCCGGCGACGGACTCGATCTCGGCGAGAAGTCTCTCCGGGAGGGGCGTTCGCTCTTCGCCGCCGCCCCCTCCCGGGCCCGCCTGCTCGGGGTCGAACGCGGTCGCCGACCGAACGACGACATCGGAGGCGGCCGATGACCGTGCGAAGAGCTCCTCGAACGCCGCGTTCATCGTGTCGGTGAGCACGTAGGTGCCGGCGACGAACCCGACGCCCAGGACCACCGAGAGCGCTGTCAGGACCAGGCGAAGTTTCTTGGCCAGCAAGCTCTTGTACGTGGCGCGCCACACGGTCGCTCAGGACTCCAGCGACTTGAGGCGGTCGAGCACACGATCGGCGGTCGGATCTCGCATCTCGTCGACCACGCTTCCATCGGCCAGGAACACGACCCGGTCGGCGTAGCTCGCCGCGTTGGCATCGTGCGTCACCATCAGGATCGTCTGACCGTAGGTCGAGACGGCTTCCCGCAGGAAGCCGAGCAGTTCCGCGCTCGAACGGGAGTCGAGGTTCCCTGTGGGCTCGTCCGCGAACACGATCTCGGGCCGGCTCACCAACGCTCGCGCTCCGGCGACCCGTTGCTGCTGTCCCCCCGAGAGCTCGTTCGGGCGGTGACCGAGCCGATCGCGAAGACCGATCGTGTCGACCACCTGGTCGTACCACGACGCGTCCACATCACGACCGGCGATATCGAGCGGAAGCGTGATGTTCTCGGATGCGGTCAGCGTCGGCACCAGGTTGTACGCCTGGAACACGAACCCGACCTTGTCCCGTCGCAAGGTGGTCAGCTCACCCTCGTTCAGGGTGGTGAGATCGACCTCACCGATCCACACGGTGCCCGATGTCGGGGCGTCGAGACCGGCGAGGCAGTGGAGCAGCGTCGACTTGCCCGAGCCCGACGGCCCCATGATCGCGGTGAACTCGCCGGCGGCGAACTCGACGGTCACACCTCGTAAGGCCTCGACGGACGCGTCGCCTGCGCCATAGACCTTCCGCAGAGCGGCAGAACGCGCCGCAGCGCCCGTCGGGCGGTCTGTCATCTCGCTCGCCATGCTTTGATCTCCCCCTGACCGGGAAGCGGGCAGAGCCCCTTCCGATACAGCTGAGGGCGACCGTTGGCCGCCCTCGTGTTGCGATCCGATCACCTGAGTGGGCGCGGCAGGTTTTGAACCTGCGACCTCTCGCGTGTGAGGCGAGCGCTCTCCCGCTGAGCTACGCGCCCGGTGTCTCGGTCACGATATCAAGCTCGCAGGCGAGATCGCGCGATGGGCCCGAGCCCGGACGAAGCGACGGCGGCACGTGCCCGCGTCGTGCCGCCGTCGGCCCGGACCTGAGCCCGGACATCACTCCGAAACCCGGAGTCTTTCACGACGGCGCAACAACCGCAAGGTCGAGTTTGCGTCGCGGATCCACGAGATCACGCTTCGTTCTGGGCTCGGCGGCGGTCCATGAGCGATCGCAGCTCGTCGCCGAGCTCGGGCATCTCGATCGTGAGTGATTGGAGGGCGTCGACCTGCAAGGTGAGAGCCCTCACAGGCGTTGTCGCGACCACCGAGGCGACCCTGCGGTGCTGCCCGAGAACCGCGATCTCACCGACCACGTCGCCGGTTCCGAGGGTCGCGATGGTGACACCGTTGCGCATCACGTCGACGGTGCCGTCCTCGATCACGAACAGCTCGTACGGCATGGACCCCTGTTCGATCAGCACGTGTCCGGCATCCGCGTGGATCTCCTCGACCCAGCGTGCGACCTGCGCCAGGTCGTGCGCGTCGAGGTCGCCGAACAGCGGCAATGCTCGCAGGCGCTCTGGTTCGATCACGATCGGCTCCTCATGGCGTTGTTCGCGAACCGTAGACGACGACGCTGCGCCACGACTACCGGCATGGCCTCGACCTCCAGTTCGCCGAGTCCTCGAGGTGCTTCCCGGCATGGGCAGGGAGGCCAAGTACATCGCGAGGAGGATCGGCGCAGGCGTTCGTGCAGGTCGGTCCTCCGGCTGACACGCTCAGGAGCCATGTGTCAAGGGGTGACTATCCGAGGTTATCCACAGGTACGATAGGGATCCGACAGTTGAGGCATCGACCTGAACCTAGGGTAGGCTCCAGAGGAAGCGATGGGTGATCGAGACCTGACAGATCTCGCGAACGTCCTGCTGACCGCTGCGGGGGCAGGGCTTGCGCTCGCGTGCGGGTATCTGGTGATGAAGCCCGCGACGCGCACCTTCCGCAAGTGGGCTGGGGCGATGCTCGTGGCGGTGCCGGGTCTCCTGCTGGGACTGCTGCTCGCGCATCCGCAGCTGGGCGTACGCTCAGCGTACGGAGGACTCACCGAGGCGCTTCTCGGAACCAGCGCCACAGCCATCGAGGACACCTCGGGTCTGGCGCAACCCGCCGCCGGAGACCGAGCATCTTCGCCGGTGGGTGGCCTTTCGGGAGTTGAGGGGTCGGATCCCGCCTCGAGCGAGGGAGACGTCTACGCCGGCTCCCCTGACAGTGCTGAGGATCCGGTGGACTCCGGCCCCAGCGACCCTCCGACGACGGGTCCCCCGGGCCCGACCGCGACCCCGTCTGCACCTCCATCCGAGTCCCCGACTCCATCCGAGTCCCCGACTCCTTCCGAGTCCCCGACTCCTTCCGAGTCCCCGACTCCTTCCGACTCCCCGACTCCTTCCGACTCCCCGACTCCTTCCGACTCCCCGACTCCTTCCGACTCCCCGACTCCTTCCGACTCCGAGCCTCCGCCTCCACCTCCGCCTGAGCCCAGCCCCTCCTAAGGGCGCCCGAGCTCGCTCAGCCGAAGCGCGTCAGGCTCGACCCCATAGGCGTTCGTCGGCACCGTGCTCGGCATGGCTCGAGCCATATCGGCCGCGAACACGGCCGCGATGACAAAGACACCAACGAACGCACTTCTCGTCCGCTTCATCGATTCGCGGACGAGATCCGCGTGTATGCGATGAGACCAGGGCATCGCGTCGCAGAACCACCAAGGTCCATCGTCCGAAGGTCGAGGGATCCCAGCCTTGGCACCGATGCCTGTTCACTCCGGAGATGCATCGCCCGGCGTGAGGATGATCGGCGAGCAGTCGCGATGATTTGTCCGATCAAGGGACCTCACACCGGCGCGCTCCATGCGGGAATGCTCAATGGCAGCTTGCGCTCCCACTGTCGCGATAGCTGCTGCTCCCTTCGACGATGAAATCCCATCCGTAGCTGCCCGTGTTCAAGGTGAGCTCCGAGCACTCCGAACGTCGCCGCCGTGGCGGTGGCGCTGTTCGGTCGCCGGAAGGTGGAGAGTCCTTGTTCGGCTCTTACCGCCCACCCCGATGACCCACTGGACGATGCCGTTCGGGTCGGCGTTGCCCTGGGGATCTTGCGGCCGGAACCGCTCGTAGAAGTGCTTGTCTCCGCTCAGGAACATCTCCGCACCAGCGTCGTAGAGATCCTGCACGAGGGGGCGGACGCTCCCATCGACAGAGCCGTCCGGGCTCTTGGAGGTGAACAACGGCGCGTGAAGCAATGCCATCGTGCACTGGGCGGTCGACGCTGCGAGATCCGCCTCGAGCCAGTTGTTCTGCGCGCCACCTTCGCCGCAACCCCCCGGGATCCGCACGCACTCGGAGTTCAAGGCGATCACATGCCACGTGCCGACATCGAAGCTGTAGTAGCCCTTCGTCGGATCTTCGGCGGTGTTGCCGGGCTGCGCGACGAGCTGGCTGTTGAAATAGGAGAAGTAGCCGTCTGCGCCCGCGTGCACCGCAATTCGTCCCGCTCGTGTCGTAGTCCTCGTCCGACAAGATCGGGTGCGTGATGTTCTTGTACACGCCCCAGGTCGGGTTGTAGGCCGTGTTGAACGCGGATAGCCCACCACAGTTGTATTGCGCGTCGCCGATCGCGAACACACGATCGGCACCGGAGAGGAGTTGAGCGGTGTGTTTCTGTCGGCACTTGGTGGAGGTGCCGTTGCCACCGTTATAAGCCGGATCCGCGGGGTCGCACGCGATATCGCCCGCTGCTCGGACGACGATCCCTCCCCCAGAGGGCTCTGCTGGGGTCGTGACCGAGATCTGGTTACTCGGGGCCGAGTGGCCGGCATCGTTGAATGCATCGACAGAGTAAAGATATGTCGTTTCGGGGTCCACGGTGCCGTCTGTGAAGCTGGTGGACGTGGTCGTTGCAAGCAGGTTGCCGGCGCGATACACGGTGTAGCCCGTGGCGCCACTCGAGGGGTTCCACGTCGAGGTCCACATGGTCGTGGAACACTCCGGTCGGGGTGAGCCCGGTCGGAGTCGGCGGGATCGTCGGACCTCCGCCTCCGCCGATGAAGGTCGTCGCCGCCTTGACGTCGTCGTAGACGACATCCATCGCGGGACCCGACGGTGCCTGTGCTCCGAGGACGACACTGTCGATCGGCGTGGTGCCGAAGTTCCAGGCTCCACTCAGTCCACCGGCCGGCACACCATTGACCCAAAGCTCGGCCAGACCGTTGGCTCCGCCGATGTGCAGGTGCAGCTGCAGATCGACCCACGTGCCAGGGACGAGCGTGACCCCGGTGTTCCGACCTCACCGGCCAGGACGTGGTTCTTCACCTGCAACTGGTTGGAGTTCAGCAAGATGAGCGAGATCGTGCTGCCGGCCCCGGTCGAGGAGCCCATGCGCAGGATCTGGTTCGCGCCGCCGTGGCTCACCACTCGCACGAAAGACCGCAGGTAGACGTCGGTCTGGCCCGAGATCGTCTTGCTCGCGAATGCCGGACCACTCGTCGCGGTCGCCCGACCCGCCCATCCTCCGGCATGGGTGATCGCCGACTGCGCGGTGAACGAGTTGGTGGTCGTCCAGGCGCTCAGGGTGCCGGTCTCGAAGTCGTCCTGGAACAGGTCCACCGCGAAGGCGGTGGTCGAGGGTGCGGAGACCGCGATCGTCATGACGAGCGTGACGATCATCAGTCTCGCCGCCCGGGGGGAACGGCGTGGCATATGGCCCTCCTCGTTCGTCGTTCGGCGTGAGTCCAAGGCATGGCCTTGGGCGTCGACGGACTAATCCATTCGACGTACTACGAGTAGCGAGAACCCTACACCCGGGGTACTTCGTGAGTAAACCCGGTTAACAGATTCGTCGGATGTGACCACAGGCGACGGATGTGACGTGGCAGGTGACGCCTTTCGGGATCCGTTCATCGAACGGAACTCCCTGCCACGTGAGGGTGACCCGGACCGTGCCCGACCTAACGCGGCCTAAAGGTCTGGTTGGACAAGGCGGTCCTGATCGTCACGCTGGCTCGGCGACTCTTGGGGATGGCTGCGGGGCTTATCGGCCTTGGCTACGTGGTCCTTGGAATCGTCGTACTGCTCACCCTGGGTCAATGCAATCCAGTGAAGTCGCCTCTCCCACGGAGATCATCGCCGTGCCGGTCGATCGACCGTGACCTCGATCACCCGCTGCGCCGGCAGCTCTGCTGCACCCGGAAGGTTCAGTCACTCCGCCGCCACGGACGCGCCCAGACCTCGTGGGAGTCAACGGCCGCATCGAGACCGCCTACGCAGGGCTCGCCCCTAAGGGCTGAGCGACGACTGGATATCGGAGATCTGCCTCACCGAGTCACTGGCGATGTTGAGGACAGCACCGAGCACCAGCATCGGCAAGATGATCCCGGCCGCGCCGAGGATGAGTCCGGCGATCGCCTGACCCTTGTTCCCGCCGCCGGTGTTGGCCCTGCCGAGCCCGAGACCGCCGAAGACGATGGCAAGGATCGCGAGGACGAAACCGACCACAGGCACCCACAACAAGACGACCCCGAGGATGCCGAACACCATGCCCGCCGTGGCCGGGCCGTTCGACGGTTGCGATGTGACGGGGAACGTCTCCTGAGGGAGGTGCGAGACCGGGGAGGCCGGAGGCGGCGGAGGCGGTGGGGCCGTGAGTGCGGGCTCCCGCTGGCCTTCCTCGACCACCGGAATGACCCCAGCACCGACATCAGTCGGCTTCGCGCAATGCACGCACACGCGGTCGCCCGGGTCGTTGCGCATGCCGCAGTGTGGGCAGGTCAAGGTCTCCACCGGGATCTCCTACGTGCTTCGAGCACCTCGTCAGCATCGGCATGAACGACCCGGTACTTCATGCCGATCTCTGGTTCTGCGGTTGCGCACCTGCCCGATCTCGGGCAGGTCTAGAGCCTAGGCAAGCAGCGGCTGCGGTGGTGCCCCCCTCTTGGGGCGGTAGTCAGCGCAGGCCCTCACAGCAGGTCGTCGCGAGGCCGAGATATCCACGCCCCAAGTAGCGTCGGGCTCAAGGCGCGGCCCATCTCGAGCCGATGGGTGAAGTAGCGTGGTTCCTGCGGGCAGCGGTAGCGCCGTTCTGGAGGTCCGCAGGATCCACGCCTCCAACGTGTTGCTGGCGTCGCTTCTGCGTTAGTGGGTTGGGGAGTCATTGGAGTCCCTCCGGCCCCCTTGACACCCTGGGCGGCCCTGCGAACATGGAGGCAGTGCAGACGCTCCTGAAGCTGGCCGTTTGGTTCGGCGTGGCCGTTGTGATCTGGATCATCCTCGCCTGGTCACTCCAGGCAGGAATCATCGGCATCGTGATCGGCGCATTCGTGATCTTTCATGGGCTGAAGCGGGGTCTGGATCGTGGCTAACGGTCTTCAGCCCGTGTCCTTAAACGACCGATACCCTGTCAGCCGGCCCACCCATTGGGCCACTGCCGGTCTGACGGTGGAGCACCCGTGCTTCGCCGCAGACCGGCACTCTTGAGGGCTAGACGGCCCAAGGCAGTTGTCCTAGGAACCCGAATCCACGAGCGGGCACCCTGGATTCGGATCCCCGGGCCCCTCAATCTCGGGGCTCCCTTCCCCGACTCCTCACTGTGAGCCTTTGGGCACTGGCTCGAGGGCTCATCGGATCCCCCCCCCCCCCCCCCTCCGCAGGGCCAGGGTTTCGCATCGGCGTGTTCCGGGTATCGAAGGTCGCGACGGAGGAGGAGAATCATGCCGAGACTCACCTTCGATCTCGAGTTCGCGGCTCGCGGTGACCGCGTAAGGGCGGTCGGTCTGGTCCGCCCACGGGTAGCTACTCGCACCCATCACCGCATCGCTTCCGGTCCTAGCGCCTCTCGTCGGCGACGGTCTCAGCGCAACGATTGTGAGCGCGACGAGATGGGTGCACGTTCCGAGCGCGGGGCATGAATACCGTAAACCCACCGTGATCTCGAGGCCGGGGTCTCTGGCCAGGTGTCCTACCGACGAGGATGAGAACGGCCCGGGTCCGGATCGTCGAGCCTCGGGCGCAAAGCGTTAGGCTGTCTGCCATGGCGGACGTTGAACTCGCCGACGCAATCCGACGCGTCCGGTCCCTCAGGTCTGACCTCCGCGACGCGACTCAGCGAGATCTCGAGCGGGAGATTCAAGGCCCGGCGATCCAGGAGGTCGACGCCGTCCTCGGCGCCGCTCGACCCCTCATACCCGATGGCGACCCCGTACTGGACCGGCTGGCCGAGGTCGTCTCGCCCGAAAGCGTCGAGGCGGGGGAATCCGTCCGGGCGTTCGATGTGCTGATCGTCGTGGACCAGGTCTACAACGCGCTGGATGCCGAGGATCGCCGCACTCCTGGGTGATGGGACACGCCTCCAATCGCACTTCGCTGGACGCCTACGGGCACCTCATGGAGGGCGTCACGCACGATCGGCTGGCGGGATTGGCGGCGAGGTTCGGCGCCTGATGTGGCACGTGCGTGGCACGGAGGGCGGGCGAGTTCCCTGAATCTCTCGTGGGCGCTAGAGGATTTGAACCTCTGACCTCTTCCGTGTCAAGGAAGCGCTCTCCCCCTGAGCTAAGCGCCCGCTCTGACCTGCAGGTTTGCCTCGATCACCTTGTTGCACGCCGCTCGCACAGCGCTTACTATAACACCCGATAACGGACGAGGGAAGGGTTGGCATGGCGCAGGTCACGACGGGCAGTGTATCGGACATCGACGCGCTGGTTCCCTCGTGGCGCCTGTCGCTGCGAGGCTGAGAACAAGTCCCCGGCGACGATCACGGGCTACGGCTACGCCACGTCGCAGTTCTCGGCGTACCTGCGATCAACGGCATGCCGACCGACGTGGCGCGATCGCCCGTGAGCACGTCGAGGCGTTCCTGCGCGACCTGATCGAGACCCGATCGGCCTCGACCGCCGAGACTCGCTACCGCGGGCTGCGACAGTTCTTCGGATGGTGCGAGGACGAGGGCGAGATCGCGCACTCCCCCATGGCTAGGATGCGCCCGCCGAAGGTCGCCGAGCAGCCGGTCGACGTCCCGACGATCGAGGACCTGCAGAGCCTGCTCGCCGTCTGCGCCGGCAACACGTTCGAGGACCGGAGGGACACCGCGATCATCCGGCTGTTCCTCGATTCGGGCCTGCGGCTCGCCGAGCTGACCGGCCTGCACGATGGACGACCTCGACCTGTCGGCGGGCATGGTCGGGCGTGACCGGCAAGGGCGATCGCTACCGAGCTCCGAGCTTCGGCGCGCAAGACCGCGAAGGCGATCGACCGCTACCTCCGCGCACGGCGTGGCCATCCAGACGCCGACTCCCCCGCGGTCTGGCTCGGTCTCAAGGGTCCGATGACAGGCTCGGGGATCCGGCAGATGCTCTGGCGGCGGTCAGCGAGAGGCAGGCATCGAGCGCCTGCACCCGCATCAGCTCCGACACTTCTTCGCCCATGCATGGCTCGCCGAGGGGGGCGCGAGGGCGATCTCATGGCGCTCGCGGGATGGCGTACGCGCACGATGGTGGATCGGTACGCGGCTTCGACCCGTGCAGCACGAGCCCGCGACGCGCACCGTCGCCTCTCACCGGGAGACCGGCTGTGACCAAGCGGAATGTCCCGGTCTTCGCGAAGACTGGCGCCGGCGTCCCACGAAAGCAGGGAACAGTGATCGTCGACGTACTCTGTCGAGGGTCGTCAGATCGGATCGCCGAGTGTCCGCGTCACGGGTGGAGAGAAGATCGCTGTGGTCGAGACGGAGCAGGATCGGCCAGCACAACGACCGATGTCGCTGCAGTGAGGTCGCTGAGGTCGATTTCTAGGGTGTCTGGTGCCACGGATGCGGGCGAGCCCACGGCGTGGAGACACGGGTGCTGCGGCAGACGGCCGAGGAAGCGATGCACTCGCCGAAGCCTCTGAAGTTCACTGTCTGAGCGTCGTGCTAAGATTCGAATGACACGGGTGTGATTTCACCCGACATCATGGCCAGGCCGGTGTACCACCAGCAGCCGGCCGCGTGGATGGCACCACGTGAGACCCAGGAGGTTTCACGGTGCCCATGTCCACCACCGAGAGGGCGCGGATCGCTGCCCTCACCCGCCACTCACGTGGCGATACGAAAGAGGCGACGAAGCCAGCGACTGCCGGCTTCCTAGCGCGCTTCGATCGTGAGGTAGACCCCGACGGCGTATTGGCGCCCGAGGAACGTGCTGCTCGAGCCCAGCGAGCGCTGCGTGCCCACATGCTGCGTCTGGCGGCGAAGTCAGCTGAAGCACGGAGGGCGTCGTGAGACCGCCCCCTGAAAAAGAAAGGGCCCCCGTGGGAAGGGGCCCGACTCGCCCAGCAAAGCGTTCGTCGGGACCAGGATACCGCGGAAGACCAGGCAACAGCGCAAGCGACGCTAGAAGATTATCGCCGACGTTGGCCGTACGAGCTCGAGACACGGGCATGCAGTTTACGGTCGTAAACGACGCGGAGTGGGTCGAGCGCGCACTCGACTGGCTCTACGACCTCGCCCCCGGCGTGGAGATATGCGCCGACGATGTGAGGCGTGAGTTCGGCACGAGCTCCGCGGTGGGCTCCGTGTTCCGCACCGCTGCCAGGCGCGGCGTCCTGCAGCCGATCGGGCTCAAGGAGTCGACCGCCGTCAGTCGGCACAAAGGCCTTCAGCGGGTTTGGAGGCGGACGTAATGGCCGGCATCCCGCCTCTCACTGTCTTCCCGACGTTCGCATGGGCGGACAGGACGCTGCTCGAGTCCGACCTGCGCGTGCTTTGGCGTGCTCTGCGCCCACTTCAACCGGAAGACCAGTAAGTGCAACCCGTCGAAGCCCAGCATCGCCACGAACGCCGGCGTCTCGGTGCGAACGGTCAACAACGCCCTCGACCGCCTCAAGGACAAGGGCTATATCGACTGGACCCGGTCCGGCTGAAGGACGGTCGGCAGGGCCGGAACGAGTACGTGATCGTGCCGTTCGAGACGGACTACGGCATGGCCGTGATGATCCCGGATACCGCTACCCCGGATGCAACCCAGGGTGCACGCGGAGCCGTGCAACCCAGGGTGCATGGTCCGCATGCAACAGCTGGGGTGCTGCACCGAGTGCAACCCAGGGTGCACGACATGAACATAGAAGTTGAACAGAGAAGGGGAACAGAGAATGTAAACACCGCTGCTCGCATTCGCGAGACAGCGCTAGCTAAGCCCTCGAAGAACAGATCACCTGCAGACGACGACCCGCTCGAGGTGGTGCCTGATGCCTCGTGAGAACGCCCACGACAAGGGCCGGCGTCTGCTCACCGAAGGACAGGCTGGTCGTCAAGGCCGTCAGCGACAAGCACATCTCAGCGAGATGCAGAGGCGACTCGGGTGAGATCTACACGCTCGCCGCTGATCCTCACGGTTGGTCGTGCTCATGCCCTGCAGTTCGCTGTTCGCATCTCGTCGCGCTGCAGCTCGTGACGCTCGAGCCACCCAACGGAAGGACTCACCATGCGCGAGGGTGATCAGGGGAAGGGGAGCCCCGGATTGAGGGGTCCGGGGCTCCGAATCCAGGGCGGCATGTGCCATCGGATTCGGGTGCATCCTAGGACAAGTGCGTTAGGCCGTCTACCCCTCAGTAGTGGTCCAGGGCGGGGGGGATGCGCCCCCGCCCTCAGACCAAACGGCCCCTGGGAGGGCCGTCCAGGGTATCGGCGTGTACGACGCAGACTGAAGACGCTATGCCCGATGCCGCTTCACCCCGGCACCGTCGGCCACAGCGGGACGGGGACGGGTTGGACGCCTCCGGCTCCAACCAGATTCCCACTCGGCGCGGTTGCCCAACCAGATGCCTGTACACCGCTGCCCGGAACAGGGAGTGAGGGTAGCTGTGCTGTCCGATTGATCGATCATGTTGTGGGCGGGCAGCTCGATGAAGGAACCAGGCCCTGCCACCATGACCTTCTCAACCTGCCAGGGCTTGCCGCAGTTCAGGCATTCCACGATGTAAGTCATCGCAGCAGCTTCAATACCCATTCGACAGGCAAGCAAGCGTGGCGGGTGACCGCTCCCAAAGGACAGTGCCTACTCGTGACAGGCAGTGGCGGTCGAGGGCGGGGAGTCATCGTCCCCGCCCCCCGACCGAGACTGGCCGATGGAGGACCAGCAGGAACGGATATCGGCCGCGAAGCAAAGAGACTGAAGCCCCGCCTGGCATCAGGATCTCCCGCGACTCGGCGCCAGCAACACGCTGGGGGCGTGGATCCTGCGGACCTCCAGAACGCGGCGCTACCGCGCCCGCCCGCAGGAACCACGCCACTTCACCCATCGGCTCGAGGTGGGCGGCGCCTTGAGCCGACCTGCTGCACCGCCTTGCCGGGGGGAGGGGAATGGAAAAAGTCTGGAGGGTCTCGACGGAGCAGCACCCTAGCGGCCCGCGAAAAAAAGTGTGGTCGCCCTTGAGAACGAAAGGGCGAAGAAACGGCCGGATCTTGCCCCGATGAGGAAGGAAAGTGCCCGACGGGCGACATGCGCCAAACATCGCGACTGGCGCCGACGGAAGCAGCAGCCATGAGATCTCAGACGCTAACGCCGACGGTGGCGCGGGGGATGCCTTGACCCGTCGTAGACAGTGGCGGACATGGAGACACGCGAACGACCGACACACAAGATCGCAACCTTCCTCACGGCCCGAGAGGCCGAGCAGATGGAACGCCTTGCCCGAGATGCCGACCGTTCGGTGAGCGCCGAGGTCCGCCTCGTGTTGCGCCGACACCTCACCAACAAGTTCCCGGTCTCCCTCACCCGTGCGGACCCCGGGACGGAATCAAAGGCCCGCGATGCAACGAAGGCCGCACGACAAGCGTGGGACCGGAAGAATCCCGAGCTCGACCTCGACGGATTCCGCAGGGCTCCATAGTGAGACCACGTGTGCTGACCGCGGCGCACGAGGCCGCTCACTGTGTCGCAGGCTACGTCTTGGGCATCGCGGACGACGTGGACCTGATCCAGGTCCCGACGAGCGGGCATGTCGGTCGAGGCGCCGGCGGCAGCGTGAGTTCGAAGCGGACCCTCGAGGACGTCGCCCGGAACCGCACGGACGCCGAACGAGAGATCGTCATGACCCTCGCCGGTTCAGAGGCGATGCGAGAGCTGGGCGTCGATGCCTCCGGGGGGGACTCCGATGAGGTGTCCGCGGCACGGGTCGCGGTCTGGGCGACGACCACGGCGGACGAAGCCTTCGACCTGCTTGAGCGATGCCGTGCGAGGACGAAGAGGCTCGTCGCAACGGAGCGCTTCCAGACTCTCCTGATCGATCTGACCGGCTACCTTGCGGACCCCTCGCATCCGATCGTCTCCGGCGAGCTCTGCGCGAAGTTGCTCAGAAGCTGGGACCCGGAGGCGCCCGTCTACCGGCAACCAGATTGGACCTACTCCGAGCTCGCCGCGACTTACAGGCGCCCGCGCTGGGCGGATCGCAGTCTCGGTCAGGTGGGCCGATGAGACCGACCGAAGTCTTCGCGGTCTCTCCAGTTACATCGGCAGTGGCGCTGGGCTCACCATGGAGAGATTTCGTGGTGCCGATGGTGCTCGCGCTGTCAGATCGGGCTGCCTTGTCCGGGGGTTGATCCGGGGGCTCGATCGACAGGCCTTCCCAGCGGTCCCGAAAGGCCTTCGCCTACCGCTCGCAAGCGTTGAAGGACTGGACGCAAGGCAAGAGGGAGCTCGAGGAGTCGCTTCACCGCGGGATCCTTCGGCTGACCAGGCGCTGCCGCGTGTCGGCATCGTCAGTCCGACTAGCGGTCTACGCTCTGCTGATGATCGACTCGGCGAGCCTCATGAGGCCGCTGCAGCTTGCCCCCGGAGACAAGGTGGCAGCCGTTACCCTCTCGTGGGGCGGTCCGGGCACCTTTCCCGGCCGCTACGAGGCGGGCGTCCGGCGGCTAGAGGCGACGTACGGTGTACACGTCGTCGAGATGGCGCACACTCGCGCTGATCCCGCACTGGTGGCCGCAGACTCCGAGGCCCGCGCCGACGATCTGATGGCGGCGTTCGCCGATCCACGATCAAGGGCATCGTTTCGACGATTGGCGGTGATGATTCCATCCGCTTGCTGCCGTACCTGGATCTACCCGAACGCGTCGATCAAAGGACTCAGGTAATCGTTCCCGGATGACCTCGCCGCTGTTCTATCCGAAGGCCTGGTCGTGAAGCTCGGTCGTTGCAAGGATCGACGAGCTCCGTGAGCACAACGACGTCCGCGGTGGAGCGTCGAAGTGCCTTGAGGTCCTAGAGGTCTCCAACTAGGGAACCGTCGGCGCCGCCCTCGATGGCTACAGACGTATACCTCGTGTGGGACGAACGACCAGGACAGGCCTCGACTAGGCGGACTGACGACGGAACAGGCGCGCGAGCGTTGCACGGAGCCAGCCAACCCGGGCGGTCGTCGAGTCCGCCTCGAGCGCCGCGTGATGTAGCTCTTTGGCGACCGCGGGATCCTCATTCTTCTCAGCGGCCCGCTCGATGTGTGCCGTTGCTTTTCTCAAGGAGGACTCGCTCGCTTCGACGGCCAACTCGGCCTTGTGGATGTCATCCGTCATGGCGCCCCCCTCGGCCGCCCTGCGGCGGACAACCGAGATGCTACAGCAGGAGGTCGAATCGGAGGACGACGTCTAGCGGCGGAACTCGAACCAGACGTTGCCTGGCGGTCCAGGCTCGAACCCCCACTCGTCGGCTGTTTGCTCAACGAGGCGAAGCCCGTAGCCTCCTATCGCCGGCCCATCATCCAACCGCGGCTCGACCACTCGTAGCTCGGTAGTCGCCGTGGGCTGCTCTATCTCGACCCGAACGTGATCGTCGTCAGCTTCGATGACCAAGCGGAGGGTGTCTTGGTCAGGTCGGAGCTGGCCGTGCCGTACAGCATTGGCAGCCAGCTCACTGATGGCGAGACGGGCATCTTCGACCCGACCTCTCAAGACCGGAGGCGGGATCGCGCCGTCCAGAGCGGAACGCGCTCGCAGAGGAGCGCTTTCATCCGCGGGCAGAATGAGTTCTTGCCGCATGCCTCCTTCCCTTGGCTCGGTGCTAAACCGGCTACCCTCCATCTGCCTGCCCGAAACATCAGGGCTGTAAAGGTTCTGGGTGCTACCGCCGATTGGTTTTTGATGGTTTAGTGGGTCGTGGGTCATGGAAAATGCGTTGGCGCCACACTGTGTCGAGGAGGGAGGAGGAGATGGACGTACCAACCGTTAGCCCTTTCTCTCTGCGGACCGAGGATAGGGACGGGACGACCGTCGTCTACCTCGAGGGTGAGCTGGACCTGGCGGGTGTTCCGAAGCTGCAAGAAGTTTTGCACTCGGCCCAGCACGAGAACGTCTCCCAGATCGTCGTCGACCTCCGAGGGCTGACGTTCCTCGACTCGACCGGCCTCGGGGTTCTGATCGCCGCGGACCTCGCGGGACGCGACGGACACGTCGGCGTCTCATTCGTGCGAGGGAACGAGACGGTGCAGCGCGTGTTCAAGCTCACCGCGGTGGAAGGGCGCCTGAACTGGACCGAGGCGGTGGACTAGCTCAGCCAGGTAGGCCTGTCTCTGGTCCGCGAATACCGGCCTCTCTCGGGCGACGATGGAGGTGAGAAGCCAGCGGTCGGACTTCGGGGACCCTCAGAAGCCCTCCCTGCGTTCAGGGGGATGCAAGACTTCACCATGGCGCTCGAATCCCCACCTCCTCCGCCCAACTTCGGCCCACTATTCCTGTGGCCCGCGATCGCTTCCGCAGGACTCGTGCCGATCACTTGGCAGGCAAGCGTGCTCTTGTCGGTGCCCCCGGGTCTGGCAGCGATGAGTCTCGGTGTCGTAGCGGTGGGTGGCAATCGGGGGTGGCAGCGGACTGGAGCTGTTCTGGCGATCATCGTGGGCTCGACGCCGGTGATTGTGACGCTACTCGGGCTCGCGCTCCTTCTTCCGGACTTGGAATAGGTCCCGCCCTGGCATCGACCAAACTGGGCACCGCTGAAAGACTCTGGGAAGAGACCGAGAGAGCCAAGAGGCCCCCGGGCGTACCCGGAGGCCTCTCTGCCTTGGTAATGCGTGGATCAGGCGCTTAGCCGATGACCCGAGTCGACTGCCTGGCTTGCGAGGGGGATCCCTGATGGATCTGCACGTTGCCGGCGGTGATGACGCCGACATCGTTGCAGGCCACCGTGACCTCGACGCCCGAGTTGCACTTCATCAGGAAGACGTCGGGATCGGCGTTCGCGTCGAGCGCGAAGTCCGAGTTGTACGTGAAGAAGATGCGCTCCACGTCACGGTTGCCAGGTTCACCTCTGTCGATGAAGTAGATCTCGGCGTAGATCGTCGTGCCTTCCTTGTCCATGCAGGTGGCGGTCACCTTCGTCCGCAACGCACCGGCCGCGGTAGGCGCGAGGTTGCGATAGCTAGTGAGACCGTCACGACAGAAGACCTGGAACATCGTGCCGTCGTGCGACGTGTAGGTGATGTTGCCGCGCAGGTTCGCCTTTGCGTTGAACCCGAGGCTCGCGCCCTCGTTCGTGAGCCCCGAGCCATTGGTCTGATCTGCCGCGATCGCGACACTCATCATGACGACGAGCAGGGCCGGGGCAAGGGCGAGGCTCCTTAGCAGTCTGTTGCGCAATGCAACCTCCTGGGGGGTAGAGGCGGCACTATGCGCCGCCGAACGGTCGATGCGTGCTGGAGACGCATGCTACGTCGTTCGGATGGATGTCAACAGGGCCAAAGGTCGGTATTTCGTGCTCGACAACCTGATGTTCATCTCCTGGCGGCTAATTGTCGGCTCTGTTGGGTATGTGCGGTCCGTCGACGAAAGGAGACGAAGATGACCGAGACAGTGCCGCCTCAGGGCGATGAGATGCCGGAGCCCCAGGGACCGGACGAGGTGCCGCAGCCACAGACGCCGGATGAGGTCCCGCCCCAGGGCCCGACGACGAGGGGCTGTCAAAAGAGGAGCGGGCTCCGGATCTGACGACTACGGATCTCCAGCAGGGCGGATCGTCAGACGACTCGGGGGAGGGTGGCGGCCCCGCTTAACTTGTTAGCCGAGCCCCACAACAACTTGGGGGCGCGGCATCTTCTTTCAGTGGACCCCGCGGCGGGCGTGCCGCCGCGGGGTCTTCCTCTCTCTGACCATCGCTTCGGGGAGGCCAGGGCACAGGTCCGCACGAGCCATTCCTAAGTGGTCTCAGGGGCAGTGCTCGAGGGAGTTGGCCTCTTCCCCAGCCCCTGATTCGACGTCCAGGTCGCTGAGCTCTTGCTCGAGCGTCTGAGCCTTCTCCTCGTCGCCTCGTTCCAGTGCCTTCGCCCGTTCCTCGAGGAGTTCCAGCCGCCTGGCACGCAGCCGCTCATCCGCGGCCACGAAGGGATCGAGTCCCCCTGGCGCTTCTAACTCAGCGAGGTCCGCCTGCACCTGCACGATGCGCTCAGCGATCTGACGCAGGCCAGCCGCCTCTTCTTTGGGCGTCCCGCCTTCAGTCGCTGCAGTGATCTCATCGACGTTGGCACTAGCCTCCTGGCAGATGGGGTCGCGCAGAGCCTTGTATGCGGCTATGTCTTGCGGATCGGCGGGACCAGCCTCCAGCCTCGATGCCTTTAGTGGTCTGGGTATCGTCCGGTTCGTTCTCTCCCGCGCAGCCGAACGAACCCATCATCACCAGAGCCAAGAGGAAAGCAAAGAGCGCTCGAGGTCGCCCGGGCAGATGGGCCGTCGAACCGCTTCCCGGCGAGGACTGTACGAAGCATCTCGCACCTCCCTTACGCAGGTCGTCTCCAGTCTTTCGAGCCCAACCTCCGTTCGTCCAGATACCCATCTCACTTGGAAGTATTTCGCCGCCCCCGCTACCAGGAAGGGGGGGCGGGGTTCCCTCCATCTATCTCGAGTGGGCTTCACTCGCATCTGCGGGCGGGAAGCGAACCTCGTCGAGGTTTGAAACGACCGCCCGGGTGAACATGATGGCCTCAGCCGCTGTGACACCAGGGAGAGCGGGGACTGCACCGCCCAGCGGCCCAGCTATTCGTGCGGAGCCCGGCAATGTGACACCGGGCTCCGTACCGTCCATGTCAATGCCCTGCATGGCCTCCGCCCCCGTCAGCGGTTCGGACTAGCCTGGGCCATGCTCCCCATCCTGATTCAGCACCTTCCACGAGATCGGGAGCGGATGGGACTGCGACCGGTGCAGATGGCAGGTCGGCTGGGTCTCACCCTCACCGAGTACCGGGCGCTCGAAGCGGGCGAACTGCACATCGACTACGACCTGTACCTCAGGATCACCGACCTGTGCGGGTGGCCTCGGTAGGCTGGGATTGTGGACATCCCGCCCGCCCTCCGCGACGACCTGCTCGCATACTTGTTGTGCACGTCGCCCGACCGTGCTCGTCTGATCGCCGAGCTGACCGGACTGGACCCTGGCATCGCAGAC
>CAVXJC010000008.1:0-350086 GCA_963762075.1 uncultured Actinomycetes bacterium
GCCCTCGGCGGGCGCCGGGGCACGCCCGCCGGCGAGCCGCAGCTCCTCACGGGCGCGTCGGGCGAGCGCGTCGGCGCCCGTGGCCTCGGCGAGCCCAAGCGACTCGCGCAGCGTGCCGCGCGCGTCGACCGGGTACCGGCGCGGCGGATCGCCGCGCCGAGGTCCACGAGCGCTCGCGCGTGCTCGACTCGTGCTCCGCAGCCGGCCAGCAGCGCCGCCGCCCTGCGGAGCAGCGCCGCCGCCGCGTCGCCGCGCTCGACCAGCCCAGCCGCGCGGAGCGCCACGCCGATCGGTCGCGGCGCGCCGAAGCGCTCGGCCAGCGCCAGCTCCGCGGCGACCAGCTCTCGCGCCTGATCGTGGCGCCCGAGCCGCTTGGCGGCCAGGCCCGCCTTGAGCGCCAGGGCAGCACCGTCGGGTTGATCGCCAGCAGCTCGTTCAACCGGCGCCCGGTGGTCGAGGAACGCTTCCAGCGCCCGCTCGTTCTCGCCGCGGTAGGCCGCGAGCCGCCCTGCTCGAAATGCTGCTGCCAGGCGGCGAAGAAGCCCACGGCCGCCGGGGTCCGCAGCCGGCTCGCAAGACGTCCTCGGCGGCCTCCGGGTCGTCCTGCTCGAGCAGACCGCTGACGAGGCAGTAGGCGGCCGCGTGCTGGTACATCTGCGACGCGCCGCGCCGCATGTCGAACGCGGCGCGCGCGTCGAGCACGGCCTCCGCGATCGGACCCGTCCACAGCCGCTGCCGCGCGCGCAGCTGTGAAGCCGCCGCGAACATCGACGCCGAGCCGCGCCGCCGCGCGTCGGCGAACATCAGCTCGATCGCCGTCTCTGCGGCCGCGTAGTCGTCGCACAGGCTGAGGCACCCGACCACGTGCACATACGCGCGCGACTCGGCACCGTCCTGGCGGGCCAGTTCGCCGTCGCCGAAGAGCCGGCGCGCGATCGCGAGAAGCTCGTCGCGGGGTGCCGCCGCCCACAGCCGCATGTTCATCGCCTTGCTGGCCAGCTCGCGCTCCGCGCGGTTTGTGGGCCGGGCGGCCGCTGACGATGCAATCCGCCTCGAGATGGGCCTCAGACGCGCGTCCCGGGTCCTGCATGGCGGCGGTCAGGTAGCCGGCCTCCAGCTCCACGGCGAGCTCGCTGCGCGTCTCGCCCAGCTCGTCACGACCACGCATGAATGCGACGCACGCGTCGCCGAGGGTGTCCGCCGTCCTGCAGCACGCGGCCCAACACCAACCGCAGCGGGCGCGCTCGCGCGCGCCGCCCGCGAGGCCGATCGCCGCCTCGAGGTGCGCAACGGCGTCGGGCAGGCCGGCGGCCGCCTCCGCTCGCCCGAGCTCGGCGAGCACGGCCGGGCGATCCGCGTCGGCAGGCGGCTCGCGCAGCGCCCGCTCGAGGTAGCGCACCGCGGAGGCGGGCACGCCCTGGGCCAGTGCGCGCCGCGCGGTCGCGCGGAGCTGGCCGACCACGGCGACGTTTCCCTCCGGCCCGGCCTCGAGCAGATGCGCGCTCACCCGCTCGCCGGACGCGCCCGCCTCCATCAGCACGCGCGCTGCCCGCTGGTGGGTGAGCGCGCGTCGTCGAACGGCAGCCCGCCGTAGATCGCCGCCCGCACCAGCGGATGCGTGAACCCGAGCGGGTCGCCGTCCCGCAGCACGTCGGCGTGGGCGAGCTCGCCCGCGGCGGCCAGCGCCGCCGGGAGCGGGAGGCCGGTGAGCGGAGCCACGAGGTGCAGCGGCGCGTCGTCCTCGAACACCGCGACCGCGCGCGCCAGCGCCTGCGCCTGCGGAGACAGCGACTCGAGCCGGTGCCGCACCGAGCGAGCCAGCGAGCGGGCGGCCTGCTCCGCCGCGGCGGCCATCGCGGCGGGATCGGCCGGGCGCGGCTGACGCTCGATCGCCGCGAGCAGCGCGCGCACCTGGAGCGGGTTGCCGGCGGTCAGCGCGAAGCAGCGCTCGCAGAGCTCGTCGTCGGCCTCCGCGAGGCGCTCCCGCACCAGGGCCGCCACCGCCGGAGCTCCGAGCGACGGCAGTGTCCTGACCTGTGGCGGACGGATCGGTCGCGAGCCTGGGCGAGCAACTCCTGCTCCCACGCCCGGGCGCCGACGAGGATCGCGATCGGGTGCTCGCTCAACCGACCGGCGAGGTAGATCAAAAAGCGCAGCGACGGCTCGTCGGCCCACTGCGCGTCGTCGACCGCGACCAGCAGCGGCCCACTCTCGGCCATCCGCGCGACGAGCCAGTACAGCGCATGCAGGATCGCGAAGCCCGGCTCGGTCTCGGGCGCCTCGGCGCCGGGGTCGAGAATCGCGCGGGCCGGCGCGGCCGGCCCCGCGAGCAGGTCGTCGCGTCCGGAGTGGCGCGCGAGCGGGAGCTCGAGCAGCGAGCGCGCGACGCCCCAGCCGAACGCGCGTTCCAGCTCGTGCCCGCGGGCCCGCAGCACCGCGAGCCCTCGCTCGCGCGCGATCGCCGTCGCGCGCTCGATCAGCGCCGTCTTCCCGACTCCCGGCGAGCCTTCGACCAGTAAGAGCCCGCCGTGCCCGCGGCCGGCCGCGTCGAACAGCGCGGCCACCATCTCAAGCTCGAGCTCGCGCTCCAGCAGCTCGTGGACGGCGGGCTCGATCGCCACGAGTCCAGCATCCCACGCGTGACTAGAGTCGAGACGGTTGGACATCCGTGAACCGCTGGGCGTCCAGCGTGCGACAGGTGGGATGTGAGCACGATGATCACGAATGACACGACGCTGCTGCAGGCGGTCGCGAACGGCGACCGCGCGGCGCTGCGCGCGCTCTACGAGCGGCATGCGCCGCGACTGACGCTGCGGCTGGCGCGGCGCTGCCCGGACCCCGACCTGGTCGACGACGCGCTGCAGGACACCTTCGTCGCGGTCTGGCGCTCGGCGTCCTGCTCCGCGCACCGCCTCGCGCTCTCACCAGGTCGCTCACAAAGCGTCGCTTATCTGAACCCGCGCCGATGTCAAGGCCGGGGGTGAGCGGTTGTGGGGGTTGGGATCGCTCCGCGGGCGCCCGGGCTTATCTGGGTCCACGGCCGCTGGGCCGGTGACGAGATGGTTGATGGGTCGTTTCGCGGGAGACGACTCCGGCCGCTCGGTCTTCTTGGGGAGCGCCGCCCGTGTTGGGGGGTGTCGCGACACTTTTGGGAGCGGGTCGGAAGCCTTCGGGTGCGATCGGTCGATGGGTGCAGGCGGTCAGGCGATCGGGGCGAGCGCGTCGGGTCCGAGCTCGCGCAGGATGTGGAAGCTGCGGCGGGCGAGCTTGCGGGCGATCGTCAGCGACGCGCGCGTGTGCGAGAGCCCGCGGGCGTTGAGCGCCACGTAGTCGGCGTGGTCGGGGCTGGCGGGCTTGCAGGCGGCCTGGGCGGCTTCCTAGAGCGCCCAGCGCAGCGCCGGCGAGCCTTGGCGGGTGATCCGGCCGGTCCGCGAGCGACGATCAGAGCGATCGACCCCGACGTCGAGCCCGCAGCAGCGCACCGCCTTGCGCGAGGCCGACAGGCGCGTTACATCGCCGAGCTCGCACAGGATCGTGCTTGCCGTCACCGGCCCGACGCCGGCGCGAGCGTCGGCGATCCAATCGGCCTTGGCGCCGCTGCCCCCTTCGGTGCAACCGACCTCGACCATGTAGAGCTTCTTGTTCCGGCTCCGCGCGAAGCTCCTGGCCGGCGCGAACGTCTGGTTGAACGACTTCCACGAGGTACCGCCGCAGCCACCCCGGTTGTAGCCGTCGACCCCGAGCAGGTCGTAATGCCTGGGAAGCCACTGCCTCGCCTCGCCCGCGTTGTAGGTCGCGGCTGTGAGCGTGACGATCCAGGTCGCCTTGCGGACCCCGACGTTGTTGAAGATGCGATGGATGCGATCGAACGCCGCGCGGAAGTCAGCCGGCTGACCCTCACGCTCGGGTTCCTTGTGGAAGGTGATGAACGCGTCCCACCCAGCCGCACGGAGTGAACGCGCTTGCTGCGTGATCCGACCGTCCTGACTCCCCGACGCGATCGACTTCCAAAGGTTGTTGCCGCCGATGTTGCCGTTCCAACCGAGGATCGGCTTGTGCCCGGTGCTCACGCCCCACCGGGTGAACTTGTTGACGAGATCGTTGTCCCACGGGAAGCGGTGATGGATCGTGCCGAACCGACGACCCACCTTCCTCTCGAGCGCGCGCACCGCGTCCCATGGCTCCTGACTACCTGTGGGCTGGGCGAGCGATCCCCACCACCTCGCGCGGGAGCGCGCATCGGCCGGTGCCTCGCCGAGCCCGAAGATCGAAAGGCCCATGGCAGCGGCACCGACAGCCGCCGAACGCTTGATGAAATCGCGCCGGTCCACACCGGGCTCTGTAGGCACGTGATCCGTGTCGTTGCGATCGGGCATAGTCTCCTCCGTCCAGACCGGGATGGTTCTGCGTCTCACCCTCTGCGACGTACATCGGCACGAGAGGGTGATGCGCTGAAGGAACGTTTCCGAGCGCTCGCAGCTCGGTCACGTTCGGTCTGGGCGGCGGCCTACGTCGTCTGCGGTCGTACGCGTGGCGATGCGGAGAGCGTTGGAACCGTGGCCGTTCGTTCGGCCGGGCGGCGCTTCGCCGGGCGCCGCGAGGTCTTGGCCTCGGCCCTCGCGGCGGCTGCGATCACGTGCATCTCGGAGACCGTGCGCGGTGCGAACAAGCGCGATACCGCGTGCATACGCCTCGTGAGGAACGCTGCGAGCCGCCTGAACGATCCGGTGGAGGCGTCTCGTGCAACGAGATCGACGCTCATCGTCGACCCGAGATCGGAGTTCTGCACGGGGAGGAAGAGCAGAGGGAGCAGCAACAGGAAGTCGCCGAGCTGATGTTGCATCTCGCCCCCCTCCTTCACTACTTCACTACAACGAAGCCTCGTCGGCGTACCGCATCCCCGACGAGGTTACGGCCCACACTAGCAGACCAAAGGCCGATGGTAGCGTAGGACGAGGGACGGACATCTTCGGGCGACCGGAAGACGGTGCCGCCGACGCCCCGCTCGATCAAGCCGCGACCGCAGGGTGCCGACGATTAGGTTCGACATGCAGATGACGACCAGTTCGACCCCGCGACCCGGCGACAGCCGCCCGAATCCAACCGTGTTCGGCATCGTGACCCCCACGCTGAACGCCGAGGCCTACCTCGAAGCGACGTTGGAGTCGATCTGGAGCCAGGCGAGCGATGCGATCGCGATCGACCACGTGTTGGTCGACGGCGGATCGACGGATCGCACGATCGAGATCGCCAAGCGATACCCGACCCGTGTGGTCGTCTCACACGATGACCAGGGCATGTACGACGCGATCAATCGCGGCCTCTCGATGGTCGAGGGCTCCATCGTTGGATACCTCAACGCCGACGATGAGCTGACACCAGGAGCGCTCGCGATCGTGGCCGATGCCTTCGGCCGCCATCCTGGGGCCTCGTGGCTGATGGGCCGTCGCGAGTACGTCGACGCCGCCGGGGCGCTGCTGGCTCCACTGCAGCCGGTCGCCTTCAGGCTCGCCGAGTACGTGAGCATGGGGTGGTCGCATGTGCCGCAAGAATGCACCTGGCTCCGACGCGAGCTCTTCGAACAGGTCGGACCCTTCGACATCAGCTTCAGGAACACGGGCGACTACGACATGTTCGCCCGGTGCCGGGCTGTGGCCACCCCACTCATCATCTCCGAGACGTTGGGCAGGTTCCGACTGCACGGCGATCAGCTCTCCTACAGTCCCGAAGTCATGGAACGCGAGAGCGCCAGGGTGCGAGACAAGCACGGTGGGTCGGATCGTTGGACGTGGCTCCGCGGCCGCTACCTGAGCCTGCGTGTGAACGCGCGGAACCCGCGATTCCTGCTCGCCAAGAAGGCGGGCAAGATCTCGTTCATCACGAAGTGACGGGCGGCGACGAAGCGCCGGTGCAGCCGATCTTCCTGCTGTCGATGCCGCGCTCGGGCTCGACGCTTGCGCAACGTGTGCTGGCGGCCCACCCCGAAGTCTCGACCTCGGCGGAACCTTGGCTGCTGCTTCCCCACGCCTATGCGCTACGAAGGCACGGCATCGCGACCGAGTACACGCAGCCGGTTGCTGCTCGCGCGATCCGCGAGTTCGTCGAAGGCTTGCCGGGGGGGGAGCAGGACTACTGGAACGCCTTGCGCGATTTCGCGCTCGAGCTGTACGGCAAGGCATCTGGGCCGGGTGCGCGATACTTCCTCGACAAGACTCCCCGCTATCACTTCATCATGCCGGAGCTGCTGCGCATGTTCCCCGAGGCCAAGCTGATCTTCCTATGGCGGAATCCGCTCGCGGTCGTCGCGTCGATCTGCGAGACCTGGACGCGCGGACGCTGGACCGTCGACCGGTGGAAGGGCGACCTCGACGGCATCGTCGACCTGGTCGACGCGTTCGGGGAGCTGGATGGCCAACAGGCCAAAGCCATGAACTTCGAGGCCCTCGTCTCGGACCCCGCCGGCACGTGGCCGGGTCTCTTCGACTGGCTCGGCCTCGAGTTCGACGCCGAGGTCCTCACCTCGTTCGCGAGCGTGCAGCTCCAAGGATCGATGGGGGATCCGACCGGCGTCAAGGCGTATCAGCAGCTCAGCACCGAGCCCTTGGACAAGTGGAAGCGGCAGCTCGGCAGTCCGTGGCGCAGGCGCTGGTGCCGCGCGTGGCTCGAGCGGATCGGCGCCGACCGGCTCGCGGTCATGGGGTACGAGCTCGACGAGCTACTCGGCGACCTCGACTCGCTCCCCTCACGTCCGCGCCTGCTCGTCACCGACGCTGTGCACGGCTGCTACTGGGCCTTGGCGCAGCGCCGCAAGAGACTCGCATTCAAGCGGATGGCACCGCGTCTTCGGCGACAGCCTCGGTGACCGACTGCGCCGTCGGGGTTCCCACCGACATCGCGATCGCGTAGAGACCGAACACCACGGCCGACCTCGACGCCCCCGACAGCACGGGATTGAAAGCCATCGCGACGAGGAACGCGTTGAGCCCGACCAAGATCGCCCGCAACAAGTCCGCTCGCCCGAGATCGCCCGAACGTCTGAAGCGGTGGATGCGCTGGATGATGGTCGTCTCGGTGACGCCGATCCACCACAGCAACAGCCCGATGCCGAGCAGGCCTCCCAGCGCAAGGAACAACACGAAGTCGTTGTGATACGGCAGCGCCTTGCCGTCGCGCGAACGCTCCGCGACCGCGTCACCCGAGAAGACACTGCCGACGAGCGGCGATTCCTCGAATCGATCAACGCCCGCAGACCAGAGATCGAGCCGACTGGCGTTGGCGTTGGCCTTGTTGACCAGATCGAAGTACCGGTTGGAGACCTCGACCCCCGTCTGCAGGTTCGCGAGGGCGAAGACGGCGAACATCACGACCGCGCTTCCGACGACGATCGCCCTGAGCGGCGTCGCGCGGCCGGTCGTCAGATAGAGGGTGAACGCCGCCGTGAGCAAGGCCAGCACCATGGTGGCCGACGGATAGGTCACGAACACGATCGCCGTGAGCAGCAGCTCGAACACGAGACGACGACGTTGCCCGGCTGCCGCCGCTGCGCCCAGGCCGAGCGCGAGGAAGGCCACGCTCGCATTCCGGTACTGCTGGTATTCGGAGAACGGAAGCACGCCGATGTTCACGAGCGTGTTCATGACGATGTACACGAGCCCCACGTTCGAGAGCCATCGATGGATCCGAGAGATCTCGCGATCGGTGGGCTCTCGCACGACGAACACCGCCAAGAGCCCGAGCGACATAGGAAGGAACACCGGGCGCGCGGTCTCCTGGGTCCCGAGCATCGTGAGGCCGATGAGCGACCCTGAGAGTCCGAGCACGAACAAGAGGAACAGCACGAGCTCGGACACACTCGGACGACGCATGAGGAATGACGGGGACTGGAACCGGATCAACATCACGACCGAGATCGGCACGAGGAGCACGAGATATCGGATCGGCCCGCCGGCTTCCGCGTTCGGCCGGAAGGCTGCCATGCCTCGGTCGAGCACGTTGAACACATCGACCACGGCGATCGACAGCAGGATGAGGAACGCGCGAGCGAGCCGGTACGAGTCGGTGGCCGGCTCGACCGGGAGTTGCGAGACGGGTGCGACCGGCGCCGTGGCGGTGCGCGCCAGGCTCATGCTGCGCCTAACGGGACGCGCGCTTGCCGGAGGAGAAGCCTCGTGCATCTTCGGCCACCTCGGCCTTGGAGCGCTTCCCGTTCGTCGCGACCGGAGCCCCCATGGGTGGTGGCGGCACCGGGTAGCGAGAGTCCGATGATCCGCCGGAACGCTGCTTCGAGGAACGGGGTCGTTCATCGGAGCCGTAGTACTGGTCGTAGCTCGCGTAACCCAGGCTCGAGCGCTGCAGCGACGTGATGTTGTTGTACACACCTCCAGCGATGTCGCCGCCCGCGGTGCGCAACTGACGAACGGCGTCTTCGAGCGCGGTGCGGTTGGAGATCGCCGGATCGTGCACGAACAGCACCATGTCGGCGGCCTCGGCCAGGATCGACGCGTCTGCGACCGGTAACGTCGGCGGAGCGTCGCACACGATGATCTCGGCGAGCCGCCGCATGTCGTGGAACACGGCTGCCGCCTGTGGGCCTGCCAGCAACGCGACCGGGTCGTGGGGCACCTGGCCGCTGCGCACGATGGATAGGTTCGGTACGTCGGTGCTGATGACGAGCTCGTCGATCGGGGTCGTTCCTTGCAGTGCTTCTCGGAGCCCGGGACCCTGCGGCACGCCGAGGAAGCGTTCCGCGCGCGGACGGCGCAGGTCGGCGTCGACGAGCAAGGTCTTGATGCCGGTGTCGGCCAGCACGACCGCAAGGTTCGCGGTCGTCGCGCTCTTGCCCTCGCCGGGAAGCGCGCTGGTCACCACGACGATGCCCACGGCGCGTTGCGACCGCAGGAAGCGCACGTTGGTGGCAAGCGTTCGGTACGCCTCGGAAGCGGGGCCCCCCGGATGATCGCGCGAGACCAGCTCTGCCCGGTCGCGGCTGGACCAGCCTTCGACCGCCGGGATCACGCCCATGACCGGCGCCCCGATGTAGTCGGCGAGCTCGTCGCGTCCGCCGACCCGGTTCGCCCGGATGCCCAACAGGATCGCGATGGCCGCACCGAGCATGCAACCCACGATGAACCCGAAGATCGAGGCGACGGCGAGGCCCGGCCCAGACGGCTTGGTGGGTGCGACCGCGAACTGCACGATACGGCCGCCCTGCGTACTGCCCACGTTGCTGTAGATCTCCGTCTTCGAGGCGACGTTGCCCGCGATGTCTTCGGTGATCGTGCTCAATCGCTGCCGGAGCCGGCCCTCCTCGAGTGGGTCGCTCACGTTCGCGAGATCGGACCGCACCTCCCCTGCCTCGTTCTCGAGGTCGGCGATCCGGTCATCGAAGGGCGCGATGGCCGCCTCGACTTGAGCAGCCACCTGCTCACGGCGAGCATTCAGATACTCCTCCGCGAAGGAGTTGGCGATCGTGGCGGCCGTCTCGGGGGTACCCGCCGAGTAGCCGACGAACATCACAGCGGCCTCGCGAACGGGCTCGACCCGGACCGCCTTGACGAGTTGTTCGGGACTGGCCGACACGCCGAGCGCTTCCCTGACTGCGCGTGCGGTGTCGATCGAGCGGACGACCTCCGCTTCCGTCGCCATGTCTGGTTGGAACGCTGAGGAATTCCCCGTCGTGCCGGTGATGGCAGAGTTCACCAGCGGGTCGACGATGATCTTGGCTTGCGCGTAGTAGACGGGCGGGCGGAGCGCGACGTAGGCGCCGGCGATCGCGGCGACGATGGTTCCCATGGCGAGCACGGTCAGCATGCGCGCCCGGACCATCTGCCAGTAGTCGCGGAGGTCGAGGATCCTAGTGGAGTCAGACACGTGTCGATGCTCCCTGCTCATACGGCCCGCGAGACCGAACCGCCGGCCGGAGGGGCTTCCCGTGATGGGTTGACCGGACGAATGATACCGGAGGCCATTCGCCCACGCCTCCATGCTTCGACCTATTTCCGCGGGAATGCCACATGTCGGACGTTCTAGTCCCATGGGCGGTGAGGCCCCTTCCGAAGGTCGCGACCCTGGGTCCCCCTGTTGACCCTGGTCCCGGCGCGTCGTACCTTCCCTCGAACGGGCGGGCCCCCAACCCGGTGATGTGCCGGGATCGAACCCCCCGATCGGCGCTGGAGGTTTCGTCAACATGTCCACACCCCCCGACACCATGTCCACCTCGGCAGAACGCGAGGAGGCTCCGCTGAGAAGCGATGTCTGCGAGCTCTACCTGATCCGCCATGGCACGACGACCCTGAACGTGCAGAACCGCTACCGAGGGCGTCGCGACGTGCCCCTCGACGCTCAAGGCTGGGCAGACGCGGTCGAGGCAGCGCGCGCGCTCTCTGCCACCGGTCTTGCGGCCGTCTACGCAGGTCCACTGCGGCGCACGATCAACACGGCACAGGTGATCGCCGACGAGTGCCGCATCCCCGACGTGCGCATCCTGCACGGGCTCGTCAACCTCGACTACGGCGAGTGGGAAGGCATGACGGCCGAGGAAGCCGCGATGTTCGACCCCGAGTCGTTCCAGCAGTACAAGCAGGCGCCCGAGAAGGCCGTATGCCCCAACGGTGAGCGCCTGACCGATGCGCAGGCGCGCATGATCGAGGCGATCAAGCTCGTCGGCGAGCGCCATGGCGGAGAACGGATCGCCGCCGTCACCCATGCGGTCATGATCCGTCTGGTCGCCGCGAAGCTCCTCGACCTTCCGGGAGACCGCTGGCGCATCCCGGTCGGACGTGGCTCGCTGACCCGGTTCGAAGTGCAGAACGGCGAGATCCGCTTGATGGGCATGCCCGCCGGCGACGACGTCGACTGACCTTTCCGGACGACGTTCCGCTTACGCCGTTCGCGCGTGCGAAGGAGCCGTTCGGTCGATGCTCTCGGCCCTGCCCGCCGCATAGCCTTTCATTCGACGTAACCATTCGAAGTCCCCCGAACCCCCCACAGGAGGAACACCCTGATGACCGGACGCCTCATGCGACTCGGGGTCGCGCTCGCCGTCTCGCTGGCATCGCTCGCCGGCTCCGCGACGCCGGCGTCGGCCGCATTCAGCAACACCCCGGACACGACGTGGATGACCAATGGCGTCGTGTATGCGATGACCCAGAGCGGCGGCCGCATCTACGTGGGCGGCAAGTTCCGGTCGCTCCGGCGTTGTCCGCCGGGTGCCACGTGCGCAGGCGGCACGATCGCGACGAACGTCGGCGCGCTCGACGCCACCACCGGCGACGGCATCAAGACCTTCAAGGTCACCGTGGGAGGCGACGGCGCGACCGTCTACGCATTGGCCGTGGCCAACGGCAAGCTCTACATCGGAGGCCAGTTCACCTCGGTCAATGGCGAACCTCGCATGAACCTGGCGGCGGTCGACGCCACGACCGGTGCGCTCGACCCGACCTTCGCACCGCAGGTGGGCGACTCGACCGACTACGTCCGCGGCATGCTCTCGCACGGCGGCCTCGTGTACGTCGCGGGCAAGTTCGGAACGATCAACGGCGCCGTTCGCCAGCATCTCGCGGCCTTCAACGCCAACGGAAGCCTGAGCGGAGCGTGGCGGCCGAGGACGAGTGGCATCGCCCGTTCGTTCGCACCGACCTGCGCCGGCGACCAGATCGTGATCGGCGGCTCGTTCTCGCGGGGAGCGGGCACCGGCACCGCGAACCAGGACCGCAAGACCCTGATGATCGTCGACGCCGCGACCGGCGCCCTCGACCCGTGGACGCCCGACAACGCGGCGATCCCGAACGGCGTGACCGCCTACGACCTGGCGAACACCTGCGATGCG
Organism: uncultured Actinomycetes bacterium; assembly: GCA_963762075.1. Classification (GTDB taxonomy): domain Bacteria; phylum Actinomycetota; class UBA4738; order UBA4738; family HRBIN12; genus JAOUEA01. The sequence continues at coordinate 11,828 of CAVXJC010000008.1, forward strand.
CTGTTCGTGGGCTACGGAGGCTCCAACGCCATCTACCGCTTCGACCTCACCGACGACTTCGGGAACATCGAGTGGGACCTCAAGACAGGCGGCAACGTGCAGACCGTCGCCCTCTACGGCACGCAGCGCGTGATGTTCGGCGGGCACTTCGCGAACACGCCCGTCGCCCCGGGCACGACGACCAAGGTCAAGCGGGTGCGGTTCGCGACTGCCGACTTCGGCGGCAACGCCTTCAACGACTGGACGCCTGAGTTCTCCGGCAAGTTCTTCGGGCCGTGGGACATCTTGGTCGACGGGACCCACGTCTGGGTCGGCGGAGCCTTCACCGATGTGTCGGGCAGCGCTCAGTTCATGCTCGCGCGGTTCAGCGACATCTGAACCCCGGTCGTGGCATGACCGCGACCGGTCGCGGAGGATAGCCCCATGGTGACGTTGGGCAACCTCGAGCTCGCGAGACTCCTCCTCGCCCTCACCCTGCTCCTCGTGCTCGCCCACGCGTTCGGCTATCTCGCCAATCGCTTCGGCCAGCCCAGGGTCATCGGCGAGATCCTCGGCGGCTTGCTGCTCGGCCCGACCCTCTTCGGCGCGGTTGCGCCCGGGCTGCACGAGCAGGTCTTCCCCCTCGACGGGCCGGTTCCGCTGGTGCTCGACGCGATGTATCAGCTCGGCCTGCTCCTGCTCATGTTCAGTGCGGGAGCCGAGATCCGGTCCGCGTTCCGTCCCGACGAGCGTCGCACGGTCGCCGCGGTCACCGTCGCCGGCATGGTGGCGCCGTTCCTCGTTGGGCTCGGGTTCGTGGCGCTGCTCCCCGACGGCGCGCACGTCGGCCCGGCAGGCAACCGCACCGCGTTCATCTTGGTCTTCGCGCTCGCGATCGCCGTGACGAGCATCCCCGTCATCTCACGCATCATGTTCGACCTCGGCATACTCGAAACGGCGTTCGCCCGCATCGTGCTCGCCGTCGCGGTCATCGAGGACGTCGTCATCTACGTGTTGCTGGCGATCGCACTCGGCCTCGTCGCCGGCTCATCGGGGGAAGCCGTCGGCCTGCCCGGCCTGATCGGGCTCGTTCCCGGTTCCGTCGGGTCCATCGTCTTCCACGTGCTCGCCACGGTCGGGTTCCTCGGCATTTCTCTGTGGCTCGGCCCGCCCGTCTACCGATCCGTGCTGCGGTTCCGGTTCAACGTGGTCAAGCGAGGAAGCGCGATCGCCTTCCAGATCGTGTTCATGCTGATGATCACGATGCTTGCCGTCGCGCTCGACGTGGTGCCGCTGTTCGGTGCGTTCGTCGCCGGCATCGTGGTGGGCTCTGCCGAAGGAACCGATGGCGCCGAGCAAGCGCGCGAGACGATCCGCACGTTCTCGTTCGCGTTCTTCATCCCCGTGTACTTCGCGATCGTGGGCCTCAGGCTCGACCTGCTATCGGGGTTCGAACCCCTGTTCTTCTTGCTCTTCCTCGCGGTGGCCTGCGCGGCGAAGTACGTGAGCGTGTGGATCGGTGCCCGCTGGGCGGGTGAGAGCCCGGAGGGTGCTCGCAACCTCGGCGTGGCCCTCAACGCGCGCGGTGGTCCCGGCATCGTGCTCGCGTCGGTCGCGTTCGACGCAGGGATCGTCGACCAGGGCTTCTACGCGGTACTGGTCATGCTCGCGATCGTGACGTCACTCTTGGCGGGAAGCTGGCTGGGGCGGGTCGTCCGATCGAAGAGCCCGCTGCGTTGACTGAAGTCAGCACCCACCCGACGCGGTGTCGACGACACGGCCGTCGGTCCTGGTGAAGTTCGCGATCCAGCCGGACTCCCACAGGGACAGTTCGACCACGCCGAATCCTCCCTTGCGAACCTCGGAGTTCCCGAGGACCTCGGCGAAGCCGTAAGAGCTCGGGTTCCCCCCGGTGCCGGCGACGATCTGCACCATGCCGTCAGGTGTGTGATTGCCCTCGGAATCCTGCGGAGCGAAGCGCTCGTAGTTGTGCTCATGTCCGTTCAGCACGAGATCGGCGCCGGCGTCGTCCAGCAGGGCCCAGATCGGAGCGAGCTCCTCGTGTGAGCCGTGGGTATCTCCCGAGGAGAATCGAGGCTGGTGCCAATAGGCAAGGATGCACCGGTCCGAACGAGACGACAGCTCGGCGGCGAGCCACTCATACTGCGGCGCCCCCTCATCGCACCCGCCGTTCTCGTCGCATGTGCCGTCGAGGGCATACATGCGCCACGAGCCCACGGTGAACGTGTACCAGTGCGTCGTCAGGTCGAAGTAGTCCAGGAATCCTTGAGCGCCAGCCGTGTGCCACTCGTGGTTGCCCGCCACCGGAAAGGTGATGTCCTTGAAGCTGCCCCACGACGCGTCGTAGCTCTTCTCGTACTCGTCGAGCGTGCCGTCTTCGTACTGATTGTCTCCGAGGGCGAGCACCGCGTCGGGGGCGAGGCGTTGCACCAAGTCGGCCGTCTCTTCGCACGAGCTCGGCGAACGGGTGCATATGTCGCCGGCGGCCGCGACGGTCGAAGCCTCCGGAGGCGCCGATATCACGCTTGACGGGGGGGTGCGTCGCGACGACTCGCCGTCGTCGAGCACGACGAGTGCCGTGACGGCGGCCAGTCCGGCAACGATCGCGATCATGATGAAGATGGGCTTCCGCACGAAAGCTCCTCGAACGTGAAGGGGCATCTGCTGTTCGCGGAATGGGATCCAGCAGAGCAGACGATGCTACGCGAGTACGTCGCCTGGACAAACGAACCGAAGCGCCAACCAGGTAGGCTCCGATGACACGATATCGATACCAGGAGGGATGCCCCATCCGCCCGTACCGATCTTTCGCCCGTTCCGTTGCAACCGGTTTCATCGTCGCGACACTCCTCGCAGGCTTCGTGCCCGTCGCGACTGCCCGTGCCCCGGTCATCGTCGCGGCCGGCGACATCGCGTGCGGTGGCGACCCCTGTCAGTCGCAGCGCCAGACCGCGAGGTTGATCCGCAAGATGAGCCCTCGAGCGGTGCTCACGCTCGGCGACAATCAGTATCCCGAGGGCGCGTACAACGACTTCCTGTCCTCGTACCGGCCGACCTGGGGTCGCTTCCGCGGCAAGACCCACCCGACGCCGGGAAACCACGACTACTACAGCGGGGGCGCGGGCGGCTATTTCCGATACTTCGGAAAGCGCGCACATCAAAAGACCGGAGGCACGTACACCTTCAATATCGGGGCGTGGCACGTGTTGTCGATCAACAGCGGGGTGGGACGGCCATCATCGGCGCTGGTCGGCCGGATGAGGCGCAATCTGGCGGGCGACCGCCATCGGTGTGAGCTCGCGTATTGGCACCACGCGAGGTTCTCGTCGGGGCACGAGCACGGGTCCGATGAACGCATGAGCGACATGTGGCGGGTGATGTTCAACGCCGGGGTCGACGTGGTCCTCAGCGGGCACGAGCACAACTACGAACGGTTCGCTCGTCTCGGTGCCTCAGGGCGTCCGAACCCTCGAGGCACCCGTCAGTTCGTCGTCGGTACCGGAGGCATCGACGACCTCTACAACCTCGGTTCCGGGATCCGCGGATCACAGAAGCGGATCGACAACCGCCACGGCGTGCTGCGCATGCGCCTAAAGGCTCGCGCCTACGTGTGGAAGTTCGTCTCGGCAGCCGGGTCGACCCTGGACAGGGGCCGAGCCAAGTGTCACGCCTGACCGTCATCCGCATGCTCCTCCGAACCGCTCGGTTCGGCTCCGAAGGGGTTTACTCGGACAGAATCACCGGGTAGGGTTCGCCCGGTCCGTACGACAGCGAACGGCCTAGCCCGTTTGCTTGCCGTACGCTGATGCTTTCGGCCGAGAGCGAACGAACGAGGAGGGCCACATGCCACGCCGTTCCCCCCGGGCGGCGAGACTGATGATCGTCACGCTCGTCATGACGATCGCGGTCTCCGCACCCTCGACCACCGCCTTCGCGGTGGACCTGTTCCAGGACGACTTCGAAACCGGCACCCTGAGCGCCTGGACGACCACCAACTCGTTCACCGCGCAGTCGGCGATCACCCATGCCGGAGGATGGGCGGGTCGGGCGACCGCGACGAGTGGTCCGGCATTCGCGAGCAAGACGATCTCGGGCCAGACCGACGTCTACCTGCGTTCTTTCGTGCGAGTCGTGAGCCACGGCGGCGCGAACCAGATCCTGCGCATGGGCTCCTCGACCGGGGCCGGCAGCACGATCTCGCTCATCTTGCTGAACTCCAACCAGTTGCAGGTGAAGAACCACGTCGCAGCAGGTGAGGTCAGGAACACCGGGGTCACGCTCGTCCCGGGCACCTGGGTCGATCTGCAGCTGCACCTGCACATCGGCGGAGCCAACGGTCTGGCCGAGCTTTGGGTCAATGGTGTGCAGGCCGGTGGACTGAGTGGAGCCTGGAACTTCGGCACCACGCCGATCGACAGCGTCGTCCTCGGAGCACAGGCGGGGTCCAACCCCGCGATGGACGTCGTCTACGACGACGTCAAGGCGGCGACGACCTTCATCGGCGGAGGCGGAGGTCCGACCGATCCCGCCGACGCCGACCGGGCTCACCACGACGGGAGTGTTCCACGACCATGTGGACCTGACATGGAACGCCTCGAGTGGCGCGACGGGTTATACGGTCTATCGCGACGGGACCCCGGTCGGATCGCCGGCGAGCACCAGCTTCTCCGACACGACGGTGGAGCCGCAGACGTCGTACCTGTACAGCGTTGACGCCTTCAATGCCGGGGGCAACTCCCCTCAGTCAGCTCCCATCTCGGTGGTCACCCCGCCTGCTCCCTCCGGCGGTGGAAGCGTGGTCATGGCCGCCGGTGATATCGCCTGTGACCCGGCGAGCAGCTCCTTCAAGAGTGGTAACGGCACGTCGACTCAGTGTCGTGCGAAGTACACCGCACCGTTCCTCGAGGACGCCGACCGCGTCCTCGCGCTCGGCGACGAGCAGTACGAGTGCGGTGGCGCAACTGCGTTCGCCCAGAGTTACGACAAGTCATGGGGGGCGTACAAGAACAAGACCTACCCCGCGGTCGGAGACGAGGAGTACGCAACGACTGGAACGGGTTGCGGGGCGTCCGGGGCCGACGGCTACTTCGGCTATTTCGGGGCGGTCGCGAACGGCCCGAATGGCTACTACAGCTACGACTTCGCAGGGTGGCACTTCGTCGTGCTGAACTCCGAGTGCTCCAAGGTCGGCGGGTGCAATGAGGGCTCCCCCCAGAACAACTGGCTCGAAGCGGACCTTGCTGCCAACACCGAGCCATGCACGCTCGCGTACTGGCATCGGCCTGCCTTCTTCTCGAAGGTGAACGGCAATCGCACGGCGGGCGCTGCCTCGGCTGTCAGGCCGTTTTGGGACGACCTGTACGCAGCAGGCGCCGAGATCGTGCTGACCGGCCACTCTCATTGGTATGAGCGATTCGCTCCACAGACGTCTTCGGGAGCAGCCTCGCCCAGCGGTATCGTCGAATGGGTCGTGGGCACAGGCGGAAAGAGCCACAACACCAATGCGCTCGCGGCGGCAGGTTCCAGGCATGTGAACAGCGTCACCGCCAATGCATCGACGTTCGGCGTGCTCAAGCTCACCCTGGATGCAGGAAGCTACGATTGGCGCTACCTCGTGGAGGGAAGCAGCAGCTACAACGACGCGGGCAGCGGCAGCTGCCACTGATCCCTGTTCCCGTCCACGGCCGTCCGCTCAATGAGCGACCGCCGCCGCGCTCGCGTAGGCCTGTTCGGCGGCCCGCCGTGCGCCGGCCAGCGCCTTCCCGTCGTACTGGGCGCTCAGCGCCGCCTTCGCCTGCTCCCGCTTGGCCGACGGACGCTGCACCCGGTGCTCGGGCACCTCGGGTGGCGGTGACGAGACCCGCACCTCCGCCGTCGCCACTCGATATTCATCCCAGCTGAGCCCGCCCGACAGGAACTCCCCCAGCAGGTGTTGCCAGGCGGGCCGGCGGGCGCGTTCCTCGATGATGTCGAAGACAGCCTCGACGTTGTCGGCCGAGTCGTCGAACCGCACGAATGATGTCGCGAAGCGTTCGTTCACGCGATCGATCAACCCACCCATGTCGGTGGTCACGCTCTGGAAGCTCGCCACGACGATCTCGTCGAGCACCGGCTCCACCCGGCGGTAGAACTCAGCGAAGGACCGGAGCCACTGCGACATGGGGACGGTGGGCTCACGGATCGCCGCCGACAAGACCGTGTCGCGCGGCGGACGGATCGGCATGAGGGTTGGCACGCCTGCGCGGGTCGCCGCGAGCAGGTGGGCCGGCGCATGGAGGTGATGGGCGACGCGAACATGTGCGTTCTGCGCGAGTTGGAAGGCCACCACCGCGAACGTCGAGGCGGACCTCGTGAACCCGTCGATCACCAACTGCGTGTCCTGCGCAAGCGTGCTCTGCGGCTGGCGACGTCGCGAGACCGGAAGGTAGACGGCCGGGTACCGCGCGATGAGGCGGCGAGTGACGTGACGAGCGGACCCGGCGACGGTCCAGGTGCGCGCCGGGGTCGCTTCCATGACGGGAATCTACCCCAGGCCTCACCACGACACTCGGTGAGTCTTGTCTACACTGACCGCTTCCGTCGATCCGAGGAGGTCCACTCATGCCCGAAGTGCCCGAAGCCACGTTCGTCACGAACCAGGGGTCGTTCACCGTGAAGCTCATGCCCGATCACGCGCCCAAGACCGTGCAGAACTTCATCGACCTCGCGACCGGGAAGCGCTCATGGACGGACCCACGTGATGGGCAATCCAAGAGCGAGGCACTCTACCCCGGCACGATATTCCACCGGGTGATCGACGGCTTCATGATCCAGGGCGGCGACCCTGCCGGTACGGGCATGGGCGGTCCCGGATACACCTTCGAGGACGAGGTACCCGCCGACGGTCCCGCGTTCGATCGACCCGGCCTGCTCGCGATGGCCAACGCCGGGCCCGGCACGAACGGGAGCCAGTTCTTCGTGACTGTGGCGCCGTCGGACTGGCTCACCGGCCGTCACACGATCTTCGGGGAGGTCACAGAGGGCTACGACGTGGTCGAGGGGATCTCGAAGGTGCAGACCGGCGCTCAGGACAGGCCGGCCGACGACGTCGTGGTGGAACGCATCGACATCGTCGAGTGACCTCTGCCGTGACGGCGCAAGGGTTCGCGGCTTCGAGGCTCGATGACCCTTCACGCGGCCCGGTCGAGGCGGTAGATCAGGTGCCCCCATCCGGCGCGGATCGTGCCACGCCAGATGCCGAAGCCGAGCTTCTCGGCGACCCGGCGTGACGGTGTGTTCTCGGGTCGGATCAATGAGATCAGGAAGGGCGTCTCGGGCGAACTGAATACCGCGTCCCGGCACGCGGCGCCCGCTTCCGTGGCGATGCCTTGCCGTTGGCGTGATCCGAGCACGTGCCAGCCGAGCTCCACGAAAGACTCGCCGTCGGCTTCCTGCACCGTGGCGCCGCAATCGCCGATCAGCTCGCCGGTCGAGCGGTCCTCGATCGCGAGTAGCCCGAACTCGTCGCGCTCGTAGCGCTCCAGCTGGCGTTGGATCCATGTCCTGGTCGCCTCACGATCGAACGGAGCCGGGTAGTACCGCATCGATTCAGCATCGCCGAGCACCGCGAGCAGCGCATCGACATCGGCGCGATCATCACGGAACGGCCTGAGGCGAAGTCGCTCGGTCTCGATGGGAGTGGCGATGCGCACGAGCAACGAGGCTACCCGTCGACACCCGAGTCGCGGCATACTGCGGCTGCGAGCCTGCAGTCACGGCCGTGACGCCGGAACGAGTGAGGGAACCATTGGAGGGAGCGACATGACCGATCGCCCGAACGTGCTCGTCACCCGCCCGATCATGGACGCGCCGATGACGCGTCTGCAGGAGCGGTGCGAGGTCACGGTGCACGAGAACGACTTCGGCATCCCACGCGAGGAGCTGCTCACCGTGATCGAGGGGCGCGACGCGATCGTGACCATGCTCACCGAGAAGGTCGACGCCGAGTTTCTCGCCGCCGCCGGACCGCAGTTGAAGATCGTCGCGAACCACGCGGTGGGCTTCGACAACGTCGACGTGACCGCGTGCACCGAGGCGGGGGTGCTCGCCACGAACACCCCCGACGTGCTCACCGAGACCACCGCCGACACCGCCTTCGCCCTGCTGATGGCCGCGGCGCGTCGCGTGGGAGAGGGAGAGCGGTTCCTTCGCGCGGGCACACCCTGGATCTGGGGGCCGCTGATGATGCTCGGCCAGGACGTGCACCACAAGACGATCGGCATCGTCGGTTTCGGCCGCATCGGCCAGGCGGTCGCGCGCCGCGCCAGAGGCTTCGGCATGCGCGTCGTGTACACGGACGCGGTTCAGCTTCCGCCCGAGGTAGAAGCCGAGACTGGCGCGGAGCGGTTCGAGCTCGCGGACCTGCTCGCGCAGGCGGACTTCGTCTCGATCCACACCAACCTCACCCCCGAGACGAGGCACCTGTTCGGCGCGGAAGCGTTCGAAGCGATGAAGCCCACGGCGGTCGTGGTCAACACCTCCCGTGGACCCGTGATCGACGAGGCAGCGCTCGCCGACGCGCTCGAGGCGGGCGAGATCTTCGGCGCTGGCCTCGATGTCTTCGAGCGCGAGCCCGAGGTGGAAGCTCGCTTGCTGAAGCTCGAGAACGCCGTCGTCATCCCACACCTCGGCAGCGCCACCGTCGACACACGCAACGCGATGGGCGAACTGGTCGTCGACAACGTCTTCGCCGCCATCGACGGGACCCGTCCGCCCACACTGCTGAATCCCGACGCCTTCCCGGGTTGATCACATGTCGAGCCGAGCAGGCTCGCGCCGCGAGGGTCCGCGGTCGAGGGCGCTCCGTGGCGACGTTCGACTGCTCACCACCATGCTCGGCGATGCGATCGCCGAGACCGGCGGCGAGGGCCTGCTCGCCGAGGTCGAGGCGCTGCGCACCGCAACGATCGCGTATCGCGGAAGCCCGACCGAGGCTCGGCTCAGCCGTATCACGCAGCTCGTCGACGGGCTCGATCGGCGCCGGACCGAGGATGTGATCCGGGCATTCACGTGTTACTTCCAGCTCGTGAATCTCGCCGAGGAACGCCACCGCGTGCGCACGCTCCGACGCCGGGGGCGATCGGGCAAGCCGGTGAAAGACTCGATCGGGGCGCTCGAGACGGGCCAGGCAACGGCCGAGGACCTGCGCATCCAGCCGGTGCTCACCGCCCACCCGACCGAGGCGAAGCGGCGGGCAGTGGTCGAGCATCTGTGGCGCATCGGCGCATTGATCGAACAGCTCGAGGACCTGCCGCTGGGGGCCTCCGAGGAACAGGAAGTCCGCCGGCGCATGCGAGAGGAGATCTCCGGCCTGTGGCGCACCGATCCGATCCGCCCCCATCGCCCCGAGCCGCTCGACGAGGTGCGAGCGGTGCTCGCGCTGTTCGATCAGACGATCTTCACCATGCTGCCGGCCGTCCTCCGCGAGATGGATCGCCACCTCGACCCCGAGCACGCAGGCACGAGGCCGCCGGCGTTCGACCCGTTCCTGCGGTGGGGAACCTGGGTGGGGGGCGATCGTGACGGCAATCCGGGTGTGACCGCCGACGTCACCCGTGCGGCGATGTCGATCCAATCCGATCACGTGCTCCGCGGGCTCGAGGCGGCCTCACGCAGGATCGCGCGCACGTTGTCGGTCTCCGCGCGCGACGTGCCGCCGAGTAGGGCCCTCGACCGGGGGCTGGCGCGTGCAGCGACCGCGATGCCTCGGGTCGCCGCCGAGCTCGGGCGCAAGCTCTCCGACGCCCCACACCGGCGCATGCTGGGGCTCGCCGCACACCGGCTTGCAGCCACGCGCGAAGGAGCGTCGGGAGGCTACGACGGGCCGAAGGAACTCATGCGCGACATCGACGTTCTACAGCGTTCGCTCGCCGAGGGCGGCGCCCCTCGCCTCGCCTACGGAGAGCTCCAGCACCTTCGCTGGCAGGTCGATGCCTTCGGCTTCCACCTGGCCTCGATGGAGGTGCGGCAGCATTCGAGCGTTCTCGTCGCCGCGCTCGCAGAGATCACGGCAGGCGGTGGGGCAGCCACGAAGCCTTCGCCCCAAGCGCGCGAGGTGCTGGCCACGTTCCGGGCGATCGCCGAGATCCAGCAGCGCTTCGGCACCGAGGCATGCGACCGCTTCATCGTGAGCTTCACACGCTCGGCCGACGACCTGGCCGGGGTGCTCCACCTCGCCCGGCTCGCCGTGCCCGAGGGCCCGCCACAGATCGTGCCGGTCGCATTGCTCGAGTCCAGGCGAGACCTCATGGCGGCCCCCGCCATCCTCGAGGACTGGGTTTCGAGACCCGAGGGTCGGCGACTGCTGCGACGCCGCGACGGTGAGCTCGAGGTCATGGTCGGCTACTCCGATTCGGCCAAGGAAGCCGGCATGCTCGCGGCGAACCTCGAGCTCTACGAGGCGCAACGGGCGATGGCTGTGTGGGCGCGACGACGGGGCCTGCGACTCACGATCTTCCATGGGCGTGGCGGAGCTCTGGGCCGCGGCGGAGGTCCCGCGAGCGCCGCGATCACAGCGCAGCCGCCGGGTTCCGTCGCGGGCCGCTTCAAGGTGACCGAACAGGGCGAGGTGGCGTTCGCCCGGTACGGGAACCCCGCGCTCGCACGCAGGCATCTCGAGCAGATCACGAACGCGGTCGTACGGGCGTCGAGCGCGTCGGGAGCGAACGACCCGGCAGACGATTTCACTGCCGAGATCAAGCTGCTCTCGGTCGCATCTCGCGCGCACTACGAGGAACTGGTTCACGACGTGGGGTTCGTCGACTTCTTCCGCCGAGTCACGCCGATCGCACAGATCGGCACGCTTCCGATCGCGTCGCGGCCGACGTCGCGGGGTATCGACGATGCCACCGCGCTCGAGGATCTCCGTGCGATCCCGTGGGTGTTCGCGTGGGGGCAGAGCCGCATCAACCTGACCGGCTGGTACGGGCTCGGCGCCGGGCTCGCCGCGGTCGCCGACCGGCGTGGCGGCCTCACCCGGCTCCGTGCGATGGCACGTGACTGGCCCTTCTTCTCCACGCTGCTCGACAACGCCGAGCTATCGCTCGCGAAGGCCGATCCGACGATCGCGGGTCGCTACCTCGCTCGTGGCGACCGGACGGATCTCACCGCGAAGATCCTCGACGAGATGACTCGTACCGCTGAGCTGGTGCTCACGGTCTCGGGGCATACACGGCTGCTCGACGGCCGCCCCGACCTTCAGCGGGCGATCGAGTACCGCAATCCCTACGTCGACGCGCTGTCGTTCCTGCAGATCCGCTGCCTCGACGATCGGCCGAGCGCGCGGACGGAACGCTTGATCCAGGCCTCGATCAGCGGGGTCGCGGCGGGCCTGCAGAACACCGGCTGAGGCCGAGCTGTGGACTATCGCGGTGGACATCCTCCGTGCCATACTCGGCGCTTCCTTGAACCTGCGTTCAAGTGAGGAGCGAACCGCGGCAGACCGCGGGAGGGAGGATCGCACCATGAGCGACGTGACCATGCCGGTGCTCGAACCCGGCGACCGGCTGCTCTGCGGCCCCGGCCCATCGAACGTGCATCCCGCGGTGCTCGACGCGATGCGCCTCCCGATGAACGGACACCTCGACCCCGACTTCTGGGACATCCTCACCGACCTCGTCGCGGGCTTGCGGCAGCTCTGGCGCCGTCCCGAAGGTGGCCTCACGATCGCACTCAGCTCATCGGGCACGAGCGCCATGGAAGCCGGCTTCATGAACCTGATCGAGCCAGGCGACACGGTGATCAGCTGCCACTGGGGCTTCTTCGGCTCTCGGCTCAACGACTTCGCCCACCGGGTCGGCGCCAACGTCATCGAGCTGACCGCCGACTTCGGACAGATCGTGAGCGTCGATCGCATCATGGAGACCCTCGCGGCGAACCCCGATGCGAAGATCGTGAGCGTCGTGCACGCCGAGACCTCGACCGGGGTCGACTTTCCCCTTCGAGAGCTCGCCGAGGCGATGCAGGCGAGCGGTTCCGACGCGTTGCTCTACGCCGACTGCGTCACCTCGCTCGGCGGCCAGCAGGTCGAGGCCGAGACATGGGGCATCGACTACGGCTACTCCTGCTCGCAGAAAGCACTCGGGTGCCCGCCGGGGATCGCGCCGGTGACGGTCAGTGAGCGCGCGGTGGGCGCGATGGCGCGCCATCAGCAGCCGGTCCCCTACTACTACGACTTCGAGGAGCTCTCGAAGTACTGGATCGACCGGCCGATCACGTACCACCACACGATGCCGATCCTGCAGTTCTACGCCCTGTACACGGGCATCGGACTCGCCCTGGAGGAGGGACTCGAGGCGCGGTGGGAGCGCAATGCCGACGCGGGGCGTTACTTCCAGGGGGAGATGCGATCGCGTGGGTTCGAGATGCTTGCCGACGCCTACCACCAGCTCGTCGAGCTCACGGCGATCAAGGTGCCGGAAGGTGTCGACGGCAAGGAGATCCAGACGCGCATCCTGCGCGAGCACGGCATCGAGGTCGGCGGCGGACTCGGTCCGAAGGCGCCGCCGATCTGGCGCGTCGGGCTGATGGGTGTGAACGCGAATCGCGAGACCGCCGATCGTGTGCTCGCCGCGTTCGACGCCGTGCTTCCGCGCTCGGCCTGACCTCTCATGGCTCGACCACGAGCATGAAGCCACGAGCATTGAAACCAAGGGCATCAAGATAGCATACAAGTGCCAAGGCATGAGGCCAAGGCATGAGGCCAAGAGCATGAGGAAAGCCAGGCTCCATCGAAGCGAGCTCGCCGTGCCCGGAACCAACACACGGGCGATGGAGAAGGCTCCCAGCCTCGGCGCCGACGTGGTGTTCCTCGACCTCGAGGACGCCGTGGCGCCCGACGACAAGGAGCAAGCGCGCGCGAACGTCATCGAGGCGCTCGGCGCGCTCGACTGGGGCGGCACGGCGGTGAGCGTGCGCATCAACGGCCTCGACACGCACTGGTGCTATCGCGATCTCGTCGACGTCGTGGAGGCCCGCGGCGGCGTGATCGACACCGTGCTCGTGCCCAAGGTGGGTTCGCCGAGCGACGTGGAGTTCGTCGCCACGTTGCTCGACCAGATGGAGCAGGGCAACGGGTGGGAAGCCGGCCGTATCGGCATCCACATCTTGATCGAGACCGCGGCCGGCATGGCCAACGTCGAGGCGATCTCGCGCGCGCGACCCGACCGGCTCGAAGCGATGGTGTTCGGGGTAGCCGATTACGCGGCCAGCGTGCAGGCGCGCACCACGAACATCGGCGGTGCGAACCCCGACTATTCGGTGCTCACCGATCCTGCGGCCGATGGATCGCGCGAGACCCACTGGGGTGACCAGTGGCACTTCGGCATATCGCGCATGGTCGCCGCGTGCCGGGCGCAGGGTCTGCGTCCGATCGACGGTCCGTTCGGGGATTTCGCCGATGCCGACGGCTACCGCAGCGCCGCGCGGCGGGCCGGCGCCTTGGGGTGCGAGGGCAAGTGGGCGATCCACCCGTCGCAGGTCGAGCTCGCGAACGAGGTCTTCACGCCGACCGAGGCCGAGGTCGATCGGGCCGGGCGCATCCTGCAGGCGATGGAAGAGGGGGCCAAGCAGGGCAAGGGGGCGGTCTCGCTCGACGGCCGTCTGATCGACGCTGCTTCGATCCGCATGGCCGAGAACCTGATGCGCAAGGTCGAGCAGATGCGCGCCCGCTGACGAGCTCGCTCCCAGGAAGAGGCGAACGCCGACGGCTCGCCACGACAGGAGGCGACATGAACATCCACGAGTATCAGGCGAAGGCCCTGCTGAGGCGGTACAGAGTGACCACGCCACGCGGCGAGGTCGTCTATACCTCGAAGGCCGCGGCGCGCGTCGCCGAGGAGCTCGGCGGCCAGCGCTGGGTCGTGAAGGCCCAGATCCACGCGGGCGGGCGCGGCAGGGCCGGCGGCGTGAAGATCGGTAACTCCCCCGCCAAGATCGCCGAGATCGCCGACGTGATGCTCGGCTCGACGCTCGTCACAGAGCAAACAGGTCCCGATGGCCAACGAGTGAGCCGTGTGCTGGTCGAACGCGCTTCGCGGATCGAGCGCGAGTTCTACCTCTCGATGGTCGTCAATCGCGATTCGCAGCGCATCGTCGTCGTCGCGAGCGCAGAGGGCGGTGTCGACATCGAGGACGTCGCCGCGTCGACCCCCGACGCGATCCACACCGAGTACATCGACCCGGGCGTAGGGCTCGTCGACTTCCAGTGCAGGAAGGTCGCGACCGCGATCGGGCTCGGCAAGAAGACGACCTCCTTCACGAGGTTGCTCAAGCGCATGTATCGGCTCTTCCGCGATCTCGACTGCCTGATGCTCGAGGTGAACCCGTTCATCGAGACCGAGGACGGCGAACTGGTCGCGCTCGACGCCAAGATGAGCTTCGACGACAACGCACTGTTCCGCCAGGGCGACGTGGTCGAGTTGCGCGACTTCGACGAGGAAGACCCCAAGGAAGTCGAAGCCATCGGCCACGGCCTGAACTACATCGCGCTCGACGGCAACGTCGGCTGCATCGTGAACGGCGCCGGTCTCGCGATGGGAACCATGGACGCCATCGCGCACCACGGTGGGCGGCCCGCGAACTTCCTGGACGTGGGTGGAGGCGCGAGCCCCGAGAAGATCGCGAACGCGTTCCGCATCGTGTTGAAGGACCCGAACGTGAAGGCGATCCTCGTGAACATCTTCGCCGGCATCAACCGGTGCGACTGGATCGCGACCGGCGTGGTGCAGGCCACGCGCGACCAAGATGTCGACGTGCCGGTGATCGTGCGCCTGGCGGGCACGAACGTGGCCGAAGGGCGTGCGATCCTCGACGAGAGCGGGCTCGAGTTGATCCAGGCCGTCGATCTCGACGACGCCGCGGCCAAAGCCGTCGCGGCCGTCGCCGCGCAGATCGAGGGGGCGGCCGCCCGCGATGCAGAGGAAGCGGTCGCGGCCACCGCCCCGCGGGGAGGGAAGTCGTGAGCGTGTACGTAAACAAGGACTCGAAGGTCATCATCCAGGGATTCACCGGGCAGCACGCCACGTTCCACGCCGAGGAGGCCATGGCAACCGGCACCAAGATCGTCGGCGGCGTGACGCCTGGCAAGGGCGGGGCGACGCACCTCGGCTTGCCGGTGTTCAACAGCGTGGCCGAAGCGGTTGCGGAAACCGGCGCCGACGTGAGCGGCATCTTCGTGCCTCCGCAAGTCGCGACCGACTCGCTGCTCGAGGCGGTCGATGCCGGCGTCGGCGTCGCGGTGATCATCGCCGACGGTGTCCCCGTACAGGACATGGTGCGCACCAAGCGCTACCTCGCCGGACGTTCGACCCGCATCATCGGCCCCAACTCTCCCGGCATCATCACGCCGGGCGAATGCAAGGTCGGCATCATGCCGAGCCACATCTACTCGAAGGGCCGGGTCGGAGTGGTCTCACGTTCCGGCACCTTGAACTACGAGGCGGTGTCGCAGATGACCGACCTCGGCCTCGGGCAGTCGACGTGTGTCGGCATCGGCGGCGACCCGGTGAACGGCACCGACTTCAGAACGGTGCTGCAGGCGTTCGAGGGCGACGACGATACCGACGTGGTCGTGATGATCGGTGAGATCGGGGGCCAGCAAGAGGTCGAGGCCGCGTCGTGGGCAGCCCAGTACATGTCGAAGCCCCTCGTGGCGTTCATCGCCGGCATGTCGGCGCCTCGCGGACGGCGTATGGGTCATGCCGGCGCGGTCATCGCCGGCGAATCAGACACGGCGACCGCCAAGCTCGTCGCGATCGAGCAGCTCGGACATCGGGTCGTGCGCAATCCCGCCGACATCGGTGACACCGTGCTTCGCGCTGTCAAGGAGATCGGCGAGGGGGCGGGCACCGGCGTGTCGTAGACGCTCGAGCGAGAACCGGCGCGCCGCTGGTCTCAGGTTGGACAGCTTCCCTGTCGATGGGTGTGCGTTGAACATGCAAGGGCACCCTCGATGACCGACGCGCCACCTGCCGGCCCCGACGGCCTCGCGGGGCGCTCGAACGACCTCGCGGACGTGGGTTCGTTGCTCCACGCTGCGCCCGAGGCCTTGATCGGCGTGCGCGACGGACTCATCACGGCATCGAACCGCCGCGCCGACGACCTGGCCGGACAGCAACTCACGGGGCGGTTGATCGTGGAGGTGCTGTCTGGTTGGCATCCGACGAGCGGCGTGCGCGACGCATGGCTCGATCGTGGGGGTGGCGATCCTCTCGCTGTGGCGATCGTCACCGAGGCGGCTGACGACGACGGGCTGGTCGTGTGCCTGCTTCGAGACGCCAACGACACCCGGGAAGCGCACGCCGCGGATGAGGCCCGCAAAGAGGCCGAAGCGAGGTACCAGACCCTCGTTGAGCAGATCCCCGCCGTCGTCTACATCGACGTCGAAGGACGCGGCACGACCTACGTGAGCCCGCAAGTCGAGCGCATCCTGGGCGTCACGCCCGAGGTCTACTGCCAGGACGGAGCGGACACCTGGGCAGAGCTCCTGCACCCTGATGACCGCGAACGCGTCGAGAGGGAATACGAGGCGTTCGTCGCGGGAAGAGGCGGGGACCTCTCCGACTACCGGATGTGCACTCCCGACGGACGTGTGGTCTGGATCCGCGATCGAGCGGTGACCGTGCGCGACGAACACGATCGCGTGCTGCTCGAGCACGGCGTCATGTTCGATATCACCGAGATGAAGGAGGCCGAGGCGGAGATCTCCCATCTCGCGTATCACGACCAGCTCACAGGCCTCGCCAATCGCCGGTTGTTCGAGGAGACCCTCGATCTGGCGATCCACCGTGCGATCCGCAACGATCACGCGGTCGCGGTGCTCTTCCTCGACCTCGACAATTTCAAGCTGGTGAACGACTCGCTCGGCCACGCGGCAGGCGACCGGCTTCTCATCGAACTCGCCGACCGCTTGCGCATATGCATCAGGGAGACCGACATCGTGGCCCGGCAGGGTGGTGATGAGTTCCTGATGCTCCTAGCCGACCTCGAGCGTGGTACCGACCCCGCAACCGGCGTCGATCTCGAGGAACAGGACGCCGAGCTCGTGGCCGGTCGCATCGCGGAGCTGCTGAGGGCACCGTTCGACCTGGAAGGCACCGAGTTCTACGCGCGCGGCTCCATCGGGATCAGCCTCTTTCCGCGGGACGCCCTCGACGGTGCGACACTCCTGAAGAACGCCGATGGCGCGATGTACCGCGCGAAGCGGTTCGAGCCGGGCGGCCATGTCTTCTTCGCGGGCACCGGCGGCGACGCGATGGCGCGCCTGTCGTTCGCGACCAGGCTGCGCCAGGCCGTCGAGCACGAGGACTGGGTCCTGCACTACCAGCCCGTCGTGGACCTGTCCGACGGGCGCATGGTGGGCGCCGAGGCCCTGGTCCGCTGGCAGGACGCCGGCCGCGGGATCGTCGCGCCGGGCGAGTTCATCCCGGTGGCCGAGGAGCTCGGCCTGATCGAGGCGATCGGCGAGTGGGTACTCGACTCGATGGCCCATCGTCAGCGCGGATGGAGTGACGCGGGGCTCGGGCTCGACGTCTCCTTCAACCTTTCGCCGCGCCAGCTTTGGGCACCGCACCTCGCCGAGAAGATCCTGTCCACGCTGCACGAAGCCGGCGTCGCGCCGCAGTCGATCGTGGTCGAGATCACGGAATCGATCGCGATGGCCGATCCGGACCGCACACAGAAGATCCTCGCCGAGCTGCGCGCGTGGGGCGTGCGACTCGCTCTCGACGACTTCGGCACCGGGTACTCGTCGCTCGCCCGGCTCAAGCACATGCCCGTCGACGTGCTGAAGATCGACCGTGAGTTCGTGCGCAACGTCGACCGCGACGTGCGATTGGCGGGCATGGTCCGCGCGATGATCCAAGTGGCACAGTCGCTCGATATGGTGCCCCTCGCCGAAGGAGTGGAGACCGAGGGCGAGTACGTGTTTCTGCGCTCGAACGGCTGCCGTCTGGCCCAGGGATTCTGGTTCTCCCACCCTGTGCCTGCGGACAGGATCCCGGAGCTCGCCGCCCGCCGGTCGCTCATCCCGGGCATGGACGAGGCCCTCCGGCGATAGCCGATCCCCCGGAACGCGCCGGAACACCCGTCGCCCGGGTACGGTGGTCACATGGCGACGGCGTCGACCACGATCTCCGCGCAAGGGCGTGACATCAAGGTCACGAGCCCGGACAAGGTGTACTTCCCCGACGCCGTCGGCGGGCCGATCACGAAGCTCGAGGTCGTGGAGTACTGGGCAACCGTCGCCGGGTTCGCGCTCAACGGATGCCGCGACCGGCCGGCGATCTTGCACCGGTTTCCGGGCGGGGTGACCGGCGAGGACACCGAGCCCTTCTATCAGAAGCGCATCCCCAAAGGAGCGCCCGACTGGGTTCGCACCGCGACCGTGAAGTTCCCGAGCGGGCGCGAGGCTTCGATGCCGGTCATGAGCGATGAGGCGGCGCTCGTGTGGGCCGCGACGCTCGGCTGCCTCGAGTGCAACCCGTGGCCGGTGCGCGCCGACGACGTCGACCATCCCGACGAGCTGCGCATCGACCTCGATCCGACGCCCGGAGTGCCGTGGGACGACGTGCGCCGAGTGGCGCTCGTGGCCCGCGACGTACTGACCGAGCACGGGCTCACCGGGTACCCGAAGACGAGCGGGAAGCGGGGCATCCACATCAACGCACGCGTCGACCGTGGCCACGGTTTCACCAACACCCGGCGAGCGGTGCTGGCCTTCGCGCGCGAGGTCGAGCGCCGGATGCCCGGGGTCGCCACGACCGCGTGGTGGAAGGAGGAACGCACCGGAGTCTTCCTCGATTACAACCAGAACGCGCGCGACCGCACCGTGGCGAGCGCCTATTCGATCCGCCCGATGCCCGACGCGCGAGTGTCGACTCCGCTCGATTGGAGCGAGGTCACCGACGTCGAACCCGAACGCTTCACGCTGCGGACGGTACCCGGGCGCCTCCGCGAGATCGGCGATCCCGGCGCCGGCATCGACGGCGAGGCGGGCACGCTCGAATCCTTGCTGGAGCTCGCCGAGCGAGACGCGGCCGGCGGCCTGGGCGATGCACCGTGGCCTCCGCACTTCCCGAAGGGTGACGACGAGCCGCTGCGAGTGAACCCTTCGCGCGCGAAGAAGATCGCCGAGTGGGAGTCGATGAAGCGGGAACGCAAGGGACAGGGGAGAAGCCGCCGCTGAATCTCCTCCGGATCCGGTTTGGACCCGATGATCTCAGGGAACCTGGTGCGTGCCGGGCGCACGCGGCGCCCCATCGACGGAGGGAACCAGCATGAACGCGTTGACGCTGTTGAAGCGCGACCACACCGAGGTCAAGAAGATGCTGTCCGATCTCGAGGACACGACCGAGCGCGCCGAGAAGACCCGCACCGAGGGACTCGCGACGCTGAAGCACGAGCTCGAGATCCACGAGGCGATCGAAGAGGAGATCTTCTACCCGGCGCTGAAGGAGCACGCGAAGACGAAGGACCTCGCGCTCGAGGGCTACGAGGAGCACCACGTCGTCGACACGATCATGGGCGAGCTCGAGGGCGTCGAGCCGAGCGACGAGACCTGGATGGCGAAGTTCTCCGTGATGAAGGAGAACCTCGAGCATCACATCACGGAAGAGGAAGACGAGATGTTCCCCAAGGTCGAGCAGGTCTTCGAGGACGAGGAGCTGCAGGCGCTCGGAACCCGCATGCAGGAGCGCAAGGACCAGCTCACTGCACAGCCTGCCTGACGGGCATCGCGAGTCTGAACCAGACTAGAAGCTCTCGTCGGCGTCGGGCCACGTCGGTGGCTCGACGCCGAGCTGTTCGAACCTGACGCTGGTCGGATCGCGATCGTCACGCCAGCGCACGAACGAGGCCGCGTGCCGGAATCGTCCGTACTGCATGCGGTCGATCGTGACCTCCGCGACGAGCACCGGTTCGATCGTGACCCACTCGAGGTCGCGGCCGGCGGTCCACCGGCTCGGCCCGCCCGGCGCGCGCCCGCCCTCGAAGCTCTGCCCTCCCTCGAGCTGTCGAAGCTCCCCCAGCATCGCTCTGCGTTCGGCGGCCTTGAACGACGAGGTGTGCCCGACGTAGTGCAGCGTGCCGTCGTCGTCGTACAGGCCGAGCAGCAGCGCGCCCACACCGTCGCGAGTCTTCGACAGGCGATAGCCGCCGATCACCACGTCGAGCGTGCGCCGGTGCTTCACCTTCACCCATCCTCGCTCTCCCCGCATGTAGGGCTGGTCATCGCGTTTGGCCAGCACGCCATCCTGTCCGAGACCGTCTTCGTCGGCGAACCATGTGTGCGCCTGCTCGAGGTCCGCGGTCCAGGGGGCCACGAGCACGACCGGCGCCGGAGGCATCGAGGCCAAGTCACCTGGTGCCTCTGCCCATCCCAGCTCGGCGGCGAGCGAACCGAGCCGCTCTCGTCGTTCCGAAAGCGGCAGGCCGTCGAGGCTCTCGCCGCTGTGGCGGAGCAGATCGAACACGACGAGCGTCGTGGGGATCTCGCCCGCGAGCTTGCGCACCCGTGACTCGGCCGGATGCAACCGGAGTTGCAGCTCGTCGAAATCCATCGAGCCGTCGGCGACCCGCACGATCTCGGCGTCGGCCACGAACGAGCCGTCACCGCCCGCCTCGAGCGCCTCGATCAGCTCGGGGAAGTAGCGCCCGAGCGGCCGTCCGTCCCGGCTCGCGAGCCGTACCCGACCGTCGTCGGCCACCGCCGCGATCGTTCGGAACCCGTCCCATTTCGGCTCGTAGGTCCAGCCCTCCCCCGTCGGCATCTCGGGCTGAAGCTTCGCGAGCATCGGCGCCGGCAGATCGCCGTCGATCGTCCGCTTCGGCATGATGCCGACCCTACTGCGGGCCGCTCATGCCGGCACGTTCGGGCAGCAGAGTCTGATCAGCATGTCGGTGTACCAGCGCTCGAATGCGCACGGGTGACCGGCGGGTCGAGATCAGTCGGTCTTCGGGCGGGCCCGGCGCGAGGCCTTCTGGCGGTCGTTCTGGGGCAGGAGGACCTTCCGTAGACGAACGTTCTTCGGCGTCACCTCGACGCACTCGTCCTCGCGCAGGAACTCCAGCGCCTGTTCGAGGGAAAGCTGTGTCTTCGGGATCAAGCGCACGAGCTCCTCGGCGTTGGCCTTGCGCATGTTCGTGAGGTGCTTCTCCTTTGCCGGGTTCACGTCCATGTCCTCAGTGCGGGCGTTCTCCCCGACGATCATGCCTTCGTAAACCTCCTCGCCCGGACCGACGAACAGCGATCCGCGCTCCTGAAGGTTGAGCAGCGCGAACTGCGTCGTCTCTCCCCGGCGATCAGCCACGAGCGAACCGCTCGGCCGGGTGCGTAACTCCCCGTGCCAGGGCTCGTACCCCTCGAACACGTGATGGAGCTGTCCGGTGCCTCGGGTCTCGGTCATGAACTCGGTGCGGAATCCGATCAGACCGCGAGCGGGCACGAGGTACTCCATGCGGATCCACCCGGTGCCGTGGTTCACCATGTGCTCCATGCGGCCCTTTCGCAGCGCGAGCAGCTGGCTGATCACTCCGAGGAAGTCCTCGGGAGCGTCGATCGCCACGCGTTCCATCGGCTCGAGGAGCTTGCCATCGACGGTCTTCGTCACGACCTGCGGCTTGCCGACCGTGAGCTCGAAGCCCTCGCGGCGCATCATCTCGACGAGGATCGCGAGTTGCAGCTCGCCCCGCCCCTGCACCTCCCACATCTCGGGGCGCTCGGTGTCGAGGACACGGATCGAGACGTTGCCGACGACCTCCTGGTCCAGGCGCGACTTGAGCAGCCGCGCCGTGACCTTGTCGCCGTCTTGGCCGCTGAGAGGCGACGTGTTGATCGCGACCGTCATCGATAGGGACGGCTCGTCGACGCGCGTGACCGGTAGCGGGCGCGGGTCGTCGGGGTCGGCGAGCGTCTCGCCGATCGTGATCTCGGCGATGCCTGCCACCGCGATGATCTCGCCGGGGCCGGCCTCCTCTGCCTCGACGCGGTCGAGCGCCTCGGTCACGTAGAGCTCGCCGAGCTTGGCTTGCTCGATCGTGCCATCTGCGCGGCACCACGCGACCGGCTCGCCGCGGCGCACCACCCCGTTGAACACCCGGCAGAGGGCGAGCCGGCCGACGTAGAGCGAGGCGTCGAGGTTCGTCACGAGCGCCTGCATCGGATGCCCCTCGTGGTACGACGGCGCAGGGATGTGGGTGAGCAGCGTCTCGAACAGCGGCTCCAGATCCTCGGCGAGAACGTCGGGCGCGTGGCCTGCCTTCCCCTCTCGCGAGACCGCGTACAGGATCGGGAAGGAGATCTGGTGCTCGTCGGCATCGAGGTCCAGGAACAGCTCCTCGACCTCGTGCACGACCTCGTCGGGCCTGGCATCGGGCCGATCGACCTTGTTCACCACGAGGATCACCGGCAGCCGCGACTCGAGCGCCTTCCGCAGCACGAAGCGGGTCTGCGGCAACGGTCCCTCGCTCGCGTCGACGAGCAGCAGCACGCCGTCGACCATCGTCAGCGCTCGCTCGACCTCGCCACCGAAGTCGGCGTGGCCCGGGGTGTCGACGATGTTGATCTTCACGTCGCCGTGCTGCACGGCGGTGTTCTTCGCGAGGATCGTGATGCCCTTCTCGCGTTCGAGGTCCATCGAGTCCATGACGCGCTCGGCGACATCCTGGTTCTCTCGGAACGCCCCCGATTGCCATAGCATCGCGTCGACCAACGTGGTCTTCCCGTGATCGACGTGGGCGACGATCGCCACGTTGCGGATGTCGTCTCTGGTGGGCACGAGGGGAGACTACTCGTGAGCGGCGGGCCTCATCGGGCGTGCGGCATCGGGCTCAAGGCGGCACGCTCGCCTGATCCGCGCCTGAGATCACGCCGTAAACTTCCGCAAGGGTCGAGGTACTGCCGGAAGGAGCGTTGCATGGCGGATATCCGCGAATCGATCGAGGGTGCGGTGCAGTACCTGTCGGAGCATCCCGAGGAAGCCCGGTACACCGACTCGAGCGCGACCGCCGTGTTGGGCGACGGTCTGCGGGTCGAGGTGCACGGACCGGGCGGAGAGCGGATCCTGACCGATATGCCGACGGGCATCGGCGGCCGGGAAGAGGAGCCCTCACCCGGCTGGTTCTTCAGGGCGGCAACGGCGTCGTGCGTGGCGACGACGGTCGCGATGCAGGCGGCACGAGAAGGCGTCTCGCTCCGGAGCCTCGAGGTCGTGGTCGACAGCGAGTCCGACGACCGGGGCATCCTCGGCATGGACGAGACGGTCCCGGCCGGTCCGCTCTCGGCGCGGATCCGGGTCAGGGCGCGGGCCGAGGGCCGAGGGGATCACCTCCACGACGTCATCGAGCGAGGAGCCGCCCGTTGTCCCGTCTGCGATGCGACGAAGCGCGCCGTGGAGGTCTCGCTGGAGATCGCCACCTGAGTCGGTGAGACCTAGCTCACGCCGGCCTTGAACCTCGCCCACTCGTCCTGGTAGAGCTGGTCGTCCTCGGGCGCCAGCGGCAGCACCGGCTGGCCCTGCGCGAAGTCTTCCTCGGCCACCAGGGTGTTCTCGAGGTTCGGCGGGATGTACCCCGCGTCGAGGAACTCCTGATCGGCGACGCCCACGAACGGCGGCTGGAACCCTTCGTAGCCGAAGTTCGTGAGGCCGACCTCCCGGTCCAACAGGAAGTTGATGAACAGGTGCGCGAGCACCGGGCTCTCGGCTTCCTTGTTGATCAGGATCGTGTCGTTGGCGACCTCCCAGCCCCCGTCGGGCGGGTAGTAGTAGCCGAGCACCTCGACGTCCGTGCCCTTCGGCAGGTACCACTGGGCGTAGTTCATGTTCCCCGACCAGGAGTAACGCACGTGGCTCGTGCCTTCGGCCAGCTTCTGGTAGTCGCCGGGTCCGATCTCGACGTTCACGAGGTCGATCATCTCGAGCAGTGAATCGACGGCGGCGGCGAGCTCCGCCGGATCGGTGGAGTTGAAGTCGGTGCCTCCGTTGCGGAGCAAGGCCATGCCGATCGTTTCCCGGTACTCGTCGAGCACACCGACCTTGCCTGCGTACTTCGCGTCCCAGAAGATGTCGAACGGCATGTCGTAGGTTCCCGGATCCTCGACGAAGTCCCTGCGGTAGCCGATGCCCGTCTTCCACGTGAGGTAGGGCATCGTGTACTGGGCGCCCCCGTCGTACCAAGGATCCAGGAAGTACGGCCACAGGTTCGACATGTTGGTCATGTAGGAGTGGTTCCACGGCTGCACCCGCTTCGCGGCGACGAGCTTGCCGACGTTCTCGATCGTCGGGAAGAAGAGATCCCACTGCACCGTGTCGTTCTGCACCTTGTTCATGGCCTCAGCCATACCGGCGAACTGCGTGAACTCGACCTCGACGCCGAATTCTTCCTGGAACTGCTTGATGACCTTCTTGTAGATGTAGTCGTTCCAGTTGTAGACACGCAGCGGACCGGCCTCGGGCGTGAGGTCGTCCGCGATCGCGGGGATGTCGTCGTACAACGGCAGGGTCACCGGGTTCTGCGGAGAGGCGAGCTCGATGCCGCCCTCACCGGTCGTCGCGCTTGCTCCTCCTGTGCTGTCGGTCGAGCTGTCGCGGCATGCCGCGAGCACCGCGCTCATCGACGGGAGTGCGATGCCGGCCGCCGCCGCGCGCTTCAAGAACTCACGGCGGGTATGTGAATGCCGTTCCTTCGGATGCGTCATGCAAGAACCCCCTCATCGTTCTCGGGCAGGTCATCGGGGGTTTACCGGCGCGGGAGAGGCGTGTCAAGGCAAGGAGGGGCCATGCCCCTCCCGCTTGTCGGGCGCGCTTCACGCACATCGCCGCAAGTGCTAGCGTCCGCGCGGGATGGTTCGGGGGCGCGCATCGACACCAGAGAGCTCGCTCACGATGCTGTACCCGCGCGGGTTCTGGAAGTGGGCTGCGTCGCCCGGTGTGCTGTGGTTGGTCCTGTTGTTCGTCGTTCCCTTCTATGCCCTCGTCTCCATGGCAGGCGGCTCGCTCAACCCCTCGACGGGCCTCGCCGTACCTCAATGGAACCCCTCGTACTGGGACCGCGCGTCGTTCAGCTACGTCATCGAACAGCTCCTCTCCCCCGACGGCGTGTATCGAGTCGTCTTCATCCGCACACTTCGATACGTCTTCAGCGCGGTGGCATTGTGTCTGCTGATCGGCTACCCGGTCGCCTACTACGTCTCGAGGCTGCAGGGCCGCCTGCGTGGGATCGTGCTCGCCTTCCTCGTGCTCCCGTTCTGGATCAGCTATCTGATGCGCATGCTCGCGTGGGTCGGACTGCTCAACGAGGAAGGACTCGTGAACCGGATGCTCGTGGGCATCGGGGTGCTGCAGGACCCGTACCCGTGGCTGGAGGGCAAGGGCATCACGGTGATCTTGGGGCTCGCGTACGGCTACGTGCCGTTCCTGATCCTGCCGCTGTTCGCCGCACTCGACCGTCTGCAGAACAGCTACCTCGAAGCGGCATGGGATCTCGGCGCGAGCTCGTTCAGCACGTTCGTGCGGGTGACGCTTCCGCTGTCGAAGAACGGGATCCTCGCCGGGGTCGCGATCATCATGCTGCCGATGTTCGGCGACTTCTATACGGCGTATCTGCTCTCGAACGGCCGATCGAGCACGGCGATGATCGGGAACTCGATCCAGTCCTTGCTGCTGGAAACGACGTTCGGATACGCCCAGGCGAGGGGCGCGGCGCTCGTGACGGCGCTCGCCCTGTTCGTCTCGCTGCTGACCCTCTATTACATCTTCTCGACGGCCCGTAGCACCAGGGAAGCGACCCGGGCATGAGCGTCGTCGGCAACCTGCTGGCGAACCCGTGGCGCAAGCGACGCTTCCTCGCGCTCTACACGTGGCTCTACATCGTATGGGCGATCGTGCCGGTCGTGATCGCGATCGGCTTCTCGTTCAATGCCGGCCGGTCTCGGAGCGTCTGGCAAGGCTTCTCGCTCGAATGGTGGATCCGCAACCCCGACCTGTCGGTGCTGCACGACCCGACCCTTACGTCGGCGATCCGCCAGAGCTTGGTCTTGGCGGTGGCCACGATGGGGATCGCCACGCCGATCGGTATCGCACTCGCGCTCGGGCTCGCGCGGTGGCGGGGGCGCGGATCAGGTTCGGCGAACTTCCTCATGCTGCTGCCGCTCGTGACACCGGAGATCGTGCTGGCGACCGGCATCTTCTTCACGCTGGTCTACCTGTATCCGTTCCCGGATCCCGGCACGCTCGGACAGATCTTCGGGCATGTCACGTGGTCGATCCCCTATGTCGTGGTCGTACTGCGGGGCCGCATCTTCAGCGTCGGCCCCGATCTCGAGGAAGCCGCGATGGATCTCGGCGCCCCACCGCTCGACGCCCTGCGACGCGTGCTGCTCCCGGTGCTCACGCCCGCGGTCTTCGCCGCCTTCACGATCGTGTTCGCCCTCTCGATCGACGACTTCGTCACGAGCCAGTTCCTGTCGACGGACCTGAACACGCAGACCGTGCCGATGCTGATCTACAGCTCCGGCCGCACGGCGCCGAACCCGGCGCTGAACGCCACGGCGACCCTGATGCTCGTGATCTCACTCGCAGCGATCGGCGTGGGTTTGACCGGCATGAGGACCCTCGCCAGACGCCAAGGCATGCAGGCCGAGAGCGCCGACGTGGCGAACATCCGCCTCTAGAGATGCGGTGCTCCGAGCGTCACCCAGCTGCTGCGCCCCCACCTCTCCGGTGACATCGTGGCGGGCATCGATCCGCGTTCGACCCCCGGGGTCGGCGATCGTGAAGCCGCCGAGGGAGAGATGCCGGCGCTCGCGGAGCGTCTCGACGAGTTGCAGGAGCGACTCTGGGTCGAAGGCATTCGCTCGCTGCTCGTGGTGTTGCAGGGAATGGACACGAGCGGCAAGGGTGGCACGATCCGGCATGTCTTCTCGGCCATGCACCCGGCCGGGGTCGAAGTGTCGTCGTTCAAGAAGCCGACGGACGAAGAACTCGCGCACCACTTCCTGTGGCGCATCGAACGGAAGCTGCCCGCACCCGGCGAGATCATGGTGTTCGACCGCTCGCACTACGAAGATGTCTTGATCGTGCGCGTGCGCTCGCTCGTGCCGGAGCCGGTGTGGCGACCGCGCTACGCCGAGATCGTGGATCTCGAGCAGCGCGTCGCAGCTGCCGGCACGACGATCGTGAAGTGCATGCTGCATATCTCGTACGAGGAGCAGCGCGAACGGCTGCTCGCCCGCCTGGACGATCCCTCGAAGCATTGGAAGTTCAATGAAGGCGACCTCGAGGAGCGGGCGCGCTGGAAGGACTACATGGCGGCGTACGACGATGCGATCCGTGAGTGCTCGACCGAGGTTGCGCCCTGGTACGTGATCCCCGCCGATCGCAAGTGGTACCGGAACTGGGCGATCTCGAAGCTTCTCGTCGAGACGCTCGAGCGAATGGACCCCCGGTTCCCGCAGCCGGAACTCGATGTGGAAGCACTGAAGGCGCGCCTCGAACCACCGGGCTGAACGCCTGGGCGCTGCAACCGTTCATCGTCCTGCCCCGTAGCATTGGTTGATGCCCGACCGAGCCAACCGACGTGTCGCCGCGTTGACGGCACTGCTGATCGCCACTGCAGCGTGCTCCGATGCGACCGGCTCCGTCGGTGTGATCGCCGGACTCGCCTGTGGACGCCGGGAGCGGGAGTCCGTCCGCGGACGATGCTGACTCGACGAGCGATGGATCCTCGGCCCCGGTACTCCGCTTCTCCGCACCGCGACTCGGCGGCGGCACGGTCGAGGGTGAGGACTACGCCGGCAGCGACGTGGCGTTCTGGTTCTGGGCTCCGTGGTGAACGACGTGCCAGGGGGCAGCCCCTGAAGTCGCGCGGGTCGCGCGAGCCTACGGCGACGAGGTGGAGTTCATCGGGGTGCCCGGCAACGACTCGACCGCCAACATGCAAGCATTCGTCGACGAATACGGATTGGAGTTCCAGCAGGCCGTGACCGAGGACGGCTCACTGTGGGCTCGCTTCGGCGTCGCCTATCAGCCGGCGTGGGTCTTCGTGGACGAGTCCGGCGAGACGACCGTCGTGCCATATGAGCTTCAGAAGGCCGACCTCGAGCGCACGCTCGACGAGCTCGTCGCGAGCTGAGACTCTGCCTCCTCAGCCGCCGATCTCGCGCCACGCGGCGAGGAGCGCCTGTTCGCGTTCGACGCTCATCCCTGCTCGCATCGGCGCATGGTCGCGCGAGCGGTCCCACGCGAGGGTGTCGCGCACGGTCTCGGCCGGCGACCGGCAGGACAACCCCGCCTCGAACGCACGGCTGGGGTCGAACGCGTGGAAGCCGGGCGCCTCGGGCCACCAGAGCGGGAACGCCTCGTGCGGATCGTCCCCGGCGTCTTCGCCGCCGAACGCTTCGACGATGAAGGACTCGTCGACCCACGAGACACGCGTGTCGGCCCCGGCCGCAGACGCAGCCCCACCGATCAGCTCCCCGAGCGTCATGGTGGGGGCCCGGTCCACGACCCCGAACACACCCGGCGTCGCGCCCTCGGCGAGGTGCAGCACGAATGCAGCGAGATCGCGTGCGTCGACCCATTGGAGTCCGTAGTCAGACGGCGCCGGCGCGACCATCTCGCCGCCGGTGGCCGCCCGACGCACCCAATACGTGAAGCGATCCGTCGGATCGTTCGGACCGACGATGAACCCGGGACGGATCACGCACGCACGATCGCCGAAGACATCGATCACCTGCTGCTCACACGCCACCTTGAGCGGTCCGTAAGTCTCGTCCGTGACCTCCTCCGTGTCGGGAAAGGGCGCCTCGAAGATCGGGGAATCCTCGTTCGCGCCGGGCGGCAGATCCTCGGGGTGCGCCGAGAGCGACGATATGAAGCCGTACCACCCGCTTCCCCGCAACAGCTCGGTCGACGCTCTCACAGCTCTCGGTACGTAGCCGCACGTATCGACGACTGCGTCGAACGTGCGCCCGCCGAGCGCGTCGACGCCCCGTTCACGGTCACCGATCACGTGCTCTGCCTCGGGGAAGAGATCGGTCGGGGTCCGGTGGAACAGGATGACCTCGTGACCTCGCTCGAGCGCGAGCTCGGTGAGGGCGCGCCCGGAGAAGCGGGCGCCGCCGATGACGAGCAGCTTCATGCGGGCCTGCGATGCCGAGGGAGCTCGATCATGCCGCCGATGCCTCGAGCTCGGTTCGGTACTCGCCGCTGGTGGCGAGCCCGTTCATGCGGGCCCGATGCGCGAGGGCGGCCTGGGCGGCCTCGATGTTCGCGTCGTCGCCGCGCCACGCCGCGAGCGACGGAGCCTGCAGCGCCCTTCCGTACGAGAAGCTCAGCCGCCAAGGAAGGCTGCCCTCCGCGATGCGGTTCATCTCGTTCAACCGGCTCGTCGCGTGCTCATCGCTCATGCCACCCGAGAGGAACACCACGCCTGGAACCTGGGCCGGAACGTTCGCCGAGAGGCAGCGGATCGTGGCTTCCGCGACGGTGACGTCATCGTCCTGGGTCGGGCACCCCTTGCCCGGCGACGATCATGTTGACCTTCAGCAACGAGCCGGGAAGGTCCACCCGCGCTTCGGCCATCGATCGGTACAACGAGTCGAGCGTGCGCGCGGTCGCGGCCTCGCACGCGGCGATGTCGTGGTCGCCGTCCATCAGGATCTCGGGCTCGACGATGGGCACGACGTCCGCTTCCTGACACAGGGCTGCGTATCGCGCCATGGCGTGCGCGTTGGCATCGATCGCGGCGCCCGTCGGCAGGCCGTCGGTCGAGTCGTTGGCACCGATGACGATGGTGGCGCGCCACTTGGCGAACCGCGCGCCGAGCTTCGACGTACTCGGCGAGGCGTTCCCGCAACCCGTCGAGGCCCTCGGTCACCGTCTCACCGGGGAACAGTGCGAGCGGCTTCGCGCCGGTGTCGACCTTGATGCCGGGGATCACGTTCGCGTCGTCGAGGACCTGCACGAACCGGCGGCCGTCGTCTGCCGACTGACGGATCGTCTCGTCGAACAGGATCGCTCCGCTGATGTGTTCGCCGACGCCGGGGGTCGTGAAGAGGAGCTGGCGGTAGCGCCGGCGCGCGTCCTCGGTCGAGTCCACGCCGATCGAGTCGAATCGCTTGGCGATCGTGCCGCTGGACTCGTCGGCGGCGAGGATCCCTTTGCCGGGCGCCACCAGGGCGACCGCTGTCTGATGCATCGATGTCATCGCGTCATCCGGCTCCCGAGATGGAACCGCTCCCGCCCCGCAGCCTATCGCCGCGGCGCTTCTTCAGGCCCTTGTGTCACCCGCCGATAGGACGGCATGCGGAACGATGTCTTGCGTGCATCGTGGGTGTCGACGGTCGTCGCCGGCGTGCTCGCGCTCGCGTCGCCCATCGTTGCGAGCCTGCCAGGAGCCGAGGAGACCGACGAGCCCACTCCCGTCGCCGTCCTGTCACCCGCCCCGAGCGCCGGCGACCCGGTCGATGACGATGCCGGCAACGTCGCAGGTGGCACCGAGACCGGGTCCCAGAACGCCGAGGCGCCGAGCGCTCCGAAGCCGTCCGAGCCCACAGGGGGCCTGCTCGTGCGCGTGGCCCGTGACATGGCGGTGCGAGCGCACCCCAGCGGCGATGCCTCGGTGGTCGGCACCATGCCGAGCGGTTCGAAGTACTACGACGTACCCATCACCGCCTGGGTCGAGGACGTCTCCCCCGACGGTCGGTGGGGACGTGTCGAGATCCCGTACGTGTGGCCGCGCCGGCACGGGTGGATCACGCTCCGCGACCTCCCCAGGCGCACCACGAACATCGAGGTGCACGTCGACCTCTCGGAGCACCGGATCACCGTCACGAGGGCGGGCAAGAACGTCTTCGGCATGCCCGCGGCAACCGGCACAGCCGTCTCGCCCACGCCGCCAGGCGAGTACTTCGTCACCGATCGCATCGCCTTCTCCGGTGGTTCCCTCGGCACGTTCGCGTTCGGCATCTCGGGCATCCAGCCGCAGCTGCCGCCCGGGTGGACCGGCGGCAACCAGCTCGCGATCCACGGTACGAGTGACCCATCGTCGATCGGTCGCTCGGCCAGCGCCGGGTGCCTCCGTGTGAGCGAGCGCTCCCTCGACCGGCTCAAGCCTCTGCTGCAGCTCGGCACGCCGGTGCTCGTCGTCCGCTGACGACACCGCCGAAGCTTCGGATCGACCAGTAGTCTGGGGAAGACTAGATCGCGCGGTCCTCGACGAAGGCCTCGAGGTTCGGGAGATGGGCGTTCGCGTGGCGGAAGGGGCCGGCCGGACCCGACAACAGGTTCCCGAGGCGGGCGCCTGCGGGTGTCCGCCCGCGAGGCGTGCCCGGCCGACGCCATCGGGCATCTCCGAACGCCTCGAGCTGCGCGATCAACAGATCGTGCGTTGCTTCGGCCCGCCGTCGTTGATCCGGAGCGCGCCGCGAGGACTTGGTCCGTACGGCATTGTCGTTCAGCACTGATGTGCTGGTCGACCAGATCACCGCATCGATGGCCGGGCTGTGCCCTTCCCCCCACGCATCGATGGCTTCGAGTGCGTATTCCTGCCAACTCTCCAAGTGACCGAGCAGGTCTTTGGGAGACCATTCTCCGCCGCCGAGCCCCGGCGTCGTCCGCGCTCGAGTGGGAAGGCTGTCGTACAGGGAGAACACCTCCGCCATACCTTCGCGGAGGATGCCGATCGCCCTGCGTCTCGTCGGAAGGGGGTTCGCGCGAGGGGCGATGTGCCCGGAAGCCTTGTTCCCTCCCATCGATCGAAGCCTACGGGCTGCTGGCCCGGCGTGCGCCACGACGCCTATCGACGGACCGGCTCGCCGGTCATCGCGACCTGCTCGATGAGATCCGCTCCGCGAACGCGACCCGCATCGGCCTGGATCAGCTCAGCGTTCCGCTTCATTCGAGCTCGAAGGTCGTCGTCGGCGAGCAGCCGGTTAACCGCCCCGATCAGCTCCTCGTCGGTCCAGTCGTACGTGGGAAGCCGCTCGCCGAACCCCGTCTCCCGAAGGCGCTGGGCATTGTCGTACTGGTCCCAGAAGAGTGGCAGCCCGATCATCGGCAACCCGAAATGGAAGCCCTCACACACCGTGTTGTTGCCGCCGTGGGTGATGAGCAGGTCGCACTGGGGAAGGATCGACGGCTGCGGAAGGAACTGCCCGCCGTACATGCTCGGGCCGAGTGTCATCTGCTCGCCCAAGGGACCCATCGACACGATCGTGCGGTGCTCGGTCTTCGCAAGCGCATCGATCAGACGCTGCATCAGGACGACGTCCATGCACCCGAGCGATCCCAGCGAGAGGTAGACCACCTTGCCTTCGCCGGGAACGTGCTCTTCGACGTCGAAGGCTTCCTCGTTGGTGCGAACGGTCGAGCTGAGACGGTGCCACGTGTCGTCGAGCGGAACCGAACGGGGGTAATCGGCCGACTCGGGGAAGAGGTACATGTTGAGCCAGGGCGAGTTGGTGTTGAACTCGTCGGGCGGGCAGGCCGCTACCCCGACCGACCCGCGGAAGTCGTTGTGCTCGGTCAGCAGCTCTTCGTGCTGGCGGTGGTACTCGTCGGCGAACGCCTGCCACTCGCTGCGGTCGTCGAGCGGCAGTCCCGAAAGCACGGGGGAAGCGCCGCGTCGCGCATCTCCAGCGGATTGGCCGAGACGAACCGCACCCATGGGCAGCCCGCGAGCTCGACCGCGGCGTAGCCGGTCACGTTGTCGGTACACACGGCATCGGGCTCGATGTCGGCCCAGATCTCCATGAGCCGCTCGTGCGAGTACCGCTCTCCGGCGACGAGCGCCTCCCAGATCGGCTTGGTGACGGTCTCGATCTGTTCGATCGTCGGCTTGGCGAACTCGGGAGCCGTCACCCTGATGAACTCGGCCCATGGATCGGCCGTCGGATCGGCGTTCTCCTCGGCGGGGGCCATGCGCATCATGCGCTCCTCGAAGCCTCGCTTGTCGAGCTCGCCTTCGAACGATTCATCGACCACGAACACGATGCGATGCCCGCGCTCGGCCAGCACGGTCGCGATGGCCACGCAGTTGTTGGTCGGCCCCCACGCGCCGGGTTCCGGGAAGAACGCGATCGTCTTGCGCCCGGTCTGCGTCATGCGATTGCCTCCTTTCGCTCGCCGCGCCTGCCGGGCGCACGCCGGCACCGGCTTCGGCGCCCGGGACTATGCCACAGCCTGCGTCGTAGGATGACGCAACCTCAACCGTCGACCCTGCAGGAGGATCGCCTGTGTCTGGCACCACCCAGCGCCGCCCCTACGCCGCGATCGCGTCTACGGCCATCGCGATGTGCTTGTCGGCCCAGCTCGTCGTTACGTTCGCACCGACTGCGGCGGCCGAGCCGGCCAGGCGCGGACTCGCGCCGGCGACGCCGGAGCTGATCGACCGGGCGGTTCGTCGAGGCGAGATCTCCGAAGCTCGGGGGGCCCTGTACCTCACGTGGGCACTCACCTCACCGAGACGCCTGCCCGACGCATACGTGAGTCGTACTCCGTGGTCGGGCACGCTTCCTCTGTTGCGGCTGCGCGAGCGGCTGCTGACGCTCGGTCGTTCACCCGCCGCCGTCGCAGCGCGCACCGCGTTGCGCGGTCAGTCCTTCGACTGCCCCGGCACGCGCGGGCGGCTCCCCCAGACGAGGGCCACGGCGAACTTCTACATCCAGTACAGGTCATCGGCCCTGAGGGGCCTCTCGATCCGCCAGTACGCTGGCGCCCTCGAGACCTCGTGGAAGACCGAGATCGGCACGTTCGGGTGGGCCAAGCCGCCGAAGGATCCGTTCAGGTATCCGCCCGGAGGCCGTTACCCCGTGCGCATCGAGGATCTGGGCACGGGCTTGTACGGCTACGTCGCCGCCACACGCCGCGCGGGCAACAACCCCTCGACCCCTTGGAACGACAAGGATGCCCTCGCGAGCTGCATGGTGATGAACCGCAACTTCAAATCGTTTCCCGGATCCGCCCTCGACGCGCTCCGCGCGACGGCCGCACATGAGTTCAACCACTCGATCCAGTTCGGCTACGGCGCGCTCAGCGGATTCGGCAACGTCACGAGCGTCATGGTCGAAGGTCTGACCACCGAGATGGAAGACGAGGTCTTCGACGGCTCCGACGACAGCTACAACTACCTCTGGCCGGCGTTCGCCCAGCCGATGGGGCGGTACCAGAGGTCGCCCTACCCGTACTGGGTGGTGTTCCGCGCCATGGCCGAACGGTTCGGCGACGGTCGGCGCAACGGATCGGAGGCCGTCTTCCAGGTCTTCTGGGAACAGATCAGCAAGGGGGCGACGACGAATCTCGCCGCCCTCGCCAGGGGGTTCAAGGCCAAGAACACGACCCTGTCGAGCGCATATCACGACGCCTCGATCGCGCTTCGATTCCTGGTGAACTGCGCGTCGACGCCGCGCCGGTACTGCCTGGAGGAAGGGCCGAACTATCCGTCTGGGTCCAACCCCCCCGGTAACCACGCGGCCCTCGGTGCCGTGCCCGATTCGCTGTCACGGCTGATCCCGAACGATTACGCCCTCAACTGGATCGGCCTGCCTGTCGTTGGCGCGCCATTCGATCTCACCGTGACCCACGACGGCGGCGCCGGCGTCTTGCGGGTGAGCGTCGCCTGTCGTACCGGCGCGGCGGTGACCGTGACTCCTGTGGGGACCGCGACGTCGTCGGCCGATGCCACCGCCACGGTCGACACGAGCACGTGCGGCGCAGCGACCGCCGTGATCTCGAACGTGAAACAGACCTCACCCACACCCAACTCGATCACCCGGACCGACTACACGATCCAGACCACCTGAAGCACGCTCAGAGCCTCCACCGCGTGACGTCTCGAGGCGCCCGATTTCAGGCTTGGCCGATGGGGTCGCTCGAGATGTCGCCGCGCACGGGTCCGAGCGATTCGCCGAGCTTCGTGGCGACCCGGTCGAGCCTCGCGAGGTAGGCGTAGATCTCGTCGCGCAACTCCTTGGCGCGGTCGCTGAGGCCCTCCAGGTCGGCCAGCTTCCAGTGCTTGTCGAGGATCGGACGTACGACCTGGTCGTGGTGGATGCGCAGGTTGTAGATGCCCGCCTGCGCCATGGCCTTGGCCTTCTCACGGAACCCCTGGATGCCGACGCCCGGCATGGCGAAGTTCGTGATCTGACGGTGCATCGCCTCGACCATGGCGCTGGGATCCAGCTCGATAGCGCTCATCGCCATGTCGCGGTAGAAGACGTAATGAAGGTTCTCGTCGGTGGCGACGCGTGAGCAGAGCTTCTCGGCCGTCTCGTCGTCGGTGATCGCGCCGGTGTTGCGGTGGGAGATGCGCGTGGCGAGCTCCTGGATGGTGGTGAAGACGATGCCGTCGAGAGGTCCCTGCTCCGAGAAGGCGGGGTACCACCCGCCGATCGCTTGATCCATTCGTCCACGCTCGAGGATCATCGGATCGATGCCTCGCGTCACGGTGAGGTAGTCCCGGATCACGATCGCGTGGCGACCTTCCTCGGCGGTCCAGCGCCGGACCCACTCGCCCCACGCCTCCTTGTCGCCGAACGTGCGCCAGAGCGCGAGATGGTAGAAGGGAAGGTTGTCCTCGGTGAGCAGGTTCACCTCGAGCGCGGTCTGGGCAACGTCGGGCAGTCTCGAGTCCTCGGGCTGCCAGGGTTCCTTCACGAAGTTGCGGCCCTCTTCGTAGGGCACGTAGTCGTGCGGCATCCACTCGGAGGCCGTGGCGACGTGGCGGTTGAGGGCCGACCCGACCTGGGGCATCAGCTCGTGCAGGATCGCTTCGTTGGACAGACGTGCCGCGCCTGCCGCGTTCGCTGAACTCATCTAGTTGCTCCTCATCGACGTTCGGGTTCTGCCTGACTCGGCCCTGCATCGGCCGCTACGAGAACCTCTGCAAAGGAGTCCGGCCCCCCGCACACTCTCCCCCATCCGGAAGGGAGTAGCGGAGCGATTTCAAGGGTACCGCGTGAAGACCGCGAGCGCGCTGAGGCCCGAAGGTGTGCATCCGGTGGTGTTCGTGCCGCGAACATCGATGGAACGACGAACTCCATGTCGAACGAGGAGCCCCGGGGCTCGCATAGGTCTCGCCCCACCGAAGGAGAAATGTTCGTTGAGGATCGCAGTCATCGGCAGTGGCATCTCTGGCCTGGGCGCAGCATGGGCACTGGCCCGCCGCCAGCACGTCACGCTCTACGAGTCGGACGATCGGCTGGGAGGCCACGCCAATACCTTGGACGTCGAGGATCGCCAGCGTGCGGTGCCGGTCGACACCGGTTTCATCGTCTACAACGAGCGCAACTACCCGAACCTCGTGCGACTGCTCGAAGCGGTCGGCGTCGCGACCCAGCCGAGCGACATGTCGTTCTCGGTCTCGATCGACGACGGTGCTTTCGAGTATCGGGCGCGGGCGCTCGGGCTTGCCGCGCAGCCTTCGAACCTGCTGCGCCCGTCGTACCTGCGCATGGTGCGCGAGATCGTGCGCTTCACCAGGCAGGCCACGTCGCTTCTCGGCGGGAGTCTGCGGGAGTCCACCGGAGAGTGGCTCGTGCGGAAGGGGTACTCGCCGGCGTTCCGCAACGACTTCCTGCTACCGATGGTGGCGTGCATCTGGTCGTCGAACCTGCACGAGATGCTCGCGGTGCCGGCGTCCACCATGGCCGGGTTCCTCGACAATCACGGCCTGCTGGACGTCGGCAACCGTCCCCAGTGGCGCACCGTGACGGGCGGAAGCCGCGAGTACGTGCGCCGGGTCGCGGCGACCTTCGATGAGGTGCGAACGGGCACACCCATCGTCTCGGTGACGAGGCGCCCCGACTCGGCGCTGGTGCGCGATGCCACAGGACGCACGGAACGATTCGACCACGTGGTGCTCGCCACGCACGCCGACACGACGCTTGCGATCCTCGGCGACGACTCGAGCCCCGACGAGCGACGTCTGCTTTCGCGATTCCGTTACCAGCAGAACCTGGCCGTGTTGCACCGCGACACGGCGTTCATGCCGAAGCGGCGCCGAGCATGGTCGAGCTGGAACTACCGCTCGACTGAGCACGCCGGCGCGTCCGGGCCATGGGCGACCGCTCACGAGGACCGCGGGGTATCGCTGACCTACTGGATGAACCTATTGCAGAACCTCGAGACCCAGCGGCCGGTGTTCGTGACGTTGAATCCCGTCAAGGCCCCTCGCGAAGCGGTCGGCTCGTTCACGTATCACCACCCGCAGTACGACCGGGCGACCGTCGAGGCCCAAGGTGAGCTGTCCACGCTGCAAGGAGTCCGCCGCACATGGTTCTGCGGCAGCTATTTCGGACACGGATTCCACGAGGACGGCCTCCGCTCGGGATTGGCGGTGGCCGCGGGGCTCGGTGCTCCGGCGCCCTGGGCGCGGTCAGAAGGAGAGCGCGATCTCGAGACCCATGTGGGCCGCCCACCAGCGTTGGTGCTTCCATGACGATGGCGATGCGCAGCTGCCTCTACACGGGCAACGTCATGCATGAGCGGTCGTTCCCGCGACGGCATCGGCTCTCGTACGGCGTCTGGTACGTGCTCGCCGACCTCGACGAGCTGCCCGAGCTCGACCGTATCGTGCCGGGGTTCGCATACAACCGCTCGGCGGCGGTGAGCTTCCACGACGCCGACCACGGCCCGCGCGACGGCTCGCCGCTTCGACCCTGGATCGAGGCTCGGCTCACCGAAGCCGGCGTCGACCTCGAGGGCGGCCCTGTGCGAGTGCTCACGTTCCCGCGCATCTTCGGGTACGTGTTCAATCCGATCTCGGTCTGGTTCTGCCACGGCCCGCGCGATGACCTCCGCGCGATCCTGTACGAGGTCTCGAATACCTTCGGCGAGTGGCACGACTATCTCGTGCCGGTCTCCCCCGGCGATGTCATCGGAAACGACCGGGCCCGCAGCGTGCGCACGAGCTTCGACAAGGAGCTCTATGTCTCGCCGTTCATCGACATGGCTGCGACCTACGACTTCACGACTCGCGTGCCCGACAAACGGGTGTCGGTCGTGGTGAGGGAGACCGCGGCCGGCGGGCAGGTGTTGGTCGCAACGCTCGGCGCGACTCGTCGCGCACTCACCGCCCGCTCCCTCGTCTCCGTGCTCTCTCGCTACCCGCTCGTGACCTTGAAGGTGATCGGTGGCATCCACTGGGAGGCCTTGAAGCTCCGGTTGAAGGGTGCGCCGTATCGCACGCGGGGAGCTCCGCCGGCCTCGCCCATGACCATCGTGTCGGGCGCGAACCGGGTGGACGGTCGCGTGGGGTCTGTTGCTATCACGGCCAGAGATGGGCTCGCCCGATGATGGGACTCGCCGGAGCCGCCGAGCGACGCATCCTCGAGATCGTGGGGAGACGCGTACGCGCCGGTCGAGCTTCGATCACGCTCCCCGACGGCACGCACCGCACGTTCGAAGGGCGTCATCCCGGTCCTGCGGCCCACGTGACCCTGCGCCGGTGGCGGCCGCTTCGCCTGGTCACGACGACCGGCGCCATCGGCCTCGCCGACGCCTACGTGCGTGGCGACTACGACGTCGACGACCTCGAGGCCTTCCTCGAACTCTGCGCGCTGCACCTGGAGCCCGCCTTCCGCGAACCCGTGCCCGAGTGGCTGCACTGGCTCGGTCGCAACGCCTGGCGGTTGCTGGGCGACCCCGCGAGGCCCCGCGGTCCTTTGACCGACATCGTGCAGCACTACGACCTGGGAAACGAGTTCTACGCCGAGTGGCTCGACGAGACCATGACCTATTCCTCGGCGGTATTCGCCGGCGGCGACATGCCGCTCGCCGAGGCCCAGCGCGAGAAGTATCGACGCCTCGCCGCTCGTACGGGCGTCAAGCCCGGCGAACGCGTGCTCGAGATCGGCTCGGGCTGGGGTGGGTTCGCGATCTACCTCGCGGATGAGCTCGGTTGCCACGTGACCACGGTGACGATCTCGAAGGAGCAGCACGAGTACGTAGAGAAGCTCGTCGTCGAGCACGGCCTCGTCGATCGGGTCGACGCCCGGCTGCAGGATTTCCGCCTGGTCGGCGGCACGTACGATCGCATCGTCTCGGTCGAGATGATGGAATCCCTGCCGCAGTCGCTGTGGTCTCCGTTCTTCCGGCAGATCCGCGAGCGGGTGCGCCCCGGGGGATCGGTGGGGCTGCAGCTCATCGTGGTCGCCGACCACCATTGGCGCGATTCGGACGAGCATCCCGACTTCGTGCGGCGCTACATCTTCCCCGGCGGCCAGGTACCCGCTCCCGCGGTGTTGCGCAGGCTCGCGGCGGATCACGGACTCTCCTGGCGTGAGGACCACGACTTCGGAGCCTCGTATGCCCGCACCCTCGCGTGCTGGCTGGAAGCGTTCGATGCCGCGTGGCCAC
The DNA here is from genome assembly GCA_963762075.1 of uncultured Actinomycetes bacterium. Classification (GTDB taxonomy): domain Bacteria; phylum Actinomycetota; class UBA4738; order UBA4738; family HRBIN12; genus JAOUEA01. The sequence continues at coordinate 51,217 of CAVXJC010000008.1, forward strand.
GGATCGCCGACATGGGTTTCGATGACCGGTTCCGGCGCATGTGGCGCTACTACCTGGCCTACTGCGGTGCGGGGTTCGCGAGCGGGCGCACCGACGTTCGCCAGATCGTGCTCGACCGCGCCTGATCTCCGACCCCTGATGCAGTTGCTCTCTTGACAATCGCTGTACGGTCGTTCGAAGCTACCGGTTCGAGCGCGGCCTCCCCCGACGTGGCCGCGCGCTCTGGAAGGGATCGCTCATGACGGTTCGACCCAGCGACGGCCCACGCACCTTCGTTTCGCGACGCGCCCGACGACTAGGCGGCATCGCCCTGACGTTCCCGGCGTTCCTGATCGCAGGACTGCTGATGCTGCCCTCAGCGGTGGTCGCGGGCGAGAGCCCAGGGTTCGAGAGCGCGACCGGCATCGTGCCGCCGGGCGGCACGATCACCACGCTCGACGGTCCCCTCGACTCGAGCGATCCGTTCGCCGTCTCACTGAAGAACATCAGTGACGACGATCTCGTCGTGACGATCGAGGAGGAGCCGTGCGACGGCTCGCAGGTGGAGGACCCGCTCTGCGACGAGCCGAGGGTAGGTGGCGTCGCGGGCGACTTCATCTTCGAACCTGCGGGCCCCAGCGAAAGTGAGACCGTCACCGTCACCACGACCACCTCGAACCCGGCGGTCGTCGTCACGAAGCTCTACTACGACGTGTCGCTGCTCGAGGACGTGGAGGGCACCCGCATGTTCTGGCAGAAGACGCCGGGCGGTCCAGTCCTGCGGCTGCCCCGATGCGATGACGATCAGAGGGTTGAGTGCTTCACGAAGACGACGAAGCGCAACGGTGACCAGATCATCCGCGTCAAGCTGAGGCAGGACCCACGCATCACACGCGGTTGATGCGCGGGGTCACGGCCTGATGTAGGCGGTCTTGACCGTGGTGAAGAACTCCACGGCGTAGCGGCCCTGCTCGCGGCTTCCGCTCGATGACCCCTTGGCGCCGCCGAACGGCACGTGGAAGTCGACCCCGGCGGTCGGCAGGTTCACGGTGACGATGCCCGCCTGGAGCCCGTCGCGGAACCGACTCGCGAGGGCGAGCGATGTGGTGCACACCCCGGCGGAGAGGCCGAAGTCGGTGTCGTTGGCGAGGGCGAGGGCCTCGTCGGCGTCGGCTGCACGCACCACCGACGCGACCGGGCCGAAGATCTCCTCTCGGTTCACGCGCATCTCGCTCGTGGTGCCGACGAACAGCGCCGGCTCGAGGAAGTACCCCTCGGTTTCGCGCTCGAGCACGGCGCCGCCCTGCAACAACTCGGCGCCCTCGTCGCGAGCGATCGTGAGGTAGTCGAGATCCTGCTGGAGCTGATCTGCGCTCACGACGGGACCGATGTCGGTGCCCTCTTGCAAGGCGTGCCCGACACGGAGCGATCGCATGCGTTCGATCGTCGCCTCGACGAAGCGATCGTGCATGCCGTCGGTCACGATCAGGCGCGACGAAGCCGTGCACCGTTGCCCCGTCTGGAAGAACGCCCCTTGCACGGCGCACTCGACGGCGATGTCGAGATCGGCGTCATCGAGCACGACCAGCGGGTTCTTGCCACCCATCTCGAGCTGGTACTTGCCGAAGCGGGCCGCGAGCGACTCCGCCACACCTGCGCCCACGGCCTGCGAACCCGTGAACGTCACACCTCTGACCCTCGCGTCGTGCAGCATCCGCTCACCGACCACCCGCCCTGGACCGACGACCAGGTTCAATACCCCCCGCGGTAACCCCGCTCGCACACAGGCATCGACCAGCGACCACGCCGAGGCCGGAACGAGCTCAGCCGGCTTGAACACCACCGTGCACCCGTACGCCAACGCGGGCGCGATCTTCCAGGCTGGGATCGCGATCGGGAAATTCCACGGCGTGATCACACCAACCACGCCGAGCGGTTCCCGCAACACCTCGACGTCGACCCCCGGCCTCACGCTCCGCACGTGCTCGCCCGGGATCCTCAAGGCCTCGCCCGCGAAGAATCGGAATATCTGCGATGCACGAAGCACCTCGCCCACACCCTCGGCGCGTGGCTTGCCCTCTTCGCGCGAGAGCAGTTCCCCGAGCTCGGGAGCGCGAGCCTCGAGGTCGAGGCCGACCCTCTCGAGCACCGCGAAGCGTTCCGCCGGCGTCGCAGATGCCCATGCAGGCGCCGCGTCGGTGGCGGCAGCGATCGCCGCGTCGACCTGCGCCTCGTCGGCGACCGAGAACTCCCCCACGACGTCGGTCAGGTCCGAGGGATTCACGTCGGCGACGGTCGACGCACCGCCGACCCATTCCCCGGCGATGAGGTTGTCGTACGTCATCAGCGCGCCAGCATATGTCAGCCGCCTCGACACGCTCATCGGGGCTTGCGGTGAGGTGCCCGGGGTGGGGGTCGAACCCACACGCCCTTTCGGGCCGGCGCTTTTAAGGCGCCTCCGTCTACCGATTCCGGCACCCGGGCCTTGCACAGCGATGCTAGCGGGTCCCGCCTCGCGAGCGGACCTCAACGTGGCGTCCGCGGCGGGCTCGGCCTGTTGGCGGCGCCACGGCTACCATCGCCTGCATGCGAGACCTGCGTGTGCTGCCAAAGGCCGAACTGCACGTGCATCTGGAAGGGGCCATGCGCGTCGACACGGTACGAGAGCTTGCGCAGCGCAACGGTGTGGCGGTACCGTCCGGCCTCGCCGACGACGGGTGGCGCTTCGACGGCTCCCTCGACTTCATCGATCAATACGTTGCCCTCTGCGACTTGATGACGCAGCTCGGTGACTTCCAGCGGCTCGGCCTCGAGGTCACCCAGGATCTGGCGGCCAACGGGGTGCGGTACGCGGAGGCGGTGTTCACCCCGGCGGCCCACGCTGCAGCGTTCGGCGATGACTGGACATCCCCACTCGAAGCGCTGCTCGACGGGCTGATGGCGGGCGCGCGAGAGCACGGCACCGTCGTGCGCGTCACCCCCGACGTGGTGCGCGACCTGGGCATCGCCGCGGCCGAACGAACACTCGAGGTAGCCGTGAAGTTCGCCGACGCGGGCGTCGTGGGGTTGAACTGCGCCGGCAGCGAGCGGAGCGAGATCGTCCCTTTCGCCGAGGTCTTCCGGGAGGCCAAGCGTGCCGGCCTTCGCTCGGTGCCGCACGCGGGTGAATGGGCGGGACCCGAGAACGTGTGGCAGACGCTGGAGCACTTCAAGCCCGATCGCATCGGGCACGGGGTGCGTTCGATCGAGGATCCACAGCTGGTCGAGCGCCTCGCCGGCGACGGCATCCCGCTCGAGGTCGCGCCGATCTCCAACGTGGCCACAGGCGTGTACGAGTCGCTCGAGGAGCACCCCTTCCTCAGACTGCGAGATGCGGGCGTGATCGTCACGCTGAATTCCGACGACCCGTCGATGTTCGGAGCCTGGCTCTCCGACGTGTACGAGAGGGCTCGAACGGCGTGGCGTCTGTCCGACGAAGACCTCGCGGGGCTGGCGCGGCAGAGCGTGAGAGCGTCGTTCGCCGACGACAGCATGAAGGCCGCGATCGAGCGCGATATCGGCACCTGGTTCGACGAGCCCTGAGCCCCGATGCTTGCACTGCGCGCGAGGTGCCGTAGCCTCGCGCGAAGGCCTGTAGCCACCACGTCTGCATGCCGATACCCCTGCAGACGATGACGACCTACCTGACCGATCTCGACCTGCATCCGCTGGATGCGCTCGCCGTCCGCATCCGCGACCGTTCGGCAACCGCTGCCGTGATCGGGCTCGGATACGTCGGGCTGCCGCTCCTGGTAGGCATGCATGGTTCCGGGTTCCGGGTGATCGGCATCGACGCCGACGAACGCAAGGTCGACGGCCTCCGGTCTCGCCGGTCGCACATCGGCGACATCTCCGACTCCGCGATCGCGGCGTTGGATCGCGCAACCTTCAGCGCCGACGCTGCCTCGCTCGCCGACGCCGACGTCATCGTGTTGTGCCTCCCGACGCCGCTCACCGATGGAAGCCCCGACCTCTCGATGGTGCTCACAGCGGCCGAGGATGTCGCCCGCCATCTCAAGCCCGGATCGCTCGTGGTGCTCGAGTCCACAACGTACCCGGGCACCACCGAAGAGTTCCTGCGACCCATCCTCGAGACGACCGGTCTTCGCGCAGGGCGTGACTTCGCGCTCGGCTACAGTCCCGAACGCATCGACCCCGGCAACGGCGAACACCGTCTCGCCAGCACTCCGAAGATCGTCGCGGGTCTCACCGATCGGTGCCGAGACTTGGCCGTGTCCTTCTACTCCGCGTTCGTGCACACCGTGGTCACGACATCTTCGCCTCGCGAGGCAGAGATGGCCAAGCTCATCGAGAACACTTACCGTCAGGTCAATATCGCGCTCGTGAACGAGCTGGCCGTGCTCGCCCACGACCTCGGCGTCGACATCTGGGAGTCGCTGCACGCCGCCGCGACCAAGCCGTTCGGCTACCAGCCTTTCTGGCCCGGGCCCGGAGTGGGAGGCCACTGCATCTCGATCGATCCCACCTATCTGTCGTGGCGCGCCGGTCAGCAGCTCGGCCACCGCGTCGAGTTCATCGAGCACGCCAACGAGGTCAACAACCGAATGCCGGACTACGTCGTCACACGCGTGGGCGAGGCGCTCAACGATGCGGGCAAGCCCATCAAGGGTTCGAAGGTTCTCGGGGTCGGCGTCGCATTCAAGCCAGGGGTCGACGATCTGCGCGAGTCGCCCTCGCTCATGGTGCTCGACCGTCTCGCGCGCCGCGGCGCCGAGGTCAGCTACCACGACAGGTTCGTCCCGCGATGTGAGATCGACGGCGAGGAGCGCCTGTCGGTGCCGCTCGACGTCGCCGTGGTCGGGAGCCAGGACATCGTGCTGTTGCTGACCCCCCATGCCGGCATCGACGTGCACGCACTCGTGAACACCGCAGCGATGGTGTTCGACACCCGGGGGGTCACCGTCGGCATCGACGCCCCGAACGTGGTCCGGCTGTAGCCGTACCGGCCGCGACTACGCCGCGCGTTCTTCGATCGTGATCGACTCGATGTAGACGGCCTCCGTCGGCACGCTCTTCTCGCCAGGGATCCCCGGATTCTCCGTGCCCGGGATCTTCCCGATGCGTTTGACCACATCGAGCCCTTTGGTCACCTCGCCGAAGATCGTGAATTCGCCGACTTCTCCGCCTGGATCGAGCTGCGGCGCCGGCGCGAGGGTCACGAAGAATTGGCTACCGTTCGTGCCGGGCCCGCTGTTCGCATAGGCCAACAGCCCTGCTGCATCGAATGTCTGCTTCGGAGATGTCTCGATGTCGTACTGGTATCCAGGGCCGCCCGAACCGTCACCGACCGGGTCGCCGCCCTGGATGACGAATCCGTCGACGATGCGATGGAACGTGAGTCCGTCGTAGAACCCCTGGTCGGCGAGGAACACGAAGCTGTTCACGGCCACGGGCGCGATATCGGCCTTGAGCTCGACCTCGTACGTGCCGCACGAGGTCGCGACGGTCGCGACGTAAGTGGCTTCGGCGTCGATCGTCATGGGCGGCGGTCCGTTGAACTGCGGAGTCGGCCTGGCGGCCCCTGCAGGGGCCTTCGCCCCACACGCCACCTTCTCGGGTGGTTGCGCCGCTCGTTCGACCGAGCCCGACCTTGTACCAGGTTGGCTCGCGACGCTCTCCGTGGCGCTCGCCTGGGCGTCGCCGTCGCCGTCTCCCGTCAGGATCGCGTAGCCGGCGACCAGCAGCCCCACCCCCACGACCGCCCCGACCAGGCCCAATGTGAGATCCCGGCGGCGCTTGGCGGCCTTTCGCTCAGCCTGCCGGCGCGCCGCCAACTTCGCGAGCTGCTTGTCCCTCGCCCGATTCGGCATACGGCCGCAGAGGTTACCGGGCGAGCATCTCGAGGACCAAGCCGTCGAGTATGTCGGTCTCGCTCACGAGCACCCGCTCGAGACCGAAGCGCCGCATCGTGGCGACGAGGATGGCCGCCCCTGCGACGATCACGTCGCCGCGCCCTGGCGCCATGACCGGCATCGCCGCACGCTCTGCGTTGGTCATCGCCGCGAGTCGGTCTCGCAACCGTTGGGCCCGCTCGAGGGTGAGCCACGTGCGATGGATCAGATCGGGGTCGTAGCGATCGAGCTCGAGCTCGATCGCTTGCAACGTCGTCGCAGTGCCCGCGACCGCGACGAAGGTCCTGGCCTCACCCACCGGCAGAGACGCCGCGACATCGGACAGCACGCCTTCGATGTCGGCCCCGAGCGCCTCGAGGTCCTCTTCGGTCGGGGGGTCATGTGCCAGATGCCGCTCGGTCATGCGGACGCTTCCCATGCGGGTCGAGATCGCCTGCTCTGCGCGCCCCGGTACCCGCCCGGTCACGAGCTCGGTCGAGCCACCTCCGATGTCCTGCACGGCGAACGGCCCCGACGAGGGATCGAGCCCGTGCGTCCCTCCGAGGAACGACAGAGCGGCCTCCTGCTCACCGGTGATGACCTCGAGCTCGGATCCGGCGAGGTCGAGAGCCGCGGCGGCGTACTCCCCCCGGTTCTCGGCGTCTCGCACCGCGCTCGTCGCGCCCACTCTGATGCGCTCGGCGCCCAGCGCCCGGGCTCGTCGGCAGAACCGGCCCAAGACGACCACGGTGCGAGCCAACACTTCGGGGTCGAAACGACCGGTGCGGTCGACATCACGCCCGAGCCGCGTGATCACCATGTCCCGCGCGAGTTCGGCGGGCGATCCGTCGACGTTCGCTCCCGGCTCTGCCACGAGCAGCCGGATCGAGTTCGTGCCTTGGTCGATGGCTGCAACCCGTGCCGGCTTCTGCTCGGGGTGCACCGGCTCGATGCGCCCGGCGACCCACGCGCCCACCGGATCGTCGCCCCCCGCGAGCCGGTACGCGTAGTGGGCATGCAGGCACTTGATGCCGGTGCGAGTGCCGCCGACCCCACCCCACTCGAGAGCGCCCTCGAGGTCTTCGGCGCGTTCGTGAGCGTACGCGGAATGTGCACGCTCGAGGCTCGCACTGAATCGCTCGTCGTCGCGGAGCCGCTCGTCGAGGAGGCCGATCCACCCGTCGGACTCAACCCGCGAGACCGCCTTGACCGACTCGGGACACGTGAGCCAGAACGTCGTCGGGAAGGGGTCGCCCGCCGCGTCGAGCGGCGCGTTGCGGATCACGAGGGGATGGCCACCCGTGCATCGAGCGACGACGGTGAACGGCGTGGTGGGCTCACGTCGAAGTTGCTCACGGACCGCCGCGAGGTCGGCGGCTCGCAGCTCACGCTGCACGGTCGACATCGGAGCGCTACTTGCGCTTGTGCTCGACGGCTCGCTTGTAGTCGACGAGTCGCTCCTCGCTCTGGCGCATGAACTTCTTGAGCATCTGTTCGAACTCGGGGTCGGATCCGCGGCGCGGCCGCGGCGGGGCGGGATCCTGCAGCGCCTTGATCGAGAGATCGATCTTGCCGTCTTCCTTGATCGCCCGCACCTTGGCCTGCACCACATCTCCCTCACGGAGATGCTCGTGCACATCCTTGACGTAGTTGCGATCGATCTCGGAGATGTGGACCAATCCGAGGCGGCCATCCTCGAGCTTGAGGAAGGCTCCGTATGGCGTGATGCGCTCGACGGTGCCGTCGATCACCGCGCCGATCTCGATCTCTGCGATGTCAGATGCCCCTTTCCGTTGGTATCCCGGAAGTTCCGGAACAGGCGGTCAGTGTGCGGGAAAGGCCCACCCCCGTCAATCGAAGGCTTCCAGCATGCTCGGGCTGTGCCTCGGTCAGAAGCCGATGCGGCAATCACCGCCCGGAACTGGCGCGCACTCGGCGAGGAATGGCAGGAACTGCGAAACGCTGGCCGCGGCAACGACCACGCCGATCACGAAGAGGGCCGTCATCGCGACGATTGGCTTCCATCGCGCGATCACACGGCGCCGGTTGCCGATCATAGGGGCTCGGCGATGATCGAACGTCAGTACCATCGCTCGATGCTGGTCACGCGCCTCGACGATGTGGCGACGTTCGCTCGACTCGCCGCGCCCGTCCTCGAGCACGATCCCGCCGCCAACAACCTCGTGCTCGGCATCGTGCAGTCGTTGCTGGACCGTCCCGATTCGTATGCCGGGGCGTCGTGCTGGCTCGTGGAGCACGACGGCGCACCGGTGGGCGCCGCGATCCGCACACCGCCGTATAACGTGGTGGTTGCCGATCCCCTGGACGGGGGAGCGATCGAAGCGCTCGTCGAGCGGCTGACGAGCGATGAGCCGAACTTGCCCGGTGTGACGGCGAACACTCCCTGGGTCTCACGCTTCGCGGACCGTTGGAGTGCCGCGTCGGGATCTGCGTCCAGGACGACGATCGCGCAGGGTGTCTACTCGCTCACCTCGGTCGCGGCGCCACCCCCCGCCGCCGGCGCCGCCCGCGTTGCCTCGGCCGGTGATCGGCCGCTGCTCGAACGATGGATGCACGAGTTCGAGCGTGAAGCCCTGACCGCCATGACCATCCGGGACGAACACGCCACCCAGCGTGCCATCGATGCGAGGATCGGTGGCGGCGATGCCGCCGGCTTCACCCTCTGGGAAGTCGACGATCGCCCTGTCTCGATGACCGGGTGGACGCGCATCACCGGCGGTGCGCGCGTCGGGCCGGTGTATACACCGCCCGCCGAACGCGGCCGAGGATACGCATCGAACCTCGTCGCCGAGGTCAGCGCGGAGTTGCTCGAGCGAGGAGCGGAGGCGTGCTTCCTCTATACGGATCTGGGGAACCCCACGTCGAACGGCATCTATCAGGTCATCGGCTACGAGCAGGTCGCCGAGTCGCTGATGATCGCGTTCGAGGGGTGAAGGCAACCGTCCGGCGCGCCGGTCAGCATTCCGGCGACGGAAGAGCGCCGTGCGTGGGCACCATGACGAACGCGGTCTCACCGGGGCGCACGAGACCCAGGCACTGACGTGCCACTCGCTCCAGATACCTCGGGTCGTTGAGCAAGTCGATGCGATCCTCGAGCCGCGCGTTGTGACCGGTGAGCACCTCTGCCTGCCGCTCGAGGCGAGCCAGGTGGCGCCGCTGATCGATCAGGCCCCTCAGCGGCGCGACCGCGAGCGTGAGCAGGAACAGCACGACGACGCAGAGTACGACAGCGCGTGCGGTGAGCCTGGGCGTCGAGGAGCGGTCACGCGCGGGCTCGTGCCGCCCGGTGGCGCGACGGCGCGAGGTGGCTCCCGTCACATCGCGGGAGATCGTCGTATCTCGCCTCTCGGCGGCCGGGGAAGGGACCGCTGCGCTCATGCGCTAGAGGCCTCCCGGCGGCGCGCCCGACAGCGCCCTGCCGCCCGCGTAACGCGCCTGGTCGCCGAGCTCTTCCTCGATGCGAAGGAGTTGGTTGTACTTCGCGGTGCGCTCGCCGCGGCTGGGCGCGCCGGTCTTGATCTGTCCGGCGTTCGTCGCGACTGCGAGATCGGCGATCGTGGTGTCCTCGGTCTCGCCGCTGCGATGCGACACGACGCTCGAGTAACCGCTGCGCGTGGCGAGCGCCATGGTGTCGAGAGTCTCGGTGAGCGAGCCGATCTGGTTCACCTTGATGAGCACCGAGTTCCCGACGCCCTCGCGGATGCCTCGCTCGAGCCGCTCGCCGTTCGTGACGAAGAGGTCGTCGCCGACGAGCTGCACACGCGAACCCAGCTCACGTGTGAGCGACGCCCAGCCATCCCAGTCGTCTTGGTCGAGGCCGTCCTCGATCGACACCACCGGGAACCGGTCGACCAGATCGACCCAGAACGCGATCATGTCGTCGGCCGAACGGTCGGCGCCCTCGAGCCGGTACGACCCGTCATCCGCGCGCAGCTCGCTCGTCGCCGGATCCATCGCGAGCGCCATGTCATCCCCGGGTGTGAGCCCCGCCTTCTCGATCGCCCGCAGCAACCACTCGAGCGCTTCGTTCGCGGTCGCGATCTCGGGAGCGAACCCGCCCTCGTCGCCGACGCCGGTCGCGAGCCCCTTCGCGTGCAACAGGCCCTTGAGGGCATGGAAGCACTCAGCTCCCCAACGCAACGCCTCGCCGAACGAAGCGGCGCCGACCGGCATCACCATGAACTCCTGCAGCTCGAGCTCGTTGTCGGCATGCGCACCGCCGTTGATGACGTTCATCATCGGCGTCGGCAGCACATGCGCATTGGGCCCGCCGAGGTACCGATACAGAGGAAGACCGTTCGAGTCTGCCGCAGCCCTGGCCACCGCCATCGAGACTCCGAGCACGGCGTTGGCCCCGAGCTCACGCTTCGTGTCGGTGCCGTCGAGAGCGAGCAACGTCGCGTCGACCCCGCGTTGGTCGAACGCGTCGACGCCCCTCAGCTCCTCAGCGATGCGACCGTTCACGTTGCCGACCGCGTCGAGCACACCCTTGCCCCCGTAGCGCTCGTCGCCATCGCGAAGCTCGATGGCCTCATGCTCGCCGGTCGATGCGCCGCTCGGCACACCTGCGCGGCCGAACCCGCCGTCGTCGAGCCATGCATCGACCTCGATGGTGGGGTTGCCTCGCGAATCCAGGATCTCGCGGGCGTGCAGGGAAGCGATCAGCGACATGGGACGCCGATGGTATCCGACGCCTACCCCGCAGCCGGGGATTTCACGTCGCTCATCGACAGACCGTCGCCGCGACCCGGTGCCTGGCCCTGCGGCCACCTCCTGAACAGGCACGAGTGCCCGATCTCGTCGAACCCGAGGCGCGCGTAGAGGTGCCTCGGCCAGTCTTCGGCATCAGCGAACAGGAAGACGAACGTCGCGCCCGCCTTCCTCGCTTCGGCGGTGGCACGGAGCACCACGTTGCGGGCGATGCCGCGGCCACGGAACTCCTCGAGCGTGTTGACGTCCTCGATCTGTGCGACATCGCCTTCGACGTACAGCTCGCACGACCCTGCGACCTGGCGGCCGACATGCTGCGCGAAGAATCGTGCCCCGATGCCGTCGACCAGCACCTGGCGATACGACGCCATCATCTCGGCGATGCCCGGTTCCTCTCCCCAGGGCTCCCGTCGCGAGACCTCGACGATGAACGGTCGCATCTCGGCGAGCGGGACCTCGTCGACGGCGGTGAGGTCGGGCTCCCGATCGGGATCACGACGGAGCGCCATCACCAGCATGCGCTCGATCGCGTAGCCGTGCTCCGCCATGCCCATCGCGATCGTGTCGGCGTCGTCGGCCGATGCGAACTCCACCTCGCGATGACGGAAGCCTTCGTAGGCGTGGTCGAGCGTCGCCACGACGTCGTCTGCTCTCGTCGAACCGAGAGGGCGATCGGCGATCGCGAAGTTCGCGTCGTAACGGAGCGGGAAGCCGTCGTGGAAGAACGCGGTGCCCCAAGGAAGCGACTGCTCTCGGGTCGACGTTCGGCGCATCACGTCGCCCTGGAAGGAGAACGCGCGCTCGTGATCGCTGCCCATGGCGCCTGAGGATACCGGTCCGGTCGACAGCCACTAGTCTCCTCTGGACCAGTTGGACCAGCCGCTCTCGGGCCTGTCGGGAGGCGCGGGTACGATACGCCGCATGGCGCGCATCTTCGTCGAGGGGTGGGACCCCGACTACGGAACACCGCTCGATCAGCGTGACGACCTCTCTCCCGCCGAGGGCAGCGTCGACCCGACGGTGGAGACCGAGGGATGGAGCCCGATCGAAGGCATCGACGACCACGTCGACCGCATCGCCTTCGTCGACGGCGCACGTCGCATCGAAGCCAGGCTGACGCTCGACGATCCCGTGAACGGACCGACGCCCGGCCTGGTGGGCACGTTGGCGGTCGGTGCGGTCATCTGGCACCGCCACGAGCGACGGTCCGAAGTCGCCGACGTTCGCATCGAGCGGTGGGCCGTGCTGGCCGGTGGAAACGACGAGCAGATGCCGACGGTCGACCTCGAGCCGGGTGTCGGCACGACCCGGGTGCCGGGCGACGACCCTTCCTTGTTGATGATGGCCTTGCAGTCGAAGATGCGGGACGCCGAGGGCCAGTGCGCCGAGGCGCTGTCGGCTCACTGCGCCGTGGTGGCCGACGGACCGCTCAAGAAGGTCCGCGAGCACTCCACCGTCGGCTACGTGAAGACCCACCGCGTCACCTATCTCGAGCCAGAGCACAACCGGGTCATCGCCGAGCTCGCGCCGGGGCAACGAACGCCGATGTTCTGCATCGCGATCGACACGCCGTACGCACGCTATTCCTGGTACCTGCGCCTCGCCGTGCTGCAGGGCGGCCATTCCTGGACGGGCGTGATCCGATGCGAGACGTCTGCACACCTGGCCGTGGCAGAGGCCGCGGCGATCGCCGATCGCACGGCGGCCGTGCTCCCCCTGGTCGCGAGCGAGCCCCAGGTCGACCCGAGAGCGCCCCAGAACCTCGTGCCGATCGGTGCCCTCGAGCGCGAGCTCCGCCATCGAATGGGCGATCGGGGCCTCGTCTTCCGGGCGCTGCGACATGCGGTCGTGGAACGGCGGATCGCATCGTGAGCGCCGAGCCCGTGCAGGTCGGGCGCGTGCTCGGCTCCCAGCATTCGTCGACGAGCGCGTTCCGTGTGGTGCTCGACGATGACGACTTCCTGCAGCTCGACGACCTCGTCGTCGTGCACACCCAGGTGCCGAAGGCGGGCGAGGTGCGCACCTACGGCGTCGTCACCGAGGCCGAGGCGGTCTACGAGGGCGCGTCGTACGAGAGCGACACGCATCGCATCGCCGAGCTGGGCATCATGCCGGCGGCCAAGGTGCGGAGCGCGCAAGTGCAGGTGACCCGGGTCGACCCCGAGGTATGGGTCTCCCCCGACCCCGGTGAGACGGTCGAGCGCGCCGTCGGCATCGAGCGCGAGAGGGCGCTGTACGTCGACGAGATGACCCGTCCGCTCGCGGTGGGCATCGGGCGAGACGAGCAAGCGGTCCACGTCGACCTCGACTTCTTCGACGGACGCAAGGGCGGGCACATGTCGATCAGCGGCATCTCGGGCGTCGCCACGAAGACGTCGTTCGCATTGTTCTTCCTTCGGATGCTCTCGGCGCGCGAGCACGCGGGCATCGTCGGTGAGGGTGCGGCCAACATGCGGGTGCTCGTCTTCAACGTCAAGGGCGAAGATCTGTTGTGGCTCGATCGGCCGAACGCACGGTTCGACGAGGAGGCGCGTGAAGGCTGGGCCGCGCTCGGCGTCGAGCCGGCGCCCTTCCCGTCGGTCGCGTTCTGGGCCCCGCCCAAACGTCGCTCGGGCGACGTCGTCTTGCCGGACACGGGCGGACGTCTCGAAGACATCGAGGTCTTCTCGTGGACCCCCCGCGAGCTCATCGACGACGACCTGCTGCAGTTCTGTTTCACCGACGCGAACGACTCGAAGAATCAGCTTCCGTTCATCAGGGAACGGGTGCAGTCACAGCTCAAGCGCTTCGCCGTGAACGTTGCGGGAAGGCCGGGAGCGGTCGTGTTGCGCGATCCGTCGCAGACCCCCGGCGGGCGATGGGGCACGCAGCAGGTCGCCGCCGGCCCCGGCGAGCCGGTCGTCGACGATCTCGCATCGCTCGTGAGCGCGCTCGGGGTCTTCCTCGAACCCGAAGACGGCGGAGAGCCCGACGCCGCCTGGACCGGGCGGGTGATGCCGAGCACGGTCTCGGCGTTCATGCGCAGGCTGCACGCGGCGTCCGCCCGGCTCGGCCACCTCGTGCGCGCAGGCGAGTCGCGGCGCATCGATCGCGCATCGGCAACCGTCACCGTGGTCGCGATCCAATCGTTGCACGAGCAGGCGCAGCGGTTCGTGGTGGGCGCCTTGCTCAACGAGACGTTCCGCGAGAAGGAAGAGACGGGCCAGCGGCTTCCGCTCTCCGTGATCGTGCTCGACGAGCTCAACAAGTACGCGCCGCGTGAAGGCACCGGCCCGTTGAAGGACATGTTGATCGACATCGCGCAACGTGGCCGGTCGCTCGGCGTGTTGCTCGTCGGTGCCCAGCAGACCGCGAGCCGGGTCGCATCGGAGGTGCTCGAGAACGCCGCGATCCGGGTGAGCGGGAGGCTCGATGCCGCCGAGGCCGAGCGCGCCGAGTACGGCTGGATGCTCCCCTCGACACGCGCCCGCGCGCGCTTGCTGAAGCCCGGCACGATGGTGATCTCGCAGCCCGCCATCCCGGTGCCGCTCGTCGTCAACTTCCCCTTCCCGCCGTGGGCGACGCGGAAGGAGGAGGTGGACGAGACGGCCGGCGTCGACCCGTTCGCGAGGCTGTAGTCCGCCGAGCTTCCCGATGAAGATCCTGCACACGTCCGACTGGCACATCGGCAAACGGCTCGGCCGTCACGACCGCATGGCCGAGTTCCATGACGTGCTCGGCGAGATCGTAGTCGATCGCCGACCAGCGCGCGGTCGACCTGGTGCTCGATCTCGGGCGACGTCTGGGACCGGCCGATCCCTCCGATGGACGCGCTCGCGCTCGGGCTCGAGACCTTGCTGCGCCTCGCCGGACCGGCCCGTCGTGGTCTCGTCGCCGGGAACCACGATTCCGCCGAGCTGTTCGAGGCGCTCGCTCCCCTGCTGCGGCCGCGAGGGGTGCACCTGATCGGCGACATCAGCGCCCCGACGAGGGCGCGCTGCTCGGGCCCGGACGAGCTCGGCGTGCCCGCGATGGTCGCCGGATTCCCGTTCCTGCGCGAGGGAAAGGTCGTCGACTTCATGCGTGATGCCGGCGATTGGTACACGGCCTACGCCGAGAAGGTGGCGGCGATCACGCGCGCCTACAACGAGGCCCTGATGGCGTCGCCGCGCGCGCAGACGCCGTGCCGATACTGATGGCGCACTTCATGGTCGGCGGCGTGAAGATCGATCGCGGTGCGCCTCGCGGCGAGCGCGAGCTGCACATGGGCGACGCCTACGCCGCTACGGCCCAGTCGATCCCCGCCGGCCCACAGTACGTGGCCATGGGGCACATCCACGCGCCGCAGCCGGTGCCCGGCGCGCCGGTGCCCGCCCACTACGCCGGGTCGCTGCTGGCGCTCGACTTCGGCGAGGCGGGCGAGCAGAAGCGGGTCGTGGTCGTCGACGCCGAGCCCGGCGAGCTCGCGACGATCGAGAGCGTGCCGCTCACGCGCGGACGTCGGCTGGTGCGCGTCACCGGTGACTGGGACTCGATCGAGGCGCGCTCCGACGAGCTCGCCGATGCGTTCCTCGACCTCACGGTCAAGACGACCGGCACCGACCTCACCCTCGCCGATCGCGCGCGCGAGGCGTTCCCCTATCTCGTCAAGGTTCGCGCGTGGCGCCCCGAGGGCGAACGACGTGAGCGCCTCGTGAAGGGTCACCGCAGCTGGGACGAGCTCTACGCCGACTACTACGCGCGCGAACATTCGGACGCGGCGCCCGACGAGCTGCTGGTGCTGTTCCGCGACGTGCTCGAGGAAGCGGCCGATGCGTCCGCTTGAGCTCACGGTCGAGGGGTTCCGCTCGTATCGCGGGCCGGTCAGGTTCGACTGGCGCGACCGCCGGCTTGGTGGGCATCGTCGGCCCGATCGGCTCGGGCAAGTCCTCGATCCTCGATGCGGTGGCATTCGCGCTGTACGGCAAGACGCCGGGCGTGGGCAGCGCGACGAAGATCGCTCATCCACCAGCTCTGTACCGAGGCGCACGTCGCGCTGACGTTCCAGGTCGACGGCGAAGTGTGGAAGGCGATGCGCGCACCGAAGCGCAAGGGTCAGTCGGGTCATCAGCTCATGCGACTCACGAGCGGCGACCCCGGCGCGGAGCCGATCGAGACCGTGACCCAGGAAGGCCACGTCAACGCGCGGGTGGCACAGCTCCTCGGCATGGATTTCCAGACCTTCTGCCGATCGGTGTTGCTGGCCCAGAATCGGTTCAGCGACTTCTTGAAGGCAACGCGCTCCGAGCGCGACAAGCGTACTGAAAGGCGTCTTCGGCTTCGAACGGCTCGATGCCGCCAAGGCCGCGGCCGACCGCCAGCTCGATCGGGAGGACGTCGACGCTCGAAGCGCTCGTCCGGGAACGGAGCACCATCGACCAGGCTCGCGAGCGTCTCGATGACGCGCGCTCGCGGGCCGACGATCGCAGCGCTCGAGATGAAGGCCTTCGAAGGCGCCGCACCCGAGGTCGAGCGATTGGAGACGCGCCGTACCGCCGAGGCTGACGCGACGGCGGCGTCCGGACGCACGCGGCGCTGGCGCCGCTCGCGGATCGATGCCCGAGGGCCGGGAGGCCGACCTTGTTCGACACGGCCGCCGAAGACCTCGGCGCCGTCGAACGGGCGCAAGAGGCGCTCGAGGCGGCCGAGGCGTGCGGGCGGCGCGCGACGCGCGAGCTCGCGTCGGTGCGTGACCGTCTCGGCGATCGGGCACAGCTCCGATCGTTCGAGCAACTCGTGGAGCGTCACGACTCGCTCGCTCCGAGGTCGAGCGAGCAGCGGGCGCGCGCATCGCGGCCGAGGCGGCTGCCTCGACGAGCGGCCGAGACCCTCGAGGCGCGGCGGACCGTGGCTTCGGAGACGGCCGAGACGCGCCGCGAGAGCCGAACGCGCAGCTCGAAGAGGCGACGGCCGCCACGGGCGAAGCGCGCGCCGCCCTGGCCACGGCGCAACACGCCGAGATGGCGCACGAACTTCGAGGCTCGAGCTCACGGCGGGCGAGGCGTGCCCGGTATGCGCGCAGCCGGTCGCGATGCTGGCCCGAAGCGTGGCGCGGCACCCAAGGCCATCGCGACGGCGCCAAGCCGCGGAGGAAGCCGAGGAAGACGGAAGCGGGACTTCGAGCGGGCCTCGAACGGCTGGCACCGCAGTGGGTGCGGCGGGGCCGCTATGTGCGAGGCGAGGAGCGCCGATCGACGAGATCGTCGAGCACGGTCGAGCTCGCGGAGGCCGACCTCCGTCGCGCCGAAGCCGAGCTCGCCGCCGCCAAGGACCAGCTCGCCGAACGTCTCGGCGACGGCGAGCCGCGGGAGCTTATCGAGGCGAGAGCATCTGAGCTGACGCGGCCGAGGAAGCGGCGAGGCTCAGCGGCGGATGATGTCGAATCGTCGCCGCCGAGAGCTCGAGCCGCCCGCGAGCGGGCGACTGGAGGCCTCGCGTCGATCGCGAGAGCTCGCGAACGAACTCGCCGCGGTGTGGGGGGCGCTCGGAGGCACGCGGTCGATCGATGCGGGAACCGACGGAACTTCGCATCGCGCTCATCGAGGCGCGGGGCGAGGTGATAGCCGCTCGCGTGCGCCGACCGGCGCGGGCGCGAGGCGATGCGGCTGACCGCGTTGCGACGAGCATCGAGGAGCTCGCTCAAGTGTCCTGGTGAACCTCGGTCTCGGTCCTGACGCCGACTTCGTTGGTGAGCGGGCGGCGGCCGGCGCGCGACACGCGAGCGCTGCGGGCGCGATCGAAGAGCTCGAGACGCAGATCGCGAGATCGAGCGACCTGGAGCGGCAGGTGCTGGCGACCGAGGCGGAACTCGCGCTCGCGCGACGCCTGTCCGACGACCTGAAACCGGGCAAGTTCCTGGCCTTCCTGCTCGAGGAGGAGCGAGCAGAGCTCGCGCAGCTCGGCAGCGGCTTGTTCGAGACCCTCACCGACGGCAACTACCGGTTCGCTGCCGACGACAGCTTCGACATCCTCGATCTGAATGCCGCCGACCGCACGCGCAAGGCAGACTCCCTCTCGGGCGGCGAGACGTTCCTGGCCTCACTCGCACTCGCCCTCGCGCTCGCCGAGATGGTCGCGCGGGGAGGGGGACGGCTCGATGCCTTCTTCCTCGACGAGGGCTTCGGCTCGCTCGACCCCGAGCATCTCGACCGGGCGATGGCGGGCATCGAGCGGCTGGTCGCCGATGACGACCGCCGACTGGTCGTGCTCGTCAGTCACGTCGCCGAGATGCGCGAGGCGATCGAGGACCTGTCGAGCTCGACAAGCACGACCAGACCGGCGACACGGTCGTCGTGGCGGGCGCCACGCGCACATAGGTTTGTGGCCGGCGCCACGCGCGGCGAGGTCGTGGCAGGCCTCACGCGCAGCGAGGGGGGAGGGGCCGGCGCCCACGCGTCGGATGTTCAGCCGACCACGCGGCATCCGACCTTGGTCATGCGTCGAGGTCCGTACGGCGGTGAAGATGTCCCCCACCGCGGACTGAACCGACGGGCTCGTACTGCCGATACCCCACCCACGGAGACCAGCCCTTCCCGTGCCGAAACGAACGAAAACGAACATCACCTGGAGCGCCGATGGTCACGATGAAGAACGAGATGAGCATCGCCAAGATCGCATCGATCGGTCTCACGATCCTGTTGCTCACGGGGCTCCTCGGATCTCTGGTGATGGGCGCTCGCTCCCGGGGCACCGCCCTCGAAGATGCGGTCACCCAGGCCGGCGCCATCGCCGACGGGTCGCTGAGCCTCGTCTTCCGCCCTGACGACCTCGACGCGGTCGCGTCGGACGTGCGGGCTGAGGTGCTGAGCGACCAGATCGGCACCGTCGTGATCGATCCGAGCGACTTCGAGACGGTGACCCTGTGGTCACCGAACGCCGAGATCCTGTACGCAACCGAGGAAGGCCGCATCGGCAATCAGCTCGAAGGTGAACGCGATCGCATCAGGTCGGCGCTCCGGGGGAACCCGCAGACGCGGGTCGCCGGCGGCACGGTCTCCGTCATGCTGCCGCTTCGCTTCGAGTCCGGCGTCGGTAGTCCGGCAGCGGTCGAGCTGACCACGTCCGATGAGCCTGTCGCAGCAGCCGGAGGGCCGTGGCGCACGATGGCGTGGTTCAGCGGGATCTCGCTCGTCTTCGTCATCTGCCTGCTCGTGTGGGTCTTGCGTCATCCGAGCAACCCTCCGGTGCGCCCCTCGCAACGCATGGGCCCGCTCGCTGCGCAGGCGGCGATCGCCGCGGCAGCGTCGCCGCGGCCCGCGATCTCCGTCCCCGCTCCGGGGATGAAGGAAGAAGGCGATGCCCGGCGCAAGGCAGAGGACCGGGCACGGGCCGCCGAGGAGCGCCTCGGCGTGATGCAGGACCAGTACCGCAAGACACTCGACGAGTTGCAGGTCGCACAGAACCATCTGCGCGATGCAGCAGGAGCCCGTCCCGACCCGACCCTCGAAGAGCGCGTGCTGCGCGCCGAGGAGCGAGCCGCGATGCTCGAGGACGACGCGCAGATGGCCCAGGAGCGCGCCCGCTCGCTGGAAGAGCGATCGAGGGAGCTCGAGGAACGAGCGCGCCTGTTCGAACGCCAGTCGCAGACGACCAAGGCGGAGCTCGACGAGCTAACGCGCGACCTTGCCCAGCATCCGGTTGCCGACGGCGATGAGACGGACGGCCTTCTGGCCGCGTCGCAGCAGGAGACCATCGGGCTGCGGGCCGAGCTCGAGGGAGCGCAGACACAGCTCTCATTGCTGCGCCGAGAGTTGGACGACCTTCGACCTCGGGCCGAGCGGGCGCGCGACTTGCAGGCTGAGGTCGACGCGTTCCGATCCGACGCGATGCAGGCACACACGAGCACGGCGTCGTCTCAGGCAGCACTTTCCGCCAAGTCGAAGGAACTCGAGGACATGCGGGCCGAGATCCGGGCGCTGCGGGCCGAAGAACGGCGGGCAGCGATGCTCGAGGACGAGCTCCGCTCCACCAAGGCAGAGCTCGAAAGCCTTTCAGCGTCTCATCGAGCCGATCTCATCGAGCGAGAGGCGGACCTCGAGGAGAAGGTCCGCTCGACTCGCGAGGAGTTCCAGGCCGAGCTTGAGCGCGTCGAAGCGCGCCACCGCGAGGAGCTCGCGAAGAACGATGCGAGCATCGGCCACCGCATCGCGAGCGCCGAGGACTCGGTCCAGCAGCGGATCGACGACGTGCAGCGCGAACTGGAGGAACGCACGCGCCGTTTCGAGAACGCGGAGAACGAGATCGCGATGGCGCAAGCGGAAGCCACCCGGCTCGCTGGCGAGCTCGACGTGTCACAGGCCGAGCTCGAGGCCACCGTGGCCCAACTCACGTCCGAGTCGCAAGGACGTGTCGAAGCGAGCGAACGGGCATCGAGTGCGGAAAAGCGTGCGCGTGAGATCGGAGCACTCAACGGGCGCATGACAGCGGATCTCGAGGCGGCGGCGCAGGAGAATGCCGAACTCAACCGTCGCCTGCAGGAGATCGAATCGCGTCGTCAGCTCGAGCTCGCCGACGCCGAGGGTCGGGCAGATATCGACGAGATCCTCCGGGTGACGCAGGAACGACTCGCGGGTCAGACGGAGAAGCTGATCACAGCCGAGGAGCGCGCTCACACGCTCGAGCGCACGCTCGAGTCGACCGCGCTCAAGCTGGAGGAGACTGAGAGCGAGCTGCGCCAGCAGCAGATGTCCGCAGCGATGCGACAACTCCGTGGTGAAGACACCGACCCGCTGGCGGGCTCGTCGGAGGCCGGCGGCGCGGCAGGCGCCGATCTGACCGGGGAGGCATGGGCCGAAGACCGGCGCGCGACCTCACCCTTCATGAAGGAGCTCTCGGTCGACGCGCGCAAGTCACTCACGCGCATACTCGGGATCGCACAGATCCTCAAGCACAAGAAAGACGGCAAAGAACAGGCGCAGCTGGTGCGTCAGCTCACGGCATATACGCGCCGTCTCGACCACATCGTCTCCGACCTCGCCGACGCGGACCGCCTCGTCCACGGAGACATCGACCTCACCGTTCGACGAACCGATCTCGAGACCCTCGTGAAGAGGGTCGCTGAAGAGTCTGGGGTCGACGCCGATCACGAGTTGAGGATCGAGACCGAGCGAGTGGTCGTCGCGGTCGACCAACTGCGGACGGAGCAGATCCTGGCCGGCCTGCTGCGGTCATCCGGGGACCGCACGCCGCCCAAGAAGATCATCACGGTTCGATTGAGCGCCGATGACGGCGGCGCGCTGATCACGGTCGAGGACCCCGAACCTTCGTCCGACGTGTCGATGAGCCCGGTCGTGACACGCTTCGCCGAGGCACAGGGAGGCTGGGCTCGGGTCGAGAGCCGCGACAACGGGGGCTCGTCGTTCAAGGTGTTCCTTCCCGATGGCGCCGGTACCGAACGGCCTGATCGCGCGAGCGGCGACCGCGCCTGGGACACGACCGCCGACGAGCTGCATATCGTGGTCGCCGGCGTCGGGACGAGCTCGAGCGATGACGGCTCGGCCCTCGTTGAAGAGCTGCACCGGCTTTCAGCAGCCGAGGACTGGGGCGCGAGGGGCGGACGGGGCGCCGAGGGGGAGCCCCGCCTGCAACTCGGCCGACGATGCCTGGAGCGACCCGGCCCGATTCACCGCAGGCGCAGGACGATCGCGTCGCCTTGTCCACCACCGCCGCAGATCGCTACCGCCCCCAGCCGTTCATCACGCCGTCGCATCTCCAAGGCCAGCGTCAGCACGAGACGGGCGCCGCTCGCACCGATCGGGTGGCCGAGCGCGACTGCGCCGCCGTTCACGTTCACGATCGACTCATCGAGATCGAGCATGTGGGTCGCGTGCAGCGGCACCGCGGCGAACGCCTCGTTCACCTCGACAACCCCGAGGTCCGATGCTGCACACGCCGCCTTCTTCAGGGCCTTCTCGAGTGCCAGCGCAGGCACCGTCTGCAACGATGCGTACCGATCCGCCGACATGCCGAACGCGGCGATCTCGGCGATCGGCTCGAGGCCGAGCTGTTGTGCACGCTGATCGCTCATGACCACGACGGCCGCCGCACCATCGGAGATCTGTGAGGCATTGCCCGCCGTCACGGTGCCGTGGGCAGTGAACGACGGCCGAGGTCGGGAGCGCCTCTCGGGCGTGGTATCGGGACGGATGCCCTCGTCCCGGTCGAAGCTGATCGGATCGCCCCTGCGACTGGGGCACGTCGACGGAGACGACTTCCTCGGTGAGCCGTCCGCCTTGCCATGCCTCGTGGGCTCGAGCGTGGGAACGAGCAGCCCAGGCGTCTTGCGCCTCACGGCCGATGCCCAGCTCGGCGTTGATCGCGTCGGTGCCGGCACCCATGTGTCGATCGTCGAAGGCGCACCACAGCCCATCGTGGATGAGGGAGTCGAGCATGGGCGAGTCGCCCAGCCGAGCTCCCTCGCGAGCCTTCGGAAGGACGAAGGGGGCGTTCGTCATCGACTCCATACCGCCCGCTACCGCGACCTCGATCTCGCCCGCACGGATCATCTGATCGGCGATCGCGATCGCCGACGTGCCCGAGAGGCAGACCTTGTTGATCGTGAGTGCGGGCACCTCATGCGGGACGCCGGCCGCGATCGCCGCTTGTCGTGCGGTGATCTGGCCCTGCCCGGCCTGGAGCACATGGCCCATGATCGTGTACTCGACATGATCCGGGCGCGACGTTCGAGCGGGCGAGCGCTTCGCGGATCGCGAACGCACCGAGATCGACGGCGCGAAGCCCGCGAGCGAGCCCCCGAATCGGCCGATCGGTGTGCGCGCGCCGGAAACGATGACCGACGGTCGTCATGCGCTCGAGTCTAGTCCCGCCCACCGCAAGCTCGATGCCGGGGACCGGGACGAGCGTCTGATCAGGTTCGCGCCGCCATCGACGTCGATGACCTCGAGGATCTCGTCGCGGACGAGCTCATCGCGGGCGATGAGCGCGTCGCGCAGGGCGGCGTGGACGTCGCGCGTTCAGCTCCAGCACCTCGCGCACGCGCTGACGCTGCTCCTCGAGGATGTCCTCGACCCGCTGGCGTGCCTTCCTTGTCGGCGAGCACCTTGCCGACGAGGTTCGACCCGCCGATCGGACCGTCGGCGATCGCATCGAAGCGAGATCAACGAGCCTGCCATGCCGAAGGACCCGACCATGTTGGCGGCGAGCGTCGGTCGCGTGAGCGAGATCACCGGCCGGTCCGGTTCCCGTGTCGCCGATGCAGAGCTCTTCGGCAACCAGACCGCCGAGCGCGATCGCGATGCCCGACTCGATCTCGCTGCGGGTCCGGGTGAACCGCTCCTCCGAGTCGCCGTGGGCGAGCAGGCCGAGCGATGCGCTCGCTTGATGATCGACAGCACCTCGAGCCGGCGGTTCTGGCCCACGAAGTAGGCGACGGTCGCGTGCCCGGCCTCGTGCGTCGCCACCGCTTCACGATCCTGGTCGGTGTAGACGACCGGCTGCTTCAGCCCGATCTCCTCATTGAACTTCGCCTCGATCACATCGTCGAAGTTCATCTCGCGCCGTCCTTCGCGCAGCGCGACGAGCAGACCTTCGTCGAAGAGATGCTCGATCATCACGGGCGTGTAGCCGAAGGTCTCGTACGCGATGCGCTCGCGCATGGAGCGGTCGTCGAGCTGCTGGTGGTGACGCTTGCGATCGAGGAAGAAGTCGATCAGGTCGAGGCGGCCCGGCTTCGTCGGCACGTCGAAGTACAGGCGGCGGTCGAATCGTCCGGGACGCACGAGCGCGGGGTCGAGCGCGTCGCCGCGGTTCGTCGCCGCGATCAGCAGGATGTTGTGGTACTCCGACTTGATCGCCGTGAGCTGCCGATCGCTCGGAAGGTAGCCGTTGACCCACCCGATCAGGCGAGCGCGCATGCGCTTGCGCAACGGTGGCTGATCGAACGACTGCAGCTGGATCAGCAGCTCGTTCACCATCGCGCTGCTGTCGCCCGAGCCCATGAACGCCGACGTGGTGCGCGCGAGACCGTCCGGCCGTCGCCGGAGGACGAGGAGCTCACGGCGCCGCGGCTCGCACCGATCGCGTCGATCTCCTCGATGAAGCCGATCGCGCCCCCTTCCTTGCGCGCGGCCTTGCGCAGCGCCTTGAAGTACGAGCGGATCCGATAGGCGCTCATGCCCTGCCACATCGACTGGAACGCCGGCGAAGCGATGAACAGGAACGGCACGCCCGGCCTGCTTGGCCATCGCCTTGGCCAGGTAGGTCTTGCCGGTGCCCGGCGGTCCCTCGAACAGGATGCCCCGCCGCGGGGTGCCGCCGAGCTCCTCTCTGGAACGTCGCGTATCCCAGGAAGACGTCGAGCGATCGCACGACCTCGTCGACCTGCATGTCGAGGCCCTTGATGTCGGTGAGTCCGGTCTCGACCTGCTCGGGTACACGGTCACGTGGGGCGAGCGCCCGTTGATCAGCGGCATCGCGAACATCACGCTGACGGCGAGCAGGATGAGCACCAGGAACAGCAGCAGGACCGAGTTTGTCGGGCAGCGACGGCGAGGTGATCGGGTTGCCGGAGGAGAGGCGACCCAGAGGTACCAGTCGACGAGGGCGACGACGACGATCGCGCGCACGATGCGCTTGAGCTTCGTGCGTTCGCGCTGCCGGAAGACGTCGGCTCGCCCCTGCTTCACGAGCAGCGAATCCTGCGAGCAGGGCCGCGGCGCCGGCCGGCTCCTTGTTGGACACGGGCAATCCTCCTCACGCCTTCGTGGGCTCGGAGGCCCCCCAGATGTCGCGCAGGCCATGCGCTCCGAGGGCACCACCCTACGCCGGGGGACCTCCCCCGGCCATCGGACCTTCGGCCAGAAGACAGCCTCCGGCGCGAACGCTGGCATCGGGCGGCGGAACCCGAGGGCTCGCCCGAAGCCGTTACAGACCCATGCAGGTCCGCGCTGGCCAGGAAGAAGCAGACTCCGATCAGCGTCGGCGACAAGCGAGTGATCGGGGGCTGCTGCGAGAGGTGCGCCGGGCGCCGGGTACCGTTCGGCACAGGAGGCCGCGGCGGCGCCCCGGTGCCCGGCATCGCGCCAGACGATCTACGCCTACGAGCGGGGCGGGCTCGTTCCCTCGCTTGTGCAGTTCCTCGAGCTGGTCGAGTTCTTCGTGCTCGACTCCCCCCCGACGCCGGCGACCGGGCGCGAAACTCGAGCCGGACCTGCGAGCGCTCGGCGTCGCGGCGGTCGACGCGAGCGCTCACCCTGCCGGCGTACCACGTCGCCCAGGCGCACGACCTGATCGAGCGCATGCAGCCGATCGCGACGGGCGCGAAGCGCCGCCGGACCGACGATGCGTGACGGCCAGCTCACCGACGTCGACCACGTGGGCATCGCCGTCGCCCGACCTGGACGCGGCGGTCGAGCGATACCGGCGACTGCTCGGCGCCGAGCCCGTCGCACCGCGAGCGCGTGGAGGACCAGGGCGTCGAGGAGGTGTTGTTCGCTGTGGGATCGTCCTACGTGCAGCTGCTCGGCGCGCTCGGACCCGACACGCCGGTCGGGCGCTCGCTCGCGACCCGCGGCCCCGGCCTGCACCACGTCGCCTACCGGGTCGACGACGTCGCCGCGGCGCTCGCGCACCTCCGCGACGAGGGGGCGCAGCTCATCGACGAGGCGCCTCGGCGCCGGTTCCCGGGGCACCTCGATCGCGTTCGTGCACCCGCGCGCGATGGGCGGCGTGCTCGTCGAGCTCGTGCAGGAACGCTGCGAGCGCTGGCCGAGCCCGACGACGGCCTACGGCAGGTCGGTGAGGCCTTCCCGCGGGGCGTTGACAGCACCGTCACGTTGCCCTCGGGGAGCTCCCCGTCGCCCATCAGCTGGTGCGCGTGCCCGGCTCTGTCGTAGGGGTAGACCTCGCCGAGCGTCGTGCGGATCTTGCCGTCGCGCACGAGCTCGTTGAACGCCGCCGCCTGCTCGTCGTTGAACAGGTGCGAGCCCTGGTAGCGCTTCTGCATGGTACCAGAGGTAGCGCACGTCGACCATCGTGTCGTAGCCCGCTGGTCCCGGCGCAGATCACGACCATGCCGCCGCGGTCGGCCACGAAGATCGAGGTCGGGATCGTGTCCTCGCCCGGGTGCTCGAAGACGATCCGCGGGCTCGTCTGCTCGCCCAGCACGTCCCAGATCGCCTTGCCGAACGCCTTCGCGCCGTCGAACCACGTCCTTCCACTCGGGGCTGTCCCAGGCCGGCGGGACGCCCCAGTGCGTCGAAGTCCTTGCGGTTGATGTAGCCGACCGCGCCGAGCTGCTGTCGCGTACTCGCCCTTCTCCTCGCTGCTCACGACCGCGACGGCCGGCCACCGGCGTTCGCGACGAGCTGGACGGCGAGCGAGCCGAGCCCGCCGCTCGCGCCCCACACGAGCACGACGTCGCCCGGCTCCACGGTGTGCGGGGGCCAGCCGAAGAGCATGCGGTAGGCGGTGGCGCCGGTGAGCGTCGGCGCCGCAGCCTCCTCCCACGTGAGGAAGTCCGGCCTTCGGCAGGCACTGGTGCGCCTGCACCTTGCAGAACTGCGCGAACGATCCCCAGCAGGTGTCGTAGCCCCAGACGCGGAAAGACGCGGCGAGGCCCGGGATCCTTGCCGGCCACGCACCCAGGGGTCGTCGAGGTCCCATTGGCCCGCATGCACGACGACGCGGTCGCCGACCTCGCACGTTCGTGACCTCGTCGCCGATCGCGTACACGATGCCCGACGCGTCGGAGCCCACGATGTGGAAGTCGGTCGGCTCACCCCACCGCGCCTGGGTCTTCGTGACGTCGACCGGCACGCCGCGCGCGGCCCAGACGTTGTTGAAGTTCACGCCCGCGGCCATGACCATCACGAGCGCGTCGTGGGGACCGAGCTCGGGAACGTCGATCACCTCGTCTTGGATCGCCGTTCTCGGGGTCGCCGTAGCGATCAGGACGCACGAGCTGCGCGTGCATCTGCTTCGGCACCTCACCGATCGGAGGGATCTCACCGATGTCGTACAGATCCTTGCCCATGGGTCTCACCCTTCCAGGTTCTTCGGCCAGATTCGGGTCGCCCGGCCTGCCGACAGGTGGGCGCATCGTACCGTCGGGCTTCGGAAGCGACCTCGGTCAAACGGCCGCGGGCAGCTCGGCCACCGGACAGGTCGCCGAGCGTGGGCACCACGAGCAGTAGACCCCCGGCGTGAGCTCGGGTATCCGACCGTTCGACAGCGCCGCGGCTGCACGTGCGGCTTCGATCGCGCGGTCTGCGGCGTGCTGCAAGATCTCCTCGGTCACGTCCTCTGCCTGCCAGGTGCCACTCTCGAGGAACAACGACGCAGCCCGGTACGGCGGCACACCGAATCGGAGGGTCATGACGAGGGCGTAGAAGCGCATGTCTTCGGCGAACTCGGGGTAGGCCGAACCGGTCTTCAGGTCGACCACGAGCCGCGTCGCCCGGTTGGGTTCGAGCCGATCGGGCACACCCAGGACGAGGTCGATCTGTCCGGACAGCACCAGGTCGCCACCGAGCAGCTCGGCCCGCACCCTGAGCTCGCTGATCGGCGACAGCTCTCGCCGCAGGGGCTTCAGCGGTGGGAACGACCCTTGGAACAGGGTCACGCGCCGAACGACCTCCATGAGGGCATCGTCTCGATCGGACGGCGTGAGCCCGTTCCAGTACTCCGCGAACCGCTCCTCGCGCTCGAGCACGCGGCCGACCGCCGCGTGTGAGATCTCGTGCGGATCCAGACCGTCGCGCGCGCCGATCTCGACCTCGATCGCCTTGTGCAGCAGCACCCCGTGGGCGCTGCGCGCTGTGTGTGCGAAGGGAGGCGCCTCACCGGCGAGCACCGACTGGAACTGGCCCTCACAACGACCATGCTGGTTGAGCTTCTCCTTACCGAGCCACAGCGGCTCGGCGAGCTCGAGCTCACGGGCAGCCCCTTCGATGCGATCGCGGAGCCGTTGGGCAAGGTCCGCCGGGAACGTCGGCCGCTCACCCCTGCCGATCAGCCCGTCGAGGGTGCGCCGCTGTGGATCGGTGAGCTGCACGTGAGCATGGTATGCAAGAGGACCGACATGGCCGAGACCCCCGACGAGATCCTGCGCGCTCTCGCCGATCCCGAGCGGTTGGCGATCGCCGGTGCGCTCGCGCTCGGCGATCGATCGGCCGGCGAGCTTTCAGGTGCGATCGATGTGCCGCTCGCGCGCGTCCGCAAGCATCTGAGCCGGCTCACCTCGACCGGGGTGGTGCGCGTGAACGACGACCGGCACACGTATCGCCTCGACCCCGAAACCCTCCGCTGGGCCGCCGAGCAGGTCGGGCCGCCACGCGATGCGGGACTCGCCCTCGGCGCCGCCAACGACGACGAGGAGGCCGTGCTGCGGACCTTCTTCCGCAACGGGCGTCTCGCTGAGATCCCCGCGAAGGAATCCAAGCGACGCATCGTGCTCGAGCGCGTCGCCCTGGAGTTCGAGCCGGGCGAGCGCTACGACGAGAAAGAGGTCAACGTGATCGTCGGACGCTTCCACAACGACTACGCCGCGTTGCGCCGCTACCTGGTCGACGAGGGCTTCCTCGATCGCGAAGGCGGCGTCTACTGGCGAGCAGGTGGGCGCGTCGACCTCTGAGGTCGACGTTGCGTCGGCGCCGGTGCTAGGGTTCCCGGGTGCCACACCGGCGCGAACCCCTCCTTCCCTCGGCCGGTGACGCTCGGCGTATGAACTCGACCGGGGGCGAGAGACGATCCTCACATCGACGACACGCACCGCCCGCACGATCCTCGCTGCGCTGACGATCTCGCTGGTCGCGATGCTGGCGCCCGTCGCATGGGCCGATCACGCCGCCGGGCCATGCGACTTCCATCGCGAGAAGGGTCAGACCGTGCGCCAGCACTCGAGGGCGCAGATCCGGTGCGCGGTCGCCCGCTGGACAGTGCCCGGGGGAAAGACGGTCGCGCTGTGCATCGCCAAGCGCGAGAGCGGGCTGCTTCCGTGGGCGGAATCCGGTGACGGGCTCAACAAGGGACTGTTCCAGCAGCATGTGCGCTACTGGGACGGCAACTACGACGCCTATGCCCAACGGGCGTGGCAGCTTCCGAGGCGCATCTTGAGTGGACGCACGAACACGATCGTGTCGATCCGCATGGCTCACGACATCGGCTGGGGCCCATGGGGCGGCCGCAACTGCAGCTGATCTATCGGCGGAAGTTCGCTCCGATCGCGGCGCCGCCCTCGAGGTGCGGGGCTACACTCCGGTCATGGTGACCACGGACAAGGACCTTCCCACCACCGGTGCCGGGGGCGACGAGCCCGACAGGACGGTCGAGGATCGCATCGAGGAGCTCCGCAAGCGCAGGAGGGCGGCCGCGACGCCGGGCGGACGTGACGCCGCGAAGAAACAGCACGACAAGGGCAAGCTCACCGCGCGTGAACGCCTCGACGTGTTGATGGACAAGGGGTCGTTCGTCGAGACCGACCCGTTCGCGGTGCATCGCTCGCACGACTTCGGCATGGAGCGCAAGCGACCGCCCGGCGACGGCATCATCACCGGGTACGGCACGGTCGACGGACGGAAGGTCTTCGTTGCGAGCCAGGACTTCACCGTCTTCGGCGGCTCGATGGGTGAGGTGCATGCTCAGAAGGTCACGAAGGTGATGGATCTCGCGATGTCGACCGGCGCGCCGTTCGTCGCGATCAACGACTCGGGGGGCGCTCGGATCCAAGAGGGCGCGGCGTCGCTCGCCGGTTACGGCTACATCTTCGAGCGGAACGTTCGCGCGAGCGGTGTGATCCCCCAGATCAGCGTGATCATGGGACCCTGCGCAGGCGGCGCCGTCTACTCCCCCGCCATCACCGACTTCACGTTCATGGTCCGAGAGACCTCGCACATGTTCATCACCGGGCCCGACGTGATCAAGACGGTGACTGGAGAGGACATCTCCATGGAAGCGCTCGGCGGCGCCATGACGCATGCCACCGAGTCGGGCGTCGCATCGTTCATCGGTGAGGATGACGAGGACGTACTGAACCGGGTGCGCTACCTGTTGAGCTTCCTGCCTTCGAACAACCTGGAGGATCCGCCTGCGTATGCGGCGACCGACGACCCGGGCCGGCACGCCGACGCCCTCACGCACATCGTGCCCGACCGAGCCAAAGAGCCGTACGACATGCACGAGGTGATCCGCTACATCGTGGACGACGGCGAGTTCCTCGAGGTCTTCCCCTTGTGGGCGATGAGCATCGTGATCGGTTTCGCCAGGCTCGACGGCCGGAGCGTCGGCGTGATCGCGAACCAGCCCAAGGTACGTGGAGGCACGCTCGACATCGACGCCAGCGAGAAGGCGAGCCGGTTCGTGCGGTTCTGCGACGCCTTCAACATCCCGATCCTCACGCTCGTCGACGTGCCCGGGTTCCTGCCGGGCAAGGAACAGGAATACAACGGCATCATCCGCCACGGAGCGAAGCTGCTGTACGCCTTCGCCGAGGCGACCGTGCCGCGCATGACGGTGATCACACGCAAGGCATACGGCGGCGCGTACCTCGTCATGAACTCCAAGCACCTGCGTAGCGACGTGTCGTTCGCATGGCCGACCGCTGAGATCGCGGTCATGGGCGCAGAGGGCGCCGTGAACGTCGTCTTCCGCAAGGAGATCGAGAAGGCGGCCGACTCCGGTCAGAAGAAGGCAGAGCTGATCCGCGAGTATCGCGACAAGTTCTCGACGCCGTACGCGGCCGCCGAGCGAGGGTTCATCGATGACGTGATCGAGCCGACCGAGACGCGCACTCGTCTGATCCAGGCGATGCGCATGCTCTCGACGAAGCGCGAGAGCGTGCCCGCACGCAAACACGGCAACATCCCGTTGTAGACGTGGCTCGCAGAGTGATGGTTCGTTGCGCGGAGCGCAGGGAGGGTTGATGCCGATCCGCGACGAAGGGGAACGCCGCATCGAGCTTCCCGATGAAACCACGCCCGACGAGGAGCGGGCCATCCTCATGGCTCTCGAACGCTACTTCGTGGCGGAGAGTCCCCGCCCCGCGCCTTGGGTGCTGCAGGGCCGCATCGACTCGACGGGATTGGGATCGTTGCAGGCGAGGCGGTATGCGCGCGAACCGTGGCACGGGCAGCAGGGACCATTCGCGCGCAAGGGCGTGCCTCCGGTGAGTGGGCGAGGCGACGTTCGATAAGCCGTCGCGTGGGGTCCGGAGCTAGTCTGTTCTGGACTACACCACGCCGAACGGCTCGCCATTCGAACCACACACCAGCACCACGACCTGCTCACCCGCGGCGGGCACGTACACGCCTTCGCGCACGGCCGAGAGCGCCGCAGCCCCGCCAGGCTCGGCGAACATGCGGAGCTCACGCCAGAGTGCCTGCTGCGCACCGAGGATCGCCTCGTCACTCACGAGCACGACATCGTCGACGTGGCCTGCGTTCGCGACCGCGAACGCGATGTCGCCGATTCTGCGAGCTCCCAAGGAATCCGCCGCACGACCCGAGACGGGAACCTCGACCGGCTCACCGGCGTGCAGGGCGGCCAGCAGACACCTGGAGGTCTCCGGCTCGACCCCCACGACACGGACGCCGGTCCCCGCGAACCACGAGGCGATGCCGCCGATCAGCCCTCCACCGCCCACGGCGACGAGCACGGTATCGGCCGCGACCACCTGCTCGGAGAGCTCAGCGCCGATCGTGCCTTGACCGGCCACCACCTCGGGTTGGTCGAACGGGTGCATCCACACCGCACCCGTGTCGGCATGCCGAGCGAGGGCCGCTTCGGCGGCATCGTCATAGAAGCCGTCGACCACGCGCACATCGGCGCCGGTCGCACGCACCTTGTCGATCTTCGAAAGGGGCGATGTTGCCGGCACGAAGATCTCAGCACGATGGCCGAGCGTGCGAGCGGCATGTCCAACCGCGAGCCCGAAGTTGCCGCCGCTCGCAGCCACCACGCCGCCGGTCCCCACGTCGGCCGAAAGCATCCGGTTGAAGGCGCCACGAGGCTTGAACGATCCGGTCACCTGCAGCAGCTCGAGCTTCAGCGTGAGAGGCGCCTGCACACCGAACACACCCGGCTCCGATCCGAGCACCGGTGTTCGGCGCACATGAGGTGCGGTCCGCACCCGGGCAGCCTCGATGTCGTCGCGGGTCGGCGCTCGAGCCTCGTCGATCACGCCTCGCGGGCCTCGCGGAAGAGCGTCCGCAGCACCTGCTCATCGGCCGACTCGACGTCGATGCCTCGATCGGCTGCGATCGCCACGAACACCTCGTAGCGCTTCGAGAACCCGCGCACGGTGCGCCGAAGGGCGCTCTCGGCATCGACGCCCAGCTTCCGCGCAAGCGCGACGGTGGCGAAGAGCACGTCGCCGACCTCCTCCTCGGCCGCATCGGAGCCCTCAGCCGTTGCGAGCTCGTCGACCTCCTCGCGCAACGCGGCGAGCGCCGAGTCGGACGATCGCCACTCGAACCCCCAGCCGGCGGCGCGCCGTTGCACCTTGGCCGCGCGGGCGAGCGATGGCAATGACGCAGGGATATCCTGGTCGAGGCCGACGCGCTCGCCCGTTTCCTCCGCCTTGAGCTTCTCCCAGTTCACGAGCACCTCATCAGGCCCGCTCACCTCGACCTCGCCGAACACGTGCGGATGGCGATGCACGAGCTTCGCGACGAGCCCTTGGGCGACGTCATCGATATCCCACCGCCCGGCGTCTGCGGCCATCTGGGCGTGGAACACGACCTGTAGGAGCACATCGCCGAGCTCGTCACGCATCGCGGCGTCGTCGCCCGCGTCGATCGCCTCGAGCAGCTCGTGGGTCTCCTCGAGCAGATGCCGGCCGAGAGACTCGTGGGTCTGTTCGGCGTCCCAGGGGCATCCGCCCGGACCGCGCAGCCGCGCCATCACGCGCACCAGGTCGAGCAGACGCGCTCCCTGCTGGGAACTCGGGACCTGCCCCTCGGGAACGTGAGCACCCGCGCGCAGGGGCGTATCGGTCACGGCGTGGGCGTGCCCTCGTCGCGAGGCACGGCGCTGACGCTCGGATCGGTGCTGTTCACTGCGACAACCGTGAGTGTCTCGGCATCGAATCGCCCGTACTTCGGGTTGACCTCCACGCCTTGGGACTCAGCCTGCTCGCGCATCCACGCTGTGAACAGCGCGCCCTGGTCGCCTTGCAGAAGGCTGGCCTTGGCTTGCTCGAAGGGCGTGACCTGTTCGTCGACGAGGAAGATGACGTGCCACCCGAACTCGCTCTGGACGGGCCGGGAGATCTGGCCCGGCCGCAAGGCGATCGCAGCCTCGCTGAATTCGGGAACGTAGTTCGACGCCGGCGCCTCGCCCAGGCTGCCGCCGTTGGCACCTGAGCCAGTATCGGTGGAGACTCGCTTCGCCAGGCTTTCGAAGATCTTCCGCGTCGCGCCGGGGGCCGTCACCTGTTGGTAGACGTCCTGGGCCTCCGCCTCGGTCTTGACCAAGATGTGCAGGACATCGATCGTCGTGAAGTTCAGTATCTGATCTTCGTAGATCTGACGCAGCTCGTCGTCGCCGAGCTCGGCCTCTGCCACCGCGCCCTGCACCGCTTGGAAGGTGAGCACCTGTGCGGCGAAGGCCTCGAGGTCGGTCCGCGTGAGATCGAGCTTTCCGAGCTCCTGGTCGACCTTCTCAGCGGTGAGCTGCTGGTCGAGGTTGGCCATGATGCCGTCGACCTCGGCGGGCGTGACCGAGATGTCGTTGGCCGTCGCATACGACTGGACGAACTCACTCTGGATCATGTTCCCCAGCGTGAAGCGGTTGCAGACGGCTTCCTGCGTATCGCCACCGGTGGGTGCGCCGCCGCACTGCTGCTGGCCGAGCGTCGCCAAAAACGTGAACAGCTTAGCCTGCTGGGCGAGCTCCTCATCGGTGATGTCGGTCTCGCCGACGACGGCGGCGGGGGCCGGACCTGTGCCGAGGGTCCCGGCATCGCCACATGCGGCGAGCAAGGCCGCAGCGATCACAGACATGACGAGGAAGCGGAGCGTACGGGAAGCCACGAAGGACGAGTCTACGGGCTGACGGTCGGTACGACCTTGTCGCCGGTGGCGGCCTCCAGCAACCATCGTTCCACGAACGCGACGAGATCCTTGCCGAAGACCCGCTCTGGCAGCAGGTTCAATGTCTGCGACTCGGCCGCGAAGGTCCCCCCGTACACCCGCTCCTCGAGGTCGACCAGCAGATCGTCGGCGATCGCGACGGGCCGGAGGCGCACTTGATCGCGGAACGTGGAGATGTCCTCGACGCCGAGCGTCCTGGCGGTCACCCGCAGCGACGCGATGGCGAACAGGGTCTCGACCTCGTCGGGGAACGCGCCGTATCTGTCGACCGTCTCGGTGCGGATCTGAGCGAGCGTCTCGTGGTCGGGTGAGAGCGAGATGCGCCGGTACAGCTCGAGACGCAGGGCTTCCTGCGCGATCCAACCCGGGGGCACGAACGCCTTCACTGGCAGATCGATGCGGAGCTCGGGTTCGTCGGGGATCTGCTCGCCCTTCAACTCGGCCATCGACTCCTGCAAGATGCGCGCGTATGCGTCGAAGCCGACCGCGGCGATGTGGCCCGTCTGCTCCGCACCGAGCATGTTGCCGGCACCCCGGATCTCGAGGTCCTTCATCGCGATCTTGAAGCCCGACCCGAGCGCTTGATGCGCGCTGATCGTGGCGAGCCGTTGCCGGGCCTCGTCGGTCATCTCACGCTGGGGCGCGAAGAAGAAGTAGGCGAACGCGCGCTCGGTCGAACGGCCGACCCGGCCCCTGAGCTGGTACATCTGCGCGAGCCCGAGCAGGTCCGCCCGGTCGACGATCAACGTATTGGCGTTCGGCACGTCGAGACCGCTCTCGATGATCACCGTGCAGAGCAGCACGTCGGCCTCTCGGTTCCAGAACCGCATCATC
This sequence comes from uncultured Actinomycetes bacterium, assembly GCA_963762075.1. GTDB lineage: Bacteria > Actinomycetota > UBA4738 > UBA4738 > HRBIN12 > JAOUEA01. The sequence continues at coordinate 85,715 of CAVXJC010000008.1, forward strand.
TGCTTCTCGAGGTCCGCCTCATCCATGCGGCCGTGTGCGACGGCGATGCGAGCCTCAGGAAGCTGCTCCGTGAGCCAGGCGGCCTGACGGTCGATCGTCGCGATCCGGTTATGCACCCAGAAGACCTGTCCTTCACGCAGCAGCTCGCGCCGCACGGCGCCGAGCGCGAGTCCCTCGTCGTAGCTGCCGACGTAGGTGAGCACCGGCTGGCGATCCTCTGGCGGGGTGTCGATCGTGCTCATCTCGCGGATACCGGTGAGCGCCATCTCGAGCGTGCGCGGGATAGGGGTCGCCGTCATGGTGAGCACGTCGACGCTCGCGCGGAACTGCTTCAGCCGCTCCTTGTGCGCCACCCCGAAGCGCTGCTCCTCGTCGACGATCAACAGACCGAGGTCCTGGAAGGCCATGTCCTTTCCGAGCAGCCTGTGCGTGCCGATCACCACGTCGACCTTGCCGGCCTTGACGTCGCCGACGACCTGCTTCTGCTCGGTTGGGCTCACGAACCTGCTCAGCATCTTCACCGTGACGGGGAACGGCGCGAACCGCTCGCTGAACGTGATGAAGTGCTGCTCGGCGAGCAATGTCGTCGGCACAAGCACGGCGACCTGCTTGCCTTCCATGACCGCCTTGAACGCTGCCCGCACCGCGATCTCGGTCTTGCCGAAGCCGACGTCGCCGCAGATGAGCCGGTCCATCGGTTTGGGCAGCATCATGTCGGCCTTGACCTCGTCGATCGCCGAGATCTGGTCGGTGGTCTCCGAGTGCGGGAACGCGTCCTCGAGTTCCTGCTGCCACGGTGTATCGGGCCCGAAGGCATGACCCGGAACCGAGAGGCGAACCGTGTAGAGGCGAACGAGCTCACCGGCCATGTCGCGAACCGCCCGCTTGACCTTGGCGGTGGCCCGAGCCCAATCGCTTCCGCCCATGCGGTGCAGGCGAGGGGCGTCGCCGCCGACGTACTTGGCGACCATGCCGACCTGATCGGACGGAACGAACAGCTTGTCACCGGCGGCATACTCGAGCACCAGGTAGTCACGTTCGGCGCCGGCCAACGCGCGGTGCGTGATGCCCGTGTACCGCCCGACGCCGTGGATGCGGTGCACCGCGAAGTCTCCAGGCTCGAGCTCGTCGGTGATCGAGCCGGTGCCCCGCCGGGTGAACCGAGGGGCCACTCGCGTGTGTGTCCGCGAGCCGAAGAGATCCTCCTCGGTGATCACCGCCAGGTTTCCCGCTGGGAACCGGAACCCCTCGGCGAGAGGAGACTCGACGGGCTCGACCGCGACGCCCTCGAGGATCTCCCGCGCTCGCTCCAACGACCCGTGCCCCCGGCCCGACAAGACGATGCGGTGACCGGACTCGGCGAGCTCTCGCGCGCGGGCGACGAGCTCTGCTGCGTTCGCCTGCGCGGACCCCCAACCGGTGATGCCGAGGTCGACCCCCTCGGCGAACTCCGTCAGGTGCAGTCGCACGTGCGGCCCGAGCGCGACGTCGAGATCGTGGAAGACGCGAGCCGCGGGCCACCCCGAGGCTTCGGCGAGCGCCTCGCCCTCGAGGTGGGCAGCCTTGGCACGGTCGCGGGTGCGATGGACGTGGGTCAACACCACCCACGCTCCGTCGGGCAGGACCTCGGCAGGCGTCGGCATGCGGTCGAACAGGAACGGCGCGAGCGTCTCGGAGCCTTCGACGAAGAGGCCCTCCGCGAAGCGCTCCAACTGGTCGGCGAATCGCTCAGGAGCTCGTGCTGCCGCGGCGTGCGCTCGATCGCGCAACGCCGCATCGGGGATCAGCTCACGCGTCGCCGGCACCTCGACGAGCGCCACCCGCTCGGTCGAGAGCTGAGTCGATGGAACGAACTCGCGGATCGACTCGACCTCGTCGCCCCAGTAGTCCAGGCGCACGGGTCGTCGCGCTGTCCCGGGGAAGACGTCGACCACACCTCCGCGCACGGCGAACTCGCCGCGATGCTCGACCACGTCGGCACGCGAGTACCCCAGATCGACGAGTCGTTCGGCGACCGAGTCGGGTGCCAGCTCGAGCCCGGCCACCAACTGCAGCGAGGGCGTCAGGCCCAGGGTGGGGATCAAGCCCTGCATCGCAGCGACCACCGGCGCCACGAGCACGAACGTGCCCTTGGCCTGCCGTACGCTCGCGACCGCCCGCGCCCGGCGTGCGGCGATCTCGGGGGCAGGCGAGATGCCTTCGTAGGGAAGTGCTTCCCACGCCGGCAGGAGCGCCACCCGCTCGGCTCCCAGGAACGCCTCGAGATCGCTCGCGAGCTCGTCGGCCTCCCGAGGGCCCGGCGCCACCGCGAGCACCGGCGAGTCGAGAGCGCTCGCGACGCCTGCAACCACGAAGTCTTCGCCCGCCTCGGCGCGGGCCACGATCGGACGGGCTCGGTCGAGCAACAAGCGCTCGAACGGCTCGGACCGCACCAGCACGTCGAGCATCTCGTCGAGACCCACCGATCACCCCTTGGAGCCCGAGTCCGGCGTGGACCGGACACCGAAAACAGACCGTGCCGCGGCGCGGCAGGCCTCCGAGCGGCAGTCTACCGAGGGACGTGTGAAGCGCGAGCCATTCGAGTGAGGGGTCGGGCGAGCGCTCAGACCACGCGGAGCCTGCCACCCACCGGGCCCTTCACGTCGGTTCGGGCGGCGGCTCCCTCGTGCACGATCGCGTCGGGCGTTCGCACCGACAGCCAGCGATCGAATTCCTCGAGCGGCATCGGGCGTGAGATGTAGTAGCCCTGCGCCTCGTCGCACCCGAAATCGGCGAGACGGTCGAACGTTTCCCGGTCCTCGACACCTTCGGCAACGACCCTCAGCCCGAGGTTCTTGCCCAGGTCGACCGTCGCACGCACGATCATGTAGTCGTCGCCGTCGGCATGCATGTCCATCACGAACGACCGGTCGATCTTGATCTCGTCGATCGGCAGGCGCTTGAGGTAGCCGAGGGAGGAGTAGCCCGTGCCGAAGTCGTCGATCGAGAGGGAGATGCCGACCTCGGAGATGCCGTCGAGCACGGCGTTCGACCGGCCCGAATCCGACATGAGGAAGTTCTCGGTGAGCTCCATGCGCAGGAACGACGCCGGCATGTCGAACCGTTCCAAGAGGGCGGCCGCTTCTTCGGGAAGGTTGCGGTCGAGCAGGCTGCGCGGCGAGAGGTTGATGGCGATGGGGATCGCCATCCCTTGATCGGCCCACGCGCGCCATTGACGCATCACGTGTTCCATGACGTAGCTCGTCATCGGACCGAGCAACACGGTCTTCTCGACGAGCGGGATGAACTCGTCGGGAGCCACGAGCCCGCGCTCGGGATGGTTCCATCGGATCAACGCCTCCGCGCCGGCCACACGGCCGTCGTTCAAACGCACCTTCGGCTGGAAGTACATCTCGAACTCTTCGCGCTCCAGCGCCGGCCGCACCTGGCTCACGAGCGTCAGCCGGGCTGGGTTGTGTTGATCCATCCTCTGTGTGTAGGTCTCGTAGCCGCCACCGGCTTCCTTGGCCGAGTACATGGCGACATCGGCACGCCGCAGGAGCGACTCGGCGCTCTGTCCATGCGTCGGGAAGATCGCGATGCCGAGGCTGCCTGCGACATCGAGTGCAAGACCCTCGACCGATACCGGAACGGCGAGCTCTTCGAGCAGGCGTCCCGCGATCGAGAAGGCGACTTCGTCGTCGGGAAGATCCGGCAAGAGCACCCCGAACTCGTCGCCACCGAGACGAGCCATCATGTCGCCGTCCCGCAAGACGGTCGACAGACGGGGGCCGATCTCCTTCAAGAGCTGGTCGCCGAAGTGATGGCCCAAGGTGTCGTTGACCTCCTTGAAGTGGTCGAGGTCCATCAGCATCACCGCGATGCGCTCCTCGCGCGTGCGAGCGGCATCGATCGCCTCGGTCAACCGCTTCTGGAACAGCACACGGTTCGGCAGCCCGGTCAGGGAGTCGTGCATGGCTTGGTGTTCGTTCTCGGCCTGCTTGGTCGCAAGCTCGTTCGTCGCTACCTGCAAGGAATGGGTCCGAGTGAACATCTGTCGTGCGAACGCCAGTGGCGCCACGAACACGAAGATCGACAGGATGCCGATCTTGTTGAACGTCGTGGCGACGAGCACGCTGAAGAGGGCGAGCCCCATGTAGCTCAGCACGAACTCCCCGAACAGACCGGAGTGGATATCTCGGAGCGTCTGCGAAGGCTTGACGCCGAGGTTGAGGTAGTTGTAGAGGCTCACGAACATCACGTTGACCACGTATCCGGCGACCGCGGCCAGCATCACCGCCAGACCCAGCCGCCACCACTCGGAGTCGAGGGTGGCGATCTGCTTGAAGATCACGCTCTCCGCGATGACCGCCGCGGCGATCTGGGCTCGGATCCACAGCGCGGTCGAGATGGGCACCTCCCGCCGGAACTCGTCGCGATCGGCGGAGCCGGCGAAGGCGATCAAAGCCGCAACGGGAGTCGGGTAGAGCAGTGCTACCGAGAGCTCGAGCGGGAAGCTCAGGCTGAACACGACCGTTGAGACCGTTGTCGGCACCGGCAACAGGTCGACGGCCGCGATCGCGATGATCCAGATCACGATCAGCGGGTCGGCGAACTGCTCCGACCCCGAGTACACCGAGTGACCGATGTAGGCGAACATCGGCAGAATCAGGGCCATCTCGAACAGTCGCAGCCCGATCGATCGGCCGCGCCCGCGCGCTCTGCGCCGTTCGTCAGCCCCCGGCATGCTGCAGCGTTCCCGCATCGTCGGCAGTCGCCTCATCGGCGCTGTCGTCCTCCCGACGAGCTGGTGTCCGCATGCCCGCCACGATGACGACGCCGACACCGCCGTAGGTGAAGATGTCGCCGACGCTGATGGCCTGACCCACGGGCTGCGGCAATGCGATCACATCACCGAGGAACAGCACGAGGTCGTCGTCGGAGGCCAGATGGTGCTTCGGCCACGGATTGTTGATCAGGTCATCGAGGGTATCGGCCTGCCCCGATGCGATCAGGGCCTGACCGGCCACGGGCATGCCTTGATTGAGACCGATCACCAGGAAGTTCATGGCGACGCCGGCCAGGATGATCCAGAACCCGGTGATGTGCAGGTTCCTGATCGCGAAGATCGTGAGCAGTACGAACGAGATGTACAGGCACGTGAGCGGGATCAGCGTTCCGGGCCCCGCGACCCACTGCAGTGCGAAGCCGATCAAGGCAAGAGCCGTCCATCGAAGTCGGATCGCACTCAGGTTCCGCATGTGCCCGCCGAGCACGATGCCCGCAAGGACCGCCAGCGAAAGCGACACGAGCATGAGCTTCATGGTTTCCTATCGGAATCGAGCGGACGGACTTGAAGTCGTGGACCGCTTGTCCCCCAAGAGACTTCCCATCGTTGCCCGGGCGCGAAGAAGCCCCCGGGGACGACCAAGTGAGTTGGTCGGACCGAGGGCCTCTCGATCGAGCGTAAGCCGTGCTTAGTTGGAGCCGGGCTTGAAGCCCGCACCCACCGACATCGCGAAAAGGGCCAAGGCCCCGAGCGAGTACATCACCCTGCGAAGACGCAGCATCTGGTTCTCCTTCCTGGTCAGTGCCTGGTCGAGCCGTCCGGCCTACTTCCCGGGGGTGGGCTTGTACCTGGCACCGGCTGCGAGCAGCAGAGTGGCCAGTGTTGCGCCCGTGTAGAGCAGGTACTTCAGGCTCCGCAGCATGTCCCGCATCCGTCACCTCCTTCTCTCGTCTGACTGTGGAAGCATCGTCCTGAAGCAGGGTCGGGCACATCGGGCCGCGGTAGGGAATGTCGGCGATGGCCATGGGAGGACACAGGACCGACGAACGACCCCCCCGATACCCAGGGCCGAGTACGCCCTCCGGCCGGGATCGAACGTCTCGGGCGTGACTCACCGGAACGCCCTACAGGCGTCGGACGCACAGATGGTGGAGCAGCCGACCCTGCTGTCAGCCCGACGGCGCTTGCCGGTTGAACCGGTCCTGCGTCGCGACGAGCCCGTCCGCGACCAGGCTGCCGACCGCGTCGGCCGCTCGGTCGACCCAGATCGCGACCTCGGCCTCGAGCTTCTTGCCGATCGGCTGCAGCACGAAGTCGGCCGGGTCCTGGCGCCCGGGCGGGCGCCCGACGCCGATGCGAACGTGCACGAACTCTCGGGCGCGCAGCGCCTGCTGCAGCGACTTCACGCCGTTGTGGGAGCTGCTGCCTCCGAGCTTCACGCGGAGCTCTCCCGGCGTGATGTCGAGCTCGTCGTAGACCGCGATCACGTGATCGGCCGCGACATCGTGCTTCTTGGCGAGGCTCACGTACGAGGGCCCCGACTCGTTCATGAACCGGGTGCTCGTGGCGAGCAGCACACGCTCGCCGGACTCGCGGATCTCGGCGGCCTCCGCCGGCAAGAACCGAGCCTTCTTGAACCGCTCGCCGGCGCGACGTGCCAGCTCGTGGACGACCATGCGTCCGACGTTGTGGCGCGTGTTCGCGTACCGATCGCCGGGGTTGCCGAGTCCGGCGACGAGCCAGGTCATGAGCGCGGCTCGGTGTGCGCGGCGGCGACCGGGACTAGCCCTCGCCGCCCTCGCCGGATTCGGACCCGGACTCGCCGTCGCCGGGCCCACCATCGCCCTGTCCCTCACCTTCGGCGCCTTCAGCTTCCTCGCCCTCGGCCACCTCCGCGGCCTCGTCCTCGGCGGGCACCTCGACGGCTTCCTCGCCGGGAACCGACAGGTCGGCCTCGACGCGGAGCGCGGCGGGCGTGACCACCGACAGCACGGCGTCCTCGAGCGTCGTGAGGATCGTGACGCCCTTCGGGGCCACGAGGTCACTCACGTGCACCATCTCGCCGAGCTCCACGTGGGTGATGTCGATGACGATCTCGTCGGGCACGTCTTGGGGCAGGCATTCGATCTGTACCTCGCGAAGGTGGTGCTCGACCACACCACCCTCCTTCACGCCGGCTGCCTCTCCGGTCTCGTGCACCGGCACGTTGACGGTGATCGTTTGGGTGCGGCTCACCGCGAGGAAGTCGACATGCACGAACTTGGCGTGGATGTGATCGCGCTGGATCTCACGAGGGATCGCGAGATGCTCCTCGCCGTCGACCACGAGGTCGACCAGCACGTTCGAACCGGCACTGCCGTGCAGCAGGTGCGTCAGCTCACGTGCCTCGACCGTCAGTGGCGTGGTCTCGAGACCCTGACCGTAGAGCACGGCTGGGATCTTCCCTGCGGCGCGGAGCTTGCGGGCGACACCCTTGCCGGCGTCGGAACGTCGTTCGGCGGTGAGCTTGGTTTCCATGGCGAACGTGGGGGCCCTTCGGTTCGTGGGAAGGTGGATGCCAGAACCCGGCGATGGTACCCGAATCCGCAGGTCGGCGGCATGGGGTGGCGGGTTTTCTTGCGCGCATGGCGATACCTTCGGACAGGGTTGTGCGTCTCTATCGGTGACATGGCGGAAGGGATACCTGTGGGCGTCGAAGACCGGTCGAGCGAAGTCGACCAGGTCGCCGACTCGGGGCTCGAGGAGCTGTACGCGCGCCACATCGGCGCCGGTGTACGACTCTCGTTCCTGCTCACGGGCGATCGGGTGCACGCAGAGGACCTCGCGCAGGAAGCGTTCGTGCGATGCGTCGGTCGGTTCCGGCACGTGCGCCAGCCCGATGCGTTCGAGTCGTACTTCCGCCGGGCGATCGTGAACCTGCACACGTCGGGACTGCGCCGCCGCCGGCTGGAACGGGCGTGGCTCGCGCGTGAGGGTGCCGCTTCAGCGCGCCGGGTCGCTTCCCAACCCGATGTCGGAGCTCGTCAAGACCTGTGGCGGGCGCTCGGTCAGTTGCCGGCCCGTCAACGAGCAGCGCTCGTGCTGCGGTACTACGAGGACCTGTCCGAGCGTGACACGGCCGAGGTGCTCGGGTGCTCGGTCGCCGCCGTGAAGTCGTTGGTCGCGAGGGGCAGCGAAGCGCTCCGCGAACGGATCAGAGGTGAGGAAGCATGAACGACGTCGAACGCGAACTTCGAGCGCTGCTCGAACGCAGGGCGGGATCGGTCGGCGGGGTCGCCCCTCTGCTTCCCGAGACGGTTCGAAAGAGGAGCCGCAGGCGCCAGGCAGGTACCGCAGCGGTGGGCGTCTTCACCGTCGCGGCCGTGGCGCTGGTGTCGTTCGCCGGCCTGCGCTCGATCGATCTCGGAGCAGGGAACACACGGGTTCCGGGTGGCGACCGGTCGGATCGCTACGAGGTCTTCGAACGAACGGCGACCATCGAGACGATCACGATCACGAGCCCCAGCGATTGGTACCTCGTGAACCAGTGGCCGTTAGGCGCCGGGGTGGCGACGACCGGATCGTCCGGCGTCTCGTGCGCAGCCACCGCGGCTCCCGGCGAGAGCCAACCGCAGGCGGAGGCGTGCGAGGGCGGTTCATCGCCGAGGCCAGAGCCGGTCACCGATCCGCGGCCCGTTCCGTTGGCGCTCCTGTCCTACGCCGATCCCGCCTTGGGCGCGTCACCGTGTCTTCAGGGCGGCCTCGAGCTGACGGGGAGCGCCGCGATGCTCGAAGTAGCGATCGATGTGCAGACCGTGCAGGAGATCGAGGCTGGCAACGGCCCGAACCTTCCCGCCTGGCCCGTGCCGTTCGACGAGACCGCAGTCACCGACGGGCCGTGTGGACCGGGCCACTACGTTCGCTTCCAGGTGGGGCTCTACCCGTACATCGCCTGGATCGGGTTCGGCCCTACAGCGTCCGACGACGTTCGCGAGTCGCTGTTCGGCATCGCGAGCCGGATGCAGTTCGAGGACACACCTCTGGTCGGCCCCGCCGACGAAACTCCCGGCTACGTGCTCGCTGGCGGTGAGAACGCCGCGGGACCGTGGCGCCTCGAGCTCAGGCCTTCTACCAGCCAGGGTCCCGACGCCAACGTCGATCTCCACGTCATCGGCGCGGAGGGAAGCGGAACGGGCGCGGGCGACTTCACCGTGCCGGAAGCCACCCCGATCGAACAGGCCGGCGGCGATCCCACATTCGGCGCCGTGACGAAGGCGGCCACCGGTGTCGAGCTTCGTCTCGAGGAAGGCACCCCGCCGATCCCCGCCACTTTGCTTCCGCTGCCCCCGAGCTTGGCGTACCCGTTCGACCTGTTCTTCGGCTCGAACCCCTCCGACGTCCCAGCGACGGCCGTCGCGCTCGGCCTGCCAGAGTCGCAGCAGTCGCCGCCAGAAGGCTAGACCTGGTTGGCGCCGCCGAAGATCTCGCTCACGCTTGCGTCTTCGAACACGGCTCGCAGGCCGCTCGCGATCAGCGGGGCGATCGAGAGGACCTTGAGCTTGTCGAACTGGCGCTCCTCTGGGATCGGCAAGGAGTTGGTGACCACCACCTGCTCGATCGGTGCCTCTTCCAAGAGCTGACGAGCCTTGCCGCTGAAGATGCCGTGCGTCGCGCCCACGTAGATCGGGCCCGCGCCCATCTCGGCCAGCACGTGCACACCGGCTGAGATCGTCGACGCTGTGTCGATCATGTCGTCGACGATGACGCACGGTCGGCCTGCCACCTCACCCACGACCGTCATCTCTTCGATCTTGTGGGCCTCGTGCCGGCTGCGGCGCTTGTAGAGGAACGCCAGGTCGGCGTGGAGGTACTCGCGGAGCTTCTCCGACGTCTTGATGCGCCCTGCGTCGGGTGCGACCACCACGAGGTCGTCGCCGTGCAGTCCGAGCTCATCGGAGAAGTGGTTCGACAGGATCGGCAACGCCGTGAGGTGGTCGAACGGGAAGTCGAAGTACCCCTGGATCTGCCCGGAGTGCAGGTCGACGCTGATCACGCGATCGGCCCCGGCCGTCGAGAGCAGGTCGGCCACGAGCTTCGCACTGATCGGCTCACGCGAGAGCGCCTTGTGGTCCTGCCGCGAGTAGCCGTAGTACGGGATCACCGCGGTGATGCGCTTGGCCGACGCGCGCTTCATGGCGTCGATCATCAGCAGCTGTTCCATGAGCGCCTCGTTGACGGGCTCGTAGTGGGTCTGCACCACGAACACGTCGGCACCGCGCACGCTCTCCTTCGCCCGGAAGTAGATCTCACCCGATGCGAACCGCCTGAGCTCAGATTCGCTCACTGGAACGCTCAGGCAATCGGCGATCTCGTGCCCCAGCGCCGGGTGGATCGTGCCGGTGAACAGCATCATCCGCTTCTTGGTGATGATCTCCACGCGCCGCCCCCTAGGTCTTCCTCGATCGCCGTCGCCGGCGATGTTCGGCGTCCTTGCGTTCCCGGTAGCCCTCGACCGTGCGTTGCTCGCTGCGTTCGACCGCAAGCGCGCCGTCGGGCACGCTCTTCGTGATGACCGACCCGGCGGCGGTGTTGGCGTTGCGACCGACTTCCACCGGCGCCACGAGCATCGTATCCGACCCGATCCGGGCCCCGGAACCTACCTTGGTCGAGTGCTTCGCATACCCGTCGTAGTTGACGGTCACGGTGCCTGCGCCGATGTTCGCACCGTCGCCGATCTCGGCGTCGCCCAGGTAGCTCAGGTGCTTGGCCTTCGCACCTCGGCCGAGCGTTGAAGCCTTCACCTCGACGTAGTTGCCGACCTGCGCGTCGTCCTCGAGCACCGCGCCACCGCGCAGCCGTGCGAACGGCCCGACCTCGCAACCACGGCCGACGTGCGCGTCCTCGAGCACCGAGAATCGCACGACCGAGCCGTCGCCGACCTCGCTGGCCGACATCGCCACCGAAGGGCCGATGCCGCACGCTCGGCCGATGCGTGAGCCGCGTTCGAGGAACGTGTTCGGATAGATCACGGAGTCGGCGCCGATCTCCACATCGACGTCGATGTAGGTGGCACCAGGGTCCACGAGCGTGACGCCGTTTGACATGTGCCCGGCGTTGACGCGCTCGCGCACCAGTCGCTCGAGCCCCGCGAGTCCCGCGCGAGAGTTCGCCCCCATGTAACCGCCGGTGTCGGCAGGCACCGCCGTCACCCTTCCGCCCTGCTCACGCAGGATGGGATAGACGCGGTTCAGATAGCGCTCCTGCTGCTTCGTTCGATCATCGACATGTGGCAGCGCTGCGAACAGCGCTCGCCGCGAGAAGACGATCCAGTTCGTGCCCACCTCGCTGATGGCGTCGGCACCGGGCGTGTCACGATCCTCGTCGATCTCGACGAATCGCCCGCGCGCGTCACGGATCACGCGTCCGTACGACCCCGGCTCGTCGACCACCGTTGTGAGCAGCGATGCCGTGGCGCCCGATCGCCTGTACGAGCGAACGAGCGTCACCACGTCATCGGGCATCACGGGGTCGAAGTCCCCGTTGGCCACGAGCACGTCATCGGCTCGGCCGATCGCTCGCCGCGCGATCTCGACGGCCTCGGCGGTGCCACGGGGTTGCGCTTGCTCCACGAAGATCGGCTTGCGTGCGATCTTCCACGAGGCGACCTCGGCACGCACATCGTCGGCGCCAGGGGCGACCACGACGATGACCTTGTCGGGTTTCGCGGCCAGCCCGGCTTGCACCGCGTGCCACAGCACCGCTCGCCCACAGATGGGATGCAGCACCTTGGGGGTGACGGACTTCAGCCGCTTGCCCTTGCCCGCGGCGAGCACCACCAGGGCCAGGGAGCGAGGAGTCCGTTTCGTGGTCTCGGCCAACCGTCGTCGTCCAGGGTTGTAGGGGTCGAGGGCCATCGGCGCAGGAAGCTCATCGTCCCACATCGACGACGGGCGTGACGCAGGTCGTCGTGCGCGCTGAACAGTCAACTCGTTGGATCGTCGTGCTCGCGGCGATCGCCGTGCAGGAATCTACCTGGCCATGCCACTGCCAACCGCTGTCGGGATGCATCGCGGGCTGGCGGAGATCTGCACGAACCTCGAGATGCGCCCTCGTGAGTGGCCCGCGGCTTCGTCGCTTGTACCGGCCGTCGACGATCATGCGAGGATCACGAGGGGACAAGAGGCATGGAACATCGTGCAACAGCGTCCAGTCGCGACGGCGTCATAGACGTCTCGGCGGCTCATGGGCGCGTCCGGCGCCCAACCGGAGCGCCGCCTCCGCTGCCGAAAAAGATCGGCGCGACCGGTGTCTTCCGATTGGCCTTGGTCGTATTCGTGGTTATCCCCGGCTGCATCTGGTTGCACTACGACCCTGCGCCGCTCGACCGGTTCGACGCCGCGATCACCGATGTGGCGACTTCGCTGCGCGTCGGGTGGCTCGACGCGCTGGCCCGATCGGTCGACGCGGTCGCATCGCGATACGGGCTCGCGCTCCTCAGCTTGCTCACCGTCGTGATCGTGGCGTGGTTCCGGCGGTGGCGGCACCTGACCCTGTACCTCATCGGCGTGGCACTCGTAGGGCTCTCGGCGGAAGGACTGTTGCGCCTCGCAGCTCGGCCACGACCGTTCGATGTGACCATCATCGGTGCCTGGGAGGGTTTCTCGGCCCCCTCGATACCGATGACGGGTCTCGCGGTCGTAGTCGTCGGCATCGCGTACATGCTCGTGATTCCGGGCCGACCGCGGATGTACGCCAAGTCCATCGGCCCGGTCGTGCTGATCATGGCTGCTCTGCTCCGCGTCTACCTCGGGATCGACCACTTCACCGACGCGATGTTCGGTGTGTTCCTCGGGGTCTCGATCCCGATCGCGCTGTTCCGCGCGTACGCGCCGAACGATGTCTACCCCGTGCACTACGGCACTCGCGGCAAGGCGGCGCACCTCGACGTGACCGGTACGCGTGGCGAGGCCATCAAGCTCGCCATGAAGGAGCAGCTCGGCTACGAGGTTCTGAGCATGAAGCCCGTCGGGCTCGAGGGCTCCGGCGGCTCCACGCCCCTGAAGATGCGGATCGTCGACGACCAGGGGCTCGAACGGTCGGTCTTCGCGAAGCTCTACGCGAAGAGTCATGTGCGGGCGGACCGTTGGTACAAGCTCGGGCGGACCATGCTCTACGGTCGTCTCGAGGACGAGACCCCCTTCAGCACGGTCCGACGATTCGTGGAGTACGAGGACTACACGCTGCGACTCCTCGGCGGGAAGGGCTTCTCGACCCCGGAGCCTCTCGACATCGTCGAAATCACGCCCGAGCGCGAGTACCTGATCGCGATGGAGTTCTTCGAAGACGCGGTCGAGATCAGCGAGGCCGACGTCGACGATCAGATCATCGACGACGGGCTGCAGTTGATCCGGCGGATGTGGGACGTCGGGCTGTCCCACCGCGACATCAAGCCCGCGAACCTGATGGTGCAGGACGGACGGTTGCGCCTGATCGACGTCTTCTTCGTGCAGGTGCGCCCATCACCGTGGCGCCAGGCGGTCGACCTCGGCAACATGATGCTGGTGCTCGCCCTCCGCTCGGATCCGGAGCTCGTCTACGAGCGGGCGCTCGCATACTTCACACCCGAGGAGCTGTCCGAGGCGTTCGCCGCGACCCGGGGTGTGGCGAGCCCCTCGCAGCTGCGAGCGTCGATGAAGGCGGACGGGCGAGGGCTGCTGGAGACGTTCCGCGGGCTCGCGCCGCCACGAGAACCCATCGCCATCCAGCGGTGGAGCATCCGCCGCGTGGTGCTGATCGTCGCCACGTTGCTCCTGCTGTTCTTGGCCATGCTGACGGGGGTCGCGTTGTTCCTCCCCTCACGCGGCGCCGTGGGGAACGCGACGTGCGGCACGGGCCGGACCATGCAGTTGATGGCGCAGGCGGTCCCGACGGCGACTGAGCTTCCGTGCATCGGCGATCTGCCGCTCGGATGGGGCACGGAGCAGGCGACGATCGTCCGGAACAGCGCGACCTTCACGGTCGGGATCGGGTCGGACCTCGTGAGCCCGGTCACGGTCACGTTGACAGAAACCTGTCCGGCGGACCCCGCCCTCCAGGCGATCCCGATCGATGGCGGGTGTGTCGCCTACCAGGTGCCGCCCGGGACCGAGGTCGGGTCGGTGCCTTCGTTCGACCATGGTGGCGGCCTCTCGTTCATCGACCGGCGTGAGCTGGTCGCCTCAGTGAAGCAAGACGAGGATCTCGTCCTCTGCGGCGCGCAAGCTCCACCCTGCACCCCGGTGCCCGAAACCTGACCCAAGGTCCGGCGCACGACGCGTAGTGGCCGAATATCGGTAGCCTCCATCTCCCGGCATCGACGCCGGCTGGACCCTGTACGACGAGAGAGAGCGATGGACCAGATCGACACAACGACGGCCGTTCGGGAGCCATCCCGACGGCGGCTCGGCCTGGATCGGCTGCGGCTTCGGTTCCGCGACCCGGCGCTCGAATCGGCGTTCCGTGCCGATCAATTCCGCCATCACCTGGGGAACATCCGCTTCGCCTTCGTGGCCGGGATCGTCCTCTGGATCTCGTGGGGTCTGCTCCTGCGCCACTACATCCTGGCCATCTCCGAGCTCCGGCTCGACCGGATCATGCGATGGGGCGTGTTCATCCCGATGCTGGTCATCGGCCTCGCACTGACGTTCACGCCCTTCTTCGGCCGGATCTGGGAATGGGTCGCGGTCGCGATCGCGACGGCGACGATCGGCTCATGGGTGTACTACACCTCGAACATCCAGACGCTGCCCGCGGAGTACGGGTACGTCGGCGTCATCCTGATCACTGCATTCACCTACACACTGTTGCGGCTGCGGTTCGTCCTGGTTCTGCTGATCACGCTGATCGGCATCAGCGCATATCTGCCGTATGCCTTCGCCACTCGATACGTCGCGCCTGTGAGCGGAGTGCTGGCGACGCTCTATCTCGTCTCGTTCGGGTTCCTCGGCGGTCTGGCCGCGCATCGGATGGAGCGGTTCACGCGAACGCTGTTCCTACGCGAGCGTCAGCTCGACCAGGAGCGCCTCCGATCCGACGGCCTGCTCCTGAGCATCCTGCCGCAGGTCGTCGTCGACCAGCTCAAGGTCACGTCCGGGCGGCGGATCGCGCAGGCGTTCGAGGAGGTGACGGTGATCTTCGTCGACGCGGTCGGATCGACCCAGCAGGCCGCTCGCTCGTCGCCGGATGAGTTCGCCCATGCCTTGGACGAGCTGTTCAGCCGGTTCGACGAGATCGCCGACCGGCACGGCCTGGAGAAGGTGAAGACGATCGGCGATGCCTACATGGCCGTCGCCGGCGCGCCGGTCGCGATGGCCGATCATGCGGGAGCCGCCATCGCGATGGCCCTCGACGTCATCCGAGAAGCGGGTGCGGTCCGATGGCCGTCGGGCGACCGGATCGTCGTCCACGGCGGTGTGGCCACCGGGCCGGCCGTTGCCGGCGTGATCGGGCGCAGGAAGTTCGCCTACGACCTGTGGGGCGACACCGTCAACGTCGCGAGCAGGCTGGAGGAGCAGGGAGAGCCTGGTGAGGTTCTGGTGTCTGAGGCGACGGCCGTTCAACTGGAGGATCGGTACGAGTTCGGGCCCACCCGGATCTTGGACCTGAAGGGCAAGGGGCGGACACCCGCCCGGGCGCTTCTCGGCCGCAACTCGACCGTTCCGATCGAGGTGCGGTCGACGTGAGGCGGACCGGCCTCACCCTCGCCGCAGCCATCGTCGCGACGAGCACTCTCACGGCGGGGTGCATCAGCTCCGGCCCGTCGGGAACCGGGCATCCGTCGCGCGCGAGAACGATCGTCGTCGGGGTGTCCGGCGCCTTCGCCGAGAATCAGCTCGTCGCGGAGATGTACGCGCAGGTCCTGGAGCACGCCGGTTTCACGGTCGAGCGAGAGTTCGACCTGAGGTCTCGCGAGGTCTCACAGAGCGCGTTGGAGTCGGGCCAGATCGATCTGAAGCCCGAGTACATGTCGTCGCTGCTCCTGTTCCTCGACTCCAACGCGCAGGCGTCGAGCGATCCGACCGATGTCGCGAGGCAGGTCGGCGAGCGCCTCCGGCCGAAAGGCATCACACGTGCTCACACCATCGCCCGCCGAGGACACGAATCAGTTCGTGGCGAACGCGAAGACGGCGCAGGAATTCAACCTGACCACACTGAGCTCGCTCGCCGCCGTCGCCGACCGGCTGACGATCGGCGCACCGCCCGAGTGTCCGCTCCGGCCCTTCTGCCTGCCGGGCCTTCGAGACGTCTACGGGATCCTCTTCGAGGACTTCGAGCCACTGGACGCCGGAGGGCCGCAGACCGTCGCCGCGCTCAGGAGCGACGAGGTTCAGATCGCCCTGATGTTCTCGACGGATCCGAGCATCGAGGCCAACGGATTCATCCCGCTCCTCGACGACAAGCACCTCCAGGACGCGGAGAACATCACGCCCGTGATCCGCACCGAGAAACTGAACGACGAGGTTCGGCGGCTGCTCGACGCGGTGAGCGCCCGACTCTCCAGCGACACGGTGACCGAGCTCGTCGGGAAGATCGTGATCGACGGACAGGATGTTGCCGGCGTCGCGAAGGCGTTCCTCACCGCGAACGGCCTCCTTCGATCGGTCAACTGAATCGTCTGCGGCGCTCATGCCCGGCCGAGGGACACGATGCCGGCTGGAGCACGGTTCCCGGGGGGAATGGATCGTTCCGGGGGAACGGCCACACGTAAGCTTGACACCCGAACCAGGCAATGGGCTATGGGAGCTCATGTAGCAAGCTCCAAACAAGCGTGTCAAGTGCAGGTACTACGATCGGAGGACGCTCGCCATGACAACCGAGCGCCTCGATCTCATCAAGCAACGCACAAGTCTGGAGGTGGAATCGTGAGTGAACTTCTTGGTATCGCTCGGTTCAAGTTCCACGAGGGCAAGGTCGAGGAGTACAAGCGCTTGTCCGCTCAGGCCATGGACATCGTGAGGACCAAGGACAGCGGAACGCTGCAGTTCGACATCTACCTCAACGACGACGAGTCCGAGTGCATGGTCATCGAGCGATACAGGGACTCCGATGCGCTCATCGAGCACTCCGAGAACCTCGGCGAGCTGTCCGAAGCCATCCTTACGATCGTCTCCGTGGTTCACGGCGAGGTCCTCGGCGAGGTGAGCGCAGAGTTGCGAGCGAAGCTGGCGGACAGCCCGGTCCAACCCTTCAGGCCCCACCAGTCGATGTAGCCACTGCCAGCGTGGGCGAGGCCGCCCCGACCGCCGCTACTGCACGACAGGGTGGCTCTACCGTCCCGGAGCTCGGCTTCGCGGCCTCAGGCCTCTGGCATCCGGGCGAGTGAAGCGACTCTGGGATGCGCGAGTGCACGGACATACTGGAGGTCATGACCATGCGGCTCGAGGGTTCGGTGGCTCGCTCGGGTTCGAGAAGGTGACGGTGGTGTTCGAAAGGCCACCGGCGACGTGAACCGCGCACGGCTGCGCGAACTGGGCTTCGAGCTCGGCGCTCGCGCCGAGGCCGGCGTGTCCGACGAGGGTGCGTGGTTCGCGACGGCGCCTGACGGCGCGCCGGTGGTGCTCAAGTGGTTCCCGGACGAGACCGTCGCCGAGCGCTATGCGGTCCTGCTCCCCGGCCTCGACGAGCTCCGATCACGCGGCGTCCCGGTGCCGGAGTACCCACACGTCCTCGCCGTCGACGGCTGGACGCTGTCGGCGCAGCAGGTCCTGCCGGGTGCGTCGGTGCGCAACCCGTCACCGGCGATGGTGGAGCAGGTGGTCGAGTGCGTCGCCGCCATGGCCGGTGTCGCCTGTCCGCTGCCGGCGCCGGACCTGCGCCCCTGGGGTGCGTCCGTCGTGCACACGCTCACCGTCGGCGTGGACGGGTGGGCGATGCACGAGCCGCTGCGCACCGGGGGTCGTCGCAGCGCGGCGGTGCTCGACCGCGTGGAGGCCGTCGGCGCCGACGCCGACCCGGCGTGGTTCCCGACCGACGGACTCGTGCACCTGGACCTGCACACCGACAACATCCTCGCCGGCGACGACGGCACCCTCACCGGGATCATCGACTGGGAGGGCGCGTGCGCCGGCGATCCCCGCTTCGATCTCGTCAGGTTCGCGTACGACCTCGACGGGCACGATCAACCGGTCTGGGACGTCGTCGAGGCCACCGGCATCGAGCCGCGCGTGCTTCGGGCGTACGTCGCCCACCACGCGCTGCGGTGCACGTCCTGGCAGATCCACCACCACACCGACGACGTGCCCCGCCAGCTCGACCGCGCCGAGCGCGTCCTCGATCGGTACGAGGCCTAGTGAGAGGGCGGGCCGTGGCCGAACGCGCCGGGGCGCGAGCCGCCGCCGAGATCAGTGACATCGTGCCCTTCACCAGGGACATGGCAAGGTCATCCGGCCCGTTGACCACGACCTCGGTGGGAACGACGTCGGTGAGGGCCCGTCACCTGGCCGGTCCTTGAGGAACGCCACCGCCGCCCCCCTCCTGTGAGTTCGCATACCGGTGAGCAGAGGAGCTTGCCGTAGCAAGGACGGTGCCGGACGACAAGGACTGGTAGCAGCGTGAACTCGAGGGGTGAACGTTCGTTCCGGGGGGAGGAATCGAACCTCCATTCCAGGCTCCAAAGGCCCGTGTCTTGCCGTTAGACGACCCCGGATCGCGCTCGAGTGACCGCGCTCACTCTCGATTATCTCGCGCCGGTTGCGGTTCGGCGCGCGCGGGCGGGGCGCTCACCACGACCGAGCCGGGCACCGCCGCGGCGAGCGCGTCGGCATGGCCGATGTGTCGCGCGAGGGCGGCGACGGTCGGACCGCTTCCCGTCACGATCGCACCGAGCGCACCGGCGTGCGCGAACTGGTCGATGACCTCACCCACCTCGGGATGGTGCCCGACGACGCCGGTTTGCAGGTCGTTGAAGATCGCATCGCCCAGCAGCTCGACGTCGCCGGTCTCGAGCGCAGCGATCAGCACACCGGGATCGGGCCCGGTCACGGGTGCGTCGCTCCACCACTCGTAGGCGTCGGTAGCCGAGACCCCGAAGGTGAAGGGCTTGAGGACCCACCAGGTGCTCCCCGTGTGCACGGGTGTGATGCGATCGCCTCGGCCCTCCACGAGCACTGACTCACCGGCGAGCATGGCAGGAACATCCGACCCGAGATGTGTCGCGAGCTCGAGGAGCGCCTGGTCGTCTAGAGAGCAGGCCAAGAGCTCATCGAGGGCGAGCAGGGTCGCGGCGGAATCCGCGCTCCCACCGCCGAGGCCGGCCGCGACGGGGATGCGCTTGTGCACGTCGAGCGATACACCGAGCGAGGAAGGGTCGAGGCCGACGAACCCGGCGAGCGCGAGCGCAGCTCGCCCGGCGAGGTTCTCGCCGGGCTCGGTCGATACCTGCCGCGCCAGCTCCGGCTCCCCCCCGACCCTGATCTCGATGCCACCCGGGCCACCGGCGTCTGTGACCGTCACGATGTCGTGCATCGAGATCGGGAGCACGACGCTCTCGACGTCGTGGAAGCCGTCGGCGCGGCGCCCCAGCACGCGCAAGAAGACGTTGATCTTCGCGTGGGCCCGGCGCGAGACGACCCGAGGCGATGGCTCGCTCACCGGCCGGCCTTCACGGAGCCGGCACCCGCTCGGCGATCGCAGCGAACGCCGAGAGGTCGAGCTCTTCGGCGCGGGCGTTGGGCGCCACCTCCGCGCTCGCGAGCACCTCGTCGGACTTGTCGGCGTCGAGCCCCAGCCGGCGCAGGGCGTTGCGCATGGTCTTCCGCCGTTCGGCGAACGCCTCGTCGACGACACGCCACAACGATCGTTCGTCGACCTCCACAGGCGGCACCGCCACACGGTCCAGACGCACGACGACCGAATCGACCTTGGGCCGAGGCCAGAACACCGCGGCCGGCACGCGACGAATGAGTGATGCGGAAGCGCCGTACGCGACGCGCAGGCTCACGGCGCCGAAGTGTTCGTCGCCCGGCAGGGCGACGAGACGCTCGCCTACCTCGCGCTGCACCATCACGACCCATCTATCGATGGCGGGAGCTCCCGCGAGTGTGTCGAGCACGAGCGGCACGGCGATGTTGTACGGAAGGTTCGCACAGAGCGTCCACGTGCCTCGATCGCCGGCGTCGCGATCGTCCCCGCCGTGCTCGCCCGCCTCGCCGAGCTCCGTCTTCCAGTCGAGCTTCATCGCATCGGCGTGCAGCACGCGAACCGACGCGACGCTGGCCGTGACCTCCTCGAGCGCTCGCGCGATGCCCCGGTCGACCTCCACCGCGAGCACCTCTGCACCGACGGCTGCCAGTGCGACCGTGAGCGATCCGAAACCGGCGCCGATCTCGACCACGAGATCGCCGGCGCCGATGCCCGCGTCGGCCGTGATCGCTCGGGCGAGGTTGGGGTCGATCAGGAAGTGCTGGCCGAGTGACTTCGTCGGCCTGATGCCGTGGCGAGCGGCAAGATCGCGGATCGCAGCGGCCCCGAGGCCGCCGCTCTCACCAGGCGATGCTGACGTCGAGGACGCCCGCGCCGAGCGGTTGGAGGACCGCGAAGGCCTCCGGAGAGAGGTCGATGATCCTTCCCGTGCCGAACGGTCCCCGGTCATTGATCGTGACGGTAACGGAACGGCCGGTCTCGTCGTCGGTCACCGTGACGAGCGTGCCGAACGGCAAGGTCGGGTGCGCCGCGGTGAGCCCTGCCCACGGCGGGTCGTACCAGGTCGCCAGACCTGTCTGTGCGTCGGCGACGGCGCCCGGCACATCGGTGGTTCCGCCGTACATCGACTGCGGCGGCGACAGACGTTGCTCGGTCACCGGCTCGCGCTCGATCCATCGCCCGATCAGTTGGCGCGACGCGACCTCGCCGTTGATCGACGTCACGACGAAGGTGCCGATACCGCGCCCGTCGCGACCCTGCTGCAGCACCTTGACCGGCGTGCCCGGTGTCATGCGCGGCGTGTACTCGGTGTGCACATCGAACGCGATCCTGATGGCTTCCATCTTGGTGACGACTCGCACGTCGTCGAAGGAGACGGTCGTGCCGGCGTGAAGGGGGGTCTCGGGCGACGGCCGAACGCGGTCGTTCGCGTCGGGTTGGATCCCCATGGCCGAGAGGAGTTCCCCGGCCGTGTCCGCGTTGGTCAAGACGTCGCGCACCTTCCCCAGCACGACGGCTTGCACGGACACGACCGGGGACGTTCCGACGCTCGAGGCGGAGAAGTCGCTCTCGACGAGCCGATCCGTCATGTCGACGGGGTCCAGCTCCGTCCCGGCCATCACCCAGACCCCCACATCGATGGGGCTTTCGAACATCGCGGCGTCGGCGCCCGGCTCGCTCGTCGGGCCGACGGCGCCGGGGGCGCTCGCAGCGAGGAATGCCTCGGCACCCGACGCCACCCGCGCCGGGTCGACCACCACGGTCATGCCGTCGGCGATCGTGCTCATCGGCGACGGCTGTACGAGGACCGCCGACGTGAGGGTGATGCCTTCATCGGCGAGCAGGTCCTCGACGGAGTCCGAGGTGGTCGCGACGGTCTGATGACGGCCGTCGACGACGAGGTTGACGTGCTTGCGGAGAGAGAGGTTCACGACGCCGGCGACGAGCACGATGCCCACCACGACGGTGAAGCCCATGGTCGCTCGGTGGATCCGCAAGCGGCGGACCCTGTTGGCGCGGATCGGCAACCTTCCTCCACGGTGCTAGAGGAAGGCCTCGCAGGGAAGCGGCCGGTGCCGGTCGAAGCCTTCAAGCAGGGTGCGCACCCTAACAAACCCTCAACTCTCACTGCAACCTTGAGAATCGAACGTGCGTTCGACCAGGCGGAACGGTCGTGGCGTGCTCGCGGGCTCCGTCAACGAAGTCCGGGGAAGGCGGCACGAGCATTCGCCGCGGTCGCGGCCACGAGATCGTCCACACCCTCGCCTCGCACCCGCGCCAACTCGGCGAGCGTGAGCATCACGTTGGCGGGATGATTCGTCGATCCTCGCAACTTCTGCGGCGAAAGGAACGGCGCGTCCGTCTCGACCAGGAGCCGACCGAGCGGCACCGCTGCGGCCGCCTGCCGGAGATGCTCGTTCTTGGGATAGGTCAGGTTTCCGGCGAAGCTCGTGAAGTAGCCGCGCGCCGCGCACTCTCGCGCGATGTCGGCGTCGCCGGAGAAGCAGTGGATAACGACGTGCTCGGCCGAACCCTCAGCGAGCACTCGAAGCATGTCGGGCCATGCGTCGCGCACATGCACCACCATCGGCTTGCCCGACTCGTTGGACCAAGCGATGTGGGCGCGCAGCGCGTTGATCTGGTCTTCGGCCGGTGAACGCAGGCGGAAGTAGTCGAGCCCACACTCCCCCACTCCGATCACCCGGGGGTCCCCGAGCAACTCCTCGAGGCGCGACGCGGCGGATCCGTCGAAGGCCGAGGCGTCGTGGGGATGCATGCCTGCCGTGGCGAACACACCCTCGAGAGAATCGGCGAGCTCGGCCGACCGCCGGCTCGTTTCGACGTCGATGCCGACGCAGATGAGCCGATCGACGCCGGCCGCCTTCGATGTCTCGACCACATCTGCAGGTTCCGGGTCGAGCAAGAACAGGTGGCAGTGGGTGTCAACTGCTCCGGTGTCAGCCGCGGGTTGAAGGTTCCGGTTGGTCACGAGCGCCGAGACTACACGGGTCTCCATATGCGGTCGATGGAGGGAGCTTCACGTGAAACACGATTCCCGCAAGCCTCACCCCAGAGTGCAGCCGTGTGGAAAAGTCCCGCGGGGCGACGGAGCCGACTACGCGGACCAGGCGGCCTCGAGACGGGGGAACAGCGACTCACCCTTGACCGTTTCCGTACCCACCGCGAGCCCGCCCCACGCGCCTGAGGCGGGAAGTCGCTGATCCGCGAGAGGTTCGCCGATGCCGAGCTGGGACCAAAGATCCGCGGCGGCCCCGGGCATGATCGGCGCGATCGCGATCGCCAAAACCCGCAGCGTCTCGGCCGCGGCGTAGAGCACGCTCGCCAGCTCATCGCGGCTGGCGGGGTCCTTGGCAAGCTTCCACGGTTCCTTCTCGACGAGGTAGTGGTTGGCTCGGGCGACGATGTCCCACACCGAGACGAGCGCCGGCTGGAGCTGCATGTCGAGCATGTGACTGTCGTAGCGACCGAGAGCGTCCTCGATCACGGCGGGCATGTCACTCTCGGCCCCGGGCGTGACGGGCTCGGGCACGAGGCCGTCGAAGTAGCTGGCGAGCATGGCGAGCACACGACTCGCGAGGTTGCCCAGCCCGTTCGCAAGATCGGCGTTGTGCCGCTCGGTCATCGCCTCCCACGAGAAGTTCCCGTCCTGACCGAACGAGATCTCCCGCATGAAGAAATAGCGATACGAGTTCACACCGAAGTGGTCGATGAGCTCGAAGGGGTGGATGCCGGTGCCCTTGCTCTTGGACATCTTCTCGCCGCTCACATTGACGTGCCCATGGGCGAACACCGTCTTGGGGACTTCGACACCCGCGGCCATCAGCAAGGCCGGCCAGATGACCGCGTGGAACCGGATGATGTCCTTGCCGATGATGTGTACGTCGGCCGGCCACAACCGCTCGAACATGCTCTGGTCGGTCCCGAAACCAACCGCGGTCGCGTAGTTGAGGAGCGCGTCCACCCACACGTAGACGACGTGCTTGGGATCCCACGGCAAGGGGATGCCCCAATCAGTGCCGGACCTGGAGATCGAAAGGTCATCGAGCCCTCCGCGCACGAACGAGACCATCTCGTTCCTACGGAAGTCCGGCAGCACGGATCCTGGAACACCAGCGTAGAGGTCGAGCAACGGCTGCTGATACTTCGAGAGCGGGAAGAAGTAGTTCTCCTCGCTCAAGATCTCCACAGGCCGTCCGTGGATCGGACAGTTTCCGTCGATCAGCTCCTTCTCCCGTTTGAACTCTTCGCACGAGACGCAGTAGGGGCCCTCGTAGGTGCCCAGGTAGATCTCACCGCGGTCATGGAGTCTCTGCACGAAGGCTTGCACCCGCTCGGCATGACGCGCTTCCGAGGTCCGGATGAAGTCGTCGTTGGAGATCTGGAGCCGAGCCCAAACGTCCTGCCATTTGGGCACCATGCGATCGACCCATTCCTGCGGCGTGATCCCGAGTTCCGCCGAGGAGCGGGCGACGTTGAGGCTGTGCTCGTCGGTCCCTGTGAGGAAGTGCACAGCCTCACCCCGCTGCCGTCGATACCGCGCGATGAAATCGCAGGCGATGATCTCGTAGGCGGTTCCGACATGAGGCTCGGCGTTCACGTACGGGATCGCTGAGGAGATGAAGAAGGTATCCCGGCCCATGATCGGGTCATGATACGAGGGCGTGCTACTAGTCTGGATCAGACTAGTAGTGCCTTGCCCGCCTTCCGGGCTCGGGTGTAGCGTTCTTCCGACGGCGACACCTTCACGCCGAACCCTCGCTCCCGGACCCCACGCAGCCGGCTCGAGAGGGCAAAGGGGCTCCGCCTCGAAGGCGGCGTCTGCTGGTGTACCCCTGGGCCGACGGCACGGGAGCGTGGGTCTCGACCGCGCGGCCCTCGAGGAGGGAACAGCAGATGACCACCGACAAGGCTCGCAAGAAGGCGACCCGCACCCGCATGACCAAGACCGGCGAACGCTACACGGCGGCCCGGCGACAGGTCCTGGGGGCTGCATCCATCGCGGAACCAGTGACGGAGGACCTCGGGCAGTCCGACGAAGCCATCCGGCGAGGCTCGGGCAAGGACTGGAAGCAGTGGTTGCGACTGCTCGACGCGTGGCAGGCGACATCGCGGACGCATCGCGAGATCGCGCGCTACATGCACGACGAGCACGGAGTCGACGGTTGGTGGGCGCAAGCCGTGACGGTCGGCTACGAGCGGGCGCGAGGGATGCGCGCCGTGAACCAGCGGGCCGACGGCAGCTACTGTGCCTACGCATCGAAGACCTTCGCGGTCGATGCGCTGACGCTGTCGAAGGTGTTCACCGAGGCACGGCGCCGCAGACGCTGGCTGGACCCGGGCACGCTGCGCGTGCGGACGTCACAACCCGGGCGCTCCGCGCGGTTCGACGTGAACGATGGCTCGGGAACGAGGATGTCCGCGTGGTTCACGCAGAAGAGCGAGCAGAGGTCCGCCGTGCATCTCCAGATCGACGGACTCGAGGACCCCGGCGAGGTCGAGCGAGCGAGAACGATCTGGAAGGAGCGACTGGGGGCGCTCGCCGAAACGTTCGCGCGGTAGCGCGAGCGGTCCTGCCAACCCAGCCAGCCCGGACTCGGTCGCGTTGATCAGACGTCGAGCAGCGCTCGGTAGAGCTCGTTGACGCTCACGCCGTGGCGATCGGCGACCGCGTGCGCCGCGTCCCGCTTGCGCATGCCACCCGACACCAGCTCACGCGCCTCATCGGCGCACGCCGACATGTCGGGTGCGGGCCGCACCCGCTCTCCTCCGATCACGACGACGACCTCACCCTTGAGCTCTGATTCGCCGAGTCGCGACAACACCTTGCTCACCCGGCCACGAACGACCTGCTCGTGCAGCTTCGTCAGCTCCCGCACGACCGCGATCTCACGGTCGCCGATCGCAACGAGCACGTCACGCAACAGGGTCTGCACACGCAGCGGCGACTCGAACACGATGATCGTGCGCGGCTCGTGACGGAGCCCCTCGAGCCGGCGCACGCGCTCGCCCGGCTTCCGCGGCAAGAAGCCCTCGAACACGAACCGATCGGTCGGCAGACCCGAGACGACGAGCGCCGCGATCGCGGCCGACGGGCCGGGCACGACCTGCACCTCGACGCCGGCGTCGATGCAGGCGCGCACGAGCCGATAGCCGGGGTCCGAGACGGCCGGGGTGCCCCCGTCGCTCACGAGCGCGACGTCGTCGCCGTCGCCGAGCCGGCGCAACAGCTCGTCGAGGCGCTCACGCTCGTTGCCCTCGAAGTAGGAGATGAGCGGCACCTTGATCTTGAGACCCGCGAGCAGGCGCCCGGTGCGACGCGTGTCCTCGCACGCGATCAGGTCGACCTGACCGAACACCTCGCGGGCGCGCGTCGACAGATCGCCGAGGTTGCCGATCGGGGTCGCCACGAGCCACAAGGTTCCACCCATGGCATCAGAGTGACACGATGAGCGCCCAGCGCCCACGGGCGGAAGTTCAGGATGTTCATACGATGAGGCAACGATGGCCCAGGGACACAAGGACTACTCGGCCACCCCGTTGTGGAAGAAGCTCGGCATCAGGCAGGGGTCACGGGTCGTGCTCGCCGACGCACCAGGCGGGTTCGACGATCTGCTCGAGGCACAGGCGCCGCTTCCCCCGGAGGTCGACTTCCTGGCGAGGGTCCTCAAGGGCATCGACGTCGCGGTGCTGTTCGTGACCCAGCGCCGGGTGCTGGAGCGCCGGTTCGGAGCGCTGCAGCGCTCGCTCGAGCCGAACGGACGACTCTGGGTCGCGTGGCCGAAGCAGGCGTCGAAGGTCGAGACCGATCTGTCGTTCGCCGTCGTGCAGCGCCACGGTCTCGACGCCGGGCTCGTGGACAACAAGACCGCCTCGATCACCGATGTCTTCCAAGGGTGCCAGTTCGTGCTGCGACTCAGGGATCGGTAGGCACCGGTCGCGAGGCCGCCGCCGGTAGGCTTGGCCGGTGTCAGCCCTGCGTCGACGTCTGAACCGGCCTGCGGTCGCCGTGATCGCGGTCGCGGCGATCGCGGGCGTGATCAGGTTCGCGGCGGTCGACGACCCGCGCGAGCTCGTCTTCGACGAGGTGTACTACGCGAAGGCCGGATGCGTGCAGGTCACACGGGCCTCCGACGACGTGTGCCTCGTGAAGCCCGGCGACGAGACCTACTGGCTCGAGCACGAGTGGGACATGGGCTCGTGGGTACACCCGCCGCTCGGCAAGTTGACGATCGGGTTCGGCATCGAGCTGTTCAGCATGAGCTCGTTCGGATGGCGGTTCACGTCGGTGCTCGCGGGCGTCGGCGTGGCCGTGTTCACGGCGCTCATGGCCCAGCTGCTGTTCGCCAAGCCCGCCTGGTCGTTCGCGGCGGGCCTGTTGATCGCGGTCGAGGGGCTGAACGTCGTGCATTCGAGGATCGCACTGCTCGACATCCACCTGGCGTTCTGGGTGACGCTCGGGTTCCTGCTCCTGCTGTGCGATCGTCGCTGGATCGATCGTCGCGTCGCGGCTGTCGCCCCCGCATCCGACGTCGAGGCACCGCACGTCGATGACGGGCAGGCCGAAGAGACGGCATCCGCGCCGATGCCGAACCGAGTGCCGTCGCCGTTCTTCCGGCCCTGGCGCATGGCAACCGGCGCCGCGCTGGGGGCCGCGACAGCCGTCAAGTGGTCCGGAGCGATGGCGATCCCAGCGGCGATCGCGCTCACGTACCTCTGGGAGACCACCCGGCGCCGGCGCGGCGGGCTGGGCTACGGCCCTGCCATCCGCCGGACCCTCGGCCTCGAGACCCTCGGTATCGCCGTCGCGTTCGCCATCGTGCCGTTCATCGTCTACACCGTGACGTGGATCCCGTGGTTCGTGCACTTCGATGCGAGCCTCAATGACTGGTTCAACCAGCATGTCGACATCGCCGAGTACCACCGCGGGCTTCGCTCGACCGAGCTCGACCCCGACACCGACACCTTCACTCCGACGCACGGCTACTACTCGAGAGCGTGGACGTGGATCCCGATGCTGCGGCCCGTGAGCTACTTCGTGCAGGACCTCGGACCCGACATCCGCCAGATCCTCGCGATCGGCAACCCGGTGCTGTTCTGGGGCACCATGTGGACGATCCCGTATTGCGCCTGGGCATGGCGGCGAAAACGCGACTGGATACCCGGGTTCGTCGTGGTCGCGTTCGCGGGGCTGTACCTGCCGTGGTTCCTCGTCGCGCGACCGCAGTTCTTCTTCTACGCCCTGCCGTTCACCCCGTTCATGGCGCTCGCAGCCGTCTATGCGCTTCGCGACCTGGCGGCTGCCTACCTCGTGATCCGCGACAGCGAGACCGGCGAAGTCGCGCTCGACCCCGATTCAGGCCTGCCCGCGATCTCCCGACGAAAGCCGTACCTGCCGTTCGTCTGGGGGTACTTCGCGGCCGCCGTGGGCCTCTTCCTCTGGATGTGGCCGATCCTCACCGCCGGCCGAATCAGCGACACGCTGTGGAAGGCGCGAGTCTGGTTCCGTGGCTGGACATGACCGGCCGTCGCGCCAGCACGTCCGGCGCTCGATAGGCTCGCCGCCATGACGAGCCGGGAACACGTATCGATCGAGATGTCAGACGGTGTGCGCCTCGCGGCCACGCTCTATCGCCCCGACGGCGCGGGCCCCTGGCCCGCCGTGCTCGAGGCGCTTCCCTACCGGAAGGACGACGTGACCGGTCACTCCCGCAGCGAGTACCGGCGGCTCGCCGAGGCCGGCTACGTGCTCTGCCGGCTCGATGTTCGCGGCACCGGATCGAGCGAGGGGATCGCGACCGACGAGTACCCGGCAGTCGAGCGCACCGACATGGCGACCGTGATCGACTGGCTCGCCACGCAGCCCTGGTCGCTCGGCACGGTGGGCATGTACGGGTACTCGTACTCGGGGTTCAACAGCATCCAGATCGCGATGGAGCGCCCGCCGGCACTGAAGGCCATCATCCCGGTCTACGCCACCGACGATCGCTACGGCGACGACGTGCACTACTACGGCGGCGCCGTGAAGCAGCTCGATCAGATCGACTACCCGACGTACATGGTGGCGATGAACGCGCTGCCCCCCGTGCCCGATGTGTACGGCGAAGGCTGGCGCGAGGAGTGGGATCGCCGCCTCGAAACCACCGAGCCCTGGGTGCTCACGTGGCTCGAACACCAGCGCCTCGACGACTACTGGAAGGCCGGATCGCTCTTCGTCGACTACGGGGCGATCGAGTGCCCGACCATGATCGTCGCCGGGTGGGCCGACGGATACCGCAACAACTCGCTGCGAACGTTCGAGCGACTGACGTGCCCCAAGCGCCTCGTGATCGGGCCGTGGGCGCACGCCTCGACCGACACGTCGATCCCGGGACCCAACCACGATCTGATCCCCGAACATGTCCGGTGGTGGGACCGCTGGCTGAAGGGCATCGACAACGGCGTCGACCGCGAGCCGCCGATCGTGCTGTTCGCCCAGCGCTCGACGCTGCCGGCGCCCGACCGCGCAGAGGTCCGCGGTGAGTGGCGATACGAGCCGACCTGGCCCGCCGATCGACTCCGCCCGACCGAGTGGAAGCTCGTCGACTCGCTCGCCGAGCCGGACCACCCCGACGGAGGGTTCGACGAGCTCGAGGTGCGAGGCGACGTCGGTCATACGGCCTGGATCTCGTGCGCCGGTGTCATGCCCTGGGGCCAGCCCGACGACCAGCGCCCCGACGAGCTGCACTCGCTCACGTACACATGGGAGCCGCTCGACCGCGAGCTCGAGATCCTGGGGCACGCCCGGTTGCGGGTGCGCGTGACCTCGAGCGCACCGGTCTCCTTCTTGTCGGCCAAGCTCTGTGACGTCTTTCCCGACGGCACGTCGTCGCTCGTGACGCGCGGCATGTTGAACCTCGCACACCGCGAGTCCCGGGAACATCCCTCGGCGCTCACCCCGGGCGAGGCGGTCGATATCGAGCTCGTGCTCGAGGCGATGTCGTGGACGTTCGAGCCCGGCCATCGGGTGCGGCTCGATCTCGCCGGCACCGATTGGCCGAACGCCTGGTCCCCGCCCGAGCCGGTCACGCTCTCGGTCGATCGCGCGTCGGCATCGTTGGAGCTCCCGGTGCTCGACGGCCCGACACCGGTCGACGAACGTCCCTCGCTCGCCCCGCCCAACCTCGGCGACCCCGACGAGGCGGGCACCTCAGGTGCTCCGCACGAGAGCGTGCGTTGGTCGGTCACGCATGAGGCGCTCACGCGCATCACGTCGGCGAACGCCGGCAGCACGTCCGAGAACGAAGCGACCGAGACCGTGCCGGCGATGCGGAGCCACTACGACGGCGTCGTCTCGGTCTCGACCGTCGACCCCGCACAGGCCGTCGCCAGAGGCGAGGCCGAATTCGAGATGCGATGGCCCGAGGCGACGGTGATCTCACGAGCCGAATGCACCATCGCGAGCGACGCCTCCGCCTACCACGCGACCATCGACCTGGTCGTCCACGAGGACGGTGAAGAACGCTTCCGTCGGCGATGGGAACGAGCGATCCCGCGTGACCTCACGTAGCGGTCGAGGAGCGAACCGACCCCGGAAACACGAATCCCCGGCGCGCTGGCCGGGGTTCGGTCTTGATGGGGATATCCCGACACCAACGGTACGCGCTTACGCACCGAGCGGCAATGCCGGGCCCGTATCCGTCACGGAACGTTCACCTCGCGACGCGCCGTTCAGCCGATCGCCGGGTGCTCCGGACCCTCTCGAACCGCCCACAGGTTGCCTCGTCGGGTGCCGGCGGGCTCCTGCTTCCTCGTCTCGCTCGTGAGCGACGTGATCACGACCGGGTCCTCGCGGAAGAGCTCACTCGCTTGCAGGCAGACGAGCGACGACGGCTTGCCTGCCGGGAAGACCACCTGCTCCCTATCGGCGACCTGGCGATCGACGAACGTCGGCATAAGGAGGAGCAAGCCGAGCGGGGGCCACGAGTCAACGTCGAACTCGGGTACCTTCTCGCTCATCTCCTCGGGCGTGGCGAGCCGGACCTCGGGGTCGTTCATCGCCCGGCGGACGAGCGTCAGGTCGAGCCGGCGATCCCACGGCACCACCATGAGCGCGAACCCGAACCGCCCCGAGACGACATCGGTCCGCACCATCTCGCCGATGTCGATGCCGTGACGCTCCGCCGTGCGCTCCGCCACGTCGGACTCGGGATCGGGGAAGACAACGAAAGGCACGCTCCGCCCGCTCAGGTAATCGAATACCGAGGACACGCCGAGCACCTCCGTCGTCGTCGCGCCGCATGCGCGGGTACGAATCGTACCCACGCCGCGCCCTCGAGAGGAAGGGCCGAACGGTCCCGGATCCTCGCTCTCTAGAATCCGGGTAGGCGTTCGCGGAAGGCGATGTAGCCGATGCCCGCGCCGACGTCGAGCAGGAAGTGCGCGATCACGAACGGCCACGTGCGCCGCCATCGCAGGAAGAGCACCGAGAAGAGCAGGCCCATCGCGAGGTTCCCGAGGAAGCCACCCCAGCCCTGGTAGAGGTGGTAGGAGGCCCGCAGCAGCGAGCTTCCGGCGACAGCCGCGATCGGGGACCACGACAGCTGCCGCAACCGGGTCACGAGGTAGCCCAGCACGATGACTTCCTCGACGAGCGCGGCTTCCAGGGCAGAGAGCAGGAGCACCGGCACCGTCCACCAGTGACCGAGGGGCGGGGCGGGCACCACGAACCGGTTCACACCGAGCTCCACGGCAGCGAGGTAGAGGCCGACGCCGGCGAGGCCGATCACCGCGAACAGCGCGAGCCCCTTCGCGAGGTCGGGACCCGGGCGATCGACCGCGAAGCCGATGCCGGCGACCCCTTCACCAGAGCGCCGCAGCGAGGTGGACGACCAGGAACACGGGCGCTAAGCCGAAGACGATGCCGACGAGCTGCCGGGCGAGCTGTTGGCTCTGGTCCGCCGATGCGACGACGACGCCGGCGAGCGGCGCTTCCAGCAGGCTGAGGATCGCGTACACCGCGCTCGCGAGCAGCGAGAGCATGAGCACCACGACGACCTCTTCGATCCGGGTGCGCCGATCCATCGAGGTGATGGTACGCGGGGTCCTGTCGACCGGAGGCGCTGGGTCAGGCTCTAGACTTCGCCTCCGTGCGGCGCGTGGGAGGACCGGAGCGATGGTGAGGAGCGACGCGGCCGACCTCGTGGTGGTCGGCGCCGGAACGGTCGGCGGCTGGGCCTCGGTCTTCGCGCGCGAGGCGGGCATCGGCCGCGTCGTCACGATCGACCGAGATCTCGCGGGGCAGGGTGCGTCGAGCCGCGCGGCGGGCATGGTGCGTGCGCAAGGGGGATCGCCCGACACGGTGCGACTCGGCAGCTGGTCGATCGGCTTCTACGAGGGACAAGCCGAGCGGTACGGCACCGACTCCGGGTTCGTCGGGCGCGGCTACGTGATCCTGGCTGTGTCGGCGACCGACGAGCGGGAAGCGCGCGAGCGCATCGAGATGCAGCGCGCGACCGGCCTCGACGCGTCGTGGGTCGACGCCGACGAGGTGCGCCGGCTGATCCCGGCGATGGAAGAAGGGACGGGGTTCCGTGGGGGCTCCTACGTGGCGACCGACGGCTGGGTCGACCCTCCGCGGAACGTGCGCGCGTACTCGCTCGCGATGCAGCGCACAGGCGTCGAGCTGCGCGAAGGCGTGGCGTTCACCGGGCTCCGTACCCGGGCCGGTCGAGGCGGGCGCCGCATCGTCACGGGCGTCGAGACCACCGCGGGCACGATCACGACGGCGCGCGTGCTGCTCACGGGCGGTCCGGCGATGCAGTCGGTCGCGAGGACCGCGGGTGCACGGGCCTGGGTCGGCTACGCGCGCCACCAGGTGGTCGTGACCGCGGCGAGCAAGGCTCTGCACCCCGATACCACGGCGATGGCGTTCGACATCGGCGCTGGCATCTACTGGCGTCCCGAGGAGGGCGGCTTCCTCTGGGGCATGTCGAACCCCGACGAGGAGCCCGGCCCGGCTCGCGCGATCGACTGGCGCCACCTGCGGAAGATGGAGCGGCGCCTGCACCGGCTCGTGCCGGCCGCGAAGGGGCTCGGCATCAAGAAGGCGTGGGCCGCGACGATCGAGTACACGCCCGACCACCTTCCGCTCACGGGTCCGCTCGTCTCGCGCGACGGCGCCGAGGTGCAGGGGGTCTGGGTCGCGAGCGCGTGCGGCCACGGCATGATGTGGGGCCCCGCCGTCTCACGCATCGCCGTCGACCTCGCGCTCGAGGGCAGGACCGACGTGGTCGAACATGCCGAGCGCTTCCGCATGGATCGGTTCGACTCGAAGGGGCGCTCACCCTTCGTCGACCCGGTGGCGTTGCCGTTCCCCGTGAGGGTCGACGAATGAACGCTCTCAAGCGCCCGTGGCGCTCGCTGCCAGGTCGACGTCGACGAGGATGAGCTCGGAGATGGCACTCGCCTCGATTTCGATCGATGCCTCGTCGCGGACCTGGGCGGCCGAGCCGGTCTCCATTCGCTCGCCGTTGAGCGCCACGTCGCCTTCGATCACGTAGAGGTAGGCCCCGCGACCTGCCTGGAGATCGTGGCTCGCCGACGCCCCGGCGCTCAGGCGCGAGACGAACACGTGGGCGTCCTGGTGAACCAGCACCGCATCGCCTCCGTCACCGGAGATGACCTTCAGCAGGGTGTCGGTGCGGTCGTCGGTCGTGAACACCTTCTGTTCGACGCCGGGCTCCAGACCCCGCTGCGAGGGCATGATCCAGATCTGGATGAACCGCATCGGCTCGCTCTCGCTGGCGTTCTGCTCCGAGTGCCAGGCGCCGCGTCCGAGCGTCATGCGCTGCACCGAACCGGCGGGCAGCGGTCCCGGAGCGCCACCGACATCGTCCTGATGGCGGAAGGATCCCTCGACCACGTAGGTGAGCCCCTCGATGTCGCGGTGCGGGTGCATCGGCCAGATCGCGCCGGGTATCAAACGATCGTCGTTGAACACCCGAAGCGTGCCGAACTGCACGTACTCGGGGTCGAAGTACGAGTCGAACGAGTAATGCCAACGAGCGCGGAACCAATCGCCGTCGACGTCGCTGATCTCGTCGTCACGCCTGATCGTGATCGTCACTGCGAGGGCTCCGCAAGGTGCGTCGAGCGTCCTGCGCTACAGGAGCAGCACCGGACAGGTGAGCGTGCGTGTGATGCCCTCGAGCTCCTGCATCGGCATCACGGTGATCTTCGCGAGCTGGTCGAGATCGGCGGCCTCGGCCCGCGCGACCACGTCGTAGGGACCGGTGACGGGATCAACCGCGACCACGCCGTCGATGCCGCGGATCTGGTCGGTGACCTGGCCGGCTTTGCCCACCTCGGTCTGGATCAGGATGTACGCGTTGACCACGACGCCCCCTCGTCTGTCGTCGGTGTGTCGTCAGCTGCTTGCAGCACCGTCGCCGGCGCCGCTTCCGCCCCCGGCCTTCGGATCCTTCTTCAGCAGCTCTCTCGCCTTCTCGAGGAGGTCGCCGCCCGCTTCCACGGCCTTGTCCAACACGGGTTGGGCCTTCTCGACCAGCTCGCCCGCGGTCTCGCGAGCTTTGTCGAGCACAGGCTCGGCCTTGGCCGAGAGGTCGCCGGTCGCTTCCTTGGCCCTTTCGATCAGCGGCTCGGCCTTGTCGACCAATCCGCTCGCGGTCTCTGCGGCCTTGCCTGCCAGGTCGCTCGCGGTGCCCGCTGCCTTGCCCGCCAGCTCACTCGCGCTGTCCTTGGCTTTGTCGAGCTTGCCATGGTCCTTGTCCGACTCCTCGCCCATGGTGCCTCCCTGGTCGTGATGGCCGATCGTCCCGGCCCGATGTTCCGTGGCCCTTCATCGTCCCGGCGCCGGTGCGAGCCTGCAAACGCGCAGGTCACAGGCTCGATTCCGCTTGCGGGCCAAGCATCTGCGAGCGTTCGAGGAAGTCGCGCGCCCGCGTCGTCACGAGGTCGGGGCGGTCCGTCTCGACACCGTGCTCGAGCTCGTGCAGCGGCATGAGCGCGAACGAGAGCGCCGCCCGGATCGCGAAGCCGGCGTCGGGTTGGCCCCCGTACGCGGCGAGGGCTCGTTCGCCTTCCGACGGCATGGCGTGCACGAACCAGGCGAAGTCCCACGCCGGATCGCCCACGCCGATCTCCTCCCAGTCGATCACGCCGGCGAGATCGCCCGACGGCGTCACGAGCACGTGCTCGGGAACGAGGTCGCCGTGGGTCACGCACGGAGCGAAGGCCCACGCTGCGTCGTCGTCGAAGATCCCCTCGATCGAAGCGTGCACGGCGCGAGCACCCTCGCCCGTGAGATACGGCGAGGCCAGCTCGCGCAGTCGCATCCAGCGCTCTCGCAGATCGTCACGCACCGCTCTCGCGGTCGTCACGCGCATGCCCAGGAACTCCGGAGGCGCCATGTGCAGGTCGTAGAGGAACCGGCCGAGCCGCTCCGGCCATATGCCGTCGGCGCCCAGCTCGACGCACGGCACACCCTCGATCGCCCGATACGCCATGCATACGGGGGTCGAGTGATGCCAGCTCGGGCATCGGCACCGCCGACGACACCTCGCCGGCGAGCTCGGGGAGCACCTCGATCTGGCGCCGCAGACGTTCTTCGGCGTACCGGGTGCGCGGAAGCTGCACGATCCACGAGTCGCCGGCGCGGTAGGTGTCGCATGTCCATCCACCCTCGATCGGCTGGAATCCTTCGAGGCTCAGCTCGGGGAACAGCCCTGCGACGAGGTCGCGCTGTGCCTCGATCCGTCCGGCATCACTCACCCCAACGGCTCCGGCGGTGCGAGAGAAGGATCGGCAGGCATGTCGTCGGCGGTCGTTACCGGTGCATCGAGCTCCGGACCGCGCAGGGCGAACCATGCGACGACCCCGCCCGAGAGCGCGAGGGCAGAGGCACCCGCGTAGAGGGTCATCGGGCCGGCTGTCTCGTACACGTACCCTCCGACCCCTGCCCCGATGATCGGTCCGAGCCCGAACCCGACCATCTGGGCGACGGAGTTCCCCGTGGAGTACAGCGTCGACGGCAACAGGCGTCCGACGACGACCACGCTCGTCGTGAACAACATGCTGAACGCCATGCCCTCGAGCATCGTGAGCAGCGAGACGATCGTCGGGTTCGAGATCGACCCCCAGAGCAGGAACCCGATCGCGTACACGGCGCACCCCAGCGCGTACACGCGCCGTGCGCCGAACCTCGCCTGCAACCGGGAGCTCGATCGCATCATCGCGACCTCGACGAGCCCGCCGGCCGCGGTGCCGATGCCCACCAGCAGCGGGCCGCCGCCCTCGCTCGCGATCTTGAGCGCGATGAAGTTCCAAGCGGCGTTGAACCCGGTCCAGACGAGGAACACCGCTACGAGGAACCTCCAGAACCGGGGCGCCTCGTGGAACACGGCGCCCAGGGTGCCGAGCTTGCTTCCCTTCGTCGCCGCCTCGTGCCGAGGGGTGTCGCGCGGCACAGTGAACGACCAGGCGAAGACGAGCAGGCTCGCGAGGGCGTAGGCGGGCATGGCCCACCCGACGCCGGCCACCTGGAAGACCCACCCGAGCGTGAGGCACCCCGTCGCATAGGTGAGGCTTTCCCAGGAGCGGATCTTCCCGTACTCGCTCATGCGGTCGACGCCCAGATGCTCCAACGTGATCGCGTCGATGTTCGGACCCGTGCTCACCATCGCGGCGGCGAGCAGGAACCCGGCCACCGCGATCGCCGTGACGCTGTCGGCTCCCGCGAGCACGAGCCCGAAGCATCCGGACATGAACGCGCCGATCTGCAGGCAGGTACGCCGTCCGAGCGTGGCGTCGGCGAGATGTCCCCAGAGCGGGTTCAGCAGGATGCGCGCGATCGCCATGGCCGCGATCACCAGACCGATCTGACTTCCGCCGAGCCCCTTGCTGTCGAGGTAGAGCGCGAGGAACGGGAAGAACGCCGCGATCACGAAGCCGAACGTGAGGAACAGTCCGCGAACGGCGGCGTCGGGACGGATCTCCCGAGTGCTCACGCCGGCCACGCTAGGCCTGCCGCACGTCGGCCTGCGCGGCGAGCGTGGCCGCGCGAGCAGGGTCGAGCTTGCCGGCGCCGGGCATCTCCGCGTTCGCGGTCGCGGCACCGAGACCGAGCCGCAGGCTCGGCTCCCATTCGTCGCCTCGATCGAGCGCCGTGACGAGCCCGGCGAGGAACGCGTCGCCGCTTCCGACCGGATACCGACCCCGAACGTAGAGTCGGCCCTCGTACATCGTGCCGTCGGGTGTCGCGAGCACGACGCCCTCGGCACCGCGCGTCACGACGCCGGCGTGGCCCTCACCGCCCGCGAGATCGCGGAGCTTCGCTGCGGCAGCGAGGGCGTCGTCGCGTCTGGAGGTCGGCACGCCGAGCAGGTCGGAGGCCTCGGAGGCGTTCACTTTCACGACGTCGGGGCTCGCCTCGAGCGCCAGTCGCAGCCGCTCCCCCTCGGCGTCGAGCGCAACGCGCACGCCCTCGACCCTGGCGTCCCTCACGAGATCGCGATAGCCGCTATCGGGGGCGCCCACCGGGGTCGAGCCGCTGATCGTGAGCCATGCGCCCGGCACCCATGTGGACTCCACGGCGTGCAGCAGCTCGGCCCACGCCGCCGGCGGCACCCCGGCGCCGTGCTCGTAGAACTCGGTCAGCCCCCCGGTCTCACCGTCGGCGACCGAGAGCGACGACCGGTTCTCGCCGTGCGTCCATACCGCGCGCACCGAGACCCCCTCGGCGCCGAGCATCTCCTGGATCCACTTGCCCGTGTGCCCCCGGAGCAGCGCCACGGCGGTCGCCTTGGCACCGAGCGCGTGCGCTGCCCTCACGGCGTTGAGCCCCTTGCCGCCGGGCACCTGCACGAACCCGTCCGGGCGGTGGATGTTGCCGCGCACGAGCCGCGCGATCTCGAAGAGCTTGTCGACCGACGGGTTGGCGGCGAGGCAGACGATCATGCGGCGCTGCCTCGTTCCAGGGCGTCGAGCGCCTCTTGCAGCGTCGGCTGCGCGTCGACACCCCCGACCGCGCGCGTCGAGAGTGCCCCGCACACGTTCGCGAGCGCGAGGCACCGCTCGAGCGGCTCTCCGGCGAGCATGGCCGCCAGGAAGCCCGCGTCGAATGAGTCACCGGCGCCGGTGGTGTCGACCGCGTCGACCGGGGCCGCTGCGACGCGAAGATGCTCGCCGGGTCCCGATGCGACGGCCCCGCGGTCGCCGACCTTCACCGCGACCAGCGGTCCCCGGCTCCGCAACGCGGCGATCGCCGCGTCGAGGTCCGACGTGTGCGTGAGCAACGTGGCCTCGCTCTCGTTGGGAAAGAAGACGTCGATCGCGGGGAGCAATGCGCCCAGCCCTGAATCCCACTGCCCGCTCGGGTCCCAATTCGGATCGAGTGAGGTCTTCGCACCCGCGGCGCGCACACCGGCGAACAGCTCTGCCAGGTCGGGGGCGAGCGCTCCCTGCAGGAAGTAGGAGGACACGTGCACGTGGCGCGCGCGGCGCAGGAGGCCGAGATCGATGAGCGAGGCTCGCAGGTCGCCGATCGTGCCCGACGACGTGAGCATCGCTCGGTCCCCCTCGGTCGACAGCACCACCGTGAGGCCGGTCGAGCCATCGGGATCGACCACCAGACCCTCGACGCCGACGCCCCGCGCCGTGAGCTCGTCGAGCATGTACGACCCGAAGAGATCGTCGCCGACGACCCCCGCGATCGCGACGCGCAGACCGAGGCGCGCAGCCGCGCAGGCCATGATCGCACCCGATCCTCCGATCGTGAGCCGGGCCTCGTCGACGAGACGCTCGGCCTGCCCGAAGGCCGGCACGACGTCGCCGCCGCTCAGGACGAGATCGGGATTGGCGTCGCCGAGCACGAGCAGGTCGAGATCCATCGAGGTCCGAGCCTACCGACGCCGCTGCCCTCGTGAAGTCTCGCCGCTGCGCCTTCGTACGATGGGAGCCACGATGGCGCCGCGGATCGTGCTCGTGCAGGGAGACATCACGACCCAGTCGGTCGATGCGATCGTGAACGCGGCGAACACGTCGCTGCGGGCCGGCGGTGGGGTCGACGGCGCGATCACGAGGGCGGCCGGGGCGGAAGCGCTCGCAGACCGCGAACGCGTGATCCGTGAGCGCGGACGCAACGCCCTCCCGACGGGCGAGGCCGTTGGCACGATCGCCGGCGACCTCGACGCCCGGTGGATCATCCACACCGTGGGACCGGTGTACTCGGGCACGCCACGCGACGCGGAGCTGCTCGAGCGCTGCCACCGATCGGTGCTCGAGGTCGCCGACGAGCTGCGTGCTCGCACGGTCGCGTTCCCGGCGATCTCGACCGGGGTCTACGGCTACCCCGTCGACGAGGCCGCCCCGATCGCGCTCGCGGCGGTCGCCGGGGCAGACACCGAGGTCGAAGAGGTCCGATTCGTGCTGTTCTCCGAGCGCGACCTCGCCGCCTTCCGGGCAGCACTCGGCTGAGCACCGATCGCGGATGCGAGGACCCCGCTGGTAGCATCGCCTTCTTGCCCATGAGCGACCAGACAACGAACGAAGACCTCACGAACGTGCGCGCGGTGCACGACCGGCTGGCCGATATCCAGCTCGTCGACTGCCGCGAGCTCTACGAGTGGGAAGCCGGTCGCGTCGAGAGCGCCATCTACCTGCCGCTGAACTCGATCATGGCGGGCGCCGGCGCGGACCTCGACCACGACACGCCCGTCGCGGTGATCTGCCGCACCGGCAATCGCAGCGAGCTCGCCACCATGATGCTGCAAGCTCGCGGCTTCGAGGCCTACAACGTCGAGGGCGGCATGGAAGCCTGGGCCGCCGAGGGCCTGCCGTACACCGCCGGCGACGGGTCGCCGGGCCGCGTCGCCTGAGGCCCTACCCCTTCCAGCGGCGATAGACCGGCCGGTCGCCGTCGTAGGTCGTGCCGACCGCCTCCTCGACCGCGCAGGCGTAGACGGCGAGCTCGTACGGCGCTTCGTACGGTCGCGCGATCGCACCCGGATGATCCGGTGAGACGCGCTCCATCCATCCGCGAACGAGGAACTCACCGCCTTCTCCTTCGTGATTCTCGGCTTCGATCGCCGAGTGCATCGCGTAGCGCCCGTCGAGGGCGACCTCGTCGTTCTTCGGGCTCCGCGCGCGGAACGCCACGAGCAGCAGGCCGGCCCCGAACCACGGCGAGACCGGATGCAGGCGGGGCGCGCCGTCGCGCCGGATCGTCGCGTGGAAGACGACCTTGCCCTCGAACAGCTCACGGCCGAACGTGGCGAGGTCCGGTTCCTGTATCTCGAGCTCGGCCCATGCACCCACGACCGGACGGTAGCCTGCAACCATGGCCGACGTCGACGGAGCGCGCCGCGAACTCGAAGCCGCGCTCGGCCCCGGCCCGGTGCTCGCGGACCCCCTCGCGCGTCGCCTCTATGCCCGCGACGCGTCGATGGTCGAGGGGGGATGCGCGCTCGTCGTGCTGCCGACCACCACCGAGCAGGTCCAGGCGTGCGTGCGCATCGCCGCGGCGCACGGCCTTCCGATCGTTCCTCGGGGAAGCGGCACCGGGCTCGCCGGTGGCGCGACCCCGATGGGCGACGCGCTCGTCGTGGTGACCGCGCGCATGACCCGCATCGTCGAGGTGCGGCCCGAGGACCGCCTCGCGTGGGTGGAGCCCGGCGTGCCCAACCTCGATCTCGCGAACCACCTGCGTGCGAGCGGGTTCACGTTCGCGCCCGATCCGTCGAGCCAGCAGACGTCCTCGATCGGCGGCAACGTGAGCACGAACGCGGGGGGCCCGCATTGCCTCGCCTACGGCGTCACGAGCGCACACGTGCTCGCGCTCGACGTGGTCATGCCCGATGGCTCGGTCGAACGAGTCGGCACGGAGGGCCCCGAGGCGGCCGGGTACGACCTGCGCGGGGTGGTCGTCGGCGGCGAGGGAACGCTCGGAGTCGTGACCCGGGTGTGCGTGCGCATCGTGCCCGTGCCGCCCGCGGTACGCACGATGCTCTTCGGCTTCGAGACCGTCGAGGCCTGCGCGGCCACGGTGACGTCGATCATCGGGCGAGGCGTCGTTCCGGCGGCGGTGGAGATGATGGATCGGGGCATCGTGCGCGCCGTCGAGCGCTTCGCCCACGCCGGCTACCCGGTTGACGCGGCGGCGGTGCTGCTCGTCGAGGTCGACGGCACCACAGCCGGTGTCGAGGCGCAAGCGCACCAGGTCGAGGCCGCAGCACACGACCACGGGGTCTCGAGCGTGCGGGTCGCGGCCGACGACACGGAACGAGCCCTGTTGTGGAAAGGTCGCAAGTCCGCCTTCGGCGCCATCGCCCAGATCGCGCCGCACTACCACCTGCACGACTGCGTGGTGCCGCGCACCAAGCTCGTCGACGTGATGCGCGGCGTCTACTCGATCGCCGAGCGCCACGGGCTGGTGGTCACGAACGTGTTCCACGCAGGTGATGGGAACCTGCACCCGCTCTTCTCGT
The DNA here is from genome assembly GCA_963762075.1 of uncultured Actinomycetes bacterium. Taxonomy (GTDB): domain Bacteria; phylum Actinomycetota; class UBA4738; order UBA4738; family HRBIN12; genus JAOUEA01. The sequence goes on from CAVXJC010000008.1 coordinate 126,641, forward strand.
TCGACCGCTCGGTCCCGGGAACGCTCGAGCGGGTGCTGCAGGCGAGCGACGAGGTCGTGCGCCTGTGCGTCGACGCTGGCGGCGCGCTCAGCGGCGAGCACGGCATCGGGCTCGAGAAGCGCGACTTCATGCCTCTCGTGTTCAGCGCAGAGGACCTCGACGCACAGGCGTGCGTGCGCGAGGCATTCGACCCTCACCGCCGCATGAACCCGCGGAAGGTCTTGCCCGACGGCGCCCGATGCGGGGAGTTCGCGATCGCAGCGGCGGGCACGGGCGATGCAACCGATGACGCGGCCGGCCTTCCGGAGGGTTCGTGGATCTGATCCACCCACGCACGGTCACCGATGTCGCCGAGGCGCTCGGTCAGGCGAGCAGGCACGGGCGCCGCGTGCTCGTCGTCGGCGGACGCACCCACGTCGACAAGGGCAACCCGAGCGAGGTCGACGCGGAGCTCTGGACGACACAGCTCGACCAGGTCGTTGCCTACGACCCCGCGGAGATGCTCGTCGTCGTGCAGGCGGGCATGCGCTGCACCGCCCTCGCCGAGCTGCTCGCCGAGCACGGCCAGGAATGGCCGGCCGACTCGCCGCCCGACTCCACCGTAGGCGGCGTGATCGCGTCGGGCTCGTCGTGCGCTCGTCGCCTGCGCGTCGGCCCGATCCGCGACACCGTCGTCGAGATGGAGCTCGTCACCGGCGACGGGCGCACCGTGCACAGCGGCGCGCGCACCGTGAAGAACGTGACCGGATACGACCTGCACCGCCTCGCGACGGGCTCACTCGGCACCCTCGGCGTCATCACCCAGCTCGCGCTCAAGGTGCGGCCGCTCCCCCAGCGTTCCCTCACCCTCACCACGCCAGGCGATCTCGCGCTCGCGACCGCCATCGTTGCCGAAGCCCCGCTCGTGACCGGCGCGCTCGCGACTCCCGACAGGGTCGAAGTGCGGCTCGAGGGCTGGGCCGACGAGGTCGACGAGCTCGCCGCCATGGTGCGCCGCCTCGCCCCCGACACCGAGACCGCGAGTGACGACGGCGGGCCGTTCCCGTTCCCGTCCGCGCCCTGGTGGACCTGGCCAGTCAACGGCACGATCGTGGAGGCCGCGCTCGTCCCCTCGAAGCTCGGGCCGGCGCTGGCCGGACTCGAGGAGTATTCCGCCCTCGCCACCGTCGGCCTCGCATGGATCGCCGCATCGACCGACGAAGAGCTCGCCGCGATCCGCGCGAAGATCGAGAGAGCAGGCGGCATCGCGCCCGCGATCCGGGGACCCGGGGGGCTCGGCGCCGCAGCGATCGCCGCACCCGACGTGCACCGGCGTCTCAGAGCGTCGTTCGACCCGGCCGACATCCTGGCGCCCGGTCGCAGCTGGGCGAGAGAGACCCGCGGGCCGGCTACACCAGCCGGCGATCGCTCGCCCAGCGGGTGAGCTCGTAACGGCTCGACAGTTGCAGCTTTCGAAGCACCGACGACACGTGAGTCTCGACCGTCCTCACCGAGATGTGCAGCTCTCGCGCGGCTTCCTTGTAGGCGTAGCCGCGCGCGATGAAGCGCAGCACCTCGCGCTCACGCGGGGTCAGCTGATCCAGCTCGGGGTCGATCTCACCTACCGGCAGCGCCCCCGCGAAGGCGTCGAGCACGAAGCCCGCGAGGCGTGGGGAGAAGACTGCATCCCCGTCGTATACGCGCCTGATCGCCTCGGAGAGATCGGAGGGTGCGATCGTCTTCGTCACGTAGCCGCGGGCGCCGGCTCGGATCACCGCGATGACATCATCTGCGGCGTCGGAGACCGAGAGGGCAAGGAAGCGGGTGTCCACCCCCGCGCGAGCGACCCCTTCGATCACCGCCGCACCTCCGCCGTCGGGAAGGTGCACGTCGAGCACCACCACGTCGGGCGCCGTCTCGGCGATGCCGGCGACCGCGTCGAGGACCGTGCCCGCGTCGCCCACGACCTCGACGCCGTTTCGCAGCTCGGCTCTCACTCCCGAGCGGAACAGACCGTGGTCGTCGACCAGGTACACCCGGATCGTCACGATGCCGCTCTCGGCACCATGAGCCGGACCTCCGTGCCGCTGCCTTCGGTCGACGAGATCGACACCTCACCGCCGGAGCGTTCGATCCTTCCTTCGATGGAATCGGCGATGCCGCGCCGGTCGAGAGCCACCGCAGCTCGTTGGAAGCCGACGCCTTGATCGCGGATGAACGCGGTGATCCTCTCGGGCTCGACCTCGATGAACAGCGACACCGACCGCGCGCCCGAATGACGAGCGGCGTTGACGAGCGCCTCACGAGCCGCGGCGACGAGGGCGCCCGCCGCTGCGTCGATCGGCGCATCGCCGACGACGACCGACTCCACCGGCACGCCGTACTCGCGCTCGGCCTGGTCGACCACCGACTCGATCGCGGACGCGAGCATGCTCGGCCCTGCGCTGGGCGCGCGTCCGTAGAGCCAACCTCGCAGCTCGCGTTCCTGGGTTCGAGCCAGGCTCGCCATGCGCCGGGGATCGTCGGCTCGCTGGATCAACGCGAGCGTCTGGAGCACGGAATCGTGCAGGTGGGCCGCGAGCGTTGCGCGTTCCTCGGATCGGATGCGATCCCTGCGCTCGATCCTCACGTCCCTCGCCAGCCGCGTCATCCAGGGTCCGATCACGACTCCGACCACCAGCAGGGCAGCTGCCGCCGCGGCCGGCCCGTTCCACAGGAGCCCCGACCTGCGGCCGACGACGACGAAGACCACGACGCCGACGGCGATCAAGGCGGCTCCCGCCATGAACCGCACCGTGCCGGTCGAGCTCCGCGACAGCAGTCGCGCGAGGCGCGATCGGCCGAGCGTCGCGCGGGTCCACAGCACGATGGAACCGAAGACCGCCAGCGCCGCAGGAACCACGACGTCGTCGCCGAGCCACAGTCCGGCGGTGCGAAGGAGCAGCAGCGAACCCGCGAGCACGAACACGACCGCGATCGTCCGCCGCCCGCTCGCCGCGCGATCGCTAGGCGGTTCGCCCTCGGCCGGTTCGACCGATGCCACGATCGATGCCAAGTAGCAGATCGCGCCGACGCCGCCTGCGAGCGTCAGCAGCACGAAGCCGAGCCGCACGACGAGCGGATCGACCCCCAAGCGTTCGCCGATGCCACCAGCCACGCCGAACAGCACACGGTCCCCGACGCTTCGACGAAGACGCCGGGACGACACCGAACGGGTCACGGCCATGGGCGATGTTCGCACGCGACCCCCGTGGTCTGCCATCGGGAACATGCCTGAGGGCCAGCCGATGCTCTCAGGGTTCTTCCCGGGAAGACCCCGATGCCAGGCTCTGCGGCCCGCGGGCAGACTCACTGAATGTTGACGACGGGGCCGGGCGAACGCGCGCGGTGGTCGCGACGTCCCGATCACCGGTGGATCGCGGGGGTCGCGAGTGGCATCGCCGATCACGCCGCTGTTCCCGTCTGGGTGGTCCGGGTCGCGTTCGTCGTCGCGACTCCGCTCGCCGGTGTGGGGGCGATCGCCTACGGCTTCCTGTGGTGGCTCATGCCACGAAGCGACTTGGCGGAGAGCGCCGCGCGACGCACCGCTCGCCGCTATCCCCAAGCGCCCATCTGGCTCGGCGTCGGGCTCGTCGCGGTCGGGGCGCTGTTGTTCGCCGGACAGGCGGGATGGCTCAACCGATCGGTGGTCATCGCGCTCGGGTTAATCGCCGTCGGAGCGCTGCTCTTCATGCGGGAACCGGCCACCGGGGCGGAACCGGCACGGGGCGCCGACGAGACCGGTGCGCCGCTGGCGATGCCCGTGCCGCCCGTCGCCGATCGGGAGGCCGACCTTCCTCCGGCCTCATTGCCGGGATCATCACGGCGGGTCGATCGGAAGCGTCGCCCACGCGATCGCTCGTTCCTCGGACCGCTCACGCTGGGTATCGGGCTGGTCGTGATCGCCGTCGCCGCGCTCCTCGATCTCGCGGGGGCCTTCTCGTTCACGTTCCCGCAGGCCGCGGCGCTGCTGCTGCTGGTGCTCGGCGTGGGAATGACCATCGGAGGATTCGTGGGCAGGGCTCGTTGGCTCGTGTTGCCCGTGCTCTTGATCGCGCCGTTCGCCTTGGTGCTCACCGTGCTGCACATCGATCTCGACGACGGCATCGGCGATCGCACGGTCACGATCCGATCGCTCGACGAGCCGGTGGAACGCCGCCTCGGCGGAGGTGAGATGACCCTCGATCTGCTCGACCTACGTCCGGGCGAATCGGGCAGTCTGCAGCTACACGTCGGGGTCGGCGTGCTGACGCTGAACATCCCCGACGACATCACCGTGGAGCTCACGGGCAGCGTCGGACTGGGGACCACGCAGACGCTCTTCTCGCGCATGTCGCCCTCCGACGTGCATCGATGCTGCCGGTACACGGAAGCGCGAGGTGGGTTCGCCCAGCCGATCAGATGGGCTTCCAGCCAGCGCGAGGGATCGACACCGGGCACGGTACGGATCCAGGCCACGGTGTCGATCGGGGCCGTACGCATCAACCACGTCGACAGGAGCAGATCGCGATGAACCCCCACCGATTCGATCCGTTCTCGTTCGTCGTGGGCCTCGCGACCGCCGTGTTCGCCATCATGCTCCTCTGGGGCGATCTCGACGTGCCCGACCTGCGCCCCTCGCGCTTGTGGCCGCTCCCGGTGTTCGCCCTCGGTCTGATGCTCACCCTCTATGGGGTTCGAAGGCTCGTCGAGTCAACCCGCGGTGCGCACACCATCGAGCCCGAGGCGCCAGACGACGCCGACGCGATCGAGGTCGGCTCCGACACCGAAGTCTTCGATCAGGACTGAACGCTCCGCCCGCATCACGAGACGACCGATGTTGCATGCTGTCCACGCGCGATCACGACAGAGAGGACAGGCCATGCTCAACGACGATGACCGAGCGCTCCTGCAGGGCAAGAACTTCGCCAGCCTCGCGACCACGATGACGGATGGGTCACCTCAGGCGTCGATCGTGTGGATCGACGTCGACGACGACGCCATCGTGGTGAACACCGCCGAGGGGCGCACGAAGACCGAGAACATGCGGCGCGACCCGCGAGTCGCGATCTGCCTGTTCGACAGCGACGATCCGTACCTTCAGCTCATGGTGCGTGGACACGTCACCGACTTCGTGCACGAGGGGGCCGACGCGCACATCGATTTCCTGGCGAAGAAGTACACAGGGGCCGATGTCTACGGTGACCATCGAGCCGATCAGCAGCGTGTGATCGTGCGGATCGCTGTCGACGGCGTCGTCCGCATGGGCTACTAGTCCGGCTCAGACTACTGCAACGCGCGGAGTCGCTCGCCCGCCCGCTCGAGGGTCTCGATCTTCTTGCAGAACGCGAACCGCAACAGGTGCGCACCGTCGGCCGGATCCTCGACGAACGAGGAGCCCGGCACCGCTGCTACACCGATCCTCTCCACGAGATGGCGCGCAGTTGCGACATCGTCGCCGAGCTCGAGATGCGAACAGTCGGCCATGACGTAATAGGCACCGGCGGGCGGCGACGCGACCTCGAACCCGCACTCGGCGAGCACCTGCAACATCACGTCACGGCGCTCGGCGTAGTCGGCACGCATCTCCTCGTGATAGGTCGCGGGGAGATCGAGCGCGGTGATGCCGGCGACCTGCAGCGGCGCCGCAGCCGCCACCGTGAGGAAGTCGTGCACCGGCCTGATGCCGGCCATGAGCGCGGGCGCCGCGATCGCCCACCCCACCCGCCAACCTGTCACGGAATACGTCTTCGAGAGGGCGCTGATCGTGATCGTGCGGTCCCCCATGCCGGGAAGCGTGGCGATGGGCACGTGCATCGCCCCGTCGTACGTGATGTGCTCGTAGATCTCATCGGTGATCGCGATGACGTCGTGCTCGAGGCAGAGATCGGCGATGGTGGCGAGCTCGTCGCGTGAGAATACTTTGCCGGTCGGATTGTTCGGCGAGTTGATCACGATCGCCCGGGTTCGCGGCCCGAACGCCGCGCGAAGCTCGTCGTCGTCGAACGTCCAGTCGGGCGGTCTGAGCGAGACGAGCCGGGGCGCGGCGCCGGTGAGGATCGCGTCGGGTCCGTAGTTCTCGTAGAACGGCTCGAAGATCACCACCTCGTCGCCGGGATCGAGCACGCCGAGCATCGACGCGATCATCGCCTCGGTCGATCCGCACGTGACGCAGATCTCCTTCTCGGGGTCGATCGCCATGCCGTAGTCGCGCGCGTACGCGGCCGCGATCGCATCGCGGAACGCCGGAACGCCCCACGTGATCGGGTACTGGTTGTGATCGTCGGCGATCGCCCGTGCCGCAGCGTGCTTCAAGGCTTCTGGCGCCGCGAAGTCGGGGAACCCCTGCCCAAGGTTGATCGCGCCGTGCTGGTTCGCGAGCCGCGTCATGTCACGGATCACCGACTCCGTGAACGACGTCGCCTTCACCGACGGTCGAGCTCCCGACATGGCCGGGCGATGATAGTCCTCGCCCTGTGGAGCGAGCGTGCAGGAGGATGGATCCGTGCGTCGACGCAACGCAGTCTTGCCCTCGCTCCTGCTGGCCTCGCTCTCGGTCGTCGTTCTCGCACATCCAGCGGCGGCCGCGCTGTGTGCCACATGGGACCCACCAGCGCCAGGGGTTGTGGGAGCCCCCGCGTCCGTCTCGTTCCGCACGTCCGTTCCTGTTGCGACGACCGGCGACGACTACGTCCTCGAGCCGCACGCCTTCCGCGACTACCCGTTCCGGGTGCGAGCCCTCTCACCGGATGGGGCTGCGTCGAATGTGAGCATGTCCCCCGATTCCGTCGACGATCGGGTGTGGAGGGGCAGCCTCACACCCGATGTGCAAGGTCGTTGGACGCTGATCATCACCAACATGCAAGGGTCCGACACCGCGTGCTACACGCACGCCGTCCTCGTCGTGCACGGGGAGGCAGGCGATCGAACTCCCACGTACATCACTGTCGGAGTCGTCATGGTCCTCGGGGGCATCGCCGGCTTCACGTTGTTTTCGGAGGCGCGCGTCGGCGACGCGTCGTGTGAGTCGGACTGACTGAAAACGACTCAGCGCACAGATGCAACCCGTGTTGCGTTACCCCTCCGCGAACTGCGGCCCGAGAGGGGTGTCGAGCGTGTTCGTGACGACACGCGGGGTCCGCATGACCCGAGATCTCTATCCGGCGAGTTGCTCGGCGAGGTCGACGACACGCGCGTATGGACCAACACCGCCGCCTCCGAACACGAGCGTGGTCACGAGGCGGAAGATCACGGCCCTGACGAACAACTGCGGGAACTCATCGAGATGCTCGGTCGCCGTGAGGAGGGGTGCTGGTTCCGCGTTCGCCCAACAGATCGCGTCGGCGACGACGACCGCGCTCGCGAAGCCGGCAGGTCGCCAATACACGGCGAGATCGATCACCGCCGGCGACAGCTCGTCGTGGAACAGCACGTTCTCGGTGAGGTCTCCGTGGATCGCCTGCGACGGTAGTTCGACCGGGCGCCTGATCGTCGAGAGCCGCTCGAGGAACCCATGCGCCACGGGTGATTCGCCCTCACCCCACGCCACACGATCGCCGATCGCCCATGGATGCGTGCGTGCTCGGAGGAACGGTGGTTGCGGGAGGTGTCGCATCGCTGCATGGAGCCGCTCACACACGGCGAGCGTCTCTTGCCAGCGAGGTGCGGTCGGATGATCTCCCGCGAGCCACGTCTGTGCGCACAGCCCGTCGACGACCCATCGCCCGTCGGGAGCCGGTACCGGCAACGCGAGTCGGAAGCCGTCTTCGCGGACCGTGAGAAGGTGTGCGCCGAGCCACGACCACTCTTCCTCACTGGGGGCCTGCCTGAAGACGAGGTCGCCGACCCGCCACGCCGGCCCTTCGCCACCTGATAGCCGGACCGGGTCACCGGTCGCCGCGAACGAAGCGAACACCTCGCGACGACGCCGATCAGCTTCTGCGGCGGCGACACGCTGCCGAGATCGCTCCACGGCCGCCTCCCACTGGAGACCGACCATCCAGCCGAGCTCGACGCCCACGATCGCCGGAAGGATCCAGATCGGATCGATGAGCAGCCATGCCGGGATGGCGGCGAGCGCCCAGCTCGCGAGCCGGACTTGCCATGCGACGTGCGACCGACCATACGCTCTGCGACGCAGAGCGCCCGCGACCTTCGCCGCGTGAGTGAGAGCCGGAAACCGGACCGGCCGGAGATACGAGAACGGCTCTCCCGCCTCGTCGTAGCCGTCCGGGGGTCGGCGCCTGCTGGCCCTCATAGGCGGCTGCGCAGCCCCCAGAGCTCGGGGAAGCAGCGCTTGTCGAGGGTCGAGCGGAGGTAGCCGACGCCGCTCGAGCCGCCCGTGCCGCGCTTCGCGCCGATCTCGCGCTCCACCATGAGCACGTGAAGGAACCGCCACTGCGCGAGGGTCTCGTCGTGATCCATGAGCCCTTCGCTCACGGCGAACACCTCGCCACGCTCCCTCGCCATCGCCACGAGCGACGCGGCGCGAGCCTCGGCGTCGTCGTCGGGCATCGGGAAGCCGTGCGTCTGCATCATCGCGACGAACCCGTCCCACATGGTCGTCTCACGCAGCCTCCGCTCGAGCCGATCGCGCTCAGCGGAATCGGTCGCGAGGTCGTCGAGGAACCGCTCGTCCTTCAGCCCGCTCAAGAATTCCATCTCGCGGAACTGCGCCGACTGGAAACCGCTCGCGGGCGTGAGCACGGCCCTGAACTCGAGGAAGTCCTGCGGCGCCATGGTCTGGAGCACCTGGATGTGCTCGATCAGCACCCGCTCGATCGACCGCACCCTGGCGAGGAGATGTCGCGCCCGCCCGGTGCGATCGGCGACCATCGCGTCGCGCGCAGCTTCCAGCTCGAACAGCAGCTGTTTGAACCAGAGCTCGTATGCCTGGTGCACCACGATGAAGAGCAGCTCGTCGTGCACGGCAGGGTCGGATCGAAGCTCCTGCAACGACAAGAGCTCGGGGATCTTGAGGTAGGAGCCGTACGTGAGCAGACCCTCGTCTGTCTCGTCGGTGAGTCGTCCGAACCGTCGTTCCTGTCGCTCGCCATCGGTCATGCGAGCACGGTAGGAAGGCACGGCATCGGGGTCAAACCCTTCCGACGTTCGAGCTCGGCGTGTGAACATGTCGGCATGACCGGTGATGCAGCGACCCCCACCCCGAGCCACACGCTCGGTACCGAGCTGCCCGACGGGGTGCGATTCGTCGGGCGCGAGGGCGTCGTGACGCCGAACTGGCTGGGCGACGATCACCCCGTCGACGCGGACCTCGACGCATGCGTGGCCTGCGGCCTGTGCTTGCCGCACTGCCCGACGTACAGGCTCACCGGCGAGGAATCGGCATCGCCCCGCGGTCGTATCGCCGCGATGCGCGCGGTCGCCGACGGCATCGCCGATGTCGACGACACGTTCGCCACGTTCATGGACCTCTGCCTCGTCTGCCGGGCGTGCGAGGACGTCTGCCCGTCGCACGTGCCGTTCGGGCGAATGATGGAACACGCGCGCACCGAGGTGGAACCGAACCGCGGGGCGGGGACGAACCTGCTTCGCTGGCTCGGTCTCGACGTCGTGCTCCCTCACCCGGGGCTGATCAGGGTGGCGGCCGCGCTGCAACCGGTGGTCAGGCCGTTCATGCCGCGGCGGATCCGGGCGACAGTACCGAAGAGCGCGTCAGCGTTCGCGCGGCTTCCGCGCGTCACAGAACCGGGGGCCGTCGGCACGGTTCGGGGCACGGTCGCGCTGCTCTCCGGATGCGTGCAGGACCGCTGGTTCCACCAGGTGAATGTCGCGACGATCCGGGTGCTCGCACGAAGCGGCTGGCGCGTCACGGTGCCTCGCGACCAGCGGTGTTGCGGAGCGTTGCAGGCGCACAACGGACGGCTCGAGACCGCTAGACGGCTCGCACGTCGGAACGCTCGAGCCTTCGCCGGCGCCGACCACGTCGTGGCCAACGCGGCGGGGTGCAGCGCGCACATGCGTTCCTACCCCGAGCTCGACACGGATGCGTCGTTGCCGGTACGTGACGTGATGGCGTTCCTCTACGACGAAGGGGTTGGCGACGTGCCGCTGGGCGCGATCGACATCGAGCATGTCGCCTACCACGACGCCTGTCACGCCCTTCGCGCGCAGGGCATCCACACGCAGCCGCGGGCTCTGCTGGGCGCGATCCCGGGGTTGCAGGTCGTCGAGATCGCAAACGGCGACCGGTGCTGCGGGGCCGCCGGTCTCTACAACGTGACCGAGCCGGAGCTCGCCGGGCGACTGCAACGCGAGAAGGCCGAGGCGGTGCGCGCGACGGGCGCATCGGTGATCGCGAGCGCCAACCCCGGTTGCACCATGCAGCTTCGCGCGGGCCTCGCCGAACTCGGAACCCAGGTGCGCGTCGTGCACCCGATCGAGTTGCTCGAGGCGGCGATGACATCGGGGGCGGCCGACGCGTTCGCCCATGGGAGGACGGACGAGTGAGCTACATCGGTCTCGGACGTCGCTTCATCGCGTGGCTCATCGACGTACTGATCACCGGGCTCGCCTGGGTGCCGTTCGCCGATATCGATTCGGGCAACGGCGTCTACTCGATCTCGTGGCGGGGCATGGACTTCGCCGTGCCGGTGCTGATCACCTTCGTCTACTTCGTGCTGCTCGAAGGAGTCGCCGGTGCCACGATCGGAAAGTTCGTGCTCGGCATCCGAGTGCGGGGGGCCGACGGCTCGCGGATCGGCGTGGGCGCCGCGGCGGTCCGCAACCTGGCTCGCGCGGTCGACGCGTTCCCGTACGTGATCCCGTACCTGGTCGGGGCGATCGCCGTGCGCAGCTCGGACACGAAGCAACGGCTCGGAGACCGCTGGGCAAAGACCGTGGTGATCCTCGTGGGCACCGACGCGAACGCTTCCGGCGAGGTGAGCGAGCCGTTGGCGACGGCCGCGCTCGACGAGTCCGGGCTTCCCTCGCCGCCGCCAGGTGAGCCTCCGGCCGATGAAGCCGGGCTTCTTCCCCCGCCACCTCCGTGAATCGTCGCTCTCGCGAACGCTACCAGCGCGGATCGCGCGACCCGAGCGCCGCACGGCCGGTGCATTCGGTCCCCGACCCGTACAGCGGATCCTCACGTCCCACGACGAGCTTCAAGTAGAAGCACGCATCGGGGCGCACGCTCACAGCCGCAGCCCAGGTGGTGGCATCGGCGTAGACGCTGACCTCGCCGAGGCCGGCCGATGGGTCGTCGGCTCCGACCACCGAGAGCGCGCCGTCGTCGAGACCCGCCTCGTCGAGCATCGCCGCGCCCGCCTCCTCGAAGCTTCCGGCGCGGGAAACCACCGATCGAGCCGCCTGTTCGGCAACCCGCAGATCGTGCTGCGCGCGACCGATGGTGTCCGCCACTCCTCGATTGGCGAAGATCTCCACGACGAGGATGGCGCTCGCCGCCACGATCGTGGCGAGCACGATCCAGAACCCGCGACCGGCGCGCCGCGGCCCCGCACCGGGCTCGGGACCGAGCTCCCGGTCGTAGGACTCGATGATCTCGTCGTCGTCACGCATCGTCGGGCCGCAAGCCTATCCCCCGAGCGTGGCTGCGAGGTGCTCCAGGCTCTCCAGGTTGTGACCCGAGAGGAACACGTCGACGCTCGGCAGCGCCGCCGCCATGCCGCGGGCGAGCGGCTCGTACCTCGGGGAGCCCTTCAACGGGTTCACCCAGATCACCTGGTGGGCGAGACGGCGAAGGCGAGCCATCTGCGTGCTGAGCAGGACAGGGTCGCCGCGCTCGAGCCCGTCGGAACAGAACACGACGACCGCCCCACGCAGCGCGGCTCGCTGGCTCCAGCCGTCGAGCAACGTCTTCAGCGACTCACCGATGCGGGTGCCGCCCTCCCAGTCCTCGACCTGGTGCCCGATCTCGCGGAGCGCGCGATCGGGGTCCTTGGTGCGCAGCGTGCGCGTCACGCGCGTGAGTCTCGTGCCGAACACGAACGTCTCGACCCTGCGTCCGGCGGCCATCGCGGCGTACGCGAACTGCATCAGCGCGCGTGAGTACGGCGCCATCGAGCCGCTGATGTCGAGGATGAGCACCAGCGGACGGCGCCGTGCCGAGCGTGCGCGCCACGCCCGATCGAACGGCTCACCCTGCGTGCGCAGCGATCGACGCAGCGTGCGTCGCAGATCGAACCGATCCCCTTTGGAAGCCGGCCGAGCCCGCCGGGTGCGTTCTACCGGCACACGGAGGCGCAGCGACCTGATCAGCGCCGCGACATGCCCGCGTTCCTCGTCGGTGAGCTCGCCGAAGGACTTCGATCGAAGCACCTCGGCACCGCTCGCCACGATGCGGATCGACGACTCTTCGTCGGGATCGACCTCGTCGTCATCACCGGCCCCGCGCCATCCCGCGGCGGTCTGACCCACACGCACCTCGAGGTCGTCGGGCTGCTCTCCCCATACCTCGTGCGGCTCAGGCTCGGCGGAGGGAAGGTTGAGCTCGACCCGCAGGTCGTCGGTCGAGCGAAGCGATCGGTACCACTCGTCGAACGCTTCGTCGTAGGGCTCGAGATCGTCGCGTCGCGCGATCATGCTCGTCCTTCCGGCCCAGTAGAGCGTCTCGCGATCGGCGAGGCCGAGCGCGCTCACCGCCCGCGCGAAGGTCAAGATGCGCCCCGTTCCGACCGGCAGTCCTCGCGCTCGCAGATCGCGGCCGAACGCGATGAGTGGAGGAAGCGGCCCGCCGGGCGGACGCGAGCGATCGGAACGCTCAACCATCGCCGCCGACGACCCGGGCGAGCTGCCCAGCGACGAGCTCCTGATCCTCGTGATCCTTCACGACCGCGCCGAGGGTGTCGGCGGCGAGGGGTTCGTTGAGCCCGTCGGCCCCGAGGAAGGCGAGCGCGTTCGCCCAGTCGATCGTCTCGGCCACCCCGGGCAACTTCGCCAGGTCGAGCTCGCGCAGACGCGCGACGGCCTCGGCGACATCGCGCGCGAGCGACTCGCTCACGTGCGGCGCTCGCGCTCGAACGATCGCGACCTCACGATCGAGCTGCGGATGGTCGATCCAGTGATACAAGCAGCGCCGCTTCAGCGCGTCGTGCAGCTCGCGTGTGCGGTTCGACGTGACGATCACGGCCGGTGGGGTCTCGGCGGCCACCCGCCCGACCTCGGGCACCGTCACGGCGAACTCACTCAAGATCTCGAGCAGAAAGGCCTCGAACTCGTCGTCGGCACGATCGAGCTCGTCGACGAGCAGCACGGCCCGGTCACCCGCGCGGATCGCCGCCAGCAGCGGCCGTTCGACGAGGAACTCCTCACCGAACAGATCCTCGACATGGGTCGCCGCGTCTGCGGCGTCCATCGCGCGCACGGCGATCAGCTGACGGGAGTAGTTCCACTCGTACAGCGCCTGCGACGCGTCGATGCCCTCGTAGCACTGCAGCCGGATCAGGTCGCGACCGAGCAGCGTGGCGAGGGTCTTCGCCACCTCGGTCTTGCCGACGCCGGCCTCGCCCTCGAGCAGCAGGGGTTTGCCGAGCGAGAGCGAGAGGTAGATCGCGGTCGCGAGCCCACGGTCGGCAAGATAGGAATGCTCGCCGAGCGCCGACTGCAGTTCGTCGACCGATCCGAACGGGAAGCCGGGCATGCGCCAAATCGTACCGGCGGCGCAGGGTTCCCACAGTCGGAAGTGAGCCTGCTCTCAGCCGCCGACGCCGTCGGCCGGGCCGGCGCCCGTCGTCGGAACGGGAACGCGGATGCCTCGCTCCGACAACCGTCGCTGGATTCGCTCGCGCAACAGGCGTTCCACGTCGAGCCGCTTGGAAGGCCGCGTCTCCGCGGTGATGCGCACTTCCTGGGCGATGTCGGCCATGCGCTCGATGCCGAGCACGCTCGGACCGTCACGGACCCAGTCCTGCAGCGAGCGATCGCGGCGCAGCTCGTCGAAGAGATCCTCGAGTACCTCGCGCACTTCGTTCACGTCCTGGTCATAGCCCACCCGGACGTCGACGATCGCTCGCGCCCAGCCTTTGGACTTGTTGCTGACGACCTGGATGTTCCCGTTCGGCACGATGTGCAGCGTGCCGTCGAAGGCTCGAAGCGAGGTCACCCGAAGCGTCAATGCCTCGATCCGTCCGGACACGGGATTCGCGGTTGTCTGCATCTCGACGACGTCTCCGACGCCGAATTGGTTCTCGAGCAATATGAAGAACCCGGAGAGGGTGTCACGAACGACGCTCTGCGCGCCGAACCCGAGCGCGACACCGACCACTCCGGCGCTCGCGAGCAACGGGGCGAGGTTCACACTGAGCTCATCGAGGATCATCAAGGCGGCGAGCGTCCAGATGACGACGATCGTCGTTGCCGAGAGGGCGTGGGTCAGGGTGGTCGCGCGTTGCAAGTTGACGACCTGTGTGACGCTGGGCGACCCCTCGAGCTTGCGCTGGAAACGTCGCACAAGCAGTCGCGCGATCAACGTGACCACGATCGCCACGATGAGGATCGCGAGGATCGGGATGCCGTGGGCGGACATCCACTCCGCGAACGACAGGTTCCGGGCGTTGAGTCGCTCTTCCATCGCCCTATTCAATGTGGGCGGCCTCGGAGCGTCAAAGACTTCAGGAGTGACCAGGCGGGTTCGAGCGGTCGTCGAGTCCAGAACTGGGTGCGGAGAAGCTCGTCACGGGTCCGCCGAGCTCCATCAGCCGCCGCTCGACCAGGCGCCGCTCCGCGTCATCGTGAACCAGCGTCAGGGCACGGTGGTAGGCCTCGCGAGCCTCTTCCGTTCGACCGAGACGGCGGAGCAGCTCGCCCCGCGTCGAGTGAAGGTAGCGGTAGTCCTCGAGAGCGAGCCGGTCGACGATCTCGAGCCCCGCCTCGGGACCATGCGCTTCGGCCACCGCAACCGCCCTGCTCAGCTCGACGATCGGCGAGGCGGTGAGCCGGGAAAGCTCGCCGTACAGGCCGGCGATCTGCGGCCAGTCGCGCGGCTCGTCGGCATGCAGTGACGCGATCGCCGCCTGCACCACGTAGGGACCGTGGCCGTGCAGGGCGAGTGCTCGGTCGAGTACCGCCCGCCCGTCGGCGATCTGCTCCCGATCCCAGTGCGATCGATCCTGGTCGGCAAGCAGCACCAGTTCGCCGCTCCGGAACCGAGACCCACGGCGGGCATCGAGCAGCAGCATCATCGCAAGGAGACCGTGCACCTCCGACTGATCGGGCATCAGCTCGGCGAGGGCCCCGCCGAGCAGGAGTGCCTCGGCCGCCAGCTGACCCCGGGTGGGTGGAGCCGAGTACCCCTCGTTGAAGATCAGGTAGACGACGGCCAGCACTGCGTCGAGCCGATCGGGCAACAGGTGGTCGGGAGGCACGCGGAACGGGATGCCGGCGGCCTTGATCTTGCGTTTCGCCCGCACCAGCCGTTGTGCCATCGTCGGCTCGGGAACCAGGAACGCACGTGCGATCTCGCCCGTGGTGAGGCCGCCGAGCGTTCGTAGCGTGAGCGCGACCTGCGCCTCGACGGCGAGCGCCGGGTGGCAACAGGTGAAGACGAGCTCGAGGCGTTCATCAGGGAAGTGCGTCGAGCTCATCGCGTCCTCCGCAGCCTCGGGCACCCGGAGCAGGTGGTGCTTCGCCGCCAGGGTGCGATCGCGACGGATGCGATCGATCGCTCGGTTGCGTGCCGTGGTCACCAACCAGGTGCCTGGATGGTCGGGGACTCCGTCGCGCGGCCAGCGCTCGGCCGCGATCGTGAAGGCTTCCTGTGTGGCTTCCTCCGCGAGGTCGAAGTCACCCAGAGAGCCGATCAGGACCGCGAGCACACGTGCCCATCGCTCGCGGAAGACCTGCTCGAGCTCGAGCGTCGCTACCACTCCACGATCGGACGCACCTCGACCGCCCCGCCCATTCGGGCCGCCGGGACACGCGCCGCGAGCTCGATGGCGTCATCGAGGTCGCCTGCCTCGAACAGGAAGTAGCCGCCTATCGACTCCTTGATCTCGACGAACGGCCCGTCCGTGGTCAGCGCCTTGCCGTCCTGCACCCGCACGGTCGTCGCCGTCTCGGGGGCGTCCAGTTGCAGGCCCGGGGTGACGCCGGGCGTCTCGTTGATCGCTTGGTAGTCCGCGAACACCGCCTTCTGCTCGTCCTCCGGCAGGCTCGCCCACTCCTCGGGCGACCGCGGCGTCGGGGCGTCTCCCTGATGGATCAGCAGCATGTACTTCATCGCTTCCCCTTTCGGATCTCGGCGGTCCCCCTTGCGGGGACGGTCACCCATTGAGACGAACGGGAACGACGAAATCGACAGCCCGGAGCAAGAAGATCGCTTTCGACGAGGACGCTACGACAGAGCCTCCTCGAGGGCGCGACGCACGAGCACCTTGGAGAGTTCCTTGCGGTACTCGGCGCTCCCGAACGCGTCGGAGGGCGGGGTTGTGCCCTCATCGGCACGGGCCGCCGCCGCCGCCGGATCTGCCCCGCCGGCGAGCGCCTCCTCGACGCCCGAGGCGCGCAGCGGCGTCTCGCCCATGTTCGTCAGCGCCACCGCAGCGGAACCGTTCTGCTGCACGGCCGCTACTCCCACCATCGCCCAGTCGATCGCGCGACGGTTGAACTTCAGGTAGCTCCAGCCGCCGCTCGTCTTGGGCACACGAACCTCCGTGAGCACCTCGTTCTCGGCGAGGTCGGCCTGGAACAACCCTTTGAAGAAGTCGCCCGCCGCCACCGTTCGTGATGCGCCACCCGCCCCGTTGATCACGAGCTCGGCTCCCAAGGCAAGCATCACGGTACCCATGTCTCCGGCCGGGTCGGCGTGCGCGATCGATCCGCCGATCGTGCCCATGTGACGAACCTGCGGATCGCCGATACGGCCGGCCGCGTCGGCCACGATCGGCACCGACTGCTGCAGGACCTCGCTGTTCGCCACATCATGATGGCGAGCGAGCGCTCCGATCGCGATCACGTCGCCATCGTCGCGGATATGCGACAGGTCGGCGATGCGTGAGATGTCGACCAGCATTGACGGCTGGGCGAGCCGAGTCTTCATCAGCGGAAGCAGCGAGTGTCCGCCCGCCAGGATCTTGGCATCGTCCGAGCCGCTCAGCAGCTCGATCGCGTGCTCGATCGACTCGGCTCGTGCGTACTCGAACGAAGCCGGGATCATGATGCCTCCCCCTTCTCGAGACGTGCGGCCGAGCCGAGGCCTCCACCTGCGCCCGGGAGGTCGCCTTCGGGTCGCCCCTCCACACGCCCGTCGCGGATGGCCCGCCACACGCGCTCGGGCGTGGCGGGCTTGCCGACGTCTTCGACGCCCAGGTGGCTCACCGCGTCGACGACCGCGTTGATCACCGCCGGCGGCGAGGCGATCGTGCCGGCTTCCCCGATGCCTTTCACCCCGAGTGGGTTCGTCGTGCTCGGGGTCTGCTGGCTGTTGTCGGTGATCATGGTCGGGATCTCCATCGCGGTCGGGATGCCGTAGCTCGCCATCGACGATGTGACGAGGTTGCCGGTCTGGTCGTAGACCGCTTCCTCGTGCAGCGCCTCGGCGACGCCCTGCGCCACGCCGCCGTGCACCTGGCCTTCGACGATCATCGGGTTGATCACCGTGCCGCAGTCGTCGACCGCTACGTACTTCACGATGTCGGTCGCTCCGGTCTCGGTGTCGACCTCGACCACGCAGATGTGTGCGCCTGCCGGCCACGTGAAGTTGGGCGGGTCGTAGATCGCGGTGGCGCCGAGATGCGGTTCGGTGCCTGCGGGAAGGTCGTGCGCGTGCCACGCGCTGACCGCGAGGTCGGGGATGGTGCGCGCCTTGTCGGGCGCACCGTGCACCCGGTACGAGCCGTCTGCCCACTCGAGGTCGTCCTCGCTCACCTCGAGCTCGTGCGCAGCGATCGTGCGAGCCTTCTCCTTGATCTTCTCCATCGCGAAGTGCAAGGCAACGCCACCGACGCTCAGCGAACGCGAGCCGTACGTGTCCATGCCAAGGGGTGTGATCATCGTGTCGCCGTGGAGCACCTCGATGGCGTCGACGTCGACCCCGAGCCCGTCTGCCACGATCTGTGACCAGCTCGTCTCGTGTCCCTGTCCGTGCGGTGAGGTGCCGGTCTTGACGATCACCTGGCCGCTCGGCAGGCACTCGATCGTGGCGCCGTCCCAGCCTCCGGCCGCGTATCGCAACGCTCCGAGGATGTTCGACGGCGCCAGCCCGCACATCTCGATGTAGGTGCTGAGGCCGATGCCGAGCTGCTTCGCGTCGCCTCGGTCGCGACGGGCCTGCTGTTCCTTTCGGAGCTGGTCGTAGTCGACGAGCTCGAGGGCCTTGTCGAGCAAAGGCTCGTAGTTGCCGCTGTCGACGTTCAGACCACAGATCGACGTCGTGGCCTCGTCGAACGGTTCGTGGAAGTTCATGCGACGCACGTCTGCCGGATCCTTGCCGATACGCCGCGCATAGGAGTCGACGAGCCGCTCGAGCACGAAGGTCGCTTCGGGCCTGCCCGCACCCCGGTACGCATCGGTGGGGGTCGCGTTCGTGACGATCCCCCTGAACTCGTACCAATAGGCTTCCGGCTTGTACGGACCCATGTACACCCATCCGCCGAGCTCAGGGATGCCGGGCGTGAGCAGCTGGAAGTATGCCCCCATGTCGGCGAGCTCCACGAACTTCAGGCCGAGGATCTTGCCGTCGTCGGTGCCGGCAAGCGTGCAGTCGTGCGCGACTCCTCGGCCGTGGATCGTGGCGACGTAGTTCTCCTGGCGGCCCTCGATCCACTTGACGGGGCGGCCGGTCCGCTTCGCGAGCGCGAGTGCCAGGGCCTCTTCGGCGTAGACGTTGAGTTTCGAGCCGAACCCGCCGCCCACGTCGGGGGCGATGACCCGGAACTTCGACTCGGAGATGCCGACGACCCCGCAGAGGGTGACCTTCACGATGTGCGGGATCTGCGTGGCGCTCACGAGGGTCCATTCGTCCATCGCCGACACGCCGTAGGCCAAGCAGCCGCGAGGCTCGATCGCGTTCGGGATCAGGCGAGGCTGCTCGTAGGTCTCCTCGACGATCACCGAAGCGGAGTCGAAGACCGACTGATCGCCGCCGCCGCCGTGGGACCAATGCACGACGACGTTCGTGCCGAGGTCGTCGTGGATCACGGTTTCGTCCTTCATCGCTTCGCGCATGTCGGTGACGGCGGCGAGCTCGGTAGCGCTCACCGTGACCGCCTCGGCGGCGTCCTCGGCCTGCTGGCGCGTCTCCGCGAGCACGACCGCGACGCCATCGCCGGCGAAGCGGATCTTGTCGGTCGCCAGAGGGAAGTGCACGGGCACCTTGATGTCCTCGGTGATCGGCCACACGAACGGCAGTGCGCCGAGGCCCAGATCGGCGCCTGTGTAGACGCCGATCACGCCGGGCATCGCCGCTGCGGCCGAGGTGTCGATCGAGTCGATCGAGGCATGCACGTACGGGGGGCGCACGACGGACATGAACGCCATGCCCGGCATGGTGAAGTTGTCGATGTAGCGAGCTTGCCCAGTCAGCAGGTCGCCGTCTTCCTTACGAAGGACCGCGCGGCCGACGAAGTTCTCGGTAGCAACCATGCCGTCCTCCTAGACGTTCGCGCCGCTCATCGAGCCCGCGGCGTCGAGGATCGACTTGACGATGTTCTGGTAGCCCGTGCACCGGCAGAGGTTGCCCTCGATCGACTCGCGGACCTCCTCCTCGGTCGGCGACGGGTTCTCCTTCAGGTAACTGGCCGCCGCCATCACCATGCCAGGCGTGCAATAGCCACACTGCAGACCGTGGTTGCGATGGAAGGCATCCTGGATCGGGTGCAGGGTATCGCCGTCGGCCATCGCCTCGATCGTGGTGATCTCGCGGCCGTCCGCCTGCGCCGTGAGCAAGGTGCACGACTTCACCGATTCGCCGTCGACGAGCACGGTGCACGAACCACAGGTCGAGGTGTCGCACCCCACGCTGGTCCCGGTGAGCCCGAGGTGTTCCCTCAGGAAGTAGACGAGGAGCGTGCGTGGCTCGACATCGGCCTCGCGCGACTGCCCGTTCACGGTCACGGTCACGTTCGTCACGGACGGATCCCCCTTCCGGCGGCGATGCCTGCGTTCGGAGCTCGACCCTGGCCGGAGTGTATGGGAACTGTGGAAAACGCGCGAACCGAGAGAGGGGTCCGGGAGGCGGCTCAGGATGCCGAATCGACCGCGGCCGCCACCACCTGCATCACGATCCGGCCGTGCTCTCCGCTGGGTTGTGGTTGCCGCCCCGCCTCGATCGCATCGAGGAACTCCGCCATCTGCGCTGTGTACATGGGTTGCGCGCAGTGCTCGTAGTTCTCGCTCGGTTCTTCCCTCGGAAAGATCCGCGCGTATCCTGCGGTGCCGTACACCTCGGTGTCGGCCTCCATGCCCTCCTTGTGGGGATGCCACCATCCGCTCTCGACGATCGAGCTCGTGCCTTGAGCCCACGAGATCAAGAGGATGGCCTCATCGTCGACGGCGTAGTCGCCGTACCGCGTGCTGATCGTTGCGCACACGCTCGTGAGATCCGGATCTCCGAGCAGGAACCGCGCTGTGTCGATCGCATGCACGCCCATGTCGACCAACGCCCCCCCGCCCGAGAGCACCGGGTCGGTGAACCAACCGCTCGGGCCCCAGTTCGCGTGGACGCCGTACCCTCTCGTCTTCACGACCTGACCGAGATCGCCCGCCCGGATCCGACCGCGGAGCGCGATCACCTCCTCTCGGAACCGCCAGCAGTGGGCCACCATCAGCGACGCGCCGGAGGTGCGCGCAGCATCGATCATCGCGTCGCATTCGGCGACGGACACCGCCATCGGCTTCTCCACGAGCACGTGCTTCCCGGCCTCGAGCAAGGCGATCGACTGCGGAGCATGCAGAGCGTTCGGGGTCGCGACGACGGCTGCGTCGATTGCCTCGTCGCGTGCGAGCGAGCGCCAGTCGGTGGTGACGCGGGCGATACCGTGCCGCTCGGCGAACACGGCCGCGCTCTCCTCGCGGTGGTTGGCGACTGCCACCAACTCGTGGCCCCTCGCGAGCACGCCGCGGGCGTGGAAGTCCGCCACCCAACCGCATCCGAACAGGGCCACTCTCATCGACGTCTCCGATCGGCGCTCGACACCTAGCCCTTGACGCCGGTGAGGGTGACGCCCTCGATGAACACCCGTTGCGCGAGGAAGAACAGCACGATCACGGGCAGCATGAACAGCACCGACGCGGCCAGCATGAGGTTGTACTCGACCTGATGGAGCCCTCGGAACTCGTTCAACCCGATCGCGAGCGTCCACAGGTTCGGGTTGTCGCTCAAGAACAGCAGCGGTGCGAAGAAGTCGTTCCACGAGTACAGGAACTGGAACAACGCCACCGCAGCGATCGCTGGCTTGGCGAGCGGCACGATCACGCGCGTCATGATCTGCCACTCACTTCCCCCGTCGACCCTCGCGGCGTCTGAAAGCTCATCGGGGATCGTCATGAAGAACTGCCGAAGCAGGAAGATCGAGAACGCATCGCCGAAGAACAGCGGCACGATCAACGGCTTGAACGAAGGGATCCACCCGTACCGTGCGAAGACGACGTACAGGGGCACGATCGTGACCTGGTAGGGCAACATGATCGTCGCGAGGATCACGACGAAGGCTGCATGCCGGCCACGCCATCGCATGCGTGCCAGCGCGTAGGCGACCGGAATGCTCGAGACCAACACACCGACTGTCGACAGCACAGCGATCGTCATCGTGTTGAACGCATAGCGGAACACGGGCAACCGTTCGAACACCTCGGTGTAGTTGGTCCATCGGAACGGCCTCGGCCAGAGCTCCGTGGTCAGCGCTTGGTCGGTGGTCATGAGCGAGGTCAACACCACGAAGAGGAACGGCAAGGTGAACATGGCCGAGACCACGATCAGCATGGTGTGATTGGCGACCGCCATGAGGAAGCGGCGCCGACGAACCTCGAGCGGCGCCGGCCTCGGTGCGAGCGAGGCAACGACATTCGCGGAACGTGCGATCGTGGTTGTTCGGGCAGTTATCGAAGCCCACCTCCATAGTGCACCCAACGCTTGGAGTTCCTCAAGATCACCAACGTGCAGACCATCGTCACCGCGAGAAGCACCCAGGCCAGCGCCGAGGCGTACCCCATCTTGAAGTTCTGGAAGCCCATCTGATAGAGGCGCGACGTGAAGAAGAGCAGCGAGTTCTGCGGGTGGCCGATCTGGGCGGCGTCGCCACCGGTGAGCCAGAAGCTGATCACGTACGGCTGCGTGAAGTACTGGAACCCGTAGATCACACCGATCACGAGCGAGAAGAAGATGACCGGAGAGATCAATGGCAGGGTCACCGATCGGAACTGTTGCCAGCCCGTGGCTCCCTCGATCTGCGCAGCCTCGTAGAGCTGTCTCGGAACATCCAGCATGCCGGCAAGGAAGATGATCATCGCGTCGCCCACGCCCCACAGGATCAGCAACACGAGCGTTGGCTTCGACCATTGCGCGTCGTACAGCCACAGGGGCGGTTCCTTGATGCCGATCGCCCCGAGCAACTGGTTCACCGGTCCGGTCGCGGGGTTGAACAGGTAGAGGAACGCGAGCGCGGCGGCGACCGCGGGAGCCAGCGTCGGTACGAAGAACAAGGTGCGATAGACCTTGACGCCACTCTTGGGACGCACGAGGAGCGACGCCGTGACGATCGCCGCAAGGATGCGCAGGGGCACGCCGACCACGATGATCCAGGCGGTGTTCTTGATCGCCGTCCAGAACACAGGGTCCTTCGTGAACATGAATCGATAGTTCTCGATGCCGATCCACCGCGGGGTCGACAGCAGGTCATAGCTCGTGAACGAGAAGTACAGGCTCGAGATCATCGGATACAGCGTGAACGCGAGGAAGCCGACGATCCACGGCGACAAGAACAGCAGCACCGTGAGGTGACGCTTCCTCGCCTGGCGCCGCCGAGCGGGGGACGCTCGCCGCGTCCCCCGCTCGGCCGCCGTCTGCGTCGCCGTCGCCTGAGCCGTGATGGTGCTCCCTACAGCTGTGCCTGATCGAGGGCGTCCTGCGTCTGCTGCGTCGCGGCTTCGAGACCCTTCTGCAGATCGGACGCGTCACCCGTCTGCCAGTCCGATGTGAAGTTGGCGAGGTACTGCTCGAGTTCCTCACCGATCACCGTCGTCGGTCGGTAGGCGGAGTCCGGATGATTGAAGGCATCCATGAACGTGCCGAACTGCTCCGGCAGCTCCAGATCGGGCGAGTTGATCGCCTCGACCGTCGTGGGGACGTTGTTCACGTAGTTCGCCATGTAGACGAGCGTGTCGGTGTTCGTGGCGAGGTACTTCACCAGCAGCCAGGCCTCGGCCGGGTGCTCGGCACCGTTCGGGATGCCGATGATCGTGCCCCCGGCTACGCCCGAGCCGTACCGATCGGTGAGATCGGGCGCGGTCGGCAAGGGTGCGGTGTCGTAGTTGAGATCAGGTGCGAAGTCGGTCAGGAAGGCGTTGCGCCACTCCCCATCGATCTGCATGGCCACCCGACCCTGCTGGAAGTCCTGCGGCTTGCCCCATTCGTTGCCGGCGCCGGCAACGAACGTCCGCAGCTTCTCGGCCCCGGTCTGGAAGTCTCCGTCGCCGTAAACCTCAGCGATGAAGTCGTGTTGCCATTGAAGCATCTCCGCCCAAGCCGGGTCGGAGGCGAACGCGGGGTTGCCTTCCTCGTCGAGGTACCGCGCCCCGAACATGTGGCCGAGATTCACCAGGTTGCTGCTGCAGCAGTAGTAGTCGGTCACGGGCACGAAGCCGGCCACCTTGATCGACCCGTCGGCGTTGAACTCGGTGAGCGCCTTCGCATGCTCGGTGAGCTCGTCGGTCGTCGTCGGCGGACCCTGCAGGCCGGCCTTTTCGAACAGGTCGAGGTTGTAGTACAAGCCGGTCGTATCGGTCAGGAACGGCAGCGAGCATTGGGTGCCCTCGAAGCTCGTGTACGTGAGTGCCGCGTCAGGGAAGATGCTCCGATCGAACCCGGCCTCGCCATCGATGTACGGGTTCAGATCGACCCAGGCGCCCGAGTCGCAGAACTTCCCGACGTTGTCGACGCCGAACGACAGGAACGCGTCGGGAGGGTTGCCCGCGTTGATCGCGGCGATCTGCTTCTCCTCGGTGACGCCGCACTTCGCGTCGACCGTGATCCATGAGTACTCGGTCTCGAAGCCATCCTTGAACGAGTTCTGCCACTCGTCGCACTCACGCTTCGAGCTCCACTCTCCTGTCAGCGTCACGGTCACCGGCTCGTTCGACGCGGCGGGGTCAACGGTCGGGGCGGGCTCCTCATCGCCACCTGCCGTGCACGCCGCGGCCACGAGCGCGAGCGCGACCGTCGCCACCACCCAACGCTTCATCGTGCGCCTCCCTCCCTCGGGTCGACCCGAGATCCTTTCGATCTTTCCTCTGGTCGTACGTACGTTCCTGAGCGTTCGTTCGAGCATCAAGCGGACACCTTCCCTCTGGCGAACAACTGGTCCTGGGCGGCTTGCAGGGCCATGAACACCGAGCCGTAGAGCGTCGCCTCCTCGCGCAGGACGGATGCTTCGACCCGGGGTCTGAACGGCGAGACCGAACGCAGCTCGCGCTCGACGGACTCCATCAGCAGGTCGCCGTTCCCACCGATGCCGCCGCCGAGTATCACGAGCTCCGGGTCGACGACGGACGCAACGGCTGCGACCGCGAGCGCGATCCGTTCCGATTCGATCACGACGACGCGCTTCGCCTTGCGATCGCCCTCCCGAGCCGCGTTGAACACCCGCTTGGCTGTGAGTGGCGGATCCATGCCGAGCTTGCGGGCCGTCGCCACCACGCCCGCCGCACTCGCCGCGGCGTCGAGCGGGCCCCGTCTCCGGCTGGCAGGGTCCTTGACGTCGGTGCCGGCGAGCGGAAGATAGGCGATCTCTCCCGCGGCCCCGCTGCTTCCTCGGAACAGCTCGCCGTGCAGGACGAGCCCCATGCCGACACCCGTGCCCACGTGCACATAGACGAAGTTCTCGATGCCCTTCCCGAGCCCTTGCCAATGCTCTCCGAGCGCAGCGAGGTTCACGTCGTTCTCGAAAGCCGTCTTGGTGCCGAGCTCTTCCTGGACGGCGTCGACGATGCCCTCGCGGCCCCATCCGGGGAGGGAGTAGGCGAGCGCGACCTGTCCTCGGTTCGGCTCGAAGACGCCCGGGCTGCCCACGGTCGCGAACGTCACCTGCCGCCACCGGATGCCCGCGTCAGCGGCCAGTCCGTGGGCGATCGAACCGATCTGAGTGATCAGGGTCCGCGCGCTCTTGACCCGAGCCCGTTCGTCACGGCGCGCGACGAACTGGCCGGAGACGTCGGCGATCGCTGCACGCACCCAGTCACGGCCCACATCGATGCCGACCACCCAGCCGGCGCGTGGGTTCAGCTCGTAGAGCACCGCCGTGGGACCCTTCCCGCCATGGGAGCGACCCGCCTCGTGCACGAGCCCGGCTGCCTCGAGACCGGCAAGGGCCTGCGACACGGTGGGCTTGGACAGGGCCGTCTCGCGGGAGATCTGCGCCCTCGAGATCGGGCCGACGCGCAAGACGCAGTTCAGCACGGTCCGTTCGTTGATCGCCCGAAGCAGGCTGGGCGTTCCGGCTGGAGTGCGCTGGTCGAGGTTCGTCGTCGGACTCCCAGTTCGGAAACTTTCCTAACTATTCGGGCGGATGCTACGCTCGCACCCCGACTCGAGTCAAGACAACTCATCGAACCTCACTGCAGGAAGGGCCCGCCATGACGATCCTCGCAGCGGCACGGCTGATCGGGATCGTCCGCTATCGCGCCGAGGGCGACCTGCCGGCGGTGCTCGACGCGCTGGCCGACGTCGGAGTGCCACTGCTGGAGGTGACGCTTGACACGCCCGGTGCACTGGAGGCGATCGCCACGGTCGCAGGCGAGGGTGGCACGATCGGCGCGGGGACCGTGCTGGACGTCGACCAGGTGAGCATGTGCGCGGACGCGGGAGCCCGGTTCATCGTGTCGCCCGGTCTCCTCGAGGAAGTGGTGGTGGAGGGGTTGAGACGAGGCATGGAACCCATCCCCGGGGTGATGACGCCCACCGAGCTGCTTCGCGCGCGTCGACTCGGCGCCTCGGCCGTCAAGGTCTTCCCGGCGGGCCCTGCCGGTGGTCCGGCGCTGATCCACGCACTCCGCTCACCGTTCCCCGAGATCGGATTGGTCCCCACAGGCGGCATCGGTATCGACGAGGTGCGCGCATATCTCGACGCCGGCGCGACGGCCGTGGGCCTCGGGAACGCCCTGGTCGGAGACCACCCGCCCCGGTCCCAACAGGAGCTCCGAGGGCTGCGCTCCCGCGCGGCAGCGGCGGTCGCGGCGGCCACGGAGTGATCGAAGGCAGATCATGACTCCCTTCGACGTGATCGCACTGGGCGAAACGATGCTATCCCTCGTCGCCCGTGACGGCCCGCTCGCGACCGCATCGGTATTCGAAGCCATGCATGGCGGAGCGGAGACGAACGCGCTCGTCGCCCTCGCGCGCGCGGGTCTTCGCACCGCATGGGTGGGCCGTGTCGGCGACGATCCCGCTGGCGTGCGCGTGCACGATGCCCTCACACTCGAAGGCATCGACCTCCGATGGGTTCGAACCGACTCCCGACGCCCCACGGGACTGATGCTGCGAGACACCGAGGGCGGCGTGCGGTACTGGCGCGACGGTTCGGCCGCGAGCGCGATCGACGGGACCGACCTCGACGGCGTGCCGCTGGAGGAGTCCCGAGCGGTGCTCGTCACCGGTATCACCGCGATGATCGGGCCCGGGCCGGGCGCCGCCGCGACGAGCCTCCTCGAGCGCGCCGGCGGACTCCGTGTGGTCGACCCCAACCTCCGACCGCGACTCTGGGGCTCGGATCGGGCGCGACAGCTCGTGCTACCGCTCGTAGAGCGCTGCGACATCGTGCTCGGCGGCGAACACGAGCTCACTTCACTCCTCGGCGGAACGGGCGAGTCGTCGGCGCGCCGGTGCTCCGAGCTGGGACCACGCGAGGTCGTCGTGAAGCGTGGCGCCGGGGGCGCCTGCGTCCTCACCCCCGATGGTGAATGGCTCGAGTTCCGGGCGTTGGCGGCGGACGAGGTCGACCCGGTCGGTGCCGGCGACGCCTTCAACGCCGGATACCTCGGGTCCCGACTCGGCGGCGGCTCGTGCGCCGAAGCCCTGGAAGCTGGAGGCTTCGCCGGGGCCGCGGCGGTGGGAGTGTTCGGCGACGTCGGTCCGAGGAAGCAGGTCGGCGATGTTTGAATCGGCCGGCGACTGGCGTACCGCCGCCGCGCGATCAGAAGAACGTGACGACGGCGTCCACCACCCGATCGTTCTCGGCGACCACGGGGATCACCCTCCGGCGGTCGAACGCGGTGCATGGGTGCGATATGCCGAACCCTACGAGGTCGCCTGCGTCAAGAGGCATATCGCCATCGACGTCACAGATCGCGTGCTGGTCCATCAGTCGCCGCAACCGAAGGCTCCGAGCACCCGCACGGGCCCCGTTCGACCGCCGCACGCCGAGAGGCATCGGCGGGTCGATATCGGACGGCACGTCGCGCTTCCCGAGGCCGACGACCACGACGCGCGGTTCGGGGCGCGACAACACGACGCCCCACGCCTCGAAGGCGGGCAGGAACCGGTCGCCAGGTTCGGGGGCCGACGACAGCGGCGAGTTGCGCTCGTACACGCCGTGGTCGTGGGTGAGATAGCACCCGGAACGGAGCACGACCCGCACCGGCAGGTCCCCGGGCCAGCCCACCATCATCGAGACGACGCGGTCGAAGAACGCGCTCCCTCCCGCACTGACGATCGCTTCGCCGGCGGCGTCGAACGCGCTGCGGCCGAGGAGCTCACGCGCGAGCACACGAAGATCGCTGAGGAATGCGTCCACAGCCAACAGGCATTCGGGGCCGCGGTCTCCGCAGATCGTGCCTTCGTAGCCCGCGACCCCGATGAGCATGAGCTCGGGTGTCTCGGCGATCAACGCCGCGAGATCGAGCGCCTCGTCCAGGCTCCTGCACCCCGTGCGGCCGTCCTCGTGACCGAGTTCCACCAGCACCGGCAGAGGCCTGCCGGCGCCGGTCGCCACGAGCCCTTCGCGAAGGAGCGCCACCCCCTGCACCGAGTCGACCCAACACGCGAAGTCGAACCCGGGATCGGCGAGCTCGCGGCCCACCCACCGGATCGAACCCGCATCGGTCAGTTCGTCAGCGAGCAGGATGCGGGGCACGCCCACGGCTCGCATCGTGCGAGCTTGCACGGGGGTTGCCGCCGTCATACCCCACGCCCCCGCATCGAGCTGCTGGGCCCAGAGCTGCGGCGCCATCGATGTCTTCCCGTGCGGCGCGAGGTCGACACCGTTCGCTCGACAGTATGCCGACATCACCTCCGTGTTGTGCTGGAGCGCGGCTGCCCGCAGCACCACGACGGGCGGCACGAGGTCGTCGAACAGGGACCACTCCTGCGCGCCGACAGCTGCCACGGCGATGTCAGCATCAGCGGGGAAACCCGTCGTGCAGGCATCGATGCGCGTGGCGAGCACCTCGCGCAGATCCAGTTCGGCTGCGGTCACCCTGAGCCCCGACATGCCAGGGGTGTGCATGCGTCCACGGCGGTGACGCTAGCAGCAGCCCCACGAAGATCGAGGACAAGTGAGGAGCACGACGATGCCTGAGCTCGCGGTCAACGGAGGTACGCCCGTTCGCTCGACGCCCTATCCCGTGTGGCCCGCACCCGACGAAGAGTATGTGGATGCGGTCGCTGAGGTCGTCCGCAGCGGTGTGTGGGGAGGGTTCCCGGAACCGGGGGTGAACGCGTCGGCCTTCGAAGAGGCGTTCGCCGAGTATCAGGGCGCGCGACACGGCATCGCGATGATGAACGGGACCGTGACGATGGAGGTCGCTTGCAAGGCACTCGACATCGGATGGGGCGACGAGGTGATCGTCCCTGCCTTGACCTTTGCAGCCA
The DNA here is from genome assembly GCA_963762075.1 of uncultured Actinomycetes bacterium. Classification (GTDB taxonomy): domain Bacteria; phylum Actinomycetota; class UBA4738; order UBA4738; family HRBIN12; genus JAOUEA01. The sequence continues at coordinate 155,631 of CAVXJC010000008.1, forward strand.
CCGCATACGCGCCGATGGCCGCGGGAGCCTTGCCCGTGATCGTCGACGTCACGCCCGATACATGGTGCATCGACCCCGACCTCGTCGAGGCGGCGATCACGCCTCGAACCCGGGCGATCATCCCCGTTCATCTCGGTCACCAGATGGCCGACATGGATCGGCTGACCGACATCGCCGAGCGTCACAGGCTGGCCCTGATCGAGGATTGCGCGCACGCCCACGGCCAGCGGTGGAAGGCTCGGGGTGCAGGATGCATCGGGGACTTCGGATCGTTCAGCCACCAATCGTCGAAGATCCTCACCTCAGGTGAGGGAGGCAGCCTCCTCACGAACGACGACACGCTCGCTCGGCGCGCCCACTCGATCATCGACTGTGGTCGAGCCAAGGACGCCGAGGAGCAGGAGTACACCTTCGGCGCGAACTACCGCCTCTCCGAGCTGAACGCCGCGCTCCTCGTCGTCGCGATGCAACGGTTCCCCGGGCAACAGGAGGAGCGCGCAGCGAACGGGAAGCGCTTCGAGCGCATGGTCTCCTCGATCCCCGGCGTGCGAGTCATGCCGCACGACGATCGCATCACCCGGTGGAGCTTCTACAACTACGTCCTGGCGATCGATCCCGAGTCCTTCGCGGGCGCCACGAACGAGACCGTCTGCGCGGCCCTCGAAGCGGAAGGTATCGACGCCGAGGTCCAGTACCCGGCGATGAGTCGGTACGATCTATTCCAGCCCTCGCTCTCGAGGCTGCCGGTGGCCGTCGAGCATGCTGAACGACTCGACCCCCGATCGATGTCGTTCCCGGTGGCGGAGGCTGCAGGCCTGCGCGAGTCCGTCTACTTCATGGAAGCCGTGTTCCGCGACGGTGAGGCCGGCGTCGACGACGCGACCGAGGCGCTCGCCAAGGTGCAGGCGCATGCGAGCGAGCTGCCGACGAGCTGATCGAGCCGGGCCTCGGCCCGCGTCAGGCGGCGAAGAACTTTGGCAGGAAGTCTTCGTTCGCCGAGATCAGGGCGTCGAGCAGAGGCCCCGCCCGCTCGTAGTCTCCGACGAGCGGATTCGTCAGCAACGCCTTCAGCGCTGTGGCGCGATCCCCCGATGTCGCGGCCTCGATCGCGAGGTACTCGTACGCCTTCGCGTGCTGGACCAAGCCAAGCATCTCAGGGGGGAGCGGCTGGGTTGGGATCGGATGCGCGCCGTCGGCGTCGATCCTGGCCGAGATCTCCACGACATCGTTGTCGGGCAGGTTGGGGATCGCGCCGCCGTTGCGCATGTTCACGACCTGCACATCGCCGGTACCCGAGTGCAACGACGCGACGAGCGCAGCGGCCGCGTCGCTGTAGAAGGCACCGCCCCGCTCTTCCAGCAGCTTCGGCTTCGAGTCGAGGTGGGGATCCTTGTAGAGCTCGAGCAGCCCGGCCTCGATCTCCATGACCTCCGTGGCTCGGTTGTGTCCCTCGCGAAGCTCCTTCATCACTCGGTCTGTGAGGTAGTAGTACCGAAGATAGGAGGAGGGGATCGCGCGGAGGGTACGCGCGATCTCGAGCGGGATCTCCTCGTCGAGCGCAGCGAGGTACGTCCGAGCGGCCGCCCCGACATCGGCGTCGCGGCCAAGCAGTTCCGGGAGCCGGTCGACGCCGTCGACGAGCACCTGACGCTCCCAGGAGAGATGATTGAGCCCCACATGATCGAGCTGCACGTGGCCGGGCTCGACGCCGAAGATCTCCGCGAGTTCGCGCTGGAATCCGATGGCCACGTTGCACAGCCCGATCGTCCGGTGCCCCTCGTCGATCAGTGCCTGCGTGACGAGCCCGGTGGGATTCGTGAAGTCGACGAACCAGGCGCCGGGTGCTCCCCGTTCGGCAGTGAGCCGTGCGAGCTCGAGCACGACCGGGACGGTGCGCAGCGCCTTCGCGAACCCGCCGGGTCCCGTCGTCTCCTGTCCGATACAGCCGAACCCCAAGGGGATCGTCTCATCGAGGAAACGCGCCTGATTCCCACCGACCCGAAGCTGCACGATGACGAAGTCGGCGCCCTCGATCGCTCGGAGCCGATCGGTCGTGAGACTCAGCCGCCCGGTCCAACCAACCTTGCGCATCATGCGCTCGGCAAGTGCTCCCACGATCTCGAGCCGCTCGCGATCGATGTCGAGCAGCACCAACTCATCGACGGGAAGGCGGTCGTCCCGCCTCACGAACCCTTCGACCAACTCGGGCGTGTAGGTGCTGCCACCACCGACCACTGCGACCTTCACACCCATGGTGCCGGCATCGTACACTCGCGGCGATGAAATCGTTAGGAAACTTTCCTGACCCATTCATCGCGGAGATCGCTGGGCAGCCGGATGCTCTCCGGCGGGCCGCGTCCGGCCTGGCCGACCAACGGCAGATCCTCCACGATATCGCTCGCGATGGTGGCGGCCGCAGCATCGTTTTCACCGGCATGGGCAGCTCCTACGACGCCTGCTATCCGGCAGTCGCGGAGTTGGCGCGAGCGGGTGTCGCCGCGATCATGCTCGACGCAGCGGAACTCCTTCATTTCCGCACCGGGATGATCGGACAGTCGACGCTGCTGGTCGCGGTGAGTCAATCGGGCGAGAGCATCGAGGTGGTCCGGGTCGTCGGCGGACTCGCCCGGGGATCCGCACGACCGATGGTGGTGTCGATCACGAACGGCGCCACGAACACGCTCGCATCGCTCGCCGATCGTGCCTTGGACACCCGGGCGGGCCAGGAGACCGGCCCTTCGACGATGACCTTCGGAGCGTCACTCGTCGCGGTCGCGGCTCTCGGCCGGGTGCTCGGCGGCATACCGATCGACTCTGCGCTGAGGGGGTTGGCGGTCGATGCAGAGATGGCCGCCTTGTCGATCGAGCACCTCCTCGGCGAGTCCGACCTTCCAGACCGTCTGGTGTCATGGCTGGCCGACCGAAAGACCGTCGTGATCCTCGGCCGCGGGCCCGCCCGAGCTGCCGCCGAGATGGGAGCCCTCACGATCAAGGAAGCCGTGGGCATGCCCGTGGAATCCATCCAGACCGGCCAGTTCCGTCACGGACCCTTGGAGCTCGCGGGGCCGAGCCTCGCGGCGATCGTGATCGCCACCGAACCGGAGACACTGGCGCTCGACCTAGCCCTCACCGACGAGCTGCTCGCCTCGGGCGCGGGAGTGCTGCTCGTGGCCACCGATCCGCATCCTGGATCGGGGACGATGCAGGTGACGACGGGCCCGCTCGATCGGGGGATCGGCCCTGCGGCCTCGATCATCCCCTGCCAATTGCTCGCGTGGCGCTTGGCCGCGCTCCGAGGTCGCGAGCCAGGTGCCTACTATCGGGCCACCAAGGTGACGACCCATGAATGACCGCCAGCGGATCCCCCATCTCGCCAGGACGCCAGCCAGATGAGCGGTCGCTCACCGTTGCGGGTGGCGTTGACGTTCGATGCGGAGCATCCCGATCGGCCGTGGTGTCCCGCCGACGCGGCCGAGCGCATCCTCGACACCCTGCGAGACGAGCGGGTGCGAGCGACGATGTTCCTCCAAGGGCGCTGGGCGAAGTCGCAGCCGGCGACGGCGAAACGCATCGCCGACGAGGGTCACCTGGTCGGCAACCACACCCACTATCACGCTCGCATGCCGCTGCTGAACGACGACGGCATCGCAGCCGACCTCACTGACGCGGCCGCGGCGATCGAGGCGATCACGGGCGTCGATCCACACCCCTGGTTCCGCTGCCCGTTCGGTGCGGGCCACGACGATCCACGCGTGTTGGCCGGGGTGACGGCGCTCGGCTACCGCAACGTGCACTGGCACGTCGAGGTGGATGACTGGGAACCTTGGCGAACCGGTGAGGCGATCGCGACCGATGCGATCTCTCAGATCCGTCAACATGGCGACGGTGCCGTCGCTCTCCTTCACACCTGGCCGGGCGGCACAGCCGAGGCGCTGCCTTCCATCGTCGACGGTCTGCGAGAAGCCGGCGCCTCGTTCGTCACGGTGGACGAGCTCGAGGATCTCCCATGAGCGGGCGGAGCCGGCGTCCAGCCGTGCTCGCCGTCGACGGGGGTGGATCGAAGATCGACGCCGCCCTGCTCCGCAAGGACGGAACGGTGCTGGGGGCGGCCCGCATCCGGACCGAAGACTTCGAGGAGAACGGAGGTCCGCACCACATGCGTCAGGTGCTCGATGCGGTCACCGGCGCATGCCGCGATGCAGGGCTGGACGCGGTCTACCCCATCGCCGAGCTTGGTGTGTACTGCTTGGCGGGCGCCGATCTCCCGGCTGACGATCGCAAGATCGTCCGGTGGCTCCGAGCGGAGAGCCCCACCAAGGAGAACATCGTACGCAACGACACGTTCGCGGTGTTGCGTGCCGGCACCGAGCGCCATTGGGGGGTCGGCGTAGTCTGCGGGTCCGGGACGAATTGCTCGGCGGTCGCCCCCGACGGACGGATCACACGCTTCCCTGCGGTAGGGACGATCTCAGGTGACTGGGGAGGTGGGGCCGATGTCGGTGAGGCAGCCCTCTGGTACGCGATCCGGGCAGAGGACGGTCGTGGCACGAAGTCGGCACTGGCGGCTGCCGTGCCCACTCATTTCGGCCTCCGCAGGCCGCGACAGGTGCTCGAGGCGCTCTACTACGGGCGTCTCGACGAGGATCGTCTCGTCGAGCTGGCGCCGCTCGTCTTCCATGAAGCATCGAGGGGTGACGTCGTCGCTCGGACCATCGTCGATCGGCAGGCGGACGAGGTCGTTGCCATGGCGACGACGGCGATCAAGCGTCTTCGTATGCAGAAGCTCGACGTCGATGTCGTGCTCGGTGGAGGCATCTTCCGCAATGACGACGAAGCGTTCTTCGAGCGTATCGGCGACGGCGTGCACGAAGTCGCGCCCGGTGCCCGGTTCACCGTGCTCACCGACCCCCCCGTGATCGGCGCCGCGTGGCTCGGGCTCGATCGACTCGAAGCTTCGAGGTCATCGTACGCACGCGTCCACCGTGCCTTGACCCACGCTCGGCTGTCCACCGAGACTCCCATCCGAAGGAAGGAGCGACACTGATGGCCGACATCGTGCTCGAGCGGGTCTCGAAGGTCTTCGGCAACGACGTCGTCGCAGTGAACGACGTGTCGCTCCAGATCGGCGACGGCGAGTTCATGGTGCTCGTCGGGCCGTCGGGGTGCGGCAAGTCGACGATCCTGCGCATCCTCGCCGGATTGGAAGAGGTCACCGCCGGGGAGGTTTCGATCGGCGGCCAGCAGGTCACTGACCTGCCCCCGAAGGACCGAGACATCGCCATGGTGTTCCAGAACTACGCGCTCTACCCACACATGACTGTCGAGCAGAACCTCGGATTCGGGCTGCGGCTGCGCAAGACCTCCAAGGGCGAGCAGCGCTCGAGGGTTGCCGACGCGGCCCGCATCTTGGGATTGCTCCCGCTGATGGCGCGCAAGCCCGCCGAGCTCTCAGGTGGCCAGCGTCAACGCGTGGCGATGGGGCGAGCGATGGTGCGCGAGCCCCGCGCCTTCCTCATGGACGAGCCACTGTCGAACCTCGATGCGAAGTTGCGGGTGCAGATGCGTGCAGAGCTCTCACGCCTGCACGAGCGGCTCGGCACGACCACCGTGTATGTCACCCACGACCAAGTGGAAGCGATGACGCTCGGGCAACGGGTGACGGTGCTGAAGGACGGGATATTGCAGCAGGTCGATACGCCGCAGAACCTCTACAACCACCCCGCCAACCTCTTCGTGGCGGCGTTCATCGGATCACCACCGATGAACCTGGTCGAAACCGATGTCACTGATGCCACACTCGTCTTCGGAGGGCTCTCACTCCCGCGATCCGATGCCGACGGTCTGCACGATCGCGTTGGCGGTCGGGTGATCCTCGGCATCCGTCCCTCGGACCTCGAAGATTGCGACGTCTGGCGGAACGACGATCTGCCGGTGCTCGAAGTTCGCGCCGAGGTCACTGAGGAGCTCGGATCCGAGGTCAACATCATCTTTCCTCTCGACGCCCCCCCTGTGATGACCGAAGACGTGATCGCTGCGGCGACCGATGAGTCGGATCACGACATCATGCCGCTGATCGCCGACGAACAACCCTTGGCCCGGTTCTGTGCGCGAGTGGACGCCCGCACACGGTGCAAGCCCGGCGACACCGCGCGCCTCTCGGTGGATCCTGCGCGCTTTCACTTCTTCGACACCGAGACGGGACTCGCGATCGGTGCTCGGAGCGGGGTGTCCGTCGTTGCCTGATCGATCCTCATCACCAGCTCGGATCGGTGACGGTCAGGGCGGCGGCGCCCGTGCACGACTCACCCGTGCCGTAGGTAACGCCCTCACCCGATGCGACGCGCAGCAGGTAGCACGTGCCCGACGGGCCCATCACGGCCGCTCCCCACACGGCGCGTGTCGAAGCAACGCTCACGACACCCGGGGCTTGCGACGGCCCGTCGACGAAGATCATCGGCGACCCGATCGCGGAAAGCTCTCCCGGCCCGGCATCGAGGAACGTCCCCGAGCCCGACGCTGCCCGACGAGCGGCAGCCAGTGCGGTTCGAGCATCTCCTCGGGCGGTGGAATCGCTCGCGAGCCGCTCTGACTCGGCGGTCGGGCCTTCGAGCTCGGTCTCGGTCCCCGATATGCGGCCGACGAGCGAGCCGATGTCCGCAGGCTTGGATGCGAGCTCGATGCTGCGGCGCTCGCTCTCGATCACCCACAGCGAGAACGCAGCGAGGCCCGACACGACCACGAGCCCGGCCAGGGCGAGCGCGATCGCCCACGGCTTCACGTGGCGGTGCAGCGGCACAGGTGCCGAGCGGAAGTCGAACGTCTGATCCATGCCCGCGATAGGCATCGACCGCCGTGGCGCGGAATGAAGTCGTGAGACCGCTACCGTCGATCGGTCGCCGCATCCCGTTCGCTGTGCGACCATCGATGTGTGAGCGAGATCACCGACGTGCTGCAGGCGATCGAGTCGCTTTCGGCCAAGGGCGAGCGCATGGCCCTCGCTACGGTCGTCGCGGTGCGCGGCTCCACCTATCGCCGACCAGGCGCCCGTCTGCTCGTTCCCGAGCAAGGTACCCCGATCGGCAATATCAGTGGCGGCTGCCTCGAGGGCGATGTCGCCGACATGGCCAGGGTGGTGATGAGCGAGGGCACGGCCCGTCTCGCCGGCTGGGATCTCACCGCCGACGACGATGCCGTGTGGGGACTCGGTCTCGGCTGCAACGGCGCGATCGAGGTCTTCATCGAGCCCGCCGACCAGGCGGCGGAAGTTGCGCATGCTCTTCGCGCCGCGCTGGAGGAGGAACTCCAGATCTGCGTGGTCACGGTGCTCGAAAGCGAGGACGACGCGGTCGAGCCTGGGTCGCGCATCGTCGTGCGACCCGGTGGTGAACCCGAAGGGTCCCTCGGCGCGGCCGGCCTCGACGCCGAAGCGATCGCATCGGCCCGCGAGCTGCTCGACGCCGAACGCTCGGAGGTCCGAACGTTCACGCATGGCGTACGAGCCTTCGTCGAAGTCCTCGAACCGCCGCTGCGCCTGCTCGTGTGTGGCGCGGGTCACGACGCGATCCCTCTCGTGCGCGCCGCCCGCGGCATCGGCTGGAAACCGATCGTCGTCGACGACCGGCCCGGGTTCCTCACAGAGGAACGGTTCCCCGACGCCGCCGGGTTCGTGTCCGTCGAGACGCCCGAGCACGTCTCGAAGGACGCCACGATCGACCGCCGCACGCATGTGGTCGTCATGACGCACAACTTCCTGCGCGACAAGGAGTATCTGCGATCACTCCTCGACTCCGATGCCGGGTACATCGGCATGCTGGGTCCCTCCGCCCGCACCAACCGTCTGCTGATGGAGCTCGCCGACGAGGGCGTCGGGATCACGGATGCCGACCGTGAGCGCATCCACGGCCCGGCCGGACTCGATCTCGGTGCGGAAGGGCCCGAGGAGATCGCCCAGGCGATCGTCGCCGAGATCGTCGCGACCAGGCACGACCGTGCCGGGGGGTTCCTCAAGGCACGCCCCGGCCCGATCCACGACCGTCCGGCCCCCGGCACGGAAGCGCGCTAGCAACCTGGAACGCCGGCCGCGCGGACGTCGTCCACGGAGAAGCTGCCCATATCCGAGAAGGCAGCGCTGGGTTGCCCGATCTCCCAAGCCATGCGATAAGGGAACGTTGCCGCCATCTACTTCTGCTCCGCATCGTGCCTCGAGAACTTCGAGCAGGATCCGATGCGCTTCCAGGAAGTCGGTTCGTGAGGCACCCGGCCCATTCAGGATCCCCGACGGGTAGGCTCGCTCGATGCTGATCGAGAACGAGTTCACCGTCTCCACGCCGATCGACGATCTCTGGGCGTATCTGCTCGACGTCGAACGCATCGCGCCGTGTATGCCGGGGGCCGAGCTCACCGAGACCGTCGACGAGCGCACCTGGAAGGGCAAGGTGAACATGAAGTTCGGGCCGGTGGCACTCGCGTTCGCCGGCACGGTCGAGATGACCGAGCGCGACGACGAGGCGCACCGCGCGGTACTGCACGCCAAGGGAATGGAAGCCAAGGGCAAAGGCGCAGCGAACGCCACCGTCACGTCGTGGCTCGAGCCTGCCGGCGACGGTGAGACCACCGTGAAGATGTCGGCCGACATCACGCTCACCGGCGCGGCAGCGCAGCTGTCTCGCGGGCTGATGCCCGAGATCTCGAAGAAGCTGACGCAGCAGTTCGCCGACTGCCTCGAGTCGACGATGAATGTGCAGTCCGCCCCGTCCGCGGCAGCCCCCGCTGGGGCCGCCGGCACGGCGGAGGAAGCAGCGGCCGCGCCCTCCGCGGCTCCGGCCTCACGCCCCGTGACCCGGCCGGTCGCTGAGCCGGTCGGAGGCATCAGGCTCGGCGTCGCCGCCATCTGGTCGACCATCAAGGACTTCTTCCGCCGTCTGCTCGGAGGCGGGAAGCCCCGCACGTGAACGCACCGGCGTGATCACGGGAGTCGTACTCGCGGCCGGCGAGGGCCGGCGGTTCGGCGGCACCAAGCAGATCGCGGTCCTCGACGGCAGGCCGCTCGCGCAACACTCGATCGACGCGCTCGACCGCCGCCGGTGTCGACGAGTTGATCGTGATCACCGGCCACGATGCGGAGGTGGTCGAGTCCGTGCTGAGCCTGCCCCCACACGGTCGGTTCGTTCGCAATCTCGCATACCGCGACGGTCAGGCCACCTCGCTCGCTGCGGCGTTCCACGAGATCGCCCAGGACAGCGAGGCAAGCGTCGTGCTGATGGCCGATCAGCCGGGCATCACCGCCGGTGACGTTCGGTCGCTCGTGCAGCGGTTCACGGCGACGAGGAAGCAGATCGTGCGCCTGCGGTTCAACAACGGGCCCGGGCCGGCCCTGCTCAGCCGGGAGGTATACGCCGAGGCGGGACACCTTCATGGAGATGTCGGCGCCCGAGTGCTCATGGCCAGTCATCCCGACTGGGTCGAGGAAGTCCCGATCGACCGCCCAGCGCCGATCGACATCGATGCGCCGGACGACCTCTAGCCGCCTCCCGGTCCCCATTCGGAGCGTCAAACGTGTTGGGATCTCGACCGGAGCCTCCCCTCGTGCCTTGATGAGGCCGACCGACCAGCTCGGGTACGATCGGGAGGATGGTGACTGCGCCAGCCCTGACGCGACGCGCCGGCGCATCGTTCGTCGGCGTGTTGCTCGCCTGGGGGACCATCTCCGTCCCGTCCGTCTTCGCACAAGCCGCTGAACAGGATCGAGTGTGGGTACCTCCCGCCTACCTGATGTGGCGGACCGGGGGCCTTCCGGGCGGGCTCACGCCGCGACTCGACGCCTTGCAAGGCACCCAGGCGGTCGCGGTGGTCGCCGGCGACACGCTCTGGATGCGACGCTCCAACCGCGCCGATGGATCGATCGTAGACCGTGCCCGCGGTCGATTTCGGTTCCCCATCGAGGTCATGGCCGTCCAAACCCGCGATTGGAAGACCTTCCTCCCGGCGGCTTGGCGGCACGACGTCGTGGCAGCGTTGCACCGAGGTCGTGGCGTGCTGGGGGCGTCGAGCGCCTCCGTGCGTCGGCTGCGCGTCGACGACCGGATCGTCGTCTCCGGGGGCCGGGTCGTGGTCGGCGCGATCGTGCCCGACGAGGTGGTTGCGTGGAGCGAGGTCATGGTCTCGCGAGAGACGGGGCGAGAGCTCGGGGTTCGGCACGATCGGTTCGCGCTCCTGCGCATGGGCGGCGACCCCACCGAAGCAGAGCTGGCCCGCCGCGTCGCGCCGCTCCTCGGCCCCGGATATCCGCCACGCGTGCGACGTCCAGGTCACGCGCTGTTCCGCCGGCAGGGCGATGCAGTCTGGCCGCCGGTGCTGATGAAGCGCGGCTTCGGAGAGTTCCGGGCTTACCCGGATCCGAACCGGCCCGGGTACCTACGCATGGAACCGTCGTTCGTGCGCAGCTCGCTCGCGACACGTCGTGTACCTCTTCTCGGCAGCTTCACCTGCCATGAACGCGTGTTCACGTCGCTGATCGCGGCGATGAGAGAGCTGCGAGCACGAGGCCGAAGCGACGTGATCCGCAACTTCGCCGGCTGCTACAACGCACGCATGGTGATGCGGAGTCCCAGCAATGCGATCTCGCACCACGCTTGGGGCGCGGCGGTCGACATCAACTCGCTGACGAATCCCTACGGCCAGCCGCCCCGTCAGCCGGCCCTCCTGGTGCGTGTCATGGCCCGCCGCGGCTTCACGTGGGGTGGACGGTGGACCGTGCCCGACGGCATGCATTTCGAATACGTCGATATCGCCGGCATACCCTGAGGCGATCGACTCGAGTGGATCGACGCGGACCGAGATGTCGTCAGGATCGCCGTGTTCCCGGTCGGCGCATCTGGCGCTTCAGGTCGGGGGGACCGAATCCGAAGCGCTCGTACAGCTCGTGTGCGTCGCGTGTTCCCAGATGCCATGGCAGATCGGCATGCGGACCGAGTTCCACAGCCTCACGAACGAGCTCGACGCCGAGACCCAGCCCTCGGTGCCCGGGCAGAACGAACACATCGAGCAGGGAGGCGAAGGTCACCTCGTCGCTCTCCACACGACAGAAGCCGACCATCTTCCCGTCTGTAGATCCCGATCACTCGCGCCGCGTGGGACACGAGACGCTCGACGGTCTCGCGTGTTCGACCCTCTGCCCAATACGATTCGGTCAGGAAGGCGTGTGTCACATCGACATCGACCCGGGCGGGGTCGTCGTCGAGTTCATACCTGTCGTCGAGCCGACGTCGCATCAGCAGGTTGCCCCCAGCCGTCGATGCTGCAGGACCGGGAAGGAACGACGGAGCGTGCGTTGCGCATCGAGGTCGAGGTCGGCGAACCACACGCCATCGGCTTCCTCGGGCGCCTCGACGAGCACTCGCCCCCATGGGTCGACCACCAGAGAATGGCCGAACGAGCGCCGGCCCTCATCGGGATCGCCGAACGCACCCCACTGCGCGGGCGCAACAACGAAGCACTGATTCTCGATCGCCCGGGCTCGCAACAGCGGGTGCCAATGGTCCCGGCCGGTCGTGTGCTGGAACTGGGCAGGCACGCAAAGGATCTGCGCTCCTTGTGCCATGAGCCCTCGATACAGCTCGGGGAAGCGCACGTCGTAGCAGACCGACAAGCCGACCCGAGCGTCACCCACCCGGTGCGTCACGAGCTCGTCGCCCGCCGTGATCGAGTCCGATTCGCGGATCGGGGGCTGGTCGGGGAGATCGACGTCGTAGAGATGGATCTTTCGGTACGTGGCAGCGATTTCGCCATCGCGATCGATCAAGACCGACGTATCGTGCACCCGTTCCCGGGCGGCCTCGAGCACACCCCCAGCAAGCACCCACAGCGACCGTTCGCGCGCTTTCCCCCCGAGGCGCTCCGTGACCGCGCCGGGTATGGGCGAAGCGACTCGAGAACGCATCGACGCAGGGCCCATGTAGTCCAGATACTCCGGAAGGACGGCGAACTCTGCCGCGCCGTCGGCGGCCTCGCCGAGGAGTTGCTCGGCCAGCGCCAGGTTGCGCTCGACGTCGTCACCCGATCGCATCTGGCAGACGGCGACGCGCACGGGTTACTTCCCGTCGGAGAAGCGGCTGATGAGCGGCAGCACGAACCACAAGACGACGACGACGCCGGCGGCGACGGCTCCGATCACCGCGGCCACGCCGCCGTCGGTGAACAGGATCTGTGCCACGAGCCAGACCACGGCGACCATCGCGACCGCGAGGCACGCGATGCCCGCGAGGACCAAGTGGTTCGACGTTCGAAGGAAGCCCTCCTTGTCCCCCTGGCGGAACTGCAGACGGTGCAGAGGCGTCGGCGTGATCATCAGCGCCGCCGCGAACGCCGTGAAGAAGAACGCCACGATGTACGCGAAGCGGCCCTGGCCGTCGATCTTCCCGAAGGTTCCGGTGAACGGCACCGTGAGCAGGAACGCGAAGAGCACCTGCACGCCGGGCAGCACGACGCGCACCTCGTTGAGGAACTCGATGAGCTCGCGGTCGACACGTTCCTTCTCGCTCTCGTGCTCCGCGGTGGGTGTCTCGTCGCTCGGCCCGGCGCTCTTCTTCTCGTCGCTCATGCGTTGGACCCTACCGCGACGAGCCCGGACAACGCGCCTCGATGCCCTGCGTGCGAGTACGGTGAACGGCCATGCCACAGGGTCGCTACATCGTGCTCGGAGACGACGGGAAGCCGGTCGGCACCGAGAGCTTCCGGTGCGCACCGGGGCCGATGGGGTGGCGGTACTTCAGCGATGTCGACACGACGGATCCTTCGCCGCATCGCGAGGTCATCGACGTCGTGGTCGACTCGGAGTGGCATGTCGCGCGTGTGCGTATCGACACCGGCGAGCACGATCTGCTGCTGGAACCCCGCGGCGAGGTGCTCGCCGGGTACCGAAACGGGCGGGAGATCGAGATCGAGTACGGACCCGACGTGCACCTCGACTACTTCACCCCCGCGACCAACGCCGTCACGACGAAGCGACTCACCGGCACGAGCGAGATCGCCGTGGTCTCCCTCGCCCCGGTGACCCTCGAGCCTTCCCGGACGGAGCAGCGCTACGAGCTGCGGGGCACCGAACAGGTCGACACACCCGCCGGCCGGTTCGAGGCGGAACGATGGACGCTCACGGCGCTCGACTCGGGCTGGACTTCTGATCTCTGGGTCGCGGGCGACACGGTCGTGGCCTACGACCGCTTGTTCGAGATGGCTTGGTACGAAGCCGGTGCGAGCGGCGTTCCGCTCCTGACATGACGGAGGCCGGCCCCGAGGGCCGGCCTCTCAGTCACACATGTCGGTCCTGCGAGAACTCAGCCGACCTTCTTCGCCTCGAGGTCGACCACAAGGTCGATCTTCTTGCTGACGAGGAAGCCGCCGGTCTCGACGGCCATGTTCCAGGTGAGATCCCAGTCTTCGCGCTCCACGGTCGTCTTCGCCTCCGCAGAGAAGAACGTGTTCTCGTAGGGATCCTTGCCCCATCCGAGGAACTCGCCGGTGAGGGTGATGGGCTTTGTGATGTCACGGATCGTGAGGTCGCCGTCGAGCTCGAAGTCCGACCCGCCCGTGTGACGGATCGCCGTCGAACGGAACGTCATGACCGGGTGCTCGTCGGTCTCGAAGAAGTCGGCGCTCCTCAGATGGTTGTCGCGTTGCTCGAAGTTGGTCTGCACGCTGTCGGTCTTGACCTCGACCTCGACGCTCGACGTCTCGGGAGTGTCCCCGACCTCGATCGTGCCACTGAACTCGGTGAAGCGGCCACGCACCTTCGTCAGCATGTGGCGCGCAACGAACCCGATCTCAGTGTGACTCGTGTCGAGCTCGTACTTTCCTGCGGGCGGGATCGACACACCGTCGATCTCACGGGTCTGCTCTGACATGGGCTACCCTCCTCGGTCCGATCGTCGCCCTCGCGACGATGTACCTTGTCACTAACAGTTCCGAAGCTACTATATATTCCTGAGTAGTAGGCGCGGTCTTCAGGAATCCATGAGGGAGCCATGACCCAGGAACCTCCGATCTGCAGGCACTTCCAACGCGCGGCCGAGTTGATCGGCAAGCGATGGAACCCGCAGGTCGTGCGTGCCCTGCAGACGGGATCGGCCCGATTCGGTGACATCAAGGGCGCGATCCCGCAGATCTCCGACGCGCTGCTCAGCGACCGTCTGAAGGAGCTCGAGGCCGAGGGCGTCGTCACGCGCGACGTCACACCCACGACCCCGGTGCTGATCGAGTATCACCTGACGGAACGCGGCCACGACCTCACGAAGGTCATGGACGAGCTTGCCCGATGGGCCGAGCGCTGGTCCGACGCCCGGGTCTGAGGAGAGGGCGGATCCCCTCTCCACGAACCCTGACTTCAGACCCTTCATGGTGAGGACAATTCATCTCCAGGACCATCCGTCGCAGTCATTTTGAAGGTTCCTGCTCCCCCGGGAGCGGTTTCCGGGAGATGCGCCTTCACGCACTGGCGCCAGAAGGGGTGAGAGCACTACCGTGCGTGCTCAATATGTCTCCGGGAGGGATCACGATGCGACGCTTGATATCTGCAGTTGCGGGAGCACTGGTGGTCGTAGTGAGCTTGCAACCATCAGTGCTGGCTCGTCAGGACAGTCGACGTGCGCCGTTCATCACATCGGAGAGGCCGTACCTCGTCCCACTCGGACCAGGCACGACCATCACCCCTCTTCTTACGAGCGGGGAGATCATCGGCGGAACGCTCGGAGGCTTCCAGTTCACGGGGGTGCCCGACGGCATCGGCGCGTATGCGAGTGCAGGCAACCGGCTCGAGACCTTCGTGAACCACGAGACCGCGCATGCATACGGCGACGCGAGTGACTCACGCGTCTCGCACGTCACGTTGAACACGAATGGCAAGGTCGTCGCGGCCGACTACCTCGTCGACGGCACTGAGGGCTACCAGTACTTCTGCTCGAGCACGTTGGACTTCGTGGCCGGCACGCCCTGGTACTTCACGGGCGAGGAGTGGATCGGCACACCGAAGGGTGGCATCTCGATCGCGGTCAACGCAGTCACCGGTCGGCTCGTCGAAACCCCGCACTTCGGTCACCTCAATCACGAGAACGTCGTTCCGATCAAGGGGCTCGGCAGAGCCGTCACCTATCTCGCCGAAGACTCCTTCCGGCTGGAATCACAGGCCTACGCCTATCTGAGCGATAACTTCGCGAAGGCGATCAGGGGCAAGGGCACCTTCACCGTCTGGGTGCCCGACGACCAGGGCGACGGCAACCCGTCGGCAGACGACATCGCCACGGGCGAAACCCTGGACGGACGATTCGTGTCGATCCCGAACGCACAGCGGTACACAGGCCTGGAGTTGAACGAGGTGGCCGAAGCACTCGGTTCGTTCAACTTCGTGCGCATCGAAGACGCCGCCCACGACCCCGGTAACCCAGGCGTCGTGTACCTCTCGGAAACCGGAGCCAAGCCCGCCGAGACAAAGAACGGCCGTCTGTACAGGTTGACGATCGATCCTGTGAATCCGAGACGCGCGAGCCTCGAGGTCGTGCTCGACGGCGACGCCGGCGACGATCTCGTGAACCCCGACAACCTCGGGATCAACTCGTCGACGCTCGTGATCCAGGAAGACCGCAACGACACGTCGTCGGGATTCGCACGCGTGCACACCTACGACCTCGGCACGGGCGCGCTCACTGCCGTGGCGCGGCTCGACCCGTCGCAACACGCGATGGACGTCGGGGGCGGACCTGGCGTGTGGGAATCGAGCGGCGTGCTCGACGTGAGCTCGTTCTTCGGGCCCGGCTACTGGTTGCTCGACGTACAGGCGCACAAGGCCTACGTTCGCCAGCAGGGACCGAATCTCAGGATCGACTCGGCACGCGGTGAACGAGGTCAATTGCTGCTGGTGCACATCGCCGGAACGTGACGACGCGCTGATCCCGGCCGACTCGTCAGCCTGGCCGCCTCGCCTCGCGCACCAGCTCGGCGTAGAGCGCGGAGTGGTCGCGGCTGCCGTCGCCCGCGTCGACCGCTTTCTGGAGCTGCGCGGTCACGGCCGTGAATGACGGGATCGGCGACTCTGTGGCTGCGGCGGCTTCCTCGACGATGCGCGCGTCCTTGCGGTGCAGCCCGATGCGGAAACCAGGATCGAACGCCCGATCGAGCATGCGTTGCCCGTGCACCTCGAGGATCTTCGAGCCCGCGAACCCGCCGAGCAGCGCTTCCCGCACCTTCGCCGCGTCGACGCCGGAGCGTTCTGCCAGCAACAGCGCCTCGGCAACCGCTTCGATGGTGGCGGCGACTACGAGCTGGTTGCACGCCTTGCAGACTTGGCCGGCACCGCTCGGCCCGACGTGCACGATGCTCGTGCCGAGCGCCTCGAAGATCGGCATCGCGCGCGCGAAGTCTGCATCGGCGCCGCCGACCATGATCGAGAGCGCGGCGTCGATCGCGCCCTTCTCGCCGCCGCTCACCGGCGCGTCGAGCATCGCTGCGCGCTTCGCCGCGAACGCAGCCGCCATCTCCCGCGTAGACGCCGGGTCGATCGAGCTCATGTCGATCACCAGCGCCCCCTCGGCGACCCCCTCGATCACCCCGCCGGACCCGACGAGCACGCTCTCGACGTCGGGGGTGTCGGGAAGCATCGTGATCGTGATGTCGCTTGCCGCCGCGACCTGGGAAGGCCCGTCGGCGTGCCGAGCGCCGGCTGTGACGAGCTCATCGACAGGGCCTGAGCTGCGAGAATGCACCGTGACCGGGAACCCGGCAGCGAGCAGGTTCCGCGCCATCGGCGCACCCATGATGCCGAGCCCGATGAACCCGACTCGCTCGGACGAGCTCATCTCAGTCGTCCATCGCAGCGTCGGCGATGTCGAGCGCGCGATCGATGATCTCGAAGCCCTCTGAGAGCTGCTCGTCGTTGATGCAGAGGGGGGGATTCGTCATCACGTTCCACCAGCGGATGAACGTCGCAAGCCCGTTGTCGATCAGGAACCGGTTCAGCTCCTGCATCGTCTCGTTCACCTGGTTGAACGGACTGAGCGGCTCGAGGGTCTCGCTGTTCTTCACCAGCTCGAGGATGCCGAACAAGCCGATGTTCCGGTAGCGGCCGACGCTGGGGTGCTTCGCGGCGAGCGCCTCATGGTGAGACCGCATCACCGGCTCGAGACGCCTGGCGTTGCCGACGAGATCGTCGTCCTCGATGACCTGTACCGCCGCGATCGCCGCCGCCACGCCGAGCGGGTGCGTGTTGTAGGTGAGCCCGCCCCAGAAGACGTTGTCCTCGAAATGATCGGCGACATGCGGGGCGAGCCCCACCGCGCCGAGCGGCGCGTACGACGACGTGAGCCCCTTGGCTGTCGTGATGATGTCGGGCACGACGCCCCAGTGATCGACGGCGAACCATTCGCCGGTGCGACCCCATCCGCACATCACCTCATCGGCGATCAACATGATGCCGAAGCGCGTGCACAGCTCGCGCAGACCCTGCATGTATCCATCGGGTGGGATCAGGATGCCATTGGTGCCGGTGACGGGTTCGACGATGAACGCCGCGATGGTCTGTGGCCCCTCGAGCTCGATCGTCTCTTCGAGCAGCGCCAGCGCCGTCGGCGCATCGTCGACCTCGCGCTGAGGACCGTGGTAGGGGTCGAGCACGTGCACGACACCGGGCATGGCCGGCTGCTCGTTGGGCCAGCGTCGAGGGTCCCCGGTGAGCATCATCGTGGCGTACGTCGAGCCGTGATAGCTGCGATACCGAGCGAGCACCTTCTGGCGGCCCGTGACCATCTTGGCCATCTTCACGGCGTTCTCGTTGGCCTCGGCGCCACCGAGCGTGAAGAACGTCTTCTCGATGTCGCCGGGCCAGAGCTCGGCGAGCTTGCGACCGAGCACCGCGCGACCCTCGAACGCGTGGAACGGCGAGATGTACGGAAGCTTCTCTGCCTGGCGCGCGATCGCCTCGGTGACGCGTTTGTCTCCATGGCCGATGTTCACGCCCATGAGCTGGGAGCTGAAGTCGAGCCATCGCCGCCCGTCGACCCCGTACATGTAGACGCCCTCGGCTCGATCGATCGCGAGCGGTGACGCCTTCGACTGGGCTTGCCAATCGAAAAGCGTGTATCGCTTGGAATCGGCGACGATCTCCTCGGCGGTGAGCGATGCGACCTCGGTTGCCATCGGTTGTCCTTTCTGATCAGGAAATAGCGACATCTGCGCTTGCCGGGGGGCCGGTCGCCCGCGCGATCTCGACCGCTCCTGCATGGGAGCCGACGACGTAGCTATGCTCGGCAGCCCAGCGAAGCATCACCTGCTCCCCTGGCCGCGGTTCCTCGACGCCGATCTCATCGTTCAGCCTGTGCACCGTGAGCCTCTCACCGGTCGGCAGCAAGACGATCAGCTGCGTGACCGACCCGAGGTAGACGACATCGACCACGGTGCCACCGACGTGACACGATCGGTCGGAAGCCTCACCCGTCGAGAGCTTGATCCACTCGGGTCGCACGGTGATCGTCGCGCGCTCGCCGGTTCCACGCTCGCCAGTCAGTACGTCGGGTTCGGACTCGCCGGCGATCGCCATGATGCGCTGCCCGTCACCGAGATCCATCGTGAGCAGCGATCCCTCGCGACGATCCACCCGAAGCTCGATCAGGTTCGATGTGCCGATGAATCCCGCCACGAACGCACTCGCCGGCCGCTGGTAGAGCTCTTTGGGACTCGCGAGCTGCTCCACCAGCCCTCCGTTCATCACGGCGATGCGATCGCTCATCGTCATCGCCTCTTCTTGGTCGTGGGTGACGTAGACGAATGTCGTCCCGGTGCGCTGCTGCAGGTCCTTCAGCTCGAGCTGCATCTCCTTTCGGAGCTTCAGATCGAGTGCGCCCAATGGCTCATCGAGCAGCAGCGCGGCCGGGCGGTTCACGAGCGCCCGCGCGAGCGCGACACGCTGCTGCTGACCACCGCTCAACTGGCCCGGCCGGCGATCCTCGAAGCCGTCGAGGCGGACCGTCCGGATCGCCTCGGCCACGCGCTCGCGGGTCTCCTCGCGCGACCACTTCTTGATCCTCGGACCGAACGCCACGTTGTCGCCGACCGTCATGTGCGGGAAGAGCCCGTACGCCTGGAACACCATGTTCACGTTGCGCTTGGCAGGCGGCACGTGCGTGACGTCGGCGCCCTGCAGCACGATGCGCCCGGCGTCGGGGGCCTCGAACCCGGCGATCATCCGAAGGGTCGTCGTCTTGCCGCACCCGCTCGGCCCGAGCATCGAGAAGAACTCACCGCGCGGGATGGTGATCGACACGTCGTCGACAGCGACGACGTCGCCGAAGCGCTTCGTGACGCCTTCCACGAGGATCTCGCCGGCACGGTCTCCGGGGTCGCCGTCAGCAGACGCCCTCATGTGTCGATCCTGTTCAAGCGGGCGAGCCGGTACGCGCCGAGCGACAGCACCACCGACATCGCGAGGAGCAGGAAGTTCAGCGCCGAGCCCGTGCCCCAGTTCCCTTCGCCGAGGATCAGGTCACGCACGCGCTGGCCCATCATGTACGAGCCCGTGCCACCGACGATGTCGGAGGTGACGAAGTCGGTCAACATCGGGATGTACACGAGGATCATCGCGACGAAGATGCCGGGTGCCGCGAGCGGGATCAGTATCTTCCGCGCCTGCTGCCACCACCCTGCGCCGAGATCGGTCGCGGCCTCGAATGTCGCGGGTTCGATCGCCTTCATCGCGGCGTAGATAGGGATCGTCGTGTACGTGATGTACGTCGTCGCGAGCGTCAGGATCACCGCGAACGAGCTGTAGAGCAGCCACTCGACGGGCGGGCCGGGGATGAGCCAGTTCAAGATGCCGTGGCGGCCGAGGATGACCTGCCACGCGTAGACCTTGACCACGGGCGCGAGCTCGTCGGCGAGCACCAGCGCCAGCAGCAGGAAGAGCTCCCATCTGGCGGCTCTGAAGACCATGAAGTAGGCGAGCGGCAGGGCCACGAGCAACATGATGACCATCGCGGTGGTGGCGATCGTGAACGTCGTCCATGCGATGTGCGGATTGAGCGGGTTCGTCAACACGTCGACGTAGTGACCGAGCGTGTAGCCGCTGTCGACACGTGGTGGGAATCTCACCACGCTCATCTGCACCATGATCAGGAAGGGCGCCAGGAACAACACGATCAACAGTGTGACCGGAGCGAACAGGATGCCGAACGCGCCGCGAGCTCCGGTCGCAGTCGCCATCTAGCCCCTCGCCGCCGCGGCGACTGCCTCCGAACCGACGATCAGCTCGGTCGTCGCCCGGTCGCCGCTTCGTACGCGCATCAGCTTCAGCGCGAACCAGATCAGCACGACCTGCCCCGCGGAGATCACGGCCGAGATCGCATTCACGATGGCTGTGTGATCGGGGTTCCGTACGTTCGAGTAGACCCAGACCGGGAACGTCTGCTGGAAGCCCAGCACGAACGCGCTGATCTCGTAGTTGTTGAACGACCATGCGAATGCGAATATCCCGGCCGCCGCGAGCGCCGGGGCTATGTGGGGTAGCACGATGTGCCGAAGCACCTGCAGTCGCGAACATCCGAGGTCGATCGCCGCTTCCTCTTGCACCTTCTGGAATCTGAAGAGCTGCGCCGCCACGATCGCGGTGACAAGCGGGAAGGTGCACACCGTCTGCGTCGCGATCACGGTCTTCAAGCTGAGGTCGACTCCGGCCCGTGCGTACCCCATGAGCGCCGCGATGCCGATGATCAGCCACGGAAGCACGAGCGGTGCGCCGACCAGCCCGCCGATCACACCGCGGCCATGGAAACGGAAGCGTGTGAGTCCGAAGGCGGCGAGGGTGCCGAGCACCAGACAGAGCGGCGCGACGACGAACGCGACGGAGAACGAATTCGCGAGCGCCTTGCGCAGCACCGGGTCGGTGAGCGCCTCGGAGTACCATTTCGAGGTGACTCCCTCGAGGGGGAACGCGAGCACGTTGGAGTCGTTGAACGAGAACAGCACGAGGATCACCAGCGGGCCGAACAGCATCGATCCCACGACGGCGAGGAACGTATTCCAGCCCCAGGCGTTCAATGCCCGGCGCCGGCGCCATCGAGCGGCGCCCGCAGCGTCGACCGCGATGACGCCGGGTCGCCCGGCCACCTCCGTTGCCACTACGACGCCTTCACCTCGGTCCATGCCGCGACCCACGACGCACGGTCGTCGGGCGGGCTCGCCGGGATCGCATTGTCGAGCGTGAACAGCGAGTCGAGCGAGGCTTCCTCGACTACCTTGGCAGGCACCGCGTCGATGATGCCCTGGTTCGACGTGAGGTAGTTCCAGTTGGTCGCCGCGTAGATCTGCGGCGGCAGACTCGTGTACCAGTTGAGCAACGCGTACGCGGCATCGACGTTCTCCTCGGCGATGTCGGGGCTGATGCCGTATCCGCACGTCCAGAGCATCTGACCTTCCTCAGCCGCTGCGAACTGCACGTTCACGCCGTCCTTCTCGCGCAGCGACTTCGCGATGCCGGGGTAGCCGCTCGCGATCACGATCTCGCCGGACTTGAACTGCGCCTTCACGTCGGCCTCGCCCTTCCAGAAGGTGCGGAACTGGTCACGGTTGTCGATCAGGTACTGCTTCACCATCTCGAGCTCGTCCGGCGTCATCTCGAGCGGGTTCGCGATGCCGTTGGCGAGCGCACCGACGTCGAGCGCGGTGATCGCGAGATCCTCGAGCGAGGCCCGCCCGGCGTACTGCGGATCGAACAGGTCGGTCCACGATGTCGGCGCAGTCGTGATCTCGTCGGCGTTGTACATGATCCCGGCCGTGCCTGCATCGACCGGCACGATGAAGACCTCGCCGTCGACGATCACGCCGGGAAGTTCCTTCATGCCGGGCCAGATCTCCTCCCAGTGCTCGAGCCGTGAAGTGTCGAGCGGTGTGTACATGCCCTTGTTGACCATCTCGAGCGTGGCTTCGTCCACGCAACTGTTCACCACGTCGGCTTCGAAGCCCGCCTGGATCTTCGCCACCGCTTCTTCGTTGCTGCCGAACCCTGCGGTCTCGAGCTCGATGTTGGGGTAGGTCTCGAAGAAGGTCTCCATGTACTCGGGATCGAAGCCGTCGGAGTACGAGTAGAGGCGGATCGTGCCTGTGATCGACTCGGGGTCGGCGGGCGCCGAGCTCTCGGTCTCGCCACCAGGCTCGGGCGCAGGATCGCTTTCACCGCACGCCGCCGCCCCAACCGACATGACCGCGACGAGCGCCAACCCATTCACGAACCGGTTCCATGCCATCGCGCACCCTCCCGCATCCTCGACGGCCACCCTCGCTGGTATGCGCGACCGTATCCGGCTCGGTTGCAGATTGTCAACCGTTTACCAAGTCGGGGCGGGGCTCAGTCGTTCTTCTCGAGCACGGCGGCGATGAGCTGCCCGGCTTGCTCCGCATGCTCTCTCAAGAGCTGTGCGGCGAGCTCTTCTTCGCCGGACTCGATCGACTCCACGAGAGGACGATGCTGCGAGGAGATCACATCGAGAGAGCCAACCACCTGTTCGTCGAGGCGAAGCAGCCCGCGGAGCGTGGGCACGTACCGCATGAACACCTCGTGGATGCGCGAGTTGCCGCAGAGCTCGCAGAGCCCCTGGTGGAAGGCGAGGTCGGCCCTGCTCGCGGCGATCCCGTCATCGGACGCCACCTCGCGGTCGATGTCATCGGCGAGCTCGCGGAGCCGGGCAATGGCTGCCGGATCCCTGGATCGAGCGATCAACCGAGCGGCACGGCCTTCGAGCGCCGCCCGCAGACCGTATATGTCGCGGACGTCCTGCGCCGTGAGGCTCACGACGAACGTGCCCCGTCGAGGTTCCTCGTTCAGGAGCCCCTCGGCGCGAAGCAGCTTGAATGCCTCCCGAACCGGGCCGCGGCTGATGTTGAGCTGCTCCGCGATCTTCGCCTCGACCAGGTGCTCCCCTTGCCCGAACCCGCCACTCAGGATCTGCTCTCTGATGCGGTCGGCGGCATCCTCGGTCAGAGACCGCGGAGCGGCGAGCGGACGCAACCTGACGGGGCGCTGACTCATGCAGCGGAGCGTAACACGGTACTGTCAACTGTCGACCAATGACGGAGAGACCGACCGCGCTTGCCACCGAGCGCCAGAAAGGAGCGAGCCGATGCGGTTCGAGGGGCGGGGCGTGATCGTGACCGGAGCTTCGCGCGGCATCGGCCGCGGGATCATCGACGCCTTCCTCGATGAAGGCGCCGAGGTTCTCGCGACAGACGTGCTCTCCGACGACCTCGAAAAACTGTCACGGACTCATAGGCACAAGGACCGGATCACCTCGTACGTCGCTGACCTCCGAAGCGTCGATGAGGCACGTGGCGTGGTCGCCGCTGCGATCGAGCATCTGGACGGACTCGACGTGCTCGTCAACAATGCCGGGGTCCAGCCCGAAGGGTCCGCGCTCGGCGTGACCGCGAACGAGTTCGACGCGACGTTCGCCGTGAACGTGCGCGCGCCCATGGCGACGATGCAGGAAGTCTGCCGTTATTGGATCGACCGTGGCTCGACGGGCGCGATCGTGAACGTGGCGAGCGCCAACGCCTTCCAGAACGAATCGGCCGAGTCGATCTACAACGCTTCGAAGGCTGCTCTCGTCGCGCTCACCAAGGCGTTCGCGCACGAGATGGGCCACCACGGCATCCGGGCGAACTGCGTGGCGCCGGGAGAGACGATCACCCCCGAGGCGGAAGCTCGGATGGCCGCCGATGCAGCCGAGCGCGAGACGGTGCGCCGTTACCTCGGCAAGATCCCGCTCCGGCGGGCGGGCACACCTCGCGACCAGGCGATGGCCGTGCTCTTCCTCGCGAGCGACGAGGCATCGTTCATCAGCGCCCAGTCATTGATCGTCGACGGCGGCGAGGTGGGTGGAGGAGGCTGGTACGACGAGGGGGACGCCCCGTCCCTGCCGGCATCGAGCCGTCCTCTCACCGGGTGAAGGAACATGTCGTGGACCCCCTCGAACACGGCCACGGACCGGGCAGGCAACGCATGCTCCACCCTGAGTCTCACAGAGGTCGCCCCGCTCGACCGCGACTTCTGAGCCGGATCGGCACCGTGCGGCATCTCTCCGAAGGCCTTCGCGCGCTCGGATACGCTTCCAGAGTGGCCCGGTACACCTACGGCGACTCGGAGCTGGCGGCCGATCGGCTCGCGATCGTGGCTGAGCTGTTCGGTCCGGCGTCCGAGACCTTCCTGCGATCGGCCGTTCCGTCGGCGCCGGCTCTCGCCGTCGATCTGGGGTGCGGCCCTGGACACACGACGCGGCTCGTGCATGGCGTCACCGGCGCTCATCGCACGGTCGGGCTCGATCGATCACCGGCCTTCGTTGCCACCGCGTCCACCACCCTCGATGCGACCGGCATCTCGTTCCTGGTGCACGACGCCACCACGTTGCCGCTACCGGTCGAGCCGCCCGATCTGATCTATGCGCGGCTCCTGCTCGCACACCTCCCCCATCACGGCTCGATCGTGCAAAGGTGGTGCGCCGCGGCCGCGAGAGGCGGCCGGGTCCTGCTCGACGAGGTGGAAGCCGTCGACACCGACGACCCTCTGTTCCGCACCTATCTCGACGAGGTCGCGATCCCGGTCGTGACGAGTCAGGGCGGACGACTGATCGCCGGTCCCGCATTACACGAGATGACCGATCCACCGAACGCCGTGCGAGTGCACGACGAGGTCGTCACCATGCGCCCGCCTGCGGCCCTGACCGCTGTCATGTTCGGCATGAACCTGCAGGTGCTCGTGGACGCCGGCGAGATCGCACCTCGACCTGACCTCGCCGATGGGCTGCGCACGCGCAGCGAAGACGCTTCGGTTTCCCCCGTCGTCTGGCGCATGCGCCAGATCGCGTTCGAACGTCGCTAGTTCGAGCGATGGTGGAGCGCCGCGCGAGCTCCCGGAACGCCGTGCGAGCCAACGGCGGCTGGGTGGGGTACGGCATCATGCTTCACCTCGTGCCCGCCTCATCGCTTCCTTCACCTCGTCGACGTCGAACGTCATCGCGAAGAAGCCGACCTGCGTCTCGTACACCGACGCGTCGGCCTGCCGCTTCACCTCGTCCTCGAACACATGCAGCACCGGGAGTCCCAACTGAACCCCCGCCAATGGACCGACCCAGGCCGGATCGCCGCCGCGGACCGTCTCGGCGGCAACCTCGACCGCTTCCGCGTCCGCCGCGCCGAGCATCACCACGAGGTTCTCGCCGCCGATCTCATCGACGATCCGTTTGATCAAGGCCTGGTTCTCAGGATCCATGGCGCCCGACGCCGTTCAGACGAAGCACTCCGTCCGGATCTCGATCACCTCGGCGCCGGCGCTGCGCGCCACCTCGGCGATCGCCTCGCCGGGAACGCTGTCTCGTTCGCCGAGGGCGATCACCTTCCTGCCTCGGAGCTCCACGTGGACCTCACCCCCTCAGGTGTTCCGGGATCGGCGGGCCGATGGCGGCCGCGCCGTTCATCAGTCGAAGGATCGCCTGCTCGATCTGCTCGGGTGTCGTCGCGTTGCTCGTGAGGCGCTCGACCTCGACGCCGTCGCGCATCGTCAAATGGGCGGGCAGGCCCGCGACGCGAAGGTCGCGGCAGATCTTGCGGTTCTCGGGTGCATTCACCTTCAGGAAACGCACGCGGTCGCCGTAGGTCTCTGCAAGCGCTCCAACCGCCGGCAGGAGAGCGATGCACGGCTGGCAATGGGGACCCCAGATGTCGATGAAGACATCCCCCTCTCGCACGAGCCCGTCGAACGTGTCCACGGTGGCCTCGATCATCGTCGGCTCCATTCAAGCCTCCAACGTCACGGACACGCCGTCCCACAAGCGCGTGAGGCGGCCGAGGAACAGCGATCCCTTCGCGATCAACATCGTTCGGTGCAGGTCGCCGGCCCGCATGGCGGCCAGCGCGTGCGGGATCCACGGGACGGCGCTCGCGATGTGGCCTTGGGTCGGCGCGAACCCCGGCATCCCCCGCGCGAACGAGAACCCCTCGATGTCTGCGCGACCGAGCTCACCTCGCACGACACCGAGGCCCGCGAGCATCTTGTAGTTGCGGTCGGCAACGTCGCCGCCGCCTTGCGGCTCGGTGATCTCCGGGTTGTGGATCTCGGTGGCGTACACGTCGACGTCCTCGATCCCGATGCCGATCGCGTCGAGCGGCGCGCCGACCAGCGCCTCGAGCTGCGCCTGCGGCGCGGCACCGGCGTCCACCGGCATGCGGCCGACCGCATCGGTTCGCACGATCGGTCCGTTGGATCCGTCGGCGGGCTCCAGGACCACGGCCATGCCCGCGAGCACGTCCTCGATGATCGGGAAGCCCTTCGACAGCGCGCCCTCGAACTTCATGCCCAGCTTGCCCATCGATCCCCCCGCGACGACCACCACTCTTTCCTCGATCCCCGCTTCGATCAATGCGGCGGCGATCACGATGGCGTGGACCGGCGCGGCACAGAACGACTTGACGTCGACACCGCTGGCTCGAGACAGGCCGCAGTGTTCGGCGATCGCCTTCGCGACGTTGCCGCCTCCGCGCTGATAACGATCGCCCACCGCTTCTTCGCCGCATCCGATCGCGTGGGTGATCGACGAAGGATCGATGCCGGTGTCTGAGAGCAGATGACGGAGCGCGTGCACCCCGGTCGCCTTGATCGACAGGTTCTCCAACAGCACCGCGGGAGTGAGCGACTCGTCGTGCTCGTGATCGCCGGCGAACGCGCCCACGATCTCGTCGCCTCGGAGCAAGCCAAGTTGCCCCGGCTCGGCTGCTGAGCCCATCGTCACGAGATCGAACTGATCCACTTCCTCGAGCAGCTCGTAGAAGCGGTCTTGCTCCATCACGTCTCCCGTGGGACCGAGGGGTGACGCGCCTTCGACCGGATGGCGCCACCAGTCGCGAGGTCGGTCCCAGAGATCCGCGGGTGCGAGGTTGCCGATGAAGACCTGGTTCGGCGGATAGGCGACCGCTTCCTCGAACGAGCGCAGGGAACCGCACAACCGTGCGATCTGTGCCGGTTCGCGCGCCGGTTTGGATCCGTAGCGCACCAGATCGGGCACGTGCTCCAGCACGAACGATGCCGACGCGACCGCCGCTCGGCGTGTGGAGATCACGACAACTCCCAGATGGTCCTGGGGCCGACGTCGGTCGCGAGCATGTCCAGCGCACGCCGCACGATGGTGCATCGGAGCGACAGCTCATCGACACCCGCCATGGACGGATCGCCGGTGGGATGAGTGATCGCCACACCCCGCAGGATGCGATTCGCCCCCACCATCTGCGCGATCGTCGGCAACGCCGTCACGAACACCGTCGCGATCCCTTCTCGTTCTATCTCCTTCGCCAGCGTTGCCCCGCAACGCGTGCCTGTTCCTCAGGTTCCGGTGAGGATCACCGCCCCGACCTTGGCATCGCGAAGCTCTGCCGCGATCTCCCGACCGAACTTGGCTGCGGTGGCAACCGGCGTGTCGACACCCGAGGTTGTGTAGAAGACCTCGTGCAGCGTGCCAAAGCCTCCTTCGCGCTCGATCGCACGCGCGGCGTCCAGCGGCACCAACCGGTTCGGATCCGCGTTGGCCGCCGTCGTGTCGAAGCCGGCGTGCACCGACTCGTACTCGCCGGCGCTCAGCGAATCCACGCCCTCGATCGGATACCGGAGCCATGCGTTCGCATGACGCGTCGCGAGCCGATCGGGATTGCCCTGAATGACGCACCCGGCTTCGGTGACCAGCGCGAGCCGCAGCAAGGGAAGATCGACTACGGCAGGAGCGGGCGGAACCCGATCTCCGGTCGGGCCGACCTCGGTGCGCACATCGCCAGCGAGCTTGGCAAGCAGCTGGTCGACCGCCCGCCGCGCTCCAGTGTGCTCGACTCGAGCCATGGTGCGAAGGCCACGCGGCAGGTAGCCCTCCTCGTCGGGATCGCCGAGCGTCACTCCCGCCGCCAGCCGCGATGCCAGGCCGGCCATCACCGGGACCACCGTGTTCATGCCGGCGACGTTCGAACCGGTGGGCACGATGTACGCGGCGCCTTCAGCCGCCATCACGCCGGGTGAATCCGGCGCCATCGCCGCGACCACGGGAATCCCGCGGCGGCCGGCTTCGCGCGCCAGCACACCGCACGCGTACCCGTAGCGCCCCGAACCGAACGACGGTCCGCAGATGAGCACATCGGGTTGCAGCTCGTCGAGCCACCGCAGCAAGGCGGCGAGCACATGGAGCTCGTGCTCTGCGAAGTGGTCGTCACCGCAGGCGAGCGTCACGTCCGGCGCGGCCCCGGCGATCGCGAACGCGCGACCCGGTCCCCGCGGTCCCTCGAACATCACCGGTTCGTGCCCGGCAGCCTCTTCCCCTCCCAGACCGGCGAAGAACTGGTTGAGATAGTGGACGATCGTCATGCGGACATCGCCGTCCACGTCGTCGCTCCCATCTGCGAGCACGCGCCGACGTAGGCCCACGTCGGCACCGGCTCGCCCGAACGAGCGGGGCCACCGCCGATCACTCGTTCGGGCGTCCACGGACCGACCAGCTCGTCCTCGTTGCCGGTGCTGATGAGGCTGTCGGCCTCTGGAACGTGATCGGTGAGGCCACCGTTCGTCTCGCACACCAGCGCCACGGTCCCGATACCGCGTTGCTCACATTCCCGGACCGTGAGCATGGTGTCGGTGTGGGAGTTCCCCGACGAGAACGTGGTGCAGATCACGCCGTCGACGCCGAGCCGCGAGGCGATGGTCGCCGAGGCCGCCGCCGATCGCCTCTTCTGCTCCGCGGTGTCGAGGTAGGAGAGGGCCATGATCACGCCGGCGAACCGGAGACGTTGTCCGTGCGCCGCGAACAGCTCGCGCACCAGGGCACTGTCCTGGTAGGCCGCCGTCACGTTGCGTACCGCCGGCCAGTCGTATGCGCCGTTCGTGAGCGCGCCGTCCAGGATCGCACGAGGGTCGAGCTCGGTGGGATCGAGGTCCGGGGGAGGCTCCCCGCGCCAGAAGGTATCGGTGAGCGGGCCTTCCGAGGCCACCTGCAGGATCAGGGCGACCGACGGCAACGAGGCAGCAGCGGGCGCGGGCCACCGGTAGGCCGCGAGGTCACTGGCACCCTCACCCAGCGTGATGGCCGCGAGCTCGCGGGCGACTCGAAGCGTCTGCCGCCGGATCGCGGCGTCGACCTCAACCACGGGCACGCCCCGGGCAGGAACGAACCGAACGACCACGTCGGATGTGGAGCCGAACGGGCTTCGCTCGGCGCCGGGGCCAGCCATGTCGACGAACGAATCGGGAAACTCGTCGGGCTGGATGTAGCCGGCCTGTAGCCAGTCGCAGCAGCTCAGCACCGCGACACCGCGGAGCCGGTGGGTCCGCCCGGAGGCCCCGACATCGCTCGGGCCGAGCACACCTGGGAACGTCGCCGCCGGATCGTCCGCCTTGACGCTGGGCAGCACGGCGTCGAGGACGTTCGAGATGCGGACGGCGTCGCCGGGACGGACGACCTCGACCGTGGCCTCCGCCAGCGCCGGTTCTCCGGCCCCGACCGCGAGCTGCGGTAGCGACACGGTCAATCGACCGGCGCTCCACCCTGTCTGGGTCCCCTCGACGACCTCGTCGACCGCGAACGTCGCGATCTCGAGATCAGCGAGCGTGGATTCCAAGTGTCGACAGTCTACGCCACGACCCTAGGAGGATGTCTAGTCGAACTCGGGGTAATGCAGGGAATGGCCAGACACCCCGACGTCGGCGATGGACAGGAAGGTATCGCCGACATTCGCGACGACCACTCGGTCGAGCGCTTCGCCCACCCACGCGAGGTTCGTCGGCGCGTCGAGGGTCGAGGCGAGGTGGTCGTCGACCATGACCTCGATCGCGCCCTCGGCGTCGATCCGTACGAGCCCGTCGGGGCGATACAGGGTCACCCAGAAGGCGCCGTCGGCATCCAGCGCGATGCCGTCGGGGTCCGTATCGGGAAGGGCGGCCACCACGGTGGGCTCGCCGGCCGAGCCCGCCTCGCGGATGGGAACACGCACGACGCGTTGAGCCTTCGCCTCGACGACGATCAGTGCGTCGCAGTCCGGCGTCACGAGCGCGCCGTTCGGATAGCGCGGAACCGTGGTGGTCCAGCGTTCGGCGTTCCCGCCGCCGGGCGAGACGCGGAGGATCTCGGGACGACCGTCCTCTCCGGAGCACGTCACGTAGAGCATCCCGTCAGGCCCGAACGCCGCGACGTTGGGGCAGTCCATCCGCTCACCATCGACGCCATGCGCGTACGTCGCGACCACGCCGGTGGCGGGATCCCAGCGAACGACCTCCCCCGCAGCCGCGTCGCATGCATACACGCGGCCGTGGCCATCGACGGCGACGCCGAGCATCGATCCCCCGCTCGATCCGACCTGACGTCATCTCCCCCGCCAGGGTTACAGCGCAGATCTCGCCGGCCTCTCCGCCCGCGTAGACCCGTCCATCCACCGGATTCCAGGCGACCCCTTCAGGGTGGTTGAGCCCGCCCACGAGTTCATCGAACATCTCGAGCTGGATCACTCGAGCCACCCTGTCGCCCCGGCGAGCAGCTTCTCGACCACGCGCGCAGACACGACCTCATCCACGGCGATCGCCTCGCGATAGCGTCGTGTCCCTTCTCCGATGGAGAGAGGATGTCGACCGGGTCGAGGAGATGCCGGCCCACACGCTCGGGGCTTGGACTCGTTCACGGGGGGACCGATGCCTCGGCGATCGCCTCGTCGAGGATGCTCAGCACCGTGCCCATGACGCCGACCGGCATCGTGAGCGACGGCTGGATGTTGAGCGACGTCGTCGAGGAGTCGATCAGCAGTCCGCGACGCACGCAGCCCCACGCCACGCGTTCCTGTAGGTCGAGGTTGCGCTCCTTCGTGACGCGATCGCGCACGAACTCGATGGCCATGAAGCAACCGATCGCGCGAACATCACCGATCACCTCGTAACGGTCCATCAGAGCACGCAGCCCCTCGAAGCCGGCAGCCTCGAGCGCCATGACATTCTCGAGCACTGGCTCGGCTTCGAACACGTCGAGGGTCGCAAGGGCCGCGACGCATGCCGCTGGCAGCCACGACCACGTCGAGCCCGTCGAGATGTCGTCGAAGTCCATCGACGACTCGGTGCCGAGCACAGCGCCGATCGGCATGACGCCGCCACCCATCGACTTGCCGAGCGCCATGAGGTCGGGCTCGACGCCGTAGCGCTGCACCGCGAACATCGTCCCCGCGCGTCCGAAGCCGGTCTTCACCTCGTCGGCGCAGAGCAGGAAGTCGAACTCCCGACAAAGATCGGCGAGGGCCGGCCAGAACGAGTCGGGAGGCGCGATGCACCCGCCCGAGCCCATCACCGGTTCGATCATGAACCCTGCCACCTCACGCGGATCCACCGCGTGATGCAGGAGGTGGTCGCGGATGAAATCGACCGTGCCGTCGCCCGTGCCACCGCGGCGCGCAGTGAAGGGTGTCCGATAAGGATTCGGGTATGGCGCGTGCACGAAGCCAGGGGCGAGTGCCCGGTAGCCGAAGGAGAGGTCGCTCGTCTCGGCGCTGATCGCGCCTGCCGTGCCGGCTTCCCCGTGGTAGCCGCCCATGAAGCCGATCACGATCGGACGGCCGGTAGCCCGGCGCATGAATCGAACGGAAGTCTCGACCGCTTCGGTGCCGTTCAGAGCGATGTCGACGCGAGCCAGCGAGCCCGGCGCGATCGCGATGAGCCGCTCGGCGAGCGGCAGCACGTACTCGTGCGAATAGAAGTGCGTGTCCTCGTTGCCATAGCGACGCAGCGCCTCGACGGCCGCCTCTGTGATGTCGGCGCGTGCGGCTCCCACGGGCACCGAGGCCATCGCGCTGATGCAGTCGAGGTACACGTTGCCGTCGATGTCCTCGATCTCGTACCCCGACTTGCGACAGATGACGAACGGCCCAACCTCTGCTGCAAGCCCTCTATAAAGGATCCTCGTCTGCCTCTCGAGAACCTCGGTCGTCCGCGGTCCCGGCGGGGTCGCGACGATCGCGGGCACTTCGTCGCTTCCCCCGCCGGTTCCCTTCCAGTCGTCGTCGATCACAGTCCGATACTGCCCCAGTCGCCGGTGATCGCGCACGTGATGCCGGGCACCTGGATGTTCACGAACAGCCACTGACCGTCGGGGCTGAAGGTCGGGCCAGCGAACTCGGAGAAACCCAATCCATCGCCAGCTGAACGGCCGTCGTCCGGCACCGTCGGGTCATACAGCTTGCCCGAGGCCGCGAGGTAATGCTGCTGGACCGCGAGCAGGTTCTCGGCCACATCGATCATCGTGCCGTCGGGCAGCAGCGCCTTCACGAAGTTGCTCTTCAGGTTCCCATCTTCGGCGATCACGATCGCCCCGCCAGGACTCGTGGTCATGTTGTCGGGACCATCGAGCTGAGCCCTGCTCTGCGACTCGAACAGTAGCTCCAGCTCGCCCCGTTCGTTGAGCTCGCCAGCGTTCCGGACCGGTGTATAGGACCACACTTGGCCCAGACCGGCGTCGCCGCCATCGCTCGATCCGAACACGATCGAACCGTCACGGTAGGTGCACCCCTCCCCGCCGAGGAACTTGGCCCCGCCCTTGGCCCGGCCTTGCTTGAACACCGCCGACGGGTGGTCTTCCGCGTCCGCGGGGTTGGGGTCGTCGATCGTGACCCAATTGCACTCGAGCACGTCGCCGACGGTTTGCCCGACGATCGTGTTGTACCCTGGGCGCCCCTTCACCCTTAGCATCTGGAGGGTGCCCCGACGAAGGTCCTCGGCCACGTCCGGGATGAACCGATAGAAGCCGTCCGGACCTTCATCCTCCGTGAGGTACACGACCCCTGTCGCGGGATCAACCGCACCTGCTTCATGCAGGAACCTGCCCATCTGCTTGTAGGGGCGCGTCTGCACCGCCTCGTCGGCAGACGGGTCGACCTCGAACACGAATCCGTGTGCCTTGCGACGCCCGCTGCCTCGTCCGGCGACCGTCTCCTCGCACGTGAGCCATGTTCCCCACGGCGTGGGCGCGCCAGCGCAGTTCGTATCGGTCCCATTCAAACTGATCCAGTGCGAAAGGAGCTCGCCCGTGCCCGCGTCGACTTCGAGCGTCACCGTGCCGCCAGGGGCCTGTCGATCCCAGGCCGTGGCAGGGTCGCCGATGCACGTGCCCGCCGGTACGTCGTTGCCCTCGCCCAACTCGTGATTGCGGACGAGGCGCAATCGCCCGCCGCCCATGTCGAAAGCGGCCATGCCGTCGTGGATCGGCGGCGTGATGTAGCCGTCGGTCATCGCCGATCCGAACCACCCGAACGTGTGGTAGCTGAACCCGGCGGGAAGCGCGAGCTCGGCCCCGGCCGCGACGAGCGCTGCTCCTTGCGGTTGCACGGTCGAGAGGCTCCGAGCAAGGGCCGCGGCACCGGCCTCCCGGTCGCGTTCCATGAGCACGGCGCTCGCCATGGCGGTCCCGATCACGCCCATCCGGATGAAGCTCCGGCGGTCCACTTCCCCTCGCCGTCCGATCCCATCCTCGCGGACCGCCAGGTCCGGATCGCTCGTCTGCATCAGTCTCCCCCTTCCGCCCCTGACGATGCATCCATGCCGGTGCCATCATGTGCGGGGCCTGTGGACTGTCGACAATCTACAAACAGCCAGCCGCTCGGTCAAGTCGACGTACGATAGGGCCACGTCAAGGGAGATCTCATGCCGAGCGCGAGCCCCGAACACGATCGATCGCTGCTGGTCGCGATGCCTCTCCGCCACCTGGAATCGGCACAGGCCGTGCAGGACGCGCACGGCTTCGTCGTGATGCCTGCTGGAAGCCCCGGGGCACTGGAAGAGACACCCATCGACACGCCCGTGCTGTTCCTCGCGATCGATGCCGGCGAGGCCGAGGTGCCCGCGGCGACGTGGGTGGCAAGGTTCGCAGGCCCAGTCGGGCACGACCCGGATGCTGGTTGGCCCGGCGCCCTGCCCCAAACCTGGCTCGACGAACACCCGGCCACGGTTTCGGGGGCCACGAGGGGAGAGCCCCAGTCGGATCGAGACGACGAGTACGACGACGAAGAGGAGGGGGAGGACGAAGGGGCGCTCGGCCCGCAATCGTTCTTCAGGGTGAGAGCACTCACACCCTTACCTCAGACCGAGTGGATCTTCGCCAACGAGTTGGTGCCCAAGCAGCAACGAAGGGGCCGCACCTTCTTGCCGCGCGCACCGAGGCTGATCGCTCGCCCCGACTGAGCCGGTCTACCGGCGCCGAGGCCCGCTCGCGTCCCGAAGGACCTCGCGCGCGGCGTTCCGTCCGTTCGCCCCCGTGACCCCACCCCCGGGATGTGTGCCTGCACCGCACAGGTACAGCCCAGGGATCGGCGTGCGGTAGTTCGCCCAGCCCCGCACCGGCCGAAGGAACAGCAGTTGGTCGGGTGCCATGTCGCCGTGCAGCGCGTGCCCACCGGTGAGCGCCATGAGCCGTTCCATGTCGAGCGGCGTCACGACCTGGCGGTGCTCGATCAGGTCGGGGAGCTTGGGGAAGTGCTCCGCGATCGTTGCGATCGCGCGGTCCGCGCGGTCTTCCTTGATGTCGTCCCACGAACCGTCGCGCAGCGTGTAGGGCTGGGAGTTCACATCGACCGTGATGATGTGCTTGCCATCGGGGGCGAGCGACGGGTCGTGCACGGTCGGGAAGCACAGCTCGATATGCGCCGGGTCGGCGGCAACTCCCTGCACCGCCTGGGCTTGCTGGAAGTCCATGTCGGCGATGAACGGGTTCAACTCCATGATGCCCGTGTGGTACTGCTGCACCCCGCCCTCGGGCAACCCCTGCACGTACGGCAACTCGCTGACGGCGAGGTTGATCTTGATGCTCGTTCCCATGCACCGATATGCCTCGATGCGTGCAGTGAAACCATCGGGAAGATCACGCCTGTCGCAAAGCGTCAGGAACGTGCGCTTGGGATCGGCGTTCGAGAGCACTCGTCTCGAGTGGATCTCCTCCCCGCCGGCGAGCCGCACGCCCACAGCGCGATGACCGCGCGTGAGCACCTGTTCTACCTCGGCAGCGCAGCGGATCTCGCATCCTGCCTCACGCGCCGCATCCGCCATGGTCGCCGTGAGGACGCCCATGCCGCCGCGTACGAACCCCCACTGGCGCACGCCACCCTCTGCTTCCTCGCTCGCGTGGTCGTGGAGCAGCACGTGAGCGGTGCCCGGCGTCGAAGGACCCGCCACGCTGTCGTTGATCGCATGCCAGCCGAGCGCGGCCTTCACGTGATCGCTCTCGAACCGTTCCGACAGGAACTGGTTGGCACTGGTCGAGAAGAGGAAGGCGAGGTCGGCCAGGTGCTTGCGCTGCCGGAGCCCGACTCGACCCCACTTGGCGAGCTCACGGAGATCGCTCAACGATCGAACGCGCGGGTCGGGCGCCGTCCAGTTGAACGAGGGAAGCACCCCTTGCACGAGCGCGCTGAGATCGTCTTCGAACCCCGGAAGCGCCCTGGCGTCGCTCGATGAGAATCGCCGGGTCGCGTCGATGTTGGCGGACATGTCATCGCCGAGGGAGTAGTGGGCGCCGTCCGGATACAGGTTCATCGTGGGCCCCGCAGGATCGACCACGACCCCTCGTTGCACCAGCCGCATGTCCCGCCAGATCGACTCGCGCAACATCGAGAGCACGTAGGCGCCCGTCGAGGCACGGAAGCCAGGTGCGAACTCCTCGGTGTTGCAGGCCCCGCCCACGAACGGCCGTCGTTCGAGCACGAGCACGCGAAGTCCGGCGCGAGAGAGATAGAACCCGGCCACGAGGCCGTTGTGGCCCCCGCCGACGACGACCGCGTCGTATCCGCCTCGGTTCACGCGCGGACGCTATCCCGGACGATTGTTGACTGTCAACCGAACTGCGGAGAGGTGCCTTTGACTCACTCGCCCTTGACGACCTCGCCGTTCTTCATCACGAACGGCACATCTTCGAGCAGGGTCACATCGTCCGTCGGATCGCCGGGTACGGCGATCATGTCCGCGAGCATGCCTGGCGCCACGGTTCCGACTCGGTCTTCCCAGCGCATGAGCTCGGCCGACCACCTGGTAGCGCTCTGGATCGCCTGCAGGGGCGTGAGCCCGAACCGGACGTAGTAGGCGAACTGCCTCGCGTTCAACCCATGGGGCGCGATGCCCGAGTCCGTACCGAACGCCAGGGGTACCCCCGCCTTCACGCATTTCGTGAATCCTTCGCGCTGGGCGTCATTGGTGAGGTGAACCTTCTCGATGACCTCGGCGGTGTAGCCGAGCGAGGGTCCGACCTCGAGCATGTAGTCCCCGTCGTACATGTCGGCCACGAGGTAGGTACCGCGCTCAGCCATCATCTCGATCCCCTCGTCGTCGATGAGGGACCCGTGCTCGATCGAGCGCACACCCGCCCGCACGGCGCGCTTGATGCCCTCGGCCCCGTGCGCATGGGCGGCGACGTGGGCGTCGGCCGCCCCGGCCTCCTCGACCGCCGCACAGAGCTCGGCTTCGGTGAACTCGGGCATGCCGGGCCTCGTTCCGCTCGTGAGGACCGCGCCGGTAGCGAGCACCTTGATGAAGTCGGCCCCGTAGCGCAGCACCTGTCGAACGGTCGAGCGCATCTGGTCGACTCCGCTCGTCACGCCGAACCGCAGGTCGCGGGGCACGACCTCGTCGACGTCGACGGCGAGACCCGTCAGATCGCCGGCTCCGCCGGGCGTGGTCACGTAGGCGCCGGCGCACATCATGCGCGGTCCCGGAAACCAGCCGGCATCGATGCCTTCCCTCAGCGCGACGTCGACGAACGCGCGGAAGGTGCCGATATCCCGCACCGTCGTGAAGCCGGCCTCGAGCGTGGATCGAGCGTTGCGCACACCGATGATCGCTTCCTGCGCGGGACTTCGCATGACGAGCGCCGCGTACCCCTGGCCGGTGTCGTCGGGGCCGATCAGATGCGAATGCATGTCCATGAGTCCGGGAAGCAGCGTGTGTCCGGCAAGGTCGATTCGACGCGCGCTCTCGGGGGCATCGGACACGGCGACGACATCGATGATGCGATCGCCCTCCACGATCACCGCCCGATCCGTGACCACCTCCCCCCGCTCGGTGTCGATCAGCCGATCCGCCGTGAGAACGATGCGCTCAGTCATCGGCGCAGGATACCGTTCGGACCCGGGCCGTCCCGCCGCTCGCCCCCGGTTCGGGGTGGCCGAAGGTCGGATGCGCGGTCGACCAAGGGCGGTGGGCGCAGCGACGCTCATATGCCGATACCTCGACCATGGTAGGTCGAAGCTTCGCGAAACCCGGCATGCGCGCCGGCGCCTTGCTCACCGCTCTCGCAACCGCGATCATGCTCGCGCCCACTGCCGGCGCGGCGGCACCTCCGGAGCTCACCGAGTTCCCCTTGGCCTCGGGGGTGTCGCCGTACGGCATCGCGCTCGGATCCGACGGAGCGATGTGGTTCACCGAGCGGGCCACCGACTCCGTGGGTCGGATCGCGCTCGACGGCACGCTCGGCCCGTGGACGGCCCTGGAGCCCGGGGCCGATCCGACCGCCATGGCGGCCGGCGTCGACGGGGCGGTGTGGTTCACCGAACAAGGTCTCAATCGCATCGGCCGGCTGGCACCCGACGGCTCGCTCTCGGAGTACGACGTTCCGACAGGGAACGCGGCGGTGGCCGGCATCACGGCTGGGCCCGACGGGGCGATGTGGTTCACCGAGCGCGCCACCCACATGATCGGGCGGGTTGATACCGACGGCAACGTCACCGAATTCCCGCTCCCATCTTCGGTCCCGGGACCGCTCGGCATCACGACGGGCGCCGACGGTGCGCTGTGGTTCACCCAGCAGCGAGGAAACAGCATCGGCCGCATGACGACCGCCGGCGTGGTCACCGAGTACCAGCTGCCGGTGGCGGGCAGCCTTCCTTCGGGCATCGCCGCGGGACCCGACGGAGCGTTGTGGTTCACCATGCGTGCGGCCAACCGCATCGGGCGTATCACGCTCGCCGGGCAGATCTCGACCTACGCCGTGCCGACCGGCGCGTCGGATCCGATGGCCATCACCGCCGGATGGGATGACGCGATGTGGTTCACAGGAGCCGACACAGACCTGATCGGCCGAGTGGAGCTCGACGGGGCGATCACCGAGCACTTCCTACCGAAGGTGAGCTCCTCACCCTTCTCGATCGCGGGCGGTCCCGACGATGCCGTGTGGTTCACCGAGGGCAACGCGAGTGCGATCGGAAGGCTGGGCGCTCCGGCCATGCCGGTCGATGAGACCCCGCCCACCGTGCGCATCGACTCGCCGGCAGAGGGGTCGGTGCTCACGCGCGGTTCGGGGCTCGTGTCCGACTTCACGTGCACGGACGAAGGTGGATCCGGCCTGGTCAGCTGTCTCGGAACGGTGCCCGACGGCTCGCCCGTCGATGCCACGCCCGGGGCGCATCGGTTCGAGGTGAACGCTTCTGATGGCGCGGGCAACACGGCGAAGGCGACGAGCAGCTACATCGCCTTCTCGAGGATCACCGGCTCGGTCGCCTCGGGAGTCCAGCGGGCGGGCCTGTGGGCAACCCTCGAGCTCGGACTCGGGGCACCGGCATCGCGAGATGTCTCAGCCCTCGTCGCCCCTGGATTCCCCGTGAGCCAGCAGGTGGATTGCGCGAACAGCTCGATCGCGATCGGCGCCGCGAACGCGGCCGACGTACGGCTCGCAGCACGACAGGACCTGCTGGTGACGCGCTGGCGCACCGAGCGTTCATGGGCCGGAACCTGCCGCGCGCTCACGTTCAGGTTCGCCGCGAGCGGGTGGCGAGGCGCCGACGCGACATTCGTCGTGGCGTTCAGCTAGCCCGCATTCTGGGCAAGCCCTCCATCGAGCAGACCCTCGAGGAGCAGCTGCAGCTCCTCGCCATCGAAGCTTCGGTCGTGTCCGGCGTGCACACGCCGAACCGGAAGACCACGCAGGCGGACGAGCGAGGCCTCCGCGACCGAGATGTCGTCGAAGCTCAGCCGGGCGTCGACATATGCGGTGTCGCCGCTGAACAGCAGACCGCTGTCGGCTTCCCAGATCGCGATCGACCCGGGAGTGTGTCCGGGCACATGCAGCACCTCGAACCGGCGGTCCCCGAGGTCCAGCACTTCGCCGTCGCGCACGTACGACGTCGGTTCGGCCCCTGTCGCGGCCCAGGTCGAGCTGTCGAAGTCGTCGCGAGGCAGGGCGTCGATCGTGCACTCCGGCACTTCGAAGCCGTAGTACGCGAACATCTCTTCGACGCCCTCGGGTTGTGAGCGACGCTCGATGCGCACCGCGAACGGATCGCGCACCTCCGCGGCGTCGGCCTCGTGACAGCGGCGGTCATCGAACTCCGCCAAGCCGCCCACGTGGTCGAAATGACCGTGGGTGACGACGGCGATCACGGGGCGGCCCTCGGCGAGCTCGTCGATCACCGATCGCAGAGCACCGATGCCGTTGGCGGTATCGACCACGAGGTCGGCCTCGCTTCCTCGAACATGCCAGACGTTCGACTCGAGCATCGGGGTGATGTGACCCTCGACGAGGAGCGTGACGCCCTCGCCCGCGTCACGCCCACGCCACCAGCGCTCGGCGACCGGCAGCTGGGAGGTCACGTTCGCTCCTCGATGAGCACCGTTCCGGGAGGCTCACGCATGCAGTGGAAGGAGGCCATCGCCGCGTTGTACGAACCGACGTTGGGCAGCGCCACGATGTCTCCCTCCCGAACCTCGGGGAAGGGGTGACCCTCGGCGAATAGATCCGGCCCCTCGTTGATGTGCCCGGCGAACGTCACGTCGTGCACCGGCGGCGCGGTGGCGGCCCGGCACAAGATGGGGAAGAACGGTATGCCGTAGACGAAGTGCTCGCAGATGGCGTTCCAGCCGGTGTCGAGACCCACGAAGATCGTGCCCTCTCGGTCCTCGACGGTGATGACCTCGGCGAGATGCACGCCTGTCTGTTTCGCGATGAACTCCCCCGGCTCGGTGGCGACGGTCACGCCGAGCGGCCCGAAGTGTCGCGCCATGATGGCCGCCCACGCGGCGAGGTCGAGCGGCTGGTCGGTGGGTCGGAAAGGAACGCCGAGTCCACCGCCCGTGTTCACCTCGACGATCGGACAGCCCGAGTCGATCAGCGTGGCGGCGGCGGAAGCCACTCGCTCCATGACCCCGTCGACCACGTCGAGCGAGTCGTTGAAGTAGAGATAGCCGGAGTGCACGTGCACCGTGTCGATGGTGAGGTCGTGGCGTCGCGCGATCTCGACCGCATCGTGCAGCCGCTCGGGATAGACGCCGAACTTCGTCGGCTTCGCGCCGGCGTAGGCGCTCTCGTTGCCTCCTGCGTGGGTCGCACCCGCGCGCGGGTTCACCCTGATGCCCACTGGGCGTCCGGGTGCCGCGCGCCCGAACCGCTCGAGTTGCGAGAGCAGGTCCACGTTGACGTGGCAACCGGTCGGCACGATGCGGGCGAGGTCGCGGGCCGACAGGTTCGTGCCGGTATAGCTGATCTCATCGGTGGCCCAGCCGTGCTCGAGCGCCCAGTCGAGCTCACCGGGCGAACAGACGTCGATGCCCACGAACGGCGCGTGCTCGCGCAGGAACCGCAGGAAGCCGGGCTCGCGCTGAGCCTTCAACG
Organism: uncultured Actinomycetes bacterium; assembly: GCA_963762075.1. Lineage (GTDB taxonomy): Bacteria > Actinomycetota > UBA4738 > UBA4738 > HRBIN12 > JAOUEA01. The sequence goes on from CAVXJC010000008.1 coordinate 196,289, forward strand.
CGTACCGCACCACACCGCGAACACCCGCCGAGTCGAAGGCGTCGCGGAGCGCCTCCGCCTGCTCCCTCGCACGTTCGAGGTCGTACACGAACAACGGCGTGCCGAGCTCGCGCGCGAGCCGTTCGGCGTCGCGACCCCCGATCGTCATGCGGCCGCCACTGATGCCGAGACCGGGCCGGCTCCACCAGGTGTCGTGTCCGGTCGTGGTCGTCCGCATGACGACCACAGGCTATCGGCCGGCGGCCGACCTCAGGCGGGCGGCGGCGCGGTCGGGCTTGGTGGCTACGCGACCGTTGCGGGCGCCTCGTGGTCGGAAGCCGCCTCTGCCGACGTGTCGACGTCGTCGGGCATGACCTCGCCCACCGGGGCATCCCTCAAGGTCAAGATGCCGGCGCCCACGCCGAGCAACCCACCGAGCACCGACAGTGAGAAGCCTGCCGCGAGGTCGGTGCCGTCGCTTGCACTGGTCAAGCCCAGCAGGCACGCGAGGATGATGATGACCGAGCTCGCGATGACCAGTGCGGCCATCGATCGGCGGATACGCCGGTCGTCGAGGAGCACGTAGCCCACCGAGAAAGCGAAGAGCGCGATCGACATCGCGAACGCGAGCTTTCCGCTCGAGTGGGCGGTGCCGTCGATCCTGATCGACCCGTTCGGACCGGAGACCTCGAACCACGACATGAACACTCCGAGCAGCGCGACGACGCCGGCCACGGCGCCCGCGATGCCCGGGTACGACAGCTTCTCCGACTTCATGTGTGACCCCCTTCTCGTTCGGCGCCGCGCACGGCTCGTGAGCCAGCGTCATGCGTCCGAGGGAAGTGTCGGCACCGGAGGGCGCTTCCTTGAACGGGCATATCTCGGGGGCATCGGGCGGAGGAGCAGGATCCTGGGTGGAGGTGAACGGATTCGAACCGTCGACCTCTGCCGTGCGAAGGCAGCGCTCTACCGGGCTGAGCTACACCCCCAGGAAGTTCCAGCGTAGCAAAGGGGTCTGCCGCGACCGGGCGGACGCAACGAGACCTCTACGCGTCTTCCTGCAGCCGGCGAGCGTGCTCGTCGAGAGCCCGCTCGATGCCCTGCTGCATCGCGGCGATCGCGAGGTCACCGCGGGTCTTCTCGATCAGCGAGCGGGCGACGTCGGTCGACCGGCGCAGGTTCATGGTGATCGCGTCCGGGTAGTCGATCGTGACGAGCACGCCATAGAGGTCCTCGAGAGCGTCGAGCATCGACTGGCCTCGACCGACTTCCCCCGCCCGCAACAGGTCGAGGATATGTCGGCGACCTTCCCCGATCGCCTCGGCGATGCCGTTCAGATATGGCGCGTCGTCGACCCCGAGCTCGTCGGGCGCCGGAAGCCGGTCGCCCGCCACGAGGGCGCGGGTCGCGTTCGCCTCGGCGTACTCCTTCTGGGCGTCCTGCAGGTAACCGGCCGATCGTAGGTCGGGGTGATCGGCGACTGCGTCGAGGCCCTCCCGCATGGCGGTTCGCGAATCACCGATCAATTCGTCGGCCCTGTCGAGCTCGCCACGATGCACGGCGCGGATCGCGTTCGCGCTCGATCGGATCGACCTCCGAGCCGCGGGAAGTGCGTGCTCGCGGGCGACGACCATGGCATCGAAGCGGCGGTGCAGGTCGGTGACGATGTCGTCGAGGTCCACGTCGGCCGCTCAGGCGCGGGCGGCTGCTTCACCTGCACGCACCACGACATGCACCCGATCGCCCTCACCGAGCGAGCCGAGGCCGTTGAAGTTCGGACGCGCCCAGGTGCTGCGGCCCTCCGCCACGTAGCGCGGTGGAGGCGCAGGCCGTGACGGCGCGGCGTGTGACCTGGCATGGCGGTGCGGAGCTGTGCGATAGGTCGATTCGCGATGCTTGATCGTAAGCAGGAGCCAGACGTAGACCGCAAGCAGGCTCGCGATGCCGGCGGTGAGGGCCCACGTGACGCGGAGCGGCGGCACGAGCCCGATCAGGAACGTGATGCCGATCGATTCCAGCATGAACGTGAAGACCTGTCGCCGACGTTCCCGGGCGCGGGCTCGGGTGCGTTCAGCGGGCCCCATGAACCGCACCCCCTTTCGAGGTGTCACGATCCATCGGCCCTCGGTGCCGTGCGTCTCGGCTTGCGCCAACAGCTCCATCCTGCGTTCGAATTCCCCGACGGACCCTCGCGGGGTCGACGCCTTGCCCCGGGTGGGAAGCAAGAACGCTCCCCACATGATGCCCAAGACCGCCACGGGCAACCACTCCACGCCCAGCCTCCAAACGGGTCGGTGACCGTCGTCCCTACCACATCTAGGATGGTTCGGGAGGCTAGCACCACATCTGGTGTGAAGCGATCACATCGATGTGATTCGCTGCACTTTTGCACAAGCCGCCCTGCGGAGGCGAGTTATCCACAGCTTTGCTGTATGCCGACCGGCGGACGGAAGACCCCGGCGGTCCTACAGCGACACTCGCTCAGCCCCCGGCGGTGAACTCGCCGCTCTTTCCACCTGATTTCGCGAGGAGCCGCAGGCCGTCGATACGAGCGGCGCGATCGAACGCCTTGGCGGTGTCGTAGAGCGAGAGCGCGGCAACCGCGGCCGCGGTGAGGGCTTCCATCTCGACACCCGTGCGATCGGTCGCGCGAACCGTGGTCTGAACCCTGAGCCGACCGGTGCCTTCGTCGGGTTCGACGATCACGTCTGCTCCCGTCACCCGGATCGGATGACAGTGCGGTAGAAGAGCAGGCGTGTGCTTCACACCGATCACGCCGGCGATCTTCGCCGTCTGGATCGGATCGCCCTTCTTCGTGCCGGCCACGAGGTGAGCCACGGCCTGGGTCGTCGTCGTCACCCAGCACTCCGCGGTCGCAACCCGTTCGGTCTCGGGCTTGCCCCCGACGTCCACGATACGCGTGATGCCGTCGGCACCCGCCTGCCCAGCGCCACCCGGAGACACAGCGATCTCAATCCTCGCCCGCGCGGAACACCATGACCTGCACCGCCGAGCCCGCCGGCGCCGTCTCGGTGCCCGGAGGGATCATGGCGAGACCGTTCGCGCGCGCAACTGTCGAGATCAGGTTCGAGCCGCGGCCGCCGGTCGGCGTCGCGGTCCAGCCGTCGACACCGCGTTCGACCACGACCCTGGCGTACTGCATCTTCCCCTTCGGCCCGCTGACCTCCGTCGCGAGCTTCGCCGTCACCTCGGGCCGGTCGAGCTGGGTACGTCCCATCATCCTCAGCATCGCGGGGCGCACGAACAGCTCGAAGCTCACGAACACGCTCACCGGATTGCCCGGCAGTCCGAAGTAGGGCTTGGTGTCGATATGGCCGAACCCCTGCGGCATGCCCGGCTGCATCGCCACCTTGTAGAAATCGATGTCCCCCCGCCGGAAGAATGCCGCTTTCACAACGTCGCGCTCACCTACCGAGACACCGCCCGAGCTGATGAAGCCGTCGGCCTGGATCAGGAAGTCGAACACGGTCTGCTTCAGCGAGTCGGGATCGTCTCGGATGATGCCGGCGAGCACGGGGATCGCGCCCGCCTCGCGCAATGCGCCGAACAGCGTGTACGCGTTCGAATCGCGGATCTGCCCGAAGTCGGGCGTCTCGGTGGGCGGGATCAGCTCGTCGCCCGTGGAGAGGACGACGATGCGAGGGCGCGGATGCACGAGCGGCGCAGGATGACCCGCGTTCGCCAGCAGGCCGAGCTCGGGTCCACCGAGGCGCTTGCCTCGTTCGACGAGCACCGTGCCCGCGGTGACATCCTCGCCCACGGGGCGCACGTGCTTGCCGGTCGGCGCGGCTTCCAGCAATCGCACGATCTCGCCCTGCACCTCAGCGTTCTCGATCGGCACGATGGTGTCCGCCCCCGACGGTATCGGAGCACCGGTCGCGATCGCCATCGCCTCACCGCCGCCAACGGTCGCCTCGGGCCGGGAGCCGATCAACGCGCGCCCGACGATCTTCAGCTCGGCGGGCTGCTGCGGCGTCGCCTCGGCGACGTCGGCAGCTCGAACGGCGAACCCGTCCATCGCCGACGATGCGAACGAAGGAAGGCTCTCCGCCGCGACCACGTCCTCGGCTGCAACGCACCCGTGTGCGTCGGTGAGCGCAAGGTGCAGGGGGGCGAGCGGCGAGACCCCGTCGAGCACCCGAGCGCGGGCCTCGTCGACCGAGATCAGACCTTCGGCGGAATCATGATCGTGAACCTGAGGGGGATGGTCGATCATGCGGGCAGTCTATCCCCCACATGCCGGTGTTCCGATCGGCTACAGGAGCTTCTTGCGCTGCACGAAGTCGACCAGCCAGGCGCTGAACGCCGGGCCGAGGTCTTCGCGTTCGATCGCGAGCTCCACGGTGGCCTTCAGGTAGTCGAGCTTGTTGCCCGCGTCGTAGCGACCCTGCTCGAACGTGAACGCGTAGACCGCCTGTTCCTGTGCTAGAGAATTGATCGCATCGGTGAGCTGGATCTCACCGCCGTGCCCGGGCCTGGTCTGGCGGAGCGCGTCGAAGATCTCCGGCGTGAACACGTACCGGCCGATCGCAGCGAGGTTCGAGGGAGCTTCATCGGCCGCCGGCTTCTCGACGACCGAGCGCACGCGGGCGAGGTTCTCCTCGATCATCTCGGGAGTGATCGCACCGTAAGCCGAGATCTCGCTGCGTGAGACCTCCTGGGCGGCCAGCACTGAGCGCCCGTACCGCTCGTGCACCCGAAGCATCTCGCGCAGCAGCGGCACCGAGGGGTGGATCAGGTCATCGCCGAGCAGCACCGCGAACGGCTCGCCGCTCACGTGAGCCTCGGCGACGCTCACAGCGTGCCCGAGACCCAGCGCCTCGTGCTGGCGCACCGTGTGGATCTGGGCGAGGTCAGAGAGCTCGCGCACCTGCTTCAGCTCGTCGTACTTGCCGCGTTCCTCGAGCATCGCCTCGAGCTCCGGCGCGCGGTCGAAGTGGTCCTCGATCGCACCCTTGTCGCGAGCCGTGATGATCAGGATGTCGGTGAGGCCGGCGCGCACGGCTTCCTCGACGACGAGCTGGATCGAAGGCGTGTCGATCAGGGGGAGCATCTCCTTGGGCACGGCCTTGGTCGCCGGCAGGAACCTGGTGCCGAGCCCTGCGGCGGGGATGACCGCCTTCCTGACCTTCACGATGCGCCCTCCTCGTGCGGGGCCGCAGTCTACGCGCGAAGCAACCTTCCAGGGAAGTCGTCCGTTCTGGGTAGGCCGTTCGGACCGAGAGGTTGCCAGGCCTCGCGACGTACGAAACGCGCCGCACGGCGCCGGTACACTCGGCGAGCCGTGCCGACCTACGAATACATCTGCAAGAGCTGCGGCCACCTCTTCGAGATCGTGCAGTCGATGCGTGACGACTCGCTCACCGAGTGTCCCGAGTGTGGGGGCGAGCTCCGAAAGGTGTTTGCCCCACCAGCGATCGCCTTCAAGGGATCGGGCTTCTACGCCACCGACCAGAGGAAGAAGGGCGCAACCTCCCCCGGTGACAAGGGGGAGAAGGACGGCAAGACCGACGGGGGCGACAAGAAGCCGGACGCCGGCTCAAGGTCGGGTGACACCAAGAAGGACTCGAAGAGCGACGCTCCCGCGGCGAGCACAACGAGGGAAGCATCCTCTTCGTCGTCTTCGAGCTCGGGCTCGGGCGGTTCGCCTTCCAGCTCGTCGTCGAAGGAAGGGAGCGGTTCGTGACGACCGCCGACGTCGGGGTCTTCGGAGGATCAGGCTTCTACTCGTTCCTCGACGACACCGAAACCGTGGAGGTCGACACGCCGTACGGGTCACCGAGTGCGCCGGCGACGATCGGCACAGTGGGGGACGTGCGGGTGGCGTTCCTTCCTCGGCACGGCTCGAAGCACGAGTACCCGCCGCACCGCATCCCGTACAAGGCGAACCTATGGGCCATGAAAGAGCTCGGCGTGAGGCGCGTGCTGGGTCCGAACGCCTGCGGCTCGCTGCAAGCCACCGTGAAGCCTGGTGACTTCGTGATCTGCGACCAGCTCGTCGATCGCACCCACGACCGGCCGAACACCTTCTACGACGGGCCGGTGACGACGCACGTCTCGTTCGCCGACCCGTACTGCGACGTGATGCGTTCCACGATCGTGGGGGAAGGTCGCCGGCTCGATATGGCGATGCATGATCGCGGCACGGTCGTCGTGATCGAGGGTCCGAGGTTCTCCACGCGCTCGGAGTCCGAGTGGTTCGCGAGCGCCGGCTGGGAGGTCATCAACATGACCCAGTACCCCGAGGCGGTGCTCGCGCGTGAGCTGGAGCTCTGTTACGCGAACATCTCGCTGATCACCGACTACGACGTTGGCGTCGAGGGCGTCGCGCCCGTCACACATGAGGAGGTCGTGCGCGTGTTCACCGAGAACAACGAGAAGCTCCGCGATCTGCTCTTCGCCGTGATCCCGGCCCTGCCCGCCGTACGCGACTGCCCGTGCGTCACTGCGCTTGCTGCGGCACGATTCGAGGTGTGAGGGCGATGGCCGGCGATCCTGTGCTCGCCCGAGTAGAGCTCACGTTTCGGACCGACGACGACCCGCAAGCGCTCGCGGACCGGGTGCGCGAGGCGACGGCCCAGATCGTCGGGCGTGAGGCCCTCGAAGAGTTCCGCCTGCGGGTGCTGCCGCTCACCCAAAAACCCACGGGGTCAGGTAGCGACTGAGCATTCGCTCACCCGATGTGACATGCGTCACGGAAGCGGTCGGGCGACATCGGTACCGTCGCGACATGTTCGAGGTCTTCCGCCGCAAGCTGCCTCGATCGGCCGTGATGTGGTTCACGGGAGCGACATTCGCGGCCGTCGGCGCCGTGGTGGCCGTACAGGCACACGTCGCCCATCTCGAGGCGACCCGTCCCGACGTGGGTGCGCCGACCGCGGTCGTGGTTGCGGCGAGGGACCTCACGCGCGGCTCGACCCTCGACGCGACATCACTCCGAGTCGTCGACATGCCAGCGACGCTGGCTCCGCCCGGCGTGGTGACGGCGATCGAGCGCGCAACAGGACGAGTTCTCGGCGCGGACCTCGCAGACGGTGAGGTGCTCACCGAGACCAGGCTCGCGGCGGCGGGCGCGGGTCCGATCGCGGCCATCGTGCCGCCGGGGCTCCGCGCATTCGTGCTGCCCACCGGTCCTCCGGCAGGCACCGTTCGCCCCGGTGACGAGATCGACGTGCTGGCGACGTACGGTGCCAACGCGGGGCGACCGTACACCGAGACCGTCGCCTCGGCCCTCGAGGTGCTCGATCTCGTCGAAGGCGCCTCACCGGCCGCAACAGGTGGCGCAGGCGCCCCCGCCGGCCCGCCGATCGTTGTACTCGCCGACCCGCTCACCGTCGAGCGGCTGGCGCGTGCCTCCAGCCTCGCGTTGCTCTCGATCTCGATCGTCGGCCGCGGCGACTTGGCAGCCTCGAGTTCAGGAGGCCCCAACCCGCTCGGATAGCATGGGCGGCCGTGAGCATCTGGCAAGCGATCGTGCTCGGCTTCGTGCAGGGCGCCACAGAATATGCGCCGGTGTCGAGCTCTGGGCATCTGATCTTGGTGCCGTGGCTCTTCGGCTGGCAGCAGCTCGGCGGCGATGCAGACTTCGCGAAGACGTTCGACGTCGCCCTGCACATGGGAACCCTCCTTGGCGCGGTCATCTACTTCCGTCGCGACCTGTGGCGATACCTTCGGGCATGGCTGCAGACGGTCGCGGCCCGGCGCATCGAGTCGACCGACGAACGAATCGCCTGGGCGTTGGTGATCGGCACGGTGCCGGGCGCCACCGTGGGCGCGCTGCTCGAGCGAGTGATCCAGGAGAGCCTCGGCGCGCCGTGGCTGATCGCCGTGATGCTCGCGATCTTCGGCGTCGTGCTCTACGCGGTGGACCGGCGCATGCCGAGCGACCGTGGCCTCGACTCGATCGGCGTGCGCACCGGGCTGTATCTAGGCGTCGCGCAGGCGTTGGCGCTCCAGCCCGGTGTCTCGAGGTCAGGTGTCACGATGACGGCGGCGCGCGCGATCGGGCTCGACCGCGAGACTGCAGCGCGGTTCTCGTTCCTTCTGTCGCTTCCGATCATCGCGGGGGCCGGACTCTACAAGGCCGCCGACCTGGCGCAGACCGGCTTCCAGGGGTACGAAGCGCAGTTCTTCTGGGGATTCGTCTCGTCGGGTCTGAGCGGCTTCCTCGTGATCTGGGGACTGCTGAAGTACCTGAAGCAGCACGACTTCAAGGTGTTCATGCTGTACCGTCTCGCCGTCGCGGCACTCGTGCTCGGCCTGATCGCTGCGGGGGTGCGCGAAGCCACGATCTGAGCGGTTGTCGACGCGGAATCGGACGCACGTCGTTCTCGGCCTACGTGAGCTCGCCGGCTCGTCCTGTCCCTCGGTGGGTTGACTCGACTCACACCGGGATCCGATCGAAAGGACCCACGAGAGGTGAGGGAACTGATCGTGAGCACCTTCTTGACCCTCGACGGAGTCATGCAGGCCCCGGGCGGACCTGGAGAGGACGACAGCGGCGGCTTCGCGCACGGTGGTTGGTCGGTGAACTATTGGGACGAGCAGATGGCTCAGGTCATGGACGAGGCGGTGAGCACGCCGTTCGACCTCCTCCTCGGACGCAGGACCTACGACATCTTCGCCGCGTATTGGCCGCACGCATCAGACGAAGACGGCGCCACGCCCTTCAACGACGCCACCAAGTACGTGGCGTCGCGGAGTCATCCCGCGCTGGAGTGGAGCCCCTCGGTCCTGATCGAAGGAGACGCGGCCGACGGTATCGCGGCGCTCAAGAGGGAAGATGGGCCGGAGCTGCAGGTGCACGGCAGCGGCGATCTGATCCAGACCCTCTTGCGCCACAACCTCGTCGATCAGTACCGCCTGTGGGTCTTCCCACTCGTCATCGGGTCGGGCAAGCGCCTGTTCGCCGAAGGCACCAGCCCTTCCGGGCTGAAGCTCGTTGACAGCAAGGTCTCCACCACCGGCGTCATGATCGGTACGTATGAGCCGGCTGGCGAGATCGAACCGGGATCGTTCGCGCTGGACTGATGTGCGAGCGGTACGTTGCCAGCGCCAGTAGTCTCGATAAGACTAGGGCGAACCCGGTGGGACCCTACCGAGCGTGGTCACGACCCAGGGCTTGAAGCCCTCGCGCTCGTACAGACGCATCGCATCGTGGTTCGTCGCGAGCACACCGATCGCGAGCTCCTCGATGCCGAGGCGACGCAGCTCGGCATAGACGGCCTGCAGCAGCGCGGAACCGATGCCCGAGCCACGCAGGTCCTCGAGCACCGCGAGCGACTGCAGTTCCGCGAAGCGCGGACCTGTTCGATGGGAATCGTCGGCGCCGTGGATCGACACGACCGCGTACCCGACGGGTGCGACGTCGCCCTCGCTCTCAGCCAACAGCGCGAACGCGCCGGGCTCGGCGAGCCAGTGCGAATACCGCTTCCGCCGGATCGCCCACCAGCCGTCCTCGTCGCGTGGCGGGATGCCCGGGATCGCCGGATCGACCGTGAGGTGATGCGCGTGCAGAGACCGCGCAAGCGGTTCGAGTTCGTCGACTCGCTCGCCACCGACCTTCCGGATGTGGATACCCTGGCGTTGCATCTGAACGCGAGCGTACCCACCGAACCCAAGGAGGCCACTCGATGGATCGGCCCACGTTGCAACGCTGGCTCGACGGCTACGTCGAGGCCTGGCGCTCGAACGACGCCGGTGCGATCGGCGAGCTCTTCAGTCCCGACGCCGAGTACCGGTACCACCCCGCCGACGAGCCGGTGTTCGGCCGCGATGCGATCGTCGCCTCATGGCTCGCCGAGCCCGACGAGCCCGGCACCTGGGACGCGTGGTACGAACCGTTCGCCGTCGAGGGAGATCGAGGTGTCGCGACCGGCGTCAGCACCTACTTCGACGCCGACGGCAAGCCCGACCGCGTCTACGACAACGTCTTCGTGACAGAGTTCGACAAGGAAGATCGCTGCACGGTCTTCACGGAATGGTTCCGCCAGCGCCCGGACCACTGACTTGGGGAGCGATGCGACGGGCGTGTGACGGCTCCACGACGAAGGCGTTGCAGCGGTTCCATTCCCGTCACGAGGCGTGTCAGGCTGCCCGCATGGAACAGACGTACATGATGTGGGCGATGGTGCTGATCGGATCGGGCATCGCATCGGCGGGAGCGACCGGCCTCTTCCTTCCGGCAGGACAGCGGCTCTCGGTTGCCCTCGCGCTGGTGCTCGGCGCGGGCGCCGGGATCGCGAGCATGTTCCTGCTGCTGCTGGCAGGAGGAACCGACGATCCGGAGTCAGCTTCGCTGGCCTTCCTCATCGCATCGCTGATCGGCTTGGTCTCGGTGCTCGCGGGCCTCGCGGTGTTGTCCCGTCGCTCCCGCGCGGCCTGACCCACCCGGGGCCGGCTTCCCGGCGTGCGCCCGAAGCGACGAGAGCACCGCGCTCAATCCGCCGCCTGATCCCCCGGTCTCATGTATCCGATCCCCTTGCCTTTCGAGAGCGCCTCGAACGTCTCTTCCACGGTCATCAGCACCGTCGTCTCCACCGAGGAAAGCGCGCCGCCCGCCGCGATGGCGAGGACGAGGCCGGCCATCGATACGTTGTCGGGCGCCTCGAAGATCGCGTACCCGTCGTACTCGCCGAAGCCGTACCAGAAGCCGTGGAGCGTTCCGCCCACCTGTTCGGCGTAAGCGCGTGCAGCATCGCGGCGATCTTCGGGGTTCTGGATCAGCGTGGACCATGTTTCGGGCGTGTAGCTGAAACGCATGAGGTAGGTAGCCATGGCACCTCCCAGCTAGGGTTCAGGAAGCCTAACCCGCGCTCCCGCTCGCTCGGCAAGGCACGGCGAATGCCCACGTCGAGATCGGCCTAGACACCGGCGAGCGTCATCTCGCCGATCAGCACCGAGGGGGTGCCGACGCTCGAGAAGAAGCGCAGATCGTCGCCGAGCCCCGTGATGCCCGCGAGCATGACGGGCAGGGTCGAGGCGATCGTCATCTCACGCAGAGGTTCTCCCAGGGCCCCCCCCTCGATGCGGAGACCGGTCGCGCCGACGCTGAATTCGCCCGAGATCGGGTTGGCTCCGGAGTGCACACCCGTGACTTCTGCGATGAGGACCCCGCCTTCGGCCGAGCGCAGCAGCTCTTCGAACGGGGTCGTGCCGTTGTCGAGATAGAAGTTCGACGTGCCCACCCCGGGCGAGCCCTTGTACGAACCCCGCTTGGCGTTGCCCGTCGAGCGCTGCCCGTTCCCCATGCGCGCCGCGGTGTAGGTGTCGTGCAGGAAGCCGTTCAGGGTGCCGGCCGTGAAGAGTTCGGTCCGCCCGCTCGGCACGCCCTCGCCGTCGAAGGGCGCCGCTCCGGGACCGTCGAGGATCGTGCCGTCGTCGACGAGCGTGAACAGATCGGAGCCGACCTGCCGGCCCACCATCTCGGCGAACAGCGAGCGGCCCTTCAATACGTTCTCCGCATTGAGCGCACTCGCGAGCACCCCCAGGAACTCCTCGGCCGCGAACTGGTCCAGCACGATCGGCACCCTGGCGGTCGGCGGTTTCGTGGCACCGAGCATGCGAACGGCCCGAGCGATCGCCTCGTCGGCCACCGCCTCGATACCGAGCTCGTCAACCGCGCGAGCGATGCGGTAGGAGAACCCCGTCTGCGTCTCGTCGCCGTCGACCGCCAGCGTGACTGCGACGACCCACGCGTCGGTCCGCGCGTACTCCGCGTCGACACCCGTCGTCGAGGCGATCGCCACCCGCGACACCGCGTCACCCACCTGGGCGACGTCGACCTTGGTCACACGCGGGTCCGAGGTCACGAGACGCCGCTCGAGATCGAGCGCCATCTGCACCTTTTCGGCCGTGGTGATGTCGGCCGATGCCTTGCGGAACAGCTCGGGGATCGCCGGGGCAGCCTCGGCGCCCGGTAGCACGTTGAACTCGTCGGGCTCGGTGAGCGATGCGTTCTCCCGGGCGCGCCCGACCGCGACCCGCACCTCGTCGGGCGACGGGTCGGCGGCGTAGGCGTAGCCGAGTCGCCCGTCGCGGATGAGGCGCACCCCGAGGCCGCGCGATTCTGCGAACTCGAGGCCCTCGACCTCCCCACGCAGCGCGCTCGCCTCGGTCTGTCGCGATTCCTCGGCGTAGGCTTCGACTGCCTCGCCGCTTTCGGCAGCCTCGACCGCCGCTCGGACCAGCTCGCCGAGATCAGGCACCTGTTCCCCCGACGGTGATCTTCGAGATGCGTAGCGTGGGCGAGCCGCTGCCCACCGGCGCGCTCTGCCCGTCTTTGCCACAGACGCCTTCCCATGTGTCGAAGTCGTCGGCCACCGCGTCGACCGCGCTCATGACCTCGATCGCGCGACCGATCAGGTTGGCGCCACGTACCGGCGTCGTCGCCTCGCCGTTCTCGATCAGGTAGCCCTCGCTCACGCCGAAGACGAAGTCACCGGTCGCCGGGTTCACCTGGCCGCCACCGAGCGATGTCACGTAGACGCCGCTCGTCGTGTCGGCGAGCACCTGCTCGGGCGAGCTCGAACCGTTCAGGATGTTCGTGTTGGTCATGCGCACGACCGGCGGCGATGCGTATGACTGGCGGCGGCCGTTGCCGGTTGAGCCGACACCGTCCTTGTCGGCGCGCAGGCGGTCATACAGGAACGACTGCAGCACACCATCCCTGAACAGGACCGTGCGCTGCGACGGCGTGCCTTCGTCGTCGAACGTGAACGAGCCCCAGCCGTTGGCGATGGTCGCGTCATCGACGCCGTTGATCAGCTCGCTCGCGCACCTGGTGCCGACGAGGCCACGGTAGACGCTCGCTTCCTTGTCGACCGCATCGGCCTCGAGCGGATGTCCCACCGCCTCGTGGAACAGCACGCCACCCATGCCCGGTGCGAGCACGACCCTCATCTCTCCCGCGGGGGCCGGCATCGAGTCGAGCATCGTCACCGCGCGCTTCGCCGCGACCTCGGCTGTCGCACTCGGCGGGTTGGCGTCCATGAACTCGACACCCGCGCACGCCGCGGGACCGTGGAACCCGGTCTGGATGACGTCGCCCCTCTTGGCGACGACCTGGGCGACCAGCCTGATGCGTGGACGATCCTCCGTCGCCCAACGGCCGTCACTCGTCGCGATCAGTCGCCGCTGCAGCGAGTCGCCGTACATGCCCACCACCTGCGTGACCTCGGGGCTGTAGGCGCGGGCAGCATCGTCGAGCTCGCGTAACCACGCAACCTTGTCGGAAGCGGCCACATCGCCGGCGGCGCGCTCGACGGCGTTCGTCACCGGACCTTCGAGCGTGTGCAGGTCGACGACCGACCCCGCCTCGCCCTCCAGCGAGGCGCTCGCGGCCTCGGCGGCAAGCAGCAGCGCCTCGCGATCGAGACGGTTCGAGAAGGCGTATCCGTAGCTGGTTCCCTGGGTCACACGGACGCCAGCGCCCCGATCGAGCCCGGTGGTGAGCTGCTCCACCCTGCCATCGTCGAGGCGGATCGATGTGCCGGTGGTCTCCTCGACGAAGACCTCGGCGAAGGCGCCTCCTCGTGTGCGAGCGGCGATGAGGACTTCCTCGACGAGGGAGCGGTCGAGCATGGCGGCGATGCTAACAGGGGGTACAGTCAGCGCCCGGGGAAGGAGGACACCACGCGGATTCCCATCGCAGCGACCGTGACGGCGTTGACGACCACCGTGTTGCTCGGGGCAGGCTGCGGACGCGACGATGCAGGCTCGCTGCCCGATCCGGTCTCTCCCGGGACTCCCGTCGAGATCGTCGAGGCTCCTACCGAGACCGTCGACCCCGATGCCGAGACCGGATTCACCCGCGGCACGGCCGCCGTCACGATCACCGGCGCGGTGAACGCATCGGAGACCTATCCGGCGATGGGCCTGCCGGCGCTCTGGCTGCCGCCGCCCGCCGACTTCGCGATGACATGGATCGGGCCGGGCGACGTCGCGCTGACGCTCGGTGGGGAATCGTTCACCGCCCAGCAGCCGACCTCGGCGACCCGCGTGCTGACGTTCTCTATCCGCAGCGCGGACGGAACCCTGGAGTTCGCCTCCGACGCCGGAGAATGCCTTGTCACGATCTCACCTGCGCTCCCCGATCGCATGGGCGGCACGTTCCTGTGCTCGGCCGTCTCGGGCGTCACCGACGACGGATCGACGCTCTCGGTCGCGGCGCAGGGCTCGTTCACGGCGGAGTGACACCACGGCCGCGCCCCCCGCCCTCCGGTCGACCCGCGATCCTCGGAACGCGGATCTTCGTCGGCCGGCCGGCGACCTCGTCTGGCTGGGCGTGCTCGCAGCCGTGCTGGTCGTGGTCTTCGCGTGGCCGGGTCTCCTGTACGGGTGGAGGTTCGCGCCGGGCCCCGACGCCACCGTCTACCTGTGGTGGACACGCGTGGGCATCGCCGATGGAATCTCACGAGTGGGCTCTCGCCCGGGCGCGCCCGCGCTCATCGCGGTCGTCGCAGGCACCCTGCGATCGGGCCTGATCCCGGCCCTCGCAGGACTCCAGCAAGCGCTCGGGGTCTCGATCGGACTCGCAGCCGTCGCCCTGGTGCATCGCCGCGCACGCGGTCACCGGCTCGGCTGGGGGCTCGCCGGCCTCATGGGTGGGATCTTCGCGGTGCATCTCGCGGCCGGATACGTCTCGAACCTCGCGTTCGCGGTGACGTTCCTCGCCGCCGCCGCCGCGTTGGCACGCCGGAGTCGTCGCGGGGTGATGGCGGCTGCCTTCCTCCTCGGGGGCGGTGGACTCGCGCACCCGCAGTTCTTCCTCGCGGGAGCGGCGATCCTCGTCACGGCAGCGGCAGTCTCGTGGATGCTGGAGCCCGAGCACGGGTGGCGAAGCGACGCGGGACGGGTGCTGGCAGCGCTCGCGGGAAGCGGCCTGGTCATCGGCGCCGGACTGCTTTCGATGCTCGTCGGTCCGGCGCCGCTATGGGTCGACACGTCGAAGGACGGCTTCCTGCGTCGGGTGGGGCTCGGCGACGTGCTCGTGGAGAACTACGAGGTGCGGTTCCGCGAAGGCTTGCGGCGGTTCGCGCCGTGGGCAACGCTGCCACTGGCCGCGATCGGCACCCTGCAGGTACACAGCTTCACCCGGCGGTTCCTGGTCGCGTGGGCGGTGTTCACGGTGATCGGAGTGATGGCCGGCTTCGCTACCGGCTGGTTCCCGCCCGAACGAGTGCTCGCGTTCGGCTTCGCGCTGCCGATCCTCGCGGCCGCGGCGGTCACCTGGATGTGGGAACGAGCTCATCGACGGCGCTGGCTCTCCGTGGCGGTCACCACGGTGCTCCTTGTGCTTCTGGCGTTCCCAGCGCTGAACACCCAGAGGCACCAGACGCCGTTCATCTCGCCTGCAGACCTCGCGGTCACGACCCTCGCGGGGCGCATCGCCGACACCCTCGCGGCGAACACGCCGCTCGTGTTCGTCGTGGATGACGTCGACGGCACCGCGACCTTCCTGGCGACGAACGTCGCGAACATCGCGCGTGCGGCCGTGCCTGCTGAACGAGCCGACGACGTGTACGTGTTCGTCGGAACGCTCGACGATCTCTTCGCGGGGCGGCCCACCGAACGCGGTGAACCTGAGTACGACGCACTCTCACGCGTCACGCTCACCGATCTTCCTGAAGGCGAGCGCGCGATCTTCTTCGTCCCCGGATGGAACGAGGGCCCTTCATCGTCGACCGATGAACGGATGATGCTCTGGGTCGACGCCCAGGACCCAGTGGGTCCGGCGGAGGTCCTTTCCACGGTGCCCGGCCCGCGGCCGCTCCCTCCGGGCGGCGACGAGCTGATCCCGGCCAGCCCGGTTGCGATCGCGCTCACCGCGCTCGCGGTGCTGGCGCTCCTGTGGTTGGCCGGCTCGGGCTGGTCGTGGTGGGCCTTCGACGACCGCGTGGCGGCGGCGGGGGCCGCACCGGCCTTCGGGGTGGCGGCCATGACGATCGCGGGGCTCCTCGCGGAGCGTGTGGGAGTGGAACTCGCCGGTTGGGGGGGTCCGGCCCTCGCCTCAGCGTTGGCCTTCGCCGGGGGCCACGTCGTGCGTATCGTGCAGCGGAAGTCGCTCGATGAGCCGGTGTCGGAGATCGACGAGACACCAGATGGCCAGCGTGAGCAGGGCGGGGGTCACGACCCAGTGCCCGATCGCTAGGTTCACGTTGAACGCGCCGGGGTAGCGCAGCGGCTCGGTCGTCCACTGGACCATGGCCAGCGCGATGCCGGCAGCGATCAACGTGGCCCGAGACAGGCGCGGAAGAAGCCACGCAAGCGGCAGCCCCCATGCCGCATACCAAGGAAGCAGCACCGGCCCGAGCAACATGAGCATCACGAGCGACCAGGCGATAGCGGCGCACACCGTCTCCACCGGCTCCCGGGCAGCGGCACGCCGGGCGAGGTCGCGCGCCAGCCGGATGACGACGGTCAGCAACACCGCCGCAAAGCCCACGCGGGCGAGCCACCCCAGCGTTCCGAAGCTGAGCCAGCCGAACACCTTGGCCACCAGACCCGACGGGGCCAGCCACCCCTGATGACCCGCCACCTCGAGCATGCCGAGCGTGGGGTCGTCGGTTTGCAGGTACGGCAGCGCGAAGGCGATGCCAAGCACCACGGCGAGACCGGCATGGGCAACGAGGACCCTGACCCGACGAGTTCGTTCGGTTCGCGCCACGGCCCACACGATGGCCAGCACGAGCGGCAGGGCCACCGGAACCTTGATGAGCGCACCGACGGCGAGCACGGCGACGGCCACAAGGGTCCGCTCGTACACGAGCAGGGATGCCCCCACCGCGATCGCGAGAGCGACGAGCAGGTCGTTGTGCCCGCTCGCGACCCCGAGGAAGAGCACTGCTGGGTTCAGCCCGAACGCAGCCACCGCGAAGGCGGCGCGATCTGGCTGGAGCCGTCGAGCGGTTGCCGCGATCGTGGCAACCGTCGCGATGCCCGCGAGCCCCGCCAGCCACCGGTAGGCATCGACCTGTCCCGCAGGGGTGTCGGCCACCCGCGCGACGACGCCGGAGACCGTCGTGAACGCCGGGCCATAGACGGCAGGCGTATCGACCCATTTCGGACCGACCAGCGGCCAGAGATCGTCGCTGCCGAATTCCACAGGCGTGTGCACATACGGGTTCTCCTCGTAGACGGCGACGATGCGCCCGTAGAACGCATAGGAGTAGACGTCACGCGAGAACAACAACGGCAGCATCGTCACGACGACGATGTGCGCGAGCACGGCGAACACGATGATCGTCCGCAGGCTCACGACGCCTCGCCAGGACGCTCGGAGCAAGACCAGGAACCCTGCAACCGCCAAGCCCATCGACGCCACACCGGCGGCGATCAGCCAGGGGCCGGCGAGACGGTCGAGCCCGATCGCGGTCGCGAGCGCCGTGAGCGGACCGATCGGCTCCGCGCCGACGGGTAGGACCGGTTGGAACGGTGAATCGGGGGTCGCGGCGAACAGGGCGCACACGAGAACCCCACCGATCGAGAGCCCGACGGAGAGACCAGCGGCACGAACGCCGGACGGGGCTTCACCCAAGCGCTGCACGGCGCCGAACGTACCATCGCGCGCGGTGAGGTCTCGGGCGCTCGAACCTCCCGAAGATCGTGACGAGCCCGAGCAGGATCGCGCCAGGCACGCTGACCCACACGATGCGCTCGATCCACCACACAGCCGTGCTATCGGTCTGCTGCCCCAGCCCGAGCGGCCACAGCAACAGGATCGCGAGCAGGTAGGCGGTCATGTGCCACAGGAACACGGTCATGATCACGCCGTTCACGGCGATCGTCGCCACCCAGGCTCGCGGGCGTTGCACCCATCGGGTGAGCCGAGGGCGCAGCAGCATGACCGCCCCGATCGACCAGATGCCTCCCAACAGGAAACAGAGCGTCGGCGGATATGCGTTCGACACGAGCTCGACGTCGGTGCCGAGCAAGCTCTTCGGGTAGGCCCCGATGCCGGGGAACCAGTCGAACCGCACGTCCCCCGCGAGTTCGAACAGCGGTGGGTTCGTGAGCAGCATCAGACCGCCGAGTCCAGCGGCCACCATCGCCACGAACGCGCGCCTGGGCCATCGAAGCATCGAACCGTCGCCGTACGCGTGTCCGAGCTGATGCGGAAATAGCAGCACGAAGGCCACGTTGGCCCACCGAGCGAGCGGCACGCCACCGATGAACCCGATCGCGTCGGCAGCGACCGCCCCCGTGACCAGCGCAACGGGCACCTTCAACCCGAACCGACGATGGAGCCAGATCGTGGCGGGCGCGACAGCCACCACCACGAGGTACACGGCGAGGAACCAAAGTGGCCCGAACGGCACCGTGGCGCCGGGGGGCATCATCCCCCGCAGCAAGGTGACGTCTCCCCACAGTCGCGGCCCCGTCGGCTCGCCGATCTCCAGCGCGTGCATCCCGAGCATCACGACGGCCCAGACTCCGAGGAACACCAGCGAGGGTCGCGCCAGCCGATCGAGCCGGCTTCTGATGAATGCTCCGGTGCTCTCGCCGCGCTCCCGGTAGGCGGTGTACGCGACGTAGTTCGAGAACCCTCCCACGAAGAAGAAGATCGGCATTACCTGCAGGAACCACGTCGCGAGCCAGAGGAACGAAGTGACCCCGACCGCGCTCGTGGTGCGGATCACGCCGTTCCGCCACGAGATGAGGCCGATCAGCCAGTGGCCGACGACCACAGCGACGATGCTCGCCGCACGGAGAAGATCGACGACTCGGTCACGCGAAGCAGGGGTTCTCGCGGCGAGCGCTTCGATCCGGAACGTCCCCACGGCTCGATACTGCGATACTCGGAGGGTGAGTTCGAGCAGCGACCCCACCCTATCGGGCCCGTGGCCCGAACCCGACGAGATCGAGCCGCGGGAGCGCCCCGGATCGCTCGTCGAGCGCGGGGGCGACGGGTCGAACGGAGCCGGCGGGTCGAAGGGCGTGGCGATCGTCGTTGCGGGGCTGAACCTCGGCCTGCTCCTCGCGCTGCCGGCGCTGATCGTGCTCGGCGTCTACACGTTCATCACCGTCTACGCGATCGTGAAGGCATTCGGCGGCGGGGCCGATACAGCCGACCCCGCCACGGTGTTGATCGGCGTCGTCGGCCTCGTCACGCTGTTCACCACCTTGCTCGGCGTGGGTGTGTGGGCGATCGGGCGCACGGCCGACCCGAAGAAGCGTCGCTTCCGCTGAGGGGGCTCGCGAAGCGCCCTTGTATCGTGGGGCGATGCGCATCGCGTTCGTCTCCACCTGGCCTTCGCGGCGCTGTGGCATCGCCACCTTCACGAGCGACCTGATCCGAGCGGTCCACACGGGCGACGAAGCGGTCGTGTGCGAGGTCGCGGCGATCGACGAGCGAAACTCGGTGAGGGCTTACGGTCCGGAGGTCCGCTGGCGCATCCGCCAAGGTTCGCCCGATGGCTACGTGACCGCCGCGCGGGCGATCGGTGGATCCGATGCCGACGTCGTGTGCGTGCAACACGAGTTCGGCCTGTACGGCCTCTGGAAGGACGAGGATTGGGAGGGAGACACCTGGATCGAGGGCACCTACATCGATCACCTCACACCCTTCCTGCAGGAAGTCGGCAAGCCCGTCGTCGTGACGATGCACACCGTGCTCCCCGAACCCACCCCTGCGATGCGGGACGCGGTCCGCAACATCGCCGCCAACGCCGACCAATTGATCGTGATGGCCGAGTCGGCGGTCGACATCCTTCGCGACGTGTACGGAGTGACCACGCCGACGACCGTGATCCAGCATGGTATGCCCCACATCGAGCCTCGGGGGCGTCGGCAGCTCAAGGAGAAGCTCGGGCTCGCCGGCCGCCAGATAGTCGCCACGTTCGGCCTCGTCGGACCCGGCAAGGGTCTCGAGTACATGATCGAGGCGATGCCGTGGGTCGCCCAGCGTCACCCGGACGCGCTCTACCTGATCGCCGGTCAGACCCACCCTGAGCTGCTCCGCAACCGTGGCGAGGAATACCGCAACAAGCTCGTCGACATGATCGAGAGCCTCGACCTCGATGACAACGTCGCGTTCCTGAACCAGTACCTCCGCCAGAAGGAGATCATCGAGCTGCTGCTCGCGACCGACATCTACGTGACGCCTTACCTCGACCCGAACCAGATCACGAGCGGGACGCTGAGCTACGCGCTCGGCGCCGGTAAGGCCGTCGTCTCGACCCCGTACCTGCACGCGAAGGAGGCGCTCGCCGACGGACGAGGTCTGCTCGTCGATTTCCGCGATCCCGATGAGCTCTCGACCGCGATCAACTCCTTGCTCGACGACCCCGACCTCAAACGGAAGCTCGAACACGACGCGTACGTGTACGCGAACGAGTTCACCTGGCCGAAGACGGGCACGCGTTTCGTCGAGGTGATGCGCGAGCTCATGGAGTCCGCGCCCGCCAAGCAACCAACCCGAGCACGTCCGGGCGAATGGATCGCCGTGCCCGTCGGCGCACGGCTCGCCGACAACCCCCTGATCACCCCCGACGACGTCGCTCCGTCGCAGCCAGGCATGGAGGTCATCTCCACGATCAACGCGGGGGCGGCCCGCGTCGGCGACGAGGTCGTGCTGCTGCTGCGCGTGGCCGAGCGTCCGAGGGCGACGGGCACGCTTCCCGAGGGCGCGCGGCTGGTCGACCTGAGCGGTGACCGCCCCACGCTGGCGGACCTTCCCCCGGGCCTCTACCTCGACGACCTGATCGGCATGCCGTTCTTCGACACGTCGGCCGACCCGCCGCGCATCATGCTCGGCTATGTTCGTCGCGACGAGCCGGGCGTCGATCTCGAGGACCCCCGCACCATCCGCTTCCGTGACCTCACCGACGGACACCACGGCGACGATCTGACGATCGATTACCTCACGCATACATCGCATCTGCGTGTCGCGCGCAGCAACGATGGTGAGCGCTTCCATGTCGAGCCGGCGCCCGCCCTGCTGCCTGCGAGCGAACTCGAGGCCTACGGCGTCGAAGACCCTCGCGTCAGCGAGATCGACGGGGTCTTCCAGATCACGTACGTCTCGGTCAGCCGGCTCGGCATCACGACGAGCAGGCTCTCGACGACAGACTTCCGCTCGTTCGAACGTGGAGGGATGATCTTCCTGCCCGACATGAAAGACGTGGTGTTCTTCCCCGAGCGGGTGAACGAGCGTTTCCTCGCGTTCACTCGACCGATGCCGGGGTCGTTCTCACGCGTGCTCGGCATCTGGCTGGCGGAGTCCCCCGATATGAAGAACTGGGGGGCACATCGCCCGGTCGCGATGCCGCGCCCGGGCATGTGGGACGAGGCTCGTATCGGCGCGAGCCTCACGCCCTTCCGTGTCGACGGAGGGTGGCTCGAGGTCTATCACGGGGCCGATCGCACGAATCGCTACGGCATGGGCGCGATGTTGCTCGATGTTGATGACCCAACGAAGGTGCTTGCCCGCTCAGCCCACCCGTTGCTCGCCGCCGAGATGGACTACGAACGCTCGGGGTTCCTGCACGACGTGGTCTTCCCGAGTGGCCACGTCACCCTCGATGACGGACGCATCCGCGTGTACTACGGCGCCGCCGACTCCTGCCTCGCCGCCGCCGACTTCTCGATCGCCGACATCCTCGCTCACCTCGATCCGTGCTGAGGCAGCTCGCGCGGCTCACGCGTCCCGTGCCTGCCGCCGGGCCTGCCGCTCTGGCGCTGGCCGTGTACAGCGACCCCGAGGGCGGCCTCGTCGTTGCAAAGGAATCGGGGTTCGAAGGTGTGGCGTGCGTCGACGACGCCGCGCGGGTGCTCGACGTGCTCTGCGGCGTCTGGGAGCGCACGCATCATCGTGAGATCGAGCGCTGGGCCCGTGGCCTCCTCGAGTTCGTGCTGTGGATGAAGGGTGACGACGGCCGCTGGTGGAACTTCATCTACGACTGGTCCGGAACCCGCAACGAGACCGGTCTCACGTCCTCGACGGGTGAGAACTTCTGGCATGCCCGAGCTCTGGGCGGAGTGAGCCGCGCATGGCTCACGTTCGGCGACGAGCGGGCCCTCGCGGCGACGCGACGCGGGCTCGAACACGCCGTCGCACGGCCGGCGCCGTCCGACGTCCGCGCGCTGCACCTGATCGTGGGGCTCCGACTCCTCGGCGAGGCTTCGTTCCCGGGGGTGAGGTCAGCGGCACGAGCGTGGGCAGACGAGATCGCGGCGAATCGCATCGGCGACGTGCTGATGAACAACCCGGACGAGCGCGGCGAGCCGCACCTGTGGGCCCATGTGCAGGAAGGCGTGCTCGTCGATGCAGGCGGGGTATTCGACGATCCCGGCCTGATCGATACCGCCTGCGCGAGCGCACGCGCCCTTTGGAAACCGCTCGTGCAGGATGGATTCGACCGCCCCAGCGTTTCCCCGTACGACGCGGCATGCGCCGTCTACTCGCTCGAGCGCCTGGCGGGCGTCGACGCGGCCGAATGGGCAGAGCTCGCCGCTGCCGCACGAGCGTGGTTCGATCGGACCGACGCCTCGGGCCGCAGCGTGTACGACAGACACACCGGCCGTGTCGCCGACGGCATCGACCGTGCACGAGTGAGCCACAACTCGGGAACGGAAGCCAATGTGGTTGCCGCAGAGGCACTCTTCGACGCTGCGGTCGCATCAGCTTCCGACGCCGTCGAGCTGCTTCCCGCTCCCTCGAATGGATGATACGTACGTAGCACTCAAGAACTAGATACGCAGCTGCCGATTGAGCGGCCATGAGATCTCATCGGCGGCTCCTCACCGTGTTCATGTCCTTGATCGTGCTGGCGTTGCTCGCTTCAGTGAGCCTGGCGGGTCCCGGTGTGTTCTCAGGACCACACGACGCCGTGACGACGGAAGACACCGAAGGCGAGGCCTGTGAGGAGACCACCGACGGTGACGGTGAGGAGACCACCGACGGTGAGGAGACCACCGACGGTGAGGAGACCACCGACGGTGAGGAGACCACCGACGGTGAGGAGACCACCGACGGTGAGGAGACCACCGACGGTGAGGAGACCACCGACGGTGAGGAGACCACCGACGGTGAGGAGACCACCGACGGTGAGGAGACCACCGACGGTGACGGTGAGGATTGCGTCGCCGACGAAGAGCCGACCGAAGAGGATGGAGCGACCGACGACGGCTCAGAGCCGGCAGACGTCGACGCGGAGCGACAGGCGGCGTGCATGGCTGCCGCCCGTATCGAGCCTCCCCAGGAGGGTGAGACCGAAGGTGGCACCGACGAGGTGGAGGAGGTCAAGGCCCACGGTCTCGACAACGCGATCGAGCACGTGCTCGCGAACTGCGTGAAGAATCCGCAGTCGCCCGGCCTGCTGAACGCCCTCGAGCACCTCGCGGCGAACCGTGAGCGACACGAAGCACACGAGATCTGGAAGGCAGAGCGCAAGGCCGAGCGCGATGCCGCCAAGGCCGAACGCGATGCCGCCAAGGCCGAGCGCAAGTCGGGCAAGGGCGGCGTCGGCTCACAAGGGAACGGCCATGGAAGCGGCGGCGAACACGGCAACCCGCACGGCAGCGACCACTCCAAGTAACGAGGCCCATCCGCAACCCGGGCGGACCCGCCCGTATGCTCGCATGCCGAGTGGTCTCACCTGGGGTTCATCACCCGCTCGGAACCTGAGCCGACAGCGCGAGCTGTCCGCAGGCAGCGTCGATGCCGCGCCCACGCGTGTCACGCACGGTGACGTTGATCCTCTCCCGCTCGAGCACGTCGACGAACCCGCTGATGCGCGCCGGTGACGACCCCACCACGGCATAGCCCGGCGTCGGGTTCAGTGGGATCAGGTTCACGTGCGCGCCCAGCCGTCGAGCGATCGGGGCGAGCAGTGCGGCCTGTTCATCGGTGTCGTTGACCTGGTCGATCATCGCCCACTCGATCGACGGGCGCCGGTGCGTGGTCGATCGCCACACGGTGATCGCTTCCTCGAGCACGGCGAGCGGATACAGGTCGTTGGGAGCACGAGCTGCGAGCGGAGCTCATCGCTCGCGGCATGGAAGCTCACCGCGAGCCCGACCTGCGGGTGAGCGATCGTCAGATGCTCGATGCCGGGGACGAGCCCGACCGTAGAGACCGTCACGCGACGCGCTCCGAGGCCGAATGCCCGCGGGTCGGTGAGACGTGCGAGCGCAGCAAAAACATGCCGTTCATTCGCGAGCGGCTCCCCCATGCCCATGAACACGACGTTCGTGAGACGCTGCGGAGTGCTCGCCGGCAGGCGAGCGGCTTCCCGGGCTGCCCATACCGCTTGAGCCGCGATCTCACCGGCCGTCAGGTTGTTCAGCAGGCCCATCTGCCCGGTCGCGCAGAACGTGCAACCCATCGCGCAGCCGGACTGCGAGGACACGCAGGCCGTGACCCGGTCGCGGTAGCCCATGAGCACCACCTCGATCGCATGTTTGCCTCCAAGGCGCAGGAGGGCCTTGCGAGTCGCTCCTCCATCAGTAGTGCGTTGTCGAGGATCTCGATCCCCAGGGGCAGGTCCTCCGAGAGTCGCTCGCGCAGCGCCGGCGACACCTCCGACATCCGCTCGTAGGTCGCAGCCCGCTTCCACAGTTGGGACCAGACCTGCTTGGCGCGGAAAGCCGGCTCTCCCCACGCGACCAGACGATCGGTGAGCTGCTCGAGGCTTAGGTCATAGACGGTCGACACGGATCCCTAGGGTAGCTGGACCTCTCAGAACCACTCGGTGAGTTCAGATCGAGGCGGCTCGACGTGTGATGCAGGGTCGTCGGTGCCCTAGATCTGTCCGTCTGCGATCTGCTCGGCGAGGTCGATCAGCCCCCGAGACTCGGGGATCGAGAACGAGGCATCCCAGGCGACCGGCCACGTCGAGAACTTCGCGATCACGACCTGAGCGGGCACATGGATCAAGATCGTCTGACCGTTGATGCCAGATCCTTTGTAGATCGGCTTCGACGGGTCGACGACCCACCACTTGTTCCGGTAGTACGCGTTTGGCGGGAATTCCCGGGCGTCCTCGGAGGCGAGGAATGCCTGGACCTGGTCGTCGTCAGGAGAGAGGATGTCTCGGACCCAGGCGTGTGGCACGACTTGGGTAGCCCCTCGGCGACCGCCGCGACGCATCAGCTCGCCGAAGCGTGCGAGGTCGCGGAGCGTGCAGCACACACCGCCGTCGGCCATGGGGTGCGCGTGTGCGTCGACCGTGATCTCGGCGTCGAACTCCGCGCCCATCGGCCGCCAGAGCAGATCTGACACGACGTCGGCGAACCGCGCGCCCGCGGCGCGCTCGAGCACCCATCCCAACACGTCGGTCAGGACCGAGCGGTAGTCGAACGGTCCACCATGCGGGGCCTTGTTCTCGAGCGTCGGGTAGTAGCCGGTCATCGAGGCAGGCAAGCCCTCCGAGACCCGCGGCCGCCACAGGTAGATCTGCTCGTAGAGCCGGACGTCGGCGTTCAAGTCGTCGTAGTCCTCGTTGAACCGGGTGCCCGCGCGCATATCGAGCAAGTGGCGCACCGTACATCCGTCGAACGAGGTCCCGCGAAGCTCGGAGATGTGCGTCGTGACGAGATCGCCGGGTTCGAGCGTGCCGGAGGCGATCAGCACGCCGATCGCCGTCGACGTGATCGACTTCGAGACGGACATGCACAGGTGGGTCGTATCTGGACGCATGTCGTTGAAGTAGGTCTCGCTGATCACGCGCCCCCGATGCAGCACCAACAACCCATCGGTGTAGGTGTCCTCGACCAGACCGCGAAACGACGTAGAGCGCGACCCCGTCCGGACACGCGCGCCCATGAGGTCGCGTTCGGCGCGCGGCAGTTTCCACACCGGTCCGTCGCCGCGACCGATCTTCGCGGTCGGGATCAGATCGCGGACATGCTGGAAGCCCCACCGGTTGAACGGTGGGTCCTGCCAGTTGTTGAGCGTGACCAGCCGATCGGCCGGAGGCGGGGAGCCGTGCATCAGCCCGAGCTCCGCGGCTGTGGGGATGCGCCGGCTCATGCGCCCGTCCCCGCCGTGACGGCGGTCATGGTTGCGGAAGCTTCGTCCCTCGTCACAGCACGCCGCCGGCGGGCTTCTCCCACACCGACACGTGTTGCCGGCTCTCGCTCGTGAACGGCTCTCGCTTCCATCCGCTCCAACGCTCGCGCAACGTCATGCCGGCGAGCTGTGCCATCAGGTCGAGCTCCGAGGGCCACACGTATCGGAACGGCATCGATACCCGCTCGAGCCTCCCGTCCACGATCTCGAGGTGATGGGACGTGAGGCCCTGCGCCGCGACGTCGTATTCGTCGATCCCCCACTGATCGTCGCTCCCGTAGAAGACACGGAAAGTGTCACCCGGCGGGAGTCGCTGGAGTTCGGGGATCATGACCTCGACGGCGAAGCACCCACCCGGCTCGAGATGGGCCGACACGTTGCGGAAGCATGCGACCTGTGCCGCCTGTGTCGTCAGGTTCATGATCGTGTTGAAGACCAGATATGCGAGGGAGAACGAACCTTCGACCGAGGTCGTCGCGAAGTCGCCGATCGTCACGCCGATGTCTGCACCCCTGGGCTTGGCGCGAAGCTTCCCTGCCATCGCCTTCGACAGCTCGATCCCGTGCACGGTCACTCCTCGTTCGACGAGCGGGAGCGCGATCCGGCCCGTCCCGATGCCGAGCTCGAGCGCACGTCCGCCGCCGGCGATCTCGAAAAGGAACTCGACGGCTGCGTCCAAGAACTCGGTAGCGAACATCTCAGAGGACGTCTCGTCGTACCTCGCGGCGATGCGCTCGTCGAAGTAGCCGTCGTCGCTCACGTCCCGAACCTACCGCAGCCGCGAGGCATCTCTCCGCCATCCTTCCGGTCGGCGGGAAGCGATGGATCGGCCTGCTACGGTGACTGCGTGAGCAGATCGGTGCTGGACGACGCGTTCGCGCACCACGTGTGGGCAACCCTGCGAGTCGTCGATGCGTGCCTCCCGCTGACCTCGGAGCAGTTGGAGACCACGGTGCCGGGCACGTACGGCTCGATCCTCGACACGATGCGCCACATCGTCGGGGGTGACACCTCGTACCTGTTCGCCATGACAGGCGGCAAGGTCGCCCAGATCGACGAAGACCGCATGAACTTGAAAGAGCTCAGGGTCGTGATGGAGAGTCACGGCGTCGCCTGGTCAGCGCTCTTGGAACAGGACATCGATCCCGACACCGTCATCGTGCGGCGCCGCGACGACGGATCCGAGACCCACGCCCCGATGGGAATACGGCTCGCGCAGGCAGTGCACCACGGCACCGATCATCGCAGCCAGATCTGCACCGCTCTCACGACGCTCGGCATCGAGCCGCCGGAGATCGACGTCTGGGACTTCTGCGACGAGAACGGCCGGCTCGTCGAGGTTCCAGCGACGTCATAGATCCGCGCATTTCGCGTGACCGATGTCGGCAGGTGTCGCTAGCCTCGGGGCGTGCGACGGATGACGCTCCGAGGGTCGCGGGGCAAGGTGTGGACGATCGAGGTTCCCGCCACTCGGCGCGAACGCATGCGAGGGGCACGCGCTGCCGCCTGGCACGCCGTCACCCACGGCATGCTCTTCGAGCGATGCCGGTCTGTGCACACGTTCGGCATGCGCCGACCGATCACCGTCGCCTTGCTCGACGCAGATATGCGCGTCGTCCGAACGATCGTCCTGAAGCCACGACGCGTGCTGCTTCCTCGGCCAGGGGTGCGCCACACGCTGGAATGCGGAGTCGACGCCGACGTTCGACCGGGCGACAGGTTCTGGCGTGAGGCGCGGCCTGAGCGCCGCCGGGGGGAAGGTCCGACGACGCTCAGACCGATGCGCCGATGATGAGACGCAGGAGTGCCGCCAGGCCCGTGGCCGTCACTGCGATCGTCGCTGCGACGACGTACGGGGCCCACGCGGGCACCGCGACCGGTTCCTTGCGGGCCGGGTCGGGTTGCGTCAAGCCGAGCCACTCCAGCACGAGCCTCATCACAAGGAATGTTCGGCTCGAATGGGTGTGGGGTTGAGCCTAAGCAACCGAGTCACGCGATCCACGCGGGGCGAGTCCCGACCACCGTCCAAGCCCCGTCGCGTTCCTCGAGCTTCCACGTGTTGCCCGCGCCGCAGAGACCGCCACATCCGTAGCTCGCCCCGACCTTCACTTCATCGGCTCGCTCGACGATCGGGCCGAGTGTCACGACGATCTCGTTCGGCACTCCCCGGAACCAATCATCGTCGTAGAGCACGGTGGGGTCGTCGATGAACCTGAGGTTCTCGAGGTCGAGCTGTTCGCGTAGGGCCTGCTGATCTGCTTCGGAGAGCACGTCGTCGCAGTGTTTGGATCCTTCCCCGACGACGTCGGTCGGGTCGGTGCACAGACCGGTCACGACGTAGACACGGCGCCAATCCATGCCTTCGCTGCTCACGAGCTCAGGGATCAACGCCCCGTAGACGCCGACCTTCCGTTCATCGATCTCAGGAGGCGGTGGCGTCGATCCTCCGTCCGCGGCGGGCGGTTCGGTCGCTTCGGCGCAGGCGGCAAGCAACAACACGACTGACACGAATCCGGCGATCCGTTGCATGACATAACCTCCTCGGGGAAGCGGACAGGACCCGGTCTCTCGTTCACATGCCCCGACGCTCTTGCCGTGTGACGCGGGGAGCGCTCCTCGGGTCGTGGCTATACTCTGTCGGCTCGCCTCGGCGGCCGCTACCCTGCTGGAGGAGCATGTTGCGCCCCCATCGTCTAGCGGCCTAGGACGCCGCCCTTTCAAGGCGGAAGCACGGGTTCGAATCCCGTTGGGGGCACGGCTCCGCGCTCGGGTCTCCAGGTCCTCACGCGGCGCCAAGACAACGACAGAACGCGAACGTGCGCCCGTAGAGGAGTCCGGCCGTCCTCACCGCCCTGTCAAGGCGGAGATCGCGGGATCGAAGCCCGTCGGGCGCGCCACGTGACGCCGCGCCGGCCTCGAGCCGGCGCGGCGTTCCGGGCCGGGTCGGGCGGTAGAAATCGCAAGGCCCAGGTCATGGGCAGCGGCCACCTACGACCGGTAACGGACTCCGCCAATTCGGTAACGGACCCCCCAACCATCGAAGCATGACCTGCGGTCAACCGCGTGTCACACCAGGCAACTCACGGGAGTGGGACTCCGTATGTCGCTCCTCTGCCGCCATCTCGGTCTTGAGGACGACCGTCCCGATCCAGCTCGTTTCGCGCCAAACTAGTATCGCCCGATGGCCGGGCCCCGCTTCCGACGCTGGTGGGATTCCCTCATGTCCCTCGGCGCATACCCGGGAGAAACCGACATCCATCGCGGGACGAGAAGGATCGTCGTCGGCTATTTCGTCTTCGGTGCGCTGGTTCGCCTACCCATCTCAGCCTCGGAGTTCGGCGAAGGGCTGCCGTGGGTGGGCGTGGTCGACCTCACCGCCGCGCTCTCGAGCGTCCTCCTGCTGGGCGTGCTCGCGCTGAAGCCTGATCGTTTCCCGTGGATCGTCGATGCAGCGTTGTTCCTCATACTCGTCGAGGTCCTGGCGGGGACGATCATCCTCGGCGGGCTGGTGCCGTCGGACTTGGTCATCCTGTTCGGGTTGTTGGTCGTCATCGGCGCGCTGATCGTTCTCTCCATCAAGGCGGCGTTCCTGTGGTCCCTGGCCTACGGGGTCACGCTCGTCTTGGCCGTGGTGCTGCCCGAACGGATCGAGCCGGTGCACGTGGTCGAGGGATCGCCCGCCGGCATCGCGTCAACGATCGTCGGGGTCACGGTCTTCCTGTTCGCCTCCATGGCCTACTTCGTGCGCCAACGTGACCGGTTCCAGAAGGAATCCGACGATCTGTTGCATGCCATCTTGCCGGACGAGATCGCCCAGCGGCTCAAGTCGGACAGGACGATGATCGCCGACGATCACGAGTCGGCCTCGGTCCTGTTCGCCGACGTGGTCGGCTTCACGCCGATGTCGGCAACGATGTCCCCGCCCGAACTCGTGGGGCTGCTGAACAGCGTGTTCACGATCTTCGACGGGTTCGTGGAGGAGCTGGGTCTGGAGAAGATCAAGACCGTGGGAGACGAATACATGGTTGCCGCCGGCGTGCCGCACGGACGGTCCGATCACGCGCACGCCATCGCCGAGCTGGCCCTTCGGATCCGCGACCACACCGAGCGACACCGGTTCCACGGCCATGACATCAGCCTGCGGATCGGGATCAATTCGGGCCCGGTCGTCGCCGGGATCGTGGGCACCCACAAGTTCGCCTACGACCTGTGGGGAGATGTCGTGAACACGGCAAGCCGCATGGAGTCTGAAGGGGTCGCGGGATCGATCCAGGTGACCCCGGCGACCTACGAGCTGATCCGAGACGAGTTCGTCTGCGAGCCGCGCGGCGTCATCTCGGTGAAGGGCAAGGGCGACATGAACACCTACATCCTCGTCTCCAGGGGATGAGCTGCGCCCAGCGAGGGATCGACTCGGTGCGGCCGCCTGACTGTCTCCACCTCCGGCACCACACGGCAAGAATCAAGGCTGCATCGGGGGCATCCCGCAAGCCGAGATGGCGTTACCGAGCCGGGACCCACCTCCACTCGCTACACTTCAACGCGCTGGTGGTGACCTCGGTGGCGATTTTCTGCCAGGTTCTCTACCGGCCCGGGCTGGGTAGCTCAGTTGGCAGAGCACGCGGCTGAAAACCGCGGTGTCGGCAGTTCGATTCTGCCCCGGCCACCGTCACGCTCAGTTCATGATCTCGCGTCCGCGCATTCGGCCCACCGGGTGAGCACGCCCTGGTACACTCGGCGGCTCTCGGGTATTCGCGGCCTCCAGCGCCTGGAGCGCTTCGTCGATGTCGCGCGCGCTGAATGGTCGTCGTCGAGCTCGTCCCACCGTGGAAGTCGCAGAGGCCCCCGTAGTCGAGCTCGAGGATCGAGGCAGGATCGAACTGCACCATCCACTGATGCAGATCGAGGATGAGGTCGCCGATCGGGCCGAGGTCGGATCGACGGAGCGGACCGGATCGCCTGCTCGGCGCGTCGCATCGCGCTTGCGCGTCGTGGTGCGGTAGCGAAGTCGCCACCTTCCGTCGGCCGATCGGGTGAGCTCGCGTTCGTCGTCGCGGAAGAGCACGAACCACCGGATCGGCACGTACCAGGGCTCTGGTGGCAGAACGCGACGGCTGAGGGGTCGCGCCGTCGGAGCCGAGCGAGATCGCTCGCCGCTCGCTTGCCCTCCTTCTTCGGCACGAACTGGTCCCACAGCTCGATCGAGCGCGTCTCGCGGAACGACGACCATCGCCGCGAGCACACGCATGCGCATCCGGCGCGGGCTGACAGACGTGCGCCCGTCGAGATGCAGCACATCGGCGCTATCGGCGTCGCCGGTGCAAGCACGCCGAGCTTGCCGACGGTGGGGTGGTCGGCGTATCGCAGACGGACGCGAGCTCGCCTCGGTCGACCGTTCAGCAGGAAGCGTTCCCAGTGCAGCTGCTCGCTTCGCTCGAACGCGTCGAGCGGCTGGTACACACGAAGGAATGCGCATGGCACCATCTGTCTGGCGAGTCTACGGGGTCAGGGGTCTCCCCTATGCTCTCGGCGTTCGATGGAGTGGACTCGAGGGGGATCTGCGTGGCGTCCGAACCGGAGCATTGGCGTGGCACGGAACCGATGCGACTGCTCGCCCTCGACGGCACCGCGGTGGGCGACCCGACGTCGGCCTCGGCCCCGACGAGCTTGCGAGCGCTGTTGCGATAGATGCTGCTGGCTCGCCGGCTCGACCGTGAATGCATCGCCCTGCAGCGTCAAGGCGAACTGACGGTTTACCCGGGGTTCGAGGGCCAGGAAGCCGCTCAGGTCGGCTGCGCGATCGGCCCTCGGTGACGACGACTTCGTCTTCCCGACGTTCAGGGAGCTGGCCGCAGCGCTCGTGCGGGGCGTCGACCCTGTGCAGTACCTCGCGTACCACCGGGGTACATGGCACGGCGGACCGTACGATCCGCGGGCGACACGGTTCGGACCCGATCTGCATCCCGGTCGCGACGCAGATGTGCACGGCGTCGGCTATGCGATGGGCCTCACGTTCGACGGAAGGCGGGCATGCTCGATCGCCTACTTCGGCGACGGAAGCGCGAGCGAAGGCGACTTCCACGAGGCGGCGAACCTCGCGGGCGTCTTCAAGGCGCCGGCGGTCCTGTTCTGTCAGAACAATGGATGGGCGATCAGCGTGCCGACCTCGTCGCAGACGGCGGGCGAGATCTGGAGGCGCGCCGAGGGGTACGGCTTCCCTGGCGTCCGGGTCGATGGCAACGACGTGCTCGCCGTGTATCCGCGCGACGCGCGACGCGGCGTCGCGCGCATACGCAGGGGAAGGCCCGACCTTGATCGAGGCACTGACGTATCGCGTCGGGGCGCATTCGACGGCCGACGACGCTCGCCGCTACCGCGATGACGACGAGGTCACGCGAGCCCAGGCTTTCGACCCGATCGCGCGCTACCGTGCGTGGCTCATGGCCGAAGGGCATGTCGACGACGGCACTCCTCGGCGTGTGGCACGACGAGATCGAGGACCAGGTGCTCACGATCAGGCAGGCATTGATCGCCCAGGCGCCGCCCCCGGTCGAGTGGATGTTCGACTGGACGTACGCCGACCCGCCTGCCGCGCTCGCCGAGCAGCGCCGAGAGGTGCTCGGTGCCTGAGATGACGATGGTGGCAGCGCTGAACGCGGCGCTTCGCGATGCGTTGGATCTCGACGAGCGCGTCCTCGTCTTCGGTCAAGACGTGGGGCGATCGGGCGGAGTCTTCCGGGTGACCGATGGGCTCCAGGCGCGATTCGGAGCCACGCGCGTGTTCGACACGCCGATCAGCGAGGCGGGCATCGTGGGGGCCGCGGTCGGCCTCGCGTTCGCCGGCTGGCGCAGCGTCGTGGAGATGCAGTTCGACGCCTTCTCCTATCCGGCGCTCGAGCAGATCATCGACCACGTGGCCAAGATGCGAAGTCGCACGCGGGGGCGTGTGGAGATGCCGATCACGATCCGGATGCCGGCGTTCGGGGGTATCAAGGGCAAAGAGCATCACGGCGAGAGTCCGGAGACCTACTACGCCCACACGGCTGGTCTCAAGGTGGTCTGCCCGGCAACGCCCTCCGATGCGTACCGCCTTCTTCGCCTGGCGGTCGCCGACCCCGACCCGGTGATCGTGCTGGAACCGAAGGCGCGCTATTGGGCGAAGGCCGAGGCGGAGCTCACGACCGATGGCCCCGGCATCGGCGAGGGGACGATCGTGCGAGACGGCGACGCAGCGACAGTGTTCACCTACGGCGCCATGGTCACGCGGTGCCTCGATGCCGCCGCGACGTTGACCGACGAGGGCCTATCCCTGCGCGTGGTCGACCTGAGAACGCTCTCACCGCTCGACTCCGGCCTGATCGCGCGGTGCGTCCGAGAGACCGGACGTGCCGTGGTCGTGCACGAGGCACCCAAGACGCTCGGGCTCGGCGCAGAGGTCACCGCCCGCATCGTCGAGGAAGCGTTCGACTCCCTCGAAGCACCGGTGCGTCGCGTGACCGGCTACGACGTGCCGTACCCGCCGGCCGCGCTCGAGCATCACTACCTGCCGAGCGTGCAGCGCATCGCCGCCGCGGTGCGCGAGGTGGTGACGTACTGATGGCCGGCCGGGTTTTCGCGATGCCCGATCTCGGCGAAGGCCTCGAGGAGGGCGAGATCGTCGAGTGGCTCGTGACCGAAGGCGAGACTGTCGAGCTGAATCAGCCGCTGGTCGAGATCGAGACCGCGAAGGCCACGGTCGAGATCCCGTCGCCGTTCGGGGGAGTCGTCGCGACACTGCACGGCCCCGTTGGGGCGGTGGTTCCGGTGGGGTCGCCCTTGGTGACATTCGCGGAGCCCGCAACAGACGGCGCGGCTGTCCCACCCATCGCAGAGCCGCGCGGCGCAGCGCGGACGACGCCGCCGGTGCGCAAGCTCGCGAAGGAGCTCGGGGTCGACCTCTCGTCGCTCGAGGGCACCGGTGAGGAAGGGCGGATCACCACAGACGACGTGCGCGCGGCAACCGGCGGTCGACCCCGAACGTCGGCCGCGCCGAGGGTCGTGATCGCCTCGAACCTGGAGCGGCAAGCGGCGATCCCGCAGGTGACGACCTTCCGCACGGTGGATTGCTCCGCGCTGGAGTCGCTTCGGAAGGAGCTCGGAGTGTCACCGCTTCCGGTCGTGATCGCTGCGCTCTGTCGAACCCTCGGGACCCACCCGATGCTGAACGCCACATGGACCGGCGCCGGTCTGCTTGAGCGATCCGACGTGCATGTGGGCATCGCGGCCGACACGGAACGCGGCCTCGTCGTGCCCGTGCTGCGCGACGCCGGGGCCAAGTCGATCGAGGAGCTCGCCACCGAGATCAAGCGCCTCGCCGAAGCAGCAAGGGCAGGTTCGCTCGCGCCCGATGAGCTGTCGGGCGCCACGATCGCCGTGAGCAACACCGGCAGCTACGGAAGCGAGGCCGGCACGCCGATACTGTCGCCGGGCACCGGCGTGACCCTTGCGATCGGAGCGATCGCCCCGAGACCGCTGGTGGTCGGCGGCGAAGTCATGGCCCGCCCCGCATGCACGCTGAGCTGCACCTTCGATCACCGTGTGCTCGACGGAGCGACGGTCGGCAAGGCGCTCACCGACCTCGTGCAGACCCTCACGGAAACCGAGCGACTGGGAGACTTGCCGCGATGAAGATCGCGTCGCTGCTTCCGTCGGCCACCGAGATCGTGTACGCGCTCGGATTGGGCGAGAGCCTGATCGGCGTGACCGACGAGTGCGACTTCCCCCCCGAAGCGGTGACGAAGCCGGTGATCTCACGGAGTGCGCTGCCGCAGGGCCGTCCGCTCACCTCTCGGGAGATCGACGCCGCGGTGCGCGAGCGCATGGATGCCGGTCGGCCTCTGTACGTGCTCGACACCGACCTGATCCGCCGCGAACAGCCCGACGTGATCCTCACGCAAGATCTCTGCCGCGTGTGTGCGGTGCCCGCCGGACACGTCGAGGAGGCCCTCGGCCAGCTCGGCCTCACGGACAGCACGAAGGTGGTGTCGCTCGATCCGAGCACGCTCGACGACGTGATCGCCCAGGCCCGGACGCTCGGTGAGCTGCTCGGGGCCGAAACGAGAGCGGGCGAGCTCGTATCGTCCCTGCGCGAACGTGTCGCCAAGGTGCGGCAGACCGCGGTGCGGCTTCCGACGGTGAACGTCCTGTGCCTGGAGTGGGCCGAGCCACCGTTCGCGGCAGGCCACTGGGTGCCCGAGATGGTCGAGGCGGTCGGTGCCACCTACCTGCTCGGCCACAAAGGCGAGCGCTCTCGCACCGTCACGCACCGAGAGATCCGAGACGCCAACCCCGAGGTGCTGATCTACATGCCCTGCGGCTACTACCTCGAGGAAGCCGAGGCCGAAGGAGAGCAAGTCATGCGACACGCCGAGATCGCCGAGACGCCGGCGGCGCGCAACCGCAACGCGTTCGCCGTCGACGCGACCTCGTTCTTCTCCAGGCCCGGCCCGAGGGTCGTCGACGGGGTCGAGATCCTCGCATGGGCGGTGCACCCAGAGGCCTATCCGGAGCCGCCTCCCGGCACCATCACACGCCTGTAGTGGGAACAGGCCCGCTCCCCGACGAGGTTGCCACCGTCGTGGACAGGACAGGCCGGCCCCGCGCACGAACGGTGCTCTCGACCAGCGCCGGCACGCACCTGGGCGCCTTCACTCTGCTCGACTGGACCCTGTTCGCGTCGATCGGGGTGATCTGGGGCTCGTCGTTCCTGTGGATCGCGATCGCACTCGACACGTTCGAGCCGGGACTCATAACCTGGCTGCGCGTGTTGTTCGGGGGGATCACCCTCTGGCTCCTTCCCGCGGCTCGCGTCCCACTCGCGCCCGAGGATCGGGCAAGGATGGTCGCGTTGTCCTTCTTGTGGATCGCCGTTCCGTTCACGCTGTTCCCCTTGGCTCAGCAGTGGATCACCTCCGGCTTGACCGGATTGATCAACGGATCGCTCCCCATCTTCGCGACCGCGATCGGGGCTGTGATGCTTCGGCGCATCCCGCGGCACACCCAGACGATCGGTCTCGTGGTCGGTTTCGCGGGTGTGGCCGCCATCGCAGCCCCCTCGATCGCCGAGGGGTCGACCGAAGCGCTCGGCGTCGCGCTCGTGCTCGGGGCGGTGTGCTGCTACGGCGTCGCGATCAACATCGTGACGCCGCTCACCCAACGGTACGGACCACTCCCCGTGATGGCGCGCATGATCGGCCTCGGCGCTCTCTGGACGGCGCCGTTCGGCCTCGTGGGACTCCGCGGCTCGTCGTTCGAGTGGGGAGCGCTCATGGCGATGGTCGCCCTCGGTGTGCTGGGCACGGGCCTCGCGTTCGTGTTCATGGGACGGCTGGTGTCACGGGTCGGGTCGTCTCGTGGATCGTTCGCCACGTACCTGGTGCCGGTCGTCGCACTCGTGCTGGGCGCGATCTTCCTCGACGAGAGGGTGCGGGTGCTCTCGATCCTCGGGATCGGGCTCGTGATCGCAGGTGCCGTGCTGGCCTCGCGGAAGGAGCACGGCGCGTGAACGACGTCGACCCAGCGGGCCGTGCACCCATCCTCGAGTTCGACCCCGCGCCGGCGGCGGTCATCGAGCCCGGCGATGTCATCGAGCCGATGTCGATCGCGCCGCACGCCGTGCTCTGTTTCTTCCAAGACGTGATCGCCGATGTGGTCGAGCGCCACGGCGGACGCGTCGTCGATCACGTCGTGAGCGAGATCGGCCGTAATCCGATCTACGAGATCGATCACGACGGTCAGCGACTCGTCGTGATGCACCCGGGCGTGGGCGCGCCGCTCGCGGCCGGCTTCCTCGAAGAGCTGATCGCTCGCGGCTGCCGCACGTTCATCGCGTGCGGCGGCGCCGGCGTGCTCGTGCCCGACGTGGCGCTGGGGCATGTGATCGTGCCGACCTCGGCGGTGCGCGACGAGGGCACCTCGTATCACTACCTGCCGGCGTCTCGCGTGGTCGAACCGTCGCCGCAGGCGGTGGACGCGATCGTGACGACCGCTGAGCGGCACGGCGTTCCGCATGTCAAGGGAGCCACCTGGACCACCGACGCGCTCTATCGCGAGACCCGGGGCAAGCTCGATGCCCGAGTGAAGGAAGGGTGCCTCACCGTCGAGATGGAAGCCGCGGCGTTCTTCGCGGTGGCCGCGTTCCGAGGCGTGACCTTCGCGCAGGTGCTCTACGCGGGCGACGACCTCTCCGGCGACGCGTGGGACGAGCGAGACTGGAACGAGCACACGACCGGACGAGAGACGTTGTTCCGGATCGCCGCAGAAGCCGTGCTGTCCTTGCCACCCGACCCGCTTCCGGTGACGCGCGACGAGGGGTAGCGCGGACGTCCTATATCCTGCGGCCCATGGCTCACGATGTCTCGATCGGCGGTCGCGCCTATCGCGTTCGCGCGCCGCTCGGCGTGTTCGCGCTCGGCGCGGCGACCCTCGGTACGTACTGGCTCTATTGGTATTACCTGGCGAACGACGACGTCCGTATGTACCTGCGGAACTACTCGATCCGGCCGCTCATCTCGACGCTCGCGATCGTCGGACTGTTCCTCGCACTGCCACTGGTCGTGATCGCCGTGCTCACCGACGTGTGGTGGTTGATCGCGGTCGCGTCCCTGCTGATCGTCATGGCGATGGTCGGGATCCTCCACACCGCCAGACGCGTGATCACCGCACAGCAGCAGGCCGGTGTCGAGCCTTCGTCTGCAGGACTCGCACTGATGCTCTTCCTCGGAGGATTCCTCGGCATCGCGTACCTGCAAGCGGGCTTGAACCGGACCTGGGTGAGGGCGGCGGGTGAGGAGCGCGAGCGGCTCGCGGCGTCGTCCGCCGCCTCGGTGGAGCGTGAGCCCGTGCAGGCGTTCCCGCGGCCGGCACCGAAGACGGGCACGAACCTCGTGGCCCCGGGCGACGTAGGCTCGCGGGTGACGTTCCAGTTCGAGCTTCCCAATGGATACACGACCGAGGCCGTCGGCGTCTTCGAGCGTTGGGACTCCGAAGCCGAGACCTATTTCGTGCGGAAGAAGGACGGTACCGAGGTGCGGGTCCCGGCGCGCGGCGTTCGCTTCGGCAAGGTGATCCCGGCGCGTCCGGCAGCACCGACAGCGCGCTGACCGATCCGTGTGCGCGATGATCCCAGGAGGTCACGACCCGATGCCGGACGAACTGCCCACCTCGCTGATCCGCCTGCGTCTCGGACAAGAAGACGCCCACTACGGGGGGAACCTGGTCGCCGGCGCAACGCAGCTCAAGATCGTCGGCGACCTGATCACCGAGCTCGCGATGCGCTACGACGGCGACGAGGGATTGTTCCGGGCCTACGAGTCGGTCGAGTTCCTCGCGCCTCTCTACGCGGGTGACTGGATCGAGGCCCGAGGCAAGATCGTGAGCGTCGGCAACTCGTCGCGTCGCTGCGAGTTCGAGGTGCACAAGATCGGTGCCGCGCGCACCGACATCAGCGAGAGCGCCGCGGAGTTCCTCGACGAGCCGATCCTCACCCTGAAGGCGGTGGGAACTACCGTGGTTCCGAAGGACCACCAGCGTTTCGAGCACTAGTCTCGACTGGAGTAGAAGTCCGGTCGGATCCGAGCTGTGCCCTGGCTACGACGCGCGCTCCAGGCCGTGCAGCACTTCGAGCAACTCGTCGACATTGAACGGCTTCGGCACGTAGGCGTCGGCGCCGAGCTCGGCCGCCTTCGCGCGATCCCTGATCGACGAGAGCGCGCTCACGATCACGACCCGCGGGCGTTCCTCGACCGGAAGCTTCAGCATCTCCTCGAGCACGCTCCAGCCATCCATCGTCGGCATCATGATGTCGAGGACCATCAGGTTCGGGTGGTGCTCGGTGATCTCGGCGAGCGCTTCCGCGCCGTTGCTCGCCACGTAGGTCGTATACCCCTCGGCCTCGAGGCTGAACTGCAGGACCCACACCACCTGCGGCTCGTCGTCGACGACGAGCACGCTGACAGGCACGGTCGTGGCCGTGTTCTCGATCGGCATCGTGAGAGAAGCAACGGCGGGTCGGTAACCCGGCTGAATCGGACGCGCGGCCGGTTTCGGTCCGGCCGGAAGTCGTGGACTTCCGCCACACGGTGGGTCGGATGGGTGATGACTTCCTAGTCACTCGGTGGGGGACTCACGAGCCGCGTTGACGCGGCTCTTGGAGCGACGAGATGGCGCGATCGAGATCCCGGCGATTCACGACGGTTCACGCTAGGTGCACGTCCGAGCCCGCCACGACGAGGCCGATGCGGAAGGCAACCTCCGGCCCCGCGCGCGCGATGACCTGTTCGGCGGCACCCCCGTCAACCACGAGCACCATGCCGAGGCCCATGTTGAAGGTCGAGAACATGTCGCTGTCAGTCGCGCTCGCGGCTTCCCGCACCATGGCGAACACGGCCTGCTCGGGCCATGCCCCTCGCTCGATCTCGGCGCCGAGGCCCGGCGGCAGCGCCCGCGGCACGTTCTCGTGGAGGCCCCCGCCCGTGATGTGCGCAGCTGCATGCACGAGCCCGTCGCGAGCGAGCGACAGCACGACCGGCGCGTAGATCGCGCACGGTTCCAGCAGTTCGTCGGCGATCGAACGCCCACCGAGCTCTGGTG
This sequence comes from uncultured Actinomycetes bacterium, assembly GCA_963762075.1. Taxonomy (GTDB): domain Bacteria; phylum Actinomycetota; class UBA4738; order UBA4738; family HRBIN12; genus JAOUEA01. The sequence continues at coordinate 235,929 of CAVXJC010000008.1, forward strand.
GCGTATCGTCGAGCGCGAACCGCGCCAGGAGCGCGTGTCGCAGCAGCGAGTATCCGTTCGCATGCAGTCCGCTCGACGCGAGGCCGATAAGGACATCGCCTTCCCGGACGAGCTCGGGGCCGATCAGCGCGGTTTCGTCGACCACCCCGACGCAGAAGCCCGCGAGATCGAACTGGTCATCGGGCATGGTGCCCGGGTGTTCGGCGGTCTCGCCGCCGAGCAGTGCGCAACCGGCGCGCCGACAACCTTCGGCGACCCCTTCGACGAGCGAGGCGATGCGCTCGGGCACGACCTTCCCGACGGCGAGGTAGTCGAGGAAGAACAGCGGCTCCGCGCCCGTGCACACCACGTCGTCGGCACACATCGCGACGAGGTCGATGCCGACTGTGTCGAGCCGGGCCGTGGCGCGAGCGATCTCGAGCTTCGTGCCGACGCCGTCGGTCGCAGCCGCGAGCAGCTTCCCCTCGCCGATGCGGAACAGACCCGCGAACCCGCCGACCTCGCCGGCCACCTCGGGACGGCGAGTCTGCGAGGCGAGGTCCGCGATCAGCGTCACCGCCTTCGCGGCAGCCTCGGTGTCGACACCCGATCTGCGATAGGCATCATTCATGAGACGGTCGGAAAGCGACGGTTACGCGCCGGATCACCCTGTGGGCAGCCGAAGCTGTTCCTCGAGCACGAACTTGCCGGCATGTGCGCGCACGTCGATCGGATACTCCCCGTCGAAGCAGGCGCGGCAGAACGACTCCTTGGGCCCACCGGCTGCGGCGACCATGCCATCGAGGGAGAGGTAGCCGAGGGTGTCGGCGCCGATGTAGGCGCGGATCTCGTCGACCGCGAGGTCGGCGCCGATGAGCTCCTGGCGTGTGGGCATGTCGATGCCGTAGAAGCATGGCCACTGGATCGGCGGGCAGGTGATCCGGATGTGCACCTCGGTCGCGCCGGCTTCCCTCAGCGCGGCCACGACCTGCTTCGTCGTCGTGCCGCGAACGATCGAGTCGTCGATGACGATCAGGCGCTTGCCCCGGATCGAGTCGGGCAACGGGTTCAGCTTCAGCTTCACACCCCGGTCGCGCAAGGTCTGCGACGGCTGGATGAACGTTCGACCCACGTACTGGTTCTTGTACAGGCCGTCCCCGTAGGGGATGCCGCTCACCTCGCTGTAGCCCTGGGCGGCAGAGTGTCCGGTGGTCGGCACCGCGATCACGAGATCTGCCTCGATCGGATGCTCGTCGGCGAGCGTGCGACCCATCGCACGACGAGACTCGTGCACCGAAGAGCCTGCCAGGCGTGAGTCGGGCCGCGCCAAGTAGACCGACTCGAAGATGCAGAGAGCCCGCCGCGGCGACTCCGCGAACCGCACGGAATGCAGACCCCGGTCGTCGAATCGGATCAGTTCGCCGGGCTCGACATCGCGAAGGAACACGGCGCCGACGATGTCGAGCGCGCAGGTCTCGCTCGCGACCACGAAGCCATTGGGAAGTCGCCCGATCGACAGCGGCCGCAGACCGTATTGGTCGCGCGCCGCGTAGACGCTCCGCTCGTCCATCATCACGAAGCAGTAGGCGCCTTCCAGGCTCGGCAGCACGCGCATCGCGGCGTCTGCGAGACCGCCGAGCGCTGCCATCTCGTTCGCGATCATCGTGGTCACGATGTCGGAGTCGGTGCTCGCGGCGATGCCCCGTTTCGCGACACGCGCGGCGAGGTCATGGGTGTTGACGAGGTTTCCGTTGTGACCGAGCGCAAGCGAGTGCGCGCCGTCGGTCTTGAACACGGGCTGCGCGTTGTCCCAGGTCGTGGAGCCGGTCGTGGAGTACCGCGTGTGCCCGATCGCCAGATCGCCGTGCAAGGTGGTGAGCGTGGCCTCGTTGAACACCTGGCTCACGAGGCCGAGGTCCTTGTAGACCAGGATGTTGTTGCCGTCACTCACCGCGATGCCGGCAGATTCCTGGCCCCGATGCTGCTGGGCGAAGAGTCCGAAGTAGGTCAGTCGCGCGACGTCGTCGCCGGGCGCCCATACTCCGAAGAGCCCACATTCTTCCTTCGGTGATTCCGCCCCCACGAGGCCTTCAGCTTACCGGCTGACGGCGTCCGTTCCCGTCGGCGCCGACACATCGGTGGTGCAGCGTCTCAACCGACGATGCGGAACGAGCCTTCACCGGCGACCACGTCGCATCACGGCGATCGAAGGTGAGCACATCAGCGTCGAGCCGCTCGTGCGAGGGGTAGGGCGGGGAGCCTCGGGTCAGAGGATCGAACCTTCGTGGCGGAGCAGGGTCTGCTTCCTGGGAAGGCCCCCTGCGTAGCCGGTGAGGGAGCCGCCGGCGCCGACGATGCGGTGGCACGGGATCACGATCGGGATCGGGTTCGAGCCGAGGGCGCGGCCGACCGCCCGAGCCGCCTTCGGACGGTCGATGCGCTCGGCGATCTGCCCGTACGTGGCGAGCTCGCCGAACCCGACCCGGCTCGTGGCGCGCAGTACGCTCCAGGCGAATCCCCCGATGAGTCGACGGTCGATGCGCAGGTCGAACCGGCGGCGTCGCGCACCGAAGTACTCCTCGAGCTCGCGCCGCGCGTCGTCGGTAGGGGCTGCCGCTTCCAAGACACGGGGCGACACCTCGCGGGCGAGGCGCTCCAGGACTTCGGCGCGGTGCTCATCTTCGAAGGCGATCGATACCAGCCCCCTGGGGGTGACCGCGACGAACAGCTCGCCGATCGGGGAATCCATCGTCGTCACGGCCACATCGACGAGGCTTTCGGCGGCGGCGGTTGCTGCGAATCGCGCTGCGGCCGCGCGTGAGACGTCGATCGCGTCGCGCGCCGGCGCCAGCTTCTTCAGGTCGTTGGTCTTCATGCCATCAGCTCCTTCAATCGCTTGGTGCCTTGGTAGACGTTCGCCCTCGCGGTCTGCTCGCTGCATCCCATGAGCTCTGCGATCTCCTGGTAGCCGCGGTCGAGCACATGACGATGCACGACCGCAACACGTTGGCGGGGCGGCAGAGCCCGAACCGCCGCCCAGAGCGGATCGCCTGCATCGCTCATAGGGGGATCGAGAACCGGGCGTTCCGGAGGATCGTCGGTCGGCACCGCTCGCCGTGAAGCGCCTCGGTGGTGATCGATCGCCTTGCGGCTCGCGATCGCGAGGATCCACCGGCCGAGCTTGTTCGACTCGCGTACCCGCGGATACGCGCGCAGCGCTGCGATGAACGTCTCTTGGAAGACATCGTCGGCTTCCTGAGGACCGACCGCCACGGTGAGGAACCGGTACACCGTTGCCTGGTTCGCTTCGAGGAACTCCTGGAAGGGCGGCAACCTCCTCGATCCGCTCATGTTCGAACCCTCCGCCAGGTCTTCCTACCGCCGCTTCGTTGGAACGACGCTCGTGCAGGCCGCGACGTGAAAGGCGGCCGCGTTCGTTCTTACGCCACGCCGAGCAAACCGGGCAGCTTGCGGTGGTCGTCGATGACGTGGTGGGCCTCAGGGAACGGGGGCACCGCCACGTCGGGGTCGTCAGAACCACGTGCGTCGGGCCCGTTTCCCTCGCCCACGGTGTCTGCCTTGACCGTTGCGTCCCGGAAGCCCGTATACCTGACCGCGAGCATGCCGAGCTCCAGGGCGCCGGCGACATCCGTGCGAGGGTTGTCCCCGACGTGGGCGACGGCGGCGGCGTCCGTCACACCGAGCCCCATGGCCGCGAGCGCCGGCGCGAACGCCTCGGGCGCGGGTTTGAACCATCCGGTCTCGTCGCTGAACGCCCAGGCGTCGAACGCCTGGAGCATCCCGAAGCCGCGGAGACGTTCGCGCAGCGTGGGTGCCGACGTCAATCCCACGTCGCATACGATGGCGAGCCGGAGGTCCGCCGACCGAAGTGTTTCGAGCACCTCGCCGATGCCCGGGGCGAGCTCCAGCGGCACGTGTTCCCCAACAGCGCGGAATCCGTCGATCAATCGGTCTCGAACCGACCCGTCGAGCGCCACACCGACACGACCCGCGACGAACTCCACGGTGTCGGCGGGCGTGTACTGACCGGTGTTCGCGATCCACTGCTCCTCGAAGCGCTCCCAATTGGCGTCGAACGCCTCCACCAACTCGGCGTCGGGCACGTGCCGGTCGGCCTCATCGAGGGTGGCCGCGAACCGGTCGATCTGCAGCCTTCGCATGGCGCTTCCGCTTCCGGCTGCGCCGGCGACGAGTGTGTCCCAGAAGTCGAACGTCACCGCCCGGAGGGCCGGACGAGTGGATCCATCGGGCACCTCAGACCACCTGTTCCATGAGCCGCGGGATGGCCGTCTCATGGACCTCACGCAGCTCCGCCAGCGTCGTCTCGAACATGCCGTCGAAGACGACGCGGGGCCCTCCGGTCTCACCCAGCCGCTGAGCGGGCACACCGTGCGAGTCGGCAAGCTCCGAGAGCATCTGCTCGTGCTCGGGGGCGACCCCCACCACGGCACGCGAAGCGCTCTCGCTGAAGAGTGCCACGTGCGATGGCAGGTCCGTGGCGATCGTGGCCGCGAACCCGTGGCCCCCTTCGATCGCCGATTCGACGAGGGCGATCGCGACGCCGCCGTCGGCGCAATCGTGCGCGCTGGCGAGCACGTCGGCCTTGGCCGCCTCGCCGAGCAGCGAATGCAGTGCTCGTTCCTTCACGAGATCGAGCGCCGGCGGACGCCCTGCGACGACGCCCAGCACGACGTCGGCGAATTCCGAACCGCCCAATTCCGGGAAGGTTTCCCCCAGGAGGTACACCGCGAGCCCCGCCCGCGGGAACCCCGACGGGACCCGCAGGCGGATGTCCTCGAGCAGACCGAGCATGCCGATGACGGGAGTCGGCCAGATCGCGGATCCGGCCGACTCGTTGTAGAAGCTCACGTTGCCGCCGGTCACCGGCGTGGCGAAGGCGAGGCAGGCATCGCGGATGCCCCGTATCGACTCGGCGAACTGCCACATCACGACGGGTCGCTCGGGGTTCCCGAAGTTCAAGCAGTTCGTGATCGCGAGCGGACGGGCGCCCGTGACCGCCACGTTGCGCGCCGACTCGGCGACGGCATGCATCGCTCCGAGGTAGGGGTCGAGAGCTCCATATCGACCCTTGCCGTCGGTCGAGAGCGCGAGTGCACGCATGGTTCCGGGGAGCCGCACGACCGCAGCGTCTCCCCCGGCGCCGGCCACCGTCTGACCCTGCACGAGTGAGTCGTACTGCTCCCATACCCAGCGCTTCGACGCGATGTTCGGAGCGGCGAGCACGGCCTGCAGTGACTCCAGTGGATCTCCCTCGTACGGCAAGAACGTCGGGTCGTCGCCGGCCGCGGCATCATCCGCGGGAGCTTCTCGCGGCCGGTCGTACACGGGACCGTCGTCGACGAGCGAGATCGCCGGCACCTCGGCGACGAGCTTCCCTCCGTGGGTCACGGTGAGGATCCCGCCCTCCACGAGCTCGGCGACCACTGCGATCTGCAGACCCCACCGCTCACAGACTGATCGCACACTGTCGAGCTTCGAGGGCTGCACGAGCGCGAGCATGCGTTCTTGCGACTCGCTCGTCAGGATCTCGAATGCCTCCATGCTCGGCTCGCGCAGGGGAACGGCGTCGAGGTCGAGCCGGGCCCCCATGCCCGCTCGCGCCGCCGACTCGCTGACGGCGCACGTGATGCCGGCGCCACCGAGGTCCTGCAACCCTTCGAGCAGTTCCTGCTCGATCAGCTCGAGCGAGGCCTCGATCAGCAGCTTCTCGGCGAACGGGTCGCCGATCTGCACGCTCGGCCGCGACTCCTCGGTGGAATCGTCGAGTGTCGCGCTCGCGAGCACGCTCACGCCTCCGATGCCGTCACGGCCGGTGGTCGCCCCGTAGAGCACCATGAACGAGCCGACGTGCGGGGTGAGCGACGTGCCTGTCACCAGCGCCTGTGCCTCGGCGATGCCGACGCACATGACGTCGACCGTTGGGTTCGTGGAGTGAGGCTCGGCGAAGCGGATCTCCCCGCCGACAGTGGGCACGCCGATGCAGTTGCCATAGGCGCCGATGCCCTCGACGACGCCCTCGAGCAACCAGCGGTTGCGGGCATCGGTGAGCGGGCCGAACACGAGCGGATCGAGCAGCGCCACCGGGCGGGCACCCATCGAGACGATGTCGCGCACGATGCCTCCGACGCCCGTCGCGGCGCCCTGATAGGGCTCGATCGCGCTCGGGTGCGAGTGCGACTCCATCTTGAAGACGGCTGCGAGGCCGTCGCCGACGTCGACCGCCCCCGCGTCCTCGCCGGGCCCGACCAACACGGCGCCTCCTTCGGTAGGAAGCCTCTTCAGATGGATCTTCGACGACTTGTAGCTGCAGTGCTCCGACCACATCGCCCCGTACATCGCGAGCTCGGCGGGGCGTGGGTGGCGCCCGAGCGTCTCGCAGATGCGCTCGTGCTCGTCGTCGGCGAGGCCGAGCTGACGGTGCAGCGGCTCGTCGCTCATCCCCTCGCCCCCGCCAGCACGCTCGAGAGCAGCGACGCGAAGAGAGCCTGGCCGCCGGTGGGGCCGAGGTCCGGGTCGACGGCGTGCTCGGGGTGGGGCATGAGCCCGACGACGTTGCCCTCGACGTTGCGGACACCCGCGATGTTGTCGAGCGAGCCGTTCGGATTGGCCGCCCCGTTCACCTCGCCGCCTGCACTCGCGTAGCGGAACACCACCAGACCTTGGTCGTCGATCTCGCGGAGCTGCTCGGGTGTCGCGACGAATTGGCCCTCGCCGTGCTTGACAGGGATCTCCAACACCTCGCCCGCGACCAGCTCGCGCGTCACCGGCGTCTGCGACGTCTCCACCCGCAGGAACACATCGCGACAGATGAACCGCAGCGACGCGTTACGGATGAGGGCCCCCGGCAGCAGCCCCGCCTCGCACAGGATCTGGAAGCCGTTGCAGATGCCGAGCACGGGGCCACCTCGCCCGGCGAACGACCGAACCTCACCGAGGATCGGCGCGTGTCCCGCGATCGCACCGCACCGCAGGTAGTCGCCGTAACTGAAACCTCCGGGAAGCACGACGGCATCGACACCGTGAAGGTCGGGGTCGGCGTGCCAGAGCGGCACCCCTTCCCCGCCCATCGTGGCGACCGCCCGCATCGCGTCTCGATCGTCGAGCGAGCCCGGGAACGTGATCACGCCGACGCGGGGCGCTCTTGCGTCGCTCACGGGGTCGCGCTCTCCCGGGGAGGCGGTTGCGGCTGCAGCTGGGCCCCTTCGGTCTCGATCACCCGGAAGTCCTCGATGACCGGATTTGCGAGCAGTCGCCTGGCGATCTCGGCGACCTCGGTCCTCGCTTCCTCGTGGCTCTGGGCATCGATATCGAGGCGCACGTGACGGCCGACGTGCACGCCCGAGACGTTCGAGAAGCCGAGGGCGGGGAGCGAAGCTTCCACCGCCTTGCCTTGAGGATCGGCGAGACCCTGCTTCAGCGTCACGAGCACCTCGAACGATACCTTCACGCACCCTCCTGTCCCGCGTGGACCCCGGGGTCTCCGGCTCCGACCCGAGCGAGGTACTCGTCGAAGGGTTCGCCGGTCACGCGCTCGTACCCCTCGCGGTACCTCGCGGCGGTGCCGGCCACGACCTCGGGCGGCAGGGCGGGTGGCGGCGGCTCACGGTCCCAGCCGCTCGCATCGAGCCAATCGCGCACGTACTGCTTGTCGAAGCTCGGCTGCGCCCGTCCCGGACGGTACCCGTCGGCCGGCCAGAACCGGCTGGAGTCGGGCGTGCCGACCTCGTCGACCAGGATGAGCTCGCCGCCCGCGAACCCGAGCTCGAGCTTGGTATCAGCCACGATCAGCCCGCGCTCGGCCGCCGTCGAGGAGAGGCGCTCGTAGATCGCGAGCGTGAGTTCCTTCAGTCGTTCGAACAGTCCCCGCCCGACGAGGTCGATCGCCTCGGCCGGGGTGAGCGGCATGTCGTGACCGTGCAAGGCCTTCGTGGTCGGCGTGAAGATCGCCTCGGGGAGCCCGTCCGATTCCACGAGCCCCGCAGGCAGGCCGATGCCGCACACCGCGCCGGTCTCGCAGTACTGCGACCATCCGCTGCCGCTGAGGTAGCCGCGCGCGACGCATTCGAGCGGCACGACGTCAGCGCGGCGGACGAGGAGGGCTCGGCCCGCCAGGCTCGGATCGTCAGCGAACCGCGCCGGGAACGTCGCCGGATCGCCGCTCACCACGTGGTTGCCGACGAGATCGGCGCTGCGCTCGAACCAGTGGAGCGAGAGGCCTGTGAGCACCCGCCCCTTGTCGGGGATCGGGTCGGGCAACACGACGTCGAACGCGCTGATCCGGTCGGTCGCGACCAGGAGGAGTGCGTCGTTACCGGCATCGTAGACATCGCGCACCTTGCCCTGCGCGAGGAGCTGTCCCGCTGCGGTCATCGTGCACGGTCCCCATCGCCGTCGTCGGACGCGGGAAGCTTCTCGAGTCGCTCGAACATCGGGCCCAGGTTCCGAAGGAAGCGGCCAGGCTCGAAGAGCCCGGCGAGCGCGGTGTCGTCGAGCACGGCGCGCACCTCGGGGTCGGCGGCTATCGCGTCGCGGAAGCTCGCGCCGTGATCCCACGCCGCTGCCGCCGAGCGCTGCACGATGCGATAGGCATCGTCGCGCGAAAGCCCGGCTTCCACGAGGGCGAGCAGCACCGACTGGCTGTATGCGATACCCCCGTGGAGCTCGAGGTTCTCGCGCATGCGGTCGGGGAAGATCACCAAGCCGTCGAGCACACGAGTGAGCTCGTCGAGCATGAAGGCAAGCAGCCCGGTCGCGTCGGGGAAGATCATGCGCTCGGCGCTCGAGTGGGAGATGTCGCGCTCGTGCCAGAGGGTCACGTTCTCGAGTGCGGCCACGGCGTGACCTCGGATCACGCGAGCGAGCCCACTCACGCGCTCGCTGACGACCGGGTTCCGCTTGTGTGGCATTGCGCTCGAGCCCTTCTGCCCCTCGGCGAACGGCTCCTGCACCTCTCGAACCTCCGTGCGTGCGAGATGGCGGATCTCGGTCGCGATCGCATCGAGCGTCGATGCCGCCACGGCGAGTGCGGCCATGTACTCCGCGTGGCGATCGCGCTGGACGACCTGAGTGCTCACTTCGGCCGGGATGAGCCCTAGTCTCGCGCAGACGAGTTGCTCGACCCTGGGATCGATCGCGCTGTAGGAGCCGACCACACCGCTGATCGCGCCCACACCGATCGATCCACGAGCTCGCCGCAGACGCTCCCGGTCGCGGTCGAGCTCGAAGGCCCACACCGCGAGCTTGTGGCCGAACGAAGTGGGTTCGGCGTGCACGCCGTGCGAACGGCCGATGATCGGCGTGTCACGGTGCGACAAGGCCTGGCGCTTCACCGCGGCGAGGAGCCGCTCCAGCCGCACGAGCAGCAGATCGGCCGCGGCGCGCAGCTGAAGCGCGAAGGCCGTGTCGAGCACATCGCTCGAGGTGAGGCCGTGATGGATCCATCGGCCTTCCCCACCGACCGAGGCGGCGACGACGTCGACGAACGCGGCGACGTCGTGGCGGGTGACCAGCTCGCGTTCCAGCACCGCCTCGACGGTGAACGACGCCCGTGCCCGGCACGCGGCTGCGTCGGCAGCCGGCACGACGCCGAGCTCCGACCACGCCTCCACGGTGAGCAGCTCGATCTCGAGCCAGTGCCCGAACCTTGCCTCGTCGGACCAGACCGCCGAGACCTCGGGCACGTCGTAGCGAGAGATCAAAGCTTCAGGCCCTCCGCGAGGTCGTCCTTGAATCGCCACAACGCGGCCTGCACCTCGGCGTCGCCGATGCCCACGATCTGCGCGGCGAGTACGGCGGCGTTCACGGCGGCGTCGACGCCCACGGTCGCGACCGGAACCCCGGTCGGCATCTGCGCGGTGATCGCGAGCGCCTCGGGACCGAGCATCTGCGGTGATGTCGCGATCGGCACGCCGATGACCGGAAGGATCGTGCGGGCCGCGACCGCAGCCGCGAGATGGCCGCTCATGCCGGTCGAGCAGATGACGACCTTGAGCCCGCGCTCGAACGCGGTTCGCGCATACTCGTCGACGAGATCGGGGTTCCGCGACGACGACATGATGCGGATCTCGTGGCCGACCCCGAACTTCTCGAGGATCAAACCGGCCTGGCGCATCGTGCCCAGCTCGCTCGGGGAAGCCGCCAGCACCCCGGCCCGGAGCGTCTCGTCGATCACCGTAGCCCCTTCCTCAGGTCGCGGCGGTGGCCGCGATGTCTCGCCTGTACGTCTTGCCCTCGAACGTGATGCGGTCGGCGGCTCGGTACGCGACCGTGCGGGCCTCGTCGATCGTGGCGCCGGTGCCCGTGACCGCAAGCACGCGCCCGCCTGCTGCCGTCACTGTATCGCCGCGCCGCTGTGTCCCTGCATGGAAGACGGTCGCAGCCTCGACCGCCGCAGCATCGTCGAGACCCTCGATCGGCACCCCGGTCGCGTAGGACCCGGGGTAGCCACCGCTCGCGAGCACAACGGTGACCGCTGAGCCGTCGTGAAGGGCCACCTTGACGTCTGCAAGGCGGTCGAGCGCGGTGGCCTCGAGCAGGTCGGCCAAGTCGCTCTCGAGCCTCGGGATCACCACCTCCGTCTCCGGATCGCCGAACCGGCAGTTGTACTCGAGCACCTTGGGGCCGTCGTCGGTCACCATGACCCCGGTGTACAACAGCCCTCGGAAGGTGATGCCACGGCCGCGCAGTGCATCGACGGTATCTCCGACGATCTCCCAGATCCTGCGTTCGACCGCCGGATCGACCCATGGAAGCGGCGAATATGCGCCCATGCCCCCGGTGTTCGGGCCTGTGTCGCCATCTCCGACCCGCTTGAAGTCCTGGCTGAGCGCGAGCGGCGCGACGGAATGCGCATCGACGAGCGCGAACGCCGAGACCTCGGGACCCTCCAGCAGTTCCTCGACCAGCACCGTGGCGCCCGCGTCGCCGAAGGTGTGCGCGTCGAGGCAGGCCCGCAGCGCGCCGATGGCCGCTCCTCGCTCCGTCGCCACGGTCACGCCCTTGCCCGCCGCGAGACCGTCTGCCTTCACGACGCAGCGACCCGAGAGCTCGTCGACGAACACGGCGGCGGCGGCGACCTCGGTGAACGACTCGGCGCGTGCCGTGGGGAGGCCCGCCTCCACCATCAGGCGCTTCGCGTAGTCCTTGGAACCTTCGAGCCGGGCGGCATCGGCGCCGGGTCCGAACACCAAGAACCCCCGGTCCCGTAACGCATCGGCGAGACCCGCGACGAGCGGTGCCTCGGGCCCGATGACGACGAGGCCGGGTCGCTCGCGCTCCGCGAGCGAGATGAGCCCTTCGGGGTCATCGGCGTTGACGCGGGGTTCGATCCGCGCGATCTCGGCGATGCCGGCGTTGCCGGGCGCCGCGACCAACTCGCTCACTCGGGGACTGCGGGTGAGACCCCAACACAGAGCGTGCTCCCGGCCTCCCCCGCCGACGACCAGCGTTTTCATCGAACGATGACGTCGACCGTGCCGGCTCTCACGTCAAGAGCTTATCGGCTAGGAACCACCGACCAACGGCCCATGTTCGAGCGCCTCTATGGGACCTACGCTTCGAACGAGGTTGACGAGAAGGGACACGATCATGCGCAGGTTGTCGGTCATCGCCCTGGGAGCAACGCTGCTCGTCGCGCTCGGCGCGACCGAGGCCGCGGCCCAGCCGGAGCGGTACTCGTCGCGCAGCTACAACGCGTTCTGGCACCTGACTCGCAGGGTCGACGCCGACACCTACCTGAGGATCACCTGGTACGCCGGCGTCTACCATCAGGCGGACGGGTTCTGGTCCGACCTCTATCGGTACGTCGAGCGTTGCGAGCGTCGCGCCGGCCGTGACCCGTGTCGGTCTGGGCCGTTCATGGTGGGCGTGATCGATGATCTCGGCAAGGGATCGTTCGCCCTCGAAGACCGCCTCGAGAGCGGAACGTTCGAGGCGACGTATCCGATGGAGACCTACGACCATGGTGAGGAACGCAATGGCGGCAGGATCCACATCGCCGTGAACCTCACGGGTCGCGGCGATCTCTCAACGACGCGTGAGGTCTACGAGTACCGCGACGGTTGCGTGCGGGTGCGGTACTCCGGACGCTCGGAGATGCGGCAGGCGTTCGCGAGCGGCATGCTCACCTTCCGCCGGACCGGCAAGACGCTCGAGCTGCGTGACACCGAGGACGCCAACATGAGCCAGGGCGAGTCGATGTCGATCACTCACGAATGCTGAGATACCCCCCGGCCCTCTGAGCTACGTGCGGAACGCGCTCCACGCCTGTTGCATCCGCACGGCCTGGCCCGTCGTGAACTCGAACATGCAGCTGTCCTGCGTGTAATCCATGAAGTTCGTGATCGGGTCGAGACCCGGCTCGGTGCATGTGTCGCGCCCGGTCGGGCAGTTGAAGGCCGGCGAGGCCTCGGGGGCCGTGTCGCTGACGAAGTCGCCACCCTCGCAGCCTCCGTCGAACGTGTGATACAGGTCGAACCAGTGGCCGACCTCGTGCGTCGCGGTGTCGCCCTCGCTGTAGAGCGTGAACGCTCCACCAGGCAGCGATTGATAGTGCACGACCACACCGTCGAGCACCCCGACGACGTCGTAGTCCGACGCCAGGTACGCGTAACCGAGCAGGTTCTGCCCGAGCTTCGCCGAGTAGATGTTTAAGGTCTCGGCGCCACCCCGACGCAGCGCCTCCTTCATGTGGCGATCCTTGCCGTAGCCCGTCAGGTTGAACCAGGTCTTGCTGGTGGTGCGCGTGACACCTTTCAGTTCGAACCGGAAGCCGGTCGTCGCGCCGCCGGTCGACCCGCTGAACGACTGATCGAGAACGTTCATCTGATCGGTGATCCGCGACATGGGCAGGTTCCCGCCCTCGACCGTCAAGTCCTCGCGGATCACGTGGAACCAGACCGGAACCGTCACGGTTCGCTCGACACGGAGCGCGGCGCGCTCTGCCTGCTGCTCGTGTCGGCGCACCCACTTCGCGACCGGGTCCTTCTTCGGGGCCATCACGAGGTCGCGGATCTTCGTGCCACGTCCTCCGACGTCGGCGCTGCGTCCACGCTCCACGCAGATCTCGCCAGCGCTGGGTGACTGTATCGCCTGGGCACCGCCGGATTGCAGCGTCACAAGCAAGACGAGCGACAGGCCGAGCATCGACATCGATCGCTTCCGCATCTGTTGCCTCCAGACTCGGTGGGGCGGGGAGTCTACGGAATATTCGGCAGGATAGCTACGCGGTCGCCCGGGCCACTTGCAAGCTCTGCTCTCGTGCCGGACCTACGCTCACGATGCTCACCGGGACCCCGACGAGCTCTTCCATGCGGCGCACGTAGCCCTGGGCCTGCTTCGGAAGGTCCTCGAACGTCTGGCTCTCGTCGATCTCCTCATGCCAGCCCTCGAGCTCCTCGTAGACCGGGTTGGCGTCGTGGAAGACCGATTGGTGCGGCGGCATGTCGTCGAACGTCTGGCCGTAGGCGCGGTAGCCGGTGCAGATCTTGACGGTTTCGAGACCGCTCAAGACGTCGAGCTTCGTGATCAAGAGCTCGGTGAGGCCGTTCAGGCGCGCCGCGTAGCGCCCGAGACACGCGTCGAACCAGCCGCACCGGCGCTGCCGCCCTGTGACCGTGCCGAACTCCTTGCCTCGTGTGCCGAGCCGTTCCCCCACCTCGTCGTGCAGCTCGGTCGGGAACGGACCGGCGCCGACTCGCGTGATGTAGGCCTTCATGATGCCCACCACCCGCTCGACCCAGTGCGGCCCGATGCCCGCGCTCGCGAGGGCGCTGCCCGCGACGGGGTTCGACGAGGTCACGAACGGATACGTGCCGTGATCGAGGTCGAGCAGCACACCCTGAGCGCCCTCGAACATCACCTGTTTGCCGTCGGAGAGCGCCCGATACAGCAACGTGCTCGTGTCGGCGACATGCGGCTGGATGCGATCGGCCAGCGCCATGTACTCCTCGACGATGCGATCGGCGTCGAGGGGCAGCCGGTTGTAGATCTTCGTGAGGATCAGGTTCTTCTCACGCAACACCACGTCGAGCTTCTCGCGGAAGATCTTCTCGTCGAACAGATCCTGGATGCGCAACCCGATGCGCGCCGCCTTGTCGCCGTACGCCGGACCGATGCCGCGTTTGGTCGTGCCGAGCGCGTTCTTGCCGAGGAAGCGCTCCGTGACCTTTTCCAGCTCCAAGTGGTACGGCATGATCATGTGCGCGTTCCCGCTCAGAACGAGACGCGAGACGTCGACGCCCGTCTCGCGCACCGCGTCCATCTCTTTCATCAGGTGACGCGGGTCGACGACGACACCGTCGGCGATGACCGACGTGATGTGGGGGTACAGGATCCCCGAGGGGATCAGCTGGAGCTTCAGCAGTCGACCCTCTGCGATCACGGTGTGGCCCGCGTTGTTGCCGCCCTGATAGCGGACCACGTAGTCCATGCGATCGGCGAGGAAGTCGACCGCCTTGCCCTTGCCCTCGTCTCCCCATTGGGTGCCGAGCACGATGGAAGCAGGCATGACGCCGCGAGTCTACCGGTGGCAGCATCGGCGATGTGAGCGGCAACGAACCTCCGCGCCACTCGCCCCACATTGCTTTTCCGCGACCACGAAGTGGAGAGGGCGTTCCTCGCGGTCTCTTCGAGCACGAGGTGTGACGGTGATGTGAAGTCGGGCACGGTTACGTGGCACACGCATCGCATCGGGGTAGAACTCAGGGCATGGATCGAAATGACCTTCTCCGCTCGCTGACGACGGCGGCCACCCCGCATCAGACGTCGAGCGCCATGTCCGACGCCCGTTCCTGGCTCGCGGACCATCCCGACGACGAACCTGTCCGCGAGGCCGTCCAACGCCTCGCGCGCATGGAACGCGAACGCTGGGGACTCAGCACGTCGCGTCGCTGACCCGCCGCGGTCGGACCAGGGCGGTGCGCACGCTCACCCGTCAGCAACTCAATCGGGCGCTGCTCGCTCGCCAACTCCTGCTCGAGCGAACGGACGTGCGTTTGCCCCGTGCCCTGGAGCGCGTCGGCGGTCTGCAGACCCAGTACGCGCCCAGCGCGTACGTGGGGGCTTGGTCACGTTTGGAGGGGTTCGAGCGCCGAACCCTGACCACGGCACTCGAGCGGTCGTGGGTCGTGCAGGCAACCCTGATGCGGGTCACGATCCACATGGTGTCTCGGCGCGACTTCTGGCCGATCGCACTCGCCACGCGCCAGCCCAGGCGCGAGTGGTGGCTCTCCACCACCCGCCACGCGCACGACGCGCGGCACATGGCGGCGACGGCGAGCCGGGTCCGCGATCTGCTGGCCGACGCCCCGAAGCGACGGGCAGAGATCGTCTCGACCCTCGGCCTCGACGCCCAGACGTGGAACGGCGTCGGGCTCTGGGTCGACCTCGTGCGCGTGGCGCCGTCGGGCACCTGGGAACAGCGCCGTGCCGACCTCTACGGTCTCGCCGAGCAGCAGGTCGGTCCGCCACCTGTCGATCTCACGGCCGACGACGGGCGCCAGCTGCTCGTGCGCAGATACCTCGCCGCGTTCGGACCGGCTTCGCGCAAGGACGTTGCATCGTTCACGGGGCTCTCTGCCGCGACGCTGGCGCCGGTGCTCGAAGGCATGGCTCTCCGGCGGTTCCTCGACGAGCAGGGCGCCGAGCTGATCGATATCACTCGCGCGCCGCTCCCCGACCCAGCCACACCCGTTCCGGTTCGATTCTTGCCGACCTGGGACGCGAGCCTGCTGGTCCACGCCCGGCGCACGCAGATCGTGCCCGAGCCCTTGCGCCCCTTGATCTTCAGCACCAAGACACCGCACTCCGTGTCGACGTTCCTCGTCGACGGCCAGGTCGCCGGCACGTGGCGTCACCACGACGGGCATGTGACGGTCGAATCATTCGAACGCCTGCCGGCGTCGGTGGTTCGTGAGGTTCGTGACGAGGCCGAACGGCTCGAGACGTTCATGCTGTGAGCCCCAGAGAGGTTCAGCGGTGAGTCCCCGAGGTCGAAGAGGAACCAGGTACCCTCGACGTGCGCCTCGCTCTCATGCCGACCCGATCTCCGTCATCGCGCCCGCTCCTGCTCGTCGGTTGCCTCGTCATGACTGCGCTCGTCATGAGTCCGGCAGCGGCGATCTCCGCCGAGCCCTCGGCCGGCGACGGGTACGCCGGCTCATCGGGTGATGCGGGGTCGACCCAGAAACGGATCATGCGGCCGAACGTGGGGCCGACGCTTCCCGGTATCGACGTGAGCCACTGGCAGAACACGATCGATTGGAAGAAGGTCGCCGGCACCGGCAAGCGATTCGTGTTCTTGAAGGCGACCGACGGGCACGACTATCTCGATCCGACGTTCGCGACGAACCGCGCGGGCGCTCGGACGAACGGATTGGCCGTCGGCGCCTACCATTTCGCCCGTCCCGACCCATCACGGGGCGACGCCGTCGAGGAAGCACGCTGGTTCGTGAGCCAGGCCGACCCGAGGCCGGGAAATCTGCTTCCGGTGCTCGATCTCGAGACCAGCAAGGGGCTCGACCAGCAGGGCATCACCCTCTGGGCTCGCCGTTGGGTGGCGGAGGTTCGGCGTCTCACGGGAGTCACACCGCTCATGTACACGAGCCCGTACGGGTGGGCCAGTCGCACAGGCGACTCGCGTGCCCTCGCGCGCGACGGCGTGCCGCTGTGGATCGCTCATTGGGGGGTCGACTCGCCTCTGCTGCCCGCCGGTGACTGGGACGGCGACGGTTGGCGTGTCTGGCAGTACACGAGCGACGGCCATGTCGCAGGCATCCAAGGAAGGGTCGATCTCGACGTGGTGAAGGGGAGATCGCTCGGGCCCATCACGATCCGACGACTCACGCTCGAGGTCGAGGGCGACGCGGGCGAGCTGACGAGCGCGCCAGCGGGGCTGGGCTGCCGCGCAACGTGCTCGAAGAGCACCGATCCGAACATCACGGTCACCCTCACCGCCCGTCCCGACGAGAACGCGTACTTCACCGGCTGGGGTGGGGCCTGCCGGGACGACGAGGACACGTGCACGATCACGATGCGAGGGAACCGGTCTGTGCGCGCGACCTTCGTCACCGACATCACGGCGCCGACGTCGGCGGCTGTCGTGGCACCAGGGTTCAACGGGCCGGTGAAGGTGAGTTTCGACGAGCCGGTCAGGCGGGTCGGCGCCGCGAACGTGCTGATGCGCCACGAGGGAGGTGAGCGGGTCGCCGTCGATCGCGCGTGCCGATCGGGAGACGGTGACCGCGTGCCGTGCGATGGCACGGTCCGCACCGTGGTGCTGACTCCCGTCGCGCCCCTCGTGCCGGGGCGCGACTACGAGGCGCTCGTGAACCCACCAGGCGCCGCGCCGGTCGTGGACCGTGTGGGCAACGTCGCGACGCCGCTCGTGGAGCCGTTCGAGGGACCGCGCTCCGTCGAGCAGGCACGTGTGCCGGTCGCACTGCGGCCGGCGCGCGCATGGAAGCTGAGTCGGACCGGGCGCGCGTCGGGCGGATCCCTCGCCATGTCGAACGAGCCGGGCGCCATCGCCGAGATGCGCTTCGACGGCATCGGCGTGGACTGGGTCACCGTGACCGGGCCCAACCGTGGCCGGGCCCGGGTGTCGATCGACGGTGAGACGGTACGGGTCGTCGATCTCTACTCCGCGACCCGCGCCTTCGGCGTGGTGGAACGCTTCGACGGCCTCGCCGACCGATCGCACACCGTGCGTATCGAAGTGCTCCGGAGCCGCTCTCCCGATTCGAAGGGGCGGTGGATCGCCATCGACCGATTCGACGTGCTGGCCGACTGAGGTCGCAAGGTGTTAAGCATCAGGTCATGACTCCGCCCGCCAAGCCCCCCGACGACGCCATCGCGCTGTTCCGCGAGGCGCCGGAGAACTTCATCGCGGCCCGCGACCGGCTCGCCGCCGGTCTCCGTGATCAGGGCCGAACCGATGAGGCGAAGGCCGTGAAGGCGCTCCGCAAACCGACCGTCGTCGCGTGGGCGCTGAATCAACTCGCGGCGCGGGACCCGGACGGAGTGCAAGCCCTGCTCGACGCGGGCGCCGAGGTGCGCGCGGCCCAGCAGGCGGCCATGTCGTCCTCACGCGGCGCGGCGGACCGGTTGCAGGCTGCGGGAGCGGCGCGCAAGGGCGTGATCGCGGATCTGAGCGCGGTCGCGGTCGCGGCGCTCACCGCCGGGGGCAGAGGCGCGGAGTCGCACGCCGACGAGATCAGGCGAGCGCTCGAGACAAGCTCGGTCGACCCCGACGCCGGCGCAGCGCTCGCCGCGGGCATGTTCGACAGGCCGCCCGCCGCGACTCCGGGATTCGGCGGCGTCTTCGGGCTCACGTCGCTCGAGGGAGGCGCGGTGGCGGACGATGACGGAGCGCCATCGATAGGCAAGAACAAGCCCCCGGCCCGGACGAAGGCGGGTGCGACCGACACCACCGAGCTCAGGGCCGAGGTGGCCGGCCTGCGGCGGGATCGGGACGCTCTCGCCCGGCTCGCCAAGAGGTCTCGTCAGGCGGCCGACGGATTCGCTCACGAGCTCGAAGGTATGCGCAAGCGCCTCGAGGTGGTCGAACGCAAGCACGCGGACGCCGCGTCGGCGGCCGGCGAAGCCGAGACCAAGCTCGCGCGCGCCGAGAAGGCTCTCCGGCGGGCGACCGCGCGCGCCGAGGGTGCTTGAGCAGCAGCGTCACCCGACCCGGTCGGACCTCGCCATCTCGTATCGCACTCCGTGCCAGGTCTCGCCCTCGTAGGTTCGCTCGAAGCGTTCCATAAGGCGCAGGCCGACCTTCTCGGCGACCCTGATCGACGGCAGGTTCTCGGCGCTCGCGAAGGCCCGTACGGTCTCTGCCCCCAGCGCATCGAACGCGTAGTCGACGAGCGCAGCGACCGCCTCTGTCGCATATCCGCGCCCCTGAAACGCCGGGTCCATCGTGTAGCCGATCTTGATCACTCCGGCCTCGCTCTCGTCCGGACTCAGGCCGACGTCGCCGACGAGCTGACCGGTATCGCGCTGTTCCACCGAGAGCTGCACCCACCCGCCGGGATCGCCCGGCGAGCGCTCCGCCATCGCCGCGATCTCCTCGTGCACCCCCTCGTGGTCGGTGCGTTCCCATCCCTGATAGCGATGCACCTCGGGGTCGCTGCGGTAGGCAGAGATCGCTTCGGCGTCGTCGGCGTGCGAACGGCGCAGGACCAAGCGCTCCGTGGTGATGGGCTCGAAGTCGCGGTCTGGCATCATCGGCCGGAAAGCGTACCCGGAGAGCCCGTGCGGCTCAGCGCTTGCGGGCCTTCCAGGCTTCCTCGATCGGCCAGCGACGGGACCATTCAGCGGTCGCGAGTGGATCGCTCGGAGTCTCGGCGTCGCCGGGCGCCGGGTATTCCACGAGATCCTCGACCTCGAAGCCCGAGGATCGCAGCAGGCGGATCATCTCACCGTGCGGGATCGCGAACTCCACCGATCCCCCGTCGTCGGGCCAGTCGAACCGGTGCATGCCGAAGTGGGGGCGTACCAACGATTCGCCCGCCGGGAGATCCTCGTCGGGAAACGTGAGCATCGAGAGGTAGGAATGCCCGAGGAATATCAGACTTCCCCCGGACCGGAGCAAGCGAGCCGCCTCGGGGATCCACCGGTACGGGTCGCACCAGATCGCCGCGCCGTACTCCGAGATCGCGAGGTCGAAGCTCTCGTCGCGCAGAGGCGCACGCTCGGCGTCGGCATGTACGAGCGGGAACCGCAGGCCGAACTCACGCTGGAACATCTGGGCGGTCGCGAGCTGTCGTCTGGAAGCGTCGATCCCGATCGGGTGAGCGCCGCGCCGAGCGAGCCACGACGAGACGTAGCCGGTTCCACAGCCGAGCTCGACGACGTCGGCGCCGTCGAGGTCGGGCAACAATCGGAGCTCGGACTCGGGCACGTGCCACACTCCCCAAGCGATCTCGTCTCGAGCCCAGTCGCGGCGCCCACGCTCGACCCACTCGTCGGCGTCAGCATCCCAGCTCGCCTGGTTCGCGCGTACATGGTCCATCGTCATGCCGCCACGATACGGGCCTCGTAGGCCGTGATGCCGACGCTCCTATGCTGGTCTTCATGAACTGTGCCGTCTGCGGCCACTCTCTGCCCGACGATGCCCGCTTCTGTCCGGGGTGCGGTGCTGCCGTCAAGAGCTCTCTCGGCACCGACGAACGCAAGGTCGTGACCGTGCTCTTCGCCGATCTCGTCGATTCGACCGGGCTCGCCCAGCGGATCGACGCCGAACGTGCCCGTGACGTGCTCGGCCGTTTCTACGACGCGTCGACCCAGGAGCTCCTGAACCTCCGAGGACGACCGGAGAAGTTCATCGGCGACGCCGTGATGGCGGTCTTCGGCCTGCAGCAGGTCCACGAGGACGATGCGTTGCGGGCGGTCCGCGCGGGCCTGGCGATCCGCGCACGTGCGCACCGCTTGCACGAAGAGCTCGGGCTCCCCCACGACCTCGAGGTGCGGGTGGGCATCGAGTCGGGCGAGGCCGCGACCGGCACCGGACCGTCCGAGCAGCTCCTCGTAACGGGTTCGGTGGTGAACGCAGCGGCGCGGCTGCAGACCGCAGCGACGCCGGGCGAGGTGCTGGTCGGCGCCACCGCACACGCGCTCACACGCTCGGCAGTCGCCTACGGGGAGATGCGCGACATCGAGGCGAAGGGGTTCGAGGCTCCGCTCGCCGCGTATCCGGTGGCCGGACTCAGCACCCGCTCGGTGCGGCGAACGATCCCGTTCGTCGGTCGCGCCGACGAGCTGACGACGCTTCGGTCGGCGTTCCACCGCATGGTCGCGACCGATCGGCCAGTGCTCGTGACGATCTCGGGAGAATCCGGATCGGGCAAGTCGAGGCTGGCAGACGAGCTGACCGCAGGGCTCGACCCCGTGGTCGCGGTGCTGCACGGACGAACCCAGATCGCGGCCGGCAGCGCCACCTTCGGCCCTGTTGCCGCGATCGTGCGAAAGCTCGCCCGTATCGAGGACGCCGACGGGCCCGACGCCGCGATGGCGCGGTTGCGCGAGCTCGTCGACGGGTGCTGCGGTGCGACCGAAACCGAGAGAGTGGCGGCCGGACTCGGGCTCAGCCTCGGGATCAACGAACCTCGACTCGACGAGTCGGCCTTCGTGCAGGACGTGCAGGGTGGATTCCAGCGCTTGATCGAGGGCATGAGCCTGGGCACACCGGTGGTACTGACGTTCGAGGACACGCACGAGCTCGAGCCGCCGATGCTCGACCTGATCGAACGGATCGCGGCGGGTCGCCGCCGAGGAGCGACGCTCGTGCTGGCGCTCGCTCGACCCGCATTGCGCGAACTGCGTCCCGGCTGGGGAGCCGAAGCGAACGAACACACGGAGATCGAGCTCCACCCACTCGCCGACGACGAGGCCATCGAGCTCGTACGGCAGGCCGGCGGAGACCGCATCCCCGAAGCCGATGCCTCGGTGATCGCAGAGCGGGCGGGGGGTAACCCGTTCTTCATCGTCGAGACGACGGGCATGCTGCTGACCGAGGGAACTGATCGAGCGAACGTCGTGCCACCGACGGTACAGGCCGTCGTGGCCGCGCGGATCGATGCACTGCCGGCCGCGACGCGAGATCTTGCCAGACGGGCCTCGGTCTTCCTCCATTCGTTCGACCGCGACGAGCTCCGACTCCTCGACGGATCCACGCCCGCGAGGGAAGCCGACGATGCGCTCGAGCAACGGCTGCGAGAACTCGAGAACGAAGAGGTGCTCGTTCGTGCGAGCGAGGGCTCCCCCCGGTGGCGGTTCCGCCACGCGACCCTTCGCGACGTGGCGTACGCGAGCCTGCCGAAGCGTCTGCGTCGCGAGCTGCACCTCGCGGTCGCAGACCGCGTGCTGGCCGACGGGCACCGCTCGTGGGCCGCGGACCATCTCGAGTTGGCGGCGCAGGCGGCGATCGACCTCGATCCGACCTCCCTCGAGCTCCCCGAGCGCGCCGCCGATGCCCTGGCCGAGTCCGGTGACCGCGCGCGCCGGCGCATGGAGAACCGCTCAGCGATCGATCGGTACCGTCGCGCGCTCAGTCTGGCCGGCAACATCGACCGCTGGGCCGTGCGCGAGGCCCGGGCGCTGGCCGGTATGGGCGAGGCTCATTATTGGCTCGGCGAGTACCCGAGGGCGGTCGAGGTCCTGGAGCAGGCCGTCGACCTCGGCAGCCGACACGACGACGACTTCACGCTCGCGCTCGCCCTGCGGTTCCTCGGCGACATCTCGATCAACGTCGATGCCGACCTCGATCGCGCCGAGGCGCTCCTCCACCGCTCGCTCGAAGCCGCCGAGCGGCTCGGCGATCCCCGGGCGATCTCACGCACCCTTCTGTTCGCCGGCTGGGTGCCGTGGACACGGAACGAGCTGGAGCCGGCCGAGGCGATCTGGCGCCGCGCACTCGAGATCGCCGAGGCGAATGCGGATCGGTGGGCGCAGGTCCGCTCGCTCGTATCGCTCTCGATCGTGATCGCGGACCTGGATCGTCTCGACGAAGCCACGGAGATGATCGAACGAGCTCGCGAGGTCGCGGTCGACATGGGCGACCGATTCAGCCTCGCCGTCGCCACGGTACAGGAAGGGCGGCTGCACGAGGAGCGTCAGGAGTACGAAGCGTCGCTTCCCTACTTCGACACCGGCATCGAGATCTTCACCGAGCTCGGCGCTCGGTGGGAGCTCGGGGATGCATTGGCCGAACGCGGCATCAGCCAGCGCGAGATGGGAAAGCTCGACGAGGCCGAGCGCGACCTGCGCCGGGCGATCTCGATCTCCGAGGAGCTCGGCGAACGCCAGCTCGCCGGATGGACCTGGCGGGCGCTTGCCCACGTGTCGGAGCGCCGTGGCGACTTGGCGCGCGCCGAGGAGCATCGCCGCCGAGCAGAGCAGGAAGAGGCCAGACGACCGAGATGAATGGGTGACCGCACGGCGGCCCCCCTCACTCGATCGACGGTCAGCGTTCGGGGCTGGTCCGACCTTCGGGCGTTCGGCGAGTGACGGGCACGAGACGTGGGAGCCTCCAACCCGCTCAGATCACCGGTCACGGATGCACGACGAACCCGTCGACCACGATCCTCGTGCCGTTGGCCGCAGCGTTCTTCGTGCCGAGCACCTTGATCACCATCGTGTGCGGCCCGGCCGTGAGGCCGGTGTAAGCGACGGCCCACCTGAAGATCGTGGTCGAGGAGTAGAGGTCCACGGTCCCCTTGGGCACTCCATCGATCGTGACCGAGGCCCGGCCGAAGCCTCGCCCCTTCGCAGTGATCCAATCGATCGCAGTGCCCGTGAAGGACACCGTGGCGGTCGCGTTCTTCGT
Source organism: uncultured Actinomycetes bacterium (assembly GCA_963762075.1). Taxonomy (GTDB): domain Bacteria; phylum Actinomycetota; class UBA4738; order UBA4738; family HRBIN12; genus JAOUEA01. The sequence continues at coordinate 259,279 of CAVXJC010000008.1, forward strand.
CGGTGTCGAACGGTAGGTGCCGTCGGTCGCCGCCGCCTGCGACGTGCTCGCCCACGATCCGTACTGGATGCCGGGATCACGCTCCTCGGTGACCGCAGCTCCCGCGACGAACGCATCGATCGTCACCGACGTCCCCGTGGAAGCGGCGCGCTTCGTGCCGAGCACCTTGACCACGATGGTGTGGCGAGCGTTCTTGAGCCCCGGATAGACGGTCGACACCGATCCGGGTGATGGGGCGTAGAGATCGACCGTGCCCTTGTTGGTGCCGTCGATCGTGACGCTCGCGATGCCTCGATCCGGACCGGTCCGAGCGATCCAGGTGATGGATGTCGCCGCAGGGGATCTCCAGATCCCCTTTTCGTTCTTGACGCTGCTCGTGCGGTAGGCGCCACCACTGGCCGCGACATCGATGACTCCCCGCCACCCCCCGTAGGCCACCGCAGAGTCGGCGTCTGACAGTTCGACGGTCGGAGGTGGGACATCGAAGGTCGCGGAGACCGTCTGGTCCGCGTCCATCGTCACCACACAGTCCCCGGTGCCGCCACAGGCCCCGGCCCAACCGGCGAAGACGGATCCGGTCGCGGGTGTCGCGGTGAGCGTCACCAGGCTGGCGTGCGGAAACACAGCCGAGCACACCGACCCGCAGTCGATGCCGGCCGGCGAGCTGATGACAGTGCCTGCGCCAGAACCTTCGACGGCGACGGACAGTGTCCGAGGGATCTCTCGGAACGTGCCGACGACGGTCGTGTCCTCTGTGACGGTGACCGTGCACGGTCCGGTACCCACGCAGCTCACGCCCGTGCCGCTCCAGCCCTCGAAGTCCGAACCCTCGTCAGCCGCGGCCTGAAGGGTGACCTGGGTGCCGTCCTCGACCGACGCGCTGCAGACCGTGCCGCAATCGATGCCGGCGGCGGCACTTGCGATCGTGCCGGAGCCCTCGCCCGCTTTCACCACCGACAGTGTGTGCGCGACCGGCGGCAACGAGTCGAGCTGCTGGGCGAGCGCACGCCACCCGTCCCACGTGGCACCGGTGTAGCGGGGGTCAGCCCGTCCGCCGGAGAGCACGGAGTCCAGGAACCAGTTGCCGCCGTCGGCGGCGTTCGAGAAGACGACTCCCGCGATATCGGCGCGATGCGTATCGATGTAGGAACCCATCTCGGCGAACCATTCCGCTTTCGCGGTCGCGCTGTTCTCGGCGCTGCCCTCGTCGGAACCGGTCTCGTCGATCCAGAGATCCTTGCCGGTCGATCCCGCGAAGGCGAGGGCGCTGTCGAATGACTGCGAAGGGGTGAGCCAATTCGGCGTGCGGCGGTAGCTATCGACACCGACCAGGTCGTAGAGGGTCGTGTCGACCGGGAACCACGCTGTCGGCCCGCCTTGGTTGCCCTCGAAGGCCGATCGCGACAAGACGACCTGCCACTCGATGTGGTCGGTGACCCCCATCGAGTCGAACAGGGCGCGCACGAGCTCGTAGCACTCCTGGTACTCCGGACCCGTGCCCGAATAGGGCTGGGCGTCGAGTTCGCCGGGTAGTGCCTGGATGTTCGCTTCCGAGTGGAACTGCAGGTAGTGAGTGACCTCGCCGTAGGTCGGCAAAGCCAGCACCTCACCGGCGAAGGCCACGAGCTTGTCGTAGAGGGGTCCCGTGCCGGCGCGCAATTGCGCGGTGATGTCCGTGTACAGGACACCGGTACGATCTTGGCCCGAGCCCGTCTTCGGCTGGATGTTCAGACCGAGGGAGTACCCTGCCGCAGCCGCGGCATCGCCGTCGGACTCGATGAGGTTCGCGTCGAACTGGCCGGCTCGCTGCCTGCTCCTGAAGTACGGGAAGTCGACACCAGACGCGGCCTCGATCTCCAGGAACTGCGCGTAGCTCTGAGGCCAGATGCCCACGACCACCGTGGGCTCCGCTTCCGCGGGTGTTGCGATAGTCGCCAACGCGGCGATCGTCAACGCAGAGATGAGGAGCCGACGCATCCCAGTCCTCTCCGGTTCGACCGGCAGACCCGACTGGGGAAGGCCGACACCGAACCACACCGATACATGTCGAGTCAACCTTCGGTCGTGCCGCAGAGCATCTTGACGGGCCGGGAAACCCCGTCAGTACGTGGTCATCTTCGCGACGACGGTATCGAGGGCCGCCCAGCGGCCGGCCGAGCGCATCGTCACCAGGCACCGGTGCGTCACCCCTTCGGCCGTGGTCGGAGCGATGATGTTCAGGGTGAAGACCTTCTTCCGTCCTTGGGAGCCGGGCGGGAACGAGAACTCAAGCGTGCCTTCCCTGAATCGCTTCGTGACGTTGGTCGCGCGCCAATCCGGCCGCTTGTGCTTGCCCATGAGAACGGCGTTGACCTTGAACCGGCGGGTGCCAGGGCATCCGTCGACCGTGATCGTGTCGGCCTGGTCTCCGTCGTTCTCGACCGTGATCCAGAAACGAACGCCCTCACCGTCTTCCATCCGGACGGCAACGGTCTGCTTCGCACCCGACGTGTTGTACACGTCACGGCCCTTCCAAGGGTGTGGCAGAGGGTCGATCGTGCAGCCGGTGCTGAGGCCACAGAGCTTGATCCAGGCATCGGCCTGGTAGTCGGCGGCGGCGGCGGGCGTCGCCATCACGAGCACAGCCCCTGCGAGGACGAGCGCGAGGACGGGCGAGGTGGCACGAGATGAGGTCATGGAACGCAGGGTAGATCAATCATCGTCGGCGCGACGCATCCTCTTCGTTCGCGCCCTTCGCCTCTTGTCGGCCAGCCGACGTTCCACGGACCTCCTGGTGGCTTTGGTGGCACGCCTTGGAGGGGATGGAGGCGCAACCGCAGCACGCAGCTCATCGGCCAGACGACGCAGGGCTGCCTCGCGGTTCCGCAACTGCGACCGGTGCTCCGACGCAGTCACGGTGATCACGCCGTCGACGAGCCGGTCGGCCAGACGCGCGAGCGCCCGAGCACGTTGGATGGGCCCGAGCGCCGTCGTGGCGGCGATGTCGAGGCTGAGCTCGACACGGGAGTCGGCGGTGTTGACCGACTGCCCTCCGGGGCCGGACGATCGGCTGAACCGCCATCGCAGCTCGTTGCGGGGCACGACCACCGAGCGCGTCACGCGGAGCGGACCGACCATGTGGCCAGTATGCCCCGCGCGACGCGCCCTTCGGATCTCACGACTCGCCGGGCGGTAGGACCCTCCAGTCGCTCACGCGATCCTGACGACGTCGGCCCTGCCCGGCACCAACGACCGGACGGTCGCGTACGTGTGCCGTCTCGTCGATGCAACCGCTGTCGGCAGCCGAAGGTGGGTGACCACTTCGCAGTCGCCGGTCGCGACCTCGCATGAGTTGACGGTGCCGACGGTGGATTGACCCAATTCGACCGCGAGCCACGTGTCCTCGTCGATCTCCACCGCGTGCAGAGCACCGTCGTGGCCAAAGTTCAGGTCGACGATCGACGTGAGCCCACGAACCACGATGCTGCAATCAGGGCTCGACCCGCACTCGGCATGACGCGTGCCCGGCTCGATGCGCCACACGCGAGACGAACGCCGCGGAGCCGGGAACCCCTTCAACTCGCCGACGTACCAGGCGCCGTCGGGCCCGACGGCCACGCTCGTTGCCACCGCTTGGGCCGGGATGCGATCGGGGAGATCGCAGGCGAACTCCCAGTCGGGCTCGGCCTTCGGACATCCGACGAGCCGCTTCAGGTTCTTCGTGCTCGCCAGCCGCTCGGGCAACGTGGCGACCCAGTCGACGGTGCCGTCGGCCCGCACGATCAAGAGCGCGTTGGCGGCCGCATCGGCGACGAGCGCACGCCCGCCCGGCAGGGCAGCGACATCGAAGGGATTGGAGTCGATCTCTCCGCCGTCGGGATTGACGTCGGCCTCGAAGGCGCCGAGGTTGGCCACGCGTGACACCACGCCGTCGCGTGATGCGGTAGAGCCTTCGGTTGGGCGCCCCGGTGACCGCGTACATCGACGTGTGGTCGATGGGCGCCACGTCGGTGACACCCGGAAGCTCGGCGATCAGCTTGCCGTTCCCGTTTCGCAGCCGCACGACTCCCGCGCCCGCGTCGGCCACGAAGAGCGAACCGCCCTTCGCGGCGAGGCCGAAGAGCGGCGACTCGAACTCATAGGAGCCGCTAGCGGAACCGCCACCCGCCGTCGCGGTCTGCGGCACGACCACGATCAACGCCGTCAACGTTGCGAGCACCCGGCCGAAACGCCGAGCAGACAGAGCGCGTGCACATCTCACGGGCTTCCCCTTCCCTCTCGCTCGATGTGATCGCTTTCGTTCTAGCCCCAAGGCGGCAGGGCGGTCAACCCCCATGCGTACACAGGAAATGCCGACCTATGGTCCCTTGTGCGCCGCCTGGCGAGGGGCGTAGGGTCGCGAGAGCATGGCGACACCCTTCCCCCCGGATGCAGGCCCGATCGAGCGATGGGCCGAGCCTCGATGGAGCCGCCGAGACTTCCTCGGCAAGGTCGGACGTGGTGCGGGCTTGCTCGCCGCCGGCGGGCTGCTGGCGGCGTGCGAATCGCAGCCCCCTGCCGCCTCGGAACCGACCGTCGGCGCCGCCGAGGCCATCGACTGGGACGAGTGGTGGAAGACCAAGCGCGAGACGGGAAGGCTGAATTTCGCGAACTGGCCGTACTACATCGACTTCACGCGAGGCGATCGCCAGTCGCTGACCCAGTTCTCCGAAGAAACCGGCATCCACGTCAACTACTTCCACACGATCGAAGGCAACGCGAGCTTCATGGCGGAGATCGAGCCCTACCTGGAGGCGGGGCTCGCGCCGTTCCACGACCTGATCGTCATGACGAACGGGCCGCAGGTCTCGAAGTTGATCAGCTCGGGTTACCTCACACCGCTCGATCACTCGCGATTGGTCAATTTCGACCGGTATGCGAGTGAACTGGTGCGAGACCCTGCCTGGGATCCCGGCAACCGGTACTCGGTCGCATGGCAGTCGGGGATCACGGGCATCGCCTATCGACCCGAGGCGGTCGAGGCGCTCGGGCGAGCCCCGACGAGCATCGCAGACCTGTTCGACCCTGCCCTCGAGGGAAGGGTCGGCATGATGACCGACCTGCAGGATCTCGGCAGCGCCGCGCTGCTGTCGATCGGGATCGAACCGGAAGGCTCGAGCGAGCGGCAGTGGGTGAAGGCGGCCGAGGCGCTCCGCGAGCAACGAGCGAGCGGCGTCATCGCCGGCTATTACGACCAGTCATACGTCCGGGCGTTGCGCGAAGGAGACGTGTGGATCAGCCAAGCGTGGTCAGGTGACATCTTCCAGCAGCAGCAGCTCGGCAAGGAGCTAGAGTTCGTCGTTCCCGAGGAAGGCGCGTTGCTCTGGACCGACAACATGCTGATACCGAGGAACGCCAAGCACCCGGCCGACGCGATGGCGCTGATGGACTTCGTCTACCGTCCCGATATCGCCGCGACGATCGCAGACTGGGTCTGGTACGTCTGCCCGGTGCCGGCCGCCGAACGGATCATCGCTCGCCGTTTCAACCACCCCGAGGTCGCGAACAGCCCACTCGTGTTCCCCCCGACTGAGTTGATGGGCCCGAACGGACCGTTCAAGTCGTACGCGGTCTTCGAAGGCGAGGAGGACGCTGCCGCCTGGGATTCGATCTTCGGGTCGATCCCGTTCGGCCTGTAGGCCTCAGGCTGCGTCGAGCGGCCTGAACGACGTCATGATCCGGTCGATCGAGGGCAGGATCGACGTCGCGTCGAAGGACTCGGGCACCGAGACCCAGATCGCGTGGTTGCGCGTGCCCGAGTCGATCACGATCGAGAGGAACCTGATCGGCTTGCCGGACTCATCGATCGCGGTGCCTCCGACCGACAACGCCGGCAGGTCACCGACCGTGCGAGAGCGCGGAGCCTCGCTCCTGATCTCTGTCCACCCTGCGGCGATGCTTCCGCTCGACACATCGGAGACGGCATCGATGCCACCCTCGGGTGCGACCAGGATGGAGATCACCGCGTTGCCGATCGGGCTGGTGACCTGGGTCGACGAGTCCGACACCTGTACCTGCCAGCCGGCTGGCGCACGGAACGCGTAGCCACCCTCGGCGTTGACGTAGCGCCCGGACCCGGCCGCATCGGCCACACCGGCCGTGTCGCCAACACCGGCCGTGTCGGCAACACCGGCCGTGTCGGCTGCGTCGGCCACAGCGGTCTGCGCCGGTTCCGATGAACCCTCGGCGTACATCACGATCGCCGCCGGCGCCACAGCCAGGCTGACGAGTCCCGCACCGATCAGCAGCCGCGTCATGCGCCTGCGACGGCGGATCCGGGCCTCCTGCTCCAGCCAACGGTACTCGCGCCGGGCGCTGGCCTCCGTCGAGTGCCCCAATGACTCGCCGGGGCTCCGCTTCTCCCAGATGTAGTAGGCATCGCCCCGCCGGCCCCAGGAGTAGCGCTTGCCCGTCTCGATGATCTCGATCTCGCGTTGGCGCGGCGACGTTCCAGAGCGAGGAGAGCTGCTTCGTTTCGGCTGCTTCACGCGATGACGAGTCGACTGATGCTGCGTGCGAGACAAACGATCCCTCTCCCTCCGACGTCGGCTCGAACGGCGAGCCGATCACATGCCGCGCCATTTGCTGTAGGTAACAGTACCCGATACCCCCCTCCGAATGGAAGAGACCAGATTCCGGGCGATCCCTGCCTGTTGACGGCCGGCACCCTCCCGTACTACGAACACGCTAGCCGCCCTGGACGACGAGGACTCCGGATGCCGACGATCGACGACGAAGCCCGCGAGGAGCTCCGTCTCACGTTGCACGTCGTGCCGGGCTGGGCCCTGTCGCCGGCCGGATGGCGAGCCATCGAGGGCTCCCTCATCGGCGTCAGGCATGCCCTCGAACGCGACGATCGAGGCGCCTTGTTCCGCCATCTCGCGGAGATCGACCGTGCGGCACCCGCGCGACTGGCACGCCTGTCTCCCGGTGACGGCGCGGGCGACGGCTCGTCGTCGTCGCCTCCGGCGATCGTGCTCGAGCTCGTCAATTCCTTGGTGCACCCCCCCGCTCGAGGGTCGGGCGGCGCGACGCCATGACGACCCTCGAGTCGCAAGAACACGTCGCATTCGCCGAACCCAGCCTCGTCGTGCACGCCTTCGCTCCGTTCACCACAACACCGGCAGATCGAAACCCCGCACGAGCGCACTTGCGATCGTTGTGGGAAGCCTGCGCACGGCTCGGCTTGAGCGAGGCGCTCCTGCCAGGCGTGGCCACATCGTTCGCATGGCCAGAGACGGCATCGGATCGCTTCGTGATCCTCGCTGCGATGGGCACGCCCGGCGACGGCCACGGGCGCCAGGCGATGATGTTCGGCCGTCATGACGTGGTCGGACTGGCGGTCGCCTTCGACGACCCGGTGTCGTCGAAGGAGCTCGACGGGTGGCGCGAGCTCTTCGAGATGTGGAAGGAGGCCACCGACGGGCTCAGCGTGCCCGAGACGCTCCTCGGTGAGACGCTGACCTTCCTCTGCGCCTACGACGCGCCATCGACCGACCGACTGCACGCTATCGTCGGCCGCGCGATGCGCTCCTGCGGGCTTCGCATCTGGGACACGCCGTTCGAGCCGCAGACCGGCGTCGTGGCGTGGGACGGCGACGATGCCGGCAGCAGGCGGGTCGTGGCGGCGCTCGCGTCGCTCGGTAGCCGCGACGACCTTTCGAGGCTGTTCTGGTGGGCGGGCGAGCATGAGTTGGCGCGCATGGCTCAGTACCAGGTGCATGCCGCCAAGGTCCGCTACGAGGAACGAGTGCACCGACTGCGCAGGGCAGAGCTCGCAGCGGCTGTCGAACGCGTGGCGCGGGCCGTCGACGAGTCGCTCGAGGCCCATGCAGAGCTCGATGCGCGCTCGACGAGCGCCACCGCGTCTGCCGAGCGCAGGCTCATCGAGGCCCAGGCCGATTCGGCGGGCCTCGTGATCCAGCTTTCATACCTGCGTGCGCTGCGGCGAACGGTCGACATCGCCCGGCACAACATGGCGCTCACGGCCTCAGAGTCGATCGGCACGGGCGCCGGTGTCTCCGGCACAGGAAGGGACACGATGGTCGATCGCGACCGCGCGCTCGCGATGCGTCTGTCGGAGCAGGTCGACCACGACATCGGTTACGCCGAGGCGGTCGGAGAGCGAGCGCGGCACGCCACGAGCCTGTCGGCGTTGCGCCTGCAGCAGAGCCAGGAGCGACTGCAGGCCGGCCGTTCACGACTCGTCCTCTTCCAGACGGCCCTCTTGAGCGCGTTGCTCACGGGCATCGGCGCGATCGCGACGTTCGATATGTCGCTCGAGGTTGCCCCGCCGATCCGGTTCCCGTTGCTCGCAACGCTCGTCACGGTGCTGGTGGCCGCCCCCATCGTGGCCGCGAGCTGGCACGATGGGTTCCGGCCGCTCGATCGCCTCGTGATCGGCCTGTTCGGCGCATCCCTTGCGTGGCTGGGACTCACCTCGGCGTTTCCTTCGGCTCCTTGGGTTGTCGCGGCAGCGGCGGTCGCGGCGGGAGCAGGCGTCTCACAGTTGCTCGCGATCCGGCACCGACGACGCGATGACGTCCCTACGTCGTGAGCACGCCGCTGAGCGAGAACGTCGCGCGCTGAGGCTCGGTGAATCCCGGACACTGCACCGAGATCGTGAGCCGCCCTTCGACGCCCGTCGCGATGTAGACATCGTCGACCGTGTCGGCGGTCGACACGGTGAAGTTCAGGATCCTCGTCACGGTCGCGCCGTGGCAATCGAGCCCCTCGTCCCTGCCGGCATACGACCGTCCGTTCCGGCGCAGGGTCCACGTCCTCATGCCCCGTCCTTCGACCGTCACCTCGGTATCGCAGGCCTGCGGGAAGCACGTCGAAGAGAACAGCCAGTCCTCGGCAGGCCAGACCGTGCCGATCTCGCGCTCGTCGGGGGCAGCACCCCACAGCGACTGACTCTGCGGACCGTTGCGGTAGTCGATCAGGGTCATCTCCATCGCGAACCGGCCGTCGAGGGCGGCATCGGCGAGCGAGAGAGCCGGGGGTGGCGACGTGCCGACCGTGGTTGACGGGATGGGCGCGGCGGATCGCTCGGGAGTATCGGAACGCAGGGCGGAGAAAGCGAGGAAACCGCCGGCCGCGATAGCAAGGGCGGCGGCCGCGAGCCACGGGACGCGCGAACGCCGGCGCTCGGCCTCCCGACCGGGCTCGGGTCGTTCCTCGATCGCTCGAGTTGGCTCGACGTGCACTGGTGGCTCGGCCTCTGTTTGTGACGGCTCGGCCTCTGCGGGTGGCAGTGCGGCCTCTGCGGGTGGCAGTGCGGCCTCTGCGGGTGGCGGCGCGGCCTCTGAGTGCGGCGGCGCGGGCGCGAGGGCGCCGGTTTCGAGTCGGAAGAGCACCCCGTCGGGCGCCCGGGTGTAGAGGATGGGCGTGCCCCATTCGAGCGAGTCGCCCCGCGCGAAGCTGATCGCCTTCCTCGACTCGGCCACGGCGGCATCGATCGGCATGCCGCGCGCGATCGATTCGTAGAACGTGCGCGCCAGCTCGACCGCCGCCGCGTCGCCGATCTCGTACTGCATCGCGAGCACGGCCGGGATGCCTCGCCGCACGAGGATCGAAGCCGTGCCCGAGAAGATGTCTCGCGAACCGCCCCTGGCGCCCTCGCAGGCGTTCAGCATCACGAGCCGAAGCGTCGGATGGTCGGCGAGCATGCGCGCCAGCTGCGTCGCGCTGAACGACGCCGATGCCCCGTGCTCGTCGACGAGGGCGACGCTGCCCTCGTCGCGCGCGGCGTCGAACCGTCCGTGACCGGAGAAGTGGAACAGGTGCCACGTGTCGTCGTCGAGGCGCCGCTGCAGGGTTCGCCAGCTCCCGTCGAGGATCCAGTCGACCTTGATCGCGCCGGTTGCGACGAGCCCCGCGAGGGCTCGCTCGACGCGCAGCCGTTCGCGTTCGACGTTCAACGCCGGAAGGTCGTCGGGCGATGCGACCATCGCGAGCATCCGGAGCGGAGGATCCACCCTCAGCGGAACCACCGGGGTTGCGAGCTCCAGGTATCTGACGATCGGTGAGTACTTCGACAGCGACAGGTACTCGCCGGCCCGCGCGTCGTACATGAATTCCCAAGGAAGCGTCGCGACCTCGGGCGCCTGGATGCGGAGCTTGATGCGAACGCCCTTGCCGGTCGCTGACGCCTCGTGGCGGCTCACGTCGAGGCAGCTCCGGACGTCGCCGACGAACAGAGCATCGAAGAGCGCGCCGCCGAAGCTCTCCACCGTGGCGTCCTCGGGCGATGCCATGCGGCGTACCGTCGTCGACGAGCTGAGCAGCGCCAGCCGCAGCGCCTGCAGCTTGTTCTCGAGCTCGAGTCCGTCGAACGGGAGTCGCAACATGCCGCGCGGCTCTCCGGCCGGCGAACGCAGGACCGCAACGGGGTAACCGTCGGCGGTCTGCTCGCCGATCTCGACCTCGAAGTCGATGTACTCGATGCCCCGACGCTCGCTCAAGGAGCGAGGGTATGCCGCGCACGCGACCGCGGGCAAGCGGTGGCGAAGGGGGTTGTTTCGAGCGCCGCCACGGGGGAACCTCGGGTGCATGGATATCGGTGCCCCCGTGCGGTGGTTGGATCGCTACCAGCGCACCCATCAGTGGCTGGCCATGCCGGTCGGCGTGGCGAAGCGGTTCGGGGAAAGTGGCGTGGGCGGGCTCGCAGCCGCGATGGCCTATTACGGGTTCTTCTCGTTGTTCCCGCTGCTCATGGTGCTGACATCGCTCGCGAGCATCCTGCTGAAAGGGCGAACCGACCTGCAGGAACAACTCGTCAGGTCGGCGCTGTCGCAGTTCCCGGTCATCGGCACACAGATCCGTCAGGACGTCGGTTCGATCGAAGGCTCGGCCCTGGCGGTGTCGACTGGCATCGCGCTGGCGCTGTGGGCGGGCCTCGGAGGCGTCCGGTCCACCCAGGTCGCGATGGACACCGTGTGGGACGTGCGACGCACGGATCGTCCGGGCACGCCGGTTGCGATCGGGCGAGCCGCAGCGACGCTCTTGATCCTCGGCGTCACCGTGGTGGGCGCGGCGGGGCTCTCCGGGCTCGCGGGGCTCGCGACGGGGCCCGTCGGCTTCACGCTGGGGCTGGCCGGTTCGGGCGTGCTCAACGTGGTGATGTTCGCCACGGCCTACCGCGTGCTGACGGTTGCCCCCGTAGGATGGCGCGATGTGCTCCCCGGCGCCTGCGTCGCGGGCGCGGCGTGGACGGCGCTGCTCGCAGTGGGCGGATGGATCGTCGAGCACCGTCTCGCGTCGTCGTCCGATGTCTATGGCACGTTCGCCATCGTGATCGGACTCCTCGGCTGGATCTATCTGGGCGCGCAGATCACCTTGCTTGGCGCCGTGATCAACGTCGTGCTGTCGGGCCATCTGTGGCCGAGGTCGTTGCAGGGAGACGAGCTGACGGACGCGGACGAACGCGCGCTGCGTCGTTCCGCCCGGCAAGAGGAACGCAGGCCAGACGAGAGCGTGTCGGTCGACTTCCAGGAAGACGCCCCGACCCGGTAGACTGACCGGACGCGCTGCGGTCGTTCGGCGTGGTGCCCCAGGGTCTGGCCGTGCCGCCGACGAACGCGGCGAGGCGCGCGTCGCGACCACTTCCCCGAGAGCCACGGCGGCGACCGACTGGGTCGTCGTGTTTGGGGAAGGGGCGTTCCGCGGAACCTCCATGAGATGGTGATCTCCAGGTGACCCAAGTGATCCGAGAGCTCGAGAGCCGCTTCCCTCGCACGCGCGAGATCTCATCCTCGACCCGATGGCTCATCGTCGGCGGTGCGCTGGCGAGCTTGGTCGTGTTCATCGTGACGGCCGCGCTGCTCGACGACCATCCGTCGGAAGTCGACCGGAGCGTCGAGGGTTCCGTGGAGGAGCGTCCTGAGGACCTCACCTTGCTTCCGATGAAGGCGTTGGCGATCGCGAGCTCGGCTCGAGGGTCGTTCTTCCTCCTCCTCGGCGTGGGGCTGTTCTTCGCGATCCGCAGGCGCGACTGGCGACCGGCCCTGTTGGTCGGCACGGCGTTCGTCGGCGTGACGATCCTCACCTCGGTTCTCAAGGAAGTCTTCGACCGCCCAGCGCCGGGTGACTGGGCGGCCGGCGAGGTCAGCGGGTCGGCGTTCCCATCGGGACACATGGCGCAGGCCGTGGCGGTCTGGGGCACGTTGGCGTTGGTCATGGCGATGGGCCGCGGTCGGCGTGACAAGAAGCTGTTGGCGGCGGGTACGGTGTTACTGGTCGCGGGGGCGGCCGCTTCGAGGGTGGCGCTCGAGGCCCACTGGGTCACCGACGTGATCGCCGGCACCGCGCTCGGAGCCCTGTGGCTGGCGATCGTGGCCACGCTCACCTTCATGATCAGGTCCCGCGAACAACCCCATGGACCAGCCGACGAGACGCAGGCTCGCGCTCCAGGGGCACAGGCGCAGAGCGTCGATGCCCACCGCCGTTGGGCTTGATGGCCCGCCGCGCGCGAACCAGGAGTCGGCGCCACCTCATTCGTTCCATCGGTTCTGTGATCGTGATCGGGACACTCGTCGGCGCGTGCACCCCCACGGCTGGCGAGCGAGAGGCGGCCTCGACCAGCCCGGCTAACGACTCACCCTCGGCCACCGAGACTCGGCAGGCCACAGTCGCACCGGAGGGTCCATCGTCCGAACCCACGTCGCTCGAGTTCTCGGGCCAGCGGGTGCAGATGGAGCCTGCCCCAGGGGGGTCGTTCCGCCTGCGCGGTCTCTACCCATGGAACCCTTCACAGTGCGTACGTCCCGACCGGCCTTCACTCGATGCCCGCTACCCCGGGGCACTTTCGATCCGAACGGCCGATGACGGCAGCCTGACCGTGACGGTGACCATCTCGTTCCGCGAGTACCTCGAAGGCATCGCCGAGGTGCCACCGACCTGGCCGAGGGCCGCGCTCGAAGCGCAGGTCATCGCGGCGCGCAGCTATGTGCTCTCGCGCACCGGCTGGGCCGGCGCCGAAGGCGAGGATCTCGAGGGCACGATCTGCGCCACCTCGGATTGCCAGGTCTACGGAGGCATCCCCCACCCTCGCCCACCGGGCATCGAGCGTTGGTATCGGGCCGTGCGCCAGACGAAAGGCCAGGTGCTGCTGTATCAGGGCAGGCCCGCCGACACCGTCTACTCATCGACATCGAACGGAAGAACCTATGGGAACGAGGATGTGTTCGGCAGCTCGCCGCTGCCGTACCTGCGTCCTGTGCTCGAGCGTCACGACGGGGCGTCGCCCCTGTCTCGATGGCGGACCGAGCTACCCTTCGGCGACCTCACGACCGTCCTCCGGGCCGAGGGCTCATGGCCCAGGGGCGTGCGCATCACCTCAGCGGCCGTCGACGGCTCGGCGATACGGTTGAGCGGGGGCGGGGAGACCCGAGCGATCGATGCGAGCGGACTACGCGACGCCGTGAACACCTGGGCGGCCTGCCTGATCCCCGGCCGGTACCCGAGCGGCGGGTTGCCCGTACCGATCCCGTCCGGATGGTTCCATGTCTCGTCGGGTTCGCGCGATCTCGTGGTCATCGGACGAGGGTGGGGCCACGGCGTCGGGATGGTGCAATGGGGCGCGTACGGCAAGGCGGCTCGGGGATGGTCGGCCTCGCGGATCCTCGCCTTCTACTACGGTGGGCTCACGCCTCAGCCGTATCCGGAGCCTGGGTCGCTGCAGGTCGTGGTCGCCACGGGCATCCGGTCGTTCACCGTCGACCCGTCGATGGCCGGCGCGACGATCGGCGATCAAGAGCTCGGCACGAGGAAGCTGCACGTCAGCGTCACCGACGGTGAGACCGTGACGGTCTCGGGTCGATGAGGAGTCCCGCCCGATCCGAAACCGGCGCCTCATGATGCGCCGTCGAAGGGCGGTCTCGCCGGGGGTCGCCGTCGCCCTCGGGACGATCCTGGGAGTGGCCTGCCGGGCTGCTCCCGCCGCTGAAACGGCCACTCCGTCGCACGCGTCGGCCTCGGCTTCGCCTTCTCCTACACCGGTCCAGTCTTCTCAGAGCCTGCCGGCTGCATCGCCGACCACGACCGAGCCATCCCCTCGATTCGAGGGCACCGTGTCGCGCATCGGTTCGTCGATGCGCGATCGCCTGGTCGGAAGGAACTGGCACCCCGGCTGCCCGGTCGGGCTCGACGACCTGCGGCACCTGCAGGTGGGCTACTGGGACTTCGAGGACCGCGTGCGATCGGGACCGTTGATCGTGCACGAGAAGGTGGCGAGCGACGTGCTGCGGGTGTTCCGCCGGCTCTTCATGGCAGGGTTCCCGATCCACCGGATCGCGCTTCCTCGGGCATATCGTCCACCTCGACGGATCGACTGGTTCAGTACGATGAACCGCACGGCGGCGTTCAATTGCAGGCCCGCCACCGGCAACACGGCCTCCTTGTCGCACCACTCCTACGGATGGGCGATCGACATCAACCCGTTGCAGAATCCATACGTCAGGTCCGACGGGTCGGTGCTCCGGCGCGCGGTGAAGCCCTACGTCGATCGGTCTCTGCGCGAGCCGGGCATGATCCATCCTGCAGGTGTGGTGGTGCGCTCGTTCGCAAGGATCGGCTGGGAATGGGGCGGCGATTGGGTGACGCTGAAGGACTACATGCACTTCTCACTCACAGGGCGCTGAGGCGGGTCGGTTGTCAGCGTTTCGTCGTCGCCACGACGCACCCCCAGGCGGGAAGGATCGCGCTCGACGTCGACCGTGCCGGTCGGACCCCGTCGGAAGCAAGCAGGATCTCGCTATCGGGCATCGAAACCGTTGCTGGCTCAGGGGAAAGGTTGGCGGCCACCGTGGTGCCTGCCCCGCGTCGCCACGCGAGCACATGCTCGGCGCTCTCGAGGAGCACCTGGTCTCCCCTCATCAGATCTTCGTGTCCGGCGCGCAGCTTGATCGCGTCCCTGCACCACGAGAGCACGGAGCGAGGATCCACTCGCTGCTCGGCGACCGACGTCCGTCCTTGGCCGAATGGCAGCCATGGCTCGACGCCGGGCTGCGTGAACCCGTGACCGGGTCCAGGCTGCCAGATCATCGGAGTCCGACCGCCATCACGTGTGCTGCCCCCGCCGCCAGACCCTTCGTCGAGGCGTTGCGACGGCGCGATCTCCACGTCTTCGAGACCGATCTCGTCGCCGGCGTAAAGCACAGGAGTTCCGCGTAGGAACAGGAGCACGAACAGGGCGCACCTCGCCCGGGCATGGTCGCCCGAGGCCCATCGTGAGGCCAGACGCCCGATGTCGTGGTTCGACGCGGTCCACAGGGGCCATGCGTCGGCACCGAGTGCTCGCTCGGTGGCCTCGACGATCTCGCGGAGCGGCGCGGCCTCGAAGGGCGCAGTCGCGAATGCGAAGTTGAACGCGAGATGGACCTCATCACCTTCGCCGTAGTAGCGGGCGAGGTCGGGCAGGTCTCGCGCCCACGTCTCGCCGATCATCACGCGAGGAGGGTCATACCCGTCGGCGATCGCCCGCCAGCGGCGGAGCACGTCATGCACCTCGGGACGATGCATGCTGTAGACGGATCGGGGTCCCTGGGTCATGCCATCGGCTTCCCCGTGCCGGGGATCGTCCCGCAGCAGCTGGTCCTTCACGATCGCGTGGGCAACGTCGATCCGGAAACCGGCGATGCCCCGATCGAACCAGGCTCGCACGATGCCGTCGAAGGCATCTCGCACATCGTTGTTCCACCAGTTCAGATCCGGCTGCTCGGACAGGAAATTGTGCAGGTAGTACTGGCCCGAGGCAGGATCGAGGGTCCATGCCGGGCCCCCGAAGACGCTGAGCCAGTTGTTGGGCGGCCCTCCATCGGGCGCCGGGTCGGCCCAGACATACCAGTTCCGATGCTTGGCATCGCGGCTGCGGCGGGCGTCGACGAACCACGGGTGGCGATCGCTCGTGTGGTTCGGAACGAGGTCGAGCATCACGCGGATGCCGCGTGCCGACGCCGCGGCGATGAGGCCCTCGAGCGCCTCGAGACCACCGAGCTCCGCAGCGACGCCCGTGTAGTCCGACACGTCGTAGCCCCAGTCCCGGTTCGGACTGGGATGCACGGGGTTCAGCCAGACACCGTCGATCCCGAGCCACGCGAGATGGTCCAGGCGGCGCTCGACCCCCGCGAGGTCGCCCACGCCGTCTGCGTCAGAGTCCTGGAACGACCGCGGGTACACCTGATACAGGACCCCGTGCTTCCACCAGACCCGCTCCTCGGCACGGAAGACCATAGCTCCGGCTCTTACCCAGCGAGATCCGCCCGGAACCCGCACCCTGGTCGTGGCATGATGCGAGTGGTCGAGGAGAGCCGGCTCCTCGGATCGCGAAGGGAGGGTCCTCGTGCCCAGGATCTACTCGGTTCGTCCGACCTTGAGTCTGAAGGGACGCCGCTCCCAGGGCATCAGGGGGTTCACCGGCAAGCCGTTCCATCCGCCGCTCACCGATTTCCCGATCGTCTGCTACTCGCTGGCGGCGCTGTTCGACGTGATCTCCTACTTCGCCGATCCTTCCGACGCGAAGTCGCAAGACTTCTTCGCTGCTGCCACGTTCGTGATGGTTGCCGGCTACATCGTGAGCATCGGGGCGGCGATCACGGGGTTCTTCGACTGGTGGAAGGGCATCCCGCGCGACCGGTCGGGCCCCATCGGACGAGCGAAGCACACGCAGGTCTGGCGCACGGTCAATTGGCACGCGACGGTCATGCTCACGGTCACGGCGCTCACGCTCGTCGACCTCATCCTGCGCGTGCCGAATTTCGAGGAGGCTCAGACGCAGTTCGCCTGGCTCGTCCTGTCCGTGGCGTCTGCCGTGTTGGTGCTCTTCGGCGCGGCCTACGGCGGCACGCTCGTCTTCGAGTACGGGTTCAACGTCGAGAACCTGGACGAAGCCTGGAAGGAGTCCGAAGACGATCACATCCGTCCCGAACGACGCTAAGTATCGCGCGCGGGACCGGTCTTCTCCCGTGGCGGATGCTCGGCGCCTCCGAAGGACTCCGGAGACCCCCGCACCGGACCGCCGGCGCCCACGCCCTCACCCGGCGGCTGCTCGCCACCCGGCCCGGCGTGGCGGCCTTCGGCTCCCGGGTTCCTGATGCCCACGGCGTTGATCGCGGCGCCGACGAGCAGGAGGCCCGCGGAGACCAGCATCGCGAGATGGAAGGCGTCGGTCGAGGCGGATCTCGCCGCGGCGCGGACGTCGGCGGCCACGTCGTCGGACGGTTCATTGAGCGGCGACACGTCAGCCCGGAACGAGCTCGAATCGACGTCGGCGCCGGGCACCTGCCGCTCGATCGATGAGTAGAAGCTTGACGCGACCGCCACGAAGATCACCGCCGTCACGAGCGGCGAGCCCACGCGCGAGATCGCGTTGTTGATCGCCGAGGCGACGCCGGCATTGCTCGCGGGCACCGACGTCATGAGCGCGGTCGTGAGGGGCGCGACCATCATCATCAGTCCGGTGCCGAAGACAACGAGCGCCGGGAACAGGTCGATGAAGTAGTCGGTCGGCGGCAGGATCGAGCGACCCTGCCCGCCCCCGAGGACCCACGGCTCGCTGTCGACGGGATGCGCGCGAACCAGAGCAGGCCGAGCGCCATGATCGCCGGGACCGAGCGCCATGAACAGCCGAGGGCCGTAGCGCGCGGCGAGCTTGCCGAACCGGGTCGAGAACACGACCAGGAACAGCGTCGCCGGGAAGCCCGCGATGCCGGCCGCCTGCTCGTTGTAGCCGAGCGTGCCGATCAGGAAGATGCCCTGGAACGTCAGCGAGACGTAGAGCGCACCGTAGATCACGAGCGTCGAGAGGTTCGTGACCGTGAAGTTCCGCGATCGGAACAGACGAGGCGGCACGAGCGGATCGCGGCGACGCAGCATCATGAACGGGAACGCCACCGCGGCGATGGCGCCGACGACGAGGCTTCCGATCGCCAACGGCTCGCCCCAGCCCTGCTGCTGCCCGCGGATCGTGCCGAAGGCCAGCCCGCCGACCGCGAGCACGATCACGACCGAGCCGAGCCAGTCGAAGTGTCCGGTGGCGTCCGGTCGCGCGACTCGGGCACGTAGCGAACCGTGGCGAGGTAGGCGACGGCCAGCAGCGGCAGGTTCATGAGGAACGCCATGCGCCACGAGATCGTGTTGACGAGCATCCCGCCCACGAACGGTCCGAGGATCGTCGTGGCCGCCGAAGCGCCCGCCCACACGCCGAACGCGCGGCCGCGTTCCTCACCCTCGAAGCTCGCGGTGATGATCGAGAGCGACCCCGGCACCACGAGCGCGCCGGCCGCCCCCTGCAGCACACGAGCCGCGATCAGGATCTCCATCGACGGCGCGATGCCGCACAGCAGCGACGTCACGGCGAATCCGACCAGGCCGAGCGAGAACATCTTGCGCCGTCCGTGGAAGTCGGTGAGCGCGCCCGCCAGGATCAGCAACGCGCTCAGCGTCACGAAGTAGCCGTAGGCGACGTAGGACTGCGCCTCGAGCGTGCCGAACAGGTCGGACGCGAGCTCCTCGCCGATGCGGGGCAGGGCCAGGTTCACGACCGATGTGTCGAGGAAGACGATCGCGGAACCGAGGACGACGGCGATCATCGTCCACCGCTTCTGCACCGGCGTCATCCGGATGTCGTCGGCGAGCGGTTCGGCACTCACCGCGGCATCCGCCGGACCCACTGGGCGCGCCACTGCGGCGCGTCGAACGGCTGGGCGAAGTAATCGGTCTCCTTGACGACCTTGCCCTCGCGGATCTCCATGATGCTCACGCCTTGGTAGATGCTGCCGTCCGCATACTCGAGCTCGACTTCGAGCACGGCGATGTCGCCGGAGGCCGACGATCGGCGAAAGCGCATCGAGGGCAGGCCGCCCGGGAAGTTGCGGTTGACGGCGAGCGCGTCATCGGGGCCCTCGATCCGCTCACCTGACTGCGGCCACTCCTGGACGTACTCGTCATGCATGAGCTCTCGTGCCCCGTCCCACGCCTTCGCGCTGAGCCTTTGCCAGAGCTCCTCGGCGATCGTCACGGCCTGTTGGTCCGCCATCGCTGCCCCCTTCTCCCTCGCACCCTCCCTGGGATCAGCCGGTCGTCAGGCGGTAGATGGCCCCGAAATCGTTGAAATAGATCGAGCCGTCGGCGCCCACTTCGAGGCCGAGCACGCCCTGTGGGTGATCGTAGAGCGGCGACTCGTCGGTCACGCGAAGACGATCGGTCGTGAGCGTGAGCGCGTGGATCGTTCCCTGGTTGAAATCTCCGAGGAGCAGCTCGCCCTCGACCTCCGAACCCAGCCCGCAGCCCGAGCAGAAGGCGGCTCCTGTCGGGCCGATCGTGCCCGGCCAGTACCACTTCGGCATGACGACGTTCGGTCCGTCCAGATTCGTGTTGCGCGGGGGAAGCGGCGGGGTGGCGCACGTGGCCGACGGGCCCCACCCGTAGTTGCGACCCTTCAGCGTCCGGAGCACCTCGTCGTTGCACTCCGGTCCGTTCTCCGACATCCACACGAGGCCCGTCGCCGGGTCGAAGTCGAAACCGAAGACGTTCCTCAGCCCGTAGGCGTACACACGGCTTCCATTGAACGGATTGCCCGCGGGCACCCCGCCGCCGGCGGTCATCCTGAGGAGCTTGCCGGCAAGGGAACCGACCTTCTGAGCATCGGCGGGGCGGTCCTCGTCACCGATCGTGAGCCAGAGCTTGCCGTCAGGCCCGAAGAGGAGCCTCGCCCCATGATGATCGGTGCCGCTCGCCACCGAGAGCAGCGATGTGAACGAGACTCCGACGTCGCCGTCGGTGCTGATTCGGAAGAGCTGATCCTTCACGCCGGTCGAGCTTGTCCGCTTGCCGAACACGTAGATGTACGGCACGGCCGGATACTGCGGGTGCAACGTGATCGCGAACTGGGCTGGCGAAGGAAGATCGATGATGAGGGAATCGGAGCCATCGTCCGGATCGAAGAGCCGCACCTCACCGGTGGTTCGTTCCACGTAGTAGAAGCGTCCGCCCTGACCGATCGTGAACGCGGTGACGGCCTCGAGTCCGGTCGCGATCGGCTCCGCGACGATCGGCGGCCCGATGCCCGCCACGGCAGGTCCCGGGAGCGCCGAGGAGGACAGGACGGTCAAGGCCAACACGATCATGGTCCGACGACACATCGACCTGCCACCCTAGTCGAGAGGCCAACCCTTCCGCACGCCGCCAAGGACGGTCACAATCGACCCGAGGGGATGCCGTTGAGCGCTCGAGGAGCAGCGTGGCTCGCATGGTCGATGTGCGGGGTCGCCGCGGCGGCGATCGTGGGCACCGTGACCATCGATGCGGTCGCCTCCTCGTTGGTTGTCTTCAGCCTCCTGGGGCTTCCGGCGGTGCTGGCGTTCTCCGTCGTCGGAGCCCTGATCGCCACGCGCCGACCGGACAACGCCGTCGGCTGGATCCTCTGCACGGCCGGCCTGTGCTTCGCGCTCGCATCCCTCGCCGGTGAGTACTCCGAGTACGCCTTGATCACCGAGCCCGGATCATTGCCGGGCGGCGACGTGATGGCCTGGCTCGGGTCGTGGATCTGGCCTCCTGCCATCATCCTCGTGTTCACGTACCTGCTCCTGCTCTTCCCCGATGGCCGGCTCCCTTCGCGACGGTGGCGGCCCGTCGCGTGGCTCGGCGCGGTGGCCATCGTGATGACGGTGATCCCGGTCGCCATCACGGCTTGGCCAATGCGAGGCCCGATCCTCACGAACATCGGCGACGACGCCCCGGCGGGGGCAACCGACGCCTTCACGCTCGCGTTCAACATCCAGGTCGCCGGCGTCCTGCTCATGTTCCTGCTCGGGATCGCCTCGGCCGCCTCGCTCGTCATCCGGTTCCGGCGCGCGACGGGAGACGAGCGAGCGCAGCTCAAGTGGTTCGCCTATGCCGGGTCGTTCCTCGTGGCGGCCGTCATCGCGAGCAGCCCGCTGTTCAACGAGTTCGGCGCGAGCGTCCTTCCGAGCATCGGGCTCTTGATGGTCCCGGTCGCGGTCGGCATCGCGATGTTCAGATACCGCCTCTACGACATCGACGTCGTCATCAACAAGACCGTCGTCGTCGCGGTGCTCGCCGTGTTCGTGACTGCCGTGTACCTCGCGATCGTGGTCGGCATCGGTGCGGCGATCGGCACCAGCGGGGAACCGAACCTTCTCCTCTCGATCGCGGCAACGGCGATCGTCGCCCTCGCGTTCCAACCCTTGCGCGAGCGAGCGAGACGTCTGGCCGATCGCGTCGTCTACGGGAAGCGAGCGACCCCGTACGAGGTGCTTTCCGACTTCTCGGAGCGAATGGCCGGCGCCTATTCCACCGACGACGTGCTCCCACGCATGGCCCGCATCCTCGGCGAGGGAACGGGGGCGACGCGGACCGAGGTGTGGCTGCGCGTCGGCGACCGACTGCAGCTCGCCGCGTCGTGGCCGGAGGTGACGGGGCCAGAGACGACGTCGGTCCCTCTGCCCGACGGTGAGCTGCCGGCCTTCCCCGATGTGGATCGATGCGTCCCGGTCCTCCATCAGTCCGAACTGCTCGGTGCGCTCACCTTGACAAAGCCGCCGAGTGAGCCGGTCACACCGGCTGAGGAGAAGCTGCTGTCCGACCTCGCGTCGCAGGCCGCATTGATGCTGCGGAACGTGCGGCTCACGGCCGAGCTCCAGGTTCGGCTCGTTGACCTGCGAGCGTCCCGCCAGCGTCTGGTGGCAGCGCAAGACGAGGAGCGGAGGAAGATCGAGCGGAACATCCACGACGGCGCACAGCAGCAGCTCGTCGCGCTGGCCGTGAAGCTGAGGCTCGCGGAGAACGCTGCGAAGAGCGAGGAAGCCGCGAAGACCGGTGCGATGCTCAACGGCTTACAGGTCGACGCCACGGAAGCGCTCGAGAACCTGCGCGATCTCGCGCGCGGGATCTACCCGCCGCTGCTCGCCGACAAGGGCCTGGCAGCAGCCCTCGACGCGCAGGCGCGGAAGGCGACGATGCCGACCCTGGTCGGCTCCGAGGGGATCGCGCGCTACCCCAAGGAGATCGAGGCAGCCGTCTACTTCTGCTCCCTCGAGGCGCTGCAGAACATCGGCAAGTACGCCCATGCCTCCTCGGCAAGCATCAGGCTCGCCGAGGAAGACGGACACCTGATCTTCGAGGTGACCGACGACGGCATCGGCTTCGACCCCGCCACGACCGGCCACGGAAGCGGCCTTCAAGGCATGGTCGACCGGCTCGACGCGATCGACGGAACCCTCGAGGTGCGCTCGGCGCCGGGCGAGGGAGCGACCGTCACCGGCCGCATCCCGCTCGCCTGACTCGAAGCCGGTGTCGGTGCCGCGGCGTCAGCGCTGTGACCCGGCCAACAGTCCCTGCACGAAGTAGCGCTGGAAGGCGAAGAACACGGCGAGGGGCACGATCATCTGCAGGAACGCTGCCGGCGCGATCACATCGATGTTCGCGCTGAACGACCGAAGCTGTTCCCTGATCGCGACGGTGAGCGGCTGCGTCTCGCCACCGGCGAAGACCAATGCGACCAACAGGTCGTTCCAGACCCACAGGAACTGGAAGATCAGCAGTGACGCGATCGCGGGCAGCCCCAGCGGCAACACGACCCGCGAGAACACCGTCCACTCGCTCGCGCCGTCCATGCGCGCCGCCTCGAGCAGCTCGTGTGGGATCCCGACGAAGAAGTTCCGCAGCAGGAAGATGGCGAACGGCAACCCGAACGCCACGTGGAAGAGCACCACCCCCGGGATCGTGCCGAAGAGGCCGAGCAGGTCGTACAGCCTCGCCACGGGGATCAGGGCAACCTGCAGCGGCACGACGAGCAGTCCGACGACGATCAGGAAGAGCAGATCCCGGCCGCGGAAGTGCATCCACGCGAAGGCGTAGGCAGCAAGTGAAGCAACCACCACGATCAACAGCGACGACGGAAGCGTGATCAGCACCGTGTTCAGGAACGCGCTCACGATCGTCGGATCGTCGAGCAGAGCCTTGTAGGGCTGCAGTGTGAGTTGTGTCGGCGCGGTGAGCACCGTCCACCAGCCGCTCTCGGCATTGGCGGCCGCTGTGCGGAACGACGAGACGAGTAGCCCCACGGTCGGCACCAGCCACACGATCGCAACGACCGCGAGGAGTGCGGCGGCCGGTGCCCGGGTCAACGCCGACACGAGTCGGCCCGAGCGCGACTCGGCGCCCTGTCTCAACCGACCGGAGGTCGATACGACGGCGCTCACGACTCCTCCGCCTTGAAACGCTTGAGGTTGAAAGCCATCGCGGGAAGCACGAGCAATAGCAGGAAGACGGCGAGGGCGCTTCCAAGCCCGAAGTCACGGATGCCGAACGCCGTCTTCCAGAGTTGCAACGCGATCACGTTTGCATCGCGTTGCGCCGACCCCGGAGCGATCACGAGCACCAGGTCGAAGACCTTGAGGACGTTGATCACGAGGGTCACGAAGACGACGGCCAACACCGGCGCCAACAACGGAACCGTGACCTTTCGGAACACCTGCCACTCGCTGCCGCCATCGACCCGCGACGCTTCGAGCGTCTCCCGCGGGATCGCGGCGAGACCTGCGGCGATGACGACCATGGCGAAGCCCGCCCAGATCCAGATGTACGACACGATGATGGCCGGCGTGACAAGGGTCGGTCCGAGCCAGCTGATGCCGCCGAACGGCTCGCGGAAATTCCCGGCAGGTAGCTGCAGCTCGTACGCGCCCTCCCCCAGGCCTTCGAACGCGAAGGTTCCGTCCGGGCCGGTTGAGGCCGAGCCAACGACCGCTCCGTCGGCGACCGCCTCCACCTCGACGCCGGGCAGTCCGAGCTCGTCGGGGTCGATGTTGCCGGGTTGGCCTTCACCGCCGGGCGCGAAATCGAGCCACACGGTTCCGGCGATGCCGTCGTCGGTCGCGGTGGGCTCGACCGCCTGCACTGCGCCATCGGGCACCGATTCCGGGGGGATCGCCACGAAGCCGAATGCCGCTGTTTCACCCATGCCGACGGGGTCCGGCGCCACCAGAACACCGTCGTCGGTGGTCTCGAGGATCTGTTCCTCCGACGGACGGGCGCCCGGCAACTCTCCGGGCGGGCGGACGATGTTGACCGCTGCCCCCGCCGCAGCGTTCGCGAGGCCGAGGTCGGGATCCTGTTCGTAGATCAGGCGCCACGTCACCCCGGCCGACAGGAACGAGATCGCCATCGGCATGAAGATTGCCACCTTGAACGCCGTGCTCCACGCGATGCGCTCCGTGAGCACTGCGAATACCAACCCGAGGGCGGTCACGATGCTCGGCGCGAACACGACCCAGATCAGGTTGTTCTTGATCGCCGTCAGCGTCGATGGCGACGTGAACATCTCCTGGTAGTTCTCGATGCCGACGAACTGCGAGCCGTTGGCATCGAACGAGCTCCTCACGACCGAGAAGAAGATCGGGTACACGACGATGGCGCCCAGCAACACGAGGGCTGGGGCGAGGAACAATGCCACCGCCCACGACCTTCCGCGCCGCCGGGCGCCTTCGTCCACGCGACTATCCTCCGTACGCTTTCTTCGCCGCCGACTCCAACGCCTGCGCGGTGCCGTCGACGTCGCTCGGGTCACGCAGGAAATCGATCAGCGTTCCCCAGATGCCCTGCCCGGTCGTCGCCCCGAACTCGGTCGGCTGCAGGTCCGACAGGTCGTATCGCACGCTCTCACCCGCATCGACCAGAGCTTGCGCAGCGCGCTGGCTCACCTCGTCGGGGTACATCGACGTGTCCACCTGCGTGTTCGGAGAGATGAACCCCCCTTCGGCGACCCAGATCTCGGCTGCTTCCGGGGTGGCGAGGTACTCGATCAGTGCTTTGCCGCCTTCGCTGTCGGCCAAGAGCACGGCGAAGTCTCCACCACCGAGCACCGCAGGCTCCGATCCGTCGATGGAGGGGAACTCGAAGAAGTCGGCATCGGTGCCCACCTCGGCCTTCGTCTCACCGCTGATGATCCCGCCGACGAAGTCGCCCTCGAAGATGATCGCGCCCTTCGGGGGATCGGTGAAGACCTGTGTGACCGAGCCGTTGAAGTCCGTCTGCTCTGCCCCCGTCGCTCCACCGGCGAGCAAAGACTCGTCACCGATGATGTCTGCCATGACCGTGAGGGCGTCCTTCACCGACTGGTCGGTCCACGGGATCTCGTGGGCCGCGAGCTGGTCGTACTTGTCGGGGCCTGCGGTACGCAGGTAGATGTTCTCGAACAGGTCGGAGAGCGGCCAGCCGACGTCTGCGCCGATCGAGTAAGGCTCGACGCCGTAGTCGGAGATGGTCTGAGCGACCTGATGCAACTCTTCGATGGTCGTTGGCGGCTCGACGCCGGCTCCCTCGAAGACGTCGACGTTGTACCAGACGGTCGACTTCTGCGCGGCTCTGAACCAGACGCCGTACAGCGTGCCGTCGACGGATCCGGCTTCGCGAGCTCCAGTGCCGTAGTTGGCGTCGATCTCGTCGCCCACGATATCCTCGATCTCGATCAAGTCGCCCTGCTCCGCGAAGCTCTGCACCACCCCCGGCTGCGGGAAGATCGCCACGTCGGGGGGATCGCCGCCCTCGATGCGCGGTCCGACATAGGCCGCGACGTCGTCGCCGGCCGAGCGGAACCGAACAGTGGCTCCGGTCTGCTCGCCGAACGCGTCGAGCACCATCTGGAATCGATCCTGCTCGGAACCGGTCCATGTCGCCGCCACCTCGATGGTCTGACCGCTCAGATCGACCGACCCGGCCGCCCCGCTCGTTTCGGTCCCTCCGCCGTCGGCGTCGAGATCCTCGCCGCCACCGCACGCGGCAGCCAGGAGCGCCACGGCCGCGAGCGACACGATCGGGCGAGCGAACCACGTCTTCGTCAACGTCATCGGTACTCCCTCCTTCGAGGAACGGCTCATGCCGATCCCTCGATGCTCGAACCTGTTTCGGGGTCGAAGAAATGCATGCGACTCGTGTCGACCACGAGCTCTATATCTGCCCGCGTGCGAGCCTCGGTGCGGGGGCTGAGCCGAGCGACGAACGTCGACCGACCTTCGTGGCGGTCGCGTTCGAGCTCGGCGGCGCCTGCGTCGCGTGCCAGCTCGCGCGTGTCATCCGTGATCACCGGGGGCACGTCGACGCTGAAGTGCACGAGCACGTCGGAGCCGAGTGCTTCGCGCAGCGCTACCTGCGTGCGGATGCGCCGATCGCCCGGCGAGTCGTCGTGGACCGCAGCGTCTTCGATGTCCTCGGGCCTGATGCCCACCACCAACGGCTTTCCCTCGAACGACCGGAGCGCCGGGCGGGCGGCGATCACCGCTTCGTCGACGGCGAGGCTGAGGCCCCCGAACTCGACCCGCCAGTCATCAGCGTTTCGTTGCAGCTGAGCCTCGACCATGTTCATGGCGGGCGAACCGATGAATCCCGCCACGAACAGGTTCGCCGGGTGGTCGTAGAGCACCTGGGGTTCGTCGACCTGCTGCAGCCGGCCCTTCTTGATCACAGCGACTCGATCGCCCATCGTCATCGCCTCGGTCTGGTCGTGGGTGACGTAGATCGTCGTGACGCCGAGGTCGTCCTGCAGACGAGCGATCTCCGCCCGCGTCTGCACTCGAAGCTTGGCGTCGAGGTTCGACAACGGCTCGTCCATGAGGAACACGCGAGGTTCCCGCACGATCGCCCGGCCCATCGCCACCCGTTGGCGCTGCCCTCCGGAGAGGTTCCGCGGCTTGCGGTCGAGCAGCTCCTCGAGACCGAGGATGTCTGCGGCGTGCCGCACACGGCGATCGATCTCTGGCTTGTCCACCTTGCGCAAGCGCAGCCCGAACGCCATGTTGTCGTAGACCTTGAGGTGGGGATAGAGCGCGTAGTTCTGGAAGACCATGGCCACGTCGCGATCCTTCGAGGGCAGGTCGTTCACGACCTGGTCGCCGATGGAGATCGTGCCGCGAGAGACTTCCTCGAGACCCGCCACCATGCGCAGAGCCGTCGTCTTGCCGCAGCCGGATGGCCCGACGAAGACCATGAACTCGCCGTCCTCGATCGCGAGGTCGAGCTCCGAGACAGCCTCTGTCCCATCGGGATAGACCTTGGAGACATCGTCGAGCGCGACCTGAGCCAACGCGGACCCCCCTCCCCTCGAACCGCATGGTCCCGTCAAGCAAGTATCTACCTTCCCGCGGTTCACTGCGACCAAACCGACCGGATGTGACGGGATAGGGGAGGCTGAGTTGCGGTGCGCTGGGTACGTGGATCAGGCTGAAGCGCCGCGTCAGGCCGTGCGAGACGCGCCGGGATGCAACTCTGCTTCGTCACCGCTGGCCGCGGCGTCCAGGACGATCTCCGTGGTCACGTGCCCGCACTTGTAGAGCGTCCAGCGAACGATGCCCGCGTCACCGGGGTGCAGACCTGAGAGCCGGGCGCCGACGCGGCCGCACTCTTCGCAGAAAGGGGCTGGGGCGTTCATGTGAGGCAAGTGTGGTGATGTGCCGAGGCGACGGCCATCGGGCACAGGTCTCGTTTCGAGGGCCCCGGTACCTGGTCTCGAGTAAGACCTGTGTGTGGACCGATCGGTCGTTGACATCTGCGACCGGACCACCCCCGGGTTGCGCGGGTGCCCGAGCGGGTAGCGTTCGACCATGCTGAGCGGCAGAGAGTCGAGAGGCTCGCACGTGACCGTTCGCGACGTGCTCGTCGTGGTCGGAGTCCTGCTCACGGTCTCGCTCGCGTTGTTCCTGCTGTACGAGCTGCGGCGGGTGCTGGTCTGGCTGTTCCTCGCGATATTCTTCGCCGCGGTGCTGACGCCGTTCGTCGACCGGGTCGAGCGATCGGTGAAGCGCAGAGGCGTCGCGGTCGCGATCGTCATGGTGACGATCACACTGCTGTTCGGCGGCATCGTATTCGCGTTCGCCAAGCCCGTGATCGACCAGTCCGTCGAGTTCGCCGAGAACCTGCCGGATACGATCGATCGCGTCCGCGATGCGCCGCTGATCACCGACCTTCGAGAGCGACTCAATATCGACAGCCGCGTCGGGTCTGTGGGAAGCGACCTCCCGAACCAGTTGTTGGGCCTGTCGGGTCCGCTGCTGTCGGTGTTCGCAAGCATCGGACAAGCGATCGTGGGGTTCATCTCGATCGTCGTGTTCACCATCTTCTTGCTGCTCTACGGACCCCGGCTCGTGCGAACCGGCGACGACGCGCTTCCCGACGAAGTGCGCGGCTCCGCGACGCGCATCGCCGAGCGTTCCATGCGCGCCGTCTCGGGATGGGTGGTCGGCAACCTGCTCACGAGCGTCGTCGCGGCGGTCGCGTCGCTCCTCGCGCTGCTCGCTCTGGGGCTGCCGTACGCCTTCCTGCTCGCATTGTGGGTGGGGATGGCGGACCTCGTGCCGTTGATCGGTGCGACGATCGGCGCGCTTCCCGCGATCGTTGTCGCCTTCCTTCACTCGACCACGGCCGGCGTGGTCGTGACGATCTTCTTCATCGTGTATCAGCAGTTCGAGAATCATGTGCTGCAGCCGTTGGTGTACGGCCGGACGATCCGGCTCAACCCGTTCGTCGTGCTGCTCGCCGTCGTGATCGGCGTCGAGCTCGCCGGCTTCATCGGGGCAGTCGTCGCCCTCCCGATCGCGGGAATTCTGCAGGTCGCGGCCGAGGAGCTCTGGGGGCCCAGAGCGTCGCTCGGCTCCGGCAGCGTGGTCGTCGCCCACGATCACGCAGATGAAGAGGAGGTCTAATGTCGGACGGTTCCGAACACGCAGAGACGGGCTCGCTTCCCGGCACCGAAGAAGAATGGCGGAAGCGACTGACCCCTGAACAGTTCGAGGTGCTTCGCAACAAGGGCACGGAGCGCGCGTTCACAGGCACGTACGCCTCATCCAAGGAACCGGGCTTGTACCGCTGTGCCGGCTGCCACGCGCCGCTGTTCAGCTCAGAAACCAAGTTCGAGTCAGGCACCGGATGGCCCAGCTTCTGGGAACCCGTCGAGCCAGACGCGGTCGAGCTACACGAGGACGACAGCCTCGGGATGCGGCGCACGGAGGTGAGGTGCGCGCGGTGCGGCGGACATCTCGGCCACCTGTTCCCCGACGGCCCGCGCCCCACCGGCGATCGCTACTGCATGAACTCCGTTGCGCTCGACCTCGAGGAGGAACAAGGCAGCACCGAGAACATCGAGGAGGCCTTCGAGTAGGGACTCGCGCGTCGGTCTCGCCCGGTATCGTCAGGGGCATGGCCACGCTCAGCGCGCGCGAGCGGGCGAGCTTGCCCGACCGGGCCTTCGCCTACATCGACTCGCACGGCAACCGCCGGCTCCCTCTGCACGACGAATCACACGTGCGCAACGCCCTGGCACGTTTCCAACGCGTCAAGTTCGAGAACGATGCGGCCAAGGAGCGAGCACGGCGGCGCCTGCTGCAGGCAGCGAAGCGCTACGGCATCGTTCCCGTCGGGTTCATCGACGGGCAGCTCCGATCTGAACGCAGCGCCCGCACACCCGACTTCTCCACGTTTCCCACCGGCGCCGTGACCTTCCTGATGACCGATATCGAGCGGTCCACCTTCTTGTTGCAGCGTCTGGAGGATCGGTACGCGGGTCTGCTTCGCGACGTGCGCTCGCTGATCCGGAATGCGTCGCGCCGGTGCGGCGGACGCCTCGTCGACGTTCACGGCGACGGGTCGCTCATGGTCTTCGAGCGAACCGCGTCGGCGGTCGAAGCGGCCGTCGACGTGCAACACGAGATGCGCACCCGAAGCTGGCCTGACGACCTCGACGTGCGGGTGCGAGCGGGCATCCACAGCGGTCGCCCTACGCTCACCGAAACGGGGTACGTCGGCCTTTCGGTGCACACCGTCTCTCGCGTGTGCTTCGTCGGACACGGCGGCCAGATCCTCATCACCGGAAAGACGAAGGCGATGGTCGAGGAGTCGGTGCCGGCAGGCGTGCGCGTGAGGAGCTTGGGGCGACACCGGTTGGCGGGGCTGCCCCAGGCTCAGCCGCTCTTCCAGGTCGAGGCCAAGGGCTTGCTCACACGCTTCCCCGCGCTCCGAACCGGCGCTCCGGTCTAGTCGTCTTCTTCGGCCTCAGCTTCATCGTCGTCGTGGCTGCCCTCGCGCTGCCCGTCCTCGTCGGCAGGATCTCCGTTCGAAGGTTCGTCTGAAGGGCTCTCGTCGCGCGTGGGGTCGTCGGAGGGGCTGTCGTCGTGCGTGGCGTCGTCGGAGGGGCTGTCGTCGTGCGTGGGGTCGTCGGAGGGGCTCGGGGCGAGGCTGGGATCTTCGCTCGCATTCGCCGAGGGCGAAGATGTCGCGGGCGAGGGCGGGGTATCGGACGAGTCCTGGGCGAGAGCCACCGCTCCCCCGACGGCAAGAGCGGTCAGCGCGATCGCCGAGAACACCAGAACCATCCTTCGTGAGATCCGACCCATGCTCTTCCTCCTCTCCAGCGTGATCCGCGACTTCCGCGAGCCGCTGGGACCACGCTACGGAGGACCAGGTTGTGCCGCGCCCAGAAGACGGCTAAGGGCGAGGAAAACTTCAGTCGTCGTCGTGATCTTCGGACCCGCCGGAGCCCGAGTCGTCCGAGCCGGAGCCGTCGGAACCCGAGCCGCTCGAGTCGGAGCCGTCGGAACCCGAGCCGCTCGAGCCGGAGCCGTCGTCATCACCCGTTCCGGATCCGTTCGTCGCATCGGAGCTGGTTGGCTCTGACGAGCGTGAAGCCGATGGCGTCCATCGATCGTCGCCGTTCGTGCCGCCGGGCTCCGACTTCGTCGAGTCCGAGGTGCTCGGAGCCACGGACGGGCCATCTCGACCCTCGTCGAGCCGCGGGCGCAACACGCTTCCCACCTCGTCGCCGGCCACGGCGAGCGCCCCGAGCGTGAGCGAGGTCGCCGCGAGGAGCCCCACGACACCGAGCAGCGCGATCACCCCGACCCTTCTCATGGTTCCACGGTACCGGGGGACGCGTTAAGGCTCGGCAAAGGGATCCGACGTGCGTCCGGGGGCCGAAGAGTCTTCTCGCGAGCCGAGGTGGCGGAGTCGGATCTCCACCCGTGTCCCGGCGCCGTCGGCAACCTCGATGCCGATGGAACCGTTCCACCGTTCGATCAGCTCACGCGCGATGGCCAACCCGAGACCCGAGCCCTCACCATGGGACTCCCTGCCGCGGTAGAAGCGCTCGGTGACTCGCGACCGCTCGTCGGGCGCGATGCCGGGGCCGTGATCGCGCACCGCCATCACGATGCGATCGCCCTCGACCTCGCTCCCGATCTCGATCGGCCCCGGCGCGTATGCGATCGCATTGTCGATCACGTTGTCGAGGATCTGGTCGAGATCGTCGGGGCCGATGAGCGCCATCTCGTCGCCGGCGCCGCTGTCCCCCGGCGACACGACGGTCACCGATGAGCCGGTGCGCAGAGCGCGGTCATGCCAGCGGTCCACTGCCCGAGCGATCGCGGCGCGCACATCGGCGTGCGTCTCCTTCCCCTCTTCGATCTCCCGCGCCATCGTGAGCAGGCGTTGCACGATGTCGGCGAGTCGGTCGACCTCCCTGTCCGCCGCCTCGAGCTGCGAGGTGATGCGTTCGTCCGAAGACTCGGCGATCGCGGATTCCAAACGGAGCTTCATGCCTGTCAGGGGCGTTCGGAGCTGATGCGACGCGTTCGCGACGAACTCACGCTGAGCGCGCACCGTTCGCTCGACGCGATCGGCCATCTCGTCGAAGGAACTCGCGAGAACCTGTACCTCGCTCGCGCCCTCGACCGCACCGGCTCTCGACGACAGGTCGCCCCGGCCGAGCTGTCGAGCCACCCCGGCGAGCCGGGTGAGCGGACGTGCGAGTGACCCAGCGAGCGCGAATGCGAGCGCGAGTCCCGCGATGAGACCGGCGCCTGCCACGATGAGGATCGCGAGCGTCGCACGTCGCACGTTGGTCTGAACCTGCTCGACGCCGCGAGAGATCCTGACCACGCCGACGAGCGCCGCCTCGTCGATGATCGGAGCGGCGGCGACGACGATGTCTCCACCTTCGTCGAGGCTCATACGCGTGTCGACCGACGGCTTCGAGTCGAACGCCTCGATCACCTCGGGCCGGCCCGACGTGATGAAGTCCTGCCCGAGGTCTTCGCGATCGGAGTCGGCGACGACGGTGCCGAGGCTATCGAGCACGACGACCCGGCCGCCGACGTCTTCGGCGTACCTCCTCACATCCCTCGCGAGCGCTCGGCGATCTCGTGCAGAGCGGTCGACCCGCTTCGCGTCCAACAGGGCTGCGATCGTCTGCGCGTTCGTGAGGGCCAGCGCCTCGAGCTCGGATCGCGCCCGGTCGCGCAGCACGATGCCGAGCGGGATCGTGAGCGCGACGATGACCACGAGCAGGATGTAGGCGATCGAGATGACCAGCCGCGTGCGGACCTTCACGGTGCTGATGCGAATCGGAACCCAACGCCGCGCACGGTCGTGATGTACGTGGGGTTGGCCGGGTCGTTCTCGATCTTCTTGCGCAGCCAGGAGATGTGTACATCGAGCGTCTTGGTCGACCCGAACCAGTGCGGGTCCCACACCTCGTCCATGATCTCCTCGCGCCCGACGACCTCGCCTGCGCGGGACATCAGCATGCGCAGCAGATCGAACTCCTTCGCGGCAAGCTCGATGGGCTCGCCGGACTTGGTGACCGTGCGCGACGAGGGGTCGAGCGCGACCGCGCCGACGATCATGGGGGCACGAGCACCGGCCGATGCTCGACCCCGGCGCTGGATGGCGCGGATGCGCGCGACGAGTTCGCCGGCCGAGAACGGCTTGACGACGTAGTCGTCGGCGCCGAGCTCGAGGCCGACGATCCGATCGACCTCCTCACCCCGGGCGGTCAGCATGATGATGGGCACGTCCGAGGACCGGCGCACCTCCCGACAAAGGTCACGCCCGTCGCCGTCCGGAAGCATCACATCGAGCAGAACCAGATCGGGCTCTGCCCGCTCGAAGGCTTGGCGCGCTTCACCGATGGTTCCGACGACCTCTGCATCGAACCCTTCCCTCGCAAGGTGGTCGGCGAGCGGTTCGGAGATCGCCGCTTCGTCTTCCACGACGAGCACGCGGGTGATCATCGTTCGATGGTAGCCGCAGGGTTACGCGGCCCACACGGCGCGCCCCCGGCACACCTCGCCGGTCGAGGTGTTGACGGCACGAGCTCTGAAGACGTCGCCGCCGGGCGGGTTCGGACGCACGATCCTCACCTCGAACGAGCCGCTCGGGCCGGCAGCCCGGCGCCTGCCCGACATCACGAGGTGGCCGTCTCGACGGATGCGAACCCGCCAGACGTCTCCCACCCTGTTCTGGTCGACCTCGTACTCGACCTCGATCGCGCCGTTCTCCTCGCTGAGCTTCACCTTCCAGTCACTTCGGCCGCTGCACGCCCCGCCGCGCTCCACGTCGCTGTCGTTCGCCAACGCCGGCACGGCCACGGCGAACATCGCCACGATCACGACGCAAGGCGCCAGGACCTTCGAGATGCTCCTGCTCATCGCTCCCCACTCTCCGACGTGTCCCTCGACCCGTCTCATCGACCACAGCGTGCCCCGGCGGCTGCCAACGGCTCCGAAAGGAACGCCCAAGACGAGGCAAAGGTTCGGAAGACTCGCACCCCGGGTATGACGCGATGGTCAAGCGTCGTGAGAGAAAGGGAGGGTTCGCATGAGCGGTCACGAAGTGCCGGGCGGGGTCGTCAAGGTCGTCGAGCTCGTCGGCAGCTCCGATTCATCGTTCAGCGACGCGGTGCGTAGCGCCGTTCGAGTGGCATCCAAGTCGCTTCGGAACATCCAAGGCGTCGATGTCATCGGCAGCAGTGCAACGGTCGGCGACGGTGGGGAGCTCACGCTCTACAAGGTGCACTGCAAGGTGGCCTTCCTCGTCGAGCATGACGGAGGCACCTCTGCTGCCCGAGGCAACGTTGCATCGGAGCCGGGCCAGGCTCGGCAGCAAGGGCAGAGCGGTCACCCGACCGACGAACCACCGCCGGGCATCACGGCCGACACGATCGAGTCGGTCGACGACGGGCTCGGCGACTGAACTGCGCCGGGGGACGTGGCGCCAGCTTCACGGAGAAAGACCTACGACCAAGGGCTCGATCTGCCTTCGCGGCGAGTCGGTGGCGGTGCAACGGGGTAACCAGCCGTAGGAGAGGAGGAATGACATGCCCTACTACGAGCCAGAATCACACGAGCACGCGCACGACGTTCAAGACCCCGAGCACACCGGCGGCATCGTCGGATTCGCGGCGATCAAATACACGGCGATCGTGGTCATCGTTCTCGCGATCCTAGGATTCCTCGCGCTGTACGTGCTTCCTCGGATCGGCTGATCCGATCACGAACCGCGTCGTGCTGCACGGCCCATCACCAGCGCATTTGCCCGTCACCTGCGATTGATGCAACGTTCGGGTGGGCGGGGGCCATCTTCCAGCTCGGCAGGTTCCGAACCGCGTGGCGCTACGTGTGACCGGCGCCGTCCGGCCGGATCGTGCCGTTCGAGCCCCCGCCCTCTCTCTCGCCCCACGCTCTGCATCTCGCCGCTGCGTCTGACGGCCGACCGGCCGCCGCGTGACGCGCTATCACCCGACCCCTTCGGGCGGCGGCAACTCCTCCGCCTCGACCGGGGGTGCGGGCACCGAATCCGGAGCTGATCGCGTGACCGTGCGAGTCGCCCCGATCTCGGCACCGAGCACGAGCGGCGTCACGTTTCCGGCTGCATCGACGGCGCTGAGGTCGAGCAGCTCGTCACATCCGCCCTCGCCCACCAACAGGGTCGAGCGATCGAGCCACCCGATGACCGTGCTCGGTTGGGCGCTGTCGGGCAGCGCGGGCCTCGCCACCTTGGGGCTCAGCACGATCATCGCCCTGCGATCGGCGCATCCGCTTCCCTCGTCGATCGCCATGAGCTTGCCCGAAGGCGCCAGGCGCAGGTTCGACGCTTCCTGCCCGCTCTCGCCTCGCCAGCCGTCGGTGAATCCTGTTCGATCCGCGAGATCCATCGTGTGGATCTGCGGATACTTCCCGCCCGCATGCTGCGCGGTCCAGACGAGGTGCTGGCCGTCGGGCGTGAACGCGATCGAGGTGAACCTCGTGCCCCCTTGCGAGAACACGAGCCGCACTGGGTCGGTCCCTTCGTTGGTCGACAACCAGATCGACTGCTCCCCCTGACGGTCGATCACGAACGCGAGCGCGAGACCGCTCGGGTGGTACGCGACCTGGAGGTATCGCCCGCCGGGCAGTGCCGGGAGCGCTTCGATATGTCCGTCGTCCATGAATCGCTTCTGGGGCGTGCGTTCGCCGCGTGCCGCGAACACGACGGCGAGGCCGATCGGATGCCCCCAGTCGAACGCGGTCGGCTGGGCGCCGATGCCCGCGAACGTGGGCGCCTCACCGGTCACCCCTCGGACGGCGAGGTCGCCCAACAACACCCGGTCGCCCTGCGGCCCCCACGCGAACGAGCCGGGGTCATCCACTCTGAACACGCAGGTGAGTTGCCCCTCAGCCGGATCGAGCGCCCACGCGCGTCCATCGGCGACGAAGGCGATGGTCTGGGCCGGTTTCGGAGCTCGGCCGACGCAACCGTTCGGAAGCTCGGCCCCCGATGCGAGCGTCGTCGAGGGGGGAGCCGGCGATGACGAAGCAGGCGGCTCCGGTGCCGGAGCGTCGTCGATCACCGGTTCCTCGCCAGCCGTGCATGCCGCAAGGACGACGAGGAGCGCCGAGACGAGCGTCGTCCCTCGATGAGCGCGCATCCGCGCGAGATTACACCTGCCTGCGTGAGGTTTCCCGCACCGAGGCATCGAGGTAGTGTGCTGCCGGACGTCGGAGCGACCCCCGCACGCCGACGCTGGTTCGAAGGGAGGGACCCGTGATCCGAAGAGCACTTCCGCTCGGCGTGTTCGCGGTCATGGCAGTAACCTTGCTGGGCGGGCCGGCCGGTTCGATCACCGGCAACTACGTCAAAGACTTCCAGCATCCGTTCGTGGGGCTCGTCGTCTTCTACGACGAACAGGGCGAGTTCAGCCATCGCTGCTCGGGTTCGCTGCTCACGCCGATCGTGTTCCTCACCGCCGGACACTGCACCGAGGGTGTCGACTCCGCCCGCGTGTATTTCCAGCAGGATGCCGGCGCCAACTTCGACCCGACGACCGAGCTCGACCCGGTGTCCGGCTACCCGGAGACGTGCGCACGGGGCACCCATGACGTCTGCACCACCTCGAACGAGCTCTTCAACTACGGATTCAACGACTTCGCCGGGTTCCCGAACACGAAGGACGTCGGGCTCGTGATCCTCGACGAGCCGATCGCGTTGTCCGAGTACGGCGTGCTCGCATCGCCGGGGTCGCTCGATCGCCTCGCCGACCGCCTCGCCAAGAAGGACGTGACGTTCACGGTGAGCGGCTACGGTCTGAGCAGGACGAACCCCGCGTTCACGCTGTCGTTCCGATCACGGCTGATGGCGAAGACCAGGCTCGTGAACCTGCACAATGCCCTCACGAGCGGCTTCAACCTGCAGACCACGGCCAACCCGGGCGGTGGCAAGGGCGGCACCTGCTTCGGCGATTCGGGTGGCCCCGTCTTCCACGGAGGGTTCGGCTCGAACATCATCGTCGGCGTCACGTCGTTCGGGCTCAGCCCGACCTGCCGCGGTGTCGACTTCGCCTACCGGACGGATCGTCGGGCCGTGCTCAACTGGATCCTCGACCACGTGCCAACGAGCGAACGAGGTGACATCGAGGTGGTGCGACTCTGACGGACTCGTTCGACGATCGCGAGGAAGAGGAGGCCGAGCCGGTCAAGGGAGCGCTCACGGCCTTGCTCGTCGCGAGGCTCGCGCCCTGGCTCATCCGCATCGGGTCCTATCTCGCGTTCGCCGGCGTGGCGGGTGGCTACGGCTGGTGGGTCTGGCGGCGCGCGAAGAAGCTCGAGGCGGCCGGCGTGATCCCGCCTGCGGCGCCCGCTCCTCCACCGCCGGGCCCGCTCCCTCCGGCGAGTCCCCCTCGGTGGTGACGCGAAGATCCCAGAGCGCCGCCGCACATCCGTGACGAGCGTCGGATCAGGCCCCGGCGTGCACGGCGACGGCTGCGCTGCGCCCCCACCACATCGCCTGTGAAAGCGAACGCAACAGGATCTCGGCAGAGGCCAGGTTCGTCGCGAGGGGCACGCCGTGGATGTCGCACACCTTCAGCAGCGCCTGGATGTCGGGCTCGTGGGGGTGCGAAGTCAGCGGATCGCGGAGGAAGACCACCGCGTCGACCTCGCCGGCCACGATGCGCGCGCCGATCTCGAGGTCGCCGCCTTCGGGACCGCTGTGGACCCGATCGACGTCGAGGCCGAGCTCGTCGGCGATCTGCCCTCCCGTGTGCCCGGTCGCCACGAGTCGCAGGTTCGACAGCGTGGAGCGGTATCGACCGGCCAGTCGGAGCAGATCGTCCTTCTTCTCGTCGTGGGCAACCATCGCGAGCACGGCCCGCTCAGATCGCTCGTTTCCTTGGTAGATGCCCATCGAGGAAGTCATTCGTCGAGGCTACGAGATGAACACGGCGATCACGGCCACACGAGGTAACGGTCGTGTGAAGTCTGGGCTCATCAACGACGACGCGATGTGGCTCGTCTGATCCGTTGCCGCCAGGCGACGGGGGAGGCAACGTGATCGTGCAGGATCCGAGTGTCCATGCCCCCCGCGACACCTAGTATCGAGTGGACCCAGCGAACGGGAGGCAGCGGATGCTTGGATGGCTCGACGACATCACCGAGCGCACCCTCGGCAACTCGAACTTCCGCACCGTCGCCTACACCGGTGAGCACACGCAGTTGACGCTGATGCGGCTCGGCCCGAAAGAGGAGATCGGATGGGAGCGCCACGGCCACCTCGACCAGTTCCTGCGGTTGGAACAGGGCCGAGCCAGGGTGGAGTTCGGCCGAACCGAGGATACGGTCGATGCATCGCACGAGGTCGAAGACGACTGGGCGTTCATCGTGCCGGCCGGCATCTGGCACAACGTGATCAACATCGGTGAGGACGATGTGAAGCTCTACTCGCTCTATTCGCCGCCAGAGCACCCCGACGGCACCGTGCATCGAACGAAGGCCGACGCCGAGGCCGCCGAGCACGACAACGACTGAGGCCGGGGAGTTCGGCCGTCGAAGGAGGGACCATGAGCCGGAACAGGTTGATCGCCTCGATCGTCGTGACCGCCGCGGTGCTCGCGCCCGGCGCGATGGCGAACGCGGCATTCCCAGGTGGCAACGGCGACATCGCCTTCGGCCGTTCGTCGCAGGGCCAGGTCGACATCTGGGTCGTCTACGCAGGCGAGACCGGTACGAACCGGCTCACCGACACGCCGAACAGGATCGAGTCGATGCCCGACTGGAACGCGACCGGCACGCGCATCGCCTACGTACGCTGTCGAGGCGACAAGGGGGGCAATTGCGACATCTTCACGATGGACGCCGACGGCTCGAACCTGTCGCGTCTCACCTCGACCCCCGGTGTGCAGGAGACCTGGCCGGCCTGGTCGGACGATGGCGCCCAGATCGCGTACACGTCGAACGCCCAGGACTCCTTCCAGGACATCTGGGTCATGGACGCAGACGGATCGAACCAGACTCGCCTCACGACGAGCGCTGCGTTCGATGCCTTCCCCGAGTGGTCCCCCGATGGCTCGTCGATCGCGTTCACGAGCGACCGTGCCGCCGTCGACGATATCTGGGTGATCGACGCCGGCGGATCGAACCCTGTGAGGCTCACGAGCGGGCCACGCGCTGACGAGCGTCCCGACTGGGCACCGGACGGAACACGGATCGTCTTCTCGAGGAACGGGGAGATCTGGCTGATGGACGGCGACGGCACGAACGAGACGCGGTTGACCGACACGAAGCAGGACGAGTTCGCCCCGGCATTCTCGCCGAACGGACGGAGGATCGCCTTCAACCGGCTCGGCAACGACGACCGCATCGGCGTGTGGGTGATGCGCGACGACGGCTCGGTCCGGGTTCAGAAGACGTTCGGCCGGATCGACTTCTTCCCCGACTGGCAACCGATCTAGCGGCGACGAGGCTCCACCGGTCGGCGATCAGATGCCGTGGAGCTTCCGCACGTTGTCGGCGAGCACCCCCCTGCCGATCGACTCCGCATCGGTCACCGACAGGAAGTCGCGATCGACGAATGTGCCGAGCACGCGCTCGAGCGCCTCTCGCACCAGCCTGGCCGACACGGGGAACATCTCCGGCTCCGAGGACTCGTCGCACCCGTGCAGCACCTTCACTGCCGGCACCGCGCCGAGGAGCATCTCGAGCGACCAATCGATCTGACCCCACGCCCAGGGCACGAGCTCAGAGAGATCGAAATAGAGGTTCGGGAGCACCGTGCCGAGGTAGGTGGCCTCGGCCACCCACGGCCACCCCGTGTGGATCATCACGATCGGGATGTCCTGGTGCGCCACGAAGAACGCGAACGCGTCCTGCGGCCTCGCATGTGTGAGGTTCACGTCCGGGTCACCAGCGCCCACATGCACGTGGAAGACGCGATCGTGCCGCTTCGCGAGCGCGAACGCGCGCTGCAGCAGGAAGTCGCGCACGGGCTTGGCGTGCGCTCGCGTCTCACGCCACTCGTCGGCCCGCCAGCGATCGTAGGCGGATGCGGCGTCGGCAGGCGTCGGGTCGGTCACGTCGAGTCCGGTGCGGTAGGCGATGATCGTCTTGTAGGCGATCAGCCGCGGGTCGGCGGCCGCCGTATCCACCGCATCTTCGAACCGCTGCACAGTGGCATCGAACGAGCCCTCTTCACGCGCGTCGACGATCCACGGCTCGACCCGGCCGACTCGGTGAACAGGCACGCCGCCGAGGGCGGCCTCGAACTCAGCGCGAGCGATCGTCGGCTGCGGGTAGCCCTCATCGGCCACGACGGCCACGATGTTCTCGGACTCCAGCAATCCCCGCACGTAGCCCGGTGGATCGGCCCGCAGGGCCGCGTCGCGCGCTGCGACGACGGCGTCCTTGGTCGGCTCGCAACCGAGATGCCGAGCGATCCAACGCCGCAGCGCCAGTCCGAACATGGTGGATTCGGTCAGCTCTTCGACGAACGCCGCCGCTTCGTGGTGCGCATGGCCCGAGGACAACAACGCGGTGCCGAGGAACATGCATCGCGTCTCGAACGACCCTGGTTCTCGGCCGAGCAGATCCTCGGTTCTGAACGGGTGACAATGGGCGTCGACCACCTCGGCGCCGCTGAGGTCAACTCGTGCCATGTC
Source organism: uncultured Actinomycetes bacterium (assembly GCA_963762075.1). Lineage (GTDB taxonomy): Bacteria > Actinomycetota > UBA4738 > UBA4738 > HRBIN12 > JAOUEA01. Next base: position 299,546 of record CAVXJC010000008.1, read on the forward strand.
GCGCTCGCTTCCTGAGGCCCGAGGGCCCCTCAGTACCGCCATCGCAGACGGCGAATCAACTCGTCGTCATCGAGCCCCGCGTACTGCCGAGCCTCGCCGCGCCTCGTTTCGAGGAACGTCTCGAACAGGAAGTCGCCCATGGCGGCGCGGAGGACCGACGATGACGCCAGCCCCTCGACGGCCTGGGGCAGGGTCCCGGGGAGTTGGCGAACGCCACGCGCAGACTTCACGTCGTCGGGCAACCCATCGGGATCTTCCTCGGTCGAGGGGGGCAATCGATCGCGGGCGTCCAGCCCATGCAGGGCTGCCGCGAGCAGGACGCCGATCGTCAGATACGGGTTCGCGGTACCGTCCACCGGCTTGATCTCGACGTTGGCCGCGCTCGCGGACTCGGGTGTGCGGCCGGCGATGAACCGCACGGCCGCTTCTCGGTTGTCGGTGCCCCAGCATTGCATGGCCCCCGACCAGTGGTGCGGCTGCAGCCGCAGATACCCCATACATGTCGGCACCGTCACCGCGACGATGGCGGGCAACTCACGCAGCATGCCCGCCACGAACGACTCACCGCGCTCGTCCATGCCGGCGGGACCCTCGCCACCGGCCATCAGGTTCGTCTCGCCGTCCCAGAGACTCAGGTGGGCGTGCGCGCCATTGCCCGTGTCGGGGCCGACCTGCGGCGCGAACGAGACCACGAGGCCGTGTCGGCGCGCGACGGCGCGAACCGTCTGGCGCACCACCATCGCGGCGTCGGCCGCCGCAACCGGGTCACGAGGAGCGATCGACATCTCGAACTGACCGTCGGCGTACTCGGGATGGAACTGCTGAAGACCGAGCCCTTGCGCTTGGGTGGTGGTGATGAGATCGAGCGCGAAATCGTGATTGCCGACGAGCGCGATGTCGCTGTACCCGGGACCGCGATGTGCAGGACGGAACCCACCGTCGTCGCCTCGCGTGCCCACCGAGAACTCGAACTCGAACACTGCCTTCACGGCGAGGCCCCGCGCTGCGAACGCGTCGGCCATGCGTCTCGTGAACGCCCGTGGGCACGCCGGGAACGGCTCGCCTTCCTGCGTGAACTGGTCGACCGGCGCCCACGCCCATCCAGGCATCGCAGCGAGCGGCTCGGTCGCACTCGGGTCGGGCCGCAGGCGGAGATCTCCAGAGGGCCCGTCGACGTATCCGGGGAGCAGGGCGAACTGATCGTTCGACATCGCCACGTTGAACAGTGTCGAGAGCCCGACGCCGGAACCTGCAAGCGCCGCGAACCGCTCGATCGGCACGCACTTCGTGCGCACGATCATCGAAGGGTCGACGAACCCGAGGATCACGGCCGAGACGCCGGCTTCCCCCAGCCACGCCTGAACCCCCACGGCGTCCGCGGGGCGCCCGGACTCATCTCCCCCGCTCATCCTGTCCGCTCTCCGCGCGCGTCGGGGCTCCCGACCATGCCGATCATCGATCGGTGCATGCGCTCGTGAACCGACTCGAGCTCGGCAACCCGCGCACGTCCTTCATCGCCGAACGCCGCCACCGCCTTCGCCGCGATCAACTCGGTCAGCGCGAACGCGCTGAGCAGAGAGTCGAACGGCGATGCGGAATCGGCGTGCGATACCAGCACGTGTCTCGCCGATTCCACCGCCGGCGAGAGCCATGGGTCGGTGAAGACGACGACCACCGCTCCTCGTTCGGCCGCGATCGCGCCGGCAGCGATCGTGTCCCGCTGATACCGGCGATAGTCGAAGAGGCAGAGCACGTCCCGTCGCGAGAGCTCCATCGCGTCCAGGGTTCGGCGCTCGGGCGACTCTCCCACCATCTCGCAGCCCGAGCGGAGCATGCGCATGTGCAGACACAGGTAGCTCGCGACGAGCTGGCTGAACCGCCCGCCGACGAACCAGAGGCGCCGTTTCCGATCACACAGCAGGGCCACGACGTTGGTCAGGTCGTCTTCGAGCGAATTCGAAGCGAGCGTCGCGTCGAGGGCCCGCGCGAACGCATCCTGGCTGCGACGGAGCACCTCGTCGTCTTGGGGCGCGCCCCTCGTGCGGTAGAGCGACGGCAGCCCCTCGGTGCGAGCTTGCACCTCGTGGCGAAGCGATCGCTGGAAGTCGGGATAGCCCTCGAACCCGATCTTGCGGACGAAGCGCAACACCGTGGGTCCGGTGACGCCGGCGCCGTCGGCGAGCTGGGGCAGGCTCTCGAGACCCGCGGTCGGATACGTGGCGAGCAGCGTGCGCGCCACCCGTCGCTCGGCAGGCGTCATCTCACCGAGCCGCTCGCGGACCTCTTCGCCGATCGTCTCGCTCGTGTGCGTGATCACTCCCCCTCGCAGGTCAGGATTCTTACGCATACGGCAACTCAGGGGAAGCCGGTAACGAGCTTGACAGCCCATCCCGCCCAGCGTACGAATGCCGGATACGGCAGGGGGAGGTAGGAAGATGCTTCGGAGATCGATCGCGCTCGTGTTCGCGTTGAGCCTCTTGGGCGCCGCATGCAGCACGTCGGACAGTGGTGGCGACAGTGGTGGAGAAGGCGATGCGAGCGGCGCCTCGGGTGACCCGATCGTGCTCGGCTTCCCCGCCGATCTGACGACCGACTGGGCGTATTACGACTCACCCATGGACGAAGGGGCACAGTTCGCGGTCGATCAGATCAATGAGGCAGGAGGCGTGCTCGGACGTCCGCTCGAGCTGAAGACCGTCGACATGCGCAACGACGTGGCGGAGGCTGCCAAGGTGACGCAGCAGCTGATCGACGACGGAGCCGTCTACCTGATGGGAACCGTGGGAGACGGCATCCTGGCCGAGGGTCAGGTCGCCTGCGCCGCTGGCGTGCCGATCTCGACCGGGCTCGGCACCGCACCGTCGCTCGTCGGAGACATGGGCGAATGCGCGTACCAGCTCGTGATGAGCGACAACATCCAGGCAGCGGTGCTCGCCGAGTACGGGCTCGCCCAGGGATACGGGACCGCCTACGTGCTCGGTTCGAACGAGATCCCCTACACCAAGGACCTGCCGGTGTTCTTCAGCGACGCGTTCGAGCACGGCGGTGGCACGGTGGTGGGCACCGACCAGTACAAGCTCGGTGCCGGTGACTACTCGGCGGTCGTGACGAAGATCGCGAACGTCGACCCCGCACCCGACGTGATCTTCACGCCGATGTACATCCCCGACAGCGTGGTGTTCCTGCGTCAGCTGCGACAAGCGGGCCTCACGATGCCTGTGCTCTCCACCGACGGGAACGGCGACGCCGCGTTGCTCGATGCAGGGGTCAAGGCGATCGATGGCCTCACCTTCTCCAACTCGGTCTGCACGGCCGAGGGCGACCCCGAGGTGCAGGCGTTCTACGACGACTACAACGCGGCGAACGGAAGCGACCCGAGCTCATACGTCGCGGTGATCGGCTACGACGAGGTCAACCTGGTGGCCGACGCGATCGAGACCGCGGGCAGTGCCGAGCCGGCGGCGATCATCGAGCAGCTGGCGCAGACCGACTACACGGGCATCTCCGGCCATGTGGTGATGGACCCCGCGACCCGGCGTGCGGACAAGCCTGCCGCGCTCGTGCAGATGGATGGCGCCGAGTTCACGTGCCTGGAACAGCCGAACTTCCCCGAGTACGTGCCGGCGATCTAGGGACGTGACCGTCGAGCACGGGCAGGGCCGGGCGGCGGATCTCGCCGGGAGCGGCCCTCCACTGCTCGCCGTCGAGGAGCTGACCGTCGCATACGGCGCGGTGATCGCGGTCCGCGACGTCTCGTTGCAGGTCGCGCCGGGTGAGATCGTCGCTGCGCTCGGGCCCAACGGCGCGGGCAAGACGACCTTGCTCCGAACGCTCGCGGGTGCGTTGAAGCCCCAGCACGGCTCGATCGTGTTCGACGGCGGCCCTCTGACTGGCCTGGTGCCCGAGGTGGTCGTTCGTCGCGGAGTGGTGCTGGTCCCGGAGGGCCGCCATGTCTTCCCCGGCCTCACCGTCGAGGAGAACCTCATGATCGGCGGCATCGCCCGCACCGATCGAGAGGAGCTGCGCGCCGATACCGAGCGGTGGCTGACGCGCTTCCCGATCCTCGGCGAGCGCGCGGGCCAGATGGCCGGCACCCTCTCGGGTGGAGAGCAGCAGCAGCTGGCGATCGCCCGCGCGCTGATGTCACGCCCGCGCATGCTGCTGCTCGACGAGCCCTCGCTCGGCCTGGCGCCGATCTTCGTGGACCGCATCTTCGAGCTGATCCGGGAGCTGCGGGCCGACGGCGTCACCGTGCTGCTGGTGGAGCAGAACGTGCACCGAGCGCTCGAGATCGCCGACCGCGCCTACGTGCTCTCGGTCGGATCGGTCGTCGCGTCGGGACCGACCGGCCAGCTGATCGAGGGCGAGCTCGAACGCTCCTACCTCGGCATCAGCCAGGCGGGCTGAGTGATGTCGTGAGCCCATCGGAGTTCGTGCAACAGCTCGTGAACGCGCTGTCGCTCGGCAGCATCTACGCCCTGCTCGCGCTCGGCCTCTCCATGGTCTACGGGGTCTTGGGCATGCTGAACTTCGCGTACGGTGAGCTCGTCACGATCGCCGGCTATTCGATGCTCGCCGCGACGTACTTCGACGCGCCGTTCATCGTGGTCGCGCTCGTCGGCGTGATCGCGGCTGGTCTCTCGTCGGTGGTGATGGAGCTCGTTGCGTTCCGCCCGTTGCGCAACGCCAGCTTCGTCTCGTTGCTGTTCACCTCGTTCGCCGTGGCGCAGCTGATCCAGGGTGCGTTCCGCCAAGCCGTTTCGGTGCGCTCGCGCGGCATCCCGGTGCCGGCGTTGTTCGACGAGGCCGTGCAGCTCGGTCCCGTGCGCATCAGCGTGCTGTCGATCATCACCGCGTCGATCGGCGCCCTCTCGCTCGTGGCGCTCACGGCTTTCATGCGCCGCTCGCGCTCGGGGCTCGCGATGCGGGCGGCGTCACAGGACTTCACCACGGCCCGCCTGCTCGGCGTGCGCGCGAACCGCGTGATCTCGTTGGCATTCCTTCTCTCGGGCCTGCTCGCCGGCATCGCAGGCGTGCTCTGGATCGCGCGTACCACCTCGGTGAACCCGGCGACCGGGTTCGTGCCGGTGATCCAGGCGTTCATCGCATCGGTGATCGGCGGCTTGGGGAACCTGCGCGGCGCCGTGATCGGAGGGTTCTTCCTGGGAACGCTCGAAGTGTTCCTGCAGGCGCTGCTCCCAGGATCGCTGTTGCCGTACGCACAGGCGGCATCGTTGCTCATCGTCGTCGCCATCCTCTACGTGCGACCGCAGGGCCTGTTCGGCGCCCGGGCCGAGGCGGCATGAGCGGCCCGATCCCGGCCAGCCGGATGCGACCGGCGCTCTGGGGCACCGGCTTGATCTCGATGCTGCTGATCGGCGGCATGTCGCTCGTGCAGGCGTTCGGATCCTCGTCGTCGAGTCGCACCTTCGTGATGTTCCTCGTGAACGTCATGCTCGTCGTGTCGATCCAGGCGTTCATCGGCAACAGCGGCATCGTGTCGTTCGGCCACGTGGCGTTCATGGGCATCGGCGCCTACACGACCGCGCTCGTGACGATCCCGGAAGCGGTGAAGGCTGCACAGCTCCCGGAGCTGCCGTCGACCCTCGGCGCCGCGAACCTCGGTCTCGTGCCCGCGATCGCGCTGTCGGCACTCGCCGCACTCGTCGTCGCGGCGATCTTCGGCGGCGCCATCATCCGCATGACCGAATCGACCATGGCGATGGCGACGCTGGCGCTGCTGGTGATGGTGCACACGTTCTTCCAGAACGCGACCACGTACACGCGGGGCTCCCTCGGCCTCGCCGGCGTGCCGGTGAGGACCACCCTCGGCGTCGCTACCGCGGGCGCGGTCCTGTTCTTGCTGGTGGGTCGTCTCTACAAGGAGTCGGGCCCTGGCCTTCGCCTTCGCGCGACGCGGGAGGATCCACTCTCCTCGGCATCGGTCGGCACGAACGTCGTGCGCACACGCTACGGCGGGTGGCTCCTCAGCGCCGCGATGATGGGCGCCGCGGGCTCGCTCTGGGCCCAGAGCGTGATCGCGTTCAACGCGAACCAGTTCTACTTCGCGATCACGTTCGCATTGCTCGCTATGCTGGTCATCGGAGGACGGACGTCGCTCACCGGGGCGGTGGCGGGCGCGGCGATCATCACCTTCCTCACCGACACCCTCGCCCGGGTGGAACAGGGCGTCGCGATCGGCCCCTGGGAGCTGCCCCGCGTGACCGGCACGGTGCAGTTCGCGATCGCGCTGCTGATCATCGTCACGTTGATCCTGCGGCCAGAGGGCATGTTCGACCGCTGGGAGGTCGACGATCTCGTGAGGCGGCTCACTCTCCGCACGAGACGGGCGCGGCCCTCCGAGACCGGGGCGATCGTGTCCCAGGGGGAACCGGAAGGTGAACCCACCGGATCGTCGTCGGCGGTCGAGCCCGCCGGCCCGGCGCTTCTGGGGGCAGGGGTCACCAAGCATTTCGAGGGCGTCGCCGCGCTCGCCGGGGTCGACATCGAGGTCCGATCAGGCGAGATCCTCGGCTTGATCGGCCCCAACGGCTCGGGCAAGACGACGCTGCTCAACGTGATCTCCGGCGTCTATGTGCCGACCGACGGCCGCATCGACTTCGACGGGAAGTACATCGTCGGCCGCAAGCCCCACCAGGTATCCGCGCTCGGCCTGTCGCGCACCTTCCAGAACATCAGGCTCTTCGCCCAGCTCACCGTTCGCGAGAACGTGGAAGCGGCCACACCACCCGAGGCCGATGCGACGGCGGTCGACCAGGTGCTGGCGTGGTTCGGTCTCGGCGGCGTCGAGCACGAGAAGGCGGTGAACCTGCCGTACGGCATGCAACGCAGGCTCGAGATCGCTCGGGCGGTGGTACGGCGCCCGTCGCTGATCCTGCTGGACGAGCCCGCAGCGGGCATGAACGAATCCGAATCCGATGAGCTGCTCGAGAACATCAAACGCATACGAGCGAACCTCGATTGCTCGGTCGTGGTCGTCGATCACGACCTGCGGTTGATCATGAAGCTCTGCGATCGCATCCAGGTTCTCGATCAAGGACGCACGATCGCGCTGGGACTGCCCCGTGAGATCGCCGAGGACCCCGCCGTGATCGAGGCATACTTGGGAGGTCCGGCCGCCGCGGCGGGTGCCTGAGCGCCCGGTCAGTCGCGGAAGTCGGGGTGCTGCCGTTCGACCGAGCGCAGCATCGCGGCCCAGTGCATGCGCCCCCACTCGATCATGCCGTCGGCGAACTGCGCCCGGGTCCGCTCGATGGTCTCGTCGCGGATCGGCGTGAGCGGACCGAGCCCCGAGGCCAGCACCTGGAGCTGTGCCGCCTTCTCGATCATGTAGAGGTCGTCCATCGCGACGCCGAGCTCGCGTCCCGCGACGAGGATGCCGTGATGGCGCAGGAACATCACCTCGGCCTCGCCGAGCACTTTCGCGAGGCGCTCCCCCTCGTCGAGGTCGGCGAGCCCCTCGTACCGCTCGTCGTAGACGACCCGGCCGGTGAACTGCAACGAGGTTTGGCTGATCGGCGCGAGGTGCAGGTCTTCGTGCATCGCCAGCGCCGTCGTCCACGGCTGGTGGGTGTGCAGCACCACCGTCGCCTGCGAGCACAGCCGATGGATCGGGGCGTGGATGCCGATGCCGGTCGCCGGCGCGGTGCCGCTGATCGCCGCACCATCGACGCCGACGACGGCGAGGCTCGAGGCCGTGATCTCCGAGAAGTGCAGTCCGAACGGGTTGATCAGGAACCGGTCGTCGCGTCCCGGCACGAGCATCGAGAAGTGGTTCGAGATGCCCTCATGGAAGTCGAACATCACCGCGATTCGGAACGCCGCGGCCAGCTCGATGCGAGCCTCGCGTTCGTCGGCGGGTGGATTCATGGCACGCCTCCGTGATCCGTTTCCTCGGAGTATGCACCTCAGGGCCGAAGCGTGAGGCCATCGATGCCCTCGAGACCCCGCTCGATCGAACGTGATCAAGGGTGGAGGCGGCCATCGCGCGAACCCTGGAGACATGCAAGGATGCCCGGCGATGCACGGCTTCCCGTACAACGTCGTTCGTACGCCCAACACGTGGATCGCGCTCGCCGGTGGAACGCGACTCGCCGCTCGGCTGTGGCGTCCCGACACCGGCGAGCCGGTGCCCGCCATCTTGGAATACCTGCCGTACCGCAAGGGCGACTCGATGGCGGCTCGCGATGAAGGCCTGGGAGCGTGGTTCGCCGGTCACGGGTACGCGTACGTACGCGTCGACATCCGCGGCACGGGCGACTCCGACGGTGTGATCACCGATGAATACACGCTGCAGGAGCACGATGACGCGCTGGCGGTCATCGCCTGGCTCGCCGACGCTCCATGGTGCTCGGGCGCGGTCGGCATGGTCGGGATCTCGTGGGGTGGGTTCAACTCACTGCAGGTGGCCGCTCGTCGTCCGCCCGCGCTGAAGGCGGTCATCAGCATCTGCTCCACCGACGATCGATACGCCGACGATGTCCACTACAAGGGTGGATGCGTGCTCGCCTGCGACGCCCTGCCATGGGCGTCGGTGATGCTGGCCTACGATGCGTTGCCCCCGGACCCCGTGACGGTCGGCAGCGCGTGGAAGGAGACCTGGCTCCGCCGGCTCGACGAGACTCCCCCGTTCATCTCGGCGTGGCTCACGCACCAACGCCGCGACGACTACTGGAGGCACGGATCGATCTGCGAGGACTTCGGCGCGATCGAGTGCCCCGTCTACATGGTCGGCGGCTGGGCCGACGGCTACACCAACGCGATCCCCCGCACGCTCGAGGGCCTGCCCGGCATCAGGAAAGGGCTCATCGGACCCTGGCCGCACTCGTGGCCGCACACCGCGGCGCAAGGACCACGGATCGACTTCCTGACCGAGGCGCTCCGCTGGTGGGACCGCTGGCTGAAGGGTGAGCCGAACGGCATCGAAGACGAGCCCGTCCTGACGGCGTGGATGCAGGAGCCGGCGAGGGCGGGTGAGTTGCACCTCGACCGCCCGGGCCGGTGGGTGACGGAGCCGACCTGGCCGGCACCGTCGGTCGAGCGGCGGCGGCTCTTCCTCGGAGGCGACCGGACGCTCACCGCTGAGCCCTCGGACGTCGCGGAGCTCCGTCACAAGGGAGCGCAGCATCACGGGTTGCTCGCCGGGCTGTGGTGCCCATACGGGCCCGAGACCGACTTCCCGCTCGATCAAGGGAGCGAGGATGCGCTCTGTCTCACGTTCGACACGGCTCCATTGGATGAACGCGTGGAGCTGCTCGGGCACCCCCGGCTGCGGTTGACGCTCGCCACCGATCGTCCGCTCGCGTTCGTCGTGGCTCGCCTGTGCCGCGTCGCGCCCGACGGTTCGTCGACGCTGCTCAGCCGCGGAGCGCTCAACCTGACCCATCGCGGTGGGCACGATCGGCCGGAGCCGCTCGAGCCCGGGAACCGATACGAGGTCGAGCTCGAGCTCGATGTGCTGGGGCAGGCCGTGGCGGCGGGTGACCGGCTGCGTGTGGCGATCTCCACCACGTACTGGCCGTGGTTATGGCCCTCACCCGATGAGGTGGAGATCACCATCGTCGCCGGCGACACATCGTGGATCGAGCTGCCGGTGCGGTCCTCGGAGGCAGGCGATCGACCTCCGCCCGAATTCGGTCCCCCCCGATCGGCGCCCACGTTGCCGACCGAGGAGCTGGAGGCGACGGCGCCCTTCCGCTCGCTCGAACACGACGCACAGACGGGCACGTACTCGCTGTCGATCGATCCGGAGGGCGATCGTCGATACCGGCTCCCCGACGGCCTCGAGATCACCGAACACACGCGGGATCGATTCACCATCCGTGAGGGAGCCCCACTGTCGGCGCGGGTGGAATGCGACCGGCTCCTGGGTCTCGAACGCGGAGCGTGGAAGATCGAGGTTCGCACGAAGAGCAAGATGACCGGCGACCGAGAGGCCTTCCACCTCGTCGACTCCGTCGAGGCCTTCGAGGGGACGGAGCTCGTCTTCGAGCGAACCTGGGAACGCTCGATCCCGCGCGATCACGTGTAGTTCGGGCCGACCGGTGGTCACCGGGCGTCGTTCGGGCGTGGATACACTCCGAGCCCCGAACCCCTGCTCGGAGGCTCTCCTCAGCGTGAAGGACCGGTACCAGGTCGTCGTGATCGGTGGCGGCATCGTCGGCTGCAGCGTGCTGTACCACCTCACGCTGCGCGGCATGACCGACGTCGCGCTGATCGAGCGAGAGGAGCTCACGGCGGGGTCGACGTGGCACGCCGCGGGCGGCTTCCACGCGATGAACGCCGACACGCGCATCGCGGCGCTGCAGAAGTACACGATCGGTCTCTATCCGCAGGTCGAAGCGGAATCCGGTCAGAGCGCGGGGCTGCACATGTCGGGCGGCATGGAGCTCGCGGCGACGCCCGAGCGCTGGCACTGGTTGAAGTCCGAGCTCCAGTGGCTGCGCACACAGGACACCGACGCGTATCTCCTGTCGCCGCAGGAGGCGGTCGACCTCGTGCCGATCATCGACCCCACCGGCCTCTACGGTGCGCTCTTCGACCCGCTCGAGGGCAACCTCGACCCCAACGGCGCGACCCAGGCGTACGCGGGCGCGGCTCGCGCGCGCGGCGCCGAGATCGTGCGGCACAACCGCGTCCTCTCGCTCTCGCGCCTGCCGAGCGGTGAGTGGCGCATCGAGACCGAGCATGGCGACGTGAGCGCCGAGCACGTCGTCAACGCCGCCGGACTCTGGGCGCGCAGGGTCGGCAACATGGTCGGCGTCGATCATCCGCTCGTGCCGATGCCGCACCACTTCCTCGTGACGGCGGAGGTGCCGCAGGTCGCCGCGATCGAAGGCGACATGCCGGCCGTCACCGACCTCGAAGGCTTCACCTACCTGCAGAGGGAAGGCACGGGCGTGCTGCTCGGCGTCTACGAGCAGAACCCCCGTCACTGGAAGGTCGAGGGCGCCGACTGGGACTACGGCCGGACACTCTTCCCTGAGGAGCTCGACCGGATCATGCCGGAGCTCTCGATCGGCTTCCGGCGCTTCCCCGTGCTCCAGGACATCGGCATCCGCCGGTGGGTGAACGGCGCATTCACGTTCACACCCGATGGCAACCCGCTGGTCGGCCCGGTCGAGGGCATCCCGAACTACTGGGCGGCGTGCGGATGCATGGCCGGCTTCTCGCAGTGCGCAGGCATCGGACTCGCGCTCGCGAACTGGATCGTCGACGGCGACCCTGGCTACGACGCCTTCGGCATGGACGTTGCGCGCTTCGGTCCGTACGCCTCGAACGACCGATACCTGCGCGCGACGACGGCCCAGTTCTACGCGCGCAGATTCGTCATGGCGTATCCGAACGAGGAGCTCCCGGCGGGACGTCCCTTGAAGACCTCGCCGTGTTACGACGAGCTCCTCGCCGCGGGCGCGCGGTTCACGGTGAATTGGGGCCTGGAGGTGCCGCTGTACTTCGCGCCCTCGCCGGAGTTCGTCGAGAACGACACGCTCGGGCGGTCCAACGCCGAGCCGATCGTGGGCGAGGAGGTCGCGGCCGTGCGCTCGGCGGCGGGCGCGTACGAGATCGCGCAGTACGCGCGGTACGAGGTGCGTGGGCCCGGGGCAAAGGACTGGCTCGACCACCTGCTCGCCTGCCTGATGCCACCAGTCGGCACGATCAGGCTCGCCCCGATGTTGAACGAGGCGGGACGGCTGATGGGTGACCTCACCGTCGCGCGCCTCGACGACGATCGCTTCTGGCTCACCGGCTCCTACTACCTGCAGGGATGGCACCTGCGATGGTTCCGCGAGCAGCTGCCGGCCAACGGGGTGACGCTCACCAACATCACCGATGGCTTCATGGGCTTCTCGGTCTCGGGCCCGGCATCGCGTTCGGTGCTCGCCGAGCTCACCCACGACGACGTCTCGAACGAAGCGTTGCCCTTCCTCGGCGTGCGCCGCATGGACGTCGGCTCCGCGCCGGCGGTGGTCGGGCGGATCTCGCTCACCGGCGAGCTCGGCTACGAGATCGTCGTGCCGGCGAACCAGCACCGTACCCTCTGGCACGAGCTACGGGAGGCGGGCACCGCGAGCGGTCTGCGGCTCATCGGCGACCGTGCGATCGACAGCCTGCGGTTGGAGAAGGGATACGGTATCTGGTCGGCAGAGTTCCGGCAGGACCACACGCCCGCCATGAGCGGCCTCGACCGGTTCGTCGCGTTCGACAAGGGCGATTTCGTGGGAGCCGAGGCTGCCCGCCGCGAGCGCGACGGGCACGGGCCGGCCCGGCGCCTGGTGCTGCTCGACGTGGACGCGACCGACGCGGACGCCTCGGCGGACGAGGGCATCTGGATCGGAGACCGCCGCGTGGGGTTCGTGACATCGGGCGCGTACGGGCATCACGTCGGCAGGAGCCTCGCCCTCGCGTATGTGGAGCGCGACGTCGCGGAGTCAGCGCCCGAGCTCACGGTGTACGTGGTGGGCGAGCCGCGAGCATCTCGCACCTTGCCCGAGGTGCCCTACGACCCGAAGGGCACCAAGCTCCGCGATCTCTCAGCGTGAACGTCCGGTCTCGCTCGGCCGGTCTCTTCGATCTCGTCGAAGCTCTCGAGGCCGGCGAGGACGAGCGATTGCCTGCCCCATTTCCGGGATGGCAAGGCTCCTATCTCCCTCGGAGTGGGTTAGCCTCGATCCTCATGAGGCGGTCGCTGCGGCCGGGTGCTCTACGAACGGGAGGTGTGCGATGCGCTGGATCGTGACTTCGGTGCTCACGTTGGGCTTGCTCGCGACACCCGCGGTGGCGAGCGCGCATCACCGGCCCACCACCTACTGCAGCCCGAGCGGCGATATCTGTCAGAGCACGACGAACGTCCACGGCATCAGAACGCTCCGCATCTCACTCGCCGCCCGCTACTTCACCCGGTACCGCCTCTGCGTGACTGCGCCCGACGAGTCCGTCACCTGCCGAGGGTTCCGCGTGCACTGGCACCGAGGAGTCTTCTCGTCGTCGGTCCGGTGGGCGGCGCAGTTCCCACCGAGCGGCCACGGCAAGTACGACGTCAGATGGAAGTCGATGCCGGGTGCCACCCGAGTGGGGAGGATCCTCGGATTCCACGTCGTGTAGCGGAAGGAAGAGGCCCCGCACAGGGCAACGAAGGAGCCAGGAGTGCCGGTCGACCCCGCGACATCGGACCTCACGCATGCGGCTCGCGACGCCCTGGAACGCCACGCGTGGGACGAATCGTTCGAGCTCTTCACGCGTGCCGATCGGCTCGGGGGACCTCTCGGGCCCCGATCTCGAATCCTTGGCGGAAACTGCCTGGTTCACGGCGCACGCCGACATCGGCACCGATGCGAAGGAGCGGGCGTTCAAGGTCTACCTCGCCGACGGCGACAAGATCCGAGCCGCCTTTCTCGCCCTCGACCTCACGCAGTGGTACGCATATCGTGGGAAGCCATCGATCGCCTCGGCGTGGGTGCGCCGTGGTGAGCGGCTCCTCGAGGGCGAGCCGGAGAGCTACGCGCACGGCTACTTCGCGTTGTGCCGGAGCGACGGCGCGAGGGAGGCCGGCGATGTCGACACCGCGATCGAACTGGCCGAGCAAGCCGTCCAGATCGGCGAAAGGGTCGGCGACGCCGACCTGCAGGCGAACGCGCTGACCGCCCTCGGGTCCCTGCGGATCGCCATCGGTGAGACGTCCGACGGCTTCGCGCTCATGGAAGAAGCGACGATCGCCGCCGTGAACGGCGAGCTCTCCCCCTGGGTCACCGGCGTCACGTACTGCACCATGATCTCCGCCTGCCGGGACCTCACCGACTATCGCCGCGCCAGCGAGTGGACCGAGGCGACGGAACGATGGTGCGAGCGACAATCGGTGTCCGGATTTCCCGGGGTCTGCCGCGTGCATCGGGCCGAGATCGTCGCGCTGAGCGGCGCCTGGGAGCGCGCCGAACGAGAGCTCCTCCGCGCGACCGACGAGCTCGCCCTGTTCGATGCGACCCCCCCGATGGCCGACGGGTTCTACGCGATCGGGGAGATCAGGCTGCGCATGGGCGACCTGCAGGGCGCCGAGGAAGCTGTCCGAGAAGCGCACGCCCTCGGCCGATCGCCGGAGCCGGTGATGTCGCTGATCCGACTGGCCGATGGCAAGGACCGGGCGGCCCTCGTATCGATCAACTCGGCGGTGGAGCAGCAGACGTGGGACCAGTGGACCAGGGCGCGACTGCTTCCGGCTCAGATACAGATCGCGGTCGCGGCTGGCGATCTCGCGCTTGCGCGGTCGGCGGCCGAGGAGTTGGAGCGGCTCGTGCAGACCTATGAGTCGCCGGCGCTGCATGCCAACAAGCACGAAGCGTTCGGACGCGTGCTCCTCGCCGAGGGCGAACATGCCATGGCCGCCCAGGAACTGCGGACCGCGATCCGTGATTGGCGGGAGGTGGCGGCCCCATACGAGGTCGCGAGGGTGCGGGCCCTGCTCTCTTCCGCGCTGCGAGCGATGCGCGACGAAGAGGCGGCCGACCTTGAGCTCGGCGTTGCCCGCGACGAGTTCGTCCGATTGGGTGCCCGGCTCGAGGCGGAGAACGCCGAGCGGGCGATACAGACGGCCGCCGAGCGACGAGCCGACCCCACACAGATCCGGAGGACCTTCCTGTTCACCGACATCGTCGGATCGACGAACCTGGCCGAGCTCCTGGGTGACGCGTCGTGGGAGCGCCTGCTTCGATGGCACGACGATGCCCTGCGGACCCTGTTCGCAAGGAGCGGCGGCGAGGTCGTGAGCTCCACCGGCGACGGCTTCTTCGTGGCGTTCGACTCCGCCCAGCGGGGGATCGATTGCGCGATCGCGATCCAGCAGGCCCTCGTGGAGCACCGCCGGACCACCGGGTTCGCACCCTCGGTGCGGATCGGTGTCCACGCCGCCGACGCCAACCGCCGAGGCGACGATTACAGCGGCATGGGCGTGCACGTGGCAGCGAGGGTGGCAGCGCTGGGCGGAGAAGGGGAGATCGTCGTCACCGCCGACACGCTGGAAGAGGCCGATGGCGTGGACACATCGGAACCTCGTGAGATCTCACTGAAGGGCGTCACCGAACCGGTGAGGGTTGCCTCGGTGATCTGGGACTCCGACTAGATCCATCGACACACCGTTCGAGGGAAGGAGCGACATGCGAGAAGACCACGACGAGCCGCACGCCGACGAGGCAG
Organism: uncultured Actinomycetes bacterium; assembly: GCA_963762075.1. GTDB lineage: Bacteria > Actinomycetota > UBA4738 > UBA4738 > HRBIN12 > JAOUEA01. Next base: position 314,753 of record CAVXJC010000008.1, read on the forward strand.
ACGCACCGGATGACGACGGTCAGGGCGACAACGAGAAGGCTCCTCGATCGGCGAAGACCCGCCCCGGGTCGAACGTGCCCAACGCTGCGGGCGATGGAGACGACTCGACCCACGAATAGGCTAGGCGCCAACGGCCTCGCGCAGCTTCGAGAGCATCGCCGACTCGCCGGCACTCACCTGCTCAGCTCCGAAGCCCATGAACCCGCCTTCCTTTGCCGCGTCTGCAGCCGCCTGCGCGACGGCCACCATCCACCGTCCGAATCCATCTGCCTCTTCGGGAGATGCCTTGGCGCGAACGACGCCGGCCACCTCTCGGAGCTCGCCGAGCACCTGCTCGCCCGCGAGCGCCGCGTTCTCGATCTTGAACCCCTCGAGCGGCTTCTGCTTCTGCTGGGCGGACGCCATGATGTCCTGCGACAACGCGATCGAGAGCTCATCCTGCCCCGATGGGGTGGAGGCAGCCCTCAGCGTCGCGATCGACTCCTTCGCCACCTCGATCGGGCCACCGGGATCGGCGATCGAGATCGCCATGCCCGCCACGAACGGCGCGCGACGCATCCTGGTCCACTCCTCGTCGGTGAATCCGTCCCTGGACGTCATACCTCTCCCTCCACTTCTTCTTCCGGCCTCTCAGCAGCGTTCCGCGAGGGCATGCGCTGCCGGACTCGCGCGGCCACGCTCGATGACGTGGCGCTCACCTTGTCTTTGAATCGGGACCCGACATCGGCCTTGTATTCGAGGGCGTCGATGGTCTCGGCGATGCGGAGGCGAAGGATCTCGATCTCGCGCCTGATCTCGGTTACTCGGAGGTCTTCAGCTGTTCCGTCGTGTTGCGGATCCATGCGATGTCCTCCTGGACAGCGTCCAATGATCGCCTCGGCGCGAGGGGGGTTGCCGCCCGGATCATCGCGCGGCCCGCCAGGATGAGCGCTGCGGCTACGACGAACAGCACCACACCCACGATCAGCGCGGCGGCCCACGCCGGGAGCACGATCGCGAGCGCCAGCACAGCGGCTGCGATCAGCGTCGCCAGAGCGAACCATGCGATCGCCGCGGCGGCCGCGACCAGCCCGGCTGCGACCCCCACCTTCGACGCCTTGTGTGTGAACTCGAGCCGAGCGAGCTCCGCCTCACGACGAGCGAGCGAGGCCAGATCGGCTGCGAGCGAGCGAACGAGCTCCGACACGGGAGCGTTGCGCCGATCCCCGTTTACGGTCTGCGAAGTAGCCACACGTCCCCCCAACTCTGAGCTCCTCTGGTCTTCCCCAAGAACTGCTACCCGCGCTGGGACATCACTTCTTCTTACGACTCGCTGCCTTCCCACCCTTGCGGCCGGCGGCCTTCTTCTGGGCGGTCGTGCCGCCCTGCTTGGCGCTGCCACCTTTGCCGGATCTCTGTCCACCGTGCTTGGACGCATCGGGGGAGTTGGCGATCTTCGCCGCCCGTTCCTTCGACATGCCCTTGTCCTTGAGGGCTTCGTACTGCTTCTCGTTCTTGACGGTGGCTCGCGTGCCCGGCATCGGATCTCCTTCGGATCGTTGAGGTTCGCCTACCCCGGTGGGTCATCGGTCACACTACGGCAGCGCGGGACGGTGCATCCACGAGAGCTCATGGTGAGATGAGCTGGCCGGCCGAGTGGATCCGAAGCCAGCGGTAACCGTAACCCTCGAGCTTGACCTCCAGCTCCGGGGCGTCGACGTCATTCATCGCGCCGTCGCGATCGAACAGGTCGAGCAACCGTGGGTCTTCGGGCAGATCCGTTCCGAGCTGCACGCGCGCCACGCACGGGTCGCCGCCCAGGTTGTGCACCGCGACGAACGTGCGGCCCTCCCAGTCGCAACGGTGGCCGAGGACCGCCGGCGGATCCGTCTCGAGCACCCGCCACGTGCCCCACCCGATCTCGGGCGTTTCGCGACGGCGGCGGATCATCCGTTCCATCCAATTGAGCAGCGAGTCCGGGTCGCGCCGCTGCTCCGCAACGTTCACGGCCATCGGGCCGAACCGCCCCTCGGTCACCGGGCGAGCCAGGCGCGAGGGCGCAGCGTTGGAGAACCCGCCGTTCTTGCCGTCCATCCACTGCATCGGAGAGCGCACGCTCAGACGTCCTTCGATCTCCAGGTTCTCCCCCATGCCGATCTCCTCGCCGTAGAACAGCACGGGGGTTCCTGGCAGGCTGAACAACAGGCTGTAGACCATGCGGATCCGCTGCGGATCGCCGTCGAGCATCGGCGGCAGGCGCCGTCGGATCCCGCGGCCGAAGAGCTGCATGTCCTCCTGCGGACCGAACGCCTCGAACACCTCTTGGCGTTCGTGATCGCTCAGCTGGTCGAGGATGAGCTCGTCGTGGTTTCGGACGAAGTTCGCGTACTGCGCGTCTTCGATCTGCTCCGACTTCTCGATCGCGGCGGCGAGCGGGCCCGCGTGCCCACGCGCGAGCGACAGGTACATCGCCTCCATGACGGGGAAGTTGAACAACAGCTGCACCTCGTCACCCTGGTCTCCGAAGAAATCGCGGAGACCTTTCGCCGGCAGGTTCACCTCGCCGAGCAGCAGTGCGTCGCCCTTGCGGCGTATGACGAACGAACGGAAGTCCTCGAGGAAGTCGTGCGGATCGAGGCCGACGTCGCCCGGGATGGCGCCGCCTTCCAGCAGGAAGGGAACCGCGTCGACGCGGAATCCGTCGACCCCGAGCTCGAGCCAGAACCCCGCGATCTTCGCGATCTCATCGCGCACGGCCGGGTTGGAGATGTTGAGCTCGGGCTGGTGGGAGTAGAAATGATGCAAGTACCACTGGCCGGCCTTCTCGTCCCACGCCCAGATGCTCTCCTCGGCGTCGGGGAACACCACGTCGGCCTTCTTCTGCGGAGGCGGTTCGTCCACCCAGACGTAGAAGTCCCGGAAGGGCGAGTTCTTCGATGCACGGGCCTTTCGGAACCAAGGGTGCTGATCCGAGGTGTGGTTGACGACGAGATCGATGATCACCCGCATGCCGCGATCCTTCGCGGTTCGGATCATCGCGGCGAACTCACCGAGGGTGCCGAGGCGATCGTCGACCGAGTAGTAGTCGGTGATGTCGTATCCGTCGTCGCGATTGGGCGACGGATAGAACGGCATCAACCACAAGCAGCTCACGCCGATACCGGCGAGGTAGTCGATGCGCTCGCTGAGCCCGGTCAGATCTCCCATCCCGTCGTCGTTCCAGTCGAGGAAGGTCTCGACGTCGAGGCAGTAGATGACGGCGTTCTTCCACCACAGGTCGCTCGTACGAGCGTTCGTCATCGGGTGACCTCCGGCAGCACACGCTCGCCGAAGACCTCGATGAACCGGTGCTGCTCCGACCCGACATGGTGCAGGAACAGCGTGTCGACGCCGAGACCGGCGATGCGATCGAGCCACATCGCGTGACGGGCCACGTCGGCGGAGACCATGACCGCCGTGCACACATCTTCGGGGCGCACGTGGCGTGCTGCCTCGTCGAACTGCTCGGGCCGTTCGAGCTCCCACATCAGCTCCCCCGCGAACACGTTCGTCCTCCATTGCTCGTGCGCGATCGCCACGGCGGCCGCCTCGTCGTCGGCCCACGAGAGGTGGACCTGTACGTGTACCGGCTTGCCTTCACCTCCACCTTCCCTGAAGGCGTCGATCACCCGCTGCAGGACCGGCTCGGGTTGGTTGACCGTGATCATGCCGTCGGCCCATGCCCCCACCGTTCGAGCGGTCGCCTCGGAGACAGCCGCGCCGAACAGCTGCGGGAGCGCATCGGGAAGGCTCCACAGCCTCGCCCGGTGAACGCTGATGAGGCCGTCGTGTGAGACTTCGTCACCGCGCAGGAGTGCCCGCATGACGTCGACGCACTCGAGGAGTCGCGCGTCGCGATCGGACTTCTTCGGCCAGCGACCACCCGTGATGTGTTCGTTGAGGGCTTCTCCCGACCCGAGGGCGGCCCAGAAACGCCCCGGGAACATCTGGCCGAGCGTGGCGATCGCTTGCGCGGAGACGGCGGGATGGTAGCGCTGCCCCGGCGCGGTCACGACACCCACCGAGAGATCGGTCGCCTGCAGGGCCGCGCCCAGCCAGGTCCATGCATGACCCGACTGGCCCTGGCGCTCGCCCCACGGCGCGAAGTGGTCCGAGCACATGGCGGCCTCGAACCCGGCGGCCTCAGCCGCGACCACGGCGTCGCGCAACTCACCCGGAGGCACCTGCTCATGGGACGCGTGATAGCCGACGCGCACCATCAGCACCACTCACGGGATCGGCAGGTCGGACGAGCATCCATCGTTGCGATGCCTCCTACCCAGAGCGTCCGAGGGCCAACCGGACCGATGCACGAGGGCCGGTCGAACTGCTCGTGAAGAACCCAGACGAAAGGCAGAAGGCCGCCCTTCCCCTTCCCCGGGTGGGCGGCCTCCTACGTTCCCCTGCCGATCTCGAACCACCACTCGGATGGCATGCCTGTTGGCATCAGGACCGGTGTCAGGGGTGTCTCGGATCGGGCAGGTGGTACCCAGGTCGTCGCGATCCATGCGCAGAAGCCCGACATCCGGCCTTTGAGCACGGTTCCATCGCCGTCTCCGCGGGGTAAGGAGAACTGGAGCCGGCCAAGGACCGGCGCGACGGAACGGAAGGAGCGTGGACCATGGATTGCGGACACGAAGGATGCCGCTGTCAGGTCGAGGAGGCTGCCGAGTTCTGCAGCGATCACTGTCGCGAGCACAGCGCAGACCCCGGGCACGGCTCGCACGCGTGCGAGTGCGGTCACCCCGACTGCACGATGGGTGCGACCGAAGGCGGCGAAGCGCGCACGGTGCGGGATCTGCAGGAAGCCTTCGAGTAGGCGATCTCCGAGTGGACCAGTTCGTCGATGAGGTCACGAGAGGGAACGTCTCGCAGGTCAAGACGGTGCTCGCGTCGGTGGTGCTCGCCCTCGCCGGATATCAGGTGCTTCTGATGGCTGTCGGTTACGGCAAGATCCGGGTCCCGTTCCTCAAACCCAAGGCGGCATCGCTCACTCATCGTGCCGTGGGAGATGCCGCGGTGGCCGTCGGGATCTTCGTGGCCTTCCTCTGCTACTCCTACTTCGGCGTCGGGGATGGCATCGAGCACGCACGCGGCGAGGAAACCGTCCGCGCGACGATCCACGTTGTCGCGGGGTCGCTGTTCGTCGTCGCCGTCGTGGCGAAGGTGATCGTCGTGCGTCGGTACCGTCGGCTCGATCGGTTGCTGCCCGCGATCGGGCTCACCCTGTTCGCGTTGTTCTCGATCGCGTGGTTGACCTCCGCCGGCAACTATCTCTGGGCGAGGTGAATCGATGCCTGGTCCCGTGTCGTATCGAGCACAGCTGATCGGGTCACTCATCGTCGCGGTCCTGATCGTGATACTCACCGTCGCTGCCGTGACAGCGGCGATCGGTCCGGGCCTCGACTCGACCGAGCTGCGCGAGCGTCAGGAGCTGCAGGAGGAACGGTCTGAGAACAGGGCGCCCGACTGATCCAGGGTGCTTCCTCAGGCCTTCGCTCAGGAAGCTCGGGGTAGGCCGGAATCCGAGCAGTGCTCTTGCTGTAGTTCAGCTTGCTCTATTGGGAGCAGCCGGGCGGATAGTACGTTCCTGACCACGTGACCTATCCCTTTCCTGGCTGAACTCATAAGGAGCAGTCCGATGGACACGACCAAGAACGGCCTAGACCTATGGTCAGACAGCCTCCGTACGGCATCCTCGGCAGTGTTCGAGACGGCCAGACCGGAGTTCAAGACGACGAGGCACGGGTACGACCAGGCGCAAGTCATCGACTACGTCGGTCGGGTGAACGGGCGCTTGCAAGAGGTCGAGGCGGAGGTACGCAGGCTGCGGTCCGTCGCCGATCAGTCGAGTCGGGAGCTCGAGGTAGTCCTTCAAGAGCGGGATGCTGCCCTTCAGGAACGAGACGCAGCCCTCCAAGAGCGGCCTGCGGCGAGCGAGGATACGTATGAGCAGGTGTCGAGCCGCGTGATGGAACTCATGGTGGCTCTGAATCGAGACGTGGAGAAGCTTCGAGGGGAAGCGCAAGGAGAAGCGGAACACATCTTGGCTCGCGCCCGGAGCAAGGCTTCTCGAATCCGGAGCGAAGCCAAAGAGATACGCACGGCTGCCGACCTGGCGGCGGCGCAGGCCCGCGAGGAGGCAGATCGGGCTGTGGCTGATCTGACGGCGCAGCGCGAATCCATGGTCGACGGTCTTCGGCTCTCCTTCGCCCGGTCTCTCGAAACGATCGGCAGCTTGGCTTCATCGATCGGGGACGAGGACTGGGCCAAGCGGAGTGACAATGCGGAGACCTCCTTCACGCACGATGATCAAGCGGCTCCAATCGTGGAGCTCTCATTCGACCAGTCCATCGAAACGATCACGGACCTGGTGTCATCGATCGAGGACGAGACGGAGGGCGGGCGCGGAGACAGCTCGGAAACCGAGGCAGAGAGCTCCACGTCCTCACAAGATGACCAAGCAGCCACCTTTGTCGTGCTTCCCGAGATCGTGCCTGACCGTTCTGCTTAGCCCAGGATCGCGCGGGCATCGACCAGGTCCGGCGTGTCGGATGCCTCGGTGAAGGTGTCGAACACGGCGCGCAGCGCCTCGCGCTCCGCCTCCGACGGCTCGCCGGCCGCGCGACGGAGCTCGGCGAGCCGCGTGGCTGCCCGGAGCTGCCACATGCGGGCGCCCGCCGCGTCCGCCGAGTCGAACGCGTGGCGGAACCAATCCTCGGCCTCGCCGGCTTCCGGAGCGTCGACGAGGAGGTCGCCCTTGACCAGCGGGAGCTGCGGATACAGCACGTTGTCGCGACCCTGCATGAGCTCGATCGCTCGGTCGACGGGATCGAGCCCTTCCTCTGCCCGGCCCGCCATGCCGAGCCCCCTCGCCCGAACGGAGAGCAGCAGCGGCCAGAACACCGGCGGCGTCGTGAGGTCTTGGTACCGCGCGAAGCCCAGGTCGGTGAGCGCCATGCCTTCTTCCGGCCGTCCGGCCGCGGCCTCCGCCACACCGAGAAAGATCTGGGCGAGCGCCTTCCACACCTGGTAGTCGTGCTCCTCGGCGATCCGCAGCACGTCCGAGGCCCGCTCGTGGACGCGCTGCCAGTCCCGGCGCCACATGTCGAGGAACGCGACGTGAAAGAGCGCGTATGCCGCGCTGTACGGATGGCCCAGCTCCTCGGCGATCTGCAGCGCCCTGGCACCACGCTCGACCGCCTGGTCGGGGCGCCCGATCGACCACAGCACGAACGCCGACGTCGTGTAGGGCACGACGCCGGGGCTCGCACCCAGCCGCAGTCGGCCGGAGGCGCGCTGAGCGGGATCGAAGAGCCCGATCGCTCGGTCGAGGTGCCCGAGCCCCTCGTCCACCTGCCCGAGCGACACGAGGTTCGTGCCGATGCGGAGATGACCCTCGGCCTGGAGCGCCGCGTCCTGCTGGCGCTCGGCGAGGTCGAGGAGCTGGCGCCCCACCGCGATGCCCTTGTCGAACTCGCCCCGGTACAGGTGGAAGCTCGCCAGGCTCCGCAGCAGCGGCAGCGCCTCCGACGGGGCGCCGGCCTCCTCCAACTGAGCGAGCGCGCTCGCGTAGGTCTCCTCGACCTCCGGCGTATAGCCTCGGGTCGCCATGAGCCCCCGGGCGAGACTCGTGCGCAGGGTGATCTCCTCCCGGGCACGCTCCACCGTCGACGGCGCCTTCCTCAGCACGTCGAGGAGGTCGTTCGTGAGCTCGATCGCCCCGTGGTACCAGCCTCTGTCGTCGTGCAGCGCCCAGAGCGCGTCGAGCATCCCGTCGAGCCGCTCGAGGTCGCCGGCGTCGACCCAGGTGCGCCAGGCCTCGCGCAGGTTGCCGAGGTCGGCTTCCAGCTCGGCGAGCGCCGAGGCTCGGTCGGGCCCCGAGAGCCGTGCACGACGCTCGTGCGCCATGTCGGCGTAGTGCTCGGCGTGGGCCCGACGCACCGCGTCGCGTAGCTTCGGCTCCTCGTCCAATCGCTCGGCCGCGTAGTCGCGGATCGTCTCGAGCATCGCGAGCCGCCGGTGACCATCCTCGTCGAGGCTCCGGACGAGACTCTTGCCGACGAGGGAGACGAGGCGATCGAGCACCGCAATGCCGTCGCGGCCGTCGAGCCGGGCGGCGACCGCCTCCACCGCGTCGATGCGCGCGGACGCGAAGACCGAGAAGAGGCGGAAGATCGACCGCTCGTCGTCGTCGAGCAGCCGCTCGCTCCACTCGATCGTGCTTCGCAACGTCTGCTGGCGCGCGGGGAGGTCGCGAGTGCCCGCACCCAGCACGCCGACGTGGTCGCGCAGCCGGTCCCGGAGCTCTTGGGGTGAGAACAGCGCGAGGCGAGCGGTCGCGAGCTCGATCGCGAGCGGCAGGCCGTCGAGCCGGCCGCAGATCTCGGCGACAGCCGAGGCGTCGTCCTCGGTCAGTTCGAGCCCGGGACGCACGTCGCGCGCTCGCTCGACGAACAGCCGGCCGGCCTCCGAGCCGGCCACCGCCGCTCCGGGCGCAAGACCGGGCTGCGGGAGCCCGAGCGGTGGCACCGCGACGAGGCGCTCTCCCAGAACCCGGAGGGCCTCCCGCGTGGTCACGAGGATCTTGAGATCGCCGCATACCTGCAGCAGCTCGACCACACCGGCTGCGACGTCGATCACCTGCTCGAGGTTGTCGAGCACGAGCAGCATGCGTCTGCGTCGCGAGGTGGTCCCGCAGCGTCGCGAGGGGTCCGGCCGAGCCGTCGCCGGCGGCCCCGACGACTCGGGCGATGGCGTCGAACGCCGCGTCGGCGTCCCGCATCGGAGAGAGGTCGACGAAGTAGAGGCCGTCGGTCCACCGCTCGGCTTGCTCGGCGGCGGCTTGCAGCGCGAGCCGCGTCTTGCCGATGCCACCCGGCCCGAACAAGGTCACGAGGCGCACGGCGGGATCGGCGAGGAGGTCGCCGATCATCCGGAGCTCCGCGTCACGCCCCACGAACTCCGACGTCTGCGTCGGCAGGTTCGTGGGGCGGTCGGTCAGCGTCGACAACGGCGGGAAGTCGCGCTCGAGGCCGGGATGGGTGACCTGGAAGATCCGTTCCGGCTGCAGCAGGTCCTTCAGCCGGTGCTCACCGAGGTCGACCAGCGACACCTCCTCCGGCAGAGCACGATCGGCGAGGTGGGCGGCGCTCGCCGAGACGAGCACCTGGCCGCCGTGGCCGGCGGCGGCGATCTGGCGGCGCGGTGCACGTCGACTCCGACATAGGACCCGCCGCCGATCCGGCCCTCACCCGTATGCAGGCCCATCCGCACCCGGATGCGCCCGTCCTCGGGCCAGGTTTGGCGATCGAGCGCAACCTGCGCGTCGACCGCCGCGCGCAGCGCCTGGGGCGCGGTGTGGAAGACGACGAAGAAGGAGTCGCCCTCGGTGCCGACGACAAGCCCCCCGTTGGCCTCTACGGCCGACCGCACGATGGCGTGGTGTTGCTCGAGGAGCGCCGGGTACGCGTCGCCGAAACGCTGGACCAGGCGCGTGCTTCCCTCGATGTCGCTGAACAGGAACGTCACGGTTCCCGTCGGGAGCGTGGTCGCATCGTGCATGGGGGTCATCATGACTCAGGCGCCGCACTCGAACGGCGTCGCTTGAGTGGAGGGACCCAACACCTTTGCCATGACACTTCTCGATCGATTATCGATACTATTCTTATCGCAACTCGACTGAAGGAGCACTCATGGGAAGGCTGACCGTCATGACGCTGCGCACCGTGCTCGCGGTGGTGCTCGCCGGCTCACTGTTCGTACAGGGAGTGATGGTGCCCCTGCTGGCCATCGACCTGGACGGGCTGGACCCCGACTACGCGTACCTGCGCGCCCCGCTCCTGATCATCGCGGTCCTGGGCATCGTGACCATCCAGGTCGTCCTCGTCTGCGTGTGGCGCCTGCTGACGATGGTGCGGCGAGGCACGGTCTTCTCCGATGCCGCCTTCCGGTACGTCGACGTCGTGATCGGCGCGATCGCCGCGGCTTCCCTGCTCACGTTCGGACTCGGCGTCACCCTCGCGCCGGGCGAAGCCGTTGCCCCGGGCATCGTGCTCCTGATCGGCGGGGCGGGCGTGCTCGTCGCCGGGATCGCTCTGATCGTCCTCGTGCTGCGGATGCTGCTCGCCCAGGCGGTCGCCCGCGACGCCGAGGCGCACCACCTGCAGGCCGAGCTGGACGAGGTGATCTGATGCCGATCGTCGTCGACATCGATGTGATGCTGGCCAGGCGCAAGATGTCCGTGGGCGCGCTCGCGGAACGCGTCGGGATCACGCCTGCCAACCTCGCCGTCCTCAAGAACGGTCGTGCCAAGGCCGTGCGCTTCACGACGCTCGCCGCACTGTGCACAGCGCTCGGGTGTCAGCCCGGAGACCTGCTGCGCTGGGAGTCCGAGGATCCGGCGGACGGGGCCGCGCACGAAGGGAACCGATGATCACCGAGTCGCTTGCGAACCACGCATGTCGGTGGCCGGTGCAAGCATCGACAGGTGGCGAGCGAGGGCACGATCCTGCACGCCGACGCCGATTCCTTCTACGCGTCGGTCGAGCAGCGCGACGACCCGGCGCTGCGCGGACGCCCCGTGATCGTGGGTGGCGGCGTCGTGCTCGCGGCCAGCTACGAGGCCAAGGCGTACGGCGTGCGAACACCGATGGGCGAGACACAAGCGCGACGCCTGTGCCCGCAGGCGATCGTCGTCAGACCGCGGATGGAGGCGTACAGCGAGGCGAGCAAGGCGATGTTCGCGGTCTTCCACGACACGACGCCGTTCGTGGAAGGGCTCTCCATCGACGAGGCGTTCCTGGACGTCGGCGGGCTGCGAAGGATCTCCGGCGCGCCGACCGAGATCGCGGTGCACCTGCGGCGGGACGTGCTCGAGCGAGTCGGGATCCGCGTCACGGTGGGCGTGGCACGAACCAAGTTCCTGGCGAAGGTCGCCAGTGGCGTCGCCAAGCCCGACGGCCTGCTCGTCGTTCCGGTCGACGGCGAGCTCGCATTCCTGCACGGTTTGCCGGTCGAGCGACTGTGGGGCGTCGGGCCCGTGACCGCGCGGAAGCTCCGGGAACGCTCCATCACCACCGTCGCGGAGGTGGCAGAGCTCGGCGAGCCCGCGCTGGTGCGGATCCTGGGGCGGGGGGTTGGACGGCATCTCTACGCCCTCGCGCACAATCGCGATCCGCGCCGGGTGGAGGTCGGCCGCCGTCGTCGCTCGATGGGCACCCAACGAGCGCTCGGTCGCCGTCGTCGGTCCCCCGAGACGCTCGATGCCGACCTGATCGCGTTGGTCGACCGGCTCGCCCGGCGCCTGCGGGGTGCGCACCGCGTCTGCCGAACGGTGACGTTGCGCCTTCGATTCGACGACTTCTCACGGGCGACGCGCTCGCATACCCTGCCCGAGGCGACGGCCGACACGGTCACGCTGCTCGAGGCCGGCCGGATCCTGCTCGCCAACGCCTTGCCCGAGATCGTGCGCCGGGGCATCACGCTGATCGGCATCACGTTCAGCAACCTGTTCGGTGACGACGCGGTCCAGCTGGCGCTGCCCTTCGACGGCTCGTCCGCGTCGGAGATCGACGCGACCCTCGATAGCCTGCGCGAACGTTTCGGGTCGTCCGCGGTCACGAGAGGTGTGCTCCTCGGGCGCCACGAGGGACTTCGGGTTCCGCTGCTCCCCGACTAGGGATCCGCCACGCTACGCGCCGGCGCTGTCGCCGACCGGGAGGATGCCTTCCACGGTGGTACCGGTGCCCGCGGTCGACCTGACCTCGATCGAGCCGTCGAGCGCGGCGAGGCGGTCGGCGATCCCCTGGAGGCCCGTCCCGTACGACGATGTCGTCGTGTCGAACCCGACACCGTCGTCGGTGACGTCGAACCGGAGCACCCCGTCGCCGTCGGAGAGCGAGACGTTGACCCGCGAGGCCGAGGCGTACTTCGCGACGTTCTGCAGGGCTTCCAGGCAGGAGAAGTAGACGGCCGCCTCGGCCTCGCGGGCATACCGCCCGATGCCGTCGCCCTCCACTGTGACCGGCACGGCCGACTTGCGGGCCTGCGACCGGAGCGCCGCGACCAATCCCTGATCGGCCAGCAGCGGCGGATAGATCCCGCGGGCCAGGTCTCGCAGCTCCTCCAGCGCCTCCGTCGCGTCCTCCTGGAGCTGTCCGGCGATCGACCGGGCCTGCGCCGGGTCCCGCTCGACGAGCCTCTCCAACAGGCCGAGCTTCACCGTCAGCCCCACGATCTGCTGTTGCGCGCCGTCGTGCAGGTTCCGCTCGAGCTTGCGGCGCTCCTCGTCCTGCGCCGTGACGAGCCGCTGGCGCGACGTGCGGAGCTGTGCGATCGAGTCCATGAGCTCCTCGGTGAGCCCGGCGTTCCTCAGCACGAGCCCCGCCTGCGCGGCCAGGTCCCGAACCAGCTTCTCTTCGGTCGCCGACAGCGTCTCTCCAGGGCGCTTCTCGATCGACAGCGCGCCGAGCAGCTCTCCCCGGTGCCGGACGGGCTCGGACATCGATGCACCGGTCACGACCCCCTCCTCGACCGAGGTCGCGGGCCGCACGGACAAGGCTTCCGCGTCCTCGGGCCAGGTCGCCTCGGGCCGCAGGTCCTCCCCGACCCTCACCCAGACATCTGCTCGCGCGGCGCCGGTGCCCTCCCCCAGCGCACGCGCCATCCTCGGGAGCAGCTCCTCGTTCGCGTACGTCTGCCCGACCCTCTCGGAGAACTCGGAGAGCACCTCGTACGGCGTGGCGCGCTTGCCGTAGACGAGCCGGTCGGCGAGGCGCTGCGCGCGTCGCCGGAGCGGCTGGAACGCGAGCGCGACGATCGCCGCAGCGGCGGCCGACAACACGGGGCTGGCCCTGCTACCGACGAGGGTGCCCACGCCGACGACGACCGCCACGTACACGAGCGTGATGAAGACCGCGAGCGCGCCGAACAGCACCGCCCGGTTGATCACGACGTCGATGTCGAACAGCCGGTACCGCAGTACGGACACACCGATCGCGAGTGGGATCAACGCGAACGACCCGATCACGAGGTTCTGTACCCAGATGAGCCAGCCCGGGTCGCCCTCCCCGCCCCAGGAGCTCCCGAGCGACGCGAACATCGCTCCGGAATAGAGCAAGGCCACGAACGCGGCGGCCGTGAGCAACCACCGCAGCTGGAGCCGCTCGATGCCCGTCGAACGGCGGAACCGGAGGACGAGCGCGGTCAACGATCCGAGCACGCCAACTGGGATCAGGATGATCAGGAACTGTGCGGCCTGGAGGAACGGGCGGATCGCCTCGACGCCGAGGGGATTCGCGACGCCCGGAACGGGCGACTCTTGCATCGGTGCGGGGTCAAGCAGGATCGAGAAGAAGATCACCGTCAGCACGACCCCGAGCCCCCACGCGAACCATCGCCATCGCGGCGAGGGCAGATGCCCGTCCGGGAACAGCAGCAGCAGGAACGTGACGGGAAGCACCACGATCGGGACCCAGCTCGGTTGATCGAACGCGATGAGCACGAGCCCGGCATCCCGCCGGCCGGAGTGGATCAGGAAGCTGCCGAGCTCACTGGCGACCGCCGTGACGCCGAAGAAGACGCCCATCCCCGACATCAACCACCCGATCGAGTTCTCGGGTCGACGCGACGCCAGCACGTATCCGATCACCGGGAACATCGCGAACGAGAGCACGAAGCCGATGTCCCCGAGCGGGTCGTCGCCGGCGCCGGAAGGGCGGATCGAGGCGACGAGTAACGCGAATCCGAGCCCGATGGCGAAGCTGACCAACGTGACCCCGGCCATGACTCGAGCAAGCAGCAGGTGTCGGCCAGGGGCGACGTCGCCGAATCTGCGCATGTTCCTGCATCACGGGGCGATGTTCGCACGTCGCGGATCGGCGCCCAAGGGCGCCCACCCGAGGATCGGCCGGGAGGGAGGCCTCGCGCCGGCGCGGGTGCCACCACGCGAGCTCGACGGGCAATCTCTGAATGGGACACGGGGCGGCCGCGGCGCAACCCTTGCTCCTCGACCTCGAGCTACGTGGCGCAGTAAGCGATATCGCTCACGAATACGCCGTCAGACAAGGCGTAACCACCCTTGTACCACCCGGTGACGCTTCGGTTAAGCCACTGAGATCCATCCCACCACAACCATTCGTGGGCGGTCCGGAAGGTATGGAGAGGAGCGGTGTTGTACGTGTTGAGGTCGAAGGAGCCACTGCGATCGAGGATCTGGAAGGTCTCCCACGGTCCTGCGATCCCCGCTTCCCACACACCACTACTCGAAAAATGCGAGAACCAGGGTCGGACCATGACATAGGCAGGATCGGTACTCGCCTGAGACACGTGGATAGTGGAAACGATTCTGCCCTGGCCCGCGAAGCACGTGGTACTCGCGTGGAAGAATCCTGCCGGGTGCCCGGGAACGAGGGTCCCGCCACCATCCTGGAAGGTTCGAGCCCCGGTCATGGTCGCCCCGCCCGGCGAAAGCTCCTCAGGCGGTGGCGGCGGAGCGCGATGCTTCTCACAGCCCTTGTGGAGATTGCGTTCGGCTCGTGTAGAGGCGTAGCAAGCGTCCTTGCCGGCGTCTCCAAAGACCTTGTCACTGCCTCTTTGGCCATCGATCTGGTCCGCTCCTGACCCTCCGCAGATCACGTCATCGCCTGCTCGGCCGATCACGGCGTCAGAGCCGCCCTTCCCCGCGATGATGTCTCTCCCCGCGGTTCCGACAAGGACGTCTCGCTGGGCGGTTCCCTCGATCGTCGCAGACTTGCCGCGGCAAAGGGTGGCCGCGACAGCACCATCCATGGGGTCAATGGCGAAACCAGCCGCCGTCATCGCGAACACGACCAACACTCGTCGAACGGGTGCGCTGCCTCCGAGTCGCTGCATGAAAGAACCCCTTCCCTCGAGCGAGCCAGGTCGTCTGGCTCCGGCGTGGGAAACATGGGACCTGATGGGTGGGGGTCGTAATGATGCCGTCACCGGGCCTCATGCGGTGAGGGGAGTGCACCTCCACCCTCATCGCACACGATACCCCCTTCGCCTTCGGCAACCAGGATCGAGCGGTCGACGGGCGTCGAATTGGCCCCAGCTCGACTCCCGGAATATTCTTCGAGCCTTCGGGTATCAAGGGACCGAGGCCACGGGCCGTGTAAGAGACGACCTTGCGTACAGGAGGTGCGAGATGCTTCGTACAGTCCTCGCCGGGAACCGGCTCACCAGCCCGCCCGCGCACCAACCCCGAACCATCACAATGGTCGCCGCACTGGTGGTTGCGCTGGGCACGTTCGGATGCGCGGGGGACACTGAGCCCAAGGAGCCGACCGCGGCAGACGACGGCATTGAGGTCGGCGCCGGTCCTGCCGATCCCCAAGACTTGGCGGCCTACAGGGACGAACGGAACGTCATCTGTGAGGCGGGCACGGCGAAGATCGATCAGATCAAGCTGGCGATCCAGGGGGGACGCCGGACGAGATGGCGGCGGGGTATCGCCGCATCGCCGAGCGCATCGAGCAGGCTCAGACAGACCTCGCGGAGCTGAAGGCTCCAGGCGACCTTTCCGCCTTCGTCACGGCAGATGAGCAGCTCCGCGCCAGGCGACTCGCGGCGACCAAGGCACTCGCAGACGCCTTGGAACGCCGTGACCAACAGGAGGTGCGGGCGCTCGAGGATGAGCTCAAGGCACTGAATGTCGAGACAGAGACCGGGGAGCAAGCGAACGAGTTCGAACACTGCCCCTGAGATCTATCCATGGATGACTAGTCCGAGGCCTCAAAGAGACGGAGACCCCGAGGTGTGAACGACCTCGGGGTCTCGAGGTCTTCGGAGATGCTAGAGCCCGGTCTCCGTAGAGTCCGGGCTCTAACATTCGGGGGGTGAGAGAGCCGCCGGGCGGTGGAGTCCCCGCCGTGGGTGTCACGGCGACTCGTTGATCCCCTTCCCTGACATGGGCATCCCGAAACTTGTGGACGACGAGTCAGGCACGGCTAGATCGAGGCAGCAGCTTCCTTCTGCTTGAGAAACAGTGGGGCTCTATCGAGGGACCCGTCCTGCTGGACACTGGCACGCTGAAGCCTCGGCGGCCTCTGCGACGTTACGCGGGCATTGCTTACCCCGTGAAGTCGTCCAGCCATTCGGTTGCCACGCAGGCGTGCGTAGCTCTTTCCGTCGCGAGAATCAGCGTCACCTATCGCTTCACCGTTGAGCACTCGGTCGAACGCGGCACGAGCGCCTTCTCCGAGGCTTGGCGGATGCACGTTGTCCAAGGCGAACCGGATCATCAAGAAGTCATCCATCCGCACCCTCCCTGTGCTTGTACCTTCCTATCGGCAGGCTCGCCGCGAACCTGGACATCAGCCTCCGATTTTTACCCTTGGGCTCAAAGACAGGCGCTCGACTCCTATCAGGTCCGCCATAGCGGACCTCACCGTCTGATCATCGGGGTGATCAACGAGCCAACGACGAGCGTCGTAGACCCCCGTCGACGTCTCGTTCGGGGACGTGGCGTCCAGCATCCGTGCCAGCAATTCCGTCCGATCCATGATGAGGTACTTGCCGAGCGGGTGTCCGGCGAAACTCGATGAACCGGATCGCAACAATCTCGTAACGGAGAGTGCCAATAAGCCAACCTCAGTGAAGGGGTTCCCGCCCTACTGAAGGGAAACAACAGGTGGGTGCGGGCCGGACAACCCGAGCCGCCGGTTGGCTACCCGGCTCGTCGCCGATCGCGACTCGGTCTGCGTGCGGTCTTCGCTTCCTCGACACTGCGCTTCAAAGCGTCCATGAGTTCCTCGATGCGCTGTGTCGTTGCGGGTCGCACTTCAGCTTCGTCAGGGGCGGCGACGGGAGACTTCTGGGCGATGATGCGAAGCAACTCCTGTCGATACTCGTCGGCATACCGCTCCGGATCCCAGTTGCTCGCGAGCATCTCGACGAGCTGCTCCGCGATCGCAAGTTCTCGATCCGTCACGGTGTCGGTGGTTGACATCACGACGTCAGACGGCGAGCGCACCTCGTCGCCGAAGAACAACGTTTCCAGGGCGAGCGCGTCTCGAGCGGCGCGGATGGCCACGAGATGCGGCTTCGTGCGGAGTACGAAGCGACCGATGCCGACGCGGTGCGTTCTGTCGAGCGTACGTTGCAGCAGCAGGTACGGCTTCGCGGACTCGGGACGAGGGGCGACGTAGTAGGTCTTCTCGAAGTACACGGGATCGATGTCATCGAGCTCGACGAAGTCTTCGAGCTCGATGACGGAACTGCGCTCCGGTCGGGCGCGCTCGATCTCCTCGTGCTCGACCATCGCGAACCTTCCGGGCTCCACCTCGTAGCCCCGCACGAGGTCCTCGTAGCGCAGCTCCAGGTTCGGCGGAGAACGATCGGTCACCGCGGAAGATGGATGCTCGGCCACATCCCGCACGGGGTGCCCAGACGGCTCGGTCTCCTCCGAGGACAACGACGGTTCCGACGACGAAGAGCCGGGAAGGTCTTCCCATGCCGCGTCCTCGGATACCCGGCGATGGCGGACGCGACGCCCTTGTCGATCGAAGAGGTGGAACCTCACGTCCTTCGGACTCGTGGCCGGGTAGAGAGCGACCGGAATCGATACCAACCCGAACGACAGGGAGCCCGTCCACACAGCCCGCGGCATGTGGCGACCTTACCCGGAGAGCAGGATCTCAGTCTTCACCATCCGGGAACCCAACGTTTCGTCATGGTGCCTTCGCATCTCCTGCGACGGCTCCGGAAGTGTGTTGTTCAGCACACGTGGGTATCGCGCTGGCATCGGAGAGGAGGGTCACCGTTGAGGTTCGGACGATGGGAGATCCAGCCACTGGGAGGTGGAGTCGGCTGTCTCATGATGATCCTCATTTCGGTCATGGCGTCGATCGCGCTGACGGTGCTATTGAACGTGCTGACGGGAGGCTGACGATGGTTGGTGAAGCGGCCAGTGGCAACAGCGATCCAGGCGATAAGGACGGCCCGATCGTGCAGGTTCCCGCGGACATGCAGGCGCCCAAGCGGGACGTGGATCGCGATGGACTCCCCCGTCCATTCGAGCGCGAAGGCATCACCGACGCGGGATCGCCTCCGGACAATGACTACCCGGGACGCGATGAGACGACCGAGGCAGAGGATCCGTCAGACCCCGCGCACAGCCTTCCTCGGGAAGATAGCGGCAGCGTCGGCGAACCTGCGGATCAGTCCTAGTCGCCGCGGAGAAGCTCTCGGCGACGACGTTATCGCAGGCGGTGCCCCGGGTTCAGTGGCCGGAACGCGAGGGCGATCGCTCGCTGATCCAGCGTCACGAGCGCCCGCGGCGGCGCACCGCTCGGGACGAGCCTAGAGTCCCTCCGTGAACGTGCAGGTGGTGCGCTACGCCGACCGGCCCGAGCTCGACGCATCGTGGGACGACGTCGTGGGTTCGGCGTGGCCGGCTTTCATGCTCCACGACCCGACCGTCAACGAGCTGTGGGGCCTCCTCTACGACGAGGCGCCAGACTGCCAGCTCTACCTGCTCGATCGGGACACCGGCGAGGTGCTCGCGCACGGAAACTCGATTCCGGTGGCCTGGGACGGCTCGCTCGAGGATCTTCCCGATGACGGGATCGACGGCGTGCTCCGACGCGTCGCGAGCGCCCGTGACGACGTCGGCGGCCAGGGCGCCGATGTCCTCTGCGCGATGCAGGCGGTCGTGAAGCCGAGCGCCCGGGCCCGCGGCCTATCGAGGCGCATCGTCGAGGCCATGCGCGAAGTCGCGCGAGGGCGCGGTCTTGGGGCCCTCATCGCCCCGGTGCGTCCGACCGAGAAGTCGCGTTACCCGCTGACCCCCATGGAGCGATATGTGGGGTGGCGCAGGGAGGACGGGCTGCCGCGCGACCCGTGGCTCCGAGTCCACGAGCGCGTCGGGGCGGAGCTCCTCGCGATCGCGCCGCGGTCCATGACGATCACCGGAACGGTCGCCGAGTGGGAGGGGTGGACCGGGATGGCCTTCCCCGACACCGACCTCTACGTCGTGCCCGGTGCACTCGTCCCGGTCGCTATCGACCGGGCGCGCGACGAGGGAGCCTACGTGGAGCCGAACGTGTGGATGCGACACCCCCTGACTCCTCCGCCCTCGACCGCTATCCGTAGCTCGGCCAGGGTCGGTCGATGAGGGGACACGCTGTCGCTCAAGTGACTGAGCCCCGCCGTCCGATAGGACAGCAATGGTCGAAGGTGATGCGGTCGAGTTCGTGGGACCGCCAAGCCCTGTGCTGCACTGGCCTGAGCCCTCGGAACGGGGGGTGATCGAACGACTGGGGGACCGGGAAGGCACGGTTCACATCGTGTGGGAACGGTCGTCCGCCGTGCTCGCCTGGCCTATCGAATGGGTGCGGAAGGTCGACGAATCCCGTACGGAGTAGTCGCGTCACCCGCCGTCTCCGTGCCGTGTCGTACAGAGCCCCTACCGTGTCTATCGGCCCTCCCACGGGCCGTCGCTTGGTCTGGGGGCGGGGACGTTTCCCCTCTTGCCTCCCCGCCCTCGACCAACCGACCCGAGGGGTAGACGGCCTAACGCAGTTGTCCTAGGATGCACCCGAATCCCTCCCCTGGATTCGGAGCCTCGGGCCGACAACCCGGGGCTCCCTTCCCCGACATCGAGTTCCCCATTCCGTTACTCGCCGCCGCCTGCTCCACCAGGCAGTTCGATCTTGAGCTTCTTGGCTCGCAATCGTCGTCGGCTTCCAGGTCCATGTAGTCCCGAGCAGGTCGTCGCGACGAGCTGGCGTCGTCGCCGACGACCTTGACTGCATCGCGCGTGGCGGTGTACTCAAGAAAGGTTGGAGCGATTCTTCCGAGGAGGAGGTCGAAGCATGCCGGAGTACATGGACGTGCACCGCGGCATGGAGGGCATCACGCCGGACGGGCTCATGGAGGCCCACAGGGCCGATCTCGCGATTCAGGCAGACGAGAATGTGGACTTCAAGCACGCCTGGGCAGACCCGGAAACCGGCCTCGTTTGGTGCCTCTCGGAGGCACCGAGCAAGGAAGCCGTCCTGAAGATCCACGAGCGTGCCGGTCACCCGGCAGACGAGGTGTACCCGGTGCCGGTCCAGGCGTAGCCGGCACGTCCGGCGCATCAGCCGAAGGGAGTCCCTTGGGCGCCTGACCTCTTCCGTCAAGGAAGACCAGCCGTCCCCAGCCGCTCACGCCGCATCTCCCTGCCGGTGGGCATCCGATGCCTCTCGGGGCTTGCGGATCCCCTGTCTGAGGTTGGACGTTCCTCCCACCGGGCTACTCGTCGGCCTGTCTACCCCGACGCCTGTTACGCGCGTGGGTAGAACGACGAACCACCGGGAGCGAGGTCATTGACGGGTGCTTCCCGGAGATACGTCGCGATCACTCGCCATCGGATGCTGCGCGTCAGCTGGCAGGGCAAGAAGCTACGTCGCAACTGACAAGAGACGAAATCGCTGCCCACGCGGAGACCCCGCAAGCGAGCCCTGGCGGGTGCCGAATAGAGGACGCAGCGAGGCTGGGTGCGCCCCTTGATCGTGACTCTTGCGTCGACGTGTTCGCTCCCGAACGAGTCGATCTCGACTCGAATCCTTGGCTCCAACGTCCAATCGATGTCCTCAAGGAACTCGACCCTGAACCGGATCCGCTTCGGAGACCCGAAGACGTTTGAGGTCACTCGGCTGATGTCGATCCCGTCGCTGTCATCTGGATCGACGTCCTGATAGTCAGCCGGTGCCGGCGAGGCGGTGAGTACGACGAGTACGGCAGCCAAGGCACCCGTGAATCTCATGGACGAGAGTCTCTGCAATCCCTCGTCCGAACACAACAGCTGGGGCTGAACCCATTCAGGCCCCAAGCGGCGGCGCTCGGTTCAGTGGATCTCGACGACGACCTTCCCGAGGGCACGGCCCTCACCCACGTGGGCGAGGGCTTGGGGGACCTCGGCAAGTTCGAACGTGCGGTCGATGGGGATGCGGATGTCTCCGGCGACGCACAACTCGGCCAACGGCTCGAAGTGCGCGGGACCCTCCTTCACGACGAGCATCCCCATCCGGCGATGGGTGAGCGCGCCGATGATCCAGCCAACTGTCACCACCCCCACGAGGACGGGCACTGGCCCGCCGACGCATCGGTAGCGACCGCCGCGGGCGAGCGCTCGCCGAGTGGCGAGTACGGATCGATGGGCGACCAGATCGAGGATCAGGTCGTAGGGACCTCCGCGCGTGAAGTCGTCGCGGCGATAGTCGATCACGTCATCCGCGCCGAGCGACCGCATGTGTTCGAGCTTGCCGACGTTGTCGACCCCGGTGACGTGCGCGCCGAGCCGCTTGGCCTGCTGGATCGCGAACGAACCGGATCCGCCTCCGGCCCCGTTCACCAGCACCCGACTCCCGTCCGTGACTCCGACCGTGCCCTGGAGCGCGATGGCTCCGGCCTGCGGGATGGTCGACGCCTCGGTGAACGTCAGCCCCGGAGACTTGTGGGCGAGCGCCGATTCGGCGGCGATCGCGTATTCGGCGAAGCCGCCCATCAGCGCCAGGTTGTCGCCGTACACCTCGTCACCTGGCCGGAACCGAGTGACGCCCGTGCCGATGGCGTCGACCCACCCGGCGATGTCCGAGCCGAGCGTGCGATTCGCCGGTGTGCGCAGTCCCCCGAGGCGCGCGTACAGCGGTGAGCCACGCAGGCACTCCCAATCGCTGCGGTTGACCGACGTGGCAGCGATCTTGACTCGTACCTGCCCGTCACCCGGCGACGGGAGCGGGACGTCGGCAACCCGCAGCACGTTCGGGGGACCGTACTCGTCATAGACGACTGCCCTCATGGTCTTCAGATGCAGCGTCGTCGCCCAGACCGAAGGGGATGAGCGGTGTGGACAGCCGACGCCGACTCCGTCGATCGCCTCCTCGGAACGAGTTCCACTCAAGGCTACAGGCGGATCCTCACGCTGATCGCCGACGGAGGGAGGAACTACTCTTCGGGCCAGGGCAACGATCGAGAAGGAGGCGTCCCGGTGGCGATCAACGAGAACCCCGGAATCCTGCTCTACCCCAGGCTGCGCAGATCGCCGTACTTCTACGCGTCGCGTGAGCTCGGCGTCCAGCGGTACAGCGTGTACAACCACACGTACCACCCGCGGCACTACGGAGATCCGGTCGCGGAGTACTGGCACCTCTTGAATGCCGTCACGATGTGGGATGTCGGGGTCGAACGACAGATCGAGATCTCCGGGCCCCGACGCATTCGACTTCACGAACATGATGGTCCCGCGCGACATGACGAAATGCGCCGTCCGCCAGGCGAAATACGTGTTCGTCACCGCTGCGGACGGCGGCATCATCAACGATCCGGTCCTGCTGCGGCTCGAGGAGGACAGGTTCTGGCTCTCGCTCGCCGACAGCGACGTGGGCTTGTGGGCGCAGGGCCTGGCCGTGAACTCCGGCATGGACGTGACTATCCGAGAGGTCGACGTCGCGCCCGTGCAGATCCAGGGCCCGCGGTCCAAAGAGGTCATGGTCGAGTTGTTCGGCTCGGGCATCCTCGACATCCCCTACTACTTCATGTCCCAGGACCTCGAGCTCGATGGCATGCGCGTCGTCGTCTCACGAACCGGCTACACGAGCGAGCTGGGGTACGAGATCTACCTGCGCGATGCCACGGCCAACGGACAGAAGCTGTGGAACATCGTGCTGGAAGCCGGCCGCCAGCACGACCTGCGCGTGATCGGGCCGTGCCACATCCGTCGCATCGAGGGTGGCATCCTCGCCTTCGGCTGCGACATCTGGTACGACACGAACCCGTTCGAGGTCGACATGGGCTACACGTGGATGGTGGACCTTGAGCAGGACGCGGACTTCATCGGCAAGCAGGCCCTCCAGCGCATCGCGTCGAAGGGGCCACAGCGAAAGCTCGTGGGTGTCGAGATCGAGGGCCCGAGCCTCGGCTCGTTCATCGACAACGAGATGATCGACGTGTTCCCCGTCTTCGATGGCGGCCAGCGCATCGGCAACGTCACGTCGGCGTGCTACTCGCCGAGACTCGAGAAGAACATCGGTTTCGCGATGCTCCCGATCGGATCCGCCGATATCGGGAACCGATTCGAGGTGGAGACCCCTGGCGGCAGGCAGTGGGCCACGACGGTACCGAAACCGTTCATCGACCCGGACAAGGACATCCCGAAGCACTAAAGACGCCGACGGCCGGCCTCTTCGACGAGCCCTGTGCGGTCCACCTTCTCGGTGCCGCTGAGCGGGAGCTCGTCCAGGAACCACACCGCGCGGGGATGCTGGGCGGCCGGGCCGTGCTCGAGGGCCCAGCGTTTCACGTCGTCCTCGCTCAGGTCCGCCGTGGTCCTGACCACGAACGCCACCGGCACGGCGTCCTTCACCTCGTCAGGCACCGCGACCACCGCCGCCTGGCGGATCGACGGATGGCGCTCCAGCATCTGCTCGACAGCGCCTGGGTACACGTTCTCGCCCCCACACACGAACATGTCGTCCGTGCGGCCCACGAAATGGAACCAGCCCTCGTCGTCTCGCACCATCACGTCGCCCGTGCGGCACCAGCCTTCGACGAGCTTGGCGCGCGTCTGCTCGGGCGCATTCAGGTAGCCGCTCATCACACCTTCGCAGCGCACCCAGAGCTCGCCCGGATTCGCCTCTGCGCCGTCGTCGCCGACGAGGCGCACCTCGACCGACTCCAGCGGATAGCCGACCGACGTCCGGGGCGCCGGCCCGCCCGACGGGTGGCGATCGCCGAAGATCGCGGCCACCTCGGTGGTGCCGTAGGAGTTGTAGACAGTCGGCCTTCGGGAAGACACGGCGTACCTGCTCGAGAAGCGCCTCGGTGAGCGGCGCGGAACCGATCTCGAGCCCGCGAACGCACGTGAGGTCGAGCCGCTCCAGCAGCTCGTGCTCGGCCATCATCAGCGCGAACATCGTCGGCACACCCGAGAGCGTCGAGCACTCCAGGGCCGCGGCCGCCTCGAGGTAGGCGCGCGCGTCGAATCGGCGCTGCAACACCACCTCGGCCCCGAGCCACAGCCCGAGCTTCGTCTCGCCGAGGCCGTTCTTGTGGAACAGCTGCGCGGCCACGAGCGTCCGCGTCATCGTGCGGCTCGTTTCGACGCTCGCCCAGGACTCCAGCGTGAAGAGCTGGCTCCGATGGCTCAGGAGCGCACCCTTGGGCCGGCCGGTGGAGCCGCTCGTGTACAGCAAGATCGCCGTGTCGTCGGGATCGACCGGTGCGGGCGCTGCCATCGGCCCGAGCAGGTCGTCGGCGTCGATGCCCTGCGTCGGTAGGGAGTCGGGAAGCCGCGACGCGTTGGCGGCGTCGGTCAAGCACCAGGCGGGCGTCGGCGTCCAGAGCGACAGCGTGGAGCATGCCGTCGGGAAGCCGCGGGCTCAGCGGTACGGCGACCGCCCCGAGCCGCAGGATCGCGAAGAACGCGACCACCCAGCGAGCGGAGTTCTCGGCGAGGATGCCGACGTGGTCGCCGTGGCCGATGCCCCGTGCGGCGAGCCCGCCCGCCACCCGGGCCATGAGGCCGTCGAGCTCGTCGTAGGTGAGGCGCACCGTCGGGTCGACGGACAGATCGGTCAGGGCGGGCCGGTCGAGGCCGAGCGAGGACTGGTGGATCGTCGCGAGGCTCGCTGGCCTCGGCCCGACAGGTGTCAAGGCGCGATCACGACCTTGCCGAAGACCGCTCGCCCTTCGAGCAGCCGCAATCCTTCGATGGCCCTGTCGAGCGGTAGCACCCGGTCGATCACGGGCTTCAGGCGACCGCTGCGAACGGCATCGAGCAAGGCGATCAGGTCGTCGCGTTCCCAGCCGTCGGAGCCGCGGACGTCGAGTTCGCCGGTCCAGATGTAGCGGAGGTCAGTGGGCGGGTCGTAGCCCGCCGTCGCGCCGCACGTGAGTACGCGTCCGCCCATCTTCGCGCAGCGGAGCGACGGCGCCCACGTGTCGCCGCCCGTGAAGTTCACGACCACGTCGTAGCCGCCCCCTGAGAACAATCGGCCGGTGGTGCGCCGAGCGTGTTCGACGATGTCGGTCACCGAGGAGTTCACAGTCTCGTCGGCGCCGAGCGCCCGCAGCCGCGCACACTTCTCGGCCGTGCTTGCGACCGCGATCACTATGGCGCCGAGTGACTTCGCAAGCTGCACGCACGCGGTACCGACGCCGCCGCTCGCGCCGAGGATCAGGACGGTCTCTCCTTCGAGCACACAGCCGCGCGTGACGAGCATGCGCTGGGCGGTGCCATAGGCGACGGGCAGACACGATGCCATCGAGGCATCCACGTCGTCGGGCAGCGCGATCAACTGGTCCGCTCGCACGCAAACGAATTCGGCGCAGGCGCCCCACGCCGTGTCACCGATCATGCCGGTCGAGCCGATCAGTGGGTCGATCAGGACCCGGTCGCTCTCGGCCCAGTCCTGCACGTCGGGGCCGAGCGCGGCGACGTGACCGGCACCGTCGCAGCCCGGCACCATCGGCATCGGTACGCGGATGCCCGGCATGCCGCGTCGGGTGAAGACATCGTGGTGGTTCAGCGAGCACGCCTCCACCCTGACCAACACCTCGCCCGGCCCTGGCTCAGGCGTCGGGACCTCGCCCAGCCTCAGCACCTCAGGCCCTCCGTGCTGCTCGAAGTGGACGGCCTTCATGGGGTGGTGAGCTCCATCGCTCCAGCGGGGCCGGTGATGACGGCGCTGAACCCCGGGGTCCCTGCGCGCTCGACCTCGAGGGCACCGAGACCGAGGCCGTCGAGCACCGCCTGCAGTCCCTGCACATCGGGGTGGCGCGGCGCAGCTCTCGCAACTCGCAGACGTCTGTCAGCCCTCGGAGCGGTGGGCCTTCCTTCCAGCGGATCACGAACGGGAGCGCGGTGCCGTACGGCTCGGGCGACGGGTCGACGGTCTCCCACTCGAGTCGCTCCCCGTCGGGTCGGATGCGTGAGCCCCGCTCGATCGGACCCGGTGCGACGCCGAGCTCGGCGAGCCGATGACGCACATCGTGGAGCGACGACCTGGTGCGCGCGACCCACCACCACAGGGCGCCGTCGGGATGGTCATCGTCCGGGCCCCAGGCTCGGGATTCCTGTGCCGCATCGGGCCCGAGCACCTCGAGGAAACGGTTCCCGTCCATCGCGAACAGCGCGTTGCGTGTGCCGATCCCAGGATGCACCCCGCCGTCCACGGGTTCGAGTCCGAGCGCCTGCGAGACCTCGGCGCCGACGCGGTCGACGTCTCCCCAGACGATCACGTGGTCGAGCTTGAGCCCCACGTTGTGACCTGCCACTCCCTCTCCTGGTCACTCGGGCGGGTGCCACGGGCGTGTGATACTACCGCCCGCCCGCGGAAGGACCGACGTGACCGACGAGCAGACACTGCAGCGCTATCTGGACGAGGCGCCCCTGCACGCCCTGATGGGAGCACTGACCGTACGCTCGCTGGAGGAAGGCGTGCGCATCGAGGGCACCCTGTTCCCCTCGGTCGAGAACGGGGCAGGCACGGGCATGGCCCACGGCGGGGCGCTGGCCACGCTGCTCGACACGGCGCTCACGTTCGCCGTGATCGCGGCGACCGACCGCGACTGGGCTACCGTGGACCTCCGGATGGACTACCTTCGTGCCGTGGGGCTCGGCGAGGTGCAGGTGGACGCGCGCGTGGTGCACGTCGGCCGGCGGACCGCACGCGCGGAGGGCGAGCTCAGGGACGGGTCGGGCACTGCGTGTGCGCGCGCCGTGGGCACCTTCCTTCCCACCTGACCCGGCCCCGTCGGGCAGGGTCCTCGGGCGTTTTGCGGTCCTCTGGTTTCGGCGATCGCGTTCTCGCTTCGAGGCAGGCCAGTCCAACCGGTAGCAAGGTTCCCCATCTCTCTGGTGTTCAAGGCCGTGCTCGTGACGATCTGCGTTCGTTGGAGCTTCTGCATCTTGCGACCACTCTATGCTGACGGGCGGCAGTTCGCCTTCGAGGAAGCCGCCACTGCTCTTGTCTAAGAGTTTTTACGCTGCAGAGGATCTGGAATAATGCAGAGGAGACAACCCGTATGTCACCTGACCGGCAGGTTCTCGCAGGCCGTCCAGAGGGAGATAGCGAGCCCGCGCTGAGCAGCGGGTCGGATACCAGGCCCGGCCGGCCGGCCGGGCCCTTGGCTCTGCCGCATGATCCGATGCAGAATCGCTCGGTGAGTAGCGCCGAGCTCGGACACCGATCGAGATCGAAGATCCCGTGGGCATTCGCTGCCCTCGCGATCGTCGGCTTGGTGCCGACGATGGCGCTCACGGTCAGCAACGGGAGCCTCGACGAGGACCCGCTCTTCATCCCGGTCGCCGTGATGATGATCGTGGGCTACTCGGTGACCGGCGCCCTCCTCGCGTCACGGCAGCCGATGAACGCGATCGGGTGGCTGCTGCTCGCGGTCGGTGTGCTGTTCCTGCTCGTCGGACTCTCCGACGAGTACATGCAGTGGGTGTACCGCGACGGCCCCAGCGACGCTCCACTCGGACCGATCGTGGGACTGATCACAAGCGTGCTGTGGCTCCCGATGATCTCCATCGTCTCGCTGCTGCTGCTGCTGTTCCCGACCGGTTCCGTGCCCGGGCCGAGGTGGAGACTCCTCCCCTGGATCATCGGCTCGACGATCGGCCTGTTCCTGCTCGGCAGCGTCCTCGCGCCGGGACCGCTGGAGGACACAGGGCTCGAGGCCGTCGTCGTTCGCAACCCGGCGGGGGTGGAGCCCCTGAAGCCCGTCACCTCCCTGGTCGTCACAGCCACGGGCGCGGTGGCCCTCCTGTGCATCCTGCCGTGCGTCTCCGCGCTGGTCGTGCGGTTCGTGCGGTCTCGCGGCGAGGAACGGCAGCAGGTGAAGTGGCTTGCTTACGTGGTGGCCGCCACCCTGATGCTCGTGGTCGTGCAGATCGTGCTGTCGATCGCGGTGGGCGACGCCTTCCTTGGCTCGTTGATCGAGCAACTGCTCTTCATCGGCTCGTTCGCGCTGATCGGCATCGGCGTGCCCGTCGCGATGGGCGTGGCCGTCCTGCGATATCGGCTCTACGACCTCGACCTGGTCGTGAAGAAGACGATCGTGTTCGCCACGCTCGTTGTCGTCGTGATGCTCGTCTCGCTCTCCGTGCTCGTCGTGGTCGGCTCGATCTTCACCGACCTGCCGCGAGAAGAGTTGCAGACCGTCGGGCTGGCGATGTTCCTCGTAGGCGTGTCGGTGTGGCCGCTCTGGCACTTCGCGCGGTGGTTGGCGGACCGTGTCGTCTACGGCGGGCGCGCGACGCCGTACGAGGTGCTGACGGAGTTCGGCCAGCGCGTCGGCGAGACGTATTCCGGCGACGACGTACTGCCGCGCATGGCCCAGCTGCTCGGCCAGGCGACGGGCGCGACGTCGGCACACGTGTGGATCAGGGTGGGCGACAGGTTCCGCCGCGTCGCGAGCGCGCCGCCCGACGCGGACGCACCCGCTCCGTGGCAGGGTGCCCCCGGTTCGATCGAGCCGACGGATCGCACGCGCGGCGAGGCGGAGGTCCGAGACCGCGGCGAGGTGCTCGGAGCGCTCTCCGTCGAGATGCCGGCGAGCGATCCGATGTCGCCCGCGAAGGACCGCATCCTGAGGGACCTGGCGGCCCAGACGGGGTTGCTGCTGCGGAACGTGCAACTGATCGAGGAGCTGCGCGAATCGCGCCGGCGCATCGTGTCGGCGCAGGACGACCGGGCGAAAAAGCTCGAGCGCAACATCCATGACGGCGCGCAGCAGCAGCTCGTCGCGCTCAGCGTGAAGGCTCGGCTCGCGCGCACCCTCACGTCACGCGACCCAGAGAAGGCCGCCGAGATGCTCGAGCAGATAGAGGTCGAGACGCAGACGGCACTCGAGGATCTGCGCGACCTCGCGCGGGGCATCTATCCGCCGCTCCTCGCCGACCGAGGGCTGATCGACGCCCTCGAGGCGCAGGCGCGGAAGGTGCCGCTGCCCGTCGCGATCGAACCCGACAGTCTCGACCGCTACAGCCCCGAGGTGGAAGCCGGCGTGTACTTCAGCGTGCTCGAGGCCCTGCAGAACGTGGCGAAGTACGCGGACGCGGCATCGCGTGCGGCTTGGTACAGCGGATGGCGACGTGCCGTTCGAGGTCGTCGACGACGGGCAGGGCTTCGATGCAGCCGACGTGCAGCTCGGCAGCGGCCTGCAGGGAATCGTCGACCGGCTCTCCGCCCTCGGCGGCGAGGTCTCGATCTCGTCGCAGCCAGGCGTCGGCACGACGATCGCCGGCCGCGTCCCGGTCGCGTTGGGTCGACCTTCGCCCTGAGCACCGCGTGGGCAGGCCCACCCATGCGTGGTTCTCACCCTGTGTCGCGATCTTCGGGCGCTACAGACGCGCGAGTCGACCGGCATAGATCGCTTCTCCGGTCGCGGAGCGCCATCACTCGACAGTCAGTGTCGTGTTCGGTCCCTTGAGGAGAACCCAAACTGACTCGACGCAACGAGCGTCGAACGCCGGGAGAATGCCACCGGCAACGCCGACGACGAGGCGCCGCCGCTCCCCCGAGACGCTCCTCGAGGGAGCCTTGTCGTTCTCTTGGTCGATCGACGGTACCCGGATCGTGTTCGTCCCTTCCGACACACGAATCGTGAGCACCGCGGACGCCGACGGCACAAACGTCCGGACGATCGCGGATGTGCCCGGCGCGAACCCCTCGTGGTCGCCCGACGGCGCGTCGATCGCCTACGACGACCTGTCGAGCGGGCGGATCGCGATCTACGACGTGACGTCGGGGGCGACCCGCCACCTGGACGTGGACGCCTGCATGCAGGGGTGGGCGGACGCGGCCACCCTCCTCGTGACGACCGAGTGCGAGGGATGAACGTGTCGAGGCGCGCGCACCGATGGACGACCCGTGGATGGCTGATGGTGTCGGCGTCGCTGCTCGTCGCCGCATGCTCGGGCGAGCCCGAGGGGCCTCCGTCGACGCCAGCGCCGTCGATTGAACAGGCCCCCACGACGATCGCTGCCCAGGTCTTGGGCGGCGGCGACTATCCGGGCTACACCGTCGAGGCGCCCCCCGCATGGTTAGCGATCGATGGCCACTTCGTGATCAAGAGCGGGTCCGAAGTGCTCGGTCTCAGCGTCTGGGACGTGGGTGAGGTCCCCCGCAACCCGTGCCACTGGAAGGGGAATCTCTACGATCCGGGGCCGACGGTCGACGATCTCGTTGCAGCACTGGAAGCCCAGCCGATGCGTCATGCCACGACACCGATCGACGTGACGCTCGACGGTTACCACGGTCGCTACCTCGAGTGGTCGGTGCCGGACGACATGGTGGTCACTGGCGATGGCGACTTCGAAGCATGCGACGTAGAACCGTCCAACGGTCACCGGGACTTCGTCAGCTGGCTCGGCAACGGTTTCGGCGAGCGGTACCAGCAGGTCGCGGGCCAGGTCGACATGCTGTGGGTCCTCGACGTCGACGGGCAGCGACTCGTGATCGACGCCACCTATTCACCGGACGCCGCCGAGGCCGACCGCGCCGAGCTGGCTGACATCGTGGAGTCGCTCCGATTCACCGATCACGCCGTGTAGCAGCCGCGGCGACGGGCTTCGACCGTGGGTGGCTCCACGCCTAAACTTGACCACCACCGCGACATGGGCGATCTCGCCACGCACATCCCGAAGCTGATGCGCCACTCCTCAGTCAGACCTTGCAGTCGATCAGCAGGCAGCGCGTGAACCCCACGTTGGAGAGCGCATGGGGTCTGACAGCGGACCACTATGCTCGGCGCTGCCGATGACCGACCTTCACATCCTTCCGGCCGAGTACACCGTGCGGGCCGCGACAAACGCCGACCTGGACGGCGTCATCCGCCTCATGGACGACGCCGACCGGGCCCTCGGGCTCGATCCCGATCCGGTCCGGGAGTACCTCACCTGGATCTGGCACGTGCCGTCGACGGACCTCGAGCGGGACACCCGGCTCGTCATGAGGAACGCTGAGCCGGCCGGCTTCGCGCAGGGCATCTGGCGCCCCGAGGAGGGCGGTCCGCTCGATTCCCTCATCCGAACACATCCGGATCACCTTGGCCGGGGGATCGGGTCCTGGACCCTGGCGTGGGGTGAGGCCCTCGCGGCGGAGCGCGGTTCGGAAGGCATCCGCGCACAGACGGCCGACCGAGACGTTGCAGGGCAGGCGCTGCTGACTGCGCGCGGCTACGTCCGGGTGCGGTCGTCCTACACGATGGGCAAGGCTCTGGCCTCCGATGAGGACGCCGGCGCCGCGCCGGCCGGCGTGACGATCCGGGCGTTCGAGACCGGCAGGGACGAGCACGCACTGCACGAGGTGGAGGAGGCGTCGTTCGCGGATCACTGGGGGTTCCGTCCGGTTCCCTTCGAGCTGTTTGAGGAGGAGATGTACGGAGCCGAAGACTGGGATCCGTCCCTGGCATTCCTCGCGGAGGTCGACGCAGCGGTCGTCGGGCTCGTCGTGGCCCTGTCGTTCGAGGGTGAGGGGAACGTCGCGATCCTCGGGGTGGTTCCCGCATGGCGTGGGCGCGGCATCGCGAAGGCGCTCCTGCGCCGTGCTTTCGCCGAGCTCGCCCAGCGAGGCCACCGGGACGTGAGGCTCGGTGTCGATGCGCAGAATCCGACCGGTGCCATCGCGCTGTACGAGAGCGTCGGCATGACCCCGTATCGCGCCTACGACATCTACGACCTCGGCACATCGGAGGTCGAGCTGGTGCATCCTTCGGTGCAGGACCGCTGAGCACGAACACCCGCGGGAAGTGTCGAACGTTGCCGGGAACGCGCGGTTCGTCTCCGGCGACGACGCGGACGATGCGTGCCCGCAGACCAGGCCTCGCACCGCTCGTGCTCAGTCGCGGTTGTCGGGGTCGTCGGAGACGAGCTCCCTCGTCACGTTCACGGCGACGGCCACCACCGGCACGGCGAGCAGCGTGCCGGCGATGCCGAACAGCGCCCCGCCCGCCACCACGCTGACCAGGACGGCGGCGGGATGCAGGCTGAGCGCCCTGCCGTAGACCCACGGCGCGAGGAAGTCGTTGTCGAGCTGCTGCACGACGATCGCCACGACGGCGACCACCGCGGCGGTCGTGAGGCCGCCGGTGACGAGGCCGACGAGGGTCGCGATGAGGCCCGCGACGATCGCCCCGACGATCGGCACGAACGCCGCCACGAACGTGACGATCATGACCGGTCCGACGAGGCCGCCGCCCGATAGCAGCAGCGCGAGACCGATCGCGATCGCCTCGATGACACCTAGCGCGGCCGCTCCGCGGATGTAGCCGCCGAGAGTCCACCATCCACGCTCGCCTGCTCGCTGGAACGCCGCGCGCCGTTCGGGGCGTGCCCGGGCGCTCGCCCAGGCTGCGAGCCGCCCCCCGTCGCGCAGCATGAAGAACGTCAGGAACAGCGCCAGGAACAGCCCAGCGATCACCTCCGCGACCAACGCCGCGCCGTCAGCGAACTGACCATCGGACGTGCTGAACAGGCCGGCCAGGCGCTCGCCCGCACGGTCGCGGAGTCGATCGATCGCCTCGCGGGAGACGTTGAAGGGGCTCTCGTCCACGAGCCAGTCCTGCACGTCGTCGATCGCCTGGGTCACGGTGGGACCGAGCGTGCCCAACTCGTCGGCGATCGACGGCACGATCAGCGCGGACACCCCCGCCAGCAGCGCCAGGAACACCACCAACGTCGTGATGGCCGCCAAGCCCGGTCTCCAGCGGCGACGTCGCAGCGCGTTCGACATCGGCAGCAGCAGCCGGGTCAGGAACGTCGCGATCGCCAGCGGCACGACCACGGGCGCGAGCCGCTGGATCAGCCACAGGCCTGCCAGGGCCACGATGCCGATGACGATGAGACGCCAGCTGTAGCCGGCGAGCCACTCGACGCGCGGATGCACCCGTCGCGGTTGCGTGCTCACGGCGTCACGATCGTTCGTCCTCGGCGGCCGTCATCGCGCGCTGACGCTCCAGCTCTCCGTTGAGCTCGGCGCCCACGAGGATCGAGAGCGCGGTTGAGCGCCTCTCATGGTCAGCGTTCCTGCGTGGTGCGCCTACGATAGCGAGGGGTCTAACATCGAGCACTATGCTCGGCGCTGCCGATGACCGACCTTCACATCCTTCCGGCCGAGTACACCGTGCGGGCCGCGACAAACGCCGACCTGGACGGCGTCATCCGCCTCATGGACGACGCCGACCGGGCCCTCGGGCTCGATCCCGATCCGGTCCGGGAGTACCTCACCTGGATCTGGCACGTGCCGTCGACGGACCTCGAGCGGGACACCCGGCTCGTCATGAGGAACGCTGAGCCGGCCGGCTTCGCGCAGGGCATCTGGCGCCCCGAGGAGGGCGGTCCGCTCGATTCCCTCATCCGAACACATCCGGATCACCTTGGCCGGGGGATCGGGTCCTGGACCCTGGCGTGGGGTGAGGCCCTCGCGGCGGAGCGCGGTTCGGAAGGCATCCGCGCACAGACGGCCGACCGAGACGTTGCAGGGCAGGCGCTGCTGACTGCGCGCGGCTACGTCCGGGTGCGGTCGTCCTACACGATGGGCAAGGCTCTGGCCTCCGATGAGGACGCCGGCGCAGCGCCGGCCGGCGTGACGATCCGGGCGTTCGAGACCGGCAGGGACGAGCACGCACTGCACGAGGCGGAGGAGGCGTCGTTCGCGGATCACTGGGGGTTCCGTCCGGTCCCCTTCGACCTGTTCGAGGAGGAGATGTACGGAGCCGAAGACTGGGATCCGTCCCTGGCATTCCTCGCGGAGGTCGAAGCAGCGGTCGTCGGGCTCGTCGTGGCCCTGTCGTTTGAGGGTGAGGGGAACGTCGCGATCCTCGGCGTGGTTCCCGCATGGCGTGGGCGCGGCATCGCGAAGGCGCTCCTGCGCCGTGCCTTCGCCGAGCTCGCCCAGCGAGGCCACCGGGACGTGAGGCTCGGTGTCGATGCGCAGAATCCGACCGGCGCCGTCGCGCTGTACGAGAGCGTCGGCATGACCCCGTATCGCGCCTACGACATCTACGACCTCGGCACATCGGAGGTCGAGCTGGTGCATCCTTCGGTGCGGGACCGCTGAGCACGAACACCCGCGGGAAGTGTCGAACGTTCCCGGGAACGTGCGATTCCTCTCCGGCGACGCGGACGATGCGTGCCCGCATATCAGGTCCTCGCACCGCTCGTGCTCAGTCGCGGTTGTCGGGGTCGTCGGAGACGAGCTCCCTCGTCACGTTCACGGCGACGGCCACCACGGGCACGGCGAGCAGCGTGCCGGCGATGCCGAACAGCGCCCCGCCCGCCACCACGCTGACCAGGACGGCGGCGGGATGCAGGCTGAGCGCCCTGCCGTAGACCCACGGCGCGAGGAAGTCGTTGTCGAGCTGCTGCACGACGATCGCCACGACGGCGACCACCGCGGCGGTCGTGAGGCCGCCGGTGACGAGGCCGACGAGGGTCGCGATGAGGCCCGCGACGATCGCCCCGACGATCGGCACGAACGCCGCCACGAACGTGACGATCATGACCGGCGCGACGAGGCCGCCGCCCGACAGCAGCAGCGCGAGGCCGATCGCGATCGCCTCGATGACACCAAGCGCGGCCGCTCCACGGATGTAGCCGCCGAGAGTCCACCATCCACGCTCCGCTGCTCGCTGGAAGGTCGCGCGCCGTCCGGGGCGTGCCCGGGTGCTCGCCCAGGCTGCGAGCCGTGCGCCGTCGCGCAGCATGAAGAACGTCAGGAACAGCGCCAGGAACAGCCCAGCGATCACCTCCGCCACCAACGCCGCGCCGTCGGCGAACTGACCATCGGACGTGCTGAACAAGCCGGCCAGGCGCTCGCCCGCACGGTCGCGGAGTCGATCGATCGCCTCGCGGGAGACGTCGAAGGGACTCTCGTCGACGAGCCAATCCTGCACGTCGTCGATCGCCTGGGTCACGGTCGGACCGAGCGTGCCCAACTCGTCGGCGATCGATGGCACGATCAGCGTGGACACCCCCGCCAGCAACGCCAGGAACACCACCAACGTCGTGATGGCCGCCAAGCCCGGTCTCCAGCGGCGACGCCGCAGCGCGTTCGAGATCGGCAGCAGCAGCCGGGTCAGGAACGTCGCGATCGCCAGCGGCACGACCACCGGCGCCAGCCGCTGGATCAGCCACAGGCCGGCCAGTGCCACGATGCCGATGACGATGAGACGCCAGCTGTAGCCGGCGAGCCACTCGACGCGCGGATGCACCCGTCGCGGTTGCGTGCTCACGGCGTCACGATCGTTCGTCCTCGGCGGCCGTCATCGCGCGCTGGCGCTCCAGGTCTCCGTTGAGCTCGG